>NZ_JBIQVZ010000001.1:0-1184647 GCF_044335535.1 Mariniflexile sp. HMF6888 | reverse complement strand
ACAGGTTACAGCTTGACCCCACTTCAAAAGCTACAGGAATATATCATAACCCATGGCCATTTACCAAACGTTCCATCGGCAAAGGATATGGAAACCCATGGTATTGAATTGGGCATTATGAACATGAAGCTCTTAGAAAAAATTGAGGAGTTGACTTTGTATATTCTTCAACAACAAAAGGAGTTGTATTTGCAGAGTGAAAAAAACAAAACACTTGAGAATAGATTAATCAAGTTAGAGACCTTGATAAAAAATAAAAAGTAATTACTAAATTATAATAAACCATTATGATTCACAGCATTAGAACCAGTAAGTTTTCAAAAATCATTGCCAGTTATTTAGCTATTCAGTTACTTATTACGACGGTACAGCCCTCCAATTTATATGCATTAACAAGTGGGCCGTCTCAACCGGAGTTTAATGCCTTTACTCCTATTGGCACGTCCGATATGGTAAACCTCTCTACGGGCGATTTCAACTACAACATCCCCATTATGGATGTGGGTGGTTATCCATTAAACCTGGCTTACGATTCTGGTGTGACGATGGATCAAGAAGCCTCTTGGGTCGGTTTAGGCTGGAATTTAAATGTGGGGCAAATCAATAGACAAGTTCGCGGTATTCCTGATGATTTTAAGGGCGATGAAATGACCTATGAACACAACTTAAAACCCAATGTTACGGTGGGGATTAGTGCGCAAGTTGGCACTCAAGTATTTGGAATTGAAACTGAGGACTATGTGAAAGCGTCTTTAGGTATGGGAATTAAATATAATAATTATAGTGGTATAAGTTTTACTCCATCCTATGGATTATCATTTGATTTAGGGGATTATGTAAGTCTAGGAATGAGTGCTCAATCATCAACAACAGAAGGGGTAACCGTCTCTCCCAACCTTAGCGTTAAAGATAGAATTGCTAGTTTTAAGAATGGGATGTATGCAGTCGAAGGTAATTTGAATGCAGGGCTAACTTATAACTCTAGTAAAATGTTAACTTCATTCAACTTAGGTGCCTCTATGTCCCTTAAGAATGGAGGTTTTGCAGGTACTGGTTATGATCCCAGTAACCAAGGTCTTAATATAACAAGGTCTTCTGGTAGTATATCATTTTATGGTCCTACATTAACCCCAAGAAAGCGCACAGCCTTTAAGGATTTTAATAGTACATTTTCATTTTCTGTTGGATCTTCTGTAAGTGGTTTTGATATTGAGGGAGAAATATCTGCTTCGGCCACAATTCAAAAAGTAAGGGATAAAACAAAAATAGAAAAAGCCTATGGCTATGAATTTACTGGGCAAGCAACCGAAAATGATGTTTTGGATTATAACAGAGAAAATGACAGGAATATCAATGAAAATATCTTAGCACTACCATATACAAATTACACTTATGACTTATATAGCGTAAATGGACAAGGAATAAATGGGATGTTTAGACCACATCGAGGTCAAATAGGTCAAATCTATGACGAGTATGTAAAAGATGAAGGAGCAAGTTTTAGTTTAGGTGCTGAATATGAAGCTGGTTGGGGATTGCATGTGGGGGCTAATTTTGTTAAAGCTCCCTCTGAGAGTTATACAGGGGGCTGGCAAACTAAAGCATCTCCCTCTTTTAAAAATGAAAATGAAAACACTAAGAATGGTACTTCTAATTTTGATTACGAACCTGTATATTTTAAATATGTGGGAGAGAATAAAGTAGATAAGGAGCGCTCGCTTTATACCGATCAATTACATGGTGACAAAGCTATGGCACTTAAAATAGGTGGTGTAGGTTTTGATAAATATGCCGATACACGTTTTAGGGTAAAAGAGTATGGAGTAGATAATAACAATCAATTATTAACTAATAGTAATATACCAAGAGGTAATCTTAAATCCTTTTCGGGAGATTTTAAAAGAACCAAAAGAGACGTTCGCAACCAATCCATTCAAAAACTCACCGTTAAAGAACTAAAAGATTATTATACAGGAACCTATGCCCAAAATCATATTAACAAATATGCAAAAGAGCACCATACAGCGGAAATGCGGGTGTTAAAACCAGATGGTGCTACTTATGTATTTGGTGAAACTGCCTATAATATAGAGAAACAAGAAGTCACATTTACCACTAATGCTATTGGGGATTGTGCAACTGGAATTGTTAATTATAATTCCGGTGAAAATAAAAACACTAATACAAGCGGTATCGATCATTTTTATGATAATGTAAAAACGCCTGCCTATGCACATACCTACTTACTATCTGCGGTATTATCTTCAGATTATGAAGACCTAACTGGCAATGGCCCTACAGACGATGATTTAGGAGCTTATACTCTTTTTGAATATAAAAAGGCTCAAGAGGAACCCTTCCAATGGCGTATTCCTTTTGGTGCTAATGAAGCTTCCTATAATGAAGGTTTACGTAGTAACCGGGCTGACCAAAAAGGGAGTTATCTCTATGGTAAAAAAGAGGTAAAGTATATCCATAAAATAGAAACAAAAACCCATGTGGCTATTTTTAAATTATCCGATCGAGAAGATGGTATTGGTGTTAATGATCATAACGGGGGAGCTGGAGCAGGGAGATTACAACAAATAGATGAAATCCGTTTGTACTCAAAACCGGAATATAATGTATTTAGAAAAGAACTTGAAAATGATGATCCTACGGATGATCCAAATATAAGCATATTATCTCCTATTAAAACTGCTCATTTTGAATATGACTATTCATTATGTAAAGATTTACCAAATAATGTAAATTTTGTACCTGGTGATCCTGATCCTATTAACCCTAATGCTGAAGTAAATAAGGACGGTAAACTTACTTTAAAGAGGGTTTATTTTACATATAGAACTTCTTTAATGGGGAAGCATACGCCTTATACTTTTAGTTATAATGAAGATAATCCTATTTATAATCCAAAATACAGCTTAAAAGCCTTTGATATTTGGGGAAACTACAAACCAAATGATGGTGATACTAATTGCGGTACACAAGGAGCGATCACCACCTCTGAGTTTCCTTTTGTTGATCAACAAAATAAACAAACACAAGATGTATATGCCTCGTCATGGTCGTTGACCTCAATTGGTTTACCATCTGGAGGCTCGATAGACCTTACTTATGAGAGTGACGATTACCAATATGTACAAGATAAACCCACCATGCAAATGTTTAAGGTGGTTGGAGCAGGAGAAGTTGGTAATATCAATCCAACTGATCCTGAAAGTAATCAGTTTTTATACAATATAAATGGTGTTCAAGAGGCAAAATATTTATATGTGGAATTACCAGATGAAACTCATACCAATTTTGATTTTAACACGAAATATTTAAAAGGTCAAGATAATAAGCCTATTTATTTTCGCTTTTTAATGAATATGACAAGGAAAGGGGCTTTGAACACTTCAAGTCGTGATTATGATTATGTTACCGGTTACTTTGAAAAAGATGGCAATGTAAATGTATTTCAACCTAATATAAATGGACCCGTTTATGCGGCTATCCCCATGAAATGGACACCTATGGAAGGAGGTCTCAATGGGAATAGTGATAAAAACCCTATTACTAAAGCTGGTTTATACTTTGCTAGAACCTATTTAAATGATGTTGCATTTGGTTTAAATGCAGATTATCGAACAGAGAATGTTGTTACCATTGCTAAAAAACTAGTGTCTAGCATTGGTGCTATTGGTCAAATTTTTCTAGGTCCCAATGAAGCATTAAGAAATAGACTGTGTGCGAGACAGTTTATCCCCGAAAAATCATGGATTCGTTTATCAACACCTAAAGCAAATAAATTGGGTGGTGGTTCTCGTATTAAGCAATTGGTTATGAATGACCATTGGGACGAAATGAGTACAGGAGGCTCTTTTCAAACCTATGGACAAACTTACAGTTATGCCTTAGAAGATAACAGCTCAAGTGGTGTAGCTACTTTTGAACCTAATGACAGTGCCGAAAATCCTTTTGTTGAGCCCTTTTATGATAAAGGAGTGCGTTTAATTGCTCCTAGAGAAGTCAGTTATATAGAAAAACCATTTGGTAAAGCTTTTTTCCCTCACTCAAAAGTCACCTATAGCCGTGTAACGGTAAAAAATATTGATAGAACGGATATAAAAAGACACGCTACAGGAAAAGTGATTTCAGAATTTTATACAACAAAGGATTTTCCAACCAAGGTGGATTATACAAGTATTGATAGTGATGGTCTTGTAAGTAATCAAGGAAGAGTACTTCAAAACACTATTAAAGGTTTATTTGGACTTCCTGTACGAGTCAAAAATCAATATACTTTATCGCAAGGTTATAGTATACATACCAACGATATGGACGGAAAGCTAAAAGCTCAAAAAATATATCAAGAAGGTATGGATACTCCAATTTCATCAGTAGACTATCATTATAGTACAGAACAAAACACTCTAAATAATGTATTACCTGTTATAGAAAAAAATGGAAAAGTAAGTAATAAAGAAATCGGTGTCGATTATGATGTTATTACAGATTTTAGAGAATCTTATTCTAAGTCAGAAACTAAAGGGGTTAATGCTAATTATTATTTAATTCCATATGGTTTTGTATTACTATGGTTTTTTACAGCAATTCCTATAAATAACAAGCACGAAAACATTGCCCACAGTGTCATTACTACTAAAGTGGTTCACACGACGGCTATTTTAAAAGAGAAAATAGCAACAGATCTTGGTTCAAAAGTATCCACAGTCAATGAAGCTTGGGATGCCGAAACCGGGGAGGTTATCCTAACCAAAACCATTAACGAGTTTGACGACGCCTATTACAATTTTAATTTCCCTGCTTATTGGGCTTATAATAATATGGGGCAAGCTTCTAAAAACTTAGGTCTTCAAGGTACTTTAGAATATAACGGCGAATACTTCACATTACAAGGTGTAGGATATGCTAATGATTATTTGACCCTTGGGGACGAAATTATGACGCAAGATGGTAAGCGGCTTTGGATAGTAGAATTCAATAATGACGGTTCTGGTGTATTGCTTATGAATCGTTTGGGAGGTGTGGTTAATAGAGAAGGCGGTGCATCAATACAAGAAGATATGGACTTCAAAATAGTTCGATCTGGGTATCGTAACCAACAAATGGGTAACATGGCATCTGTTACTATGATGAAAAACCCATTAACGACATTAATTGATGGAAAAATAGATACTACAAGTTTCTCTCAAGCTTTAGAAGGTTCTGCTTCTACCAATTTACGAATAGTAAATGCCAGTGCAGTTGCTTATAACGATTTTTGGAACTGCCAGTGCGAAAACAATTTACCATTCATTCCTAATGCAAACTTAAATGAAGATGCATTGGCTGAATTATCTATAGAAAAATATTTATTCAATCCTTATTTATACAATGCTAAAGGCGAATGGCGTGCAGAAAAATCATATGCTTATTTGACAGAGCGAACCAATGTGAAAGAAGGGGCGGATGTTTCCAAAAATAACATTCGAAAAGAGGGCTACTTTAAACAATTTAAACCCTATTACGCATTGAGCGGTGAGCAATGGGAATTAAATACCGATGCATCACAAGACTGGACGTTTGCCAGTGAAGTAACGCAATATAGCCCATTTGGAGCAGAGATTGAGAATAAAGATGCGCTTAACAGGTATTCCTCTGCACAGTACGGTTATAATTTTACATTACCTACAGCAGTAGCATCAAACAGTAAATACCGCTATATGGGTGGTGATAATTTTGAGGATTATGATTTCAGGAATACGGCTGAAGGACATTTTGCATACAAAGATATTGTAGATCAAGATGGCGATAGAGGTATTGTGGTTTCAAACAAATATGCACATACGGGTCATTCAAGTTTATTGATTACTCCTGATGATTCTGGGGCTAATTTACCTGTTGAACTCATTGGTCAACTTCCTCCTATTGAAGATTCTGATAGTGATGGCTGGTTAGATACAGTTGATGTTTGCCCATATACACCAAATCCAGACCAAGCAGATTATGATGGGGACGGTATTGGTGATGCTTGTGATGATAATGCGGTGCCAAAAATAACTGACATAGTAATAACGGGGCAGTTCTCCTGGTTTCGTAAACAAACAAGTTTTACAATACAAGGAAAACCCAATGATATAGTTAGAGGTAAAATAATTGAAATTAAACATGGAGCTCACGGGTGGAAAGCATCTTTAAATGGTGGGCAAATAATTTATGCCCCACAAGATGTTGTTATTCAACTAGATGCATCCGGAAGAGCTAATTTTACCTTAGAAATGGGTGTTAACTCACCAAAGAAAAGTAAAAGAAAATCCCATAATCATACTATAATTGAATTTATATTACTTAATAAGTATAGCAATAATCCAGTTTTTTCTAGTGAAAAAGTTAGAATTCATGTCGTTGGATTTAAAAGACACGATAAACATAACGATCCAGGTGCTACACAAATTTTTCAATCTAAGCTATAAAATATAGATATCATGAAAATTATATTCCATAAAATTACTCTTATACTGTTTTTTATACTATGTGCAACTTATAGTTTTGGACAAACATGTGTAGTGCCACAAAGTGAAAAAGATGCCTTAATGGCATTATATAATGCTACAAATGGTCCAAATTGGACCAACACTTTGGCCAATAACCAAGCTTGGGATGTCAATACCTCTGTTTGTGATTGGTATGGGGTAACGGTTTCCAATGGTACAGTTACTGAGCTAAGCCTATCTAGTAATGGTCTTTCAGGTACAATTCCTGTCTCAATATCTAATTTGGTTAATCTTAACAAATTACAACTTAATAACAATAATTTATCGGGATCAATACCATCAGAAATAGGTAATTTATCAAATCTTAATTCCTTAAGATTATATACTAATCAATTAACGGGGCCTATCCCTTCTGAAATTGGCAATTTAACCAACCTTAAATCTTTAAATTTGAGTTCAAATCAATTAACTGGGGCTATCCCAATTGAGTTATCCAATCTTGTGGATTTAACTGGTTTAACGCTATTTGGCAATCAACTATCGGGTACTATCCCTACTGGGTTGGGGAATCTAACAAATTTAACTGGTCTTTCTTTATATGCTAATCAGTTGTCTGGAAATATTCCTGCTGAACTGGGCAATTTAACTGCTTTAAATTATTTACGTCTATCTGACAATCAATTGTCGGGCAACATTCCCTCAGAAATAGGCAATTTAACTCAACTTACTTACATACACTTAGGTCAGAATGTCCTTTCAGGAAATATTCCTGTTGAAATAGGCAATTTAACGCAGCTTACTTATTTAGATCTATATAACAACCAATTGTCAGGGAACATCCCAACAGAGATAACTAATCTAACCAGCCTTACAACTTTAACTTTGAGTAAAAACCAATTAGCAGGGAGTATCCCTTCAGGAATTAGTTTTTTAACCACTTTACAAATCTTCAAATTTTATGATAACAATTTTATATTCAGCGATTTTGAAAATGAACATCCAACATATACTACTAATTTAACAACTTATACTTACAGCCCCCAAGCCAAAGTGGATGCCGTGGAAACCCCCACAGTCACCGAGGGTTCAAGCTATACCTTTACCACCAGTTTAAGCAGCCCGAACAACAGCTACCAGTGGTATAAAGACGGTGTTGCCATTTCTGGTGCTACCAGTAAAGACTATACTATAAATCCTGTAGGTTTAACAGATGCTGGGGTTTACTATGTGGTGGCTAACAACAGTATTGTGACGGGGCTTACCCTACAGCGTAACGATGTCACCCTTACCGTTACTCCCGATACCTGTGGCGTACCACAAACTGAACGCGATGCCTTAATGGCACTATACAATGACACAGATGGAGGTAATTGGACGAATACCTTAGCCAATAATCAACCTTGGAATATCAATACGCCTGTTTGCGATTGGTATGGGGTGACGGTAACGGATGGAAAGGTAACAGGTTTAAATCTCAATAATAATAATTTATCTGGCACGATCCCTTCTCAATTAGGAGACTTATCCAATCTCCAAATATTAAATTTAGCTTACAATGCATTAACTGGGAGTATTCCTTCTGAATTTGGTAGTTTGTCTTTGTTAAATAGATGCGAATTACAATATAATCAGCTTACTGGTGCTATACCCTCAAGTATAGGGAATCTTATAAATTTAGATTATTTAGTTTTAAGCCATAATCAAATTACCAGTATTCCCTCGAGTATACAGTATCTTACAAATCTGACCGTTTTATACGTTAGCAATAATCAATTATCAGCTATACCTTCAGAATTGGGTATGTTAACTGGATTGGTAGAGTTATCGTTGCACAAAAACCAGATTACAGGCAGTATTCCTACTAGTTTTGGTGGTCTCACGGGACTGTATTATTTACACCTTAACGATAATCAGCTATCGGGAACTGTCCCATCAGGACTGACTGCATTAACCCATCTAACAGGGTTTAAATTTCATAACAATAAATTTGTTTTTGAAGATTTTGAAGCCGATCATCCTACCTTGGAAGCCAACATCTCTAACTTTTATGTTTATAGCCCCCAAGCGAAAGTTGACCAAGAAGAAACCATTAACCTAACAGAAGGAGACAGTTATACCTTAACAACCAGCTTAAGTAGTCCAAATAACCACTACCAATGGGAACATAGTACAGATGGTGTCAATTGGACAGGTGTTGGCACAGATTCCAGTACTTATGTTATAAATTCTGCAACATCATCAGATGTGGGCATTTATCGATTCACTGCAACCAACAATGTGATAACTGGTCTTATTCTTGAACGTAATACCATTACCATTAATGTGGCTGCATCAAATTCAAATGTATGTTTCTCTGGTAACTCTATTATTACAGAATCTCAGAACAAAATAGAAAATAATTTAACATTATCTATGAAAGATGGCAGTACTATTAATTTTATAGATGCCACTGTAGTAGCTGGTTTTTTTGGAGATACAGAAGTGGTATTAAATCAGCCATTTAATTCACAAAGGAAAGCCATTTTTAATACCACAACAATGGGACAATCATTTCCATTTACTGCATTTAGAATAGAGTATGCTATAAATAGCTCATCAGGAACTTATGAAAATAGTGAAACCATATATTCCTATGATTGGGTTCAACCTGCTATAACAGCTAATTTTCAGTGTAGCAATAGCAATAGCAATAGCAATACGCCTCCTACTGCTAACGCAGGTGTAGACGATTCAATAATACTTCCTATAAATACATATACATTAGATGGTTCACAAAGTTTTGACTCTGACGGTACTATTGTGTCTTATCTATGGACAAAAGTCAGTGGTGGAACGGTAACATTTAGTGATGCAAATATTGTAAACCCTCAGGTAACGGATTTAGAAGAAGGAACTTATGTATTTCAACTTACAGTAACAGATAATGATGGGCTCACTGCAACCGATACAGTTACTGTATTTGTTTTAGCTCCAGGCCAAGAAAATAGTTTTTGCACGAGTGAATGGAGCGAGTATCCTACTATAAATAATTTAACACCCTCAGGATCGAATATTGAATGGTATGCTACAGAAACTGGAGGTGTACCTCTTGATAAAACCGATGATATTGATTTAGAAGACGAGTCTGGAAC
The DNA here is from genome assembly GCF_044335535.1 of Mariniflexile sp. HMF6888. Classification (NCBI taxonomy): domain Bacteria; kingdom Pseudomonadati; phylum Bacteroidota; class Flavobacteriia; order Flavobacteriales; family Flavobacteriaceae; genus Mariniflexile; species Mariniflexile sp. HMF6888. The sequence goes on along the minus strand of NZ_JBIQVZ010000001.1, from coordinate 1,175,034 downwards.
CATTTATTGGTGGGATGATATAACGGATAATATATCTACCCGAACCGCAGCAACTATTATGGTAGACCAAGGAACTCTAATTCACGATTTTGAAGAAGAATATCAATTTTTACCAACAAATGCTACGGTTGCAGATCTCCAAATGACAGGTACAAATATACAATGGTTTGACTCTGCATTTAGTCAAGTACCATTAAATTCTACAGATTTTCTGGTACATGGAGCCACATATTATGTTGAAGATGTAGGCACTTCAACATGTAGGTTAGCAGTAGAGGTGTATGTAGGAACCGTACCTCCAGAAGCAGATAATATACAGTATGTATGCCCTAATGCCACATTAAATGATTTAATAGTAATACCACAAATTGGCGCGACCCTAGTTTGGTACGATTCAGAAACAGGAGGAAATATACTTTCTAACACAGTTATACAAGATGGCGTTACCTATTATGCGGCACAAATAGGAGCAGATACTTATGAAAGTTTTGAACGTACACCAATAAATGTAATTTTTAATGAAGTTAATCCGCCAACAGTGCCTTCTAATACACAAAAGTTTTATAGTAATGAAGAACATACTGTTGCTAATTTATTGGCAAAGGGAAACAATGTGAAATGGTATACTGAACAGGGTAATTTACTTTCAGAGAATACTACCGTGTTAGAAAATGGATTAACCTATTATGCAGAACAAACAGATGGAGGCTGTATTAGTGAGCGTATTCCTGTTACAGTTGTCATCTTAGAAGAAGAACTCCCAACCATTATTAGTTGTGAAAAATTTAAACCACAGATAGGCGGTCATTATGTGATTAGCGGTTGGGTGAGAGAGCAAGGAGCTTCGGCCACGCCTGGAGAAGTACATGATTTCACGGAAGTTAGTGATCTTTTTGTAGAGTTATTAAATCATTTGAAGGATAAATTGTTAAGTGATAATTTGTTCGATCTGGATATGCCATCAAATGGCTATATCCCAGAGTCTGAAGTAGATTTTGACCCACTTGTCCAATTTGTTCAAGGAATACAATCGGATGAATATAAACTTACTGTTTATAATTTTAAGCGTATTGAAGATGATTATGGAGGCATTGAAAACGGTAGGCTTATTGGATTTCAATTTGCGCTAAATAAAAGTGGTTTCCCAGTTTTTGAGTATAGAACTCCAACTATATCAGTACCATTATGCCCAAGTTGCTTTTCAGAATTTCAACAGTCAATAGAAGTTAACTATCCATTATTAGGAAATGGTTCGGACGTTCTAGATTTCACCAATGCAAGAGTGAGTAACGGAAGTCTTTACATCACGCAATCTTTTAATGCTATCAATCCATCTTTAGTCATTAATGATCAAGAAATACAAATACCTGGAAGTTCACCATTATTAGAATCTATAACTTATTATGATTATAGTGAAGCATCATATTACCAACCGCCTAATTATGATCATGTTCAAATTGAACTTAGTTACATAGGAGAAGATGATCAAATCATAAATGATGAAATAAAAATATTTTCACCAAATGGCGCCATTATAGATGGTTGGCAAAAGATTGTTGGAGAATTTACAATCCCCTCTAACGCAAAACTTTTGAATATAAATTTAAAAAGTAATTCCACAGATGTAAATGCCTATTTCGATGACATACGCATCCACCCCTTTGACAGCAATATGAAAACCTTTGTTTACCATCCAGAAACACAACGCTTAATGTCTGAGTTGGATGAAAACAATTATGCCACTTTTTATGAATACGATTTAGAAGGAGGCCTGGTAAGAGTAAAAAAGGAAACAGAAAAAGGAATTTATACCATTCAAGAAACACGGTCTGGAAATGTTAAAGCTAGTAATAATTAAGATGAGAAAAAAAGTTAAAAATTTAGTCTGTCTGGGCTTATTGGTAGTGGGGGTTCTACCAATGAAAGCACAACAACTTAAAGCTTCTGAAACATTAGCTAAAGTTGAAGCTTTTTATAAAACAACTAAAGTTTTTAATCTAGATGTTGAATATGCCATGTATAAAGGATATACAGGCACGCATCTTACAGAGTCTTATAAAGGCAGCATGTATAAAAATGGAGCTGTTACCCAAATTAAGATTTTGGGTTCAGAAATACTACAATTTCCTAAGGCACAACTGACTTTAAATGAGGAAAACAAAACAATGGTTTATAGTCCAATAACAGAGAAAACCCTGCAAAAATCACCTTTAGATATGTCCTCTTTTTTGAAATTTTATAAAGAAGTTTCCTCAGAGGTTTCTGGTAATACCATTATTTATGAACTGGTGGTAAAAAACAAACAACTACCAATTCCGTACAACAAAATAATACTTCATGTTAATAAGGACAATTATAGTATTAAAAAGCAAGTATTATATCTGTCTACAAAGGTTCCATTTGTAGATGAAAATGGAGAAGATACAGAAGATGTAGGTCGTATGGTTATTACGTTTAAAACAAATCCAACAGTTGTAAAAGTACCAAAGTTACAAGATTATGTGATTTTAGAATCTAATAAAAAACCACGCTTAGTTAAAGCGTATACTTCATACAATTTAATAGATCAATCAAATATATAAATGATAGAAGCTATGTTCATAAAAAAAAATTATACGCTTTTTGCTAAACTAATTATTCTGTTTGTTTTTGCCAGTTTTCAAGGTTTTGCACAAAATCCCCAAGAGTTTACAGCTACACAAATTGAAACAGATGCCTTAACCATTAATGCTCCAGAATTAGAAATTCCAACAGCCATAGATACAGATGTTTATTCGTATGTGTCTTTAAAGGTTAAAGAAAATACGGCACCTTATACAGCATATAAATTCGCCGTTACACTCAATATAATCCCATGGCTTCCCGATGGGACGCCAGATACAGCCATAACGATTGATTTGGAAGTAGAAAACAATTTGTCATCTAGCGGAGGGAAAGTCATAGACTTAAAACAATATATTCTTAACAACAAATACATTGGAAGCATCAATGTATCAGAATATACATTTGAAAATATGGAGAATGGTACAATAGTGACCAATGTGGTGCCAGAAAACATTGTTTTAGAAGTTGGCTATAACAAAACACGCTATTATGAATTACCAGAAACAGCACCTGCAAATGTTATAGCAACAGCAACCGCTAATAATGAATTAACCATTAGTTGGAATGGCATACCCGAAGCACGCCATTACGATGTGGAATGGACCTGGGTTGATAATTATGGGGATGATCTAGATGTCCCTTTGGCTGCTTCTATCATTCCTTTTTCAACCAAGGATTTTGAACGCAACAGCACGCGTATACAAACCAATCAAACCAGTTATTCTATTCCTTTAGTTTATAGCAAAGGGTATATTATATATCGTGTTAGAGCTGTAGGTAACTTTATAGGAGATATTAATAATCCATCGGAAGATATCTTATCAAAAAACAAATACAGCCTATGGAGTACGGACTCTACTGACCCGCAACAAGGGCCAAAAGCCACAGTAGCAGACTGGGGAAATAATGCATTCCCAATAAATTCACAAGAGCATGAGCCCAACAAAAACTGGCAATTCCAAGCCTCATACGCTGAGGATGGTAAAAAGAAAGAAGTAGTGAGCTATTTTGACGGCTCATTACGCAATCGCCAAACCGTAACCACCATTAACACTGATAATAATGCCGTAGTAGGCGAAGTGATTTATGATGCCCAAGGACGTCCAGCTGTTGAGGTATTACCGGTGCCGACGAGTGATAATGTGCTAAAATATCATAACGGCTTAAACCAAGGCGCTTTTAATTTAAATGAAGCTGGAACCCCGTACAATTATTTAAATTTTGATTTAAATACACAAAATGAAGTAGATGTACTATCAGTCGATAAAAAAATGGGAACCACTAGTGGCGCAAGCAATTACTATTCGCCTTCCAATACATTTACTGGAGCCGAAAGAGACCGTATCCCTGATGCGGCCCAATACCCATTTTCACAAATAGAATATACCCCAGATAACACAGGGCGTATTCGTAGAAAAAGTGGCGTAGGTGAAACTCACCAACTAGGTTCTGGCCATGAAATGGAATATTATTACGGGGTTCCCGAACAAATAGAGCTCAACCGTTTATTTGGGTATGCCGTAGGTAATGCAGTGCATTACAAAAAAAATATGGTGCTAGACCCAAACAGACAATTAAGCGTAAGCTATATAGACCCACAAGGACGTACCATTGCGACAGCACTTGCTGGAAATGCTTCGGAAAATTTGTTGGCCTTAGAAGATGAGGTCGATGAAAACGATCTTTTACACCAAACCTTAACTATCGATTTACTGAATAAAGTCGCTACTACCGATAAAAATACGCCTGAAGATAATAATGAAATAGGAATTACAGGAACTTTTGGTGCTTTAGCAGATCAACTTTCCTATAATGCTATAAAAACATCGGTTTTTGATGATACGCGTGACTTTATTTATGAGGCAACCGTTTCACCTTTTACTTATGGCTGTACTATTGACCAAATAAACCACCATCAAACGTATGACTTAGTCTATGATTTAACTATAGATGTGTTAGACGAAGGTGCGAACAGCCTATTACCAGCTTCAATAACAGAACCTATTACTTTAACTGGCACTAATACGAAAACATTTTCTAATGCTATTGGAAATTTTCCTCAAATTAGTGTGGAACGGGGCACTTTTACTATTTCAAAAACACTTCAAGTCAATAGACAAGCTGCAGAAGATGCTGCTGATGCTTATTTACTAAGGTTGCAGGACGTAAATGATGCATGTTACGTAGCGCCCGAAATCATTTCCCCAGTACCCATAATTATTGATGGTTGTTTTGATTCTTGTGAGGATTGTGTAAATAGTATTTATGCCTCCTATCCAACAGCTCAGGATTATGTGTCAGCACAGCTGGACTCATATGCAGAAGGAGAATTGACCCAAACAGAAATAGATGACTTAAGCAGTGTATTTATTGACCAATATAATGAGGCTATAAAAGCCTGTAATGCACCTTGTAATGATACGGAAGCATTCAATCCAGGGGATCCATTAGAGTCTATTTCATGTCAAACAGCATTAGACCAATTATTAAACGATATGAGCCCATTAGGGCAATATGGAAATGGTTCTGAAGATGCACCTGAAACATTATTAAGCATATTCCAAGCTAATAATGTGCTGTTTAGCACCAAAACAAATACTACGGGCATTCATAATAGCTGGAAAAATCCAAACCACCCCGAACACGATCAACCAAATACAGCCAATACACTTTATACGGAAGGACATTATTATAATGAAGATGGTACTATAAGTTATATTAAAGTAAAAAGAATAGTTGAATTGGATGAAAATGAAAACGAAATTATTAGTTACGAACCAGCTATTGATGACATCGGTATTAATAGCTTTACTCCTACAGATGATGTTGCTATTTCTAATGAATATTGGGTAGAACCACAATATCTGGTTGAAAGTGATTATATGACACACCCAGATATATGGCAAGATAGTTGGGCATATTCCTTATTACAATACCATCCAGAATATGATTATTTATTATATAGCAATAAGTTATGTGAATTAACGTCATTTTCAGGTACTTTTAATTCTGATGGTTTTGATGCTTATTTACGGTCTTTAGACACCTATCAAAAAGCTATTGATTCACAACTTCTGGCTAGTGATTTATCAATATATAGTTTAGACCCTTATTTTCAAAATCAAATAGGGGCTTTTGAAACGCCTGCTTTACATAATGCTAGAAAAGATATCATGACCGAGGCTTTGGGGGATAATGGTAATTTTGATGGTACAGGAGCATTAATGATAGCATCTACCTACTCAACTTTTGTATGCAGTAGTCTAACAAGTTGTAGTCCACCAAATTCATTTTCAGGTGTTATATCTGGATTAAGCAGCTTGTCCCCAGAGCAAAAAGACCAATTCTGGAACTCCTATAAAGCCAATTATCTAGCCTTAAAACAACGCATCCAATCGGTTTTTATAAATGCGTATGCACAAAAACAAGGGAATTATAATGGTTGTATTGGACTGTCTGAAGCACCGGTAGCACTGGTTGCCAATATTTCTACATATAGTGCGGCATCAACCGTAAAGACATATTTAGGGTCTATCAAACCTTCAGACGGATTATGTAGTTATGAAAATGCAGATACTTATCGAACCAAACAAAAACGCTTTTTACCAACGGATATGTATTACAACGCTGGTGCAGACCCAGCAGATGTGCTTGATGAGATAGCAGAACAAGTAAATTACCAAAGCTATATAGAAACAGGCGTATGTCCGTTGGCAAGGGATTTAGAGGTGTACTTAGATGGTTATTTTAAAGAAAGTTTATTGTCTGGAAATTCAGTTTCAGATCCTAACAGAAATTATACTGGACAATATATATCACCTGCTCTTTTTGAAGAGTATGGTGGATCGTATCCTGCGAGCTCAGTATCTACATCAGGAAGTATTATTGGACAGGAACTAACATTAAGTTTAACGAGTTCTCCATCATTAATTAATTCCAATGTTAAAGTAATATTACCTTCAACCTACCAGTGGAGCGGTTTTGGTAGTACTTGGACCATTACAAGCATTAGCAACATAGCTGCTAACTATAACGAAACGTCTCAATTATTTGAGTATCGTGCCTTAGCTAAAATAGATGACGGTGGAACATTTAATAAAGAAGTAGTTATTTCAGGAGAAACTAGTGCCCGTATCTCAAACTGTAGTATCTCAGATCCCACAACTATCGGGCAGTATTTAGGTTCGGGAAATACCTTTGATGAAACAGGAAGCTGTAACAAGGAAACCTATTTCTCAAAAGCGATGATAGCCTTAATGAATAATTTGATGGTTTCCGATTCCATTAATTCCTCTAATGTTAATATTACAAATTTACAAGCTTATGCCAATAGTTATCTACCTGAATTTTTTGAAGGATATAGCAACATAACGTGGAGTTATTTAGGGGCTAACGCAAATACATATGTTTTAAATATTGATGGCAACTTTGGGTTTCAAATGACCTTAGATACGCCATTACCAACTGATGTAACGCTTACGGATATAAGTTTTGAATACGAGTACAATAACGATAGAACAAGTATACTAAGACATAATGTTAAGCTTACTTGGTTAACAGATACCTTGACTAAAGAAACAATCCAAGGAACGGTGATTGAAACAGAAACCACAATACTTAATTTCTTATGTTGTGGTGATATTAATGTTTTTTATGAGGTAACTTCGCCTACTCATTCTAATATCTCTGCTGGAAGAGGTCTAACAATTACAACTCCTCAAGATGATAGTAAGTGTCTTTTTGACAACACTACAGGTTCAATATATAAGAACCAATATGGTTTGCTAAAAGACACGTCTTTGTCTATATATAAAAATGGAAGTCCAAATATATATGGAAAACAAGTTTTACTATATAATACCAAAGAAAATTTTGAAGAAATTGAAAAGCTAATTATTACAGATGTTTACTTCTCAGAGATAAATATTGGAGCGGGGAGTAAAGTTCAAAATGGTATAATTGATGAAAATCAAGTGTACTTAGAATATAATGGGGTAAAAATAAATTCTTCAAATCTTCCCTTCACAATTAATAAAAGTGACTTTGTTTTACAAAATAATCAGTCATATTTAATTCCAAAACTGAAAGTAAGATATTCTAATATTGATAAATGTTCCTATGGCAATGTTGTTTTTCTAACAACCCTTTTAAAATTTAATTTTGAAATAGAACTGTCAACGGGGTCACGTATTAGTTGGGATGATGCTCCTGGTAGAGATAGACTCCTTCAATATGGAGATCGTATAATTATATCTATAAACAACAAATATTTAAATGAAATCTCAAATCCGGAAGATTCTCAAGATACATACTTATTCAAACCATCATTTTCATTAAGGAAGCAGGTAACAAATAATGCTGCGGGTGACCCAAATGATACCATACCAGCAGGACAATTCTATTATAAGGATGTTTATTTTACCCCTTTAGGAGTTGGGGCTACTTTAAACGAATTAGTTAATATGAAGTTTAATATAAATTTTAGTAATTATTCTTACAATCCTTTTGATTATAGAGATGCGGAGATTGTAATTAACAATGAAGTATTCAGTCAGTCTAGAAAGAATTTATTAGTACGCTTTGGAGAGAGTGTGGGTTATGGAGGACGTTATTATCCAGTGAATCGTCTTTCGTGGAATCTATTTTATCCTCAGTCTTTCAATATTTTTAATTTTTCATATAATATAAATAATCAAGAACGTATTTATGATTTAAATGAAGGTAGTGGTTCTGCTAAATCTATTGATGGAACGTATCCTATTAATGGAAATAATTGGTTTATAGATCCAAATTTAGGCACAGGCTTGAAATATAATGGTTCTTTTCAATCGGACTGGGGAGGCTTTATTCCATTTGTTTTTGAGCAAGGCGCCAGTATCAGTTTTAATGGTTCATTGAAGTTTACAGGAGATATCCCATATAATAATCCAACTCACGGTTATTTTGGACATATTCTACAATTAGATTATGAAGATTCTGCGCATCCAGAAAATCTATACCAATTACTTGTTTATGCAGATAAGGGAGAAAATATAATTGTACCAGGTACTATAGACTGTAATGATAATACTGAATGCATCCCCCAACCAGTAGAACCCGTAAGCTGTACAGACAAGTACCAAACGTTCTTAGGTGTTTTAAATAGTCTTAATGTTGCAGCAGGAGACTATGGTTATATTACAGAAGAAGACTTTTGTAAATCAAATTACGCTTATATTACTGACGATTATAAATATTATATAGATAATCTCGTATTGCCAAATGCAACATTGGGAGAAGAAACCCTCTCGCTACATTATATACCTATCGGTACTTTTGGTGCTACCGAGTTTGGTTACGGTTATGATAGCCCTGAGGATAGTTATATAGGAATGCAAGGTATCATAGATCAATATGAACAACATGTAAATAATACTGCCTATGACGATGTTAAAACATGGTTACAATTCACATCCGATTACTTATATGAAATTACAAATAAAGGAAGCTTTTGCATTAGCCTACCCTCAGCTTTGGCTACAATGCCCACAACAGATGGCTATACATATCCAGAACCTACCACAACACCATGTGAAGAATTCACTGCTAGCATTATAACAAGTTATACTAACGATAGCTACGAAGCCTTCCTAAAGAAAGAACGCGAAGATTTCATCAATGCCTACCTAAAACACGCCACTGAAGAAGTAGTAGAAAACTTCAGCATGTCTTACAAAGACAAGGAGTACCAATACACCTTGTACTACTACGACCAAGCCGGAAACCTAAAGCAAACCGTGTCGCCAGAAGGTGTGGATAGATTTACAAAAGACGAACTATTGACTCCAGGCGCTAATGGACTTACCCTAAACGATGAAATCAATATCTATAGAAAAAACAATGAACCTATAGAAGACACCACATTGCTTCCAAAACATCAGCTTAAAACGCAATACGAATACAATTCCCTAAACCAACTGGTGTGGCAATCGACCCCAGATGGTGGTGTAACCCGTTTTGCATATGATGCTTTAGGGCGTATTATAGCCTCTCAAAATGCCAAGCAATCAGCCAATAACACCTTTAGTTATACAACTTACGATGGATTAGGGCGTATTACAGAAGCTGGTGAATTTGTACCAAAAGTGGCTGTTTCTATAAATGGTCTGACAGGTAAATTGGTCTATGATGCCACTACAGCTCCTGTTGAATCTGAAATAACAACAACCGATACAAATGGAAATCCTGTTACAACACGTTTCCCAGACCAAATAACCGACGAAAAACACGAAGTCACCAAAACACAATATTCAACGTATGATGTCGATGCGGCGACCATTTTCAATACCGTATCCAATGCTTCAGATGTTGTTGCCAATGCTAGAAATCGCGTAACGGGAGTCTATTATTATGATACGGTCATACCATCAACAAGTACGATTGATTATCAAAATGCGCTTTTCTATAATTATGATATTCATGGCAATGTCATAGAATTGGCACAGCACAATAGACTATTGGCAAAAGCGGATAGCAATGCATTTTCAGGACTAAAACATGTACAGTACGAATACGACCTCATTAGCGGCAATGTCAATAAAGTCTATTACCAAAAAGGCGAAATGGATCAGTTTATCCATAAATACGCATACGATGCCGATAATAGAATTGTAAACGTACAGACTTCATCGAATGGTTATATTTGGGAAACCGATGCCTCATACGATTATTTTGCCCACGGTCCTTTAGCACGAACGGTATTAGGTGATAAAGAAGTGCAGGGTATGGATTATGCCTACACCTTACAAGGTTGGTTAAAAGGGGTTAATGCAAATGTTTTAGACGAAACCAAAGATTTGGGAGCAGATGGCACCTCAGGATCCAACGTGGCAAAAGATGCTATAGGTTATGCGTTAACCTATTTTGGTAATAACACCAACACCATCACAGAAGAAAACGATTATGCCTCCATAGGCAGCATCAATGCCTTTGTCAATACCAATAATACGGCACCAACCAACCTAAAAAACCTGTATAACGGCAATATCAAGCAAATGGCTACGGCTATAGCCGATCTAAATGAAACAGCTTTAAGTACGCAAATAAATAATTATAAGTACGACCAGTTGAACCGTATTAGGGAAATGCAAGGGTATATAGGTGGTACTGCAAATTATTACGGAGAATATGAGTATGACCGGAATGGTAACCTAAAAACCTTAAAAAGAAAAGCAGATTCTGGGCAAGATATGGATAACTTGGAGTATTTCTATAAGGAGATTACAGAACCAGACAGTACAATAAGAAAAACCAATCAATTAGATTATGTAAACGACCTAGTAGGAGATATTGGACTTAACGATTTAGGGGAGCAAACTGCAGGTAATTACGAATACGACGCCATTGGACAGCTCACTTATGATAGAGCCGAAGGTATCGATCTTATAGAATGGCGCGTAGATGGTAAAGTTGCCAGTATTACAAAAAGTAATGGCAATCAAATTAAATTCACATATGATGGCTTGGGCAACCGTATTGCCAAAACCATATTGCCCGATAATATTACCACACTCTATTCCCGGGATGCACAAGGCAACGTGTTGGCTGTTTATGAAACCAACGAGTCGGATATCAACAATATCACGGCCAATAAAGATGTGATACTTAAAGAGCATCATATTTATGGCAGTTCGCGTTTGGGTATTGAAGAGAAAGACCTGCAAGGGTCGTTTAACGAAACCTTGTTAAATGGTACACTAACCACAGCAAAACAGGTACAAGTACAGCAAGACATTACTGTTGCTGGCAATCCAGCAGTTTATACCATTGAAAGCACCGGAAATCTAACTCTAAAAGCAGGTAATAGTATTCTGTTAAAACCAGGTTTACATATAAAACCAGGAGGCAAATTATTGGCTAAAATAGAGCCGTTTAGTGCCACACCCGAGGCGCCAGGCGTATATGCAAGAACCGTAGGCGATAAAAACTACGAACTTACTAACCATTTAGGAAACGTATTGAGCGTGGTAACCGACCGAAAATTGGTTGCAGATCCACTTAATTTTACTAACTTTACTGCGGACGTTCTTACATATAATGATTACTATCCCTTCGGAATGCTTTTGCCCAATAGGCACGGAAGTAGTGATTCTTACAGGTATGGCTTCCAGGGCCAGGAGAAGGATGATGAGGTCAAAGGGGAAGGGAATTCTTTGAATTACAAATACAGGATGCATGACCCTAGGATAGGAAGGTTTTTTGCGGTTGACCCTTTAGAAGCTAGTTATCCATGGAATAGTCCTTATGCATTTTCTGAAAACAAGGTGATTCATATGATTGAATTAGAAGGGCTAGAATCAGTTTTTTCCAAGGCTTTTTGGTTTGATGTAGGAACAAAACTCAGTATAGTTTCTGCAAATCATCCTAAAAACAATCCTAATGGTACTTGGGCTAAAGAGGGATATACAGCACATTATCGTAAAAATGTTCAATTTACTCCATCTGAGAGAAAAACACTAGGAAAAAATATTACGGGTAATTACTTTGGGGATGCCTTGGTTAAACTTTTGGGAGGAGACTTGGTAATCGATGCGTTTAATGGTAATGAAAGAGCAAAAGGTATACTGATACTTGAGGCCCCTCTGTTTTTTCTTCCAGAAGGTAGAATGACTACTCGTTTAGAAACTAATTTTGCAAAGAATTCTGTCAAAAAATTATCAGGCTATGGACCTTCTAAAGGAGTAATTGAAATAGGTATTAGGAGAAAATCTGCAAAAAAATTCTTATCTTGGAATTCACAAGGAAAGAATGGAGGTATTGAGTATATTTTTGATCTAGATAGAAAAATCTTTGCTTTAGGCAAAAGTGAGTATGATAACCACCCATTGTTAAGTGCTCACGAGAACTTAGTACAGTTAATAGGTTCAGATATAAATAGTAAACGAATAGTTGGAGGTACTGTTACTAGAGAAGCCAACGGAAATTGGATTTTTACAGAGAATTCAGGTCATTATGGTGAGAATTGGACAGATGAAATAAGAGAGGCATTTGATAATTTTATGAAAGAATTTATTGATTCGAACAATATGAAGTCTAAAGGCTATGTACCAGAAAAAAAATAAAATTCAAGTTGATGTAAATCGAACTTTGTTCTTGGATGAGAACTCAAATTGGATTCTTGAGGGAGTCAACGGTGTCTATGACTTATCAAAATTCAATTATAGCATGTATTTATTGCCACTATTAAAAAAAGAATTTAATGATTTTAAGAATGAAGTAGAGAAGAGTACATCATTGGAAGATTTCCCTTTTATTGAACTGATAAAGTTTCCCTTCGAAAATAAAATGTTGGATTGGTCAATTTTAGCTTTAAAATGGATTGTTGATGGTAAGCTTGAAGATATTTTTGAAAATTGGGCGAAGACTATTGATGTTGGATGGATGCCTCAAAGATTTAAGCATAAGTTTTTGAAAATTTTAAAAGTAAGAAGTTATCCAGGCTACCCCCGCTCCCGCTAAGTCAATGTCATTAAGTTAAGAGGTTAAATAACTGAAATTCAATGCTTTAAATATTGTTTTTTGTTTAAAAAATGAGTATATTTAATTGGTAATCAAGTAATTAATAGCATGAAAAAAAACACCTGTTGCCATCTTCAAACGTTTAGGAGAAATTCTTCACAGCGAGGAACTGAAACAGGAGTTCAGGACCAGTGATGTACACTTTACAAGAAACAGAAAACAAACCTTTAGCAAAACCCTATTGTTTATGATAAACATGTTAAGGAAGAGCCCCCGCTAGCGCTCGTCTGTGACGAGTGACGGTATGAGTAAGCAAGCAATAACAAAAAGCTTTTACAGTAATGTAAAGGCTTTTTTTGTGGTTACAATAAAACCCTGCTCGTCCATTACTTAGCAACTCTAAGCTTTACTATAAACATACACACCGAAACAAACCCCCGCTAGCCCCGCTAGCGCTCGTCTGTGATGAGTGCCGGTATGAGTGAATGATGGGAGTAAGAAAACAATAAGGCTATTCTAAGCCATTAGGGTAGCTTTTTGTATTTTTAGGCATGAGTAGAAAATATAAATTTCATAACAAAGCAGGCTTATACTTCGTGAGTTTTGCAACAGTATATTGGCTTGATGTTTTTACAAGACAAATTTATTTTAATGTTTTGGCAGAAAGCATTCATTATTGCAGAGCAGAAAAAGGCATGGAACTGTATGCCTATTGTTTTATGCCCAGCCATGTTCATTTTATATTTCGGTCAAGCAACGAGCAACCCATGGAATTGCTACAGGCATTTAAAAAGCATACAGCAAAGAAAGTAATAGAAACCATTGAAAATAACCCACAAGAAAGCAGAAAAGAATGGCTATTATGGATGTTTGAGCGAGCGGGTAAAAAGCAAGGTAACATAAGCAAATATCAATTTTGGCAACATCATAATAAACCCATAGAACTATGGAGTGAATCGGTTGTGAAACAAAAAATAGATTACATACATAACAACCCAGTTGAAAGCGGTTTTGTAACAAATCCTATAGATTGGAAATACTCAAGTGCAAAAAACTATCAAGATGACAGTACGGTTTTAGAAATAGACAATGCTGGATTTTTTGGTTAAATATTGAAAGGCACTCGTTACAAACGAGCGCTAGCTGAGGGGACTTCGAAGCATAGTAAATAATAAAGCAATTTCAATAGATTAAAACAAGCTGTGTTTAAATAAAATTAAGTACAGCTTGTTAGTTTTATGTAATGATGCGAAGTTTCAAACGTCGCATAGCAATGGGGTTATGATAGACATAGCAGGACATCACGACTTTTTTTAATAACAACCTTACTATTATTAAGGCAAAACCTTAGTTGTTTTTATATGGTTACATTTAATTTTAACAAAACTATATAGATTAAAAAATAATACGTGAAAAAAGGAATTCTTGTTTCGTTAATTGCTTTACTGTGTTTTTCATTTACTTCCGATTTACAAAAAAGGATAGTACGGCAGGATGAGTTTGATATAGAGTGTTATATAGCAGTGAAAGAATTGAATTCCTTTAATGCCAACAAAGTATATTATTGGTACAAATCTGGCGAGATCCATAACTCCCAGTCAAACATTGGAGGTAACGTTTTACATAATACATTTATAAAATATTATAGATCCAACCAGTTGGCTGAAAAAGGAGATTTTAATTTTGGACTTAAAACAGGGATATGGCAAAGTTGGTATGAAAACGGACAATTAAAAATAAAGGAATATTGGAATAATGGCTACAGAGAAGGTAACTATTATGGTTATGACAAGGAGGGTCATTTAACTTTAAAAGGGAAATACAGAAAAAACATTAAAGTAGGACAATGGATAAATTATGCAAATAAAGACACATTATACTATAAAAAAGGTATTGGATTTGATGAGAGGCCTAAAGGTTTAATTGAAAGGCTGTTAAGAAAAAAAGATTCTGTTGAAAAAGCGACTATAAAATTTGAAAAAATAAATAAAAGAAAAGCAGACTCCATTAAAAAAGAAAAATTAAAACGGAGTCGATTGATTAAAAAACAAAAAGATTCCATTGCAAAATCCCAGGAAAAGCAGAGGAAATTAAACCAAAAGAAATTGGATTCCATAGATAAAGCAAACAATCCCAAGCAAAGTTTTTTAGAGAGATGGTTTAAAAAGAATGACCAACCTAAAAAAGCAACTAATAAAAAAAGCAAATTTGCACGATGAAAGTATATAAAAGTCTTTTTTTTCTAGTAGGGTTGGTAATGGTGTTTGGTTTTTTCACATCCTGTGGTGCGATTGTTAAAAGTAAAGCGAATCAATACATAACGGAAGAAAAAGGTGCTATCCCTCCAGAATTTGGAAAGCAGAATACTACGGTTTTATTTGTGACCCATCACAGAAGTTATAATAAGTATTTAAAAAAGAATGTCAAGAAAATTTATAAAGGAGATTATAAATTTGTAACAGAAGAAGAACTTAAAAAAGAGGAGGCGTATAAGGATGTAATGACATATCGATATGTTTTTGATTACAATTATCAATCTGCTGGAGACAATATCATTACAAATACCACTACTAGTGGCGATTTTAGCACGACTTCAACAAGAATAAGACCTGCTTTATACAACGTAAAGAAGTTTATGATTGTAGATAGGAAAGCACCTCAAGTATATTATTGTAAAATGACTTCCAGTTATTGGAGTAAACTTCAAAAAGTATATCTTAAAAAATTGAACGAGAAGATATTAAAGGAGCAAAATTAATACAATCCTCGGCCCATCTCCCGCGCCGCTGCACGAAGTTTGTAACCAAGGCTGTAAGGAACTTTTATTCATGAATAATAAGAACTTATTTTATTGGGATCTCCACCACAATGAATCACAATATTTTCAATCATCTCATTCTGTAATGAGTTGCAGAATGAGATTTTTGGAATCTTATACCCCTTTAATTGATTTAGCTTAATATAAGTCAGCAATAATATGGACGCAATCAGGATAATGTATACCATCACCTGGATCCCGTTCCACTGCCTTGAAAAATAGTGCTTGAAATTTAGTTCCTGTTTGATGAACCTAAAGAACTTTTCAATTTCCCAACGGTTCCTGTATATCTCGGCTACCTGCTCGGCCGTAAACCCCTCTTCCGGCAAATTGCTAAGGAACAGTATGCGTTCCCCGTCGGCTTTGAGCGTGCCCTCCAAAAGCCTAAATACAACATCTTTCATTTTCTTGCCGTTCTTATAAAGGTGTACCAAGCTGTGCCTGTCAAGTTTGATATTATCGTTCTCGTAATTCAGTTCTGTTTGATGGCTTCCTTCCACTACACCATATCTTGATGCTTTATATATGCGTGTCACAAAGTATTTGCCCCCGTCCGAAAGCTTTTTCATTGTCAAACGATCCTGCATTCCCCTGTCAAATACTGCGATATCCTTTTTGTTGGGGACATGCTCTTGGAGAATATCGCTTAACGCCGGAATATCACTGATCATTTTCTGGCCCCTGTGGAACTTTACCTTAAAAGGCAGTCCATCAAAGCCAATAGTGAACTTTATACTGTGCTTTCCCTGTTCCCCTTTTTTGTTCCTCTGACCGTTTTGCATTCCAAAACCCAACAGTAACGCTGAAAGACTCGTTATTGTTGAATCGTACAGGCACAATTTGTTCTGGTCCTTTTTATTGAGCTTCTCCCGAAAGGTATCAACGGTATAATAGTACAGACTTTCGAAATAGTCCACATTTATTTTTCCTATTCGCTCGCAGATACTACTATGGCTAACCTTTTTACCTTTAGGGATATGGGCATGTTTGCAGAAAAAATGGCTCTCGTAGAAACTCTCAAATACCCTTGAACTCGCCCTGTTCTCATTCAATATGCCAAAAATACAGAGTTTGAAAAGCTCTTTGCCCTGTAGCTTTTTGGAGTTCCAATCAACTAATGTTTCACGGGCAAAAAAGTCAAGCTTCTCATTTGGGATATAATTGAGCACCTCATGAACCGTTACCTTTTTTTTCATCGGTCTATATATTTGTGTAGTTAATATATAGGAATGTAAATCTAGTATATTTTTCAATTACTTTTAAAGTTCCTTACAGCCTTGGTTTCAAACTTCGCATAGCAGACTTTTTAATTTTTTAATAATTTATTGAAAAGGTTTTATCCAAAGCAAGTGTTTCCACTTTTCTTTTTCTTTTAAAACGAGTACGATATTTATAGCGAATAATCCGCCCGTTTGAATTAATTCTCCAACTTCATCAGCTTCAAGAAACAGATGAAATAGAAATATATGTAGGGTAATTGGGAGCAAAAAAAGAGAACCGACAAATCCTGTGATTTGAATAATTAAAAGAAATCCAAAAAGTAGTTCACAAATTCCAAGTACTTGCCAAAAATAGCCTGTTTGTTTGGCGCCGCTTATATATAATATTTTTTGAAGCGTAGGTTCATTTTCAGGGAATGAAAACTTATTGACTTTTTTCAATACGTCAATAGGAGTAATGGGAGGTGACTGGAATTTTTGGACACCTCCATAAATCATAAACCCTCCAAGAAATAATCGAAGTATAATAAATAGGATGTTGATTGATTTTCCCATGATTAAAACGTTATTACACCTTCATTTGGTTGGTATACATAATTGAAAGTATAGTACCTCTCCGTTCCGTTGAATGCATTAGGTGTTTCTGGAGCATCTTTATAATAGCTAACAATTTCCATTTTAGCATATTTTCCATCATATGTTTTTAAAACAAATACTTTTCCTGGAGTAGCTGTAATTAAGTGGTTTGGTGGTCCAGAATAAGTGTACCAATCTGAAAAAACAGACCCTTCACTTGAGTCTTGCTCTAAAAGACCTGTATCAACGGTTTTTACATTTTCAAAAGTATCATTTGCAATATAGCCAGATACATTTCCAGTTCTTTCAGGCTCATCTATTGTTCCTAATGTTGTTCCGCCATTTATAATAATCGAAGTTCCTCTAAAGGCAATATCCCATTCGGTTTCACTTGTAGTTGTTTGCCCTGTTAAGAAACTAAACTTTGTAAAAGTACCAGAGATAGCCTCTCCGGATCCTTGACCACCAGATTGTGGAGCATATAAATTGGAATAGATTTCAGATTCTATTTCCAAAAGAGGTTTGTCGTCATCATCGGAACAAGAAGCAAAACCTGTAAAAAGCACTGCTAATACTAAAAATTTGATTGATTTGATCGCAAAATTACTATTGTTCATTTTGCGTTCTTGGTTTTTGTTTGAAAAGGTCATAGTGTTTATATAAAGAAGTGGTTTAAATTGTTAAAATTGAATGTTCAGTTTTCCGTAAATTATTTGTCCTGGTATATTGCTAATGTTTTGAGTGTCCGTAAAACCAAAAACATTGTCAATTCCAAAACCAAGTTGATAGTTTTTATAGAGTGTTTTGTTAATAGCGATGTCCCAGACAGTGTAGCCCGCAACAAAAGCATCGTATGTATCTAAATAGGTGTTTCCATTAGTGTCGTACAACCCATATTTGCTTCTGTAAGTGCTACGAATGTTGGCATCTAAATTCCATTTAGTGATCTCATAAAACACCTTTACATTAGCCATGTGTCGTGAGCGGTTGTAAAGACCGAAATAGTCATTTTCATCTAATTGAAATGAGGGAGAACTTGGTGTTTCGCGCGCATAAACGGTTCCATTTTTAAAGGCATCTTCAGCATCTTTATCTTTAGCAAAAAGGAACTGATACCCGCCTGAGATTTTTATGCCGTTACTAGGTTTCCAAGTTGTGTTAAATTCTAAACCTTGAGTATAAACCTTATGAACATTATAATAGCTAAATACGTTTTGTCCATTGGTTTTATTAGCAATAACACGTGTATCGATTAAATCGTTTATGTTATTTCTGAAAAGATTTAAGTTGAATTTTAATGATGCTATTGGGGTGTAATCTATACCAAGATTAAAACTTATGGAATTTTCAGGATTTAGTACATTTTCAAATTCTGAAAGAGGCACAACCATGTTGGCAATTTGTCCTTCTGATTCCAATTCAGGCATTTTTACGCTAACCGCATTATACCCTAAAACGGTGTATCCTATAGTAGCATTGGTAAAATCGAAGTACAATTGTCTAAAATCGGGAGCTTTAAAACCATAACCCATAGCGCCTTTTATGGCTATTTTTTTAGATAATTTATAGCGAATGGCAGCTTTAGGGCTGAATTGCGATTGGTATTCACTATGATTGTCAAAACGAGTACCAAGAATGGCGTTTATGTTATCCGTTGGATTGGTGTCATATTGTAAGTATGCGTATGGCGAATTAAACTTGGGGCTTGTTGAAAAATCGGTTCTTTTTAAGGTTTCATGATTCCAACCCAAGCCTCCAATAAAAGTACTTTTTTCATTTAAATTGTAAGTAGCTCTCATTTCAGGACGAACTAATAATTGGTTAAAATTGCTAGTGCTAAAAGGTGAATTATCAGTATTATTCAAATACTCATTTGCCTTATAACGGGTTGCATAAAACTCAAAATAGCTGCGCCATTTTTTACTGTAATTATGGCTCAGTTTTAAATGCGTGTTCCATTCCCTGATGTTACTTTCACCTTTCAAGTCTTCAGAAGCGACATAATCTTGATTTTGGGAATAATACCTTCCAGAAAGAAATAAGTTTGTATTCTTATTAAAGAGGTAAGTAAGTTTGGAGTTTAATGTATAATTACTGTATGGTTCTATGGTATTTAAGACATCATTTTTATTCAAATCATAACCACCACTATGAAGGCTGTTTAAAAATGTACTAATGGCAAACGTTTCTCTTTTATAACCTAAATTGAGACTGTTATTGTAGGTATTAAAACTTCCAGATCTTGAATTTAAATTCCCATTAAAGCCCTGTTTTGGGTTGTCGGTAATAATATTTATAACACCGCCAAGCGCATCACTACCATATAAACTAGAAGACGCTCCTTTTACAATTTCAATTTGCTTCACATTACCAAGGGTAATTCTGCTAACATCTAAAGTACCTGCGGAACGCCCAATTAAAGGTACACCATCAATTAAAATAAGTGTGTATTGCGAGTCTAAACCTTGAAGTTGAATGCCCTCGCCACCTCCATAATCAGGTACGGTAATAAGTCCTGTTTGTTCGTTTAAAATATCACTTAAGCGAAGCGAATTAACACTTTGGATTTCTTTTTTCGATACTAATTGAACGGGCAGTGGTATAGAAGAAAACTGTCTAACTGTTCGGGTTGCGGTTATAACTACTTCATCTAAATTTTTAATTTTTGTTGAGTCTTGTATAGCACTTATCCCTTCTTGTGAAAAAGAAATACCATTAAAAAAAATTAAAAAAAAGACGGGAATATTATTTTTATTTAGAATCATTCTATATAAATTTGTCGCAAATATATAAGTTATTTTTATTTAATCTAAATAAGAATAGAATAAATTTTAAATTATTTAATCATATAAACAAACACTTTTAAAAATGAAACGATTAACACTATTAACCATTTTTACGTTAACAATTTTGTATCATGCCAATGCCCAAAACAAGAAATTTCAAGACCAAAAAGCCATTAAAAGTATGTGTGGATGCTATGAAGTAAGCTTCAATTTTGCTGAAACATTTCAGTATTCAAAAGATTCAACATATCAAGCTTCTGCTGTAAAACACGATAGCGGATTGGAGTGGGTTGAATTATTGGAAGATGCCGATAACAAAATTGTAATGCAGCATTTATTAATTGTGGGTCCTGCCGATAGACAACATGTTATTAAACATTGGAGACAAGATTGGTTATTTGAAAATACCAACTTATACACTTACAATGCTGATAATAAATGGAGTTTTGTGAGCTTGCCAAAAGATCAAGTAAAAGGGCAATGGACACAAAAAGTGTTTCAAGTAGATGATAGTCCACGTTACGAAGGTTCTGCCACTTGGATCCATGCCGATGGAAAAAGCTATTGGGAAAATACAACGGATGCCCCACTACCACGACGTGAATACACAAAACGTAGCGATTACAATGTTACCGTTAGAACCAACAAACATGAAATCACCAAAACAGGTTGGATACACGATCAAGATAACGATAAAGTAATTAGAAAAGATGGGAAAGACGATGTGTTACTTGCTCAAGAAAAAGGATTGAATATATACACTAAAGTAGATGACAGTACATGTAAAGTTGCCCAAGATTGGTGGAAAACCAATAGCCAACCTTGGAAACTTGTACGTGCTAAATGGGATCAGGTTTTTAATAGAAAAGTAAATTTAGCTTTGGAAGAAAAAGTAGAAGACAAAGCGTTATATGAACATTTATTTTCAAAAGATTTCTCAAACAAAGAAAAAGATATCAATAATATCATTGAATCATTTGTAAAGTAACTTTAAATGATTTCTAACTAAAAGAAAAGAATTGTATTAAGCTTAAAAAAATATAAGAAATTAAATATGTGCGATAGTTTGAAAACATTAGCAAAAGTAAGAAGTGGAGAACTTTCATTTTGTGAAAGCTGCGGTACCTATCACCTAGAGTTTAACAACATATATTGTGAGCTTAGTACAATTCACTTTGAAAAACTCAAAACATATCTTCTGGAAATAGATATTGACTATTGGGAACAAAAATATGCTTATACCACTATTAAGCGAAAAATCCCAATAACAACAGTATGTCAAAACATTGTTTTAATGTTTAACAGGCAAGAAGTAGAAGAATTAAAAGCCTTGTTCATAAACAAAAGAAAAGATAGTCTTTTAAATGTAGATGATATAGACTACATGTTTGTTTTGAATTAATTGCAAATTTTTCAGCAATCCTATCAACCATTTACAGTCCAGTTTGTAAAGTTTCATCCGCTTCCAAATCGTCACCAATAGGTTTCCCATTTACAATTAAACTAGGAAAAATCAATGGGATAATAGATTTCAGAGGCGTGTATAGCACAGAAACCTCTTTATCTTCCTCCTCTGTAAAAGGAATTGGTCTGTTCATTTTTTCGAACACAATAAGTACAGCACTTAAAATAACGGCAATTTTCAATCCGCCAAAAAGGGCACCCAAGGCTTTGTTAACGAGTCCAAGTGCAGCAAAATCGGCAATTTTTGTTAATGCTTTTCCTGCCAAGGCAATTGCTAAAATAATAAGCATTAAGGTAGCAACAAAAGCCACAATATTTATAGTGTTTTCATTCCAATCTACTTTTTCTTTTAAAAAATCAGAAGCAAAATCACTAAAATGAAATGCACCATAAACTCCAGCAACCAAAGCTACTAACGACGCGACTTCAACAAAAAGTCCTCGCCAAAACCCTCTTACCAATCCTAGAATTAAAAAGGCTAATAAAACAATATCTAAAACATTCATAATATAAATATTTTTATCAAATATAAGTTAACTTTGCAAATCTGCAACTTTGTAACTTTGCATCTTTGAAACTAAGCAACTTAAAAACAAATGTCTAGAGACGAACAATTAAAAGAACGCTGGGAATTGGTAGTAAAAAAACTATCTAACCAATTTGCTGATGGCGATATGCTAGACCTCGATGCCATTATTTATTTAATAGGCGTACAAGAACTTGGGCAGCTAGACAGGGAATTTAAAAAAGACCATAAGCTCGATTTAATGCACATTGCCATCTGTAAGTTGCTAACGCCATATGGCTATTACGAACTCGATTTTGTGGATGCCGAAGGTTGGCCACACTACAAAACCATTGAAACCTTGCCGCATTTAAAAGCAGGCGAACAAAGTGTTTTAATGAAAGAAGCCATTGTTAATTATTTTCTGGAAACAGAATACATAGAATAGTTTTTGAACTCTTAGTTTTTTCATTCCCACGAATCCCGTCCTGATAACTATCGGGAGGCTCATCAGAATCGAATTAACATTAGACGTTTAAATTTTACTTAATTTGTATCATATTCGACTCCGATTTTAACCTTTGTTGCTTAAATTTGCCCAAATTCTGCTTTTATGGAAGAAATGTTGTTCTATGATAGAATGCAATTTGCGTTTACTATTACGTTTCATTACCTATTTCCACAATTAACCATGGGACTGTCTTTAATGATAGTCTATTTCAAATGGAAATTCCTTAGAACACAATCAGAACATTATAACGATGCCGCAAAATTTTGGATGCGTATTTTTGCCCTTAATTTTGCTATGGGGGTTGTCACGGGAATCCCTATGGAATTTCAGTTCGGAACAAACTGGGCAAAGTTTTCAGAATTAACAGGAGGTATTATTGGGCAAACCCTAGCCATGGAAGGGATGTTTTCTTTTTTCTTGGAATCTTCCTTTTTAGGGCTGTTTTTATTCGGCGAAAAACTCATGGGACAAAAGTTACATTTCCTCACTGGGTTCTTGGTTTTTTTAGGTTCTTGGGCAAGCGGGTTTCTTATCATTGCCACACATTCTTGGATGCAAAACCCCGTAGGCTATGAAATATTGGCCAATGGGAAATTTGTCCTTAATAATTTCAGTGCGCTGTTTTCAAACCCTTGGCTTTGGCCTTCCTACTTACATAATCAGGCAGCGTCTTTAGTAACCAGTTCATTTGTGGTTGCAGGTATAGGAGCCTTTTATGTGTTGAACAAAAAGCATCTGGAATTTGGCAAGCTGTTTGTAAAAACGGGTATTATCTTTGGTTTAGTGGCCTCAATAATAGTTGCGGTTCCTACCGGCGATTTGTTGGCTAAAAATGTCGTGAAATATCAACCAGTAACTTTTGCAGCTATGGAAGGTATTTTCCATACTGAAGAAGGGGGATCTGAAATAGTATTAATAGGGCAGCCCGATGTCTTAAACAAAAAGCTTGATAATAAAATTGCAGTTCCCAACATTTTAAGCTTTCTAACCTATGGTAATTGGGAAACCGAAGTAAAAGGATTAGCTGAATTTTCAGAAGAAAAGCATCCCACAAACATTTCAGGTCTCTATTATGCGTATCATATTATGGTAGGCTTAGGTACTATTTTTATTGGGCTTTTAACATTAGCTGTTTTTCAATTAGTTATAAGAAAGCGTTACGAAACCCAATGGATTTTATGGGCCTTGCTGTTAATGATACCTTTTCCATATATAGCCAATACAACTGGGTGGTACACAGCAGAACTAGGCAGACAACCTTGGTTGGTATACAATTTATTACGAACCACCGAAGGTGTTTCTCCAACGGTGTCTTCGGGAAATACACTATTCACCTTGCTGGGGTTTATAGGACTTTATTTGTTGTTAGGCTTGTTATTTTTACTACTGGTTACTAAGATAATCAGAACAGGGCCTCATTCTAAACTGCATTAAAATATGGAAATTTTTTGGTATAT
The DNA here is from genome assembly GCF_044335535.1 of Mariniflexile sp. HMF6888. Lineage (NCBI taxonomy): Bacteria > Pseudomonadati > Bacteroidota > Flavobacteriia > Flavobacteriales > Flavobacteriaceae > Mariniflexile > Mariniflexile sp. HMF6888. The sequence goes on along the minus strand of NZ_JBIQVZ010000001.1, from coordinate 1,150,596 downwards.
AGTTTTAATACTCATGCTTGCCACATACATCGTACTGGATGGTTATGATTTTGGTGCGGGCATCATTCATTTGTTTTTTGCCAAGAAAGAAAAGGACAAAAAAGCAATTACCAATGCTATTGGTCCGTTTTGGGATGCCAACGAAGTTTGGCTTATTGCCACGGGAGGTGTCTTGTTTTTTGCTTTCCCAACGTTGTATGCATCCTCTTTTAGTGGTTTTTATCTCCCTTTAATAATGATTTTATGGTTACTTATATTTAGGGCCATCGGGCTGGAATTGCGAGGACAAATTAATCATCCCATGTGGGAAGCTATTTGGGACAAAGCCTTTGGAATAGCCAGTTTATTATTGGCGCTCTTTTTTGGTATGGCCTTAGGAAATGTGGTAAGAGGCGTTAACCTTGGTATGGTCGAAAACGGTGTGTCTACTCAAGAAGCTCACTATTTCTTTTTACCCCTTTGGAATCCTACATTCAGTCCCCAAGCCGAACATTTGGGTATTATAGATTGGTTTACATTACTCTTAGGTATTATTAGCGTCATCGCTTTAACGATTCACGGAGCCAATTGGATTATTTACAAAACCAATTCCGATTTAAATCCCAAATTGAAAAAGGTTATTTTTAATCTGAATTTTGTACTATTGGCATTGGTGATTGTGTCCCTGTTTATATGGCATATCATCGAACCAAAACCATTTAGCAATTTTATAAAACACCCTGTTCTTTGGCTGTTGCCAGTCATTACACTTACAGGGTTGTTTGGGGTTTTCAAAGTAAAACGCTTCAAAAAGGAAGGTTTAGGATTTCTGTTTTCAAGTTTATTTTTGGTGGGTGGATTGGGCTCAACCGTTGCGTCTATGTTCCCCAATGTATTGCCGTCAACAAATGATATAAATCCGTCTTTAACTCTTTATAATGTCGCTGCGGATACTTACGGACTTTCCGTAGGTATGAACTGGTTTTTTATTGCCTTTGTATTGGTTATTATCTATTTCGTCATTCAATACAAAGTCTTTAAAGGCAAGATGGACGATGTTGGTTACGGCGAGCATTGATTCGCTTTTTGGTATTACTTTCCCAATAGTTATTGAGAGGTTGCACTATAAATTATCTTAAACCAAATCGAAGGGAAACAATTGTGTTACTCTTAATGAACTTATCTTGACTTTTTTCAATTGGCTGAGAAATGACCTTTTTGTCCCATATTTCACCTGTTTTTTTACTCCGTAGCGCTGCTATGAAGTGCAAAAAATCTAAAACTAAAATCTCTATTTTTGCTTCAATCAAAAAAGTCAAGATAAGTTCATTGATAAAAAAGTTCCCACCGCAATTGTTAAGTATTTAAATTTTAGTATTGTCTTATGTCATATTTTATGATATAAATACGTAATATTTTCCTATATTTACGAAATCATTTTTTATCAATCAATTTATTTGCTTATGAAATTTGAAAACTCAAGTTATTATAGTACAACAGATTCAAAGAAAGTGAGCCTATCCATAGGAGACCTTTATTTTTTAGATTTTTTTTGTATTGCCGAATTTAAGGAAGGTGTACATATTGGTATAGAAGAAAGCGAAGACATAACTATAGCCTTGGTAGACCATTACGGTGAGAACTTAAAAATTGGTTTTATTTCAAATAGGGTAGCTTCATTTTCCATTGATATTAAACAATGGGTCAAGTTTAATACCGACTATGATTTTATTGTGGCAACAGCCATTGTTTTTTATGATGATTTAAATTTCAACATTGCCACCATTGAAAAATACCTGTCCCAATATAGCACAAAAAGGTGCTGTACATTAGATCAGTCCATTGAATGGATGAGAAACTTAAAGGAATTTAAGGATATTTATGCTTGAAAAGTATAAATCAAGAATAGGTCTTTCAAATCCCTACTTAGCCATTTAGCAATAAAAAAGCAATATAAAAGAAGGAGCAATCCATAACAGCTTGAGTTCAATTTCTTTTAAAAAGGACTATTCTTTCTAAATTCTAGGTCTTTCCAATAATAATTAATTAGAATTTGTTTAAGTGATGGTTGGTTTTTTAAAGAAATCATTTTATTGGCTGCCAAGCGGTTTTTTTGACCACAATTCACTTTTTTTTGATCCGTAACGGCTATGCATCATAAAAAACTTATATCTGGAACAAAAACCCTTCTGACTCACTCCAATCAAGAAAGTCAAGATAGGTTCAATGATAAAAAATACATTTACAGTTTATTTCCCTAACTCAAATTCCGTAAAAAATCAGTAAATTTGCCATCATTTTAGGAAGTTATGATAGACAAGATAAAAGAACTCATTGCTGAAGCCGAAGCTTTTAAAGCACAAACCAAAGAGGAAGTAGAAGCTTTCAGAATAAAATATTTAGGCTCCAAAGGGCTTCTAAAGGAGTTTTATGGAGAATTAAAAAACGTAGCAAACGACCAAAAAAAGGAATTTGGACAAATAATAAACCAACTTAAAAATACAGCCGAAGACAAAGTAAATGCCTTAAAGGAAGAACTTGAAAGCAAAGAGGAAGTAAAAGGTATTTATGGCGATTTATCACGTCCGGGAAACCCGATTCAAATTGGTGCGCGTCACCCAATTTCTATAGTAAAGAATCAAATTATAGATATTTTTTCTAATATAGGTTTTAATGTTAGTGAAGGTCCAGAAATAGAAGACGATTGGCATAATTTTACTGCATTAAATTTGCCAGAATACCATCCGGCACGCGATATGCAGGATACCTTTTTCATTCAAACTAATCCCGATATTTTATTACGTACCCACACCAGTTCAGTACAAGTACGTTATATGGAAAATAACCAACCACCAATTCGTACTGTTTCTCCAGGTCGTGTATACCGTAACGAGGCTATTTCGGCGCGTTCACACTGTTTTTTCCACCAAATAGAAGGCTTGTATATTGATAAAGATGTAAGTTTTGCCGATTTAAAGCAAACACTTCAATATTTCACAACCCAAATGTTTGGAAAATCTAAAATACGCTTGCGTCCGTCCTACTTCCCATTTACAGAGCCAAGTGCCGAGATTGATGTGTACTGGGGCTTAGAAACCGAATCAGATTACCGCATTACAAAAGGTACCGGTTGGTTAGAAATAGGTGGCTGTGGTATGGTAGATCCTAACGTATTGGAAAATTGCAAAATAGACTCTAAAGAATATTCTGGTTTTGCTTTTGGGGTTGGTATAGACCGTATTGCCATGTTGCTTCACCAAATAAACGATATTCGTTTATTAAGTGAAAATGACGTGAGGTTTTTAGAGCAGTTTAAATCAGCTTTATAGTATAGCTAACTCATTTCAAAGTATTCTAAGCCGATAATTTTATCGGCTTTTTTTATTTAACAATTTTTTAACTTCGTTTAGTTCGGAAAAAAACGAACCTATTTTATATTTACACCAAATTTCACAATCATGCCAGATAATATATGTAGCGAGAAAAAAGCGTTGGTTGAAAAACTAGGTGTTTTTATAGAGAATAAAGATCAATTGGCTCCAGTAGCAGCTCGTATTATGTCGTACATTATACTAACAGGAAAGGCAGGAACAACTTTTGAAGATTTAGTGTCAAAACTTTGTGCCAGTAAAAGCACCATATCAACCCATTTAAATCATTTACAAGATTTAAAGAAAATTGTCTATTTCACAAAGTTAGGAGACCGAAAAAAGTATTTTATAATAAATCAAGATACGATTATTCAAGGTATTGATGATATGATAGAAACTTGGTGTATCCAAAAAGAACTCCATATTGAAATTAGAGACTATAAAGAAAAATCGAACTCCAATAATCCTGATGACACTTCAAAATTTGATTTAGAATTTCATGACGATTACATTCAGTTTTTAGACGAAGCTACCAAATCTGTATTAAAATTAAGGACAAAAATCATAGAAAAGAACAATAAACTTTAAGGAAGTAACATGGAAAAAATCAGCCTATATTCAATCGCAACACTATGTTTAGCAATTGTGTTATCAAGTTGTGGTAATAAACAAGAACAACAAGCCGCTAAAATGCCGCCAGCTACTTTTCCTGTAGCGCAAGTAAGCCACAAAACTGTTACAGGCTTTCAAGAATACCCAACCAATATTGAAGGTATTGTTAATAGTGATGTGCGTGCAAAAGTATCGGGGTATATCCAAAAAGTGTTGGTAGATGAAGGTCAGAAAGTGCGAAAAGGGCAAGCTTTATTCAAATTAGAAACACAGTCGTTAAGTCAAGATGCTGGAGCAGCCAAAGCCCGTATAAATGTTGCTAAAGTTGAGGTGGATAAATTAATCCCCTTGGTAGAAAAAGGGATTATCAGTTCGGTACAGTTAGAAACTGCTAAAGCAAATTTAGCTCAAGCCCAAGCGAATTACAGTAGTATTGCTGCAAACATTGACTATGCAACCGTAAAAAGTCCAGTGGATGGTTATGTAGGTGCTATTAAATTTAGAGAAGGCTCGCTAGTAAGTGCCAATGATGAAATGCCCTTAACGACCGTTAGCGATATTAAACAAGTATATGCGTTTTTTAGTTTGAATGAAGCCGATTATTTAAATTTTTTACAAAATACAAAAGGAAATAATTCAAAAGAAAAGATTGCGAATTTTCCAGAAGTAAGTTTAATACTTGCCAATGGAACGATGTATTCTGAAAAGGGAAAGATAGAAACCAGTACAGGACAAATAAACCCAAATACTGGAACGGTAAGTTTCAGGGCTGTTTTTAATAATCCAAATCAACTTTTAACAAATGGCAATAGTGGAAAAATCCAAGTTCCAACTATTTATGAAAATGCAATCGTTATTCCACAAGAAGCCACTTATGAACAGCAGGGAAACATTATGGTTTTTAAATTAAGTGACAACTATACGGTATCATCTACAATTATCAAAGTAAAGGCGCCTGTAAACAACTTATATGTAGTAGCATCTGGTGTTGAGGTAGGAGATAAAATAGTAGTTACGGGCGTAGGTAAGTTGAGAAACAATATGGAAATAACACCTCAAGAGATTGCTTTTGATAGTGTTGTAAAACCTATCGAAAAATTATTTAAAAACTAGAAACTTATAGTTATGTTAAAGACATTTATTGAAAGACCTGTACTTTCTACAGTTATTTCTATTATTATATTAATGCTCGGGTTTATAAGTATTTCGAGTTTACCTATAGAGCAATATCCCGACATTGCACCACCTACCATTAGAGTAACGGCAAGTTACCCTGGTGCGAATGCTGAAACAGTTTTAGAAAGCGTTATCATTCCTATTGAAGAGCAAATTAATGGAGTTGAAGGTATGACCTACATCACATCAACAGCTTCCAATAATGGTACTGCGAACATTACGGTGTATTTCGACCAAAAGATAGACGCCGATGTCGCAGCGGTAAATGTTCAAAACCGTGTGGCGCGTGCCAACCCCTTATTACCACAAGAAGTAAAGCAAACGGGAGTAACCACACAAAAAGAGGAAACAAGTGCCTTAATGTTTCTGTCCATGTATTCTGATAATGAAGATTACGATGCGACATTTATTCAAAATTACTTAAGAATTAATGTTATTCCAGCATTGCAACGTATTAACGGTATTGGGAATATTGGGGTATTCTCCCAGCAAGATTATGCCATGCGTATTTGGTTAAAACCTGAAAAATTAGCGGCTTATAACTTAATACCTTCAGATATTACCACTGTTTTAAAAGAACAAAATTTAGAAGCTGCAGCGGGATCGTTAGGTGAAAATAATGGAGAAGCATTTACCTATGTTTTAAAGTATAGCGGGCGTTTTAAGGACGAAAAGCAGTATGCCGATATTATTGTAAAAGCATTAGGCAATGGTGAATTTTTACGTTTAAACGATGTTGCAGATATTGAATTAGATGCACAATCGTATACTTCCAGTGCAATGAGTTTAGGGCATCCGGCAGTATTTATGGGTGTTTTTCAAACAAAAGGATCTAATGCACAAGAAATCATCGAAAACATAAAAATCGCGTTAGATGGTATTAAAAAAGATTTACCAAAAGGCTTAAATATTTTTATTCCATACGACACCAGTTTATTTTTAACGGCATCTATTGATAAAGTAGTAAGTACCCTAATAGAGGCTTTTCTATTAGTGTTTCTTGTAGTGTTTCTTTTCTTGCAAGATTTTCGTTCTACACTAATTCCAGCTATTGCTGTACCTGTATCAATTATTGGAACTTTTTTCTTTCTGAATTTATTTGGATACTCCATCAATTTATTGACACTATTTGCTGTGGTGTTGGCCATTGGAATTGTGGTAGATGATGCTATTGTTGTTGTTGAAGCAGTTCATGCTAAAATGGATCATGGAGAAAAAAACGCTAAAAAAGCAACTTTAGAAACCATGCACGAAATATCAGGTGCTATTGTGTCTATCACCTTGGTAATGGCTGCTGTGTTTATTCCTGTAATGTTTGTACAGGGACCAACGGGCGTTTTTTATAAACAATTTGGGGTCACTTTAATTATCGCTATACTTATTTCGGCAGTAAATGCCTTAACTTTAAGTCCGGCGCTTTGTGCCTTATTTTTAAAATCGCATGATGAAAACGAATTAAAAAGTAAAAATCCTTTGCAACGTTTTTACACCCTTTTTAATCGTGGATTTAATGCCACTGTTGTAAAATATGGTAACTCCCTTCAATTTCTTTATAAGAATAAATGGATGCCTGCCATGTTGTTAATTTTAATAGTCGCAGGTATTTTTTGGGCATCAAAAACAACTCCAACAGGCTTTGTTCCAAATGAAGATAGAGGCATCATATTTGCAAATATTGAATTACCAGCTGGAGCCTCTTTAGATAGAACTAATGAAGTAGTCGATGCGTTGTATAAAAAAACACATAGTTTATCTGGTGTTGAAGGTGTTTCTTTTATTAGAGGAAGAAGTTTAATAAGTGGTTCTGGAAGTAATTATGGTTTTGGGGTTATAAAACTTGTAGACTGGAAAGATAGAGAAGACCCTTCGTTGTCTACCGAAGCTGTTACAGGTAAGTTATTTGGAATTGCCTCAACCATTCCAGGAGCCAATATTATTTTCTTTGCGCCACCAAGTATTAGGGGCTTTGGTAACTCTGCCGGTTTTGAGGTGAATTTACTAGACCGTTTTGGAGGGGCGTTTACAGATTTGGATAAAGCGAATCAAGAATTTATTGCTGCCTTAATGCAGCACCCGGAAATTAAATATGCGCAATCGTCTTTCAATACTAAATATCCCCAGTATGAAATGGAAGTGAACGTGCCTTTAGCGAAAGAAAAAGGCGTGCCAATTAACAGTATATTTTCAACATTGCAAGGGTATATAGGAGGCGTTTATGCATCCGATTTTTCAAGATTTGGAAAACAATTCCGTGTGTATATTCAATCGTTACCAGAAGATAGAGCCGATGAGAGTGCTTTAAATGGCATGTATGTTAGAACCGATTCAGGTGAAATGACGCCTATTACACAATTCATAACTTTAAAGCGTGTGTATGGACCGCAATCGGTAACCCGTTTTAATTTATTTAATTCAACAAGTATTACAGGAGCTACAAACGCAGGATTTAGTACAGGTGATGCCATTAGGGTTATTGAAGAAGAAGTAGCGAAACTACCTAGTAATTATGCAGTCGCTTATTCTGGTTTAACCCGTGAAGAAGTAAATTCAGGGAGTCAAACTACCTTTATTTTTGTTTTAAGCATTCTGTTTGTTTACTTTTTACTATGTGCACAATATGAAAGCTATGTGTTACCGCTTGCTGTGGTGTTTTCAATTCCTTTTGGGGTTTTTGGAGCCTATATAAGCACCAAGTTTTCTGGGCTTGAAAACAATATATATTTCCAAATCGCCTTAATCATGCTTATTGGTTTATTGGCAAAAAATGCCATTCTTATTGTGGAGTTTGCACGCCAAAGAAGACAAAATGGTGAAAGTATAGTTCATGCAGCTATTAACGGAGCTAAAGCACGTTTAAGACCTATTTTAATGACCTCATTCGCCTTCATTTTAGGTTTAATGCCACTGGTATTGGCAAAAGGTGTTGGTTCAGAAGGAAACAGATCTATTGGTACTGGTGCTGCCGGAGGTATGCTTATTGGTACTATTTTAGGAGTATTTGTTATTCCCATTCTATTTATTTTATTTCAATGGTTACAAGAAAAAATTTCGAGTAAACCAGCAATCCAAACTATTGAAGATTAACCGTATGACATCAATAATAAAACACACACTTTTTAGTAAAAGCCTGCTGTTAGTAGTTGTTTCCGTAACACTGCAAAGTTGTTTTGTTGCCAAAGATTACAAGCAACCGGAGTTGGTAGAAACCCAAAATTTGTACAGAACCGATAATTTGCCGACCGATAGTTTATCTATGGCAGATGTATCTTGGAAAACGTTATTTACAGATAGTTATTTGAGTCAATATATCGAAGAAGGACTTCAAAATAATATGGATGTACGTATTGCTATCCAACAAATAGTAGCTGCCGAAGCCTATTTAAAACAAGGGAAAGCAGGTTATTTTCCAACATTAACAGGGAATGCATCTGCATCACGCACCTATATTTCCGGAAACGGACAACAAGGAGCTATTTTAAGGAACCTTGGTACAGACCATGTCGATCAATTCGAATTATCTGGAGCATTATCTTGGGAAGCCGATATTTGGGGTAAAATACGCAGCAATAAGCGTGCATATCAAGCCAGTTATTTGCAAAGTGTAGCAGCACATCAAGCAGTAAAAACACAATTGGTGTCTAGTATAGCTGCCACCTATTATCAACTGTTGGCTTTAGACGCGCAATTAGCTATTACCAAACAAACTATTGAAACTCGCGAAAAAGGAGTAGAAACTATTAAGGCTTTAAAAGATGCAGGTCAAGTAACCCAAGTAGCGGTAGACCAAAATATAGCACAATACAACAATGCAAAAGCTTTACAAGTAGATTTAGAAACAGCTATTTTTAAAACGGAAAATGCTCTAAGTATTTTGCTAGGAAAAGTGCCTCAAGATTTTGAGAGAAGTCAAATGGAAATGCAAACCTTAGAATCCGATTTAAAATTGGGCGTTCCTGCAACCTTATTAAGCAACCGTCCAGATGTAATAGCCGCAGAATATGCTTTAATACAATCCTTTGAATTGACTAATATAGCACGAAGTAATTTCTATCCGTCATTAACATTAACGGCTTCAGGTGGTTTTCAAAGTTTAGATTTCGATAATTTATTTAATGCGAATTCATTATTTGCCAATTTAATTGGTGGGTTAGCACAACCTATTTTTAATCAGCGAAAAATTAAAACACAATATGAAGTAAGTAAAGCACAAAAAGAACAAGCACTTTTGAATTTTAAAAAGTCATTACTAGTGGCTGGTAATGAAGTATCTAATGCCTTATTTGCTTATAACGCCGAAACCAGAAAGTTTGAATTTAGACAAAAGGAAGTCGAGGCTTTAAGAGATGCGGAGCGTAATTCTGAAATACTTTTGAATAATGGGTATGCCAATTATTTAGACTTATTAACCGCAAGACAAAGCGCCTTAAATGCTGAATTGAATGTGATTGATAGCAAGTTGCAACAATTATTAGCGGTTGTAAATTTGTATGAAGCTCTTGGAGGTGGTTGGAAGTAGCTAAAAAATTTAGAAATAGTTTAATTACTTTTGCCGCATGAAATCGCCATGATTTGGAAATATAAACACCGATGAAGATTAAAGCGATACCATATGACCTTTAAAAAACAATAAATATCTGCATATGAAAAAAGATATCGAAATCCCAAAAGTTGAAGGTGTTTATATAGCTGTTGTAAACGAGTATAATGCTATTTATAAAACCCAAGATTGGAATGCTTATATAATCAATGACAAGGAAGTTGATTTAGAAATGGTTTTAATCGTAACTTCTGGCTATTCCGAAGAAAAGATAACCTCTACTTTTAGAAAAAAACTAGATACGCTTCCTAAAAAAAGCTATGCTAAAATTGAGTTGATGCAAGAGGAACTTTTTGCTTTAAACAATACGTTTAAAGTATCTTTTTTTGAAGGAAACAAAATGTTTGATAAAACCTTTTTGTTCAGAAAAAACACTATTAATTTAAAAGCGTTACAAGCTATTCCTTTAATGGAGGCTAAGGGTGTTTTGGTGAAATAGACCCTTCCGTCTTTGATTACCCTTCCGTCTTTCATTTTTACCAAAATGAAATCCACTTTCCCTTACAAGGGAAGGAATTTAAGTGGCGTTGTTAATCCAATTTATCAGTTAGCTTTTTAAAGGTTTTTTTTGGGTCTTTACCTTCGTATAAAATATCGTAAACCGCATTGATAATGGGCAAGCGTGTTTTCTTTTTGTTCTTTTCGTTTAGTAAATGGGCGCTTTTGGTGGCGTAATAACCTTCGGCAACCATGCTCATTTCCATTTGCGCACTTTTTACGGTGTAGCCTTTTCCAATCATGTTTCCAAACATACGGTTTCTAGAAAATACCGAATAGCCTGTTACCAATAGATCACCTAAATATGCAGAATTATTAATGTTACGTTTCATTTTATGCATCTTTTTAATGAAGCGTTTCATTTCACGAATGGAGTTACTCATAAGCACACTCTGGAAATTATCACCATAACCCAATCCGTGGGCAATACCCGCAGCAATAGCGTATATGTTTTTAAGCATAACGGCATATTCTACACCAATAATGTCGTCGCTAATTTTTGTTTTTATGTAATCGCTCGACAAACTATCGGCAATAGCTTGGGCTTTTTTAGCGTCTGAACATGAAATGGTTAGATACGATAAACGTTCTAAGGCCACTTCCTCAGAATGGCATGGACCCGCTATTACCGCAATATTATTGTAAGGTATTTTATAAGCTTCATGAAAATGTTCGCCAACCAATAAACCGGTTTCTGGAATAATGCCTTTTACTGCCGAAACAATAATTTTATTGGAAATATCAACATGCAATTTTTGTAATTCGCTATAAATAAAGGCAGAAGGAATTACAAAAATAAGCACATCGGCATAATTGGCCATGTCGTTGATGTCGTTACTAAGCTTTAGTTGCTCCACATGAAACTCTACCGAACTTAAATAATTTGGATTGTGACGCTCTTTAAGCAAATGCTCTTTGGTATAAACACTGCGCATGTACCAACCTACTTCATCTAAATTTTCGCAAAGCATTTTTACAATGGCTGTAGCCCAACTTCCTGCACCAAAAACCGCATATTTTAAAGGTTCATTCATAAATAGTTTCGTTGTTTGATGTTTCAAAAATACATAAAATATTTATCTGCGTTAGGAATGTATGTTAAAAGAGTAAAGAATACAAAAGACCTATGACGGAAGACGGTAAACTTCATACGGGGACTTAAAACTGGGAGACGAAAAAACTTTGGCACGTGTTTTGAAAACCATTAAAACAGGAACCCTAAAAACGTTTGATTATGAAAACTATAAAATTACTTTTTTCGTTTGCCTTAACAGCTACCCTATTTACTTCATGTTACACAGAAGTTATTGTAGACGATTACGATGATATTCCACAAATATCTTTAAACCAATTATTGGGTTCGTATGAGTTGTGGTATGTAGACATTAATGCCACTAAAGGTTATGGAGAAACACCCTTTTTACAAAAAGCGTTTACCCTATCGTTTATAAATAATAATGTATTAGCAAACAATAATATTGTAGGTATTGGTAATACGGGCAACGGTTTTGGAATAAAAGTAGGGACTTACGATGCTTATGATATGGTTTTGGATGTTTACCATGTTATAGATGGTTTTGAAACTTTTGATGTTTACCAAATAGACAACAATACTATTGAGCTTTACAACCCTAATAACGATACCTCATACTTTTTAGATGGTTACCAACGCAGCAATTTCGATTACGATTTTGTGTTTTATGATAATATTCATTATTTCCTGCAAGAGTATAACGCTTGGGAAAAAGTATATACTAGCGATTATGGTGGTATAAATGAGTTTGATAACGAAAACTTTTTACAGTTTTTAGCTGGTGGAAACGATTCTGAATTTAGAAGCTCACAAGATGTTAATGGCACCAGTCCAAATAATATTTATTGGGATTATACAGGAGTGTATGGTGTTGGAAATATCGCTGGCAATAACAAGCTTAAAACTTTAACATTAGATTATGATTATTTTGACAATGAATATTTTGAATTAAGCGTTATAAATGATGGAAAGATAGAATTGTATCACCCTACATCAGGCACAGCCTATGAGTTTGTTGGTAGAGGCTATATACAATTTATGAAAACAACAGATACAAAAGGAAAAACTGTTACAACAGAAAAAATGCGTAAGCATAGAAAAGATAAAGTAGAAAACCCAAGAGAAAATACAAGGGTTTAACATAAGTTTGGTTGGTTATTTAGTTTAGAAGCCGTTTAAAGATTTATTCTTTAGGCGGTTTCTTTTTTGATTTGGCTTGTATATTATCATGCATAAAAGTTTCATAAAATTGGTCACCGTTCAAAAATAGCAGTTAATTATTCTTAAAATAATCATATTAGCCACCTCCTTTTTAAGAATCTCTTAAAGATTATAGTAGTAATTAAATTAAACACCTATGATAAAAATCCATCAAGTAACCAGAAAAAGGCTATTGCTTTTTATGCTTCTTATAGTCGTATTGAATTTAAATGCGCAGAATAGCGATCAGCCCGAACTTGGGCAAACACCCTCACCCTCCAAGATTACCTGAAGGAGCCATTCCTGCATTTCAGGTGCATAGGGTGCTGGAATGTTCACCACAGGTGGACGCGGTGGTAAAGTTATTGCCGTTTTCATCTAATTCGCTCTCTTAAATTCGCTTTGATGTTTTACATCGAGCGCTAAACGAATTCAACAAAATTTTTTACAAATGAAGCAACTTACTTATAAAAATTCATTTCATCCAAGTATTCCCAAACGTGTTCTGGTAGCATGGGTTTTACGTTTTTACCTGCTTTTATGGCGTTGCGTATAAAGGTTGAAGAGAGTTCCATAATGGGTGCATCTATATGATGAATTTTTTTATGCCCATTAAACTGGGTTTCAATTTTTTCTTTTGAAACTCTTGGGTACATATAGATATCGTGGTTTTCTAGAATAACCTGGTAGTTTTTCCACTTATGAAAACTCTTTAAATTGTCTTCACCCATAATTAAAGAAAACGCGTAATTAGGATATTTTTCCTGTAAATAAATAAGTGTGTTGATGGTGTAATTAGGTTGTGGCAGGTTAAATTCTATATCGCAAGGTTTAAGTTTGATGTAGTCTTTTGTGGCGCGGTACACCATTTCCAACCGCTGAAAATTATCTAGCAAAGAGTTTTTCTTTTTAAAAGGATTATGCGGCGTTACTACAAACCAAACTTCATCTAAATTGCTGTATTCAGCTATGTGATTGGCAATAACCAAATGCCCAATATGTATAGGGTTGAAAGAGCCAAAATACAATCCAATTTTCATCTGTTTATATTTATTGTTTTAATTTGGTCAGATGGAACACCCTGAATAATCATCCTTGATCGTGTGCAAGAATGCCATTCTTATGGGTGCTTCATATGAAGGCTTAAGAATTTATAAAATCACTTACCAATTTTTCAGCCTGAGCGAGTGCTTTTTCCAAATCATCGTTTACCACAATAACGTCAAATAACGGGGCGGTCGCTAATTCCGCCGAAGCTTTGGCAACACGCATGTTTATTTTGTCTTCGGTTTCGGTTTTTCGTTTTTTAAGTCTTATTTTTAATTCGTCAATACTTGGTGGTTTTACAAAAATAGCCAATGTTTCCTCTGGGAATTTTCGTTTTATACGCAATCCACCCGATACATCTATATCAAAAATAACATTTTTGCCCATAGCCCAAATACGTTCTACTTCGGTTTTTAGCGTGCCATAAAAATTATCGCGATAGACTTCTTCCCACTCCAGAAATTCATCGTTTTTTATTTTGTTTTTAAATTCTTTTAATGACAGATAGTAATAGTCCTTTCCATCTACTTCGGTGCCCCGTTTTTCTCTAGAAGTCGCCGAAATAGAGAATTCTAAGTTTAAATCCTTTATGCCTAATAAATGCCTAACTATAGTTGTTTTTCCAGAACCCGATGGCGCCGAAAATACAATAAGTTTTCCTTTGTTTGTAGTGGTTTGTTTTGTCACGAAGTTTTATGTTTGTTGCTATATGCTATATGCTATATGCTTTAGGCTAACTATGCTTACAGCTTAAAGCCTATAGCTTACAGCTATTTATAGTACATTTAGTAGTTGTTCCTTAATTTTTTCCAATTCGTCTTTCATTTGTACCACCAATTGTTGCATGGGTGCATAATTACTTTTTGAACCAATGGTGTTAATTTCACGCCCCATTTCCTGACTAATAAATCCTAGTTTTTTTCCGTTGGAATCTTCAGAACTAATACACTCAATAAAATAATTCAAATGGTTTTTTAAACGCACTTTTTCTTCGGTAATATCAAATTTCTCAATGTAATATACCAACTCTTGTTCAAAACGGTTTTCGTCGTATTTGTCTTTTAATTCCTCAACGCCTTTTAATAAACGCTCTCTAACGCCTATAATACGCTCGGGATCCATAGCTATAACTTGATCCAATAAATCATCAATAATGGCAACACGTTTGTTAAATTCTTGCTCCAATACTTTGCCTTCATCTAAACGATGGTTGTTTAAATCTTCTATGGCTTTGTTAATTTCAACAGCGATGATTTGCCATTCGTTTTCGTCAATTTCTTCACGTACGGTATTTAAAGCATCTGGAAATCGTACCGCCATTTTAAGCAATTCAATGGCATCTCCATCAACCACTTGCCGTAATTGTTCTATATATTGTTTTACAACTGGTGTATTAATTTGTGTAGACGTATCTTCGGCAGTCGCTTCCATATAAATAGAAAAATCTATTTTGCCACGTTCTAAATTATCTGCAAGTAATTTTCTAATCGCCAATTCTTTTTCTCTGTAAATAGAAGGCATTCTAGCATTTAAATCCAAGCTTTTGCTATTAAGGGATTTTAACTCGATAGTTACTTTTTTGGTGGGTAATTGCAAAACAGATTTTCCGTAACCTGTCATTGAATATATCATAACGTGTGTATTAAGTTATGCAAATGTAATTAAAACCTAAGGGATAGAAAACACTTAAAAGTGCGTTAAATGGAATTAGTTGGTTTGAAGCAGGTAATAAAGAAACAAAAAACAGCAATTTCTTATTATAAAGCAATTGCTGTTTTGTATTCAAGCTTTGATTATGGGTTAGAATCAATAGATTCCTTATGGGTTACAAAAATTAATCCAAAAAGATTATTGTTTGTTGATGAATGGACGGAAAATAAAGGTATTGGCACAGCCACAACCACTGGTAAAGTTAGACGCAGAAGGTCGTTGTTTATATATTGGAATTCCGATTGTAAATTGGTAAATAAATTAAAGATATACCCCCAAAAACAATAATCATAAGTGTTTGGGACGCCCACATAATCCAACCAAAAGCGATACTTGGCTCTTGGGCAATGCCAAAAAATGAAAAAGCGGCATAAACAGCCAATGGATAGGAGCCAATACCACCATTGGTTGCAGCAATACTAAAGCTTGCGGAAATAAACCCTATTAAAATAGCACCTGTTGAAATACCTTCTAAATCTTCAATAGCCAACGATGTTACGTAAAACATGAGCAGATACATGGCCCAAATAAAGAGGGTATGAAAAACAAACGCCCATTTTTTTTTCATTTTAAAAACACTTAATGCACCTTCAATTAGGCCGTTTATGAAGTGTTTGATTTTTAGTGCGAATTTAGACTTGCTTTTCTTTATAAATCTGAAAAAAAATAATCCCAAAACACCCAATAATATGAATCCAATTATAATTTTTGTTGGATTGAACTTTTCAACAAAAAACCCATAGATAAAGTCAAACTGAAGAAATAATGTTGTGAGAATAATACCAAGCATGACTATTAAATCTGCAATACGTTCAGCTACAATGGTACCAAATCCTTTTTCAAAAGGGACATCTTCGTAATTTGTAAGTATAGATGCTCTTGCAACTTCGCCTGCTCTTGGTATGGTATAATTTATTAGGTAGGTGGCAAAAACAGCCATAATACTGTTGCCAAATTTTATGTTATAACCCATGGGCTCTAACTGAAAACGCCAACGGTATGCACGGGATAAATGACTTAAAAGACCTAAGAACATTCCAAAAATGATCCATAGATAATCTGATTTTTGTAGATACACCCATATTTCTTCAACTGAAACTTTAGATAGCGAATACCAGACTAAAAAAACTCCCAGCAATAATGGGAGTAAAATTCTTAGCGTTCTTCTTATCTTTTGGTTCAAACCTTTATTTTAACAAGTTTGTGGCTTCATCAGGAAAGACTAAAGATGGTTTAAAAACTTTAGCTTCTTCAATATCCATAAAAGCATAAGTAATCAATATTAAGGTATCTCCCACCGCAACTTTTCTGGCGGCAGCACCATTTAGTGTAATTTCACCACTATTTCGTGGTCCTGGAATACAATAGGTTTCTAAACGTTCGCCATTATCGTTATTTACAATTTGAACTTTTTCTCCTTGAATGATGTTGGCTGCTTCCATTAAATCTTCATCAATAGTAATGCTTCCTATGTAGTTAAGTTCTGCACCGGTGCATTTTACTCTGTGAATTTTAGATTTTACTACTTGTATTTGCATGTGGCAAAGATAATTAATTTAGAGCGATATTGTCAATAAGTCTAACATCATCAGCATAAACGGCAATAAACGCTCTATATTTTTTGTTTTTTGTCTTACGGTTTATCGTTTTTAAGGTTGAAGCATCTGCAATAATAAAGTATTCTAACTTCAATAAATTATGGCTTTCAAACTGTTTTTCAACCCATTGCGACACTTTATTAGCACTTTTTGTGCCAAAATGTGCTTTGGCAGTTGTTAATGTTTTATAAATAAAAGGTGCTGCTTCTTTATAAGCTGGTTTTAGTCGGGTGTTGCGTGAACTCATTGCTAAACCAGATGCTTCTCTAGATATAGGGCATGGTACTATCGTGACAGGGATATGATGTTTTTCAACTAACTTTTTTATAATAGCTAATTGCTGGAAATCTTTTTCGCCAAAATAAGCATTGTCAGGGTTTATAATGCTGAATAGGCGTTTTATGATGGTTCCCACACCATCAAAGTGACCGGTTCTAAATTTGCCTTCCATTTCAAACTCCAAGCCATCAAACTCAAAGGTTTCAGAGACTGTGTTTCCTTCATAAATATCATCAACAGAGGGTGCGTAAACTAAAATAGCATCTTTATTTATAGAGCTAAGCAATTCTACATCCCGCTCTAATGTTCTAGGATATTTTACTAAATCTTCTTTATTATCAAATTGTGTCGGATTAACAAAAATACTAACGACAACCTTGTCATTATTTTTTAATGCTTTTTTCACCAAAGCTAAGTGCCCTTTATGCAATGCACCCATGGTGGGGACTAACCCTAAAGTTTGATTTTTTTCTTTAAAAGCATCAATTGCAACTATAATTTCTTGTTTTTCTGTATAAACCTTCACTTTTTAATATAAAATTAACGGGTGCAAACTTAAGATTTTACAATCAATCTGCATAAATTTTTGTACTTTTGCGTGTTTTTTATTTCGATTTTCCGAAAGAAACACATTTATACAACAGGTATTTTCAAATTTCTTATACAAGAAATGGTTAATAACGGGTTGTATAAAATCTATAAAAAGCAATAAATACTAACACATGAAAGATAAGAGGATATTATATGTATCATCTGAAGTAGTGCCTTATTTACCAGAAACCGAAATTTCTTCAATGTCTTTTGAAGCACCAAGATTGGTGAATCAACAAGGTGGTCAAATCAGGATTTTCATGCCTCGATACGGCAATATAAACGAACGAAGACATCAATTACACGAAGTTATTAGGCTTTCTGGAATAAATTTAGTGATAAACGATTTAGATATGCCGCTTATTATTAAGGTAGCGTCTATCCCCAAAGAACGTATTCAAGTTTATTTTATTGATAATGATGAATACTTTAAAAGAAAAGCAACCCTAACTGATGAAGACGGTAATTTATTTGCCGATAACGATGAGCGTGCTATCTTTTTTGCAAAAGGCGTTATTGAAACGGTTAAGAAATTAAATTGGTCGCCCGATATTATTCATGTTCATGGGTGGTTAGCCTCTTTATTGCCTATTTACCTTAAAGAATACTACAAAGACGAGCCTTTATTTACTGAAAGTAAAATAGTAACTTCAGTATACAATCAAAGTTTTAACAATACGTTAAATAAAGATATGTTTAATAAAGTTAAATTTGACAATCTTAATGAAGATGCTATTAAAGTTCTTGAAGAACCATCGTATGTTAACTTAATGAAAGTTGCCATTGATTATTCGGATGCTTTAATAGTAGGATCGGAAGATATTCCAAAAGATTTAGAAACCTATTTAAAAGCGTCGAATAAACCCGTTTTAGAATACAAAAGCAAAGATGAATTTGGTGAAGCTTACAAAACATTTTTTAATACCAGCGTTTTAAGCTAGCCAATTTAAATTCATTTCAATATATATATGAAGAAGACCATTAAAGCCCTTAAATTCCCTGTTGTTTTTTTATTTATTTTCTCATCTTTTATTGCTTGCGATAAAGATTTTTCGGTGATAGAAAGCGATGTGCTTGGAGATAAAAATTTAAATTTTGGTACGGATGTAGAAAGCCTTCAAATAGCTGCCTATAATAAAAAACTTGATTCTTTACAAATTAACGGTTTGTCTTCAAACCTGTTGGGTGTTTATAACGACTTTGCTTATGGACAAACCATAGCAAGTATTATAACGCAAATAACACCAACTACCTTCAGTCCGGATTTTGGTGAGAACACCGTAATTGACTCGGTTGTTTTAACCATCCCATATTTTAGTAGAATAACAGGAACAGATACCAATGGCAATACTACTTATACCATTTTAGATTCTTTATATGGTAAAAAACCAAAAGAAGCCATCAAACCTTTTAAACTAACTATTTACCAAAACAATTATTTCTTAAGGGATTTTGACCCAAGCGGAAGTTTAGACCAAAGACAAAGATACTATTCAAAAGCAGACAGAAGCATCAACGCAACCGATAATTTTGCATTAAATGGTACGTCTATTATAAATTTTGACAACAATAAAGGAGCAATAATTAAAGATACTATTTTTGCCCCTAGTGGCAACCCAATTAGATTGGATACTTATGATGATGCTGGTGAAATTGAAACTACTGAATATTTAGCTCCTGCTTTTAGAGCTGAATTAGACCCCGATTTTTGGAAAGCTGCCATTATAGATAAAGAAGGCGATGCTGTATTAAGTAAAGCTTCTGAATTTAATAACTATTTTAGAGGGTTGTATTTTAAAGCTGAAGCTATTGGTACTGATGGCAGTATGGTTTTATTAAATTTAGCATCAACCAATGCCAACATTACCATTTATTACTCCAAAGATTCTACTGTTGCTGGTGAAAGAACACAAGCGACCTACGTATTAAACTTTACTGGAAATATTTTAAACACCTTTATTAACGACTATAGTGCTGTGCCATTACAAGACGGCGATGAAACTTTAGGTGATGAAACACTTTATTTAAAAGGTGCCGAAGGCTCAATGGCTGTTGTGGATTTGTTTAGTGGAGACAATGCCTTAGAGGATTTTTTAAACAGTTATAGAATGCCTCTAGGTAATGGAGAATACAAAAAGGACAATAATGGCAATTACATTTTAAAGCGTTTAATAAACGATGCCCAGTTACTTGTTTATGAAGACGAATTAATGCCAACCTATGGCGAAGATGAAAACGGGGATGCCTACCATGCATACGATAGAATTTACGCATACGATCTAAAAAATAATATCCCGCTTGTTGATTACAATTACGATCCCACTAATGGAAATACTGCTGCACCTTACAATTCAACCTTTTTTCATTTAGGGCAACGTAAAACCGATGATACAGATGCTGTAAAATACAAAATTCATTTAACCGAGCATTTAAATAATATTTTACTTAGAGATTCAACCAATACCAAAATAGGATTGGTATTATCTAGTAATGTAAACCTAGTTAATAATGCTAAAATTTTAAATAGTGCGGGTGACGTTACCAATGTACCAGCTACATCTGTAATCACTCCAAGAGGCACTATTTTATACGGAACCAATTCGGCAGTTCCTGATAATAGAAAAATGAAATTAAAGATATTTTTTACGGAACCTAAATAAATTCGTGTATGAACTCGCTTCAACTAAAAAAGTTTAAACGAGTTCCATATAATGAAGTTGTTTCTTATTGAGTAAAAATGAATTTTATCGTATAAAATAAGGACTTCATATAATAATTATCTTTCATTAGTATTTATTTTACATATTTGCTTTTTAATTAGAACCCCAGAAATCAAAAAAATAAATTATGTGTGGAATTGTAGGATATATAGGAACTAGAGAAGCTTACCCAATTATAATTGAAGGTCTCAAGCGATTAGAATATAGAGGTTATGACAGTGCAGGTATTGCTATTTTTGATGGTACTGACCTTAAAGTTTGTAAAACAAAAGGTAAGGTTTCAGATTTAGAAGAACGCTCAGATAAAGAAATAACAAAACATGGTAATATAGGTATTGGACACACAAGATGGGCAACCCATGGTGTTCCCAACGATGTTAACTCACACCCACATCTTTCAAACTCTGGCGATTTAGTCATTATTCACAATGGTATTATTGAAAATTACGAGTCTTTAAAGCAAGAATTGATTTCTAGAGGGTTTACATTTAAATCAGATACAGATACCGAAGTTTTAATAAATTTAATTGAAGACGTAAAAAATCAAGAAAACGTAAAACTTGGTAAAGCGGTTCAAATTGCACTAAACCAAGTTATTGGTGCGTATGCCATTGCTGTTTTTGATAGAACCAAACCAGAAGAAATTGTTATTGCCCGTTTAGGAAGTCCATTAGCAGTAGGTGTTGGTGAAGATGAATTTTTTATTGCAAGTGATGCCTCTCCTTTTTTAGAATACACCAAAAATGCCATCTATTTAGAAGATGAGGAAATGGCTATTATTAGATTTCATAAAGGCATAAAAGTTAGAAAAATTAAAGATGATTCTATCGTACCAGCCTATGTTCAAGAACTTCAAATGAATCTTGAGCAAATTGAAAAAGGCGGATATGAGCATTTTATGCTAAAGGAAATCCACGAACAACCAAAAGCCATTACAGATACTTACAGAGGACGTCTTTTAAGAAACGAGGCCATTATAAAAATGGCTGGTGTTGAAGATAACATGAAAAAATTCCTCAATGCCAATCGTATCATAATTGTAGCTTGTGGTACCTCATGGCACGCAGGTCTAGTAGCAGAATACATTTTTGAAGATTTAGCAAGAATACCTGTAGAGGTTGAATACGCTTCAGAGTTTAGATATAGAAACCCTGTAATTACTGAAAATGATGTTGTCATCGCCATTTCGCAATCTGGAGAAACTGCCGATACCTTAGCAGCTATAAAGTTAGCAAAATCTAAAGGGGCCTTTGTTTTTGGTGTTTGTAATGTTGTAGGTTCATCTATTGCCAGAGAAACAGATGCTGGAGCTTATACACATGCGGGACCGGAAATTGGCGTGGCTTCAACAAAAGCTTTTACAACGCAAATAACGGTTTTAACTTTAATAGCGTTGCGCTTAGCTAGAGCTAAAGGCACTATTAGTAGTTCAGACTTCAGACAGCATTTATTAGAGTTGGAATTAATTCCTAAAAAAGTAGAAAAAGCGTTAGAATCGGATGCACATATTAGAATGATTGCCGATATTTACAAAGATTCTCGTAATTGTTTATATTTGGGTAGAGGTTTTAATTTTCCAGTAGCATTAGAAGGTGCTTTAAAATTAAAAGAGATTTCTTATATACACGCTGAAGGTTACCCAGCTGCCGAGATGAAACATGGGCCTATTGCTTTAATTGACGAAAACATGCCTATAGTTGTTATTGCAACTAAAAAAGGACATTATGAAAAAGTAGTAAGTAATATTCAAGAAATAAAATCAAGAAAAGGAAAAATCATAGGTATTGTTACCGAAGGTGATACCCAGGTTAGGGATCTTGCAGATCACGTTATTGAAGTTCCTGACACTTTAGAATCTTTATCTCCTTTATTGACTACTATTCCGCTTCAACTGCTATCATACCATATAGCCGTGTTGTTAGGTAAAAATGTAGACCAGCCACGTAACTTAGCAAAATCTGTTACTGTAGAGTAATTTTAAGAGACTGTCTAATTACTTTATGGTTTGTAATATAAAACGTCATGATTAAGTTTTAATCATGACGTTTCTCGTTTATCAGGGCTTTTTTCAGATATAAAGCAGAGAATTCACCTATTTTTTGTTAAATTTTACTATGCGTGCATAATTTTTTTGTGTTTTTGTGTTTAAGTGACGTATAATTTTTTATATTGTTATACTAAAACTAAATAATACTAAATGAAAACAATTCTCCCTTTTTTTCTTTTGTTTTTTTGTGGCTTTGCTAATTCCCAAACGGTAATTACAGGGGTTGTTGTAGATGACAACAACCAACCTATTCCTGGTGCGAATATTATTGTAGTAGGCACTTCAACAGGCACTGTTACGGATTTTGATGGAAATTTTACATTAACTTTTAATCAAGCCCCACCTTTTAGCGTTCGAGCCAGTAGCGTTGGTTTTGAAACAGTGACCATACAAGTGGCTTCTAATAATCAAAAACTAAGCTTCGTCCTTAAAGAAGGAACCTCATTGGACGAAGTAGTTATTTCTGCTTCAAGAACGCCAGAACGTATTTTTGAATCGCCAGTAACAGTAGAGCGTTTAGGGCTTCAAGAAATTAAAAATACGGCTTCCGCTGATTTTTATGATAGCTTGGAAAACTTGAAAGGGGTTGATGTAAACACAAACAGTTTAACTTTCAAATCTATTAATACGCGTGGTTTTGCAACATTCGCTAATAACCGTTTTATGCAATTGGTTGATGGGATGGATAACTCTTCACCAGCATTAAATTTTCCTTTAGGAAACTTAGTAGGAATGACAGAAACTGATATTTTAAGTGTTGAATTACTGCCAGGTGCGTCTTCTGCCCTTTATGGTGCCAATGCTTTTAATGGTATTTTGTTCATGCGAAGCAAAAACCCTTTTGATCATCAAGGCATTAGTACATCCATAAAAAGAGGTATCACTTCACAAAAAGCTGCGGGAGACAATGCATATACCGATGTAAGTTTTCGAGCTGCACACAAGTTTACCAACAAATTTGCTGGTAAAATTAATTTTGGATACCTAAAAGGAACCGATTGGACTGCAACTAGCGAAGTAGATAACGACATGGTTGGTGGCTCTAGAGAAACAAATATAAATTATAACGGTGTAAACGTATATGGCGATGAAGTTTCAACAAATATAAATGGTGTTGCCATAACTTTAGAAGGTTTAGGAATTTTACCCACCGGTGCGAGTGCGCTTGTGCCTTCGGTTAATGTTAGTAGAACAGGTTATAATGAACGTGACTTAACAGACTATAATGCAGAAAGCGTTAAAACCGATTGGGGTTTGTATTACAGACCTTGGGAAAATGATTTTGAAATATCTTATGTAGGCAAAGTTGGTACTGGGTCAACGATATACCAAGGAACCAATAGATACAGTATTAATGGGTTTTTTCAACAACAACATAAACTAGAAGTTAAGAATGATAATTTCTTTTTAAGAGGTTACGTGGTTAGTGATAAAGCTGGTGATTCCTACGACATGGTATTCACGGGTATCAATATTAATAGAGCCTGGAAAGACGATCAAACTTGGTTTGGGCAATATGCAGGAACTTATGTGCAAGCTACCCTTGGTGGTGCAACCGATGCCCAAGCACATGCCGCCGCTAGAGCCGTTGCCGAAACAGGGCGTTTTTTACCTGGTTCCGATGCTTTTATAGCTGCCTTCAATAAGAGTATTAGTGATCCAGACTTATCTACTGGATCAAAGTTTCAAGACGCCTCTAAATACTATCACGCCGACGGAAACTATAATTTTAGCCATTTGATAGATGCTGCCGATATTCAAGTGGGTGGGTCTTACAGACAGTATAGCTTGAATTCTTCTGGAACTATTTATACCGATAAAGATGGCTCTATTGATTATTCCGAGTTTGGCTTATACACTCAGATCCAAAAAGATTTAGAGCTAACCGAAGCCTTGGAATTAAAGCTAACAGGTTCCATACGATACGATAAATCGGAATTTTTTGATGGCTTCTTTTCTCCAAGAATTTCTGCAGGTTTAACAGTTGATAAAAACCATAATATTAGGGCTTCTGTGCAAACAGGCTTTAGAAATCCAACCACTCAAGATTTATTTATAGGGTTAGATGCGGGTAGAGCCATATTAGTTGGAGCAGCACCTAGTAATTTAGATCGCTATGTTAGGACTTTTAATGTTAGTGGCGGCGGTCAACTTTTAGGACAACCAGCTACCATTACGCAAACCGGTCGAGTGGCTTATGAAAACTCATATACAAGAAAAGCTTTGGAAACACTTCAAGCAACTGGAAATCCTGCTGTTTTAGAAGACCCCGATGCCATAGCAAACCCAAGTTTGGTAAAACCAGAACAGGTTTCCTCGGCAGAAGTAGGTTACAGAGGGAAATTAAACAAAGTCATCGTAGATTTTAGCGCTTATTATAATAAATATAAAGATTTTATTTCCCAAGAAGTTGTGGTAGCACCTTATTATGGTACTGTTGGAGATAACACCTTATCGGTTGCAGCAATAGCAAATGGGGATTACCAAGTATATAGCACATACACTAACTCACCTGCAGATGTAAACTCATACGGCGCTTCCATTGGATTGTCAACTAAAGTGTTCGGGAATTTTGACTTAAGCGGCAGTTATACTTATGCTAAATTAGATTTTGATCAAGCAAAATACCCGGATTTTACAACAAACTTTAATACACCCGAGCATAAATTTAAGGGCTCTTTTGGCAATACTGAGTTGTTTAAAAACTTCGGATTTAATGTGTCATACAGATTTAGTGACGATTATTTTTGGGAAGCAACATTTGGCAATGGTGTTGTGCCAGAATTCCATGTTGTAGATGCCCAAATTAACTTATTAGTGCCTAGTATGAAATCCATATTCAAGGCAGGAGCCACAAATATTACAGGTAAGGAGTACTATACCGCATATGGAACAGGCTATATAGGTTCTATGTATTATGTTTCTTGGTCAATTAACAACTTATAAAATGAAAACTAAAATAATGAATACAAAATATATATGGCTATTAATAATCCTATTAGGGTTTGTAGCATGTAACGATATTGAAGATGTTAGCAGGCTTGAAGATGAAGTTGAATTGCCTGAGCTAACTGCTGGCTCTGCCGATTTTTCAAACTATGTAGCAATAGGGGCTTCATTTAGTGCTGGATTTACCGATAATGCTTTATTTAAAGCTGCTCAAGAAAATTCATTTCCTAATATATTATCTCAACAATTTGCAAAAGTTGGAGGCGGTACTTTTATACAACCCTTAACAAGTGATAATTATGGGGGGTTAGCAGCAGGAGGTTCAAGATTACCTGGTTTTGATCCAAGATTGGTTTTTGGAGGTGCTGGACCAGTGCCTTTGGAATCTGTAATTGGTCCTGTAACCGTGAGTACAGATATTGCTATAAATAAACCAACTGGTCCTTTTAACAATATGGGAGTTCCTGGAGCTAAAAGTTATCATTTATTGTTTGATGGATATGGAAACATTGCAAATTTAGCAACCAAAACCGCTAATCCTTATTTTGTAAGAATGGCATCGAGCACCACAGCGACTGTTTTAGGTGATGCCATGGCACAAAACCCAACATTTTTCACATTATCAGAAATTGGCGGTAATGATGTTTTGGGTTATGCAACTTCTGGGGGCGATGGTTCAAATACAATTACACCAAGTGCAGGAGTTGTTGGGGTAGGTTTTGACCAAACTTTCGGTTACATTGTTACAACATTAACATCAGGTGGCGCAAAAGGTGTGATAACCAATGTTCCTTATGTAAAAGACTTACCACATTTTACAACGGTTCCTTATAATCCAATTCCATTAGACGCAGCAACCGCAGGATTTTTAAATAGTGCTTCTGCTTATGGAGCTTATAATGCGGGAATTGTTCAGGCATTTGCATATTTAGTTAGTGTTAACGCAATTAGTCAAGAAAATGCAAATCTGGAGATAGCAAAGAGAACCATTGTATTTTCTGCTTCTCAAAATAACGCCGTTGTTATTATGGATGAAAGCTTAACCGATTTAACAGGAATAAACCCTGCATTGATAAGTATGAGGCAAGCAACCCCTGAAGATTTGTTAGTATTAACCGCATCGTCATTTATTGGGACAGAAGCCATTCCTGGAAATGCACAAACCGTTAATGGAGTTGCTATTCCTTTAGCAGACAAATGGGTTTTAACCCCGGAAGAACAACAAGAAATTAAAGACGCTACCGATGCTTACAACAATACCATTGAAGCTGTAGCTAATGCAAATCCAAATGTTGCACTTGTAGATTTAAATCAAATACTGCAAGACGCCACTTTAAATGGTATTCCTTTTGATAATTATACCATGACAACAAAATTAGTTACAGGTGGAGCAATAGGCTTAGATGGTGTACATTTAACAGCTAGAGGCTACGCTTATTTGGCTAATAAATTTTTGGAAAAAATAGATGAAGCTTTTGGTTCGAACTTTATCGCATCAGGAAATGTTGCAAAAGCAGGAGACTATCCAACAAATTATTCTCCAACCTTAAATTAATTTTAAAGAACATCATAAAAACGCCTTGAATTTCAAGGCGTTTTTTTATTGTAAAAAAGCTTAAAAAACAACTTTCAATTTAAATTAAAAAAATTATCTTTGCACGCGGAAACTAAAAGTGTTTTCATTCAATTAAAACGCATAATATTAAACATATAAGCAATGTCTAAAGTTACAGGTAAGGTTGCACAGATAGTAGGTCCGGTTATCGATGTTGAATTCGGTGCTGGTTCTGAACTTCCAAAAATTTATGATTCATTAGAAATTAAAAGACCTGACGGTTCTTTATTAGTATTAGAAGTGCAATCTCACATTGGTGAGGATACGGTACGTACTATTGCTATGGACTCATCAGACGGTTTAAGCAGAGGTACTGAAGTTGTTGCAACTGGAGCGCCTATACAAATGCCTATTGGCGATGATGTTTACGGACGTTTGTTTAATGTAATTGGAGATGCTATTGATGGTCTTGGAGATTTACCTAAAGCTGGAAATGCTGGGTTGCCAATTCACCGTCAAGCACCTAAATTCGAAGATTTATCAACTTCTACCGAAGTTTTATTTACAGGTATTAAAGTAATCGACTTAATTGAACCTTATGCAAAAGGAGGTAAAATTGGTTTATTTGGTGGTGCTGGTGTAGGTAAAACGGTATTGATTCAAGAGTTGATTAACAATATTGCAAAAGGACATGGTGGATTATCAGTATTTGCTGGTGTTGGAGAAAGAACTCGTGAAGGAAATGACCTTTTAAGAGAGATGTTAGAATCTGGAATTATTCGCTATGGTGATGATTTTATGCATTCTATGGAAAATGGTGGATGGGATTTGTCTAAAGTTGATAAATCTAAAATGAAAGAATCTAAAGCAACTTTCGTATTCGGTCAAATGAACGAGCCACCAGGAGCACGTGCACGTGTTGCCTTATCTGGTTTAACAATTGCTGAGTATTTCCGTGATGGTGCTGGTGAAGGACAAGGTAAAGACGTACTTTTCTTCGTAGATAACATCTTCCGTTTTACACAAGCGGG
The DNA here is from genome assembly GCF_044335535.1 of Mariniflexile sp. HMF6888. NCBI lineage: Bacteria > Pseudomonadati > Bacteroidota > Flavobacteriia > Flavobacteriales > Flavobacteriaceae > Mariniflexile > Mariniflexile sp. HMF6888. Next base: position 1,122,603 of record NZ_JBIQVZ010000001.1, on the reverse strand, counting down.
TTCTGAGGTATCTGCATTATTAGGTCGTATGCCATCTGCAGTAGGTTACCAACCAACTTTAGCAACTGAGATGGGAGCTATGCAAGAGCGTATTACTTCAACAAAAAGAGGTTCTATTACATCGGTACAAGCGGTTTACGTACCTGCGGATGATTTAACGGATCCTGCGCCTGCAACAACGTTTGCCCACTTAGATGCTACAACTGTATTATCACGTAAAATTGCTGAGTTAGGTATTTATCCTGCGGTAGACCCATTAGATTCTACTTCTAGAATTTTAACTGCCGATATTTTAGGTAAAGATCATTATGCTTGTGCACAACGTGTGAAAGAGTTGTTACAACGCTACAAAGAATTACAAGATATTATTGCTATTCTTGGTATGGAAGAGCTTTCTGAGGATGATAAATTAGCTGTAGGACGTGCAAGACGCGTGCAACGTTTCTTATCCCAACCTTTCCACGTAGCAGAACAATTTACAGGTATTCCAGGGGTTTTAGTAGACATTAAAGAAACCATTAAAGGATTTAACATGATTATGGATGGTGAATTAGATCACTTGCCAGAAGCTGCGTTTAACCTTAAAGGTACTATTGAAGAAGCTATTGAGTCCGGAGAGAAAATGCTAGCTGAGGCGTAAGCCGAAGCTAATGCTGAACTTGTTTCAGTATCTCTTAAATTGAAACTCGAATAAACATTAAAAGACCCTGAGATAAATTCAGGGTATTTAAACAAGTTTAAATATGTATTTAGAAATTGTATCACCAGAAGCTACTTTGTTCAGTTCAGAAATTGATTCTGTAACGCTTCCTGGTCTTAATGGTGAATTCCAAATATTAAAAGATCACGCTTCTATTGTGTCTCTTTTAAAAGAAGGTACCATTAAAATTAATACACATACACAAAATTTGGTTTTGGATACGTTACACTCTGAAATTGTTCCTCGTAAAGACGATCAGAAAATTTTAACGCTAAAAATCAATTCTGGCACTATTGAAATGAAAGATAATAAAGTAATTGTTTTAGTAGACTAAACGTTATCTTATTACTTGTATAAGATAAAACCGCTTCAGTTGAAGCGGTTTTTTTATATGAACTTATCTAGACTTTTTGTTTTTAACCGAAAATGAGATAAAATTTATATAGATGAGGCGCTTTTTGAAAGGCATAGCAGAGCTAAGTATAAAAAAAGAAACGAAATATAGACGAATTATAGCCATTCCTGCCTGCCGGCAGGTTTTAGGAAATAGAAAAAGTCAAGATGAGTTCTATTTTAAATTGCTACATTTGTTATTATAAATTTTAAATCATTTAATTCATGTCTGATGTTGTATTAAAACTCCATTCTTATTGGGCTTATCTCGTGCTTTTAATTTTAATTATTGCGGTTGTAAATGCATTAATAAAAGTATTTGGAGATAAAGAATACGAGGCTAAAGATTTTAGAATATCGTTATTTACCTTAATAGTATCGCATATTCAATTACTAATTGGGTTAATATTATATTTTGTATCTCCTAAATTCGAATTATGGAGCCAATTAGGTGCTGAGGTTATGAAGAACCCGCTTGCAAGATTGTATTTGGTAGAACATCCGTTAGTGAATATTATAGCTGTTGCTTTAATTACAATAGGCTATTCAAAACATAAAAAGAAGCTAACTTCAAAAGCAAAACTAAAACCAATAGCTATTTTTTATAGTATTGCTTTAATATTATTCTTATCAAGGATTCCTTGGAGTATTTGGTTAGCTTAGAAACAAAAAGAGGCTAAAAAGTCCTTTAAATTTAATTTGTCAGGTTGAGCTTGTCGAAACCGATATTGATTAGCAGTAAGTTAAAATATTTTGATAAGCCCCGATATGACATAGAATTAGACTTTTTAACCTCTTTTTGTTTTATATATTAGTAAAACTAATTGCCTACTTCCTTTATAATATAAACATAAACAGGAAAGTGGTCACTAAACCCATCGGTAAAACCACCATTAGAAAAGCTGCGTTTTGGGTAGCCTTTGTAAGTACCTGATTTGCCAATTAAATAGTTTTTGTTGTAAATGCTAGCTTTATAAAATTGGAATGACGAATAATCTTTTTCAAGTAAAGGTTTGGTAATCATTATTTGATCAAATAAACTCCAGGCATCTCTATGGGCTGTAGTTCCCAATCCGTTTTTAAAGTAATTTTCATAAGGGTTGTAAATGCCTTTAAAACCTACTTTTTCTTTGTCTTTTTCAGTTTTTAAAACTTTTTTAATGCTTTCATTTGTAGGGTCGTCGTTTAAATCACCCATAACAAAAATCTTAGCGTAAGGGTCTATAGCTTGCAGCGAATCTACTAAATGTTTGGTTAGTTTGGCAGCCGCTACACGTTTGGGTCTGCTTTTTGCTTCACCACTGCTTCTTGAGGGCCAGTGGTTTACTATGACATGTATTAAATCGTCTTCCAGTTTGCCACTAACCAGCAATTGGTCTCTGGTATACACACGTTTTCTGGTTTGGTCATCAAATATCTTTAATTCATGGCTGCTTGTAGAAATAGGAGTGAAAAGTTTTTTTTGGTATAACAGTGCCACATCAATACCTCTAACATCAGGCGAGGGGTAGTGTATAATGCCGTAATCTTTACTTCTTAATAAAGTGTCATTAACAACATCTTCTAAAACTTCTCTGTTTTCAACCTCACAAACCCCAATAACGGCAGGCGAGTTGTTGGTGTCCTCTTTACCAATATCGGCTAAAACACGAGCCATATTACTCACTTTCTTTTTGTATACCTCTTCTCTGTTTGTGTTTAGTTTCATAATGGGACTCGCTTCATCAAACTTGGTAGGGTCATCTACAGGATCGAATAGGTTTTCTAAATTATAGAAGGCAATTGTATGTATTTTATAAACCTTTTTTTCTTGTGCGTTAGCTTGTACTATAAAGAATAAAATGAAGGTTAAAAAACAGAGTTTAATTTTTCTCATCAATGAAATGTTGTTAGTATTATTTGGATTACAAATTATAAGCCAAAAGTAAATATTAATTAAATATAATAGTAATTAGATTATTAAACTAATATTATTTAACTTACAACTTTTAATTTCAGTATGAAATTGCTTCAACAAAAATTTGCGTGTAAACACTTATTCAAATAAAGCGATATCATATAACCTTTAAAACAATAGATGTTTACGTATGAAAAAAAGACTATTTATTTCTTTATTTGGAATGTTTTCAATTTTCACGGGTTTTGCACAACAAACCATTGTAAAAGGCAGTGTAAAAGACGCAGTGTCTTTTGAACCAATCCCAAATGTTTCTGTCACTATAGAAGAAACAGATCAAACAACACAAACAGATGCTAAAGGGATCTTTGCGTTTTCTGCAAATGTGCCTTTGGGTGAGCAGGTTTTAAGAATTTCTAAAGTAGGTTATATTACCAAGCGATATTCTATAGTTGTAAATGAAGCCAGAACAGTAAACATTGCCGATATGACTTTAGAATTTGATATTACAAGTTCTCAAGATTTATTTACCATTACCCTTTCCGATGATGAATTGAACGACGATACCAGTGGTTCAGACAACATTTCTGGGTTATTATCATCATCCCTAGATGTGTTTCAACGTACTGCAGCATTCGAATTTAGCTCGTCGTTTTTTAGAGTACGAGGATTGGATTCTGAAAACGGTTCAGTACTGATTAATGGCATTGAAATGAACAAGGTATATGATGGTAGACCACAATGGAGCAACTGGGGCGGATTAAACGATATGCTAAGAAACCAAGAATTGACTTCAGGTTTAACTCCATCGGCGTATAATTTTGGAGGTATTTTAGGAACCACCAATATGAATACCAGAGCCTCCAATTATCGTGAAGGTGGGCAAATTACCTATTCATTTTCCAATAGAAGTTATACCAATAGAGCGATGACAAGTTATGCAACCGGTTTAATGAAAAATGGCTGGTCTATGGCCATGATGGCATCGAGACGTTGGGGTAACGAAGGCTATCAAAATGCCACGTTTTATGATGCCAATTCATTTTTTGTCTCTATAGAGAAACAATTTGGAGATAAGCATAGTTTAAATATCACAGCTATTTACGCACCAAACAGACGTGGGAAATCGTCGCCAAACACTCAGGAAGTATACGATTTAAAAGACATAAAGTATAACGATTATTGGGGTTGGCAAGATGGGGAAAAGCGCAATTCGCGTATAAAAAAAGTAGAAGAGCCCATTTTGATGCTAAACCATTATTGGGATATTTCTAAAAAAACAAAGTTAAATACCAACGTTGGTTATCAATTTGGACAGGTTGGTAATAGTAGGTTAGATTATGCAGGAGGCGCTAACCCAAGTCCAACGTACTACCAAAAATTACCAAGTTATTTTTTGTCAGATCCCGATGGACCTGATACATCTGGAGCCTATGAAGCAGAACAAGAATTTTTAAATAACGGACAAATAGATTGGAACAGAATTTATGACGCCAACCTTACCAACAATGTTACAGGCACAACAGCTGCTTATGTATTGTATGAGGATAGGAATGACGATAAACTACTTACATTAAATTCAATTTTGAATTCAGAAATCAATCAAAATATTATAGTAAACGCTTCTGTGAACTATAAAAAATTGAAATCTGAAAATTTTGGAGAAATTTTGGACTTGTTAGGTTCAAATACGGGGGTCTTAAATGTAGATTCTTTTGATAACTACCAATACGACTCCCAAAATCCAGATAGAGTTGTAGGTGAAGGCGATACATATAGATACAACTACAATTTATTTGCCAATGTTATTTCAGGTTATGCACAAGCACAATTTAAATACAATAAAATCGATTTTTATCTTTCAGGTAGTGCAACAAATACAAGCTACCAAAGAGAAGGTTTATGGGAACACAGTAGGTTTCCGGGGGCGTTGTCTCATGGTAAAGGCGAAGCGTTGACTTTTAATGGTTTTGGTGCTAAAGCAGGAGTTACCTATAAAATAACAGGAAAGCATTTAATAGATGTGAATAGCGGGTATATTACCAAAGCACCATCGTTACGCAATACCTATTCAAACTCCAGAGAAAATCATGATATAGTTAGGAATATAGAAGAAGAAAAAGTAACTGCTATGGATGCAAGTTATATTTTCTGTTCGCCCATAGTAAAAGTAAAATTAACGGCGTACTATTCTAAAATTGAAGATGCTAACGAAGTTGGTTTCTATTTCGCTGATGGTTTAAGTGGAGAAGATATAGAAGATAATGATACTTCAGCTTTTGTTCAAGAAGTGTTACAAGGGATTGATAAAAAGAATATAGGTACAGAATTAGGTATTGAAGCACAGGTAACACCAACTATTAAACTAAAAGGAGCTGCTTCTGTGGGTCAATTTACATATGATAATAATCCAGAGCTGTATTTAACATCTGCTAATTTTACATCATCAAGTGGCTCCATATCTTATGGACAAGCTAATTTGAAAGATTATAAAATTGCTGGAGGACCACAACGTGCCTATTCCATTGGGTTTGAATATAGAGATCCAGATTACTGGTGGTTTGGTGCAACAGCAAATTTTTTCACAAATGCGTATGTAGATATCAATACCTTAACAAGAACTGAGAATTTTTATTTAGATGCTGATGGTTTGCCATTTAACGATTATGATGAAGCTATTGCGAGAGCACTTCTGAAACAAGAAAAATTTGATGATTATATGGTTATAAACCTTGTTGGAGGTAAATCTTGGAAAATTGGTGGCAAGTATATAGGCTTTTTTGCAAGCATAGGAAACCTTTTAGATAAAGAGTACAAAACAGGAGGATTTGAACAAGGAAGAAATGCCAATTACCGTGAATTAAGAGATGATAATGCAAATCCTGCCCGCATATTCGGAAATAAATATTGGTACGTCCGTGGTGCTAATTACTTCGTTAACTTTTACCTAAGATTTTAAAAAAAAAACACTATGAAATCACTACAAAAAAGAAGTTTGTTTACAAACACCCATGAAAATAAAGCGACACCATATTCTGAATTTTGAATTCAGAATAAACAAATAAACGAATAATATTAAAGACTATGAGAACAAATAAAAGTTTAATGTTAATACTGGCTGTAGTGGCTGGTTTTGCTATCACCTCATGTGTACAAGATGATAGTTTTACAGTGCCTAAAAGCTTAGGAAATGATGAGAATGAAGGACTGACAAAGTTATTAGGTAAAATAGAAAGTGGTCAAGTTCAGTTGCAAACCATTGCAGAAGTAAAAAATAACTTTGTTCCATATGAAGCCACTCAAATAATTTCTGAAATTGCAGTAAAAGGTTATGTGTCTTCAAGTGATGAAACAGGGAATTTTTACAAAGAATTCTTTATTCAAGACAACCCAACAAATCCTACTTCAACACTTAAGATTGTTTTAAATCAGGGAGACACTTACAATCAATTCAATATAGGAAGAGAGGTTTATATTTATTTAAAAGATTTATACATAGGCGAAACTAATACAGGTGACGATGTAATAACTATTGGAGGCAAGTTTGATACGTCCGATAACGATATTTTAGCAATGACTGCAAACCAAATACCAGATCACCTATTTAGATCTGCAACAACAGAAACTCTTGTTCCTAAAGAATTAAGTTTATCACAAATTACAGAAGCCCATATTGGTATGTTTGTAAAATTATTAGATGTACAATTTCCAATAGGTTTAGCAGGCCATTCTTATGTAGACCCTACCGATGATTTCGATTCTCAACGACCCATTGAAAGTTGTGGAGATTCAGCATCATTTATTTTGGAATCTAGTTCATTTGCTTCTTTTAAGAATATTATCTTGCCAACTCATGGAAAAGGCACTATATCTGGAATTATTAATAAAACGTATAATGGTTATAATTTAGTAATAAACTTAAATTCTACAGATGATGTGGTTATGGATGGTAACCGTTGCGACCCGTAATTTGAAGATTATCTCTTTACTGGAAACCTTGATAATAACACCTCATTATAAAAAAAGACTGTTTTTGGCGGTCTTTTTTTTGTTAACTGTTTTTGTTTTCGAAAGATATAGAGATAATGAGTACATTTATTGGCTTGTCATTGAACTCATCTTGAGTTTTTGATTTTAATCTAATCTTTTGAATTGAAAAGCGGTTGATCGAAAAATAAGAATAAAGCGCAACCCAACAAAAAAACCTAACCAAAAATGAACACTTTCGATACCCTATTCTACAGCATATTTACCTTTTTCAAACCCAAATACAAACAAAAATCCAATAGTATTGCTATTGCTTATATCTCGATATTGCAATGTGCATTGTTATTGCTTTTGGGTGTTTTCTTTGCGAAATTTTTTAATCAAATGAATGTGACAACCATGAGCAAAGAGAAAGCATGGACGCTGTTTGTTTTGGTTTCAGGATTTGTGTTTTTTAAAAACTGGATGCAGTACACAGGTAAAAGACGCATGATGATACATGCTAAAATGAACAAAAAAATAAAACCACAACATAATATCTGGTTGCTTTTATTGTTACCTGTTGGTGTTTTAGTACTAGTTCTTATTCTTTTTCAAGCAACTTAATCACTTCTTAAAAATAGCATATACAGGAAAATGGTCACTATAACCGCCCATGTATTTTTTGCCAACATAGGTTCTAAAAGGGGTGCCTTTAAAACTACCACTAAAAAGTTTTAGAAAATCATCATCAAAAATATTGGCCATTTCAAATTCAAATGTGTTTGGAGTATTTTCAAAAAAATTAGTAGAAAATATAATTTGGTCAAATAAATTCCATTGACGGTTGTGGTATGTGGTGCCCCTGCTAAAAGAACGTAAAGTTTCCATAGGGTTGTACAAATTAGAAGTTCTAACCAATTGCTTCATACTATTGCTAGAGGGGTCGTCGTTAAAATCGCCCATAATAATAATTTTAGCATCGGCATCTTCTAAACGTAAATTGGCAATTATTTCGGATACTTTATGTGATGAAGCCATGCGTTTAGGTTCTGTTTCTTTTTCCCCTTCACGTCTAGACGACCAATGGTTTACTACAATATGAATAAATTCACCATCCAAAAACCCAGAAACCAACAGAATATCCCTAGTATAATCTGGTGTTCCATCTTCATCAATTAAATGAATTCTAAAAACTTCAGAATGTGTGACTTCAAAAGCAGTCGTATCATATATCAAAGCGACATCAATGCCACGTTCATCTAAAGAATCGTAATGCACATAATTGTAATGACAGTCTCCTAAATGTTTATAGGCTATTAAATCTTGAATGGCTTTCGCGTTTTCAACCTCTGCCAAACCAACAATAGCAGGATGTTTACCTGTTTCTTTTTTTCCAATGTTAGAAATGGCAAAACTTAATTTTCTAAGTTTGTTTTCGTAACGCTTAAATGTCCATTTTTTTGCGGAAATTGGTAAAAAATCATTATCGCCAGTTCGTGAATCGTCATAAAAATCGAATAAGTTTTCAAGATTGTAAAATGCCACGGTTTGTAAATCGTTGCGTACTAAATTGTCTTCAGAATAGTCGGTCATAAGTCAAAATAATCACTAAAAATATAAAAATTAAAGTGAATGCAATTATGTAACTTTGCACATTACGTTTATTTTATGTTAGAAAAGAAAGATATTACTTTAGAAAAAGCCGTTTTAATAGGTATTATAACTAAAGAACAAGACGAAGTTAAATCTCGAGAATATTTAGATGAGTTGGAGTTTTTAACCTTTACCGCTGGTGGTGAGGTAGTGAAACGCTTTACCCAAAAAATGGAAAGACCAGATCCAAGAACCTTTATTGGAACTGGTAAAATAGAAGATGTTCGTAAATATATTGAAGAACATGAAGTGGGTACTGCTATTTTTGATGATGAGTTATCGTCAGCACAGGAACGCAACATTAGTAAAATCCTAAATTGTAAAGTATTAGACAGGACCAATTTAATCCTCGATATTTTTGCGCAACGTGCCCAAACCAGTTATGCCAGAACGCAAGTAGAATTGGCACAATGTGAATATTTACTGCCCCGATTGCGAGGTATGTGGACGCATCTTGAGCGTCAAAAAGGGGGTATTGGAATGCGTGGACCTGGTGAAACCGAAATTGAAACCGATAGACGTATAGTACGTGATAAAATAGCCTTACTTAAAGAAAAATTAAAAACCATAGACAGACAAATGTCGGTACAACGCGGTAACCGTGGTGCTATGGTTCGTGTCGCATTGGTAGGTTATACGAATGTTGGAAAATCGACGTTAATGAATGTAATAAGTAAAAGTGATGTATTTGCCGAAAACAAACTATTTGCAACGTTAGATACCACCGTTAGAAAAGTGGTCATTCAAAATTTACCGTTTTTATTAAGCGACACCGTTGGGTTTATTAGAAAACTGCCTACCCAATTGGTAGAAAGTTTTAAAGGAACGCTTGATGAGGTTAGAGAAGCTGATTTGCTGCTGCATGTGGTAGACATTTCGCATCCAAATTTTGAAGAGCATATAGAGTCTGTAAATAAAGTTTTAGGCGAAATAAAAAGTTCCGATAAGCCAACTATCATGGTGTTCAATAAAATTGATGCTTATAAAGCAGAGCCTTTAGATTCAGATGATTTAGAAACCGAGCGTACCAAAAAGCATTATTCACTAAACGAATGGAAAAGTACATGGATGAGCAAAGTAGGTAATAATGCCTTGTTTATTTCGGCAATAAATAAAGAAAACATCGAAGATTTTAAAAAACGTGTTTACGATGAAGTTCGTGAAATTCATATTACGCGTTTTCCTTATAATAAATTTTTGTACCCCGACTACGAAGACACTTTGTAGTGTGAAATAAAAGCAAATCACTAAATGAATTGGATTTTATCATTATTAAAAAAAAGATGGTTTAAGTGGTTGTTTTTTAGTGGTGCTTCCATTATCGCTTTTTTTGCCATTATATATATAAGCGTATTGTTGGGTTTTTTTGGGAAACTACCCACAAAAGAAGACTTAAGCTCTATAAAGCAGGCTGAGGCGACACGGGTATTAGATAAAGAAGGACGCCTAATAGGGAAATATTATATTTATGATAGGCAACCGCTAAAGTTTGAAGACTTACCCAAACACCTTATTGATGCTTTAATAGCTACGGAAGACACACGTTTTTATGAGCATGATGGGGTTGATAATGTAAGTTTAATGCGTGTATTTTTTAAAAGCATTATTTTACGGGATAAATCGGCAGGAGGTGGCAGTACGATTACACTTCAACTTGCTAAAAATCTATTTGAAAGGAAAGATTATGCCATGTTTAGCATGCTAATCAATAAGTTTAAGGAGTCGATTATTGCCAAACGTATTGAAACCATTTATTCAAAAAAAGATATTTTAACGCTATATATTAACACCGTACCGTTTCCAGACAATACGTATGGTATTGAAAGTGCGTCGCTCAAATTTTTTAATAAGTCGGCATCGGCATTAACGCATTCCGAAGCATCAACACTTGTTGGAACCTTAAAAGCAACCAACTATTACAATCCAAGACTTCATTTGGAGCGCTGTCAATCACGACGAAATGTGGTATTTCGACAAATGCATAAATATGGATATATGTCTCAAGACTCTGTTGATTTGCTTTCTAACCAAAATATAGAGCTGCAGTATAAATCATTTAATCATGATGTAGGATTGGCGCCCTATTTTAGGGCTGAAGTTAAAAAGGAATTAACAGCGATATTGGATACACTTAAAAAGCCGAACGGTGAAGCTTATGATTTGTATACAGATGGTTTAGTAGTTCATACCACTTTAGATGCTACCATGCAGGGACTTGCCGAAACATCTATGAAAGAACACCTCACCGATTTGCAGCATACCCATGAAGCTTCTTTTGGAAAAACAGCACCTTGGAACCATAAAGCCACTGTTTTTGCTTCCTTAAAAAAGCTTCCCGTTTATAAATCATATAAAGCATCAGGATTGTCAGAAAAACAAATAGTGGATTCGCTTTCGGTAAAACGTAAAACGGAATTATTTAACTGGACAGGGGATACGATACAAAATGTTTCTGCAATTGATAGCTTAAAACATTATTTAAAATTTTTAAATACGGGTATGTTGGCCATCGAACCGAGTACAGGAGCTATAAGAACTTATATAGGAGGTATTGATTACCGCTTTTTTAAATACGATCATGTATCGCAAAGTGAACGGCAAGTAGGTTCTACATTTAAGCCTTTTGTATATACGGCGGCTATCGAAAATGGCATGAAACCATGTACGTATTTTTCGTTATCAGAAGTTACCTATACCGATTTTGATAACTGGACACCCACTAATTCTGGTAATGAGACTGGGGATCCATATCTCAATTATAATTTGGAAATGGCTTTAAGTAACTCGGTTAATACCATTGCTGTAAAGGTTTTAAATGAAGTGGGGATAGTGAAGGTTATGGAACAAGCAAATAAAATGGGCATTAGTAAAGAATTGCCCGAACAACCATCACTAGCATTAGGTGTTGCCGAAATAAATTTAAAAGAACTTACAGGGGCTTATGCAAGTTATGTAAATGCGAGTAGAAGTGTAAAACCCTACGCTATTACTAAGATTGAAGATAAAAATGGCAACCTTATTGCTTCTTTTAAGCCTGAAATAAGCAAAGAACAAGCTTATAGCGATTACACAAGGCAGATACTGCTGCAAATGATGCAGTCTACCATAAATGTGGGAACTGCAAGCAGATTACGAACAACCTATAGCCTTAAAAATGACATAGCAGGAAAAACAGGAACCACACAAGAAAATAAAGATGGGTGGTTTGTTGGGATAACGCCCAAATTGGTTACTGTAACTTGGGTAGGCAACGATAACCATAGTATTGGGTTTAAAACTACAGGTATTGGGCAAGGTGCTAATTCGGCATTACCGATTTTTGCTAAATTTTATCAGAAACTGAATGCAGACGCTCAGTTTAATGCCATTACTAATAGTCAGTTTGAAACGCCTTCACAAGAAGTGATAGATGATTTAAACTGCGATTCCGAAAAACGAGATGGATTTCTAAAAAGAATTTTTGGCAGTAAAAAGAAAGCGCGAAAATTTAAAAAGAAATAGAATATTATAATTTATGTAAAAAAGAGACTGTCTTCTAAAAAGTCTAGTTTTAAATTAAATTTAAAGGACTTATAGAAGACAACCTCTTTTGGTTTTTATAAATGAAAAGGGTTAAAATTTATAACTCAACCCAATGGTATAGTAAGTTTGTAAATCGTTATCAACATCATCAAAACCTGTTGCTGTGGCAGGTGTTTGTGCTAAGGCATAGTTTAAAGCCTCTTGTTTGTTGTTTCTCAAGCCAAAATCAAAACCAACACCAATCATTTTCCAAAGCGTGTAGCTAAATGAGTTGTTCCAAGTCCAGTTAGAGTAGTTGCTACTTTTGTAACTTTGAAACATCGATAGGTTTGTTTTAAAGTTAATAGCACTAATTTGTCGGGTATAATCGGCTACAATTTTAGCACCAAGAGACGATTCGAAAACAGTTTCACCCTCACTAAATACAAAGTTATAGTTTAAAGGGTGAATCACCACTATTAAATTATTAATAGGCGTCCATGTAGCACCAATACCTAAATCTAAATAACCAGGATCGTTAAAGTTGTCTAAAATGGTTGTTCTGTATTCCATTAATCCAGAAGCAGCCAATGTTTTAGTGATGTTTCTTCCGTATAAAGATGAAATATTAAAAACATCGGTTGTTGGTTTGAAACTATCGTCATCGGTATCAATATCTTTGTTGTCTAATTTTACCCAGTTTAAATTGGTAGTTAAAGCATTTCTCCAAAAGAATTTTTCTTGGATTAAATTGGCATGACCGTTAAAAGTAAAGCCTATATTACCAGATGAGTTATTTGGAGCCCCTTGTGCATACCATTTGCTGAAGTTGGATAAACTACCTCCAATAGTACCAAATGCACCTACTCTCCAACCTGGTAGGGCATCAATTTGTGCCTGTAAAGCCTTTGCTTCAGCTTGTAAAGCATTTGCTGCAGCTTGTTTTTCGGCTTTTTGGGCCTGAAGTTCTTCTTTTGTTTGTGCGTTTACGGTCACTATACCAATAAAGAATGCAAATAATAAAAAGGTTTTTTTCATTTTTTTAGTGTTTATAGAATGAACTCATCTTGACTTTTTCTATTTCCTAAAACCTGCCTGCCTGCCGGCAGGAATGGTAAAATTTATACATATTTCGTTACTTTTTTTATGCGTAGCGATGCTATGCCTTGCAAAAAGTGCCTTATCTATACAAATTTTATCTCATTTTCGGTTAAAAACAAAAAGTCAAGATGAGTTCAATGGTGCAAATATAATTTTAAATTAAACAAGCTACAATTTATGTCTTAAAATAATTACAGATTAAGAGGCTGTTTAAGTTTTATCCTTTGGCTCTTTTATGTGCCTTTTTCCGTCATACATCAGCTATTTTTCGGTCCATAGCTATGGCTATGAATCTCCCTTGCGGCAGCCTGGCTCCTTCACTAAAAAGGTCTCCCAGACCTTTTTTATACGCTCGACCCTGTCTGACAAAAAAATACCCTATAAAATATTCCAAAAACAAAATTGAAACAGTCTCTAAGGCAGGGTTTTATTGTGAAGTCACATTAAGGTTATTTGTTTTTGTAAAGAGGAACAGACGAGCAGGCTTCACCATACATGATAGATTTTGCAATGGGTTTTAATTTTGAAGCAAGCATGATATAGGCATTTTGAGGTACGGGTTTTTTAGAGCAGCCCTTAATAATCAAGGGTTTATTTGTAAATTCTGTTACATCTAAATTAGCTAAAACATCTTGATAGATAGAAGTTTCTAAAACTTCAAGATTGCCAATGACGGTTTTTTTTGCAAATGGTTCAAGTTGGATACTAATAAGCATATAAGCCCAACCTGGTATAATGGCATCACTACTACAAGTTAATGCTACATAGCAATCTTGGTATCGTGACCAGTCATATTCGGCAACTTGGTTTCTAAAGTCTTTTTCGCGTAACACAAACCCCTCAAAAAGCCAATCTTTAATATCAAACAATATACGGTCTCCTTTAGGATAGTAATCCTCAAGGTTGATAGTCACTAATGCGCTATTTGCAACGCGATTTATTATGTCGTCCTTCAAAATGAGTGTGTTAAGTTGATTACTGCTTACTGAATACTGCTTACTGAGTACTGAATACCGCGACTTAAAACTGCAAACTATGCTAAAGCATTCCTAATTCCAATTTAGCTTCTTCGCTCATTAAATCTTGTGTCCAGGGCGGATCGAAAGTAATTTCAACTTCAGCACTTTTTACTTCGTTTAATGATTTAATTTTTTCTTCAACCTCCAAAGGTAATGTTTCTGCTACGGGACAGTTGGGTGTTGTTAGTGTCATTAAGATTTTCACATCGTAATCTTCATTTACAAATACATCATAAATTAAACCTAATTCATAGATATCTACGGGGATTTCCGGATCGTAAATGGTTTTTAGCACATTTACTATTTTTTCGCCTAGTACAGTGGTATCAATTGCTTCGCTCATTTTTTATAAGTTTATGGGTTTATAAGTTTATAAGTTTATGGTTTAAACGTGATTTAGCTGAATAAACTCATAAACTTTAACCTCCTAACCCTATTTTAACTGTGTTTGGTATGCAATGGCATACATTTTTAATTGTTTTATCATGCTAACCAAACCATTGGCTCGGGTAGGTGATAAATGTTCTTTTAAACCAATTTTATCAATAAAATCAGTATCGGCATCAATAATATCTTTTGGGTGCTGATTTGAAAATACGCGTATTAAAATAGCAATAATACCTTTGGTGATAATGGCATCACTATCAGCAGTAAATTCTATTTTATCGTCTTTCATTTCGGCATGAACCCAAACCTTACTTTGGCAACCTTTAATAATGTTGCTGTCGGTTTTGTATTGGTCGTCAATTAAGGGTAAATCTTTCCCCAAATCAATCATATACTGGTAGCGTTCTTCCCAATCTTCAAACATTGAGAATTCGTCTATTATTTCTTTTTGTATGTCTTCAATAGTCACTTTTAACATTTTATAAGTACCCCTGTAGTCGAGAGGTCGTTTTTTGTATTCGTATAAGCATAATTAGGTCTCGACAACGTTCGACCTGACAGCAATTTATACCGCAAAAATACAATAACTAATATTGCTATTCAATGTTTTCTGAAATTGATAAGATTTCTTTAACAAGTTGTGCTATTTTTTTAGGAGGATTGCCATGATCGAAACTTTGGCTTTCATAGGTTTTACCATCATAAGTGATTTTTAAGCTGGCTATAGCGGCACCATCGAAGAAACGATTTTCTGAAGGCGCTTTCAGGTTTGGAATGTTTTCAATGTCAACATGCTTTAAGGTTTTTAAAATGGTTTCCCAATCAGTTTCCGTACATGATTTAACAATTGGAGTCCCACCTCTTTTGTTTACTGCTGAAATGCTTTTTTTGTTGATTGTAATATGTTTGAAAGTTCCTCTAGAATGTGCTGAATACTCCAAAGAAAGAGCATCTTGGTTAATCTTTTCTTGCGCACAACCATGTTCTATAAAAAGGAATGACATAAAAATTATTAAGAATTTCATCTGTTTATATTTATTGTTTCAATCAAAAAAGTCAGTATGCGTACTATGTTTAATATTACAAAAAAGACGCCAAACTTGGCGCCTTTTTCAATAATTTATTAATAAAGCTTTTAATTTCCAGCCATAGCAGCTCTTGAACCACCTGAAGTGAAAATAGCACGCATTCTGTTTCTTTGTCCGTCTGTAAACATGTACATGCAAGCATCATCCGTATAGTCCATATAGTTCATGGTCATGTCTGCTGAGCTACAGTTAATTGTTGGATAGGAAGGACAGCCATAATTTGCACCGTCTGAACTAGGAGTGTCTGTAACAAAATCATCTTGTCTACATCTTCCATCGCCCCAAATATGACGTAAATTTAAGTAATGACCAACCTCATGGGTTGCAGTTCTTCCTAAATTATAAGGTGCTGCAGAACCACCTGGTAAACTAGAGTATAGTAATACAACACCATCGGTATTTGAATTTCCTCCTGGAAATTGTGCATATCCTAAGATACCTCCACCAATATTACATACCCAAATATTTAAATGGGTTTCTGGAGTAATAGGCGGGTATGCCGATTTTATGGCGTTATTTGTCCCCCAAGATGCTGTATTGTTGTTATGTCTAAACGTACCAGCTAACGTAAAGTTAACATCGGTAGTTGTAGCATCATTCACAAAATTCGTAGCGCCTGAAGGTAGCAAGTTAGTATTAGGACTATTAAAATCACTATTTAAAACATTTATTTGTGATTGTACTTGTGAGTTTGTCACATCGTTAGCATTAGGTAATACAATGTGAATATACACAGGAATATTTATGGTGCCTAAACCGTCATCAATGGGTAGTACATCAATATCTGTGTCTCCGCTTCCACCACCTGGTTTTCCACTGTCACCTCCAGGTTTGCCTTTGGCAGTTAAGAATTGGCGTGTATGAAGCTCAATGTCATACATTTTCTTTTCTAAACCCGGATTTTCAATAAGTTGCTTGTTTAGAACATTCATGGTGTAACAAGTTTTAAGCGTTTTCTTTGAATCAACGGATTTAGAACTTAAATCTTCATTAACATCGGTGAAGACATAAAAGTCGCTCATGTCAATTTGTTGTTCCTGAACAACCTCATTTTTGTCATTGTCGCATGCTGTAAATAGTAGTGCTATAACAGCCATACTTAAAAAATTTTTTTTCATTTTTAATATAAATTTGAATTAGTCGGTGATGAAGATATACTATTTTTAGAAAATAGCGAATTTTTTTGCAAAAAATATGTTAATTATTCGACAAAAAGCATCTTTTTGTTAAATATACAACAATATAATATAAAAATTAATTCGGGAGATAGGGTTACGAAAGCATCATTTTTGCTTTTTTAACACCTGCAACCAAAGCATCAATTTCAGTTTTGGTATTGTAAAAAGTAAAAGAAGCACGAACGGTTCCTGGAATTTTAAAATAATCCATAATAGGTTGTGCGCAATGGTGACCTGTACGGACCGCAATGCCTAATTTATCTAAAATAGTACCAACATCATATGGATGGATACCTTCTAAGTTAAAAGAGATTACGGAGGTTTTATGTTTTGAAGTGCCGTATATTTTTAAACCTTCAATTTGCAACAATTGATTGGTGGCGTATTCTAAAAGCTCATGTTCATATTTTGCAATAACATCAAAGCCAATGGCATTCATATAATCGATAGCTGCTCCAAAAGCGATGCCACCACAAATATTTGGGGTTCCTGCTTCAAATTTATGAGGCAAATCGGCATAGGTGGTTTTCTCAAAGGTTACTTCGGCAATCATTTCGCCACCACCTTGGTAAGGAGGTAGTTTATTTAACCAAATTTCTTTGCCATACAACATGCCTTGTCCTGTTGGTCCGCACATTTTATGGGCCGATGCTACATAAAAATCGACATCCAACGCCTGAACGTCTGGTTTAATGTGTGGACAAGATTGTGCACCATCAATTAAAACAGCAGCATCAACTTGATGCGCTTTTTCAATAATATATTCAATAGGGTTGACGGTTCCTAAAGCATTTGAAATATGATTAACAAAAACAAGTTTGGTATTTTCTGTTAGTAGTTTATCAAATTCTGTCATCACCAATTCCCCTTCTTGGTTCATAGGGATAACTTTTAAAATAGCGCCAGTATGTTCGCAAAGCATTTGCCAAGGCACAATATTGCTATGGTGTTCTAAAGCTGAAACAATTATTTCGTCACCTTTCTTTAACAGAGATGAAAATCCATTGGCGACTAAATTAATGCCATGTGTTGTACCCGAGGTAAATATAATCTCGTGTGCAAATTTGGCATTGAAATGGGTTTGTATTTTTTTTCGAGCTTGTTCATATTTGTCGGTAGCTTCTTGACTCAAAGCATGTACACCTCTATGTATATTGGCATTATAGTTTGAATAATAGTCTACAATAACATCAATAACCTGTTGTGGAGTTTGTGATGTTGCAGCATTGTCAAAATACACTAAGGGTTTTCCATTTACCTTTCTGGAAAGTATTGGAAAATCTTTTCGTATGTTTTCTACGTTGAACATGATTGTATGTTTAGCCCCGATTGAGGCATTTGTTGGAGCTCCTCGCAGAGAGCGACTGCCGAAAGCGGGATTAGCTTCAAAAAAAATTAATAATTTTTATCATGAGATTTCCTCTTGCGAGGGAATTATAGGTCGAACCCAATTTTAACACCTAATTTGTTGGCGATAATTTTAGTAATGCGTTGTTTAATTTCTGGAATTTTAACCGAACTTAACACGTTATTACTAAAAGCATACATTAAAAGGGCTTTGGCTTCTTTTTCTGGAATACCGCGCGAACGCATATAAAACATGGCGCTTTCGTCTAACTGCCCAATGGTACAACCGTGGGAACACTTCACATCGTCAGCAAAAATCTCTAATTGCGGCTTGGTATTTATGGTTGCCTTATCGCTTATTAAAATGTTGTTGTTGGCTTGGAACGCATTGGTTTTTTGAGCTTCTTTATTAACGATAATTTTACCGTTAAATACCCCCGTTGAGTTTTCGCCAAAAATGCCTTTGTAATCTTGATGGCTTTCGCAATTTGGTTCTATATGGTGCACCAATGTGTTGTGGTCTACATGTTGTTTCTCTCCAATAATGGTGACACCTTTTAGTGTGGATTCAATGCGTTCGCCCGTTTGATAGAAATTCAAATTATTACGTACTAATTTACCGCCAAAGGCAAAAGTATGCACCGATGCAACACTTTCTTGCTTTTGTTTTATAAAGGTATTGTCTATAAGGCTGGCATTTAAGTTGTCGTTTTGAATTTTATAATAATCAACAATAGCGCGTTTGTTCGCAAAAATTTCGGTAACGCTATTGGTTAAAACAGGATTATCGGTTAAACTTTGGTGGCGTTCTATAATTTGTACATGCGAATTCTCGTCTACCACAACTAAATTACGTGGTTGCAACATGGTTGCGGATTCATTACCTGTTGAAAAATAAATAATTTGAATAGGCTTTTGAACCAATTTGTTTTTTGGTATATGGATGTAAGCACCTTCACTTGAAAATGCGGTATTTAATGAAGGTAAGCTATCTTTAGTAGCCGCTTTATTAAAATAGTTTTCAATGACTAAACGGTATTTCGGTTTTGAGAATGCGGCAGACATTAAGCAAACATCTAGTCCATCGTGTGTGGTTTGCGATAGGTGTGACGAATATCTTCCATCTATAAACACCACATTAAAGGTATCTATATCGTGAATAAAATATTTTTTTACGTCGTTGTATTCTATAGCATTTTCTTGTTTGGGGAATACACTATAATCTTCCTTTAAAATACTGTTTAAAGACGTGTATTTCCAAGCTTCTTCTTTTTTAGAAGGAAAGCCTTTTTCTTCAAATATTTTGATAGCATCGTTTCTAACATCGTGAACATAGGTATCTGTATCTACTTGGTTTTCGAATGCTAAAAAGGATGATATTAATTTTTCTTTTAAATCCATTTTGTTCAGTTTTCAGTTTTCAGTCCCAGTTTTCAGTCCTTCTGATTACTGCGACTGTGACTGTTTACTTTGTTTTATGCGTTCACTTCTTCTTTTATCCAGTCGTAGCCTTTTTCTTCAAGTTCATGTGCCAATTCCTTACCACCAGACTTTACAATACGGCCATCGTACAAAACATGGACAAAATCTGGAACGATGTAATCTAACAACCGTTGGTAATGTGTAATTACAATAACAGCGTTGTCCTTACTTTTAAGTTTGTTAACGCCGTTCGCTACAATACGAAGTGCATCAATATCCAAACCAGAATCTGTTTCGTCAAGAATGGCTAATTTAGGTTCAAGCATGGCCATTTGAAAGATCTCGTTACGTTTCTTTTCACCACCAGAAAATCCTTCGTTTAAAGAACGTGATAAAAATTTCCTATCAATTTCCAATAACTCCGATTTTTCACGAATTAACTTCAACATATCTTTAGCGGGCATTTCTTCCAGACCTTGCGCCTTACGGGTTTCATTAATGGCCGTTTTCATGAAGTTGGTAACTGATACTCCTGGTATTTCAACAGGGTATTGGAATGATAAAAATACGCCTTTGTGCGCACGCTCTTCTGCTGCTAATTCGTCGATGTCTTCACCGTTAAAAAAGATATTTCCTTCAGTTACTTCGTATTCTTCTTTTCCAGCAACTACTGAAGCCAACGTACTTTTTCCAGAACCGTTTGGGCCCATAATTGCATGTACTTCTCCTGCTTTAACTTCTAAATTTATGCCTCTTAAAATGGCTTTATCCTCAACACTTGCGTGTAAATTTTCAATTTTTAACATACTTTTTATTCAAAGTTTAAAATTCAAGATTCAATCTTATGAATCTATCTTTGCTTTTCTATTTTTATTTTATCCTACTGAGCCTTCTAAACTTATTTCTAATAGTTTTTGAGCTTCCACAGCAAACTCCATAGGAAGTTTATTCAATACTTCTTTACTAAACCCATTTACAATAAGAGCGATGGCTTTTTCGGTATCAATACCACGTTGGTTGCAATAGAAAATCTGGTCTTCACCTATTTTACTGGTCGTCGCTTCATGTTCTATTTTTGCTGTTTTATTTTTTGCTTCTATATAAGGGAAGGTATGTGCACCACACTCGTTGCCCATTAGCAAACTGTCACATTGCGAAAAATTACGGGCGTTATCTGCGTTCGGACTTATTTTAACCAATCCGCGGTAACTGTTTTGTGATTTTCCTGCTGAAATACCTTTTGAAATGATGGTCGATTTGGTGTTTTTTCCTAAATGAATCATTTTCGTTCCGGTATCCGCTTGCTGGTGGTTGTTCGTTACAGCAATAGAGTAAAACTCACCAACCGAATTGTCACCTTTTAAAACGCATGAAGGATATTTCCAAGTAATGGCACTACCAGTTTCTACTTGGGTCCATGAGATTTTGGCGTTTTTTTCACATAAACCACGTTTGGTCACAAAATTGAAAACACCGCCTTTGCCTTCTGCATTTCCTGGATACCAGTTTTGTACTGTTGAATATTTTATTTCTGCATCGTCTAAAGCAATTAACTCTACTACGGCTGCATGTAATTGATTTTCGTCACGACTTGGCGCTGTACAACCTTCAAGGTAACTAACATAGCTACCTGCATCGGCAACCACTAAAGTTCTTTCAAACTGCCCAGTTCCTGCTTGATTGATTCTAAAATAGGTTGAAAGTTCCATAGGGCAACGAACCCCTTTTGGAATATAACAGAAACTTCCATCACTAAAAACGGCAGAGTTTAAAGCGGCATAGAAATTGTCTTTTTGGGGCACAACGGTACCAATGTATTTTTTAACTAAATCTGGATGCTCACGCAATGCTTCAGAAATAGAACAAAATATAATGCCTTTTTCACCTAACGTTTTCTTAAATGTGGTCGCCACCGAAACGGAATCAACTACCACATCCATGGCGACACCTGATAGTTTTTTTTGTTCATCTAAGGATATGCCAAGTTTTGCAAATGTTGCCAATAACTCGGGGTCAACTTCATCTAAACTATCATATTTTGGTTTGCTACTTGGGGCAGAATAATAGGAGATGGCTTGAAAGTCGGGTTTTGTGTAACGTACGTTTGCCCATTCTGGCTCTATCATCTTTTCCCAAGCACGAAAGGCTTCCAAGCGCCATTCGGTCATCCATTCTGGTTCTTCTTTTTTAAGTGAAATAGCACGAACAATATCTTCATTTAAACCAATAGGAAATGTGTCGGAGGCAATATCGGTATAAAATCCGTATTCATATTCTTTGGTTTTTAGCTCTTCTCTTAAATCGTCTTCTGTATATTTATTCATAATTAGTATTAATGTTGTAAAGTAAAAAGTTATAAAGTTGAGCTTAAGTACTTTATTAAACCACTAATTAACTTTGAAACTTCGTTTACTTTTAACTTTAATTTTTCAAATTCTTCTGAACTTAAATAATTTATATCATACACTAAATATAGTTGCCAGCGAAACTCTCCTGGGTAGTTTTAGCAATATATAAAAAGCGAATGAACTCTTTAGTGGTCTCCCTTTCAAAACCTTCAGCTATGTTTGAAGATATTGAAATGCTTGACCTTCTTATTTGGTCTCTTAAACCAAAATCGTTGTTAAAATATTTATTCTCTTTAATTAAATTGTAAATGTCTTTGTTTAATTCTCTTGCCTTTTGCCATGATATTATTTCTTCAAAAGAATTAAATTTCGCTATTTACTTTAAAACTTATTAACTTTCAACTTTAGAACTTAAAGAGAGAACGATTCGCCACATCCACAAGTGCGATTTGCATTTGGGTTGTTAAACACGAATCCGGTGCCGTTTAATCCTCCAGAATATTCTAAGGTAGTCCCTATCAAGTAAAGGAAACTCTTTTTGTCAACAATAATTTTAACGTCATTATCTACAAATACTTTATCGTCTTCTTGATTTTCTTTATCAAACTTTAAATCGTAAGATAGCCCAGAACAACCACCGCTCTTAACACCCACACGCACGTAGTCGGTTGCAGGGTTATAGCCATCTTCTTGCATAAGTTCGATAACTTTTTTCTTAGCTGTTTCAGAAACTTTTATCATATTTTTTTAATTAGATTTAGATTCATCTTATATAAATGGTTTATTAAGACAATTTCTAAATAGTGTACAAATATACAATATAAGTCACGTATTACCATATAACCTAACATTATATTAGCATATAGTTTTATAGGTTTTTCTTATTGATTAAAAAAAGACGCCTTTGTTATAGATTTTTGATTTTAAGTTAACAAAATTGAATTTTTATTATATGAAGCGTATTCATTTATAAAAATAAGCTTCTTATTTTTGCAGTATGATAGAAGATAAAAATCAACAACGTACACCGTTAAGTGAATTAGGTGAATTTGGACTGATAGACCATTTAACAAAAAACTTTGAAATAAATCATAGTTCTACCATAAAGGGGATAGGTGATGATGCAGCCGTATTAAATTTTGAAAACAAAAAAATTGTAGTTACTACAGACCTTTTGGTTGAAGGTGTGCATTTCGATTTAAGTTACATGCCACTAAAACATTTAGGTTATAAAGCGGTTGTTGTAAACCTATCTGATGTGTATGCTATGAATGCAAAAGCAACACAGATTACAGTATCTATTGCGGTGTCTAATAGATTTCCTCTGGAAGCACTTGAAGATATTTATGCAGGTATAGAAACAGCAGCCAAAATTTATGATATAGATGTGGTAGGTGGTGATACAACATCATCTAACACGGGGCTTTTGATTTCCATTACAGCTATTGGCGTAGTGGAGAATGAAGTTTATAGAAGTGGTGCTAAACCTAATGATTTATTGGTTGTAACTGGTGATTTGGGCGGTGCTTTTATGGGTTTGCAAGTGCTTGAACGTGAGAAAGAAGTATATAAAGTAAACCCAAATAACCAACCCGATTTAGAACCTTATACCTATATTATAGAACGCCAATTAAAACCAGAAGCACGTAAGGACATTATTAAGTTGTTGAAAGATTTGGATGTAAAACCAACAGCTATGATTGATATTAGTGATGGTTTGTCGTCTGAAATTATTCATTTATGCAAGCAGAGTAATGTGGGATGTGATTTATATGAAGAAAAAATTCCATTAGACCCTCAAGTTATTTCAACTTGTGAAGAATTTAATGTTGATAGTACAACCGTTGCTTTAAATGGCGGGGAAGATTATGAATTGTTGTTTACGGTATCTCAAGCCGATTTTCCTAAAATACAAGCAAATCCTAATTTTAGTGTTATTGGATATATGAAAGAAGCAAATGAAGGGATGCATTTGGTAACTAGGGGGGAATCAAAAATACCAATTAAGGCACAAGGGTGGAAAAACTTTAATGACTAAACACTAGTAGTTTGCTATCAATTTTTTGGCGATTGGTTTTAGAAATACGTTTATGATGGATGTGTTCCAACACATCGTTAATTTCTTTAAACTTAGGTGTCAATTCAATTAAACTTCCGTTGCTGTTTGTTGTTAGTTGTTTTTTACAGGTTTTGCATGCATATTCTTTGACATGATAAGTAACATTTCTGGTTACTTTAAAATCATGCCCGAATACCAGACAATGAATATTTTTCATTTAAATATTTTAATTAGTTACGTTAGAGCCTATTAAACTATAAAAAATGAATCAAAAAATATTGACAACGTATTAATAAATCGACGAAACGAGTCTTTTTTCCCTTGAACGTTCCATTCTTGTGTTATGGATGCGTTCTAAAATATCATTAATTTCTTTAAATTTTGGAGTCAATTCAATTAAACTTCCGTTGCTGTTTGTTGTTAATTGCCTTTTGCAATGCGAGCAAGTGTACTCTTTTACGTGGTAAGTTACTTTTTTAGTTACTTGATAATCATGCCCAAATAAATTGCAGTACATTTTTGGTATGAGTGCTGGTTTGGTGGTAGACTTTTTCATATTCTTGGTTGTTTGGTCGTTAAACATAAATAAAAAAATCAAATAAACCGCTAAAACGCTAAATATTTTCGATGAAATGCATTATTTGTATTAAGAATTCACTTTCATTTTCAATATGACTCATGTGTCCATCTGGAAATTCAACCACGTGAACGTTATTGTTTTTAGTTTGATTAATGAGTGTGTTGTAATCTAAAGCAGGATCTTTTTTACTAATAATCATCATTTTTTTGAAATGGGATAATTGAAGAATGTGCTCTCTATTTTTTCTGGTTTTCATGCCTTCCAATGCTGCAACAATGCCTTGTAAAGGCGTTTGTAAAGCTTCATTAACAACATCCTTTATTTTATCTGAAAAAATAATTCTGTTTTTTGGCCTGAATAAATTGTTGACAGCAATTCTAATAAAGGTTTTGTGGTTCTGTTTTACGGCAACAATAGCCCGATCCCTGTTTTGTTTTTTTTCCTCGGTATCGGGTAATGCTGTAGAGTTCATTAAGCATAATCCTTTTAAGGCATTTGGTTTTTTTTCCGCGAAAGCGAGTGCTACATAACCACCCATGGAATGTCCGATAATAGTTGAACATGTTATGTTTAAATGGTTAAGTATCGCTTCAACAGTTTCTGCCATAAGTTCCATAGAATGTATGTACCCTAAACACGCTGTTTTGCCATGACCTAGCAAATCAATACAAATAACCCTGTTTTTTTTTGTTAGTTCCGGGATGAAGGCATCCCACATAGAAGTATTTTCTAAAAAACCATGGAGTAAAACTACGGGGTTTCCTTCGCCTTCATCTGTGTAAAAAATGTTGATACCTTTGTATGTTAGTGTCATATTCAATAATATTTAGAACATTACATATATCAACTAAGCTTTTACCTTTTTTATTGCGGTAAAGGCTTTATCAACAAACTCATCTTCAACTAAAATGGTAAATTCGTTGGTAGTCGAAATGACTTCGTAAAGTACAATGCCTTCCCAAGCTAAACGTTTGAAAAATTGATAATATAAACCCGCAATTTTTGAGTTGTCTTGAGGAAGGTTGACACTAATAGCCGATAGGCCATCTTGTTTTGCAATGAAAGTTTCGGTTTTTAGATTGTCTTCAATATATTCTTTTAAACTACTTGATATAATGATGTTGCTTTCGTGAATACCACGTGTGAATGTATAGAAAAGTTTAGATTCTTGATTGATACGGTCTAAAATTTTGGCGTGATTATCAATAATGGTTTCAGAATTTTTAATTGTGAAATCGGTGAGGTTTGAGCGTACGGTAATATCCCCTAAATTCTGCATCATTTTTTTCATTTTAACAGAATTGGATAATGCAGGTGGCGGATTGTAACGTCTTAAAGCCATCATAATGGCCCCAGGTTTTACATCTTTTTTTAGCATTTTACTTATAGGTTCGGTAAGCTCTATGGCTAAAGCACTAAAATTTATAATGTTTCTAGAAAGAGCTTCTTCTAGATAGGGTTGTGTAATTAGAATGTCTTCTACGCAATTTGATACAGTTTTCATCTGTTTATATTTTTTGTTTTATTTGGTCAGATGGAACACCCTGAATAATCATCCTCGTGTGTGTGCCATTCTCATGAGTGTTTCATGTGCTGTATTTATTGTTTTTTTAAGATCATATTTCGATGAGGCTCAGTATAAGCATGTAACATTCGGTACCTTTTTCTTAAAAACAAAGTTTAGAAACCAATGTTCAATGTTAACTATTTAACAATATGTGCAAAAATAAACATATTTTTTAATAAATATCTTTTTTAAGCCAAGGAGTTATAGTTTAGCGTCCTGAATTGATGTAAATGAATCAATTAGATAAAGGTATAAGCTTATAAAAAGTATGAAAGTATTAAAATTCGGTGGCACTTCGGTAGGATCGGTTGAAAATATATATAACGTTAAAAGTATAATTAGCGATGGCGAAAAAAAGGTTGTTGTTTTATCAGCTATGTCTGGTACAACCAATCAGTTAGTTGCTATATCGAAACATATTGCCGATAATGAGGCTAATGAAGCTATTGATAAAATCAATGAACTTCATGACACTTATTTTAAAGTAATAGACAACCTACTAGCGAATGCTTTTTTAAATAAAGATGTTAAAACATACGTTTCCAGTATTTTTAATTTATTGGTAGAATGTACTGCAAAGCCTTATTCTATGGAGTTGGAAAACCAAATAGTGGCGCAAGGCGAATTACTTTCGACGTATATGGTGAATAGTTATTTAAATCAAGAAGGTGTAAGTTCAGCATTGTTGCCTGCATTAAGTTTTATGCGTATTGATGCGGCTAAAGATCCTGATTTGAATTATATAAAAGAACATTTTAAAAGCACTTATAATAAAGCTGAAGACGCTCAAATATATATCACCCAAGGGTTTATCTGTTTGGATGATAAAGGGGCGATTTCAAACCTTCAACGTGGTGGAAGTGATTATACAGCAACTATTATTGGTGCTGCGATTAACGCTGAAGAAGTGCAAATTTGGACAGATATTGATGGGATGCATAACAACGACCCAAGATATGTTGAAAATACGAGACCCATTTCAAATTTGTCTTTTGATGAAGCGGCAGAATTAGCATATTTCGGAGCAAAAATATTACACCCTCAAACCGTAACACCTGTTAGATCGCTTAATATTCCAGTGCGATTAAAAAACACGATGAACCCTGAGGCTTATGGTACCTTAATAAACAACGACCATTCTGAATGTGGAGTGAAAGCCATGGCTGCTAAAGATGGTATTACCGCTATTAAGATAAAATCTGGTAGAATGCTACAAGCACACGGGTTTTTAAGAAAAGTATTTGAAATTTTTGAAACATACGAAACGTCTATAGACATGATTACCACATCGGAAGTTGCGGTGTCTTTAACTATTGATGACGATAAAAACTTAAATAAAATTTTAGCTGAATTGGAAAAATTCGCAACCATTGAAGTAGATAAAAACCAAAGTATTATTTGTTTGGTTGGCCATTCGGTTGTAAACCATCAAGAAACTTATAAGCTGTTTCAAATACTGCAAGATGTAAAAATTAGAATGATTTCCTATGGAGGAAGCAACAATAATATTTCACTTTTGGTAGATACCAAAAACAAAATCAATACGCTGCAAAAACTAAACGATTATTTATTTGAATTAGTCACTCTGTAAATTGCAAAACTTTAGTGTTGTAGGCAGCAAAAGGGTCGTTGAAAAACGACCCTTTTATTTTTTATGAATTCATAATATCTTCAATTTCCTCAATTTCAATAGGAATGTTTCGCATTAAGTTAAATGGTTCTCCGGACTTTTGAATAACCACATCATCTTCTAGTCTAATACCGAAACCTTCTTCTGGAATATAAATCCCAGGCTCTACGGTAAACACCATGTTGGCTTGCATAGGTTCGGTTAAAATCCCATAATCGTGCGTGTCTAAACCCATGTGGTGACTGGTGCCATGCATAAAATATTTCTTGTAAGCAGGCCAATCGGGGTTTTCGTTTTGTATATCGGCTTTGTCTAACAAGCCTAAACCTAGCAATTCCGAAGTCATTATTTTCCCAACTTCCACATGGTAATCTGCCCAAATGGTTCCGGGTGTTAATAACTTTGTGGCTTCATTTTTCACTCTTAATACGGCATTATAAACCGCTTTTTGTCTATCTGAATATTTCCCGGAAACAGGAATGGTTCTACTTAAATCGCTAGCATAATTGGCATATTCAGCAGCAGTGTCAAATAAAATTAAATCGCCTGATTTACATTGTTTGTTGTTTTCAATATAATGCAAAACGTTGGCGTTGTTCCCAGAAGCAATAATGGGTGTATAAGCAAAGCCTTTAGAACGGTTACGCAAAAACTCGTGCATTAATTCAGCTTCAATTTCATATTCCCAAACATCAGGTTTTACAAAGTTTAAAATTCTACGGAATCCTTTTTCGGTAATATTACAAGCTTGTTGGATAAGATCAATTTCAATTTGATTTTTAACCGAACGAAGGCGTTGTAAAATGGGGGCGCTTTTAGCAACACTGTGTGCTGGGTATTTTTCTTTTAACCATTTGGTATAACGGTCTTCACGGGTTTCGGTTTCAACATTGGCTCTGTAATGTTCGTTGGTGTTAATATAGACCGTGTCGCATTGTGTCATTAACTCAAACATGATTTTTTCCATGTCTTGAAGCCAATACACCGTTTTAATACCACTGGTTTCAAAAGCTTTTTCTTTGGTTAGTTTCTCACCTTCCCAAATAGCAATATGAGCATTGGTTTCTTTTAAAAATAAAATTTCTCGATGTTTTTCCTTTGGACAATCGGGAAACAACACCAAAATGCTTTCTTCCTGGTCTACACCACTTAAATAAAAAATATCACGATGTTGTTGAAAAGGTATAGTACTATCGGCACTTATGGGGTAGATGTCATTTGAGTTAAAAACAGCCAAACTATTAGGTTTCATCTTAGCTGTGAAGTTTTTTCTGTTATTAATAAAAAGTGAAGAATCTATTGGTAAATATTTCATGTGTTTGTTTTTATATGATTACTGAATATTTAGCGCAAAAAAGTAGTGGTATGCAACCTTTAAACTTCTTGTTTTGCATTATGTAATGCATTAAGAATGATAAAAGTAATAAAACTAAATAAAATTTATATTTAATAATTCGTTATATTTGATACTGCTCCATTTCGAAATTACTAAAGTAGTTAGCATAATGAAAAAAAATATAATGCATATTAAAGTGATTTTGTTATTGATGATATTAGTTTCATGTAACATAAATGCACAAATTCTACTTAAAGAGGCTTCGTTAAAAAAGCAAATTGAAAACTCAAGCTTAGTTGTTGAAGGGCAAGTTATTTCAAAAAAATCGTTTTGGGATGCTGAAAAAAAGAATATTTATACAGCAAATACAGTACGAATATATAAAGTTTTTAAAGGAGGCGTATATGAGACCATAGAGGTTATAACCAAAGGAGGAACCGTTGGTTTATCTGCTGAAATTGTTACCCCAAGTTTAAAACTGCATGCTAATGATATTGGAATATTTATGCTATATGACAATAATGTTAAGTCAAGTGTTTCTAACAAATCTTCTCTAAAGCAATTTAAACCTTATGGCTCGTTACAGGGGTTTTATAAATATAACTTATATAGTGACGAAGCTATTAATCCTTTCAATAAAAAGAAAGGAATTGCAACTTCTTTCTATGATGAAATTATGAGTCATACCAACACATCTTATATTGAAGTT
This sequence comes from Mariniflexile sp. HMF6888, assembly GCF_044335535.1. Lineage (NCBI taxonomy): Bacteria > Pseudomonadati > Bacteroidota > Flavobacteriia > Flavobacteriales > Flavobacteriaceae > Mariniflexile > Mariniflexile sp. HMF6888. The sequence goes on along the minus strand of NZ_JBIQVZ010000001.1, from coordinate 1,092,719 downwards.
ACTAATTTTGACAGCTCTAAAAAACAAACGAACTTAAATAAAAGCGCATTGGCAGCTCCAGGCTCCATAACTTTTACTCCAACGACAGCTACTGCAGGAACCAAAACGGTACTTACCATTAACGGAACTGGTTTTGGTACAACCAAAGGCAAAGTGTTATTTAGTAATGCCGATGATGGAGGTGCTACTTTTATTGAAGCTTTAAATACACAAGTGCTCACTTGGTCTGACACGCAAATTACAGTTGAAATTCCTTCTGAAGCAGGAACAGGACAAATTAGAGTAACCGATAATGGGGCTGCTTCGGCAACTTCAACGAATAGTTTAACAATTACTTATTCAGAAATAAATGCATATTATGATGCTGATGATATGACTAGTACGGGCGGTAGCAATGGACCTCTTCCAGTTTATGCTTATAGAGTTCAGCACTTTAATAATAATACTGCTGGTGGTTACACTTGGCAAATGTTTACGGACTTTAATAATAATGCAAATGCAAAAGCAGCATTTTTAAGGGCATTTGACACATGGCGTTGTGAAACAGGTATTAATTGGATTATTGGAGATACCACTATAAAAGACGTTTCTTCTCAAGATGAAACCAACGTAATTAGATTTGATAACGGCGATGAATTAGAACCAACCGAAATAGGTAGAGCCCACACGTGGGTTAGTGGTTGTGCTACTAATGGAACAGGTAGTTGGATTGTTACGGAAATTGATTTGATGTTTGACGATGCTACTAATTGGAATTATAGTTCAGCTACCAACTCAACAGGGATTTCTCAATATGATTTTGAAAGTACGGCACTTCACGAGTTGGGACATGGGCATCTTTTAGCTCATGTTAACGATACAAATGATGTTATGAACTATGCTGTTTCAAACGCTGAAGAACAAAGAGTATTGGGAACCAGTAATATCACTGCTGCAAATACTATCCAAACAAGAAGTACGGGTTCCATGGTATGTGGGCAACCTTTAATGACAAACCATCCCTGTTCTTTGGGTATTGAAGAAGAAGAGTTAAATGCCGCGATTAATATATATCCCAATCCAACAAGTGGTCAGTTTTACATAAAAAACACGTCACTTATTAATTTAGATAAGATAGTTGTGTACGATGTTAGAGGTAGGTTAATATCTCAGCACGATATGACTAATGCATCAAAAACACAAACCATTAACTTACTTGGTGTGTCAAAAGGCTTGTATTTTGTTAAGATTCTTTCCGAAAGCGCAGAAATTACTAAAAAAATACTTATAGAGTAGGTTTGTTTTTCTTAGAAAACAGTTTTAAATGACACTTAAAGTATAGTTTTTGACTTTTGAAGTATTTATTTTGTTGTGATATTTTTAAAAGACAATAAAATATTTTTGTTTTATTGTCTTTTTTTGTGTTTAAAAATAGCAATTCTAAAAACGTTTTTAAAAACTAAGTATTATTACTTATAATTGTTCTAAATTAGAATTTTACAGCTCAACTTTTTGCCTATGAATTTATTGTAAATTACATTTGTAAACTATACTTAATAAATTAAATAATGAGCGGATTTTTTAAATCTTCAATCGGAAGAAAAGTAGCCATGGCGCTTTCAGCTTTTTTCCTCATGTTTTTCTTACTTCAACATTTTACAATTAACCTTTTATCAGTTTTTAGTGCCGACCTTTTTAACGAGGTCTCTCACTTTATGGGGACTAATTGGTTAGTTCAATTTGCACTACAGCCTGTGTTGATTTTTGGAGTGGTTTTTCACTTTGTTATGGGCTTTATTTTAGAAATAAAGAACAAAAAAGCAAGAAATATTGCTTATGTAAAAAACAACGGTGCTGCAAATTCTACCTGGATGAGCAGAAACATGATTTATAGTGGTGTTGCTATTTTAGCATTTATCATTTTACATTTTATCGATTTTTGGTTTCCAGAAATTAACACAAAATTCATACAAGGCGATTGGTCTGGAATGCATGAAGGTGTTGAAGGTTACCGTTATTATGAAGAACTTACACATAAGTTTGTAAGCCCAATTAGAGTAGGCGCTTATGTAATAGCGTTTGTGTTTTTAGCATTGCACTTGTTGCATGGTTTTACATCGGCTTTTCAATCTATGGGGGCAACTGCTGGAAGAAAGAAAACATTACAAAACATAGGAAAGGCATATTCAATTATAATTCCTTTAGGATTTATAGTTATTGCGCTATTTCATCATTTAAATCACCATTAATCTCAGATATATGGCATTAGATTCAAAAATACCACATGGTCCAATTCAAGATAAATGGACAGATTATAAAAATCATATCAATTTAGTAAATCCGGCTAATAAACGTCACATTGATGTTATCGTTGTTGGAACAGGATTAGCAGGAGGTTCTGCTGCGGCTACTTTGGCAGAGTTAGGTTATAATGTAAAAGCATTTGCTTATCAAGATTCACCTCGTAGAGCACACTCTATTGCGGCGCAAGGAGGGATTAATGCTGCCAAAAATTACCAAGGTGATGGTGATTCAACGTATAGGTTGTTTTACGATACTGTAAAGGGAGGCGATTACCGTTCCCGTGAAGCTAACGTATACCGTTTAGCTGAGGTTTCTGCTAATATTATCGACCAGTGTGTGGCACAAGGAGTTCCTTTTGCCCGCGATTATGGTGGATTGTTGGACAACCGTTCGTTTGGAGGTGTTTTGGTTTCAAGAACTTTTTATGCTAAAGGACAAACAGGTCAGCAATTATTATTAGGGGCTTATTCAGCAATGAACCGTCAAATTGCACGTGGTAAAATTGAAATGTTCAACCGTCACGAAATGCTTGATGTTGTTAAAGTTGATGGGAAGGCACGAGGTATTATTGCTCGTAATTTAATTACAGGTGAAATAGAACGTCATTCCGCGCATGCTGTGGTTATTGCTTCTGGTGGTTACGGAAATGTATATTTCTTGTCAACCAATGCTATGGGAAGTAACGCTACTGCTGCTTGGAAAATTCATAAAAAAGGGGCGTATTTCGCAAATCCTTGCTTTACTCAAATTCACCCAACATGTATTCCGCGTTCTGGTGATTATCAATCTAAATTAACCTTGATGTCTGAGTCGTTGCGTAACGACGGACGTATTTGGGTACCAAAGAACATTGAAGACGCTAAAGCACTACAACAACGCAAAATAAAACCAACCGATATCGCTGAAGAAAACAGAGATTATTTCTTGGAGCGTCGTTACCCAGCGTTTGGTAATTTAGTACCTCGTGATGTGGCTTCTCGTGCCGCTAAAGAACGTTGTGATGCTGGTTTTGGAGTGAACGCTACCGGTGAAGCGGTGTTTTTAGATTTTGCTTCAGCAATTACACGTTATGGAAAAACACAAGCTAAAATTCAGAATATAGAAAATCCATCGGATGCTAAAATATACGAATTAGGTCAAGCAATTGTAGAAGAGAAATACGGCAACTTATTCCAAATGTATGAGAAAATTGTAGATGAAGATCCATACAAAACACCTATGATGATTTACCCTGCAACACACTACACCATGGGAGGAATTTGGGTTGATTATAACTTAATGACTTCGGTTGATGGTTTATATTGTATTGGTGAAGCTAACTTCTCAGACCACGGAGCAAATAGACTAGGAGCTTCGGCGTTGATGCAAGGATTGGCAGATGGTTATTTTGTATTGCCTTATACTATTGGCGATTATCTTTCTAATGAAATTAGAACAGGTAAAATTCCAACCAATACGCCAGAGTTTGATGAAGCTGAAAAAGAAGTAACAGATAGAATCAATTTCTTCATCAATAATAAAGGAACACATTCAGTAGATTATTACCACAAAAAATTAGGTAAAATCATGTGGGATAAATGCGGCATGTCTCGTAACGAACAAGGTTTAAAAGAAGCCATGGTAGAAATAAAAGCATTGCGTGAAGACTTCTGGAAAAACGTTAAAGTACCAGGTTCTGCTAACGAAATGAATCCAGAATTAGAAAAAGCAGGTCGTGTAGCAGATTTTCTTGAGTTAGGTGAGTTATTTGCAAAAGATGCACTTAATAGAAACGAATCTTGTGGAGGTCACTTTAGAGAAGAGTCCGTTGAATTAGACGGCGAACAAAAAGGTGAAGCAAAACGTAATGATAAAGATTACGCTTACGTAGCTGCTTGGGAATACAAAGGAGAACCAGCCGATGCGGTTTTACATAAAGAAATATTAGAATTTAAAGATATTGAACTAAAACAACGTTCTTATAAGTAATTTAGTGACTAGGCAATAGCCATTAGATGAGTGAAATTAAAACATATAAAGATTTATTGATTTGGCAAAAAGGAATTGAAATCGTAAAGGAAGTATATTTTTTATGTAAAGAAATTCCAAACGATGAAATATTCGGATTGCAAAGCCAAATTAAACGATCTTCAATTTCAATTCCATCTAATATTGCAGAAGGCTGGGGGCGAAATTATACTAAGAATTATTTGCAATTCTTAAGATATTCAAGAGGGTCTTTATTAGAATTGGAAACTCAAATTATAATAGCAAAAGAATTAAATTTTATTTCAACAGAAAGTTTTAATAAAATTCAAGATTTAATAACTGAAGAAAGTAAAATGTTAAATGCCTTTATAAAATCAATTGACAAGTAGTTTTTACTATTCCCTTTTGACTTTTGGCTAATAAACTATAAAATGAATCTAACACTTAAAATTTGGAGACAAAAAGACTCGAAAGCAAAGGGTCAAATGGTCGATTATAAAGTAACTGATATTTCAGAGCATATGTCTTTTTTAGAAATGATGGATGTTTTGAATGAACAATTAGTAAATACTGGAGAAGAGCCTGTGGCTTTCGATCACGATTGTCGCGAAGGTATTTGCGGTATGTGTTCTATGTATATAAACGGTGAAGCCCATGGTCCAGATAGAGGCGTAACAACTTGTCAATTACACATGCGTATGTTTAAAGATGGCGATACGATTACTATCGAACCATTTAGAGCAACTGCATTCCCTGTGATTAAAGATTTAGTGGTCGATAGAACATCTTTTGAACGCATTCAACAAGCAGGCGGCTATATTTCTGTTAATACTTCAGGAAATACACAAGATGCGAATTCGATTCCAATTTCTAAACACGCTGCCGATGAAGCTATGGATGCAGCAACTTGTATAGGTTGTGGTGCATGTGTTGCTACGTGTAAAAACTCATCTGCTATGTTATTTGTTGGAGCTAAAGTATCGCAATATGCGTTATTGCCTCAAGGACAAATAGAAGCTGCAGATCGTGTTCGTAACATGGTAGCGCAAATGGATTTGGAAGGATTTGGAAACTGTACCAATACAGGTGCTTGTGAAATTGAATGTCCAAAAGGCATTTCATTAGAAAACATTGCTCGAATGAACAGAGAATTAATGAAAGCGAGTTTATCATAATAATCTCCTTTCATCGATAATTTATAAGACCCAGGCTTTTGCTTGGGTTTTTTATTTAGATTTGGTTACTTAATTCATAAGAATGAAAAAAACGCTTTGCCTTTTTGTGTTGGGATATTTTTTGAACACAACGTGTTATGCACAGACGATGCATCCTAATAATTCCAAAACATCCTTGTTTGACGAATCTATGCTCCTTCAACATATTAAAGCCCTGTCATCTGATGCTTTTGAAGGACGAAGAACAGGAACAAAAGGTGGGGAAAAAGCCGAAAAATACATTATCAATCAGTTTTCTGCTGGTCATGTTTTACCGTTAGGAAAACGTTATGGGCAACCTTTTTCATTTTCTCATGAAGGAAAGCATTATAATGGCGTTAATGTTTTAGGATTAATAAAAGGATCTTTATATCCAGAGAAATATATTGTTATTAGTGCGCATTACGACCATGAAGGTATTAAGAATGGACAAATATATAATGGTGCAGATGATGATGCTTCAGGAGTGAGTGCCTTGTTTAGTTTTGTTGAATATTTTAAAAACAACCCACCCAAACATTCGGTTATTTTAGCTGCTTTCGATGCCGAAGAATTGGGATTGCAAGGGTCTAAATACTTTGTGAATCATTCAATTATTCCTCTTAAACAAATTATGGTAAACCTGAATATGGATATGATTAGTCGAAGCGACACCAACGAATTGTTTACAGTTGGCACAGTTCATAATGAAACTTTGAAACAAGTCATTACAAATCATACCTATTCCAAAAAAATAAACTTTTTAGCAGGTCATGACGAAGGTAATTGGAAAGACAATTGGACCTATGCTTCCGATCATGCTAACTTTCATAAAAAAGGCATTCCATTTTTGTATTTTGGTGTTGACGACCATGAAGATTACCACAAACCAACCGATGATTACGAGAACATTCAACCAGAATTTTATATAGAAGCCGTAAAAGTAATCATGTCGGTTTTTGAAAAAATAGATGTATTAGCTTTTCCTGCAAGGTTTTAGCTTTTCCTGCAAGGTTTTTAAAACCTTGTAGGTCTAAAGCTATTAGTTAAATCATATTTACAGGGTTTTCTATACCTACAAGGTTTCTCAAGGTTTTAGAAACCTTGCAGGATTAAAAATAAGCTTTCAGTTGTACCGTTCCTGTATGAATGGTTTTGCTGGTTTCGGTTTTTCTGCCAAAATAACTTAGGTTTAGGTCTAAGAAGTCAGTTAGTTTTTTTTGTGCCAGTACACTCCAAGTAAAGTTTTTGCCAGGTTGCAAGCCTTCCAACATTTGATATGAAACGGGTGTGTTGGCATTGCCATCAAATCTATTGGAGAAAAAGTTAAACTCGCCAATAATAGAATTTTTTTGATTACTAGAAAACGTAAATGAAGTCCCATATTTTTGTTGTCTTAAAGTTTCTAAACCACCAATGGTATTTTCTTTACTGGCATATTGGTAGAAGAGGTCGAAACGCGAATTATCATTAAATAGATAGGATAATTTTGGGTTTAATCGGGTTTCATCAAAATGGTAATTTTTACTTGCGAAATTTTGACTTAAGCTTTCATTTTTTTCGAAATCTGATTGAAGCGTTATCAACCAACTTTCAGCAAATTTATGGTTGAAATTAAACTGATGGCTTTTCAATCCGTTTTCAACAAATCCAATAGATAAAATGTTGCGGGTTTTGTTTGAAAGGTAAGTGTAAGATGTTGTGAAATGTTGCTTTCCACGATTAAAAAACAGGACGTTCCTAAAATTTAATTGAAGCCCTAATTGGTTTTCCGTACTACTTTCAAAAGGGTTTAAGTTAAAACTACTGCCATCCCGTTTTAATTTTCTGTCTATCAAATAGCTAGTTTGGTTATAAAAATGCGACCAGAATTTTTGAGTTTTATTTTCGGAAACTGACCATTGAGCTAGATTAATAGTAAGCGTTTGACTCAGCCTATTTTGATGCGTTTTTATATAAACCCGATTGGGTAATAACACGCGAATGTATTTGCCTTGGTCTTGAAATTGGGCTATTTCAAATTCCTCTAATTCTTGAATGCCGTTTTCGTTGTAATCAATCCACGTGTAAGTGCCTTGTCCAGGCTCTACTTCAACATACGTAAAATCTTGTTGTGGTAAGGTACCCGAATTGGTTTCAAACAAAGTGTTCCATTGTACCAATTGTTTAAAGAGTTTTTGGTTGAACTGCAAGCGGGAATTTATGGATTGCTCGTCATCAATGGTTTCGTCTTCACTTTTTAAGGTTCTGTAATTTGCATATAAGGCTAAGTTGGTATTGGTATTTTGAATAAGTCGTGTGTCTAAATAAAAGGTGTTTGACGTATTTACTTTTTGCAATTGATTGTTTCTAATGCTATCATTCGCCCTGTTTTTATAACCAATTTCGGTGAAGATTTTTGTGCTATCTCCAACACCAAAAAATACTTCGTACGATTTGAATTTCTGACTTAAAGGTGTTAATTCTTGTGTTGAAACCGTTTTTTGCTCATTGTCTTCAATAGCTAATTTAGTGCCTAACCAACTTTTGTTCATACTATACGCAATGGTGTTGGATGATCTTAAAAATGTTGAGGTGTTGGTGGTTGAATTGGCATTTAAAAAGCTAGAATATGATGCAATCCTAAATTTATTAAGCACTAAAAACGTATTGAAAACATGGCGGTTTCCATTAAAATTTTCAGAAAAGCCTAAATGCTCAAATTGATAGGTAGCGTTTCCTTTTTCAGGATGATTCAAACTTATACCAGAAGTAAACAAGGTTTGATTGCCGAAATTGACGGTGGAAGTACTAGCGGACGTATCATTTAAATTCCAATCCCTATTGAATTCGGCATTGTACAAACGTTCAATAGTTTTAAAATTTTCCTGAATATAATCGGCATCTGCAAAAACTTTTAAACTCCATAAACTATCATTTTTAGTGATGTTTTGTGAGATTTTAAATTTACTGGCTACCCCGTCATTATTGGCATCGTTTATAGTTGAAAACAAGTTTAAATCGTTTTTACTTGCAGCTATTTCAAAACCTATATCTGTTTTTTTAGTAGGTGTATAGTTTCCATTTACTACGGCTATTTGAAGTTTTGTTGGTGCAATTAATTGAATTATGGGAGCATAATCTCCTTGTAAAGAACCTTTATACTCATAAATATTGTTAATGGCATTGTTGCTTTTTAAAATATAATCGCCTTGGTTGGCACCCACTTGGGTAAACGTAACGCGGTATAAGGTGTCGTTTGGATCATTTGAAAACACAAAGGTTTCAACACCATCTATAAGTTCTTTTTTGTATAAAATTCTGTTATCGCTATAAGATTCTAAAACTTCTGATGGTGCTACCATTTGTGTTCTATCGTCTCCTGCATTCGCTAATATTTGTACTTGGGCTTCAGATAAGTTTTGTTGTAATGGTTGATTTTTAGCATCATTTTCAGAATACACCGAAATACCAATATTCAGTTTATCGCTTTTAAAGTTACTGCCACCATATGCCACTAAACGCGAATAGTTGCGTTCGCTGTATTGATAATCGACTGTAATCCGCATTTCGGACGTCATAGGAAAGGTCGAATTGAAAATAATTTCACCGGCGTTATAATCAATAATATAATCTTTGTCTTCACCACGTTGCGCTACGAGTCCGTTAACATAAACCGTTTCGCTCCCCGAGACAATAAGCACAAACAACTCGCCATTTTGTCCTTGTAGTTTATAAGGCCCTTGGTTACCTTCTTGTGCTTTAAACTGACTTCTTGTAAACTGTCCACGTACCAAAGCGCCGGCGGCAAACACATTGGTTTCGGTTTCTTCATGATTTAAAGTGGCATTTACCGATAAACCTTGAACACGTTTAGAGAAGCTCGCAAAATAAGAATTGGTGTTTTGTAAATCGATATCGCCTGCACGCACATTCCAACGATCGCTGTACAGTTCAATAAAAACTTGGTCGAATTCATCCAATCGCTGGCTATAACCACTTTCTTGCAATGGGATATTGGCATCTTGAATAGAGGCTCGCAGGGACACTTTATCACTAAGTTTTCCCGAAATTTGAAGGTCTAATTCACTATTTAAAACCGAGTTTTGATTGTTGCCAACCGTAACACCCCTAGAAATACTACCAGAAGTTGTTAGGCCATCAAAAGGAATGTAGTTTTTAGTATCGTTGGATTGCGAAAGTTGGTAAAGCTTTTGAAGATTATCGGTGTTTTCAACAATAATAGCATCGTCTAATTGTTTGTAGGTTTTGGTTAAAAACTCGGGGTATTTTAAATAATTGATAATGATAGAATCGGTTTCAACAGGTTTTATAAATTTTAAAAAGGCTTTTCCAAAATCAACTTCATAAAAAGTAGAATCAATAACCACGTTGTTGTTGGTTTTAACTGAAAAATAGTTAGGGTTAATACTTATGGTATCAATAACAACACTATCTTTTACAGCAACTTTTTTAGTTCTATAGTTAGAAACTGGATTTTGTGAAAAGCCACAAAGCCCAACAAAAAAGAAAAAAAGGCAGGTTATAAATTTCATTAGATACTTAAACTTCAAATAGTTTAAAATATTTTGTTAATACATTTCGTTAAATGTGGCACAAAATAATAGTGTAAAAGTAACGCATTATTTATTTTAGCTGAAACAATACACTTTTAAAAGTGTATTGTCCCGACTTCATGTCGGGATCTCATAAAAAATAAAAAAAAATGAAAATAATCTCATACAACGTAAATGGCATTCGCGCAGCAATAAATAAAGGGTTTATAGATTGGTTAAAAAATGCCAATCCTGATGTCATTTGTTTACAAGAAATTAAAGCTTTAAAAGAGCAACTGGATTTGGATGATTTTGTTGAAGCAGGCTACGCATATAATTATTGGTTTAGTGCTCAAAAAAAAGGCTATAGTGGTGTTGCTATTTTAAGTAAAATAAAACCAAACCATGTAGAATATGGCACAGGAATTGCTTCGATGGATTTTGAAGGTCGTAACCTTAGGGTCGATTTTGATGGTGTTTCGGTAATGAGTTTGTATTTGCCTTCGGGAACTAATGACGCAAGGTTAGACCATAAATTTGAGTACATGGATATGTTTCAAGATTATATAAATACCCTCAAAAAAGACATTCCTAACTTAATTATTTGTGGCGATTACAATATTTGCCATGAAGAAATAGACATTCACAACCCTAAAGGTTTGAGCAATACCTCTGGGTTTTTACCAGCAGAACGCAAATGGATAGGGGCGTTTATTAATAATGGATTCACGGATTCTTTCAGACACTTAAACAAAGAGCCAGATAATTATACTTGGTGGAGTTACCGTGCAAATTCAAGAGCAAACAATAAAGGTTGGCGATTGGATTATGCCATGGTTTCAAATACCATACAAGAAAAGATAAAAAGAGCCGTTATACTGTCAGACGCTGTGCATAGTGACCATTGCCCTATTTTATTGGAAATTGAAAATTAAACCCAAATTTATTAAACCAAAAACCGTAAAGAATTTAAAAATGATTAAAAAAATCTCGTTAATTACGTTAACATTAGTAGTTGCTGCTTCGTGTGTATCTCCTAAAATTTACAAAGATTTAGAAGCAAAATATGCCAATCTAAAGCAAGAGAATAGAAAATTATTCGATGAAAACGAAGAGTTGTTATACCAAAAAACAACTGCCGAAAATAATCTAAAGCAACTTAAAACAGCTTATGCAGAAGCGGTTTCAGAACGCGATAAATTGCAAAGCGATTACAATGCTGCCAAGGCAAATTTAGAAACGCTAAAAGCTTCTTACGATGCTTTAGAAAAAAACAGTTCGGCAGCCATCGCATCAAATTCACAAAAAAACAGGGAATTATTGGCACAGTTAGAAGCTAAAGAACAGGCTTTGGCAGATGAAAACCAACGATTGGAAAATCTTAAAAAAGAATTGCAAGACCGCTCGAATCGTGTAGCAGAATTAGAAAAAGTTATTTCAGATAAAGATGCTGCTATGACCGCTTTAAAAGATGCCATATCTAAAGCGTTGACAGACTTTGAGGGTAAAGGACTAACCGTAGAACAACGCGATGGCAAAGTATATGTTTCAATGGAGAACAAATTGTTATTTAGTTCAGGAAGTTGGGCGGTAGGCACCGAAGGTAGAAGAGCCGTACAACAATTAGGCACCGTTTTAGCAAGCAATCCCGAAATAGCTGTTTTAATTGAAGGTCATACCGATAATGTACCATACCAAGGAAACGGTCAAATAGTTGGCAACTGGGATTTATCCACTAAACGTGCTACGGCAATCGTAAATATTTTAAGAGAGAACGCAGCTATAAACCCCGAAAATTTAACTGCAGCAGGTCGTGGTGAATTTGCACCAATAGCAACCAACGACACGCCCGAAGGAAAAGCAAAAAACCGACGCATCGAAGTTATTTTAACACCTAAGTTAGACGAGCTTTCAAGGTTGTTAAACGATAATTAATATTTGGGCGTTACCACAAGGGTCGCGCTTTCAGCTATATCTTTTTTGCTTTTATTGGCAAAAAAGGATGCCGCTTCAATCACTAACGCAATATAAAGCCTAAAAAGGTATTAACATATTTTTAAACCTTTCAGTTCATTTGTAACTGAAAGGTTTTTTATCTTTAACATCTTATTCAAAAAATTCAACCACAAACAGTCTAACTATCTAAGTGCCTAAAAGAGCATCGTTCTAACAATCTAAAAATGAAATACACTACCATACCAAAAACCGATATAAAAGTTAGTAAAATATGCCTAGGCACCATGACTTGGGGAAACCAAAATACTGAAGCCGAAGGGCATGCCCAATTAGATTATGCCCTAGAACAAGGTGTTAATTTTATTGATACTGCCGAAATGTATCCTGTGCCAGCAAGTCCAGAAACGCAAGGTGCAACCAGTAAAATTATAGGCACTTGGTTACAAAAAACAGGAAACCGAGACCAAGTTGTATTGGCAAGTAAAATTGTGGGCCGCCCGAGCGATTATACGGCCCATATTAGAACCACGGGAATAACTTCGGAATCCATAAAAGAAGCCATAGATAAGGAGCTGAAACGCCTACAAACCGATTATATCGATTTATATCAAATACATTGGCCAGAGCGCGAAACCAACACCTTTGGAACGCGCGATTACAAACACAACCCTGATGATACATGGCAAGATAATTTTAACGAGGTACTACATGCGTTGGAACAACAAATTAAAGTAGGTAAAATTCGTCATGCAGGTATGTCTAATGAAAAAGCTTGGGGAGCGATGCGTTATTTAGAAGAATCTAAAAACCATGGTTTACCACGAATGAAAACCATACAAAACGCCTATTCGTTAATAAACAGAGGCTTTGAAGGTGATATGGCAGAAATATCCATACGCGAAAATTTAGGTTTGCTAGCCTATTCGCCCATGGCATTTGGAGTCCTTTCGGGTAAATATATAAAAGGAACAGCTGCCGATAATGCCAGATTAAAATTATTTCCAAGGTTTGCACGTTATAGCAGCGAACAAAGCACCGAAGCAACAAAACATTATTTAAAAATAGCCGAAGATAATGGCATGACCTTGGCGCAAATGAGCTTAGCTTTTGTAACACAACAACCTTTTGTAACTAGTAATATTATTGGTGCTACCAATTTAGAACAACTTAAAGAAAATATTGGAAGTATTGATGTGACTTTGAGTGATTCCATTTTAAAGCAAATTAATGAGGTGCATAATGTAATTCCTAATCCTGCTACTTAATTCCTGCGAAAGCAGGAATCTTAAGATTTAAATCTAGTTACCCTTGTCGCTATCGCTAAGCTTTGCTTAGTGACGGTAAGAGTAAGTGCAATTCCAAATTTGTAGAATAATTTATTATGGTTCGCTGCTTCCGTAATAGCGAATGAAGCGGCATCCTTTTTTTCCAATAACAGTAAAAAAGATACAGCGAAATATTTATATTGATGAGTTCATATTTATAAAATATTAAACCACGAATAAAAATGCAGTGCTTTAGCAATTGCACTTAACTCAATAGAAGGGTTTGGCAATGCTCAAAATACTATTTCTTGTTTCATTACGTTTTCTTAACTTTGGCATACTAAATCAAATAAGCCTTGTCGTTGAACTTACAAGATATTCCTCGTGTAAAAACAATTACAAAAGAGGACTTTTTAAAACACTATTTTAAACCACAAAAACCTGTGGTTATAGAACGTTTTATAGACCATTGGCCTGCTTACAACATGTGGAATTTAGACTATATGAAAACCGTTGGGGGTGAGATTACCGTCCCATTATACGACGATAGACCGGTTGATTATAAAGATGGCTTTAACGAGCCACATACCAAAATGAAATTAGCGGACTATATAGATTTGTTAAAAAGCGAACCTACTAAATACCGTATTTTTTTATGGAATGCCATTAAGGAAATACCACTATTGCAAAATGATTTTTCATTTCCCGATTTTGGTTTACGCCTTATGAAAGGCCTCCCGATGCTGTTTTTTGGTGGACGCGACTCACACACCTTTATGCATTACGATATTGATCTAGCTAATATTTTCCATTTTCATTTTGAAGGCAAAAAACAAATTATTTTGTTCGACCAAAACCAGAACAAATATTTGTATAAAGTACCGCATGCACTAATTACCCGTGAAGATATTGATTTTGCTAACCCCGATTTTGAAAAATGGCCCTTGCTAAAAAAAGCATGGGGTTACCAAACCGAACTAAGCCATGGCGAAGTATTGTACATGCCCGAAGGTTATTGGCATTACATGCGCTATATAACTCCTGGTTTTTCTATGAGTTTACGTGCCATAGCCCGTAACCCTAAAAATTTCAGTAAAGCTATTTACAATATTGTTGTTATGCGGAATTTTGATAACGCCATGCGTCGTATGAAGGGTCAAAAATGGATTGATTGGAAAAACCAACAAGCTATTACAAAAACCCATAAGAACTTATAAATAAGACGGTTTTTTTACAATAACTTATATATATTTGCCCACTTAAAATTTAAACTTAAATCATGCGAAAAATAATTTTATTAGTAACTATTCTTAGTGTAACTCTTAGTAATTCTCAAGCTTTTATAGGTAGTGGAGACAACAAAATTCAGTTAGGAGCCAATCTTCAAAATAATGCTACTGGTATTACTATTAGTTACGATTTTGGTTTGGGTGAAAACATGTCGGTTGGTGTATCATCATCTTATGCTTTGGGCCTTAACGATGATATTTCTGCTAGTTTTGGCGACCGTTTTGATGTTAAAGGGCGTTTTAATGCCAACTTAGGAAACGTCGTTAATGTCGATGAGAATTTTGATATCTACCCAGGTTTAAACCTGAGCCTTAAAAATTTTGGTGGCCATTTAGGGATGCGTTACTTTTTTACAAATGGCTTTGGTGTTTTTACAGAGTTTAATGTGCCTTTTGCAAAATATAATACCGGTGTTTTAGATGCTGGCGAAAAACTACACAACCAGTTTACACTTAACTTAGGGGCTTCTTTTAATTTATAAAATGATATTAAAAAGAGGCTGTCTAAAAAGTCTAGTTCTATGTCATATTGAGCTTGTCGAAGTATTTTAACTTACTGGTAATCAATATCGGTTTCGACAAGCTCAACCTGACAAACTAACGTCATTTTATATTGCTTTTTATAAAATAAAAAGATATCTCAGACTAACAAATGCTCTATGCTTTGGTACGTCATGCTGAGACTGTCGAAGCGTATCATTGACATAACTTGATTTTGATCCTTGTGTTGAACTCAGGTCTTTAAGTGACAAAAAATCCCAAACAATTCGTTGCTTGGGATTTAATTTATTAGTGATACTGAAACAAGTTCAGCATGACGTGTTAATATCTATAATACTCAGGTTTAAAAGGACCTTCAACCGATACACCAATATATTCAGCTTGATCTGGTTTTAACTCAGTAAGCTCAACACCAATTTTAGCTAAGTGCAATTTGGCTACTTTTTCATCAAGATGTTTAGGTAACATATACACATTGTTTTCGTAGGCATCGCTATTGGTCCAAAGTTCAATTTGAGCCAAGGTTTGGTTTGTAAATGAATTACTCATTACAAAACTTGGATGGCCAGTGGCACAACCTAAATTTACTAAACGGCCTTCTGCAAGTATAATAATGTCTTTACCATTAACAGTGTATTTGTCCACTTGAGGTTTAATAGTGTTTTTGGTGTGGCCGTGGTTTTTCTTTAACCAAGCCATATCAATTTCATTATCAAAATGTCCAATGTTACAAATAATGGTTTTGTCTTTTACAGCTTCAAAATGTTCACTACGCACAATATCTTTGTTCCCAGTTGTGGTTATAATGATATCAGAGTTTGGAGCAACGGTTTCTAGTTTTTTAACTTCAAAACCATCCATAGCCGCTTGTAAAGCACAAATCGGGTCAATTTCTGTAACAGTTACGATACTTCCAGCACCTTTAAAAGAAGCTGCGGTACCTTTACCTACATCGCCATAACCACAAACAACCACACGTTTTCCAGCAAGCATTAAGTCGGTAGCACGACGAATGGCATCCACGGCACTTTCTTTACAACCATATTTGTTGTCAAATTTACTTTTTGTAACCGAGTCGTTTACATTAATGGCCGGCATTGGTAATGTTCCTTTTTTAACGCGTTCGTATAGTCTGTGAACACCTGTGGTGGTTTCTTCACTCAATCCTTTAATACCAGGTACTAACTCTGGATAACGGTCTAAAACCATATTGGTTAAATCGCCACCATCATCAAGAATCATGTTAAGAGGTTGTCTGTCTTCACCAAAGAAAAGGGTTTGTTCAATACACCAATCAAATTCTTCTTCGGTCATATCTTTCCAAGCATAAACCGATGTTCCTGCAGCAGCAATGGCAGCAGCAGCTTGGTCTTGGGTAGAGAAAATGTTACAAGAACTCCAAGTAACCTCAGCGCCTAAAGCTTGTAACGTTTCAATTAAAACTGCTGTTTGGATAGTCATATGCAAACATCCTGCAATACGTGCGCCTTTAAGTGGTTGCAAATTTCCGTACTCTTCACGTAAGCTCATAAGCCCTGGCATTTCGGCTTCAGCTAATTCTATTTCTTTTCGTCCCCAAGCTGCAAGCGAAATATCTTTTACTTTATTGGCTACATAAGGAATTGTTTTTGTACTCATATCAACTTTTTATTTTTTCTTTGTTTTATAAAAAGAAAACATCTTTGGAATCATATTAAAATAGTTAAATTGCTCAACAAAAATGTTTAATCTGCCTTAGGCAGTGCAAAGATAACTAATAACTTTTAGAAAATTAAATGCCTCTTTACAAAACCATTACTCCTAATTCACAAACTGTTGTTAAAATCTGGAAAATTTCAGAATCTTTTGATGATTTAATGCAATCAGTAAAGCTAAAACCCGAAAGTTTACAGCGTGTTTTAGGTATGAAAAGTGAATTGCACCAGCGTGGGTTTTTAAGTGTACGCTGTTTATTGGCCGAATTTGGATATGAAGATGCCGATTTGTTTTATGATGGAAACGGCAAACCTCATTTAAAAGATGGTAAGCAAATTTCCATTACCCATTCGTTTCATTTTTCGGGAGTCATAGTTAGTGACAATGTTATTGGGATTGATATTGAAAAACAACGCAATAAAATTAGCGTGATTGCTCATAAATTTATTGATTATGAGTTTAGCTATCTTAATGGACATGCAGCAGATTATGTTAATAAACTAACTGTTATTTGGTGTATAAAAGAATCGTTGTACAAACTGTTTGCAACCCCGGGTTTGAGCTTTAAAAAACATTGTTTGGTAATTCCAGTATCTGATAATGACTATGAAACCATTGCTTGGATTGATTATGAAGACAAAAAATACCGCTACCAAGTCCAATTTTTAGAGTTTGAAGGTTTTACTTGTGCATATGTCATTAAATAGAACAGACCATTTTAAGATCATATTTGTGTATTCGTGGCAGAAATAAAAAACATATACCAAAGCATATTAAAATCGATTGCTACTAAAGAGAAACTTTTAGCTGTTTTAATAGACCCCGATAAGTTCTCCATTGAAAATACTAAATTTTTTCTAGGTAAAGTTAATGCTTCTATAGTAACCCATATTTTTGTTGGAGGTAGTACGGTTGAAGAAGGCGTTACCCATATTTTAGTTGCCGAAATAAAAAAGCAAACGAAGCTTCCTGTCATATTATTTCCGGGAGATGTTACTCAAATTACAAACCATGCCGATGGTTTGTTGTTTTTAAGTTTGATTTCCGGTAGAAACCCTGATTATTTAATAGGAAAGCAAGTGGAGTCGATTTCAAAACTTCGAAAGACAAAATTAGAGGTTATATCAACAGGTTATATACTTGTTGAAAACGGTAAAAAAACAGCGGTACAAAGGGTTACAGGGACACTACCAATAGCCAAAACAGCTATTCAAAATATAATTGATACCGCCAAAGCAGGGGAGTTGCTGGGAATGAAAATGATCTATTTGGAAGCGGGCAGCGGTGCTAAAAATCCAGTATCTTCAGCAATTATTAAGTCGGTTAAACAAGAACTGCAAATACCATTAATTGTTGGCGGCGGTATTAGAAATAAACAACAACTAGCGTATGCCTATGACTCTGGTGCCGATATGGTAGTTATAGGCACTGCTTTTGAAGAAGATGAAGCGTTTTTTGATGCTTTAAAATAAAGATTGATGTTTTCAAAATATTTCCATTATCCCCATTGAATCCATCGCTGTTTAATCTAAAATTATGGGTTTTCTGAAACATATGAATTCCATACTTTGCGTTCTTTCTGTTCAAACAATTCTGAAACAATATCTAATGAAATTGCATCATTAGGATTGAAATTGTCTGAAGTTAAATACTTTAAAATACTATGATAAAGTTGTTTTGAAACGGGTTTAGTATCATCAATGGCATCTAGATTTATACTGCAAACCATTAGTTTTCCGTTATTAACTTTAGCCTCAAAAAGCATAGCTAATCTTCGGTTTAAAAACCAGGTATCAATAGGTTGGATAATGGGTCTGAAACTTGCCGGGAAATTTTCAAGATTCATGATTTGTTGTCTGTTTCCTATTTCCCACCATTGTAAATCGGCATAATAATCGGTTGGAAAATCATTAAATATAGGGTGTTCATTTTTTATAAGAATACCTGTTGTATGCGGTGGCCTCATTTTAAACCAAGAGGTATTCCAAAAAACAGGTGTCTGATATTGAACAATGTCTTTGCCATTCTCAACTTTTCCAGCTGTTAATAATAATACGTTTCCTCCTTGGTTTAAAACTTGTTTTGTTTTAGAATCTAAGGTTTTGGTGATATGAACATTTGAAGTATCTATATGATAAAGTGTTTTAGGGTATACCCAAATATTCCAACTGTTGGTGTAATTTCCAATCGAAACTTTTAGTGTGAATTTTGATGCTTTACTAATAAAGTTTAGAGGAATATTAATAGCGCCTAATGTGTTGCCTTTTCCTAATGGTATACTTTTATTTTTAAAATTTCCAGATTGAACAACGTCGTTTTGGTCATTAACCAGTTCCCAT
The DNA here is from genome assembly GCF_044335535.1 of Mariniflexile sp. HMF6888. Lineage (NCBI taxonomy): Bacteria > Pseudomonadati > Bacteroidota > Flavobacteriia > Flavobacteriales > Flavobacteriaceae > Mariniflexile > Mariniflexile sp. HMF6888. The sequence goes on along the minus strand of NZ_JBIQVZ010000001.1, from coordinate 1,073,695 downwards.
TTGGAATGAGTATTTTCTAAATGATACCCACTAAAGTTTGCTACTTCAACTTGGGCAGTTAAGGTTTCATTATTGTAAAATGTATATTTTGGGAGTCTTATTAGAGGTACAACATCGTTACAAAATGATTTAAATTCATCTGCCGAAATATATCCTTTTTCATCCCAAAAGGCATCTAAAACACCAACAAGAGCTGTTCCTTGTCCTGAAAAATCGTTTAAACTTAATAATTGAAATCCTGCTAAATTGGGCGTTCTAAGTGTCGCTTCAATTTCTTGTTTGTAACAAGATGCTTGTAATTTTCCAGAAGCCATTAAAAAATCGTGTGCTTGGTCTGCCATATGATGATCTTTTAAATCTTCTTGAAACAATTCAAAATTCTTAGCTTTTAAAGCGCCTGTGTATTTTTTAATTTCATCAAAATTAGGATATGCACACCATTGCCCCATTTCGAAGGTTACATAAGGTCTATCTTGGTTTTCAGTTTTGTTTCTGTAGTCGAACATGCTTTCAGGTTGCGTGTCTTTCCACTCCAGTCCTCTAGGAGGTGACCTTACAATAAAATCGCTATTTTCAATAATAGACCAACTTCTACCGGTAGATGCTCCAGTGAAAACTCGTTGTGGGTCGTAGGCTTTAAAATGACTTACCCAATTTTCTAAATAGGGTACATAATCTCCAGAAGGTTCGTTTCCGTAGGCCATCATACAGAACGATGGGTGATTTCCATAAGTATCGATAATCCTTTTGGTTTCTTCCATTAAATAATTATCAATTGGTTTTCCATTTCCTAAATCAACCGAGTATTTTGCCCAACTAGGCCCTTCAATTTGTAAATAGATGCCTGCTTTATCGGCAGCTAAAAAAGCAGATCCCGGTGGACAATATGAATGAAAACGCATGTGGTTTAATCCAAACGATTTACATATTCTAAAAATTCGCGCCCATGATGCTTCATCGGTTGGTGGATATCCAGTTAATGGAAATACGCTACATTCAGTGGTTCCTCTTAGAGAAATAGGACTGTTATTTATTTTAAAATGTTTGCCTTCAATTTTAAACTCTCGCATTCCAAAAACTTCTTTTTTGGTATCTAGAATGCTTTCATTCTTTTTTAAACTGATTACTATTTCATAAATATTTGGTGTAAATTCGTTCCATGTTTTGAAATGATTACCCATGGGAATAGTTGCAATTAATTCGCTTGAAGCATTATCAAATTTAAACGTTGATGTGTTTAAAATATGCTCATGGTTTAATCCGTTTATTTTAATTTCAGCATGCAATGTTGCATTTTGTTTTTTATTCAGAATTATTTTTGCTTCAATAGATTTATTGGAAATATTGGGAGTTATCTTAATTTGATTAATGCTATATTCATATTTTGGAGACAATATCATATTACCAATAATGCCGTTCCAGTTCCCTTGTGTATGGTCTGAAATACTATGTGAATTGATGCCAACATCTAAATCTCTAATGGCATTATCTAAGCGAATGGTTAAGAGGTGTTTCCCTGGTTTTATTCTTTTTTGAATTGTAAAATTGTGAGGAACAGATAAACTATTTTGTTTTCCTACATAAATAGTATCTATCCAAACTTGTGTTTGCCAATGGGGTCTTTCTAATGACAAGGCAAGGCTTTTATTTGTCCAATTCTCTGGAATTAAAATCTCTTTTTGATACCATACAGCACCAACATAACGTTTGTTTGGAGTCAACCAAAATGGAAATTTTAAGCTATCTTTTTTCCTGTATTTTTTCATGGCAGGATTAAAATACCAAGTGCTATCGTAAATACTTCCTGTCCATTCTGTTTTTAGTGTTGGGTTGTAGCCAATACCTTTATCTCTTAATGAAGCAGGTAATTTAATACTGTCTTCAAATTTAAGTGTTTGCCAATGTTCTATTAAGCCTATATTATTAGGGTCTAATTTGTATGACCAATGCCCCTCAAGATTTAATTTTTCAGGTTGATTGTCACATTGAAAGAACGCAAATATTGAAAATAAGATGCACCAGAATTTTGTTGACATACTGATATGTTGTTTGTGATGATACTATTTTTTTACTGAGACTTCATTGTCTTTTTAGCTAAATAAATATAGGGAATTTTAGGTGTTGTCATGCCATGTCCTAAATAGAAACCCGTATGTGCAGGTTGGTTATACCCTACATTTTGCCATGCAATACTGGTGCGATATAGCGGATCGTGCATCAAGGTAAAAATACGCTCCGTGGTGCTATATGGTGTTGAAAATATAACTAATTCGGTGTTTTTTGAATTTCGCCAGATAATCTCTTCTCTCCAATCTCCCAATATATCGGCAATTAAACAGGGATTGGATTTTGTACCATTATTGCTTTTTAAGCTCATGTCATCATAATTATAAGCTGTAAGCAGAATCTCTGAACTTTTACTATTGGGATTCCATTTTGTAATGACTGTCTTATCTACTATTTCACGTAGTAAATCGCCATCCCACCATGCAAACATGTTAAAACTAGCGCCTCTTCTACCAGTTGAAGGGTATGTTGTAGAGATGACTTCGCCTTTAGCATTATGCACTCCAGAGCCGTTAGATGCCCAACTTTCAGTACCCGTATGGTTAGGGTCAATATCGGCTGTAACGCCTCTTCCAAAATCGCCTTTTCCTGCAACACTCCATAATACCTCACCTGTTTTGGGGTCTCTATAGTCTATAGCGGGAATATTTTTGCCATTGGCTACTTCATGCGTCATAAAATATTCCAAACCTTCACGAGTAGGGTCGAAATCTCCTAAATGACTCGCATCACCATGTCCAAAACCTGTGGAATATAGGCCTGTGCCATCATCATCAATAGCACAAGATCCATATTGTATTTCATCTTTCCCATCACCATCAACGTCTCCAACAGTGATGCTGTGGTTCCCTTGCCCAAAATACGCTTCGTTGCCTTTTTTATTGGTGTCGAATACCCATCGATTTGTTAGTTTACCATCTCTATAGTCAAAAGCGGCTAAGACGGTACGTGTGTAATAACCTCTAGCGAATACTAAACTAGGACGTTTTCCGTCGAGATATGCTACACATGCTAAAAACCGATCTACCCTATTTCCGTAACTATCACCCCAATCGGAGATGTTTCCTCTTGCAGGAATATAATCTTGTGTTGTTATAAAAGTTCCGGTTTCACCAGAAAAAAGACTCAAATATTCGGGGCCTGATAAGATGTAACCATTAGGAGTTCTAAAGTCTGCCGTGGGATCACCTAAAACAGTTCCTGCTCCATCAACAGTACCATCAGCAGTTTTGCATGCTATTTCTGCTTTTCCATCACCGTCAAAATCATAAACTAAAAATTGTGTATAGTGTGCGCCCGAGCGGATGTTTTTGCCTAAATCTATGGTCCATAACACAGTGCCATCCAGTTTTAATCCTTGTAAAATGGTGTTTCCTGTATAGCCTCTATGGGAATTATCGTGTGAATTTGAAGGCATCCATTTTAGTACCAGTTCGTATTCACCATCACCATCTAAATCGCCAACAGAAGCGTCATTGGCTTCATAAATATAATCTCTACCGTCTGGCGATGTTCCTCCCTCAGGAGCAGAAATAGGGATTGTTTTGTAGATAGTGTTCCAAACGTTTTTTGGTTCTGACATTTTTTGCTCTATACCATTTATAATGACCGATACACTATATGTTTCGTTTGTGGTTATAGAGTCAGTAAAGTTGCTGGCACCTGTAATGGGAGTTTTATTTAATAGTGTTGTGCCTCTATATACATTATATGAAGTATTTTCAAACTCTGAAGCAAAAATGCGCCAACTTACTAAAACCTCGTTGCTGTTTTTTCTAACGGCCAACACACTTCTATCTAAATCTTCCATTTGTTTTTGAGCCATTACAGGCAAAAATATAAGCGTGAAAACAAGATAAAGAAAGGTCATTCTCCAAAAATAAAAATGATCTTTTTTAGGAGTGCAAGGTGTTTGTAATTCAGTTATTAGTGATTTCTGTTTCATTTACAACATGTTGTTTGAGTTCAATCCGAAAAGTTATTTTAATATAGTTTTAAATACCTTTACCCCGGTTTCTTGTGTTATTTTTACTAAATACAAACCTTTGGGATAGGTGCTTAAGTCTATGCTATTAATCGTATTGGAACTTTTTTTAATTAAAGATTTACCCATACTATCATACACTTCGATAGTGCCACTATATACTTTGGAAATATATAATTTACCAGTGGTTGGATTTGGATATATTTTTATTGACGAACTGTTTTTTGTACCGCTATCTTCAATAGAAAGCGTGTTATTAGCTAAATAAATATTAGGAACAGTGGGTGTTGGCATACCAACTCCTAAATAGAAACCTGTATGTGCAGGTTGATTGTAACCTACGTTTTGCCAAGCAATACTGGTACGGTATACAGGGTCGTGCATTAAGGTAAAAATACGTTTGGTTGTTGGATTGGGTGTTGAAAAAACAACCAGTTCTGTATTATCCGATTTTCTCCAAATGATTTCTTCTCGCCAATCGCCTAATATATCAGCAATTAAACACGGATTGGATTTAGTACTATTGTTGCTTTCAACAGAAACATTATCATAATTGTAAGCTGTTAAAATTCGGTCTGTGCTACCTGTTGTTGCATTCCACTTGGTAATAACTGTTCTATCCACTAGTTCTCTTAATAAGTCACCGTCATACCAAGCAAGCATGTTGAAAGTGGATCCAGAGCCTGCCGTTGTTGGATATGTTGTTGAAATGACAGTACCGTTAAGGTTGTGTATTCCCGAACCATTTGATGCCCACATTTCGGCTCCCAAATGATTGGGGTCAATATCTGCTATAACACCTCTGCCTATATCTCCACTGCCTGGAACGCTCCAAAATACGTCACCTGTTTTAGGGTCCCTGTAATCTATTTGTGGTACTTCGGGTCTATTTGCTTCTTCATGAACCATAAAATATTCCAAACCATCACGAGAAGGATCAAAATCCCCTAAATGACTGGCATCTCCATGTCCAAAACCTGTAGAATACAAAACAGTACCATCATCATCTATGGCGGCAGATCCATATTGAATTTCGTCTTTTCCATCACCATCTACGTCGCCTACAGTTATGCTATGGTTTCCTTGACCATAAACGGCTTCTTTACCACCTCCATCATTGGTGTCAAATATCCAACGATTTATTAATTGGCCATCTCTGTAATCAAAAGCTGCCAGCACCACACGTGTATAATAGCCCCTGGCAAAAACCAAACTAGGTCTTGCACCATCAAGATAAGCCACACATGCTAAAAACCGATCGACTCTATTTCCGTAATTATCACCCCAACTAGATACGTTGCCTCTAGCAGGTATGTAGTTTTGTGTGGTAATAAAAGCTCCGGTTTCTCCATCAAAAAGGCTTAAATACTCAGGACCGGATAAAATATAACCACTAGTATTGCGATAATCGGCATTGGCATCGCCTAAGACCGCCCCAATACCATCAGTGGTTCCATCGGCTGTTTTGCAAGCAATTTCAGCTTTTCCATCGCCATCTAAATCGTACACCATAAATTGCGTGTAATGGGCACCCGAACGTATGTTTTTACCTAAATTTATAGTCCATAAAACAGTGCCATCCATTTTCAATCCTTGTAAAATGGTGTTACCTGTGTAGCCACTATGTGCATTGTCCTTAGAATTGGTGGGCATCCATTTTAAAATGATTTCGTATTCGCCATCGCCATCTAAATCTCCAACAGAAGCATCATTGGCTTCATAGGTATAGCTTACATTGTCAGGGGTTGTTCCTCTTGCAGGAGCATTTATAGGTATTTTTTTATAGATGTTGTTCCAAACATCAACTGGTTGGGAAACTTCTTGTTCAACACCGTCTATAATGGCAGACACACTATAGGTACCATTGGTAGATGTATTATCTACATAGTTACTTGCACCAGTTATTGGTGTGGTATTTAATAGCGTCGTGCCTCTGTAAACGTTGTAAGAAGCATTTGTGAATTCTGAACCCAAAATACGCCAACTTACCAATACTTGATTGGAAGAAGAACGTACAGCCAATACACCACGATCTAAGTTCTCCATTTGCTTTTGAGCTATAACAGGTGTTGTTGTTAGTATAAAAGCCAAAACAAGTAGGCTGTTTTTTAAATAAGCAACTAAGTCTCTTTTTGGTACCATATTATTAAGTAGTTTTTTTGTCATAAAAATGGTTTGGTTTTAGTTAATTGCTTATAAACAAATGTAGACTTTCCATTTAAAGAGGCTGTCCTGCTCTATCCTGTTATGCCTTCTAAAATCTATAAGATAATATATTTAAAATAAAGGTGTAAGTATTTGTTTTTAACCATATATTAAAAAGTTTGGTTATGAAATTTTGATTTTTTTTGCGTTTAATAAGTCATCCATATTGGACACAATTTTTTAGCCAATTATAAAAAGTTTAAATAAGTTCATAATAATAGTTCTTTGGAAAGAAATGTATATTTTTCTCTTGGAAGAAAACAAAGTATATTTAGGGCCTCAATTAATTGATAATAGTCAACTACCTAGGGCAAGCCCATGAAGCATTTATAGGAAGAAGATTAAAAATTTGAGGCAAGCCTAGGAGTATTCAAATCTCGATTATCGAGTAACACCAAATAGATACTAAAATGAATCAGTTTTTTGATTTTTTCTTAAACACATATAAAGATAAAGATACCTTTGTCGTTATTTTAGAAGCTATTGTTTTAGTTACAGGTATAGCAAGCGTTTGGTACGCTAAAAAAGAAAATATTTTAGTGTACCCTACAGGATTAGTTGCAACAATCATTTCTGTCTATCTTTTGTTAAAAGATAAACTGTATGGTGATATGATGATGAATCTTTACTTTTCCATAATGAGCGTTTATGGCTGGTGGAATTGGTCAAGAACTATAAATAATGAGAAAGTAGTTAAAATTTCAAGAACAAATACCAATGAAAAAATGATTGGGCTTGGGTTGTTTGTTTTAACCATTGGTTTTACATATTTGGTTTATAGAATTTTTGGTGGAGAAATAACAATCTCTAACTATGTTGATATGCTTACTTCAGGCATGTTTTTTACGGCAATGTGGTATATGGCTAAAAAGAAAATTGAAAGTTGGACCCTTTGGATTATAGCAGATATTATTAGCATTCCGCTTTATGCCTATAGAGGTTGGGGAATGCTTTCGTTTCAATATCTTATTTTTACAATTTTAGCGATTCAAGCTTATTTTTTATGGAAGAAAAGTATCGACAAGAACCTTCAAACTGCATCAAAGTAGTGTTATTTGGACCAGAATCTACTGGAAAAACAACCCTGTCTGGGCAATTGGCAAGATATTACAATTCGGTTTGGGTGCCCGAATACGCACGTGAGTATCTTCAAAATAAATGGAATAACGAACGTAAAACCTGTGAGCCAGATGATTTATTGCCTATTGCTAAAGGACAAATTAAGTTAGAGAATAAATTAGCCAAAAAAACCGATACTGTTTTAATTTGCGATACCGATTTGTTAGAAACTAAAGTGTATTCCGAAGCGTATTATTTAGGTTATTGCGATCCAATTCTTGAAAAATATGCTTTGCAAAATACCTACGATTTATATTTTTTAACTTATATTGACACCCCTTGGGAAGGTGACGATTTAAGAGACAAACCAGAAGAGAGGACTGAGATGTTTAAAGCGTTTGAAGACGCATTGATAGTAAATAAGCGCCCTTATGTGTTGCTTAAGGGAAATATGAAGGAACGTTTAGAAACTGCTGTTAAACACATAGACACCTTATTAAAGAAGCACAAATAATGTTTTCAGATAAAGATATACAACAAATAATAAATCACGGACTAACGGTTGAGAAAGTGAACAACCAAATAAAGATTATTAAATCTGGTATGATTTATTCTGATTTAGTTGAAGCAGCTACCATAGGAAATGGCATTTTAAGAATTGATGCAGAAAAGCAACAAGGCTATATAGATAGGTTCGAAAACAACCGTAACCAATTGTCTATTGTCAAGTTTGTACCAGCTTCTGGTGCTGCTACGCGCATGTTCAAATTCTTGTTTCAGTTTTTAAATGAGTTTAGTACAGCGCAACAAAGCATAGAAGCCTATTCAAAAAAAAATAATGCCATTTCGGTATTTATAAAAGGGTTAGAAAAACTTCCTTTTTATGAAATTGCTAAAGAGAAAATGCATCAAGCAAATTCTAATATAGATGCATTACTATTGGGTGAACACTATGTTTTGTTTGTAAAAACAATGTTAGATGCCAACCAATTAAATTACAGTTTTTATCCCAAAGGCCTGTTGCCGTTTCATAAATATAAGAATGATGTTTCAACGGCGTTTAAAGAACATTTAATTGAAGCTACCATGTATGCTTCATCAAATAACCAAGCGAATTTACACTTTACAATTTCTGAAGTGCATAAAGCGATGTTTGAAAAGGAATTGAAACTGGTTAAAGAGCCTCTTGAAACAGAAACCAATACTAAATTCAATGTATCATTCTCGTATCAAAACAAATCTACTGATACGATTGCTATAACATCCAGTGATAAACTTTACAGAACAGAAGACGATAAACTGCTGTTCAGGCCATCGGGCCATGGCGCTTTAATAGAAAATCTTAATGCGCTCGATTTTGATTTTATTTTCATTAAAAACATCGACAACATTGTTGTTTTAGAACAAAACATAGAGGTTTCTAATTATAAAAAAATGTTGGCAGGCATCCTTCTGCAAATACAAACCCAAACTTTTAAGTATTTAAATAAATTGGAAGATGATGAGATTTCGGAAGATGAAGTTAATAACATCGAATTATTTGTAATTAACCGAATTAATGTAGAGCTAGAAGAAGCTTATAACATGTACACTCTAAAAGAAAAAAGAGACTACTTGCGCCATAAACTTAACAGACCAATTAGAGTCTGTGGGATGGTTAAAAATGAAGGAGAACCAGGAGGTGGTCCTTTCTGGGTGAAGGACAGTAATGGGGCTGTTTCTTTGCAAATAGTAGAGTTTGCCCAAATTGATATTGAAAATCAATCTCAAAAAAATATTGTAGATAATGCAACGCATTTCAATCCAACAGATTTGGTTTGCGCTGTGAAAGACTATAAAGGAAACAAATTCGATTTAACTAAATATGTAGATCCAGATGCTGCTTTTATAACCCTGAAATCTCTAAACGGTGTAGATATTAAAGCCTTAGAACTCCCTGGATTGTGGAATGGCAGTATGGCATATTGGAATTCTATTTTTGTTGAAATTCCACTATCGACTTTCAACCCCGTAAAAACAGTAAACGATTTATTAAAACCTGCACATCAAGTTTAAAAGAATGATTAACGAAGATGCCTTGTTACAAGAATTGACTTTTAAAGCCGTAAGAAGTTCGGGTGCTGGTGGCCAACACGTTAATAAAGTATCATCAAAGGTTGAACTTGTTTTCAATTTGTTTGAATCCTCGGTTTTTAGCGAGGAATTAAAAGAACGGCTCACAAATAAACTTCAAAACAGATTAACAAAAGAAGGTGTTTTAATCCTACAATGTGATGAAAGTAGAAGTCAGCACAAAAACAAAGAACTAGTTATTAAACGTTTTTTAGATTTAGTAAATAGAGCTTTAATAATTCCAAAGAAGCGAATCCCAACAAAAATACCAAGAGCCGTTATAAAGAAACGGCTAAAAAGTAAACGTAAACTATCTGATAAAAAGGTAAATAGGCAAAAACCAGACGTCGATTAAAAATAATTGTCAATGGATAATCGATAATTGTCAATGGATAATTACCTTTGCATTGTTCTCAAAAAAGGGGTGCTTTTTCAGTTAGCAGTCATCAGTTTTAGTTTTCAGTCACCAATTTTGACTTTTAACTTTCAACTTTTTCAACTTTTAACTACCTAAAGGCTGAGATCATACCCAATGAACCTAGAACAGGTAATGCTGTTTAGGGATTTAATTGATAGTACAGAGTATAGCAAATACAGTAATTACTTTGCATGATTCAATAAAACAATAATTATTAACCATAAGAATAATTACCTCTTTTTATTCGATTATAAACATAATCGTAATGAAATCCACTATTCTTAAACCTTCTTCAAAAAGTTATAATCGCTTTTTAAGGAGATTCAGTTTCGACTTTTTTAAAAAAATCAGCGAAACTAAAAACATGTCCCTTTTTTTAGCAGTATTCGTGTTATCAATCAGTGTTAATGCACAAGACAATCAAGTTCAGCAAGATTCAACAAAAACAGAAAAATTAGATGAAGTTTTAGTCAATGCTGTTCGTGTAAATACCACATCGCCTATTACACACTCAAACATTACCAAAAAAGAGTTGGAAAAGCGTAATTTAGGACAAGACATTCCAACGCTTTTAAATTATTTACCATCAGTAGTTACAACTAGTGATGCAGGAGCTGGTATAGGATATAGTGGCATTAGAATTCGAGGTGTTGGTGGAGAATCTACCAACGTAACAATTAATGGAATCCCTTATAATGATGCCGAAAGTTTAGGCACTTTTTGGGTGAATTTACAAGATTTATCATCATCGGTAGAAAGTATCCAAGTACAACGTGGTGTTGGAACATCAACCAATGGTTCTGCCGCTTTTGGTGCTAGTATTAATATTTTAACAGATGCTATTAGCGATGATGCATCGGCTTCTATATCTAATAGCTATGGTAGTTTTAATAGTTTAAAGCATCATGTAAAGTTTAGTACAGGCTTGATAGATGACCACGTTGAAATTTCTGGACGTTTGTCTAAAATTACATCAGACGGATTTATAGACCGAGCCAGTTCAGATTTAAAATCATATTTTTTACAAGGCGCCTATAAAGACGATAATACCTTAATTAAAGCGCTTGTTTTTGGCGGTCATGAAAAAACATATCAAGCGTGGTATGGTGTAGATATATATACCATAGACACAAATAGAACTTATAATGTGGCAGGTACTATCATGGATAATGATGGCAATATGACTGGGTTTTATGACAATCAAGTAGATGATTACAAACAAGATCATTACCAGTTACATTGGAATGAGCGTTTTAACAACCAATTATCTTTAAATGTGGGGTTAAATTATACTAAAGGATATGGCTTTTATGAAGAATATGTAGACAATTATTATTATACAAATGTATATGGTTCAGACGATTCCAAATTTTCATTTTTAGGTCTTAATCCTATAACGGTAAACGGAAATACCGTTGATAGTATGGACTACATTCGTAGAAAAGCACTAGATAATAACTTCTATGTGGCAAATGCCAGTTTAAATTATAAAAACGACAGATTAAATATTATTACAGGTGGTTCTTTTAATTTATACGAAGGTGACCATATAGGAACTATCATTTGGGCAGAATATGCAGCAAGCATTGGAAACGATTATCGTTATTATTTTGGGCAATCACGAAAAAGGGACGCTAGTGCATTTTCTAAAGCAACCTATAAAATAAACGAAAAGGTTAGTGCTTATGCAGATATACAATACAGATATGTCGATTATAAAACAACGGGAATTGACTCCAAACGTTCGTTATTTGAGATAGATAAACATTATAACTTTTTTAATCCTAAAGTAGGAATAAGCGTTGACCTGAATGCGTCAAATAACTTATATGCCTCTTATGCTAGAGCGAATAGAGAACCCAGTAGAACAGATTTTGAAAACAATACAGAAGTAAGGCCAGAGCAGCTTAATGATTTTGAATTAGGTTATAGATATCATGCTGAAAAAATAAAGTGTAATGCCAATGCTTACTTTATGCAATATAACGATCAGTTAGTGTTAACAGGAGCTTTAGATGACGTCGGAAACCCCATTAGAGCCAATGCGGGTAAAAGTTATCGAGTTGGTGTCGAGTTAGACGGTGTTGTTGCGTTTTCTAAACAGATTTCATTACAAGCTAATGCTACCGTAAGCAGAAATAGAAACCTAAACAAAAATCAGTTTTTAAACGGAACACCTTTAGGTGAAACCGATATTGCTTATTCACCTAATTTTGTGTCGAGTACTGCAATTAATTATATGCCTATAAAAAATATGCAAGTCTCTCTTATTAATAAATATGTAGGGAAACAGTTGTTAAACAACATTCAAGATGAAGATTCCAGTCTAAAAGCATATAGCATATTGGATTTTAATGCTAGTTACGAATTTAAGACCAAAGCTGTTTTTAAATCTATTTTAGTTAATGGTCTTATAAATAATATTGCAGGAGTAGAATACAATTCAAATGGTGCCGATTATGGTGGTGGTTACTATGTGTACTACCCGCAAGCAACTACCAACTTTTTAGTGGGCGTTACCTTTAAATTTTAAATTTTTATCTCAAATTTTAATTAGAAAGAGGTTGAATCTGAAAAGTCTATTTAGAAGTAAATTGTCACATTGAGCGCAGTCGAAATGATTGATAATCTAACTGATAAGGTTTTCGACTGTGCTCCTGATATTAAAGTTTACTTTTTGGCCTCTTTTTAGTTAAAAACTCTAATTATGGAGCCTGCAACTTCAACTTTATAGCGTATTAACGTGTAAGAACCTGTGGTGCCTTCTCTTTTATCGCCATTTAGTATATCGTATGAATTACCATCATCACAATTGCAAGTTGCAATAATACCTTCAACACTTAGTTTTGAACATGTACTTATTTGATGGTTTGGGTCTGTTATTTCAAAAGCATTGTAATTAGTACCACCAGCGTAATATAGTACCACGCCGTTTATACCGTAGGGGCTGTTTAGAATAACAAAATTCCCAGGAAATTTTAATTGGCTAAATTCTGGTAAATTGGTATTGATTAAGCTACCGGTGTTAAATTGGTAATTAGGCAAATAAGGATTCTTGGTAATGGTGTTGTCAGAGCTACAAGCTGTCAATAACAAAAAACAAATTATGTATAAAAAGGACTTCATGTTTAAGTGTATCATAATTTTCAATTGAACTCATTTAAAGTTTTTGAAATTAAGCAAAAATTAGGGAATTTTAGTTCTGTTAAAGGCTTTTTTGAGTTGCATAGCAGCGCTACGGAAGGAAGAAAAGGCAAAAACAGAGCTAAAATCAGCAATTTTTTAGCAAATTGAAAAACTCTAAATGAGTTCATTTACAACATTAAGCAAAATGAGTTAAATATTTTGTATATTTCCTCTTAATATTCTTATTTTCATTTAAGGTAAGAGGTAAAGTACTTTATAAGATATTCATAAATATTTGACTAAAATTTTGTACTTTTGTTATTCAATCTCGTATATACGAGATTTTTTTTATGCTGAACTCCTGTACTTAGCGTAGTCGAAGTGGGTTTCAGCATTTTATTATTAATAAAACGATGAAGTTATGAGTAAAGTATCATACTATACACCAGAAGGGTTAAAAAAATTAAGAGACGAACTTAAGCAATTAAAAGATGTGGAACGTGTTAAAGCATCCAAAGCCATTGCTGAAGCTAGAGATAAGGGAGATTTAAGTGAAAATGCCGAGTACGATGCCGCTAAAGAAGCACAAGGAATGCTAGAAATGCGTATTTCTAAATTAGAAGATGCTTTAGCAGGTGCGCGTATTATTGATGAGTCGCAATTAGATAATTCTAAAATATTAGTGTTATCTAAAGTGAAGATAAGAAACCAAACCAATGGTATGGAAATGAATTATACATTGGTTGCCGATGGTGAAGCAGATTTGGCTTCGGGCAAAATATCTGTTAATTCGCCTATCGGAAAAGGGCTATTGGGAAAATCGGTTGGCGATGTAGCCGAAATACAAGTGCCAAATGGCGTGATGAAATTTGATATTATCGAAATTTCAAGATAATTTAATTCGAAACATTTTTTTAAAAGATTCCTGATTGATTTAATCAGGAATCTTTTATATTTACAGTTATTCATACATCAACAAAAAACGTTATGGCTTCAATTTTCACTAAAATAGTTAATGGCGAGATCCCTTGCTATAAGATTGCCGAAACAGACGAATTCTTAGCATTTTTAGATGTTAATCCAAACAGTAAAGGACATACGTTGTGTATACCTAAAAAGGAGGTTGATAAGATTTTCGATTTAGATGAAGCTACTTATACGGGTTTAATGCAGTTTTCAAGACGTGTAGCCATAGCCATTGAAAAAGCCATTCCCTGTAAACGCATAGGTGTTACCGTTATTGGATTGGAGGTGCCTCATGTCCATGTGCATTTAATTCCGTTGCATACTATGGAAGATGTGCGTTTTATTCAAAAAGCCAAATTATCTCCCGAGGAGTTCCAAGAAGTAGCAAGCCGTATTAGAGCGGAATTATAGTTTGGTAGAAACTAAAAAGGCCACAATGCAAATAGCTAGTATGATACCCGAAAAAATAGCCAACCATGATGCTCTTTTTAGCCGTGTAGATGGGTTTTTTGGTGTAATCGCCTTTTTGTGATATTCAAAAACACGTTCAATATCATCGGTCCAATTTACAGGATAAACAGTACTCTTGCATGTTTTACAAGCCAAATCATATTTAATTTCAGGAGTGATGGCTTTATAAAAACTGGTTTCAATGGTTTTTTGTTTAACGGTTAAGTATAAACCATCGTTATTGTAGCAAAATGGGCAGTTATTATTTAAACACACCTCTTTTATAAATACAAATTTTTCAGCCATAATTTACAGTTTATGCACGTTTAAGTGTTATTTGAAATGTGGTTCCTTTGCCTTTTTCAGATTGTAAAACCTTTATTTTACCATCATGAAAATCTTCAATAATGCGTCTGGTAAGCGATAAGCCCAATCCCCAACCACGTTTTTTAGTAGTAAATCCAGGTTCGAATATTCTATTGAAATCTTTTTTAGAGAGCCCTTTGCCAGTATCGGTTACAGTGACCATAATAGTGTTTTCCAATTGGGAAATTTCAATGGTAATTTTGCCACGACCTTTCATCGCATCAATGGCATTTTTCACTAGGTTTTCAATACACCAACTGTACAGTTGTTTGTTTAAATTTACTAGAATATCACCTTCCGGTATTTTAAGATCAAATTCAATAAGGTTTGAAGATCTGGCCTTTAAATAATCGTAAGAATCGATGGTTTCTTTTATTATATCGGCGACCTCCAAAGTAGGTATGGATCCTATTTTGCTAAAACGTTCGGTAATAGTTTGTAATCTGTCAATATCTTTTTCAATTTCAACAATATAATCGGGGTTTGTGTTTTCGGTTTTTAAGATTTCGGCCCAACCAATTAAAGAAGATAGCGGTGTGCCTATTTGGTGTGCTGTTTCCTTTGCCATACCAGACCACAGCTTGTTTTGGGTCGCGTTTTTATTACTTCGGTAAAAAAAGAAAATAACCGCACCAAAAAGAAATACAATAAGCAATAAGGCAAGCGGGTAGTATTTTAGTTTGTTCAGCAATTCGGAATTCCCATAATAAATGGTGCCAACAATACTATCTCCTAATTTTACTGAAATGGGTTTGTTTTCCTGTTTAAACCTCACTATTAATTTTTTAAGGTATAAAGAATCTGTTATTTTAGCATCATTAATATTGTTATAACTGCCTAAGCTACCATCTTCATTTATAACCAGCATAGGTGTGGTTTTGTTACTATTCAGTATTTTAAGGGTTAAATCTAAATTGGCATTGGTTTCAGAATTTATAAAATCGGTTTGCGCAAACGACCAATTTTCCATTTTGGTACGCTCTTCTTCTTTAAAATGCTGAAAAAACTCATAGGTTTTCCATAAAATAAGAGATACAATAGCAAATGAAGCTACTATAATTAACCAACGCAATGTATTACTGTATCTTGTAAAAATCATTATTTAAATTAAATAACTGGTAATATAATGCAAATCTGTTAATATTATTGTCCAAGTTGTTAGTAAAATGGTTTTTTGTTATACATTAGATTGGTTACATTTGCTTAGACAGTCTTTAAATAGTTAAAATTCAATATTTATGACTAAGTGAAACTAATCACATCTATTTTGTTAAGTTATTAATAAAATAAATTGTTAGTTTTGTTGAAAATTAAAAAAGTTTGATGCTTTCAATAGATCCGAAAACCTTATCAACCAGTAAATTGCATGGTTATTTGTTAAGTGCCGTGGCACCAAGACCTATTGCTTTTGCGAGTACTGTTGATGTTGATGGACGTGCTAATTTATCACCATTTAGCTTTTTTAATGTGTTTAGCGCAAATCCGCCCATATTGATTTTTTCGCCATCACGTCGTGTAAAAGATAATACTGTTAAGCATACGCTTAAAAACGTATTGAAGACAAGAGAAGTGGTTATTAATGTGGTGAGTTTTGATATGGTTCATCAAGCATCGTTAAGTAGCACCGAGTATCCCGAAGGGGTTAACGAGTTTGAAAAGGCAGGTTTTACCATGTTGAAATCTGATATAGTAAAACCATTTCGTGTCGCAGAGTCGCCCGTACAGATGGAGTGTAAAGTGAACGATATCATAGAATTGGGAACTGAAGGTGGTGCAGGAAATTTGGTTATTTGTGAAGTGGTAAAGCTTCATATTGATAAGGATGTTTTGAATGAAGATGGCTCCATAAACCAAGAAAAATTAGATTTGGTAGCAAGAGCAGGAGGTAGTTATTATAGTCGTGCAAAGAAGGGCTTTTTTGAAATACCAAAACCCTTAACCACATTAGGTATTGGGATTGATAATTTTCCTGAAGACGTTAAAAATAGCATGGTGCTAACAGGGAACGATTTAGGGATGTTGGGCAACGTAGAAAGTTTGCCAACCGAAGCAGATGTTGATAATTTTATTAAAGATATCAGTAAAAGATATCCAAATATAAAAACGGCAACACACAGACAAAAACATAAACTGGCACGTAACTATTTAAGTTTTGGCGATGTTGAAAGTGCTTGGAAAATATTGTTGTCTTAAATTTTAGACAATAAACTAGTAAAGAATAAATAATAAGAATAAATACAGATTAAATGGAAGTTCAAGGAAGAATTAAAATGGTAGGAGAAACTCAAACTTTTGGAGGTAATGGGTTTAGAAAAAGAGAAATTGTAGTTACTACGGAAGAGCAGTATCCACAACACATTATGGTGGAGTTTGTGCAAGATAAATGCGATTTACTTAACAGTTATAAAGAAGGGCAACAAGTAAAAATAAGCATCAATTTACGAGGAAGGGAATGGGTAAACCCACAAGGTGAAACCAAATATTTCAACTCCATTCAAGGTTGGAGAATTGAAGCATTACAAGCAGCAAGTTCAGATGGTAATTTGCCACCGGTACCTCCTATGGATGCTTTTGAGCCAGCAGGTAATTTAAACGAAGACGATCACGACGATTTACCGTTTTAATCAATTCCTGCGAAGGCAGGAATCTCATAAAACCAACCTCTTTGTTAAATAAAACTAAGAGGTTTTTTACTTTTAAAGAATTGCTATCCATGCATTACCTAACCCAAGACATAAAATTCCCTGATGTTACCGAAGCCACCGAAGATGGTTTGTTGGCTATTGGAGGCGATTTATCGGAAGCACGTTTAATACAGGCCTATAAACAAGGGATATTCCCATGGTTTAGTGAAGGAGAACCTATTTTATGGTGGTGTCCCAATCCGCGTTTTGTGCTCTTTCCCGAAAAGTTGAAGGTTTCAAAAAGCATGAAACAAGTATTAAAAAATAAAGGCTATGTGGTTACGGTAAATAAAGATTTTAGGGCGGTAATAACTGCATGTTCCAAAGCCAAGCGAGACGGACAAGCAGGCACTTGGATTACTAGCGACATGATTGAGGCTTACGTAAAACTGCACGATTTAGGCTATGCAAAATCGGTTGAGGTTTGGGATAAAGACAGGCTAATTGGTGGTTTTTACGGTATAGATTTAAACAACGGCGTGTTTTGTGGCGAAAGCATGTTTGCCAAAATAAGCAATGCCAGTAAAGTAGCGTTTATTACATTTATTCAAAATACCCATTATAAACTGATTGACTGCCAAGTCTACACCAACCATCTGGAGAGTTTGGGGGCTGAGGACATTTCTAGAGACTTATTTTTGAAGTATTTAAGCATCTAAAACTTCTTGGGCTAACGCTAAGATGAAGGATTAGGCGAATAAGAGGAAAATAAAACCGCTGTAAAGCCTACATTTTTAAAATGCTGTTTGTTTTTTGTAGGTGGATTTTTAGACTGAAATAAAAATCAAAATTTATATGATAAGTTGACTAAAACTTACGTTATAGAAAAAAATAATCAATAAAGAATATTAAAAACCCCTACTTTAAACCTCTCCATATCTAAAACACCCAATCTCATGGTCATTAACCATACCGGTTGCCTGCATATGAGCATACATAACAGTAGAGCCTACAAACTTAAAACCTCGTTTTTTTAAGTCTTTGCTCAAGGCATCACTAATGGCAGTGGTAGGTGGCGCTTCTTTATAATTTTTCAGCTTGTTTTTTATCGGTTTGCCATCAACAAAATCCCAAATGTAGGTGCTAAAGCTTCCAAATTCTTCCTGAATTTTCATAAAAGCTTGGGCATTGGTAATGGTGGCATTAACCTTTAGTTTATTGCGAATAATGCCAGCGTCTTGTAGCAGCTCATCAATTTTATTTTGATTGTAAGTTGCTATTTTTTTGTAATCAAAATGATCAAAAGCAGCTCTGAAATTTTCACGCTTGCGTAAAATGGTTATCCAACTTAAACCCGCTTGAAAGGTTTCTAAAATTAAAAATTCAAAAATGGTGGCATCGTCATATACGGGAACACCCCATTCCTGGTCGTGGTATGCTTCATATAAAGCATCGCCAACACACCAACCGCATCTGTGTTTTTTAGTCATAATGGTTTTTGTAAATATTAAAGTAAAAGTATGACAATTATCATCTGATTTAAAATAACTAGACGCTAATTTTGTAGTGTTCAAAAAAATAACCAACATGAAATCCATTATAGCTCAGAGTACAAAACGAGGCATAAGTTATCAAGCTTACAGAGAGTTGATGAAACAATTAGTAGAACAAAAAACAACAACAGGAAACGATAAAACACGAGTTTTAGCAAACTTTACAAAGCTAAACGACAAACGCATGAACCGTTGGGATAAAACTTTAAAAATTTCGAAAGTGGTCCAACAAAGAATTAACGAATTTGAACAGGATGTTACTTGGTTGGTTATTGCCGAAAGTTGGTGTGGTGATGGGGCTCATGTACTGCCTGTGTTAAATAAAATAGCGGAATTAAATAACCATATTAATTTAAAAATTGTACTTCGCGATGAAAATCCTGAGCTTATGGACTTGTTTTTAACCAATAAAAGCCGCTCGATACCTAAATTAATTATGATTGATACCGAAACAGGCGACGTTTTAAATAGCTATGGACCCAGACCAAGCGAAGCAACAAGTCTTGTAAGCCGTTATATAGCCAAATACGGGATTTTAACACCAGCATTTAAAGAAGATTTGCAGCATTGGTACAATAACGATAAAGGACAAAATATTATTGAAGATGTAACCAATATGCTTTGCGATTTACAGTCTAATGTTTGCCAATAAAACTAAAGGTAATAGAACCCAACTGTGAGTTTTTGGAAGCGTCAGCACTAAATTGTGAGTTTTTGGCATACTCTAAAGCATGCTCAATTAAACATTCATTTTTAGAGTTTGAAGCGTTGTTTACGTAGGCTTCTATAACACTGCCATGGGCATTAACCGTAATATTAATAACAATTTTCCCGTCTACTTCACATAAATAAACGGGAATAGGGATATACACTTTTTTTCTGTTTACTAAGGAAAAACTAACAGTACTTTTAGTATTGACCCCTTGGGTTTGTTGCTGTTTTAACAAATCGTTT
Source organism: Mariniflexile sp. HMF6888 (assembly GCF_044335535.1). Taxonomy (NCBI): domain Bacteria; kingdom Pseudomonadati; phylum Bacteroidota; class Flavobacteriia; order Flavobacteriales; family Flavobacteriaceae; genus Mariniflexile; species Mariniflexile sp. HMF6888. The sequence goes on along the minus strand of NZ_JBIQVZ010000001.1, from coordinate 1,053,811 downwards.
ACCTTACTGTAAGATGATAATTCTTCTTTGTCAATTGCGGGCTTTAAAGGTTTGTTCTCGTCAAGGCTGTTAGACTCATCATCTTCACCATCGTTTTCTTCGCTAGATTTTGGCACATAGTCTTCTGGAGGAGCAATTTGTTTATAGGCTTGCGCAAAATGCTTGTTGTCTTCTGTTTCATTAAAAGCTTTGTTGGTTTCGGCTTTGCTGTTGTTTAGTTTATCTAAAGCCTCTATTATTTTTTTGTCTTCTTCGGTGAGTTCTTTTTCAGGTTCTAATTCGTAGTAGCTTTCAGCAATGGCTTCTTCTTTGTTCTTTAAGCTTAAATTAAAAATAGACAAAACGACCGTTCCTGAAATTAGGAAGGTTAGTAGTAGGGCTTTATGTTGATCTGTGAGGCGCAAATAGTTCTGTTTTATATTGGGTACATAACTATATACGGCAAAATAACACAAAAAGTTTAAAATAATACCATTTAAGCTTTGAAAAGACTGTAATTAACACCCTTTTACTTCTCTTTCTACTTCAAAATAGGATATTTGTGGGCTTGCTTTTTGTAATAATTAGTTATTTAGCGATTATTAAAACAGACATGCAAAAAGATATTTGAATATCAATTTGTTGTCATTTAGTCTATTTTCTTTATTCTTTTTTCTTTTAGCGAAGCCTTGAATCTTTAATAGGACACTGATGAAACCAAACAATTAGCTTCTATGAACTTTATAAGTTAGTATGTCTAGCTGAAGCTTTAAAAAAGTAAGTCAGTAAAAAATAGAAAATAGTCCTTATATAGTCTAAAAGTACGGGTTTACCGCATCTGCATTAAAATAATTCTTATTATATTTGATGTGTTTCAAATGATTCCCTCTTAAGATAAAGTTAATGCAAATATAATTAAGTGCATATATAACACTTTTACAAATGTTTTATTTTGAAGGCCAAATTATAGTATCATGTTGAGCAACTATATAGAAAATGAGTGCGCTAAGTTTTGGATTGAAAAAGAAATTCTTTTTGTTGTTTACAAAAACGATGTGTCTGTAGATCTTGCTGGAGCTATGAAAGTTGTTAAGGACCGACTCTTTCTACAACAAGGCAAAGCATTTTTGGTTTTTTGTGATATGAGAGGCGTTAAAAGTGCAGATAAAGCTGCGAGGGACTATTTAGCATTGGAAGGCTCAGTACTAATCAAAGCTGTTGCCTTATTAGTTAATAACCCAATATCTTACGCAATATCGGGATTTTACATTAAAACAAGCAAACCCATTATTCCTACTGAGGTATTTACCGACGATGCCGAAGCTTTAGCGTTTTTGCGCTCCTTATAATTGCTCCTTATAATTTATCTAATTAAATTTTTGATTTTCAGCTTAAAACAGTAAAAAGAGTAGTGTTAACCCTCAATTATTAAACAAACCCATGTACAATGTCTGATAGCTTAATAAAGATGAAATGGAAAGACTAAAAAAAATTCACGCCATCCTTGTGGAGTTTGCGAGTGGAAATTTTGCGTACAGGCTTGAAAGAAGCAACAAGAATGATGACATTGAAGCACTGGTAGAACTGGTTAACATGACCTTAGAAGAAATAAAGGACTCTTTTCTCCATCAAGGCTACGTAAACATACATGAAACTTATAAATACGTTGTACAAATGTTCTTCCTATTGGATAAAAAGGAAACCATTATAACATATAATTCTCGAATAAAACAATTATTGCTTTTTGATGATAGTGAATTACAAGGAAAAGCGTTTTCTTCATTTTTGACTCAAAAGTCTAAATTAGCATGGGATCATTTAAAGTCTAGGTTAGTGTCCGCAGGTCTAAACCCTCACGAGGAATATATTGTACTGTCCTTTAAAACCAAAAAGCGTTTAACTTTGACAATAAACTGCTTGGTGGGTAAATTTATTGATGAAACTAGCCAATCAGAAAGGATCATAATAACGTCCATGGAAATTGTTAAGAACAGTAAGGAAAGGGAAATAGCATTAAGGGAAACGGTAACCTCTGCAAAGAAAAAGAATAAAAAGGGCAAGCATTCTCCTTTTGCTGATAACCAAAATAGAGGCTTTCACCTAAATTCGTCAGATATTAGTAAAATTCGTGGGATTCATGCCTACATCCTTAAAAACCTAGATAAACCGCTTTTACCATTAATAGAATTGGCCCATACCTTTGGAACCAATGAATATAAAGTAAAACATGGGTTTAAACAATTATATGGACATACTGTTTTTCGTTTTTTAATAGATGAAAGGCTAAAAAGAGCAAGCCTCTTAATTCAGCATACCGATATTCCCTTAAAAGAAGTGGCACATATAGCGGGTTTTGTAAGCATCCCTCATTTTTCCAAAGCCTTCAAGAAAAAATATGGTTACACGCCAAGCGATTTGAGAAAGCAATCCTATAAAGGTTCAATGTGATTTGAAGCGGTTTGTATCGCCCCTCCTTTTTTAATTTCATTCTTCTTGAAGCAATTTTTACAAAAATCCCTTTAGGATAAGTTTTAATCCCTTTCAGGCAAGTTTTATCATCGATCTTTGGGCCTGCTTATCAGTAATTAGTAATTGATTTCGGTTGCGCCAGTCACCATCTAATTGGAGTTCTTAAGATTGAGCGTAGCCGAAACTAATTAAAGAGAGCATTTTAATATGATTAATCATCCCGATTCCCATAGCTGTAAATACCCGAATATTATTTTTTTTGTGTTTGCAATTTTTGAATAATATTTTCTGCTCAAACGAAGCCTTTTAAAATTTTCGGAAGTTTAATCTAAACAACTCCCCGATGTCTCTGCTTTGGGTTTTGCTTCGCCAGTTCGCTTTGCTCGTGCCTAATTCACATCTCCTTTAGAGGTAAGAATGTTAGAAGTTAAATCACATTAAATTACATTTAAGCCAGTAATTGATTATTTTTTTTGAATATTTAATAATTTAATCGCTAAATTTTGATTATTTTTGAATAATAAGTTACAGTTGATAATAGAAATCAAGAACAGTCTTACCGAAAACAAACCAACTGAATGGATTTATAGCAGTAAAAATATATGGGCAGTAATAACAAGGAAAGCATCATGGAACGTTTTGATTTGGAAGCTTACTTTAAGCAGTTCGGCGATCAAATCATAGGAATTGATCAGGAATTCATGTCTCCCTATGGTAAAAAACGGATTATTTACGCAGACTGGACAGCCAGTGGCAGACTGTACAGGCCCATAGAGGAAAAGCTCATAGATACCATCGGGCCTTTTGTGGCCAATACCCATACGGAAACCTCTATAACGGGGGCTTCCATGACCAAGGCGTACCATCGGGCAAGAAGCATAATCAAAACCCACGTCCATGCAAACAATGATGATATCCTGATAACGGTAGGGACGGGGATGACCGGTGCCATTAATAAATTACAACGGCTTATGGGTCTTAAGGTCTCGGAGCAGCTCATGTCCTATACCCAGATTCCGGATCATTTAAAACCAATAGTATTCATATCGCACATGGAACACCATTCCAACCATACATCATGGTTGGAAACCATTGCCCATGTGAAAATCATACCCCATACAGAGGATGGGCTAATCGGGATGAAATCCTTGGAAACCTTATTGGAATCCCATAAAGACCACCCATTAAAGATTGTGGCCATTACGGCATGCTCCAATGTTACGGGCATTAAAACGGATTACCATCAAGTGGCTAAAATAGCCCATGCCTATAATGCCTTGTGCTTCGTGGACTTTGCCTGTTCGGCACCTTACGTGGCTATGGATATGCATCCTGAAGATCCAGAGGCCTATTTGGACGCTATCACGTTTTCCCCACACAAATTTTTGGGCGGACCTGGCACTTCCGGGGTCCTTATCTTTAATAAAAAGCTATACAGGAATCTGGTGCCAGATATTCCAGGAGGTGGCACTGTTTCCTATACCAACCCTTGGGGAACCCGGGATTATATAGACGATATTGAAACGAGGGAGGATGGCGGTACGCCAGGATTTTTGCAGGCCATACGGATTGCCCTATCCATACAGCTCAAGGAACAAATGGGGGTGGACAATATACTCAAACGGGAAGCTGCCATTAATACCAAGGTGTTCGATAGACTCAAAAACATTCCAAATCTCCACATTTTGGCAGGGGAGCATACCAATCGCTTGGGAATCTACTCCTTCTATGTGGTGGGATGCCATTATAACCTTATTGTAAAGCTATTGAACGATCGCTTTGGCATACAAACCAGGGGCGGCTGTTCCTGTGCCGGCACCTATGGGCATTACCTGTTGCAGGTAGATGAGCCTTTATCCATGGCCATTGAGAAAAAGATTATGGATGGATGCCTGATTGATAGGCCGGGTTGGGTACGGATGTCCATCCATCCAACCATGACAAACCGTGAAATAGATACCATCTGCGATGCCATAGAGGCTGTGGCAGCCAATCATGGGGTTTGGGGCAAAGACTATGAATATGACGCCCTAAAAAATGATTATATAAATTTAAAGCCAGACCATGAACGGCAGCAAGTAACCGAAACTTGGTTTGATCTGGCATAAGGAATGCCACAATTCGTGATTTTGTGCACAACCTGTACCTATTAAAAATAAATACGAATCCATACGAAAAACAATTAGTGGTACAACCAACAGAGCCAAGGCTACTATTGAATTTATTATTGCTTTTTTCTTGTGGAATAGTAATTGATGTTTTTCTTTTTAGATGCTTTGAGAATACCAATTTGAACCATTCTATTAAGTATAACGGATATAGCTGCAGTAGAAGATTTTATTTGATAATCTTCCTCAAGTTCTTGTAGGATGTCATGAGCAGTTCTATCCTTTAAGAAGTAATTATCTGCAAGATATAATTTTACACGAGCGGTTAGACGGGATTTTTCTTTTCTAGAAGGCGATAGTTCGTATCGTGTTTGAGGGTCTATTTTTAAATCAAGAATGTCTTTTGGATGGGATTTAATGGCTTTGCAGATTTCAACAAAGTAGCTTAAAGTTAATTCATTACCATCTTCAAGGTTTCGAATGGTGTTATATGTGAATCCAGTCATTTCAGATATGTCTTCTATTTCTAGTTCACTTTTAATTCTTTGAGCTTTTACCCTTTCCCCAATTTCTTTTAAAAGTTGTTCGTTTTTATATTTAGTCATATTCAAATTGAACAAAATACCGAACAACATAAAATAATTTATAATGAAATTTTGTTGTTAATAAAATTAATTATATATTCACATAATTATTAGTGAATTGCAACTCTTTTGTAGTAATATTAGAAGCATTCGCTCTGAATTTCGTCTTAGAAAACTGGTGATTTTAAAAGGAACGAAATGATAGGTAAGATGCTCGCGCCTTAGGGTGCGGGCTCACTTATTGTTCCTCGGTATACCAGTACCTCTAAGGCAGTAAGCTGAGTTCCGCGCCTTTTTTGTTTCCGTACATAAAGGGCTTAATAGGGTATTGACCTTGTTTTTCAGGCAACTTCAACTTTACAGAACACCATAAAAAAAGCATGTATTAACCTTAAACCTGACCCCATGGAAAAAAACAAGGAACCTATAGAGCCCCATGCCTTTATACTGTCACAGCACGATATTATTACCTCATTAGCTCTATTGGTGGACAGATCCTATCTCAGCAATGCCGTTAAAGCTCACTGTGGCACCGCGCTCAAGGTTATAGGCATTATAAGTACCGATCTGGTCTATAGCACAGGGACACATCTTTTATTAAGAAAAGAATTTGACAGATTCTTTAAATCGCTTCCATCTGCATATTTTAACAACAGGGAATTGATACCTGTCGTTACGCTGACCAAGAACATAAAAAAGTGCATTGAAACAAATGAAATTGTGGCCATTGGACAGGAAGATGTATAGTCTTAAAAAAGACGAAAAACATATAGTTGGGATGCTTTGTCCCAATCAGGACCATTTATTACTGTTTTTTAATTTGATTAACTCCATTCCAATAAAACCATGAAGGAAGGCAAAAAAGAACCAACACTTAAGGACTACAACACACTTTTTAAGAGCCTGTACCCACAACTGTGCGTATTCGCGTATAAGTACCTTGATGATTTGGAGGCCTCAAAGGATATCGTTCAGGAGGTTTTTATTAAGGTATGGGAAGATAAAACTGCTTTTCAAGATGAAGACCATACCGCCGGCTATTTTTATAAGGCCGTAAGGAATAAATGCCTTAACCATCTAAAGAGCAAACGGCCCGCGCTCAAGGTCATGGGGATTATATATACCAATCTCGCCTATGACACGGGACCCAGCTTTTATCAAGAAAGGAATTTGACGACTTCTTTAAATTATTTCCTGAGCCATTTTTTAATAATAGGGGTCTAATTCCGGTAGATAGGATAGTTGAAAATATAAAAAAGTGTATTAAAACAGATAAAATTATGTGTTTTTAACTTATGGGTCCTAATATTCCATTTTTAAATTCATTTAAGACCTTAATTTAAGACATCTGTTATAGAACTGAAATGCTATGGTTAACATATAAATATTAAGTATATGCGATTTATTTTGTGTGATTTTATACGCATACAGCATGTAAATTACAAATTAAATTCTTATCTTAGAAGTAATTAGGGACTCTCAGATTATCTTAATCTTTATATATTACATCACAAATTAGTAATTGCTATTAACTAATTAAAAATATGTTTAGGATAAAAAACAGCTTAAGCTTGAGGGAATTTGAAAAAATTTTCGAACGTTTGTATGATCGCTTATGCTTTTTTGCGAACAAGTATGTTAAAGATGTCAACCATTCCGAAGATATCGTTCAGGATGTTTTTATTAAAGTATGGGAAAAAAAGCTTTATTTTGAAAACCAAAACAAGACCGATGGTTTTTTTTACACAGCGGTAAGAAATAAATGCTTGAATTTTCTGAAAACTAAATACACCAAGGATTTTAAGGCTTACCCTACTGATGAGTTGGAAATTTTACAAACAGATAGCTATTTTATGTCTGAAGTTGTACAAACAGAAACCTCTGCACTTATTGAAAAAGCCATTAATTCGCTGCCCGATCAAATCGCCAAGGTTATGAGATTAAGCCTTGAAGGTTGCACAAACAAAGAAATAGCTGTAAAGATGAACATATCTGTTAATACGGTTAAGTCTTATAAGAAAAATGCGTATATAAAATTCAGGGAAACGTTAGGCCATTTAACAATTGAATAAAGTTCCTTACAGTTTACCATACCCACTTTCCCGTTCACATTCGTTATAATAGTATAACATGCTATTATTATGAACAGTTTTGATAAACTAAAATCCCTCTCAAAAAAAACTACATGGTCTTTATTGAAAGAGGAAAAAACCACAGATTTGGAAACGTCTGATTTGTTTGATGAAAATGAAAGAAAGCAGTTGCTTTTTAACATAACCGATGCGAGCAAAAATGACGAATATACACAATTTACCAACAAATTAAACAAGCAACAAGCTTGGAAGAACATTATGGGCAGCGAGTTTACCATACCCACTTCCCGTTTACATCCGTTATAATAGTATAACATGCTATTATTATGTACAGTTTTGATAAACTAAAACCCGCTTCTGAAAGGGGGATTTTTTTTGTAAACTATTTTCAACCTGCTACCTGCTGTGCTAAGTTTGAAACTTCGCATCATTATTACTTAAAACAAAAAACGACATTTATTTTTTACTTAAATGTAGCTTGTTTTTATTTTATATTTTTTTTATTTATTATCGCTTCGAACAACGTTACAAGCTTACAAACACTTTGCTTACTCAATACGGTACGAAGTTGAAAACTTCGTACAGCACATACTTCGCGCAGCGGGAAACGTTAGGCCATTTAACAATTGAATAACGTTTTTTTAAGGTTTACCACACCCACTTTCCCGTTCACATCTGTTATAATAGTATAACATGCTATTATTATGAACAGTTTTGATAAACTAAAATCCCTCTCAAAAAAAACTACATGGTCTTTATTGAAAGAGGAAAAACCCACAGATTTGGAAACGTCTGATTTATTTGATGAAAATGAAAAAAAGCAACTGCTTTTTAACATTACCGATGCGAGCAAAAAAGACGAATATGCACAATTTACCAACAAATTAAACAAGCAACAAGCTTGGAAGAACATTATGGACAGCGAGAAGCAACACAGAACCGTAAACATGCGCCCTTGGCTTTATGCGGTGGCAGCAGCTGTTGTTATTTTATTTGGCATTACCATTTTCTTTAATAAAGACAACCAATTACAAATAAATCAACAGCCAGTTATTGTTGACAACCATATCGAAATAGGCACCGATAAAGCAACATTGATCTTAGAAGATGGTACTGAAGTTGTTTTAGAAAAAGGAACAACGTACCAAACAGCGAGTGTAAATAGCAATGGTGAAAAAATAGTTTACCTGCCTACCGGGCAGGCAGGCGAAAACAATACTTCCCACAAATTAGTCTATAATTACTTAACCATCCCAAGAGGGGGGCAATTCCAACTCTCTCTTTCAGATGGTACACAGGTGTGGTTGAACTCTGAAACCCAACTAAAATACCCTGTAAGTTTTACCGACGGCGAAAGCCGTCAGGTAGAACTGTTGTACGGAGAAGCTTATTTTGATGTCTCTCCGAGTACAGAACACAATGGCGCAACATTTAAGGTACGCCATAAATCGCAAGACATTGAAGTATTAGGTACGGAGTTTAATATAAAAGCCTATAAAGATGAAACTCATGTTTATACCACGTTGGTAGAAGGAAAAGTAGCGGTAAGTACTGAAACCGAAAACCAAATACTGGCACCAAACCAGCAATTCAATCTGAATATCCAAAATGGCAGCATGACCATGGCTACAGTCGATGTACACGTAGCAACCTCATGGAAAGACGGCGTGTTCGATTTTACAAAAATGCCATTAAAAGCCATTATGAAAGTATTATCCCGTTGGTATGATATGGATGTCGTATTTGAAAATAAGGATCTCGAAACTATCATTTTTACAGGAGTCTTAGAAAAAGACCAAAGCATAGAAGAGATTATGTCAGCCTTAAAAAGTACCAACCTTATAGCAGGTTATAACATACAAAACAAAAGATTAATTATAAAGTAGGAGTCCCAGGCATATAAATCTATCCATGTAGCTGAACACGCAGAGTATATTTTTAAACCACAAGATCAACAATAAAAAGATCTTAATTGCTAACTATCAAACAACTCTTATTATGAAAAAAATTACGTTTTTATTTGCAGTATTAGCACTCTTTTTTAATTCAGTTAGTGGTCAATCTGTTTTCACGTTCGAGACGGCAGTCGATAACGGTGACAATGTAACAGAGACCGTTGACGGTGTACTCCTTACGGTTACGGGCAGTCCGGACCTGGCCATTTTCGATGCAGATCTGAGCGGCAACTATGGAGGGGGCACGGGCTATGATATATGGACATCGTCCCCATCAAATTCAGTTACGTTTACCTTTGACCAGCCCATAGACATTACTTCCATACTGGCCATTGAGGGCGACGGAAGTGTAGCCACGGACTATACCTTTACACCCACGGGCGGAGGGGGCAGCAATGCTGTGGTTGTCGCAACCACGCCAGTATTTGATGGTATCGTAGTAGATCTAAATTGGGTAGGGGTCACGTCCTTTACGGTAACGACCTCAAACGGTTCCGGTTCATACTTCATGTTTGACGATCTATCGTTCTCACCAAACAGCTATGTCCCACCAACACCGAACATTTTCGCATTTGAGACGGCAGTCGATAACGGCGACAACATCACCGAGACCGTTAACGGCGTGCTCCTTACGGTTACGGGCAGTCCAGACCTAGCTATTTTTGATGCAGATCTGAGCGGCAATTACGGAGGGGGCACAGGCTATGATATATGGACATCATCTCCATCAAATTCAGTTACGTTTACCTTTGACCAGCCCATAGACATTAATTCCATACTGGCCATTGAGGGCGACGGAAGTGTAGCCACGGACTATACCTTTACACCCACGGGCGGAGGTGGCAGCAATGCCGTTGTTGTCGCCACAACGCCAGTATTTGATGGTATTGTAGTAGATCTAAATTGGGTAGGGGTCACGTCCTTTACGGTAACGACCTCAAACGGTTCCGGATCATACTTCATGTTTGACGATTTATCGTTCTCGCTAAATACATTATCTACAGATGACTATGTTTTTGAAAAAACAAAAGTGTATCCAAACCCAGTAGAGAATATCCTTCATGTTAAAAACATCTCTGATTTAAAATCTATTAAAGTATATAATAATGTAGGTCAACTGGTATTGGAGAGTAAAGAAGCAATCATTGATGTGAGTCTCCTTTCACAAGGCATGTATATTTTACAAATAAATACTAGCCTAGGTACGGAGACTAAAAGAATTATTAAGAAGTAAATGTAAACGCCACGCTTTTTTAGCGTGGTTACTGAATTTAGAGACATGATAATTATTTCCTGAACCCTGTCAATCCCGATAGTCCCGATAGCTATTGGGATCGGGATCGGGATTGACAGGGTTTGTGGAATTGGCATAACTGACTTAAATTGAAGTGTATAAAGACCTTATGAGCGAATATAAAAATAAGGCAAAGTATATGTCCATTAAACTTAAGAAATTACTGTTATGAAAAAAATTACACTCATACTAACCCTACTCACACTATCCTTCAACACGGTGAGTTCACAAACGGTTTTTGGCTGGGAAACGGCGACAGATAATGGTGCCACGATCACAGAAACCATAGACGGCATCACGGTCACCCTATCAGGAGACCCAGACCTTGAATTATATCCCGGCGGTGATTTTGGAGGCACATCGGGAGATGTGGCATTGACACAAAATGTGATTACCTCATTAACCTTTACATTTTCCCAGCCTGTAGTGGTCAATTCCATTATAGCGATAGATGGATTAGGCGCTACTAATGTAGATTATACATTTACCCCAACGGGAGGCTCTAATTCCCCAGTGACAAGAACATTAACATTAGGGCAAGCGCCACCTATTAATTTAAACTGGGTTAATGTCACCTCCTTTACAGTAACATCTACAGGAGCAAAGTTTGGTTTTGATAATCTGTCGATTGATACCGGAACCAATGGACAAACCTTTTTTGAATGGGAAACAGCCAATAATACAGGAGGCACCATTACCGAAACTGTTAATGGCATTGGTGTGACGGTATCAGGAGATTCCAGTTATGCCTTAACAGACTATGGCGGTGCATTAGGTACATCGGGAAATGTAGTGCTGTCCAATGCAACAAGAACGTCCATCACATTTACATTCGACCAGCCCGTAGTGGTGAATTCTATTTTAGCAATAGAAGGCACAGGCGCCAATATAGACTATACCTTTACCCCAACAGGCGGTACTAATGACCCGGTGACAGCCTCACTAGTTTCAGGAGTCACGGCCGTGAGTTTAAATTGGATTGGTGTCACCTCCTTTACGGTAACATCTTCCGGAGCAGAGTTTGGCTTTGATAATTTATCAGTGACTGGTCTTGGTAGCTCTATTTTATTTGATTGGGATACGAATGCTACTCAATACTATAACGAATTTGGTAGATCTACATATGCAGATGAAACTATTAATGGAATTACAACTACGGTAACATCAAATGATTTTGATGCAGATGGTGTGGCTTTGACTACTTATATTATAACAAGGGCTACAGATGTTGGAGGGAATCCTATAGGTACAACAGGTAACTCTATTGAAAGAGGGGGACAAAACCCTGGGTCAGCTATTGTTTCGTTTTCTGAACCCGTAGTAGTCAATTCATTGTTGCCTTATAATTACTTTGGTTATTTTGGTGAAGTTGACTATGCGTTTATTCCGACAGGCGGTAATAATTCGCCGGTTACCATAACAATAGTTACAGGTATTAACCCAACAGTTGACTTAAATTGGGTGGGTGTAACGTCCTTTACAATAACACCGTCGGCTAATGCATATATTGGATTTGACAATTTATCAGTGAATTCTTTGGTATCATTAGCGGTTACAGATGATTATGCATTTCAAAAAGCAACAGTGTACCCAAACCCGGTAGAAAACACCCTTTATATAAAGAATGTATCAGATTTAAAATTTGTAAGAATATATAATTTATTAGGACAACAGGTCTTAGAGAATAAAGCGGCAGAAATTGATGTTAGTGAGTTATCCAAAGGGCTGTATCTGTTGCAGCTAATTACTGATCAGGGTATGGAGACAAAACGGATTATTAAGAAATAGATAATAGATATTAGACAATAGACATAAGATTAAAGAAAACAAAAAGGCATCGAGTATATACTACATATAAGATGGAGATCACGCCCCTGTGCTGAACTTGTTTCAGTATCTGTCGTGATTAGTTCGACCATCTATTTTGTCTTCTCACGCTTTAGGCGTGATTGCCAAAATAGGGTTTCACTAAAAAAGGAGGAAAACAGTCATCACCTTAGAACGTAAAAAACTGTATTTCCCCAGCCCGAGCGTTAAAAAACAGTCTAGTAGACTGTTTTAGAGAAGGGGCCAGCTTGCGCGTTGGCATATAAAATCGCCATGATTTGGAGACACAAACACCAATGAAAATAAAGCGATTGCATATGACCATTAAAAAACAATAAATATTTACATATGAAATAAAAACAGATAAACAAAGGGAAGAAACAGTTTTCACCTGGTAAGTAAGTAACTGAATCTCCCCCTAAACACATTAATCAATATATAAACTAATTAATGAATTGTAAAGTTATAAAAATAAAAATAATCTCTGTTTTTTTCTTCCTAATAGTCCCGATAGTAATCGGGATCAGGAAAAGAAAAGCCTTTATAGAGTTCACCATGCGAATCTTTATACTCTTGTTTTGTACCACACTGTTCAGCTTAACACCAAAGCATGTCCTATCTCAAAATGATAAGATTGTTATAGATGTAGATACTGTGATGTCTGTTGATGCTGTATTCAAGATTATAAAATCACAAACAGATTATAGGTTTATTTATTATGGCGATTTGTTTAAGGACCTTCCAAAGGTACCGCTCAAAAAAGGTGCTATTAGGCTTCATACCTTATTAAACCAGAGTCTTTCGTCAGGCGATCTTAATGTCATTTTTACAAAAAACAATACCATTCTAATAAAGGAAAATCTCAACAACCAAATACAACAACAGACAGTCTCTGGTACCATAACCGACCAAGCAGGTCTTCCCATACCAGGAGCAACCGTTTTGATAAAGGGAACCACAAAAGGTACCGCTACCAATTTAGAGGGGCATTATAAGCTAACGGTTACTGATCCTGCTAATGTATTGGTCATTTCTTCCCTAGGTTTTGAGACGCAAGAAATTACCGTTGGTAACCAAACGACTATTAATGTGTCCTTTAGGGAAAGCATTAGTGCTTTAGACGAAGTGACCATTAATGCAGGCTATTATAAAACCTCCGAACGGGAACGAACCGGGAGCATCGGTAAAATTGAAGCAAAAACCATTGAAAAACAACCCGTCAACAATCCTTTGGCCGCTATGCAGGGCTATATCCCCGGCGTCAATATTACCCAGGATTCAGGAATCCCTGGGGGCGGTTTTAACATAGAGATCCGAGGAAAGAATTTTATAGATGGAAGTTCAGACCCCTTGTATATTGTAGATGGGGTTCCCTATAGTTCCGAAGCATTGGGAGAGCCTACAAAAGCTAATGTTGAAATTACTTCAAATAACATCAGTCCTTTAAATTTAATCAATCCTGCAGATATTGAAAGTATAGAAGTGCTTAAAGATGCTGATGCTACAGCCATTTATGGATCTCGGGGCGCTAATGGTGTGGTGCTCATTACCACTAAAAAAGGTAAGGCAGGAAAAACACAAATTAAAGTTAATGTAACAACCAGTATGGCATCTGTAACTCGTTTTGTAGATTTATTAAATACCGAGCAATATTTAGACATGCGACTGGAAGCCCTTGCTAATGATGGGTATACCTTAGAAACAATATTAGAAGCCGATCCTAATTTTGATGATAAAAACCCCGACTTATATGTATGGGATCAAAATAGGTATACCGATTGGCAAAAAGAGCTTATTGGGGGGACTGCCTATCGCAACACTGCACATCTATCTTTTTTGGGAGGCTGTGAGCAGACCCAATTTTTATTTAGTGGCGGCTATCAAAATGAGACCACCGTATTTCCGGGAGATTCAAAATATGGAAAGGCATCAGTGCATAGCAATATCAACCACCAATCACTGGACAAAAGCTTTCAAATAAATATCACAACAGACTATACAGCAGACGATAAATGGCTTCCTCAAAATAGATTAGGTTTGCAGTCCTTTAGGTTGCCACCAAATGCGCCTGCACTATATGAAGAAAATGGCGATTTAAATTGGGAAAATGACACTTGGATAAACCCACTGGGGCAGCTGGAAAACAAGTTTCGTACACAGAGCAATAATCTTTTACTTAATTCAATGCTTTCCTATCGTCCCATGACTAATTTGGAAGTTAAAGCCAATCTGGGGTATACAGACTATAGATCGGAGCTATATAATACATTTACAAGTGATAGTAGAAGCCCTACCAGTGGGCTCACGTCTGCAGATGCTGTTGTATATACTAATAATGTCTCCAGTAAATCCTGGATTGTAGAACCACAGGTAAACTGGAAAACAGACTGGGGCAAGGCCAATCTTAATCTCTTAATGGGGGTCACATTCCAACAAAGGAAATCAAGTAGAATCAGTCATTATGGAGATGGTTTCGCCTCCAACGATCAAATCTTGGATCTTTCTTCTGCCAAAACTCTTAGGGTTTCTTTGGATGAAGATTCGGAATATAATTATCAATCCGTTTTTGCACGGCTAAATCTTAATTGGGATAAAAAATATATTATAAATATCACAGGTCGTAGAGATGGGTCCTCTCGTTTTGGCCCCGGCAGGCAATTTGGTGATTTTGGAGCCATAGGTGGGGCATGGCTATTTTCAAAGGAAACATTCCTAAAGCATAATACGTTTTTAAGTTTTGGTAAACTTCGCAGTAGTTATGGGATTACGGGTAGTGATAATATAGGGAATTACGGTTTTTATGATTCCTTTACCACTTCAACTGTGAACTACAACGGTTCAGGGCTGGAGCCTTCCAGATTATTCAACCCTTTCTTTGGTTGGGAAGAAAACAAAAAGTTTGAAGTGGCTCTGGAGCTTGGTTTTTTACAGAATCGTATCATGCTCACAACAGCATGGTATAAAAATCGTTCCTCTAATCAACTGGTGGGCATTCCTTTACCGGAGACCACTGGTTTTACCATTTTAAATAGCAATTTTGATGCTACCGTAGAAAATACAGGTTTAGAGATAGATTTCAGGTCTACAAATGTCCATAACAAGCACTTTAAATGGACGACGACCTTTAATACCTCGGTACTGAAAAATAAACTGGTAAAGTTTGACGGCTTGGAAAACTCTACCTATAGGAATCAATATGTAGTAGGTCAACCACTAAGTATTGATAAAGTGTATCACCACACAGGGGTTGACCCAGATACAGGCATACACCAGTTTGAGGATTATAATAATGATGGACTTATAGATAAACAAAATGACCAGCAATGGATCGAGCACACCGCCCCAAAATTTTATGGAGGCTTGGGTAATAGCTTAAATTACAAAAACTGGAGCTTGGATATATTTTTCCAGTATAAGAAGCATAAGGCTAATTTTATTGCAATATCTGGATTGCCTGGGACATTTGAAAACCAACATGTATCCGTATTAAATCGCTGGCAGCAAGTTGGAGATCAAACCTCGATAGCACAATATACACTTGGTACAACTTCAGTCGCAGGCAGAGCATCTATACCATATTTTGAGAGTAACGCGATTTATGGAGATGCCTCCTTTATCCGACTTCGAAATGTCGATTTAAGTTATAAAATTCCTAAAGAGGTGGTCTCCGGAATGGATATCAGCATTTATCTACACGGTCAGAACCTCTTAACCTTTACTAAATATATAGGTTCAGATCCGGATCAGGTAAATAATTTAGGAGGACGTCTGCCATTATTGCGGCAATTTACCTTGGGCCTACAACTTGGGTTTTAATCAGGGCGGAGCGTGAATAAAATGTCTTGAAGACATTTTTAGCGAACGAGCCAGCCGGCGCATTGGCAAAGTGAACGATCTGGCGAGAGCGTTATCTAAACGGTAATTGAAATAAAAACATGAAAAAATAATAAACACACATGCATACCAAATTAAAAACATATCGATGGGGTTTTATATCAGAATTAAATACATGGGCACTATTATGCTTAACTGTTTTAATGTTTTTGATTATCGCCTGTACAGAATTTGTGGAAGTAGACCTCCCAAAGAACCAATTGTCCACAGAAGCTGTCCTTAATGACCCGAGCACAGTAGACGCTGCCCTAAAAAGCATCTATGGTAAAATGCGAACGAATAGGATAAACCGCCAAATGGGTTTATATACCGATGAACTGGAAGAAGGGCCGGGATATTCTGGATTACCATCACCATACCAAAACCATACCCTGTTGGCAAATGACTCCAAAGTAAAGTCAATTTGGGGCAGCGCTTACAACCAGATTTATACGGCTAATTTGATTATAGAAGGGCTTGAAAATTCAGTAACCTTAAATTTAGAGGATAGAAATCAGTTTAATGGAGAAGCCCTGTTTATTCGAGCCTACTTACATTTATTATTAGTAGAGCTTTTTGGCGATGTGCCTTATATCACCACTACAGATTATATAGTAAACACGACCGTATCCCGTATGCCAAGAGTTTTGGTGTACGAGCATATTATAGCAGATTTAATTTTGGCTCAAAGCTTACTTCCCGATACCGATTTCAGCGGGGATCATACGCGCCCTTATGCTACAGCGGCAGAAGCGGTACTGGCAAGAGCTTATTTATATAGCGAAGACTGGGCATTGGCAGAAGCTGCTGCTAATAATGTTATTGCTGAATTTGGAGACTTGCTACCGGATTTAAGCCAGGTTTTTCTAAAAGATGCTGCAAGCACGATCTGGCAATTTAAACCAGATGCTGAAGGTGAAAATGCAGATGGAGATCAATTTATAATCATAGGATCTCCTATAACAGTTTTAAGTGACTTATTATATTTTGCGTTTGAATCGGGTACCATATTCAGCCCTGGCGATCAGCGTCAATCTGGTGAAACCGCATGGATAAAAGAAGTCTCTACCAGTTTAGGAACATTTCGGCATGCTTATAAATATAAAGAAAGAGGCCTTACATTTTCACCAAATGGAACACCGAGTTCAAAGGAATATCCAATACAACTGCGTTTGGCAGAACAATATTTAATTCGTGGGGAAGCCAGAGCACATCTGGGAGATATTCCAGGTGCCCAGGCAGATATAAACGCTATTCGAAATAGGGCAGGTCTAGGGAATACAACAGCAAGCACTTTAGAAGCATTATTAGAAGCCATTCTACAAGAGCGCCGCGTAGAATTGTTTACAGAAAAGGGGCACCGTTGGTTTGATTTAAAGCGTATGGGAAAAGCCAAAGAAGTATTGGAGCCCATTAAACCGGGTTGGAGAGACACGGATATCTTACTGCCTATCCCGGAATCCGAAATTTTGTTGAATCCAAATTTAACACAAAACGATGGCTACTAGTCCCCGCGTACTTGTCTGCCGAAGCTTTAGCGTAGGTAGAGGAGGGGATCTCATGAAGAGAACCTAAAACATAATAGAAAAATATTCAGTCACTTTTATTAGAGAGGTCAAAAACAAACACATCTTTAACAAACAGATATTATCAATTAAGAAGAAAGATTACCGCCTACGCGGGAATGAAAAAAATATAATAAATGAAAAAAACAATCACCATAACACTCCTATTATTCTGTGCCATAAACACACAGATCTACCCACAATCGGAAACGGATAATACCCAACAAAAAAGGTACTTAACCCCTAAAGATTATAACTTATGGAACAGGTTATCCGGGCAAGAAATCTCCAATAACGGTGATTGGTACGCTTATAGTTTGCATAACAGTACTAGTAGAGAATCCACCCTATTTGTAGGGGCTACCAAGACCGATGCCAAGTACCATTTTCCTTTTGGCTCCAACGGTCAATTTAGTAATGGAAGTAAGTGGTTTACCTGTATTGTTCCGAAAAAAGGCTTGGGGATATTGGATTTGGAAAGAGGGGCCACTCGTTGGATTTCAAATGTGTCTAAATTTGAATTATCTTCTGACGATAAGTATCTGATAGCCTCTATAAAACCCATGGCTTCAACAGAGCAGCCAAGTCTACTCATTATAGATTTAACAACAGGGAAGCAGGAAACGATTGTAGGAGTTGTAGAATATCAGATCCATCCACTATCCAATAAGCTGGCATATATTTTAGATATGGAAGGAAAAAAAAGCGTGGTACTGCACACTTTGGAAGCTGCTCCTAAAACCACTGGCATTACTGAAAATAAATTGTACACCTATAAAAAACTGCGTTGGAGCAGTAACGGAACAGCATTGGTTTTTTTACAGGAAGCACCAGAGGGTTCAGAAAAGCAAAAACGACACAAGTTGTATTACTATAATACTAAACAAGGGCAATCAAAACTTAAATGTCTGGATCCTACCATAGATACTGCCCTTTTTGGAGGTATGGATATAGGGGAATATAAATTGAAGATTTCACAGGATGGATCTGTAGTCTTTTTTGAGGTTGTTGATAAGAAGAATTTAGACATGATGATAGGTGAAAATTTACCTGACAGTGTTCAGGTTTGGAACACAAAAGATAAGCGTATTTACCATAGACTAAAACTTGATCAGCTGTATGGTTTGGGAGAATTCGGTTTATGGAAGACGTCCTGGTGGCCCCTAAAAGATAAGACCATGGTACTAGAGACTAAAGCACTTCCCGAAGCAGAGGTTTCCATAAACGGGACTTATATGCTCTCCTATAACCCTATAGCCTACGCACCTCACTTTAAAATGAAAGGAGATATAGACCTTTATTTGACTAATCTGGAAACAGGAGAGCAAAGTCTGTTTTTAAAACAACAGGAATATGGAGAGAATGGCTTTAAATTTAATGTACAGTTTTCCTCTACAGGCAAGTATATCAATTATTTTAGGGACAAACATTGGTGGATCTACGATTTGGAAAAGAAAACCCATACCAATGCCACTAAAGGTCTTGCGGTACAGCTTTATAAAACAGAGGATGATGGTGCCGATTCAGGAGGTTTGGAGCCCTATGAAGGGCATGGCAGAACTCTATATTGGACAAATGAGGACAAAGAATTGGTGATTTTTGATAGGTATGATGTTTGGTTAATTTCTCCAAAGGGCAAAGCCCGAAAGCTTACTAATGGCAAAGAAAAACAGATCCGCCATAGGTTTGAACCTAATTTCTATAAAGAAGGACAGTTAGATCCATCCCAGGGCATGGTATTTAGAACCTTTGGCACAACAGATAAAGCATCAGGGTATGCTGTTTGGAAACCAACAAAAGGTATTAAAGATATTGTTTATAAAGACATGCATGTAACAGAGCTTAAAAAAGCAAAAGACCGTAAAGCTTATATCTACAAAGAAGAATCTTTTGAAACGTCTCCTCGTATAAAGTACTGGGAAAAGGACATGTCCGAAGCCGGGACCTTGTTGGAAACCAACCCACAGCAAAAACAGTTCCATTGGGGCAAAGCGGAGCTTATTCATTATACAGGACCTGAAGGTCAACCACTCCAAGGCGCGTTATTCTACCCTGCAAACTATAAGCTTGGTGAAAAATATCCCATGATCGTGAATATATATGAACAACTATCTGATAAGTTACATATTTATGAGGCTCCTACAGAGTATTTAGGAGACGGATTTAACCGCACTAATTATACGGCTGACGGGTATCTCGTGTTTTTACCGGATATCAAGTACAAGTTCAATGATCCCGGGATATCGGCCGTACAATGTGTAGAGGCAGGTGTTAGGGCAGTATTCAAAAAAGGGATCGTGGAAGAAGATCATATTGGTCTAATAGGCCATTCCTTTGGGGGTTATGAAACGGTATTTGTCGTCACCCAAACAGATATGTTTGCCACGGCTATTGCTGGGGCAGCCAATACGGATCTGGTTAGCATGTACCATAGTATAGCGGTGGGTGATTATGATATAAGTCGAATGTTCTGGTTTGAGAGTCAGCAATGGCGGTTTACCGATTCTTTTTATCAAAACCCGGAGGCCTATTTACGTAATTCACCCTTACATCATGCGGCTAACATCAATATACCGCTGTTGTTATGGACTGGAGGCAAGGACGCTCGCACAGATTGGCGCCAGAGTATTGAACTGTATATGGGACTCCGTCGTTTGGGCAAGGATGCTACACTGCTATTATATCCTGATGAAGCCCATGGCATCCGTAATAAGTCAAATGCTGTTGATCTTACCAGACGAATGAAGGCGTGGTTTGATAAATATTTAAAGCCGGATCGAGCCAGCCTGCCAACAAGCGTTAAAAATTAGTTCAGTAAACTAATTTAGTGAAGGGGCTTTTAGATTTAAATAATAAAAAATGCAAAAACATCGAAGAAAGATGAATAAATCAAAAAAAGAAATCGTGTTGTTTTCGTTAATCTTAATGATAACATTTACTTTAAGCTGTAAAGATACACAAGAACAAGGCATCCATTTTAAAACTGGAGATTGGACATCCGTTCTAGCACTGGCTAAAACCACAAACAAGTTAATTTTTGTTGATGTCTATACCACCTGGTGTGGACCCTGTAAGTGGATGGACAAAAACACGTTTCAAGATAAAGAAGTAGCCAATTATTTCAATGCAAAATTTATATCCTATAAGCTAGATGCCGAAAAAGGAGAAGGTGTAGAGTTAAGTAAAAAATTTAGGGTTACCAGTTTTCCCTATCTATTATTTGTGGATAAAGAAGGAAAGCTTGTCATAAGGCAAAGTGGTGCGCTTGATATAAAAGAAATGCTTGAATTTGGAGAAAAAGCAATCCATTCAGAAAAGGATGCTATATTAATGACTTCAGAATACCAATCAGGCAATAGAACTCCAGAGTTTATTCTCAACTACCTTGCTTTTTTAAAGGAAAGAGATTTGCCAACAGAAGACATAATGATTAGGTATTTAGAGGATCTTGATGAGGAACAATGGCTTTTGCAAGAAAACCTGAATCTAATCAATAAGTATATACGGAGTCCTTATAATACCGTATTTGAGTATTTGGTAAAACAAAGAGGTAAGTCCAATAATGAACCCTATTTGATGGGGTATATTCCTTATGCTACATACGATAAGTACTTAAGACGTATTATTAGGGAAAAGAGCACTACAGAAGAAATTAATAAACTATTGTCTCATGCTAAATCAAGATTAAATCCAATAGAAATTGCAGCTTTAAATTTTAAAGCAAAAATACGTACAGCCAAAAGAGATGAGGACTGGGATGCTTATGTCAGCCATTATATTACTTATGTAAATGCCCTTCCCAAGGATCAAACTGGAGGTCTAAATAATTACGCATGGGAATTTTACGCTAACGATAACATCACAGACCCAAAGGCCATAAATGAAGCACTAGGTTGGATGAATAGGGCTTTGCAAAGTAGTAAGAGTTATGCTAAATTAGATACCAAAGCGGCTTTGTTGTACAAACTGGGAAGAAAAGAAGCCGCACTAACAGCTGCTGATAACGCTGTTAAATTTGCAGAAAAAAATGGAGATAATGCCTCGTCAACATTAAAACTTATTGAGAAGATAAAAGCTAACTAATGTCGATAAAAAAACAATCATACTAGTTTTTAATCTCTTTATAGGCTTTCCTATGTCTGCTCAAATTTTAAACCCAGCAAAATGAACGGCGTCTTAATTAAAGCTAAACGTTAAAACACGAAGAAATCGTTGAACTTATCTTAAAGTCAAACTAGATGATACCTGACATTTATACAATAACATTCAGAACCATAAATCTGGTCCATTAAAAACTGGTATTGAGTTTAAACCTAAAGATAGTTATAAACTAGTAGGAGATGCTATTACCGTTGATACCAAAAATGAATTTGATGTCAACTATTTTGAGCACATAGTGAACCCCTTTTTTGGATACCTTTTTCTTAAGCTTTAGAAAATTACTAATCTTTAGACAATATAAGTATACATGTAGTTTGAGTAGCATTTCTAGATTCAAACGCAAGAACACCATTAGGTGTTCCATCAACAGTACAATTTAATCCCCCTATACTGCAATCAATACTCTGTTGGATTAGAGTACAAACTGAGGGTGATGTTTGAATATAATATTGACTCACTGTATCACTTTCATTAGTAGAGAAAGCAAAAGAAGCTACAATAGCCAATGTAAAAGCAAAGGCTGCTAAACTCTCTTTTAAAAAATTAGATTTCATAATATAAATATTTAAATATTAAAAAATAATGACCTACTCTTTTTTACAGGTTTTTAATCTCATTCCTGTCACTACGCAGTAGGTTTTCATTTCATAAATTCATTATTGTAAAATATTACATAATGGATTTTAGTTTTTCTTCTCTATGTTATAGGCATAAAAGCTAAATTCATAGGTATTCTCTACAACGTTTTACAGATCAACAATAAATCTGACTCATTGAAACAGTTATCGAGTTTAAACCTAATGATGGTTATAAATAAGTAGGAGATGTTATTACCGCTGAATAGCTGCCATTTAAATATACATATTAGAAAGCGGGATTATAGTATTAAATAAAATTTATAAACATCATAGTCGGAAGAAAAATCTTCCGACTATGATTACCCATTTTTGGGTACCTTTTCCTTAAGCATTAGAAAATTACTAATCTTTAGTCAATCGATTTAAACATGTGGTTTGAGTACCATTTCTAGATTCAAACGCAGGAACCCCTGAAGGGGTTCCATCAACAGTACAATCTAGTTGATCCCCTGGACTACAATCAATACTCTGTGAGATTAACTCACAATCATTAACATTTTGAATATAGTATTGACTCACCGTATCACTTTCATTAGGCGTAAAAGCAAAAGAAGCTACAATAGCCAAAGAAAAAGCAAAGGCTGCTAAACTGTTTTTAAAAAAATTACGTTTCATAATATAAAAATTTAATAATTAAAAATTAATGACCTACTCTATTTTACAGGTTTTCGGTCTCACCCCTGTCACTACGTAGTATTTTATATGCTGAACTTGATTCAGCATTTTCAGTATTACAAAGAATTTATTAAAATTCTTTTCAGATCTCCTCACTTGGAGTCCGCTATATTAATATTTACACCCTCTTTTGAATCAGGTAATAATCCCTTAAAACGATTCGTATCCAACCTGTAGGTCACAATATGATTCCCAATGAGTCCAATAAATTTATCATTAAGAATTCGAAATGATTTTAGTTTTTCTTTACCTATGTTATAGACATAAAAGCTAAATTCATAGGTATTCTCTGCAACATTGTACACATCAATAACAGATGCCTGTTCCCATACCTCAATGGGTTCATAGCGCCCCACCAGTTTGGACTTAACAAAAAGATAGGTTCCATAAGTAGCACTATTCCCGTTTACCAATAGTGCAGGAGCCGCCATTTTCTGTTGGTTTTTGGAGGCTATTGTGCCGACTTTTATTTGAGCATGACTAATAGTATCAATAGTTTTCCCCCGAAGACTCAATTCCAGATTATTGTCGGCAACAATATATTGATTGCGATAGTAGTAAGTATATATCAACTTTTGTAACTGGTGATTGTATTGCAGTACCCCATCCGTATCAAACATACCATCTATCTGTCTCTGTAACAAGTCATGGGAAAGATCTAGTTTGCTTGTATCCAAAAGGCTAATCTTACCAAGCACATTTTCATTACTCTTACTGCTAACCGCCCGAATGACCACATTAGCAGAATCTATTGGTTCAATTTTCGCAAAATAAGCATTAACGTTCAAGATAGAATGTGCCTTCCAATCGGTCGTGTTACCCCTTCCAATATAAGGCATCATCCCATCAGCAAGAAAGAAATAAGGAGGAATGACTCGAAGTTGTACAAATCGGAATGGGAGGGTGTCCATGTCCAAAGCCAAACGGATTTCTTTTTTTTCTTGAAGGGAAGTGTCCAGAATTTTTAGATGTAAAGGCGCCATTTTATTGCCCAGGTAAATTAGCCCCTTATCAGCCCCGGCTATATAATAGGAATTATAGCCAAGGTCTAATTTTTTATCCTGTATAGCTGGATGCCCTGGAAACCGACGAATAAAACTATTGTCACGATGTAGTCCTCTTTCAGACAGGCTAAACAACACGGAAACAAAACCGATACCAGCTATGGCACAGATTAAAAGCGTTATATAGGTTTTTTTGAGTTTCATATGCTTGCATATTTAAGGGTTGTGTCATTTTTTTGTGGACTCATGATTATAATCCCGATAAAAGCCAGAATTACAAAACCGATATTAAATATTAAATGCTCCGTCCAACCCAGTTTTTCAAGAACGCCCCCACAAGAACAAGGAATGTGGTCACTAAAATTCAAAATGATAAAAATATAGGCAGTAAACATGACCATAAGAGTAAAAGCAGCATAGAGAGCCAGTAACCTAAACCGGGGAATGACCAGCATAATTGAGATTAGAATTTCAAGGGATGGTACTACCCAAGCCACCCAACCCGCATAAGCGGTAAGTACGGGAGATTGCCCTATCTGAATGACAAATTCATCAAAAACCAAAAATTTGTTTAATGCTGCATATACAAATAATAGTATATATAGGAAACAAATTAATTCCAACAGAATACTTTTATGTTTACTAGAGATTTTCATATTATTTATAACTAATTGTTTATTAACAATACAAAGATGGGTGATGAAAATGTTCTGTAAAGGATAAAAACTTTCCTTAGAGGGATAGAACTTGTCTCTGGTGTAAAAAAACTTGTCTGAGAGGGATTAGTTGTGTGAAGCTGAGGGATAAGTCCCTGTTTTGTTAATTCAATGTTGGGTTAATTATAATATTTCCTGCCTTTAAAATGGTTTTACCCTTCCGTCTTCAAATCCTATCGGATTTAAATCCACCTTCCCTTTTTTAAGGGAAGGAGTTGTTTGTCGTATTGATTTCAATGTGGGTATCACCATGATGTTTCCTGCCTTTAAAATTCCCTTTAAAAGGAGACATGGCTTCAGTTTTACAGAAAAAAACCGGAGACGAGGTGGTTTTAGCTTGGTATTTTCGGCAAAAAACTATATCTGGTTCAAAAATTCCTATTTTTTCGCTTCAATCAAAAAAGTTTAAACGAGTTCGTGGATTAGCTACAAATATTGGGGATTGTTTACGAAGGTTCCCTGTCTTTAAAACATCTGGTACGAATGCTCATAATGTTTTAATGTGATATATGGCAGATGGCTTAATTTTAACCTGAAGCCCTTCAATTTTATTTGGTTAACGATTTCCGTTCTATCAATACCAAAGGCACTAGACATATAATAAAGATATTCTTCTTTGTCGTCTGAAGTGGGTTTTTCATCTCCCAAACTATTAAAGATTGTAAAAAAGCAATGCCAGTGCGCTCCACAATCAATAATTTTAACATGTAACATTTTGGTTGTTTCAAAAAATCTTTTAGGAAATCTAAAGGTATATTGACTCAATGTGTATCCGAATTTATGATACGCCATAAAAATAAAGGCTGTGAGCACTTCCGGGGTTACTGTTAATTTTTTGAGTAACTTTTCTTGATCTTCTTTACTGTCGGTTTTTAAAAGCTGAATTAAGTTTTCTGGAACTTTTATGGCTTGGAATTCTCCTTTTAGTTTTAACCAATCATTAAAAGCATTTTTAAATATTTCCTTGCTCATGGCCGAAAATTCCTTTTCACCGGTCATTTCTTCTTTAGGAATGCCATTTAAAATCATTTGTTTTATGATGATTTTATTTTCATATTGTTCAATGGGGTTTTTCATTTCAAAATCCCTGTCTTCAAACGCTACGAATTTTTTGTTGGTCCTTTTATGTGTCAATAAGTGTTGTATCATTAGCTTTTTTTTGCCTGAGATTACTTTAGATAACAAATAAAGCTAAGAAAACTTATCTCTAACGAAAAATAACTTGTCTTAGAGGGATTATATTATTCAAAATGAATACTTTAAGAGCCTATGACACATCTTTAATCTTTCTTAAATTATCAAATTGAGCCTGTTTTCTATATCCCTTGGGGTGTGATTATATGATTTCTTAAAAGCCATTGTAAACTAAGAATAATCGTATTGTACCTATCATTAGGTCTTTGGTTTTGATTCTCTTTAGAAACTATACAAAGATGGGTTCTGAGCAAAAAAAAGAGGCCTCTTAAAATGGATACCTCTTTAGTAAATACTTATATTAAGACAAACAATATGGAATACTGCAATTCCATTTCTATTGCTTTATTAGTTAGAAAGATTGAGTTTTAAAGGAGACATACTTGTCTCTAAGGGATAAAAACATGTCTGAGAAGGATTTTTGTGGGTAACACATATAATAACCTTTACAATTATGTAACAATTCACTTATATTTAGGAAACTTATTATTGAATAAGCCATAATATCATGGAAGGTGAGCAAAAATCAAAATTTAAAAGTTATAAAAATCTTTATGGAATTTTATATCCACAACTTAGCGCCATTGCATATTATTATGTTAAGGATATAGAGGCATCTAATGAAATTGTTCAGGAAATATTTCTTAATGCATGGGCAGATTACACTGAATTTGATAATGATATAAATGACAATGATATAACAGAGTTCTTTTATGATACCGTAATAAATACCTGTATGAACACTATTAACGATAAGCAAAAATTAAAAATCAAGAGTTATAGGGAGGTTTTTAAAAGTTTATATCCTCAACTTAGCGCTATTGCATATCAATATGTTAAGGATTCACAGGAGTCAAAGGAAATTGTTCAGGAAGTCTTTCTAAATGCATGGGCTGATTACACAGAATTTGATAACGAAAACGATAAAACTGTTTTCTTTTATGATGCTGTAGTAGATACATGTGTTGACAATATAAAAGCTAAACTGACCAAAGGCATAGCACACAATAAGCCTACAAACCCAGTGATGGGTGAGTCTAAAAAACAACTATAACCCCCGCTGACGCAATAGAAAATATATTAAGTACGCTACCAAAAAAAGAAGCCGATGCTATTAGACGTAGCATTGAAGATTATAACTAAAGACAGATCCAAAGGCTTTTTTTAAGAGGAATATCCATAATACTTATGCTACTTGATTTTTTGTTTATAATTCCGGCTACGCCCAATCTGAAGAAGTCCAATGTAATGGTGACCAAGCGCAACCGAATTATTAACTAACTAACCAAAACAAAGGTCGATGATAAAACTTATCTCAAATGGATTAAAACTTATCCGAAAAGGATTTTGTAATAAACCCATAGATAAAAAACGCTTTATTGATTGACATGAAGTATTTAGAAACAAAATTTATATTGAGTTTCTGATTTGTTTTAGTTTTGACTTTAGAAATTCTTTAATTTCCAACTAAAACTCAACATAACGTATTGTTTTAGAACAGTACTTTGAGAGTCTTGAATATAGTTTTTTTTGCAATGCGCTTTGCGTTTGTATTTTGATTTAATAAATCTTCTACATTAGCCTCTTTCTTAGTTTTAAAGGACGAAACATTAAATTCTAAAGATGTTTTATCTACTTCGGTGATTAAAGTTCTGGAAATTTTAAATGGTTTGGTTTGCGCTAAAGCTACTGTAACACAGAAAATTGAGAATGTAAAAAATAATATTTCATGTGTTTACAGCTATTGGGATAGACATGCTTAATCAGACTTGAAATGCTGTCTTTATTAATTTCGGCTACGCACAATCTTGAGGATTTCAGCAAAGGGGGGTGACTGGGCGCAACCGAAAGTTAACTACTAACTAAAAAGCATTAACAAAGGTCGATGATAAAACTTGTCTCAAATGGATTAAAACTTGTCCGAAAAGGATTTTGTAATGTTGCTTTAAGATCAAAAAAGAATGAATTTACAAAAGGAAAGGAGGTACAAACCATTTCTAAGCACACTGGATTCTTATTGGATTGCTTTTTTAAATTTTTTGGGTGTAGCTATGTTTTTTAGCCACAAAATAAAATTTAATCATATAAATAATAAAACAAAAAACCCGTAAACAATTAATAATCAATTGTATTACGGGTTTTGTCTGTACTCAAGGCGGGAATCGAACCCGCACTCCGAAGAACCGGATTTTGAATCCGGCGCGTCTACCAATTCCGCCACTTGAGCTTATTTTTGAGAATCTCGAAGACTTCTCAATTTTTCTTTACCAATACCAGATTTCCAATATTTTTCTCTAATTCTTGCCTCTGGTCTGGTTTCACATGCTTCTGAATAAATTAATTCATAAGGAATGTAAAATTTCGTAGTTCTTTCTCTACCGTCATTATGCCTTTTTATTCTGGCTTCCAAATCATGCGTTAATCCAACATAAATATAATTATGTTTTTCACTTGATATGGCATAAACATAATACATAATAATTTAAAATCAGTAAAATCCTTTTTCTTTATTAAAGAATCAACCTAATTAAAGAATCAACCTAATTAAAGAATCAACCTAATTAAAGAATCAACCTATATGTTAGCGCGCCTGCCTACCGGCAGGCAGGCACTTGAACTTAAATAGGACTGCAAAAATATATATTTTTTCTATAATATTCATAAAAATAGTGAGCAATATACTTTTTAGGTTAAAATAAATGTATAAATTTGCACCTCGTTTAAAATACGGCGCGCTTTTGCGCTATAAAACAATAAGTTAACCATGCCAATAGTGATTACCGAAGCCAAAATTTTTGCATGTACTCAAAGTAAGGTGCTTGGAGAGAAAATTGCTAAAGCTTTTGGGTCTGAACTAGGCAATGTGATTACCTCTACTTATAGCGATGGCGAATTTCAACCATCATACGAAGAATCTATTAGGGGCACACGTATTTTCATTATTGGTTCTACCAATCCGGGACCAGAGAATTTAATGGAAATGCTGTTAATGATTGATGCTGCCAAACGTGCTTCGGCAAGACACATAACCGCAGTATTGCCTTATTTTGGATGGGCAAGACAAGACAGGAAAGATAAACCAAGAGTGCCAATAGCCGCTAAATTAGTGGCTAAAATGTTGGAAGCAGCAGGAGCAACTCGAATTATCACTATGGATTTGCATGCAGACCAGATACAAGGATTTTTTGAAAAACCGGTCGATCATTTATTTGCATCAACCATTTTCTTGCCTTATTTACAAAGTTTAAATTTAGATAATTTAACCATTGCATCGCCAGATATGGGAGGTTCCAAAAGAGCTTATGCTTATTCAAAAGCATTAGAGTGTGATGTGGTAATTTGTTATAAACAGCGTGCCAAAGCCAATATCATTTCCCATATGGAATTAATAGGGGACGTTACTGGTAAAAATGTCGTATTGGTTGATGATATGGTTGATACAGCCGGAACACTAACAAAAGCTGCAGATTTAATGATGGAGCGTGGTGCATTAAGTGTAAGGGCTATTTGTACCCACCCTATATTATCTGGAAACGCATACGAGAATTTAAACAATTCAAATTTAGAAGAATTGATAGTAACCGATTCCATACCTATTAAACCTTTAAGTGATAAAATTAGGGTTTTAAGTTGTGCCGATTTATTTGCCGAGGTTATGGAAAAAGTACACAACAACAAGTCTATTAGTTCAAAGTTTGTCATGTAGGCTCAAAAGGCTGGCATAAAAAAGAATAATAATTATTAACTATATATTTTAAAAATGAAATCAATTACAATCAACGGATCTCAAAGAGAAAGCGTGGGCAAAAAAGCAACAAAAGCCTTACGTAATGCTGGTCAGGTTCCTTGCGTATTATACGGAGGAGATAAGCCAGTTCATTTCAATGCAGAAGAATTAGCGTTCTCATCACTTGTGTACACTCCAAATGCGCATACAGTTGTGATTGCTCTAGAAAATGGTGAAAAATACAATGCTGTTTTACAAGACATTCAATTTCACCCAGTAACAGACAAAATTTTACACGTAGATTTTTATCAGTTATTCGAAGACAAAGAAATTACTATGGAAATTCCAATCAGTTTTGTTGGAAACTCCCGTGGTGTTAAAAATGGTGGTGTATTGCGTAAAAACAGACGTAGCTTACGTGTTAAAGCATTGCCAGCTAACTTACCGGATTTTATTGTGGCAGATATTACGCCGCTTAAAATTGGAAGCAAACTTTACATTACTACATTACAGAACGATGCTTACAAATTCATGCACCCAGACAATACAGTAGTTTGTCTTGTAAGACGTTCAAGAGCGTCAGTAGATGCATTTGATGATGAAGAAGAGGAAGCAGCTGAGGCAGCGGCAGAAGCAGCAGCTGAAGTAGAAGCAACTCAAGAATAGATATTTTTTTAATTAAATACAAAAAGCATCCTGTATTATTCAGGATGCTTTTTTATTTTTACAATGAACTCAATATAAGTAAAACCAATTTTGAACATTACAAAAAATAAACCTATTAAAAAATGGGGCGTTCCCCTATCGGGTCGGCTAGGAGTTTATCTTGAGCGAAGTCGAAAGGTTACAAGTCCTCGCTCGTACCCCGCTGTGGGCTTTCCACTGCTATCCCTAACGCATTTTCAGCAAATCATAAGTTTGGTGATTCTACAAGGTGTTTTCATTTTTAATATGTAAAATACCATGTGGAAATTTTTATTAAGGTTATTTAAAAAGAAAAGTCATCCAAACGAACAAGATACCATGAAAAAGTTTTTAATTGTTGGTCTAGGAAATATTGGCGAAGCGTATGCCAACACCCGTCATAATATAGGATTCAGAATTTTAGACCATTTTGCTTCACAAGAAAATATAGCTTTCGAAACTAAAAAACTAGGAGACACCGCCACTTATAAACTAAAAGGAAGAACCTTTGTTTTTTTAAAACCAAGTACCTACATGAATTTAAGTGGAAAAGCAGTGGTCTATTGGTTAACTAAAGAAAATATTCCGTTAGAAAATTTGTTGGTAATAACCGATGATTTAAACCTGTCTTTTGGAAGTATTCGTGTAAAAACCAAAGGGAGCGATGGTGGACATAACGGATTAAAAGACATACAAGCAAAGCTAAATACCACAAACTACAACCGTTTTAGATTTGGTATCAGCGATGCATTTAATAAAGGGCAACAGATTGACTATGTGTTGGGAGAATGGACCGATGAAGAAAACGAAAAACTTAAAGAACGCTTAGATAAATCCATCGAACTTATAAAATCCTTTGGTTTAGCAGGCATCAATATTACCATGAATACCTTTAATGGCAAATAAAAGTTGATTTGTTCGTGAGACTGAACTTGTTTCAGTTTTACATAACTTATCATTAGCTTATTGATTCACATTGAGCATTATCGAAAATAAAAATATATTTTTATTTGAAGATAGAAGCGCAGCTTGCGAAATGCTATTAAAAACGATATTTCTAATGTCTTCGACTGCGCTCAGACTGACACAACTCAATATATTTTGATTTTTGTCATGTACTAAATTATTTAAAATGAATTACAACGTTTTTTTTCTTCAAAAAGGACCTTCATTATTTTATTATAATCTTTTTAGTAGATTTCCTAATGCCGTCACTTACAATTAATAAATACATACCAGATTGTACATTATTTAACTGCAATTCCTGACTAAAATCACCAACATTCGGGAAATTGTTTTTATAAATATGCCTTCCTCTAATATCAAAAACAGCAACATCAATCGCTCGTTCCAATGAGCCATTTAATTGAATAACAAACTTGCCATTATTCGGGTTAGGAAACACCACGAGATTCTCGAAACCAAACGCATCAATAGTTGTGGTAGGCATAATACTTAGGGTGTAATCCTCAACTTCACCATCAAATCCATTTTCGCAAGCGCTAGGAGGGCCATCATCATCAAATTTTGTGCTTACCCTCATAATGGTTTTTCCTAAACTGGCATCTACTGGAACAGTAATAGAAAGTGATGAGTTTGAAGTAGCACTATTGGTAACATTAGTGGCTGTACCTAAATTATATTCTTCCCCAGCGTCATTAAAGCTACAATTCTGGTTCCAATCTATCCATACCTTGGTACCTGTTGTAAAGTCTCCGTCGGTATTTACGTGTACTGTTAAAGGATAACTGCTATCTCTATTTAAATTGGTAGAAATATTTGTGTAATTATTATAACCAGAAGGTTTTCCTGATGCGTTATTAATGGTGTTAAATTGTACCAATGTAGTACTGGTTTCGTATTGAGTATTTGCAATAGAGGTGCAAAGCCCATTGTAAAAAGGAAAATTTAAAACTTTATTTTTAGTTATTGAAGATGAAGTGCCGGTTACCGTAATTGGATAATCTCCTTGTGGAACACCAGATAAATCGTTAATAGTCATGGTAACAGGTCCAGAAGCATTTAAATTTGCCGGAGAAAAAGTTACAGAAGAACCACTTGGGTTTCCCGATGCGCTAAAAACAGTATTTTCAGAAAAACCATTAGCAGTGACATAATTAAAATGGAATGTTGCTGTTGTGTTGGCACACTCTAAGGGATCTAAAGTTTCTTCAACAATAAAAAAATCGGGGTTTGATGAAATGGAAAAATCAAAATTTGAAACATCGTAAAAAATATTATCGGCAGCTTCAATTAATAGTCTGGCTAGCGATGTGTCTGGAATTGAAGGTACTGTATATGAAAAGGCACCATCGTTAAGTGTGTTTGATGCAACGTTTATAGGAAACGTTAAACCGCCATCGGTAGAGAGTTTAATATTTACATTTTGGCAGTTTATGGTAGCATTGGTTGTTTGCCCAACCTCCCAATTTATAGTTACGTTGCTGCCTTGACCCCAAGACACAGGGTTTGAAATAGTAAATGGCGTTACATCTTCTACGGTTATTATCATGGTATCAAAACTGCTTTGCCCACCACTGGCACTAGCAGGAGCTCTATCCCTTACGGTTAGTGCCCAATTTAAGTTTCTTCCAACAGTTGAAACTGTTTCCCAATCACTTCCTAAAGAGGGGCTGGTTTGAATGGTGTTTCCAGCTAATACGCTACTTAATTTTGGGATATATCTATCAGAAGTGTTTGAAGGAGGTAAAGACCTATTCATAGAACCAGAAGCTAAAGTTGGTCCGAAATTTAAATGATTTACGAGGCCGTTGTCTATTTGTTCCCAACAATAGGTTAAGTTATCACTACCGTCTGCATCGGTGGCAGAGCCTTTTAAAACATAGGCTGTTCCAGCAGGAATGTAATAATCGTTTCCAGCATTTGCAATGGGTGGATTATTGGTGATTACTTCTGTTGTTTGGCAACTTTTACCACTCAAATTGTTTAATATTTGTTTAATGCTTTGATAATGAAAATAAGGGTCGCTATTGTTTTGCACATCATCTTCACCAGTAATTCCTGCATACGCCATAATAGTACTGCCACTTCCTGGTTCGGAATTCACACCTGTACCTTCATTTTCATAAGCAAAGGTGTGGTTAGCTCCCATTTGATGTCCAATTTCATGAATTACAAAATCTATATCAAACGTATCGCCTTCTGGGATGCCATTTGATGGAGACGTAAATCCTGCACCTTTGTTTTTATCTTTATTGTTTATAGCATTATCATTTGTGCAAACACAGCCAATGCATCCTGCATTTCCACCTCCGCCAGTTGCACCAAATAAATGGCCAATGTCGTAAGCAGCATTTCCAATGGTATTAGTTAAGTTATTTTGAAGTTGAATACTCCACCCGTTAAGATCATCACTATCATTGTTTATTTCATCATCAGTGCCTACATTGGCATCAGAATAGGGGTCGGTTGTAGCGTCTGTATATATTAATTGTGGGGCATTAACAAGTTCAAAAGTAACTGCCATGTCGGTTTCAAAAATTTCATTAACCCTGTTTAAAGTTGCATTAATAGCCGCTAAAGCATCGGCAACGGCGTCACCATTTCCAGAAATGCCATCATCATGATATGCTGTATATTCGGCAGTTGTGGAAATAGCTATTCTGAATTTTTGAAGTGTTTGGTTGTTAGCACCTCCTTCATTAATGGCTATTTTTGAAGTTAAACCATTTTTATTAAACGTTTCATTTAGCTCATCAAGGGTTTTGCATTCAAAGATGTTTTTTGTTTTATTTTTATCCGCTCTCCGGTATAAAATGTATTCATTGGAACCTTTTGATGCGGGCTGCATAAAAACAGCAGGTTTACTACTGTAAGAAATCATGGTTTGTACGCCTTGTGGCGAAACACTCATACGCAATCGCGTTCCAGGATTATTAGTGCTTATGCCCACATACGATTTTATATCAGGATATTTTGCCGCTAAATCTGGAGCAAAAACAGAAGCTTCGTAAATTCTAAAAGTTTCTAATTTGCCATTTTCACCAGGCATGGTAATTATGGTTGCTTTTTGTTTTGCTTTTGAGCTTCTTGAAACAGCACCAGATAGCGATTCTTGCAACGAATTGCTATGAAGTTTGAAAGCATGAACACTGTTTTTGTTTAAATGAAATTTTGAAATTATCTTGGAATCTTTAATGGTTTCAACCTTTTCCCATGAAGAATTTTGAGAAGATACCGAAAAGATAAACAAAAACATTGCTATTGATAAAACATAATGTAGTTTTGCTTTCATAAGTAGATATTGTTGTTTTTGAAAGGTCATATGGTATCGCCTTTTTATTTACTGTGGTTATTTAAAACGTTTGTTAATGGCGATTTCATAAAAAATATTTGGAACTGTTTTTATTAAACACTGTTAGCAAATCTAATTTTTTTTAGTTAAAGTAGCAATTAAATGCTTGTTATGAGCAAAATTAAAGATATAAAAGCATACAAATCGGTAGAACCAACTATAGTTACCATTGGTACTTTTGATGGGGTTCATGTTGGACATCAAAAAATAATTAAGCGATTAATTAATATTGGGAAACAAACCCATTTAAAATCTGTCATCCTTACTTTTTTTCCGCATCCACGCATGGTGTTACAAAAGGATTCTAGTATTAAGTTGATAAATACCATTAACGAACGTGGTGCTATTTTGGACGCCTTAGGTTTGGATTACTTGCTTGTTAAAAAGTTTACAAAAGCATTTTCTAGACTTTCTGCGGAAGATTTTGTTAAGAAAATTTTGGTAGATAAGTTAAATGCCAAAAAAGTAATTATTGGCTACGATCATAGATTTGGAAGAAATAGAAACGCTGATATTAATGATTTAAGGAAGTTTGGAGATTTATATGGTTTTGAGGTTGAAGAAATTTCAGCACAAGATATTAATGAGGTGTCTGTAAGCTCCACTAAAATTAGAAAGGCTTTAGAAGAAGGTGATATTGCCAAGGCAAACACATTTTTAGGTTATCCTTTTATGCTAACAGGAAAAGTGGTAAAAGGGAAAGCTTTGGGCAGACAGATTGATTATCCTACTGCAAACATCCAAATAGCTGAAGATTACAAATTAATACCGAAACACGGATCTTATGTCGTGAGTTCTGTTATTAATAACCAGGTTATTTATGGTATGATGAATATTGGTTTTAACCCTACCGTTGAAGGCCAAGAAGAAACCATTGAAGTGCATTTTTTCGACTTCAACAAAAATATTTATAACAAAACCATTCAAATAGATTTATTGCACCGGTTGCGTGATGAGCAAAAATTTGAATCCGTCGAGGCTTTAAAAAACCAATTATTAAAAGATAAAGAGGTGTCTTTTGCCTATATAAAATCGCATTTTAATTAGGTTTTCACGTTATACTGAACTCGTTTCAGCATCTCATAATCATTCAAAACCATAAATTTGATTTTACTTTCAAAAGACATCAAATTATAGTGGCAATTCATTAAATTTGTCGCTTAAATTTTCAAGACATGCTACAAGTCCCTTTTATTAGAGAAAACAAAAATTTGGTAATAACCCGATTAGCAAAACGAAATATAGATGCTACTGAAATAATTCATAACGTCATTTCTTTAGATGAAGAAAGAAGACGGATTCAAACCGAGTTGGATAACACCTTGGCAGAATCGAACACACTTTCAAAAGAAATTGGGAACTTATACAAATCAGGCGAAACACAAAAGGCCAATCTTTTAAAAGAAAAAACAAGTCAGTTAAAAGAAGTTTCAAAAGAATTAACAGAAGCACTTAATAATAAAGCAGAAGAATTAAGCCAATTACTTTATAAAATTCCGAATGTTCCAAACGAGATAGTGCCTAACGGAAATTCTGATACCGATAACTTAGAAGTTTACAAAGAAGGCAACATTCCTGTATTGCATGAAGGTGCTTTGCCTCATTGGGAATTAGCAAAAAAATACGACATCATCGATTTTGAATTAGGAAACAAAATAACAGGAGCAGGATTTCCTGTTTATAAAGGTAAAGGTGCTCGGTTACAACGTGCTTTAATAGCTTATTTTTTAGATAAGAATACCGCTGCGGGTTATACCGAATATCAATTGCCTCATTTGGTAAACGAAGCATCAGGTTTTGGAACCGGACAATTGCCAGATAAAGAAGGGCAAATGTACCATGTAACCGAAGACAACTTATATTTAATTCCAACTGCTGAGGTGCCTGGAACCAACATTTTTAGGGATGTGGTGGTGAACGAGAGCGAATTACCGATAGGTATTACAGGTTACACGCCCTGTTTTAGACGTGAAGCTGGAAGTTACGGAGCACATGTTCGCGGACTAAATAGATTGCACCAATTTGATAAAGTGGAGATTTTACGAGTTGAACATCCAACAAAATCTTATGAAGCGTTGGATGGTATGGTAGAACACGTAAAAACCATTTTGCAAGAGCTAAAATTACCATATAGAATATTAAGACTTTGTGGTGGCGATTTAGGGTTCACTTCGGCTTTGACATACGATTTTGAAGTGTTCTCAACCGCTCAAGACCGATGGTTGGAAATATCTTCAGTATCAAATTTTGAAACCTTTCAAGCAAACCGGTTGAAATTACGTTTTAAAAACAGCGAAGGTAAAAACGAACTGGCACATACACTAAATGGTAGTTCTTTAGCTTTACCTCGTGTTTTAGCAGGTATTTTAGAAAATTATCAAACAAAGGATGGTATTGTAATTCCTGAAGTTTTACAAGCATATACAGGTTTTAAAATTATTGATTAAAACAAAATAAATTTCTCAAAAAAAGAAACAAAAACTTACAACATTTTAATATTTTATTTAAAATAATCGACCAAGTGTGAAGTAGTAACGTTTTTTAGCAACTTTATTGCGTTTTCTTTTGCGTATCTAAAAAATATTTTCGAAGTTAGGGGCACCAAATCTATTAAACCTACTGACCATGAAAAATATTAAACGCTTAGTAATTTTAATTACACTAATTTTTTTCGCAGGTAAAGTATTATTTTCAGATTTTGAAATATCAAAATCTGAAAATAATGAAACTGCTATTGTAAGTAAATAGGGGTTTTATTCTTAATACAATCTTTATACAAAGACTGTCCCCAATCAGTATTACAACGTTTTTTATATTAACGGTAGTTAATGGAACTTTTATTTTGGTTGGTTAGTGCCCGAATTTTTATTCGGGCATTTTTTTTATAATTATATTAGCAGTAGCTACTCAGCTTATTTGTTGAACTCATCTTGACTTTTTTCAATTGGTTGCAAAATGAAAAAAGTCAAGATGAGTTCACTATCTTTACCACATGAAATCGCTATAATTAAGAAGTTTTTTTGTGAAAAATACCAACAAACAAAAACGATTGATTTATTCCAATGAAAAGTAAAATAATTTTTTATAAATGAAAATCCTATTTATTTTATGCTTTCTATTTAGTGCGTATGCATACTCACAAGACGACATATTGGCTAGAGATTACTATAAAAATGGAGATTTTGAAAAAGCACTATTTGAATATAAAAAGTTATACGCCCAATCGCCTTCAAACATTAATTATATTTTTCAAATAGTTAGTTCGCATCAAGAATTAGAGCAATATAATGAAGCACAATCATTTTTGTTAAAACTCATGGAACGTGTTAATTATCCAGTATTTATGGTGGAATTGGGCTATAATTACCAACTTAAAAACGATTTGGAAAATGCTAACATCAATTATAATAAAGCTCTGGCTAGCATTGATGAAAATCCTATTAACGTATCTTCCATTGCTAGAAGTTTTCAAAGCCATTCACTTATAAATGAAGCTATTATTGCGTATGAAAAAGCCATGAAACTAAAATCGGATTATAATTTTAATCTACAATTGGCACAGTTGTATGGAGAGCAGGGAAACATTGAAAAAATGTTTATTAGTTATGTTGATTTTGCCGAGTCCAATCCATTTTCATTACCTAATATTAAACGAGCTATAAGCGATTTTATAAGTGAAAATAGCGAGAATGAACACAATATTATTTTTAGAAAAATTTTGCTTAGAAAAGCACAACAAGAACCAAATATTATATGGAACGAGTTTTTAAGTTGGTTGTTTATTCAGCAAAACGATTTTAAAAAAGCATTTGCACAAGAGAAAGCTATTTTTAGTAGACAACCCGAAAGTTTAATCAGAATAGAAGAATTAGCAGATATTGCCTTTAGTAAAAACGAATTGGAAACCGCCAAAGAAATATATACATATATAACAACCAACTCGCAAGATTTAGATGTTTTATTGGAAGCGCACCATCATTTAATGCAATTGGAAATAAAGCAAAGTACGGAAGATAATTATAATGTTATTGATGCAAAATATATCGAGTTATTAAACAAATTTGGAACTTTTTCACAAACTTTAAAACTTCAAATTGCTTATGCACATTTTTTGGCTTTCAATAAAAGCGACCCGAAAAAAGCGACGTCTTTTCTGGAAAAAACATTACAGTTGCCATTAACTGAATTACAACAAGCCGAAGTGAAATTAGAATTGGGAGACATTTTGGTTTTACAAGAAAAGTTTAACGATGCTTTAATTTATTACACACAAATACAGCGAAATGTAAAAAACAGTACCGTATCACAAGAAGCACGATACAAAGTAGCCAAAACCAGTTATTATAAAGGCGATTTTAAATGGGCAGAATCACAACTTAAAGTACTAAAGGCTTCAACGTCGCAACTTATAGCCAATGATGCCTTAGATCTAAAACTGCTTATTTCCGATAATAAATATGAAGATTCACTTCAAACCGCTTTAAAAAGGTATGCAAAAGCCGATTTATTGTCGTTTCAAAACAAAAATAATGAAGCTATAGCCTTGTTAGACACTATTTTAAACGAACACAAAACCGAACCCATCATACCACAAGCCTTGTTTAAACAAGCGCAATTATTTGAAGAAAAAGCCCAATTTGATAAAGCCGAGGCCAATTACAATGCTATTATTACAAATTATGGAGAAGGTATTTTAGTTGATGATACCTATTTTAAGTTGGCAGAACTCTACGAAAATCAATTAAATCAGCCAGAAAAGGCAAAAGCACTATACGAAAAAATTATTTTTAACCATGCCGATAGTATTTATTTTGTAGAAGCAAGAAAGCGTTATAGAGCGTTACGAGGTGATGCTATTAATTAGATTTTAGACAATTAGATGGTTAGATTGCTAGATTATTAGAAGGTAGCCCAGAACCCAGAACCCAAAACCCAGAACCCAAAACCCAATACCCAGAACCCAATACCCAAAACCCAATGATCATATACAACGTAACTTCAAACATAGACGAAAGCATTCATCACCAATGGCTAACTTGGATGAAAGAAGAACATATTCCACAAGTATTAGCTACTGGAAAATTTGAAAAAGCAACGCTTACCAGAGTTTTGGTAGAAGAAGACATGGGAGGCGTTACCTATTCGGTGCAATACCGAACATCATCACGCGCAGCTTTAGAGGCATATTATAAAGAAGATGCACCAAAATTAAGAGGCGAAGCTCTTAAAAAATTTGCAGATAAAGTATTGGCGTTTAGAACTGAACTTGAAATTGTTGATGAATATTCAGTTACTTTTAAATGAAAAAAAGATAATAGAAAATAGGCAAGAGATAATAGAGATAAAAAAAGACAAAACAATCGTTGTCCTTCGCGAGTTATTCTTGTTATATTCGTACCATAACATAAAAAACGATTTACGGATTACGCTTTTTTTTAGCAAATAAACAAAACCCTAGACCTAATACCTAACACCCTAAAACCAACACCCAAAAACCCAACACCCTAAAACAAATGACAGTAAAGGCAAAAAAGCATTTAGGACAACACTTTTTAAACGATGAGGATATTGCGCAAAAAATTGCCGATACACTTACGTTAAAAGGCTATAAAACGGTTTTAGAGATTGGTCCGGGTATGGGCGTTCTAACTAAATATTTACTAAAGAAAGAAGTCACCACCCATGTTATTGAAATTGATACCGAATCGGTAGCCTATTTACAAGCCAATTATTTAAATCTGGCACCACGGATTATTGAAAAAGATTTTTTAAAATATGATTTAAACCAAATATTTAAAGGCGAGCCATTTGCTATTATTGGTAACTTTCCCTATAATATTTCAACCCAAATTGTTTTTAAAACTTTAGAGATGCGTGACCAAATTCCTGAGTTTTCGGGCATGTTCCAAAAAGAAGTGGCCGAACGTATTTGCTCAAAAGAAGGTAGTAAAGTGTATGGTATTTTGTCAGTGTTAGCACAAGCCTATTACGATGCCGAATATCTATTTACGGTGCCGCCAACAGTATTCAACCCGCCACCAAAAGTAGAATCGGGCGTGTTACGGCTCACAAGAAAAGAAGACTATTCTTTACCATGCGAAGATGCCTTATTCTTCAAAGTAGTGAAAACGGCATTTCAGCAACGAAGAAAAACACTTCGTAACAGTTTAAAAGCATTCAATTTAAGTGATAATTTAAGAGAAGGTAGTATCTTTGACAAACGTCCGGAACAATTAAATGTTCAGCAGTTTATAGAGCTCACACAGTTAATCGAAAAAGACATTTAAACATCGCATTTTGTCTGAAGAAATAGAAAACATACAATTTGAATTAACCGATGATTTAATAAATCAGGTAGAACGTCTTATAGAAGTAAATGATGATAAAGCACTTCAAAAACTTTTAAAAGACTTTCATTACGCCGATATTGCCGAAATTTTAGATGAATTAGATTTAGATGAGGCCGTATATATTATAAAGCTTCTAGATTCCGAAACCACTGCCGATATTTTAATGGAACTCGATGAAGACAATCGAGAAAAAGTATTAAGAAACCTATCTTCAAAAGAAATTGCCGATGAAATTGGTGAATTAGATACCGATGATGCTGCCGATATCATTTCTGAATTACCAGAAGAACGTAAGCGTGAGGTTATTTCACATATTGAAGACGAGGAACACAAGGCAGAAATTGAAGAATTACTGGCTTATGATGAAGATACGGCGGGTGGACTTATGGCAAAAGAGTTGGTTAAAGTCTATGAAACATGGACGGTTGCAGGCTGTTTGCGTCGCATAAGAGGACAAGCCAAAGAAGTAACCCGTGTCCATTCCATTTATGTGGTAGATAAGCAAAATAAATTGGTTGGGCGTCTATCATTAAAAGACCTTATTGTTGCTAAAAGTGATCAAAGAATAGCTGAATTATCTAACTCTAGCGTCGATTATGTAAATGTGCACGACGATGCCGAAGACGTTGCCAGAGTGATGCAGAAATACGATTTGGAAGCCATTCCAGTAGTAGACGATAACCAAATATTATTAGGTAGAATCACCATTGACGACATTGTAGACGTCATGAAAGAAGAAGCCGAGAAAGATTACCAATTAGCAGCAGGTATTACCGCCGATGTAGAGGCCGATGATAATATTTGGGAGCTTACCAAAGCCCGTTTGCCATGGCTGCTTATAGGTATGTTTGGAGGTATAGGGGCAGCAAGTATTATTAGCGGATTTAACGATGCCATGCTAAAGTTTCCAGCACTTTTAATGTTCATTCCGCTTATACAGGCAACCGCAGGAAATGTTGGTGTACAATCATCGGCTATCGTAGTGCAAGGTCTGGCAAACGATTCTATAGATGGTAGTGTTTTAAATAGACTTTTTAAAGAATTTCTATTAGGTTTAGTCAATGGGCTAGCCATTGCATGTATTGTATTACCTATAAGTCATTTTGCATTTGATACGACCTATTTAGAGTCTTTAACTATATGTGTAGCCTTAATTTCAGTCATTATAATGGCAGCGTTAATAGGCACATTCATCCCTATATTTTTAGACAAACGCGGTATTGACGCCGCCGTAGCCACAGGGCCATTCATTACCACAAGCAACGATGTGTTCGGTATTTTAATGTACTTTTTAATAGCCAAATTAATATTGGGCTTTTAAATAATTTGGGCGTTACCACAAGGGTCGCGCTTGGAGTTTATCTTGAGCGCAGTCGAAAGGTTACAAGTCCTCGCTCGTACCTCGCTGTGGGCTTTTCACTGCAAATGCGTAGCATTCACGATTTCATTAGTTTGAAATAGTTTGAAGAGCCATCCTTAACGCAAAATCAGCAAGGTAAAAAACGTCATGCTGAACTTGTTTCAGCATCACATAATAATTACATTTGATTTTTGAAATGGCATAACATGAAAATCCTTCACCTAGATACCAATCACGACCT
The DNA here is from genome assembly GCF_044335535.1 of Mariniflexile sp. HMF6888. NCBI lineage: Bacteria > Pseudomonadati > Bacteroidota > Flavobacteriia > Flavobacteriales > Flavobacteriaceae > Mariniflexile > Mariniflexile sp. HMF6888. The sequence goes on along the minus strand of NZ_JBIQVZ010000001.1, from coordinate 1,010,999 downwards.
TTTAATCAATCAACTAAATGATTTAGGATTTACCAACCATGAAGACTATAAATCTTCAAAAGAAGAAGTCGAAACCAAAATTTCAGATTATGATGGCATTATTTTAAGAAGCAGATTCACTATTGATAGACAATTTCTAGATGCTGCTACCAACTTAAAATTTATTGGTCGTGTAGGAGCTGGATTAGAAAATATAGATTGCCATTATGCCAATAAAAAGGGCGTCACATTAATAGCAGCACCCGAAGGCAATAGAAATGCCGTTGGCGAGCATGCTTTGGGCATGTTGCTATCTCTATTCAACAAACTAAATAAAGCCGATCAAGAAGTTAGAACAGGCAAATGGTTACGGGAAGCCAATCGAGGTATAGAACTCGACGGAAAGACCGTTGGTATTATTGGTTATGGCAACATGGGTAAAGCCTTTGCGAAAAAACTGCGTGGATTTGATGTTGCCGTACTGTGTTACGACATACAGGATCAGGTTGGCGATGCCAATGCAAAACAAGTGCCCCTAAAAGAATTTCAGGAAAAGGTAGATGTTGTAAGTTTACACACCCCACAAACGCCTTTAACGTTGAACATGATTAACGCCGATTTTATCAATCAATTTCAAAAACCGTTTTGGTTCATCAATACGGCACGTGGTAAAAGTGTCGTTACGGCAGATTTGGTCTCTGCATTAAAATCTGGAAAAATATTGGGTGCTGGGTTAGATGTTTTAGAATATGAAAAAGCATCTTTTGAAGATATGTTTACGACAACCATGCCCGAACCATTCCAATATTTAATAGCATCACAGAATGTTCTTTTAACACCGCATGTTGCTGGATGGACCGTTGAAAGCAAAGAAAAACTGGCACAAACCATTGTCGATAAGATTAAAGCGAAATTTTGTTAACTTTAAGGTTTTAAAGCAAACGAAGTGTCATATCAAGCAAATTTACCCGAAGATTACATCAATCAACTTCCTCAAGATAGGCAAGAACCCATTAAGAAGTTGAGAGAAATCATTAAAAATAAGATTCCAAAAGGATTTGAGGAAACTATGAGTTATGGTATGATTGGTTATGTAGTGCCTCACACCTTATATCCAGATGGGTATCATTGCACGCCAAAATTACCTTTGCCTTTTATGAGCATTGCTTCACAAAAAAAATCCATAAACATATATCATTCTGGGGTATACGCTAAAAAAGAATTATACGATTGGTTTGTAGCTGAATATCCTAAATATTGCAAGCGAAAACTAGACATGGGAAAAAGTTGCGTTCGTTTTAAGTACTTAGACGATATTCCGTATAAACTTATTGGTGAATTAGCTTCAAAGATAACTGTTGATGAATGGATCTCCATTTATGAACAAGCCATAAATAAACTATAAAATGAAAAACAGAGTTACAGGTATAGGTGGGTTGTTTTTTAAAACGAAAGACCCCAAGGAAACAAAAGATTGGTACAAAAAGCATTTAGGATTCAATACCGACGATTATGGCTGTACCTTTTGGTGGAAAGACAAAGAAGGGAGCAATTGTTCAACCCAATGGAGTCCGTTTGCTGAAGATACCAAATATTACGAGCCCTCAAAAAAAGACTTTATGTTTAATTATAGGGTTGAAAATTTAGTCGAATTAATAAAGGTTTTAAAAAGCGAAGGCGTTACGGTTGTTGGAGACATTGAAGAATACGAATACGGCAAATTTGGCTGGATTTTAGATAACGATGGCAATAAAATTGAACTTTGGGAACCCATAGACAGTGCTTTTTTGTAAACTTTAAGACCCAAGACCCAAGACCCAAGACCCAAGACCCAAGACCCAAGACCCAAGACCTAACAACTAACACCCATCAACCAATTTGACTTATTTCGAAATTCTACAATCATTTCATTTAACCGTATTGCAATGGACAGCTATTTGTTTTGCGGTTTTTTTATTGGGTTTATCAAAATCTGGTATAAAAGGCATTGGGATTATTATTGTTTTGATACTGGCTTTTGTTTTTGGTGAAAAAGCCTCCACAGGTATTTTGCTTCCTATGCTAATTTGTGCGGATATTTTTGCTGTGGTATATTATAACAAGCATGCGCAATGGTCCTATATAAAAAAATTATTGCCTGCTATGGTTATTGGGGTTTTAGTAGGCGTTTGGGTAGGTAATGATATTTCTGAAGTTGTTTTTAAACGCATTATGGCAGTCATCATTATTGGGTCTGTGCTCATTATGTTTTATATGGAAAACCGAAAGTCTACCACCGTGCCAACCAATAAATGGTTTTCTAATTCAGCGGGATTTCTGGCAGGTTTTACGACGATGGTTGGTAATTTGGCAGGTCCTATTTCCGATATTTATTTTCTTGCCATGCGTTTGCCCAAAAACGAATTTATTGGTACTGCAGCTTGGTTATTCTTTATAATAAATGTCTTTAAATTACCCTTTCATTTTTTTGTTTGGAAAACTGTTAGTGTAGAAACGTTGGTTTTGAATTCGATTCTAATACCCATGGTTATTTTGGGCTTTTTCTTGGGAGCTTATATTGTGAAACTCATTTCAAATGTTAATTACAGACGTTTTGTGCTCATAGTCACGGCTTTGGGAGGCATTATTATGTTAATTAGATAACATACGTTTTTAAAAACCAATCTATTTTTTTTATACCTTTAATTTTCTAACTAACACATATTATCATGTCTGACGAAAAAAATTTAAACGACGATTTAAAAGAAACAGCTTCGGAGTTTGCCAGTGGAGCTAAAGAGACATTTGCAAAAACAAGTGGCGAGAACAAAAAAATATTAGCAGGCGTATTAGCTATTTTTCTTGGTGCTTTAGGAGTTCATAAATTTATTTTAGGGTATACTAAAGAAGGTATAATTATACTTGTAATAACTTTAATCCTAGGAATTCTTACTTGCGGTATTGCCGGTTGGGTTATGGGGATTTTAGGTTTAATAGAAGGGATTATTTACCTAACTAAATCGGATGAAGAATTTTATAACACATACCAAATAGGCAATAAGCCTTGGTTTTAAAAGAATTTTTTGAAAGAGGCTGTCTAAAAAGTCTAGTTCTATGTCATATTGAGCTTGTCGAAATATTTTAACTTACTGGTAATCAATATAGGTTTCGACAAGCTCAACCTGACAAATTAAATTTAAAGGACTTTTTAGACAGCCTCTTTTTATTTTTTAAAGTATTACAGCTTATTCCTCATTATTCTCCATAAACTTACGTTCCAGTTCTGCTTGAAACTCTTCCATAACAGGACGTACGGTACTTTCGGGCAAGTCGGCAATTCGAATATACATCAATCCATCAACAGCATTATTAAATAAAGGATCTACATTAAATGCCAGTAATTTGGCGTTTTGTTTTATATATTTTTTAAGAAGAACAGGCAGACGCAATGCACCTGGTTCGATCTCATCAATAATTTTGTCAAATTTGTTTAAATCGGCTTCGGTTTCATCAAAAACAAAATCTTTGTCGGCGTCTTTTAGTTTTACTTTAAATTCTTTTTTAGGACTCACATACTGTGCTAAATAGGGGTCGTAATAATGCGATTTCATAAACTCAATCATCAACGATTTCGAGAAATTAGAAAACTGATTGCTAATACTCACACCGCCAATTAAAAATTTATGTTCAGGATAACGTAATGTAATATGCACGATGCCTTTCCAAAGTAAAAATAACGGCATTGGTTTTTGTTGATAGTCTTTAATAATGAAAGCACGGCCCATTTCGATGGACTCACTCATCATTTTATATAACTCGGGTTCAAACCTAAACAAGTCTTGTAAATAAAAACCATCAATCCCGTAGCGTTCAAAAATTCTAGAGCCTAAGCCCATTCTATAGGCTCCTACAATGATATTACTACTATTATCCCATAGAAACATATGGTGGTAATAGTTGTCAAAAGCATCTAAATCTATGGATTCATTAGTGCCTTCTCCAACTTCCCTAAAAGTAATTTCGCGTAAACGACCAATTTCGCGCAGGATGTTAGGAATTTTAGAAGCCTCAGCTAAAAAGACTTCATAATTTTTACTTTGTAACAGTCTGGAATCATCCTTACGTAACGCTTCTACCTCACTAATCATTAATGCATTGTCAACAGGTGTTACAATACGTTTTGGAGCTTTAGGTGTTTTTAAAGTAGATTGAATGTTATCTAATATTTTCGATTTATTTTCAAAAGAATTCGATAGCATATAGGTTTTTCGTCTTAAAAATTCTGAAAAATCGTCAAGAGAGGTATGTTCTTTTTGGTCTTCAACCGAAATGGGTTTTCCTATTCTAACCTTAATGGTACGCCTTTTTTGCGTTAATACTTCAGAAGGTAATTTGGCAGTTCTTAACGTATCGCTAATTTTTGATAGCTTATAGAATAATCGGCTGTTTTTCGCATGAAAGTAAATAGGCACTACAGGAACTTCGGCTTTTTTTACCAATTTCATGGCTGCTTCTTCCCAAGGTTTATCAACCATTAATTTGCCATCCCTGTAAGTGGACACTTCTCCTGCAGGAAAAATACCTAGTGGACAGCCTTCACGTAAATGTAAAATGGCATTTTTAAAACCTACAAGACTCGATTTTACGTCTTTCCTATCCTCAAAAGGATTTACAGGCATAATGTAAGGCTTCATTGGCTCGATACGGTGCAATAAAAAATTGGCAATTATTTTAAAATCGCTACGCTGTTCGAGCATTAGTTTTAAAAGTAAAATACCATCAATACCACCAAGTGGATGGTTTGAAACCGTAATGTAAGCGCCATCTTTAGGAAGTCGCTTTAAATCTTCTTCAGGAATTTCAAATTTAATTTGAAACTCATCCAAAATTTTATCTAAAAAATCGACACCTTGAAGATGTTTGTTGCGCGTGTAAAATTTATTTAGAGTTGAAATCTTAAGCACTTTCATAAGCAACCATCCAATAAACGTTCCTATAAAGCCATAGTTGTCTACGTTTATTACTTTAGCCACTTCTTTAGCTGAGACTAATCCTGAATCTTGTTGTTTGGTCATGACTGTAAATGTACTAAATTGTTTACTCACTTACTACTTGAACAGTTTCTTGTGTTAATTGTTTTAATAACACCGTTTTACCTTCTTCAATTTGGTTAATTGCGTTCTGGGTATAATGCCTAATGGTGTAAAGTGATACGTTCTTATGGCAAGTTACTTTAAATTTCGCTTTTAAATGATGTAATAATTTGTCAAGATTATCATAAATGTTATCGACACAAACCGAAAAACTAATGGCCGAATTTTGAATCACATCCACTTTCATTTTGTATAAGTGTAATAAATTGAATATGTCGCTAATGTTTTCTTCAACGATGTACGAAAAGTCTAAAGATGATAATGAGATTAAAACTTGATTCTTCTTAACTATAAAACAAGGAACCATGGGGTCTAAAGTAATGTTTTTACCTATTCTAGTTCCTGAAGCTTCTGGGTTTAAAAATGACTTTACATACAAAGGAATTTCTTTACCTTGTAAAGGTTGTAAGGTCTTTGGGTGAATAACCGAAGCACCGTAAAATGCTAATTCTATGGCTTCGCGGTAACTTATTTGGTTAAGCAATTGGGCATTTTCAAAATAGCGAGGGTCGGCATTTAATATTCCGGGAACATCTTTCCAAATAGTTACACTATCGGCATTTAAACAATAGGCGTAAATAGCTGCTGTATAATCGCTACCTTCTCTACCTAAAGTGGTTGTAAAATTATTAGGATCGCTTCCTAAAAAGCCTTGGGTGATATTTAAAACAGTTTTATTGAAATTTGATGTGATATGCTGTTGTGTTTCTTCCCAATTAACATTTGCGCTTCGGTAATAATTATCGGTTTTAATATGTTCGCGAACATCTATCCAGTTATTTTTTATTTGGATACTGTTTAAATATGCACTAACAATAGCTGTTGAAACCAACTCGCCATAGCCTATAATTTGGTCGTAAACAAAATTATAATCGGGTGATTTATTGGACGATAAAAATTGGTTGAGTTCATTAAAAAAGGCGGTTACTTTTTTAAAAACTTCATGGTTTTCGTTATCAAATAAATCTAATAGAATTTCATTGTGGTACTTTATAACTTCTTGTAAAGCGCTTTGTAATTCGGTTTTATTATCAAAATAATTTTTAACAACAAGTTCTAAAGCATTGGTTGTTTTTCCCATTGCAGAAACAACAATTAGGGTGTTTTTGTAGCCTACTTTTTGCAATAACGAGCCCACATTTTTAACACTGCTGGCATCTTTAACCGATACGCCACCAAATTTAAATACCTGCATATTATAGTTTTGAAATATAGTTTTTTATGCTCTGTTCATCCATATGAACAACACGCCACGCCTCTTTTATAGTAGCGCCTTTTTGTTTATAAAATTTTATGGCTGGTTCGTTCCAATCAAGCACCTCCCAATTAATGCGTTTCACGCCTAATTGATGGCCGTATTTAACAACTTCATCTAATAGGGCAGAACCTAATCCAGTGCCTCTAGCAGTTTCGTTAACAATTAAATCTTCTAGGTGAATTGTTTTTCCTTTCCAGGTAGAATAGCGGTTATAGCCTAATGCAATTCCTTCAATTTTCGAATTTATTTCAGCCACAAAACAAAAAAATGCAGGATGTTCGCCAAAGCCATCTTGTTGTAAATCTTCAACAGTTATTATTACCGCTTCGGGTTCTTTTTCAAAATAAGCTAATTGATTTATTAATGATAGCACTTGCGGCATATCTTCTTTTTTAGCTTTTCTTATTGTGAAACTCATAATTTTTTTTAATTATTTCATCTGTTTATATCTATTGTTTTTTATCGGTCAGATGCTATACCTAATTTATTTTTGTCTTTTGAAGCAAATTTTGTTTAAGGTATTTCAAATATAGTTTAAAGTTGAATATATAAAAGATTAATCTTGAACGAAAACGTTGTAGTTCATTAAAAAATAGCAGATATTTGTAGCAATAAAAATCTAATTTATGTCTCATAAAAAGCAAACCTTAGGAGAATTTATTATTGAAAACCAATCCTCTTTTAAATATTCTTCGGGTGAATTATCTAGTCTTATTAATTCTATTAGACTAGCTGCCAAAGTTGTAAATCATGAAGTTAATAAAGCAGGTTTAGTAGATATTATTGGAGCTGCCGGTGATACAAACATACAAGGAGAAGACCAACAGAAGCTGGATGTTTATGCGAACGAAAAGTTTATCCAAACACTTACAAATAGAAATATAGTTTGTGGTATTGCCAGTGAAGAGGAAGACGATTTTATTGCTATTAATAGTCAAGATGAAAACCATCAAAATAAATATATTGTGTTAATAGACCCATTAGATGGTTCTTCAAATATTGACGTCAATGTATCTGTCGGAACTATTTTTTCAATTTACAGACGTATTACACCTATAGGAAGTCCTGTTACCATTGAAGATTTTTTACAAAAAGGAAACATGCAAGTAGCGGCAGGTTATGTGGTTTATGGAACATCGACCATGCTTGTTTATACAACGGGTGCAGGTGTTAATGGGTTTACGTTAAACCCCGCTATTGGATCCTTTTATTTATCGCATCCTAATATGCAGTTTCCAGAAGACGGCCATATTTATTCTGTTAACGAGGGGAACTATATTCACTTTCCACAAGGAGTTAAAAATTATATTAAATATTGCCAAAAGGAAGAAGGTGATAGACCATACACGTCTAGGTATATTGGGTCTTTAGTGTCCGATTTTCACAGAAACATGATAAAAGGCGGTATTTACTTATACCCAAAAAGTTCATTAAACTCCAATGGTAAATTGCGTTTGTTATATGAATGCAACCCAATGGCTTTTTTAGCGGAACAGGCAAACGGTAAAGCCAGTGATGGTTTTACCAGAATTATGGATATTAAGCCAACGGAATTGCACCAACGTGTGCCTTTTATTTGCGGTAGTAAAAACATGGTTGAAAAATGTGAAGAGTTTATGCGCGATGCACAGTAAAAAATAAGCTTTATAAAAAATGCGAACTTCTCGGTTCGCATTTTTTGTCTATTAGTTCAGATTTAAACCGTTTTTAGCTTTAATCCATTTAATGCACTCATCAAAAGTATCAAAAATTTGTTCTCTTGGCATTAGATCTGGAATGATGTCAATACGCTCCATCATGTATTTTGGTTGATTTAGCAAATCAACAAATAGGGGAGTGATGCCATTTTTATTAAGTTCCTGAAGAACGTCTTCCATAGCATATAGCCCAGATTGATCCATATACTGCATACGGTCTAAACGAATAATAACGATTGATGCCGTTTTTGGAATTTGTGCCGCTAAACTTAAAAATTCGTTTGTAGAGCCAAAAAACAAAGGCCCTTTAATGTGCTTAATAAACACTTTTTCTTTTAATTGATCTGGAAAATCAAGTTCGTCCTTCCAAGCTTCTTCCTTTAAAGATTTAACATCAGAACGTTCGGCAGTTAAATCGCCTATTTTTTTCATAAACATTAAAGACGCTATAATAAGCCCAATACCTACTGCATAAACTAAATTCCAGAACGAAGAAAGTAGTAAAACAACAAACATAATAATGACTTCTGAACTTACTTTAATAGGTCCAATTTTAGCATCTCTTGGTAAACTTGGCACGGCTTTAAGTCCTTTATAATCCATAACCCCTATACCGACAGTAACTAATATACCTGCAAGTACCGCCGCTGGAATTCTTGATGCAATGGGGCCAAGACCTAGTAAAATAAAAAGTAACATGATACCGGCAATCATACCAGAAAGTTTTGTTTTTCCCCCAGAATTGATATTTACAACCGTTCGTATGGTTGCGCCTGCACCTGGAATACCGCCAAAAAGTGCTCCTATACTATTACCAATACCTTGCCCTATAAGTTCTTTGTTGGGGTTATGTTTTGTCTTGGTCATGTTATCGGCTACAACACTTGTTAATAAAGAATCGATGGCACCTAACAAAGCCAAAGTTAAAGCTGTAAAAACATAAGGTGTTATGCTTGCAATACTAAAACTTGTGAAAATTTCTAAATGAGGAACTGGTATCCCACTTGGAATTTCTTCAATGGGTCTGTAGTCTAATCCAAACGCTATGGCTGCACCCGATACAACAACCAAAGAAACCAAGGTGCTAGGTATTTTGGTGGTAATACGCTTAAAACCATAGATGATGAATATGGTTGAAAGTGCTAAAATTAACTCTAACCAGTTAATGTTTTGAATAGCTATAGGCAATACTTTTAAGGTTCCCAAAACCCCAGAAGCCTCGTTTTTGGCTAGTGTTTTTGATTCTTTTAAAATATCGTCATCAGTAATAAGTTTGGCTCTGTTTACCGTTTCTTCAAAATCTTCTAAAACCAAAATACCTTCACCAGCTTCTTCTTTTAAAATATTTTCTAAAATTAATTCTTCGGCTTGGGGTTTAAATTGGCTTACAAACTCTATATCTTCTTTTGGATAATATCCTATAGAAGGTAAAATTTGTGTAATTAAAATAATAACACCAATGGCTGTCATAAAACCGGAAACCACGGGATAAGGAATATATTTTATGTATTTACCAAGGCCTAAGATGCCCAATCCCACTTGCATAAAGCCCGCTAACAAAAATACGATAAGTATTGCTGGGAAAGCTTTTTCAACATCACCATCGTTTATGGCAATGATGCCTGCAATTACAACCATACTCACAGCCGTCATAGGAGCTGTTGGTCCAGAGATCTGAGTGTTTGTGCCTCCAAAAAGTGCAGCAAAAAAACTTAGAAAAATGGCGCCATAAAGTCCTGCGCTTGGACCCAGACCAGATGATACCCCGAAAGCTAAAGCTAAAGGTAATGCTACAATACCAGCCGTAATACCGCCAAAAGCATCGCCTTTTAAATTTGAAAATAGGTTCTTCATAATGGAATTTATTTTAAAGTTCTAAGTTAATTATTTAAAATTAGAATAGAGAAAGAAACCAAATACATAAAAAGCTATGGAGCTATTATTTAAAATTTTTAGAAAGTTACAAACGCTATCAAATTAAATTGATCTCTGCTTGATGTCTCAAAAAACTGATTCATATACCCTGCTTCTAGTTTTAGATTTTTATTTAAGCTATAACCAATACCCCCATAAACTCTGTTTCTATCAAAAATGGCACTTTCGGTATTCAAAAATACTTCGTTGTATGCCGAAAAATAATATTTGCTTGCTTCGAAAAAAGGAATATTTAAACCTAAGAAATAACGAAAGCGCATTTTAAAATCATCTTCAACAAAGCGTTGTTCAAAGCGGTAACGATGGTTTAATGTTACGCTTCCGATGTTTTGCTTTGATGTAAATTGTTGAAAAATTCGATGTTCATTTACGCTCAGTTTATCATCGGTATTACCTATATAATTTTCAGATAGAATATAGCCATAGCCTAATAGGACATTATTTTTATCTTCGTTAAACGTATAACCTAAACCAGTTCTTAACAGTAATTGTTCTAAATCGTCAATAACATTATAATTTCGGTATTGAATTTCGTTATGGATATTCCATTTAGAATTTACCTTTTTGTTTCCAATGTATATGAGCCAATTACCAAAATTGCTGTCTTGAGCATTTATAAAGTCAGGCAGCACCAACGCTAACGTTAGTGCTACCATACTTATTCTCTTCTTCATAATATGTTTAGTGCTTTTATATTTTTTATTCAAAAAATGTAACTTCACCTGTGTTGATGTCATACATAGCTCCAACAATATCTATTTCATTATTGTCTTCCATTTCTTTTAAAATAGGGCTTTGTTTTCTAATGTTTTCTATAGCGATGCTTACATTTTTTTCTGCAACACGATCTACAAAATCTAGGTTTTTAGAATTTCTTAAGCTTTTGTCTGTTGGTTCTGTTACAGATTCAACAGCAGGTTTAATTTTACCTAACATAGTGGTTAAATTGCCCAGTTTGGCATCGTCGCAAGCGCCTTTTACAGCACCACAACTGGTATGTCCTAATACCACCAATAATTTGGTTCCTGCAAGTTTACAGGCAAATTCCATACTGCCTAAAATATCTTCATTTACAAAGTTTCCTGCAATACGAACACTGAAAATATCGCCTAAACCTTGGTCGAATACTAATTCGGCGGAAACTCTAGAATCTATACAACTTAAAATGGTTGCAAACGGAAATTGTCCTTCACTAGTATCGTTAACTTGTTCTAATAAGTTCCGGTTTGCCTTTAAGTTATTTTGGAATCTTTGATTTCCTTCTTTTAAATATTGCAATGCCTTTTGAGGCGTCATGGTTGCTTGGGTTTCTCTTGTATGTGCTTTCATCTGGTTTTTAATTTTCTATTTACTTATGCTGTAAATACTGCTGTAAATACTATTGTTATACTAATAATTTTGTTTGCCTGTTAACAGGAGAGAGGTATTAAGTTTTTTTATAATAGACTTAATATCCTGCGTTGTTGTTTTGGATTTATTTTTTGAACCGTTTTCCAATCTATCTATGCACAACAGGTTAATATTATTTTTAGATATGTAGTTTGAAAGATTAGCAATAGTATGGTCATTTTCTTCAAATACATATTCTATGGTATTGATATTTGTAGAAAAAATGGTTTCATCCAATACTTTAGATTTTTTAATGATTTTAAATGATTTTATAGGTGTTTGGGTATGAGCTAGCAAATCTTGGGATAAAGAGGTACTAAGCGTTGTTTCAATGTTATTTAAAACACCTAATGATAATTTTCCATCGGGCTCTAACGTGTTATTTGCATCTGCTATTAGAATGGTGCCACTAAATTGTTTTAAAACAAATTGAATAATTTTATCACCATTTAAATTTAGTAAATTGTTTTTTTTCTTTCCTAAAACAATAATATCTGGTTGTTTTTCTTTAATACAGCTACTTATTTCGTTTTTAACATTACCAAATGCAAACGAGTAATTGATGTTTATTTGATGGTTCTCTGAAACAGATTGTATTATCTTTTTTATTTTTTTATCGGTAGCCGTATAATCTTGGTTAATGATACGAATGGCAGATAATTGATTGTCTCTTTCAACAATATCTGAAGCGCTTTTTACATAAAAAAAGTCCACTTCAGCATCAATCATTTTTGCTAGACTAACAGTCGTTTTTAGCGTTGTGCTTGTCGATTTTTTTAAATCGGCAAGCACTAATATTTTATATTTATTTTTTTTCATGATGTTTTAACTTAAGCTTAATTTCGATTTTGGTCTCTCGTTAAAGAACTTGATGAAACTTGATGGATTTTCAACAATACCACGTTTTGAAACAAGTTTAATATCGATGTTTCGTTCTTTAGCTTTAAATAGAAAATCTTCAAGAATCTCTATAATATCATGGTCTAAATAGCGGGTTTTAATGAGATCCAATTCTAAATAGGTGTCTCTTGGCAAATTATCTAATTCTTTAAGAATGGCTCCTTTGTTAAAAAAAGTAACCTCTTCTGCAAGCGTCATTTTTATTTTATGTTTACCATTGCTTTTGTCTTCAATATGAAGGAAATGTGAATTTTGGTAGCTTTTAAGTAAAATTACCACAACACCGACCATAAGTCCTAAGCAAATTCCAAATAGTAAATCGGTAAACACAATGCCAACAACGGTTACTATAAATGGAATCCATTGTTTCCATCCTAGTTCATACATTTTTTTGAATAAAGATGGTTTTGCCAATTTGTAACCAACAACCAAAAGGATAGATGCTAAAACCGACAATGGGATCATGTTAAGTAAACGGGGAATTAATATAACCGATACTAAAAGTAGAAGACCATGTAATATGGTCGATAATTTACTTTTTCCACCAGATTGAATGTTTGCCGAACTTCTAACAATTACCTGTGTAATTGGTAAACCGCCAATTAAGCCAGAAATCATGTTACCAGTGCCTTGCGCCAATAACTCACGGTTTGTAGGTGTTACATTTTTGTCGGGGTCAATTTTGTCTGAAGCTTCAACACATAATAAAGTTTCTAAGCTTGCTACTAATGCAATAGTAAAGGCAGTAATCCAAACATCTACATTTGCTATGGCAGTGAAATTTGGGAAACTAAATTGGCTTAAAAAATCGGTAGCACTATCAGGAATAGGCACACTAACCATGTGCTTTTTCCCAATAGACAATAGTTCATGATTTTGGGTTACAATAAAAAAGATAATTCCTAAAACAACCACAACAAAAGGTCCTTGAATTAATTCGAATATTCTAGACTTTTTACTTAATACTTTATCCCAAAGAATTATTAATATCAAACTAATAAATCCAATTAAAGCAGCTCCAGGTTGTATATTTCCTAACATGCTAAATAATTCTGAAAAGGTGTTGCCACCATCAATTTCAAAAAATTCAAGATCCCAAGCCGACTCTTCATCATACCCGAAAAAGTTTGGTATTTGTTTTAAAATAATGATGATACCAATACCCGTTAACATCCCTTTGATAACAGATGAGGGGAAATAATATCCAATAACTCCGGCTTTTAAAACTCCAAAAAGTATTTGAATAGCACCACCTAAAACAACAGCAACTAAAAAGTTTTCATAACCTCCCAATGTGCCAATGGCAGTTAAAACAATAGCGGCTAAACCTGCTGCAGGCCCACTAACACCAACTTTAGAGCCACTTAAGCCTCCAACAACAATTCCTCCAATAATGCCAGCAATTAAACCCGAAAATAAAGGGGCGCCACTGGCAAGAGCGATACCTAAACATAATGGTAAGGCAACAAAAAATACAACGATACTTGCAGGCAAGTCGTTTTTAATAGTTTTAAACATATTATAATTAAATTTTACTCTTGGAAGTGGTTTAAACTTTTTCTAATTGGTTAAAAAATCGTCCTTTTTTGCCCAGTCTACGCCTTTTTTTTCTTTCCGTAGCGATGCTATGCAACTCGAAAAAGGCTTTGATTGAACAAAAAATGACTGATTTTTACTTCAATCGCAAAAGGTTAAACTACTTCTTGGTTAAAAACCAAAAGTTATTAAACGTGATTGATTAGTTGACTTTTTTCAAAGTCAGAAAAAAACAGAAATTATAATATGATGTGTTCTGGTGGTGGAGAAATTAAATTGAGGTGGGGTTTTGAATAATTTTTAAAATGATAACAAAAAAACAGATGGCTTTTTAACTTGAAATCGGTTAAAAAATCATTGTTTTGTAATGAAAACGGCGATATCAAGTTTTTGGTCTTGCCGTTTTCTTCTTCTTCTGTTATAGAGTAGAATATAGAAGTATCAATAGAATCATCTAATACAACAATTACAGATGGCGCTACTATAAGTGCCATAAATAGTGTTGTAAAAAATATTGCTATTGCCTTTCTAATCATCAAAAAAAAATATTAAAAGCAAATATAGTATTTAACATTTTCTATTATGTTAAATATTTTTTAAAATGATTTAAACTTGGATGGTTTTGAGTTGTTTTTAATTTTAAGCAAAAATATTTACAGATACAGCATAAAAAAACCCTTTATTAAGAATAATAAAGGGTTTTTTGTGGGTTTTTTATAAAGCTACTAAGTCGCCAGCTTCATTTTTAGTAGGTAAATCGGATTTACCCATTAAATAAATATCGACTTGACGCGCTGCTTCTCGGCCTTCGGATATAGCCCATACAATTAATGATTGTCCTCTACGCATATCGCCAGCAGTAAAGATGTTAGGGATATTGGTTTGGTATTTTCCGTATTCAGCTTTGTAGTTAGAACGGGCATCTTTTACAATCCCTAATTGGTCTGCAATAGTGCTTTCTGGGCCTGTAAATCCAAGAGCAAGTAAAGCTAAATCGCATGGCCATGTTTTTTCGGAACCTTCAATTTCTATTAATTGAGGACGCTCACCTGGAATCATTTTCCATTCGACATTTACCGTTTTTAAAGCTATTAGCTTGCCTTTTTCATCTTTAATAAACTCTTTGGTGTTTATTAACCAGTTACGTTCAACACCTTCTTCGTGCGATGATGATGTTTTTAACTGTAATGGCCAAAAAGGCCATGGAGTTGTCGGCGAACGGTGTCCTGGAGGTTTTGGCATGATTTCAAAATTCACTACCGATTTTGCGCCGTGGCGGTTTGATGTTCCAACACAATCTGATCCTGTATCTCCACCACCAATTACTATGACATGTTTATCGGTTGCCAAAACTTGGTTTTTAACTTCTTTACCAAATAATACTTTGGTTTGTTGAGTTAAGAAATCCATAGCTTGTACCACACCATCTGCATCAGATCCGGGTGTCGGCAAGCTCCTTCTTTCTGTAGCGCCACCACAAAGTACCACAGCATCAAAGTTCTTTAATTCTTCAACATCGTAATTTACACCAACATTTACATTGGTTTTAAAAACAATGCCTTCGGCTTCTAAAATGGCAATTCTACGGTCTATGATACCTTTTTCCATTTTAAAATTAGGAATGCCATAACGTAATAAACCTCCAACTTCATCATCTCTTTCAAAAACAGTTACGGTATGACCTGCTCTGTTTAATTGTTGTGCAGCTGCTAAACCCGCAGGACCAGAACCTACAACAGCAGCGGTTTTACCCGTTCTTGTTTTTGGTGGTTGAGGTTTTATCCAGCCTTCTTTGAAAGCACGCTCTACGATTTGTTTCTCAATGTTTTCAATAGAAACGGGGTCTTCAATAATGCCTAATACACATGATTTTTCACAAGGTGCAGGACATAAACGTCCTGTGAACTCTGGGAAATTGTTAGTTGCATGCAATAACCAAGAGGCTTTCTGCCATTCACCTTGATATACCATGTGGTTAAAATCCGGTATTAAATTACCAAGTGGGCAACCACTGTGGCAAAAAGGAATACCACAATCCATACAGCGCGATCCTTGTTTTGAAATTTCCGTATCACTTAAAGGAATGGTAAATTCTTTATAATGTTTTAAACGCTCTTTTACAGGCGCATTGCTTTCATCTTGTCTTTCAAATTCTTTAAATCCTGTTACTTTTCCCATGACATTATGCTATTGTTAGTTCTTCTACCATTTGTTCTTCAGTCTCTAAACGTTTTAACGCACGTTTATATTCGGTAGGCATCACTTTTACAAAGTTCTTTAAACTAGTTTCCCAGTTTGCTAATAATTTTTTACCTTGGTTACTGTTTGTGTATCGAACGTGTTTTTCAATTAATGCCTTTAAATCTCGGGCATCTTCATTTAAAACTTGTTCAAATTCTATGGATTGGGTATTACATAAACCGTTTGTGAATTTATCTTCAGGGTCGTAAACATAAGCAATACCACCACTCATACCTGCAGCAAAGTTTCTACCTGTTTTGCCAAGTACAACGACTTTTCCTCCAGTCATATACTCACAACCATGATCTCCAACGCCTTCAACAACAGTAATGGCTCCAGAGTTCCTAACGGCAAAACGTTCGCCAGCAATTCCATTGATATATGCTTCACCTTGAATAGCTCCGAATAAACAAACATTACCAACAATGATATTGTTTTCTGCAATAAAATCGGCTTTTGCAGGTTTTTTAACTATTAATTTGGCACCTGATAATCCTTTGCCCAAGTAATCGTTCGTGTTTCCTTCTACTGTAAATGTTAAACCATTAGCACCAAAAGCTCCAAAACTTTGACCAGCTGAACCTGTAAAATTTATATTAAGGGTATCTTCTGGTAAACCTAAATGGCCATATATTTTTGAAATTTCATTACTAACGATAGCTCCAACAGTACGATCGGTATTGTGAATTGGATAGGCTAAAGTCATTTTTTCTTTTCTATATAAGGCTCTGTGAGAGTCTTTTAATATTTTAAAATCAATAACATCATCTAAATTGTGATCTTGTTTTTCGGTATTCTTAACGGTCATTGATTTATAAGCTTCTGGACGGTGTAAGATGGCTGATAAATCCAATCCTTTTGCTTTATAATGGGTAATTGCTTTGTTGGCGTTAATTTTATGGGTTTGACCAACCATTTCAGCTAAGGTTCTAAACCCTAATTGTGCCATAATACCTCTTAATTCTTCAGCAATGTAGTAGAAGAAATTAATAACATGTTCAGGTGTGCCTTTGAAGTTTTTACGTAACTCTTTATCTTGGGTTGCAATACCAACTGGACAAGTGTTTAGGTGACATTTACGCATCATAATACAACCTGAAGCAACAAGAGGAGCTGTAGCAAAACCAAATTCTTCTGCTCCTAATAAAGCAGCGATGGCAACATCTCTACCGGTTTTTAATTGACCATCACATTCCACAACAATTCTACTTCTTAAGTTATTTAAAACTAACGTTTGTTGTGCTTCGGCTAAACCAAGTTCCCAAGGTAAACCAGCATGTTTTAATGATGTCAAAGGAGAAGCTCCTGTACCACCATCATAACCAGCAATAAGCACCACATCGGCTTTTGCTTTTGCAACACCAGCAGCAATGGTCCCCACACCAACTTCTGAAACTAATTTAACATTAATTCTAGCTTCACGATTGGCATTTTTTAAGTCGAAAATTAACTGTGCTAAATCTTCAATTGAGTAAATATCGTGATGCGGTGGCGGTGAAATCAATCCAACAAAAGGTGTTGAATTTCGCGCTGCAGCAATCCATGGTAATACTTTTTCGCCGGGTAATTGTCCACCTTCACCAGGCTTTGCTCCTTGAGCCATTTTAATTTGAATTTCCTTCGCATTGGTTAAGTAATGGGATGTGACGCCAAAACGACCTGATGCTACTTGCTTAATAGCCGAGTTACGACTATCGCCATTTAAGTCTGGGTGGAAACGTTTTCTGTCTTCACCACCTTCTCCAGAATTGGATTTACCGCCAATACGGTTCATGGCAATGGCTAAGTTTTCGTGTGCTTCTCTAGAGATAGATCCATAAGACATAGCACCTGTTTTGAAACGTTTAACGATTTCGGTCCAAGGTTCTACTTCGTCTAATGGAATGGGGTCAAGCTTATCAAATTCAAATAAACCACGAATGGTCATTAAATTTTCAGACTGTTCGTTTACGGCTTTGGCATACACATCGTAACTTGCTTGGTCGCTTAATCTAACCGCCTGTTGTAGCTTAGCTACGGTAGTTGGGTTGAACATGTGACGTTCACCATTACGTCTCCATCTGTAATCGCCACCAATATTCAATCCTAAACGTTTGTCTATTAAATTATCTGGATAGGCATATTTGTAACGTTCGTTAATTTCCTTTTCGATTTCATACAAGCCAATACCTTCAATTCTTGAAGCTGTATAAGGGAAATATTTTTCAACAAATGCAGAATTGAAACCAACTATTTCGAAAATTTGAGAACCTCTATACGAATGTAACGTAGAGATTCCAATTTTATTCATAATTTTCAAGATGCCAGAGCCAATAGCTTTATTGAAGTTATTAACCGCTTTTTCTTCATCCATACCGGTTATGAAACCTTCTTTTACTTGTGAACGGATAATTTCATTTACCATATATGGGTTGATAGCACTTGCACCATAACCAAATAAGGTAGCAAAATGATGCGGTTCGCGAGGTTCTGCCGATTCGATAATGATATCAAAATAAGAACGCTTGCGTAAACGGTTCATTTGGTGGTTTACGTAAGAACAGGCCAACAACGCAGGAATTGGTGCGAAATCTTTATTGACACCTCTATCGGACAATATGATGATGTTTACACCTCTATCAATGGCTTTAGAAACTTGGGTGATCATGTCTTCTAAAGCATCTTCTAAACCATTAAGTCCTTGAGATTTTGGGTATAAAATATGAATAGTTTCTGCTTTAAAACTTTCAATTTGTATGGTTCTGATTTTTTCTAAATCGGCATTGGAAATCACAGGATTTTGGATTCTTAGTTTTCTACACTGTCTTTCTGTAATGCTGAAAATGTTTCTATCTTTCCCAAGATTTAAACTAATATCGGTTACAATTTCTTCACGAATACCATCTAAAGGCGGATTGGTAACTTGTGCGAATAATTGTTTGAAATAATTTGAAATTAATTGAGGTCTATCCGATAATACAGCCAGAGGCGTATCGGTACCCATAGAGCCTAAAGCTTCTTTACCGGCAACAGCCATAGGTGTGATAACTTCCTGAATATCCTCGAACGTATAATTAAATAAACGTTGTCTTGTTTTAATGTCGATAGTTTCTATCGGGCAAGTTTCGTTAGTGTAAGGCACATCTTTTAAATGTAAACGTGTCTGGTCCAACCATTTTTTATAAGGTCTTTCAGTAACAATTTTACTTTTAATTTCTTCGTCTTCAATAATGCGTCCTTCATTCATGTCTACCAAGAACATTTTTCCTGGTTCCAATCTACCGTGTCTTTCTACATCTTCAGGAGCAATATCTACTACCCCAATTTCAGACGCCATGATTAATTTACCACTTTTGGTTATGGTATATCTAGAAGGTCTTAATCCATTTCTATCCAGTAAAGCACCAATGTAGTCACCATCTGTAAAAGGGACAGAAGCTGGACCATCCCAAGCCTCCATGATGCACGCATTGTACTCGTAGAATGCTTTACGTTCTTCAGACATGGTTTTGTGTTTTTCCCATGCTTCAGGAATCATCATCATCATAATCTCAGGAAGCGACCTGTCGGTATGTGTTAACAATTCAACCACCATATCCATAGAAGCAGAATCTGATTTACCGGGTAATATAATGGGGAATAATTTTTCTATTTGAGGTCCGAAAACGTCACTTTTCATGATTTCTTCGCGAACACGCATTCTACTTACGTTACCACGAAGGGTATTAATCTCTCCATTTTGACACATAAAACGGAACGGTTGTGCCAGTTCCCAAGTAGGCATGGTGTTGGTAGAGAAACGTTGGTGTACCAACGCTAAGCGGGTTACCAAATCTTTTTGTTGTAAATCGGTATAATATGGCCCAATATCTTCAGGCATAATAATACCTTTATAAATAAGGGTTGTAGTAGATAAACTTGGTACGTAAAAATAGCCGCTTTCAGAGATTTTGGATTCTCTAATAGCATGCTCTGTAATTTTACGGGCAGCATATAATTTAGCTTTAAAAACAGCTTCGGTGATAGCTTCTGTTTTTCCAATAAAAAGTTGTTCAATATTAGGTTCTGAAGCTAGTGCAATTTCTCCTAAATTAGAAGAATCCACAGGCACTTGTCGCCATCCTAATATAGATAAACCTTGTTCTTTTATTTCTTTTTCAAAAGTGTTTTTACAAAATTGATATTGGTTAGATATTTTAGGTAAAAATACCATACCTACGGCGTACTCTCTTTGTTCAGGAATATCAAAACTACACACGCGTTTAAAATAATCGTGAGGAATATCAATTAACAAACCAGCGCCATCACCAGTTTTTCCATCGGCACTTACACCACCACGGTGCTCTAACTTTACTAGAATTTCTAACGCATCATGGATAATTTGATTTGTCTTCTCTCCTTTAAGATTACAAATAAACCCTGCGCCACAGTTTTCGTGTTCAAATTCAGGCAAATACATTCCTTGTTTCTTCAGCATAATCAACAAATATTGGTTTAAAAACTTGAGTTGAAATGCTAAGATATGACCTTGTTTTTGAATAACAATAGAGGGGAATTCATTATTTCGATTTTAGAAGTGAAGTTTGGCTAAAAATAATTATATGTTAATAATAAAGTGATTTTTTAATAAATATTCAACACATAAATTATTCTAGAATAAATTAAGGATTACTGAAATTATGCTAATAATTATTCGCATTAACGAAAATAAAATCACTAAAAAATAGAAAATACTGACGATAATTCAATTATGCTATTTAGTAAAAAATCAAAAAATCAAAAAAAAATACAAATCACCCTTTAAAAATTAGGGTAAAAAATGAAATATTCATAAAAATACGTAGAACACCCCTTCTTTTTATGGGGGTTAAATTTTTTTAATTTAGTTTTACGTCATTCTTAAGGAACAAACCAAAATTAATAAACTTAAAAACTCAAAACATTATGAAAAAAATTATTACCCTTTCAATGCTTTTTATGGCAACGGCGTTATTTGCACAAGAAGAGACACCTGAGCCAAAATTTACTTTTAGTGGTAGTGTAGATGCATATTACAGAGCAAATTTTACATCACCTAATGATGAAAATGCCCAAGCACCAGGGACATCGTTTGCTAATTTGCCAGGGTTTGCTTTAGGTATGGCTAATGTAATTGCTTCTTACGAAGGTGAAAAAGTTGGTTTTGTTGCCGATTTAGTATTTGGCCCAAGAGGTACTGATGCTATTTTTGCTTCTCCAATGTATTCTGCAACAGGCGACATTGTAAACCAATTATATGCTTACTGGAATGTAAGTGAAAGCGTTAAATTAACAATGGGTAACTTTAACACCTTTTTAGGATATGAGGTTATTTCTCCAACAGCTAATTTTAACTACAGTACATCTTATTTATTCTCTTACGGGCCATTTAGCCATACAGGTTTAAAAGCAGATTTTACTTTATCTGAAGATTTTAGTTTAATGTTAGGTGTTATGAACGATACCGATTTAACGGAGTTTAACCCAACAGGAGATTATGCTTTTGGGGCTCAATTAGGCTTTAAAGGTCAATTCTTAAATGTATTAGTAGACCCATCTTTTACTGAAGTTGATTTTACAGGTGGTTTTGATGTAACCGATTCTTTCTTTTTAGGAATTAATGCTGCTCATTTAAGTTATGAAGATAATGCAGGTGGTTTTACAGGAGGGGCTTTGTATCCACAATTAGCGCTGTCTGATACATTTACACTTGGTTTAAGAGCTGAGTACTTTGATCAAGAAGTTAATCCAGATTTCGATCCAATTGGAACAGGAATGGATTCTAGTGTATTTGCTACGACTTTAACAGCAAGCTTTGCTATTGACAATTTAACTATCAAGCCAGAGATTCGTTTAGATTCTGCTTCTGATGATGCATTTTTAGACAACGACTTAGCAGGAACAAAAAGTCTAAGCTCTTTTGTACTAGCTGCAATATACTCTTTCTAAATAGTATAAAACAACCAATCAAAATAAAAGGAAAATAAAGCAATTGCTCAATGAACCTAAATTGCTTTATTTTTCTTTAACTAACCCTAAAAACTTATTATTATGTCAATATTTAACACACCCCTCTTAATTCAAGATACCGCCGCTATAGAAGGCGACATGGGAATGCTTTGGATGCTTATTTCAGGTATTTTAGTATTCTTCATGCAGGCAGGATTTTTCTTAGTAGAATCTGGAATGACCGATTCTAAAAATGCGGTAAACATCGCCATGAAAAATTTCCTGGACATTGCAGTAGGCTCATTGGCTTTCTGGTTTGTTGGATATTCATTAATGTACGGAGCTGATGCGTCCGGAGGTTTCCTTCATTGGGGAGGTTTTACCTTCTCTCAAGGAGCTGCCGATTTATTCTTCCAAACGGTGTTTGCTGCAACAGCTGCAACTATTGTATCTGGAGCTATCGCTGGAAGAACTAAATATACAACATACGCTATTTTTAGTATCGTTATGACTGCTGTTATTTATCCAATAGCTGGTGGTTGGGAATGGAATGGTGGCTGGTTAAATAATACCGATGGCATCATGCCTGCCGAATTTATTGATTTTGCAGGGTCTTCAATCGTTCACTCTGTAGGTGGATGGGCGGCACTTGTTGCTGCCTGGATGGTAGGACCAAGAATTGGTAAATACCTTAACGGTAAACCAATTGAAATGCATGGTCACAACCAAATGTATGCTACTTTGGGTGTATTTATCCTTTGGTTAGGATGGTTTGGATTTAATGGTGGATCACAATTAGCTTGGGGTGGCGACGATGCTACAGCAGCTTCTCAAGTGGTGCTTGTAACTAATTTAGCGGCTTCTGCTGGAGCTATCGCAGCATTATTATTTACTTGGATTAAAAATGGAAAACCAAATTTAGGAATGACCTTAAATGGTGCGCTTGCTGGTCTTGTTAGTATTACTGCAGGATGTGGCAACATGAGCGAGGGTGGTGCTGTATTAGCTGGTTTATTAGGTGGCTTACTTGTTGTTTTCTCTATTGGTTTTGTTGAAAAAACCTTAAAAGTAGATGACGCTGTAGGTGCGATATCTGTACACGGTGTAGCCGGTGCTTGGGGTACTTTAGTAATAGGACTTTGGGGTGTTGACGGTGATACTGGCATTGGTCTTTTTAACGGTGGTGGTGCTGCCCAATTAGGCGCTCAAGCTATAGGTGTTTTAGCATATGCTGTATGGTCTATTGGACTGTCTTATATTTTCTTACTTATTTTGAAAAGGACGATAGGATTAAGAGTATCTGAAGCTGAAGAAATTGCAGGTCTTGATATTTCTGAACATGGTTCTTTAGCTTATCCTGGTAAGAGACAAAGAGAAATAGAATAATTCATATAAAAACACAAAATCGAAAAAAGCCTTATTGTTTTAATAAGGCTTTTTTTGGTTCATAAAACTAAAATTATTTAAAACCAAAAAGCTTTTAAAGATTTATTGAATTTGAATATATACTTATTATGAAAAAAATCGAAGCAATTATTAGAAAATCCAAATATCGTGTAGTGAAAGACGCACTTCATGCTGTTGGGGTTAATTTTTTCTCGTACTGGGACGTGACTGGTTTGGGAAATGAAAAGGAAGGCCATGTATATCGAGGAATATCGTACAGCACAAGTGATATCCAGCGTAGGTATCTTTCCATTGTCGTTAATGATGATTTTGAGGAAGTAACAGTAAAAGCCATTCTTGATGCTGCATCAACCGGAGAAGTAGGTGATGGTAAACTTTTTGTTTCAGAAATAACAGAATGCTACAGAATTAGAACTGGTGAAAAAGGAGGAGACACTTTAAGGTAATCTATTGAAACAATCAATTTAACTAATTTAATTATGGAAGAAATAGTAAAAAATATAGCCGATATTAATGGTGTGTTAGACATCATGTGGATATTAATTGCAGGGGCTTTGGTTTTCTTTATGCAAGCTGGATTTACACTTGTAGAAACTGGATTTACAAGATCTAAAAATGCAATTAATATTATTATGAAAAATTTAATGGACTTTTGCATTGGGTCTGTTGGGTTTTGGTTAATAGGTTACGCACTTATGTATGGTGATGACATAGGGACATTTATAGGAACACCTTCATTATTCTTTAATGATGCAGGAGAAATGCACAATTTATTCTTTCAAACCGTTTTCTGTGCAACAGCAGCAACAATAGTGTCTGGTGCCATTGCAGAAAGAACCAAATTTACAACATACTTAGTGTTTTCTTTATTGATGACCGTCCTTATATATCCCGTTTCAGGACATTGGGTTTGGCAAGGTGATGGTTGGTTAACAAAACTTGGATTTATTGATTTTGCGGGCTCTAGTGTAGTTCACTCTGTAGGTGGATGGGCAGCTCTAGTTGCTGCGTTATTGGTAGGTCCTAGAATTGGAAAATACACAAACGGAAAATCTAACGCCATACCTGGACATAGTATTTTATTTGGTGCATTAGGTGTATTTATTCTATGGTTAGGTTGGTATGGATTTAATGGCGGCTCACAATTAGCAATTTCTGGTGAAAATGTAACTGCAGTTTCAAATGTAATAATTACAACAAACATAGCTGCTGCGGCTGGTGCGCTTGCAGCAATGTTTTTTACTTGGATAAAATATGGCAAACCAGATGCTTCTATGACATTAAATGGTGTACTTGCAGGATTGGTAGGTGTTACAGCAGGTTGTGCAGCGGTAGATAATTTTGGAGCACTGGCAATAGGTCTTATTTGTGGAATATTAGTTGTAGTTTCAATTGAATTTGTAGACAAGAAATTAAAAGTAGACGATCCAGTAGGTGCAGTTTCAGTACATGGTATTTGTGGTGCAGTTGGTACATTATGTGTCGGTTTATTTGCAACCGATGGTGGTTTATTCTATGGTGGCGGTTTTGGGCAATTGGGTGCACAAGCAGCAGGTGTTTTTGGAATAGGAGCATGGGCAATAGGGGCTTCATTCGTTGTGTTATATATTCTTAAGAAAACAATGGGCTTACGCGTTTCTGAAAAAGAAGAAGTAGAAGGTCTTGATATCCACGAACATGGTATGGAAGCTTATCCAGATTTCAGATTAAACGAGCATTAATAGCATTTATATTTAATAATAAAAATATATTTTTTCAAAAGTATCCCTAAAATATTAGGGGTACTTTTGTTTTTTTGTCATTTATCAAAAAGGCACCCCTTGTCTTTTGTACCCTTTTTAAATTAATTCTTTACTTTTGATTTTTCAAATTTAAAATTTTAACAGGATGAAAAAAATTGAAGCAATTATTAGAAAATCCAAATATCGTGTCGTGAAGGAAGCTTTGCACGAAGTTGGTGTAAACTTTTTCTCGTACTGGGATGTCACGGGTATTGGAAATGAAAAGGAAGGGCATGTATACCGTGGTGTAACCTATAGTACAAGTGATATTCAACGCAGATATTTGTCTATTGTAGTCAATGATGATTTTGAAGAAGCTACGATACAAGCCATTCTTCGTTCAGCAGGAACAGGTGAAGTAGGAGATGGTAAAATCTTTGTATCTGATGTCAAAGAATGCTACAGGATAAGAACTGGAGAAAAAGGTGGAGACACTTTAAAATAATAATCAGCTAATAAAACAATATTATGGAATTACTTACAACAAATAATGTATGGATGATGATCTGTACAGCACTTGTGTTTTTTATGCACTTAGGATTTTCTTTTTTAGAAATTGGATTAACAAGACAAAAAAATACAATAAACATTTTATTTAAAAATATTTTTATCATTACTATAGGATTGCTGCTTTACTGCTTTGTAGGGTTCAACCTTATGTATCCAGGAGAATTTAATGGATTTTTAGGGTTTTCAGGCTTTGGGTTAAGTTCACCATTAACAGCTGAAGGTGCTTTGGATTTAACATATAATGAAGGTTATACCTATTGGACAGATTTCTTGTTCCAAGGTATGTTTGCCGCCACTGCTGCCACTATCGTTTCTGGTGCAGTTGCTGAGCGTATCAAAATTGTACCATTCATGATTTTTACAGTAATATATGTTGGATTCGTTTATCCAATTGCTGGATCTTGGAAATGGGGAGGTGGATTTTTACAAACATTAGAAACACCATTTTACGATTTTGCAGGTTCTACATTAGTGCATTCTGTTGGTGGATGGGCAGCCGTTGTTGCTGTTTGTTTATTAGGTCCACGTATTGGTAAGTTTAAAGAAGGAAAACCTCAAGCGATTCCTGGTCATAATTTACCATTAGCGACTGGTGGTGTTTTAATTTTATGGTTAGGATGGTTCGGATTTAATGGTGGTTCTGTACTTTCTGCAGATCCAGGATTAACATCATTAACGCTTGTAACAACTTGTTTAGCAGCTGCGGCTGGTGGCGTTGTAGCGATGTTGGTATCTACAGCTATGTACAAAAACTTAGATTTAACCATGTTCTTAAATGGTATATTAGGTGGTTTAGTTGGTATTACTGCAGGGGCAGACCAAATGAGCCCTACCGATGCTATCTTAATTGGTTCTATAGCAGGTACTTTAATTGTTTTTGCTGTGGCTTTTATTGACAGACTAAAATTAGACGACCCTGTTGGTGCTATTGCAGTTCACTTAGTATGTGGTGTTTGGGGAACATTGGCAGTAGGTATTTTTGGAAAATTGGCTGGTGTAGATCAATTTATTAGCCAATTAATAGGTGTGGGGTCTTATGCTGTATTCTGTTTAGTAACGGCATTCATCATTATTTTTGCACTTAAGAAAACCGTAGGAATCCGCGTTTCTGAAAAAGAAGAATTAGAAGGATTGGATGCACACGAACATGGTATGGATGCGTATCCAGACTTTAGATTGAATGAGCATTAATCTATAGGTTTTAAATATAAATTGAAAAAAAGAGGTTTTGCCATGTGGCAAAACCTCTTTTTTTATTGTAATTATAAAAGTTAATACTCTAAGAGACGACTGTCTAAGTTTTATCTTTTGGTTCTTTTGTGCGTATTTTTCGTTATACTTCAACTATTTTGAGATTCATAGCTATGTACCTCTCTCTCGCGGCAGACTGGCTCCTTCACTAAAAAGGTCTCCCAGACCTTTTTTATACGCTTGGCCCTGTCTGACAAAACACACACTATAGAATATTCTAAAAACAAAATTCAGACAGTCCTAAAGATATTGTCAATATTTCCTTAAATTTGAAATAAACTGCTAAATGGAGTTATTATGAAGAAAATTGAAGCACTTATTAGAAAATCCAAATATCGTGTCGTGAAGGAAGCTTTGCACGAAGTTGGTGTAAACTTTTTCTCTTATTGGGATGTTACCGGTATAGGAAACGAAAAAGAAGGACATGTGTACCGTGGGATAACCTATAGTACAAGCGATATTCAACGCAGATATTTGTCTATTGTAGTCAATGATGATTTTGAAGAAGTGACCATACAGGCCATTCTTCGTTCTGCAGGTACAGGTGAAGTTGGAGATGGTAAAATCTTTGTGTCTGATGTCAAAGAGTGCTACAGAATAAGAACTGGAGAAAAAGGCGGTGATACTTTAAGATAGCTCGATATAATTATTAATAAGGAGAAATAAACGTTGTTCTATTTAACAGCTCCAAAACATAAAAGGCTGTCTTGAGAATTCAAGACAGCCTTTATTATATTAAAAACTTGGTGTTTTAAATGTTATGCCGAATTTCTACTAGCATTAATATTTCCAAAAAGAGAGCGTGTTACTATCTTTTCAAAAATTTTAATTTGCTCGGTATCTTTTACGTCTTCTTTTTCCAGTTCCTGAATCTTTTTAAGCGCATACTGCTGTATGGTAAGTAATGGTAAAACAATAGATTCCCTAACTTCAATAGAAGCCTTTCCCGAAGGCTCGTTTTCCATTAACTGTTTATAACCGGTGAGTTTTAACAATAATGTTTTTGTTGTAATATATTCGCTGTAAATAATATTCCAAAACGCACCAAACTCTTTGTCTTTAGACATGTATTTAGTTAAATCGAAAAACGATTTTGTTAAGCTCATCATGCTGTTTTCCAACAACGTTTTAAAGAATTTGGAGTTTTTGTAAAGCTGTTCAACTTTATAAAATTCGCCTTTATCTTCATACTTTTTTAAGGCCGTTCCAACGCCAAAAAAACCGGGAACATTTTGTTTTAATTGGCTCCAAGACCCCACAAAAGGAATGGCTCTTAAATCAGAGAAAACTAATTTATCTGAAGAGCCTCTTTTTGATGGTCTACTTCCAATATTGGTTTTAGCATAATATTTTAAAGTACTCATGCGTTCCAAGTACGGAATGAACATGGGGTGGCTTTTAAAATCTTTATAGGCTTGGTAGCTTGTTTCGGCTAAATCGTCCATTACAATTCTATCTTCATCAGATAGTTCATGTTTTTCTTTTCCTAAGCGGTTAAACATGCCCGAACTTATAAGCTGTTCTAAATTGTATTGAGACGAATCTAAAGTTCCAAAATTAGAACTTATAGTTTGTCCTTGAACGGTAAGCTGTACTTCTTTATCTTCAATTTTAGGTCCTAAAGATGCATAAAACTGGTGTGTTTTTCCACCACCTCTTGCCGGCGGACCTCCACGACCATCAAAAAATATAGCAGTAATACCATATTTTCTAGACATTTCGGTAAGCATTTCTTTAGCAGTATAAATACCCCAGTTTGCCATTAAATATCCACCATCTTTGGTACCATCAGAAAAACCTAGCATGATAGTTTGCTTGTTGCCACGGTTTTTTAAATGTGCCATGTATGCTGGATTTGTATATAATTGCTCCATGACGGCAGGGGCATTTTCTAAGTCGGTAATGGTTTCAAAAAGTGGCACCACATCTACGGTTAAGTCATCTTTAAATGCCACTATTTTAAGCATGGCAAAAAGCTGCATCATATTTAAAGCCGTTTGGTTGTTGCTAATAATATATCTATTAGCTCCGCGCTCGCCATTACTTTCTTGTATCTCTTTAATAGCCTCAATGGTTTTTAAGGTGTTATAAACCATTTCATCTTCAAATACATTGATATCAACACTTATATCTGCAACTTCCGATAAAATTTTAATTTGTTCAGCCTCAGATAAATCGTGGTAATTTTTTGGGAATGAAGTATTCCCATTGCTAATTAAATGGTCAATTACTGTTGTGAAAACAGCATGATGAATTCTACTATCTTGTCTAATATCCAAGGTTGCAAAATTATAGCCGAATAAATGGAGTCGGTTAATTAAGCTGTTTATTTCATTAACATAAAGAGACTGGAAGTCTTCAACAATGACATTTCTAATGCTTAATAATTCTTTAAGAAACTCTTTTGAAGTAATAGCATCAGGATAATCTAAGTTGATGCTAAAATTGTAGAAAATAGTTTCTAAGCGTATAACACGCTCTTCAATACCTCTAAAGGTCAATTTGCGTCTTAAGTTTTTTAAGTCGGCATAATATTTTTTTAAGATAGCTTGTTTAAGCTTTTTCGCTACGCGAAGGGTCGTATCTGGTTTTACAAATGGGTTTCCATCGCGATCACCACCTGGCCAAAAACCAATATTGATTATTTCGTTATGTTTTTTGCCGTCATCGTAAATATTCTGTTGGATGTAATTGTAAATTTCTCCAAAAGATTGATAAAAAACATTTTCTAAATACCATATTAAGCTTTTTGCTTCATCGTAAGGTGTTGGCTTTTCGTGTTTAAAGAAAGGTGTTTTTCCTAACTGAGCAAATAGGTTGTTAATTTCAGACAGGTTATTTTTTTTAATAGCCTCGGTTAAATCCGTAATAATACCAAGTACAGAGCCTGGGTAAAATTGTGTTGGGTGCGCCGTTAAAACAATGCGTACTTTAAACTCTTCTAGATAACTTTGTAAAGCTTCCAAATTGTTACTAGAAACAGCCGATTCTTTAAGGTTTCTTAAAGTACCAATACCTTCCATGTTGTTTACAATAGGGAAAGCAGCATCTTCAACAGCATCAAATAAAACCACTTGACGCTCTATATATTGTATAAACCTAAAAAGTAGATTTATTTGGCTTTCCTTAGAGCGTCTTCCTTGGTATTTTTTAAAGAAAGTATCAACGATGGTGGTTGGATCGTCTCCATTTTTAAATCCTTTTTCGCAGGTTTCATGAAACAAAGGCAGTAACGCCCCTGTTTTTGTAATAGCATCAAAAGGTAAGGTCATAAATATACTATTGTATATTTGGTATTTGGATAGTACGTGTTGTTTGAATCGTGTTAATTTCGGTTCTACAGACATAAGGTAGTTCAGTTCTATTGAAAATTAACCATAAAAGTAAGGAAGCTTTAATTAACGAACATAGAATTTTTAAAATTTTATTGATTTTTATTATTTACTGAATTCTGATTGAGAATAATTAAAAAAATGCTCACTTAATCTGAATCTTTATAACCTAATTTCTTTCCAATACTTTACAGAAGCCACGTAAAGCTTGCTTTTTTTTATACAGCTCTATTTGGAAGTATGTTAGAAGTATGACAATTGTCATGTTTTGTTTTGTTATTTAGTTGGTACTTCGCATCTTTTAAGTTTTCATAAACTTGTTCAAAACAAAGGGAAATTACAATTGCCAATTTTGAATGAACTCATCTTGACTTTTTTGATTGAAGCGAAAAACAGAGATTTTAGTTCCATTTTTTAGCTTTTTAGCACTCTATAGCAGTGCTACGGAGTAAAAAAATAGGTAAAAAATGGGACAAAAAGAGCATTTTGCAGCCAATTGAAAAAGTCAAGATGAGTTCAATACTAATTTTTATTAATGTAAATACTTTGAAGGTATTTTATAAACAAGAAACAAATGAATAAAAACCATACATTCCACATTCCCGTGATGGGCATTGGATTTACAATAGACGCACCGTTAAAAGTTGCTCAATACGGAATAGACTCTGTAATCTCATTGGTTGATGATATTTTGATTGAGAAATTGAGAAAAATGTATAGTGAAAAATTTGAAATTCCCTATACTGAAATAACTGATAAAATAGATGATTTTAGAGCAAAACGAATTACATCCTATTTGAATATGATGAGCGATTTGGTCGATAAAAAATTTGAAGCTTTAAAAATGGGTGTTGCCGAAAAAGGTGAAGAACTAAAAGCTTACATAAGCATGCTACCATCAAGCTCTAAAGTAAAGCAAGAGTTTAATAAGCTAACAGAAAAAGGATTTAATATTTCAGAAATTAAACAATGGGCTTCACAAAACCTAACCAAAGGGAGTATTGATGTTAATATTATGACGAAAGTTGATAAAGACAACTATATTAAAAACGAAAAGTTGCCAATAGAGTATAACGATGCCCATGCCGCTTTACGAGGTTTTGCGAATAGTAAGCTAAAATCTTCGGTGGTATTATCGGCAGGAATGAACCCCAGATTGTATGCATACATGAGCCAGTTTGATGATTTTTATCCAACAGAGGACGGTACTTTTAGAAAGAAAATTATCTTAAAAGTGAGCGATTATAGATCGGCGTTAATTCAGGGTAAATTTTTGGCAAAAAAAGGCTTGTGGGTATCAGAATACAGAATAGAGTCAGGGCTTAACTGTGGTGGACACGCTTTTGCTACTGATGGCTATTTGTTAGGACCCGTTTTGGCAGAATTTAAAGAAAAAAGAGAAGAGTTAAGAGCGTCTGTAGAAGCTATCGTAAACCAAGAATTAGTTCATCAAGGGCGAGCCA
The DNA here is from genome assembly GCF_044335535.1 of Mariniflexile sp. HMF6888. Classification (NCBI taxonomy): domain Bacteria; kingdom Pseudomonadati; phylum Bacteroidota; class Flavobacteriia; order Flavobacteriales; family Flavobacteriaceae; genus Mariniflexile; species Mariniflexile sp. HMF6888. The sequence goes on along the minus strand of NZ_JBIQVZ010000001.1, from coordinate 979,242 downwards.
TTCCAAAAACACCTTTAAGCATCAGAATTTCGGCTCAAGGTGGTGTTGGTACACATGAAGAGCATGAATTTTTGCTTAACCAATATCAATTAGATGCTGTTGGTTGGGGAACGCCCTTTTTATTAGTGCCAGAAGCAACGACAGTTGATGAAAAAACCATGAATCAATTGATGCTTGCTAAAGAAGATGACTTGTATTTAAGCGACATTTCACCATTAGGCGTGCCATTTAATAACCTCAGATCGAATACCAAAGATTTAGAAAAAGAAGCGCTAATCAATAAAGGCAGACCAGGAAGTTCGTGTCCTAAAAAATTTGTGGCCTTAAATAAAGAATTCAAAGAAACAGGTATTTGTACGGCATCTAGGGAATATCAACATCTAAAAATAAAGGAATTAGATAAAGCTGGCTTGCCTTTAAATGAATATCAAAAAGAATTTAATAAAATAACCGAAAAATCGTGTACCTGTGTGGGTTTAGGTACCTCGGCATTATTGGCTTATAATTTAGACACCAAGGTTGAAGGCGAGGGCGTTTCTATTTGTCCAGGGCCTAACATGGCGTATTATTCAAGAGTCATGAGTTTAAAGAATATGACAGACCATATTTATGGGAGAGACAACATGATTTCTAGAACCGATCGCCCTAATATGTTCGTTAAAGAGCTCACTATTTATATCGATTATTTAAAGAATAAGTTAGAGGAAGCAAAAACAGTAATGACCAATAAAGAAGAAAAATACCTGCTGACCTTCACTAATAATTTAAATGAGGGTGTTTCTTATTATAAAACCTTGTTTAATGAATTAAAAAGCACGTTTCAAGATATAAAAGACGAGGTGCTAGATGCGTTAACCAACGGTGAAAAATCATTAAGTTTAATAGCTTTGGAAATCCAGGATTTATCAATTCAAAACCAGAAAACACAAGTAGCTGTCTAGCGTTAAGTTAAGCATAATTTAGCCAGCCCAAGTCTTGTTCTTTTTTCTTTTACTTCGTTAAAAAAATGTACCGTAGCTAGGGCTATGCTAAGTTTTTTAGCCTTATAGAAGAAAAAAATAATGACGACTTAATCGATACATTACACTTAACCCAACACTAGTATTTGTGTTTAATTATTTAAAGAAGTTTTTGTTTTGGTAAATAAATATGCCTTTGATTAAAAAGAATTTAAAAATTTAATAAAAAGACAAAGACCCATTTAATTCTCATTCATTTTTTCTATTAATCTCAGTTCAATAAGATTATAATTAAGATATTTGTAAAATAATTGAACAGCATAAGAGGATTTTCTTGTGTAAAATGTTGAAGATTAATAGAATTCATGGACTTAGTAAAAGAAATAAAGCGTCTAAAAGAAGAGAAAAATGCGGTCATATTGGCGCATTATTATCAAGTTGCAGAAATACAGGATATTGCCGATTATGTTGGTGATAGTTTGCAGTTGTCACAAAAAGCAGCCGAAACCGATGCTGATATTATTGTATTTGCAGGGGTTCATTTTATGGCAGAAACTGCTAAAATATTGAATCCAACCAAAATGGTCGTGTTACCCGATTTGAAAGCGGGTTGTTCGTTGGCAGATTCTTGTCCGCCGGAAGCTTTTGAAAAATTCACGAAAGCCCATCCAAACCATGTGGTTATTACCTATGTAAATTGTTCCGCTGAAATTAAAGCATTAAGCGATATTGTTTGTACATCGTCAAACGCTGTAAAAATTGTAGAATCCATTCCAAAAGAAACGCCTATTATTTTTGCGCCAGATAAAAACTTAGGGCGTTATGTTGGTAAACAAACGGGCAGGGATTTATTGCTTTGGGACGGAAGTTGCATTGTTCACGAAGCGTTTTCAATAGATAAATTAATTGAACTTCATAAAAAATATCCTGACTATAAAATTATTGCACATCCAGAATCAGAGGAGCATATTTTAAATACAGCGACCTACATTGGTTCTACCTCGGGGATGATAAATTTTGTGAAGGCACATCCTGAAGAAAAATTTATTGTGGCTACCGAAGCAGGCATTTTACATAAAATGCAGTTAGAAATGCCCAATACCGAATTAATTCCTGCACCAGCGGTTGAAGACAATACCTGTGCTTGTAGCGAATGCCATTTCATGAAAATGAACACGCTACAAAAACTATACGATTGTCTGTTAAATGAAAGCCCTCAAATAGAAGTACCGGAACACATTAGAGAACGTGCTTTATTGCCAATAGAACGTATGTTAGAGCTTTCTAAATAACATGATTAATACAGACTATTTAGTAATTGGATCTGGCATTGCAGGTTTAACTTTTTCGGTTAAAATAGCCGAAAAATTTCCAAACAGAAACGTTATTATTGTAACCAAGGCAAACGAAGATGAATCGAACACCAAGTATGCACAAGGTGGTGTTGCCGTTGTTTTGGACAAAGAAAAGGATTCTTTTAAAAAGCATATTAAAGATACTTTAATTGCAGGTGATGGTTTGTGCAATGAAGAAGTGGTTAAAATGGTTGTTGAAGAAGGTCCCAAACGTTTAGAAGAACTTTTGCTTTGGGGAGCTAATTTTGATGTAGATGCAGGAGGTGAATTCGATTTAGGAAAAGAAGGCGGACATTCAGAATATCGTGTTGTGCACCATAAAGATATTACGGGTTACGAAATAGAGCGCGCCTTGCTTAAACGTGCCCATCAATTACCCAATATCACTATTTTACCTCACCATTTCGCCATCGATTTGGTTACAAATCACCATATTGTAAACGATACATCGGAAAAGTTATCCTGCTACGGTGCTTATGTTTTCGACCAAAAAACCGACAACATTTTCACTATAAAAGCAAATAGCACCCTTTTAGCCTCTGGTGGTATTGGTTGTGTTTATGGACATACTACAAACCCCATTATTGCCACGGGCGATGGTATCGCTATGGCTTACAGGGCAAAAGCTAAAATTAAGGATATGGAGTTTGTGCAATTTCACCCAACAGCTTTATATGAAGCAAAGGGCGAATCGTCATTTTTAATTTCAGAGGCTGTCAGAGGCTTTGGTGCGTATTTACGAAACAAATCGGGATACCGATTTATGTTGGATTACCACGAACAAGCCGAATTAGCATCGCGCGATATTGTTTCGCAAAGTATTGATAGTGAATTGAAAAAATCGGGTGAAACGCATGTGTATTTAGATTGCACCCATTTAGATATGAATGCTTTTAAAAATCATTTTCCTAATATTTATAACAAGTGCTTAAAGCATCACATAAAAATTGAAACCGATTGGATACCTGTTGTTCCGGCGTCTCATTATTTATGTGGTGGTATTGAAGTGAATAAAAAAGGAAAAACAAGTATTTCCAATTTATTTGCCTGTGGCGAATGCTCCAGAACAGGATTACATGGAGCCAACAGGCTTGCTTCCAATTCGCTATTGGAAGCCTTGGTGTATGCGCATAATATTTTTAAGTACCATAGTGAAAATGACTATGAAGTAGCCAATGTCATAATTCCAGATTGGAATGATGAGGGTACAACCATCCCTAAAGAACATATTTTAATACAGCATAATTTAAAACAAATGCAGGCTTTAATGCGAGATTATGTGGGTATTGTAAGAAGTAACAAACGATTAAAACAAGCCATAAAGCACTTAGATTTAATATATAATGAGGTTGAAGAATTATATAAAGAATCTAAAATATCAACCTCGCTTTGCGAGTTGCGTAACATGGTTAATGTATCGCATTTAATTGTAAAGCAATCTTTAGAAAGAACCGAAAACAAAGGAGGTTATTTTAATATTGATAACGTAGATAAGTAGAAAGGATACTATTAAAATTCCCCAAATAAAAAAGAGGCTGCCTAAAATAAGGCAGCCTCAATAAAATGAGTTTAATGAATAATGGTTATTTTCCTAACATCAATAATTCATTGCAAACTATTTCGGTAACATAGCGTTTATTACCATCTTTATCATCATAACTACGTGATGTTAATTTGCCTTCAATGGCAACTTCTTTGCCTTTAGTTACATATTTTTCAATTATTTGGGCTGTTTTCCCCCAAGCAACAACGTTGTGCCATTGCGTGTCCGTGATTTTTTCACCTTTAGTATTGGTGTAGCTTTCGTTTGTTGCAATAGCAAATTTTGCTAGTGTTTTTCCAGATTCTAAATTAATGATTTCTGGATCGTTTCCTAAGTTGCCAATCAACTGTACTTTGTTTCTAAGTGTGCTCATGATTTTAATTTTTAATTGTTAAACAGTTAATACTATCGAGTTCTGATGTTTCGACATGGCAAAGATGTTATTGTTGGAAAAATATAATCGGTTAGTAAACATTTGTGTTCGTTTGTAAATGTTTGTAGTCGTTTAAATCGCTTTAAATGATTGATAACAGGGGGTGTATGAAATATGTTGCAGAAATATAAAAATTGTATATAGCTGCCCTTTTTTATCATCATCAAGCGCAAAACCCTTTACAAGATAACTTTTTAAAATACTGTTAGCCCAAATTCTAAACATGGTGGCTTTTTGTGAACTAACCTTATAGCCAACTGAAATTATAGCATCAAGATTATAAAACTGAATATTTCTTTGAACATTTCGACCACCTTCTTTTTGAACTGTCAAGATTTCCTTGACAGTTCAAAATTTATTTAATTCACCTTCTTTGTATATGTTGTTTAAGTGAAAGCTAATTTGAGAAACCCAAACTGTTTTGTGCTCATCGTCTAATATTGGTTAAAAGAGCCTTGTTAAAAGCAATAGAGAATATGGGGTTGAGCTCGCGGTAACTAATAAAGGATCAGTGGTTTTGAGGTAGTGGAATGGAGGAGTTATTTAGATTACCAATAAGTAAAGGGAAATCGGAATTGGAACTATCCAAGTCAAGTGCTTTACCTTTTAAACAAAAGAATAAAGATTCTTTACATGATTCCAAAATTCAATTTATTATTGAAAAAATAATGCCTTTCATCATTTTACATTAAATTAACAAGTCAAAAATTGAATTAGGTTTTTGGAAACTCAAAAAAAAAACGATGTCTAGCTATTATCGGTGTAAACTGGTATATGGTTTTTGTTTGTAAGTATTGTACTATTGCAATAATTTTATATCTTTATTATTAAAAGAAAAGTTTATATGTCCAAAGCATGTTTAGAATGTGGTGAAAAAATAATAGGAAGAAGCGACAAAAAATTCTGTAGTGATTATTGCCGTAATGCCTATAACAATACCATAAATAAAGATTCTAAAAACTTAATTCGAAACATAAATAATCGATTAAGAAAAAATTGGCGCATTTTAGAAACGTTAAACCCAGAACAAAAAACAAAAACCACGAGAACAAAACTTATTCAACATGGTTTTGATTTTAATTTTTTTACAAGTACTTATACTACTAAAGCAGGTACCGTTTATTACTTTGTTTACGATCAAGGGTACTTGCCCTTAGAAGATGAATATTATGCCTTGGTAAAAAGAGAAAGCTAAACAAACACTACCATGTATGTCCTTTTAAGGCAATGGCCGCTTTTAAAATGTCTTTCTGACTTATTTGACCTACCAATTTTCCGTTTTCAACAATAGGAAAACGTCTGCGTTTTGATTCCAGAAACTTATTTGCAGCATCAAAAATATTCATGTTTCCATCAATGGTTTCAACATTTTTTACCATACATTTTTCAACGGTATTGTTTTCCATAGGCAAATTGTGGTATCTACTTTCACTTATTTGTTTAATACAATCGCCTTCAGATATAATACCAACTAATTCATGCTCATCGTTTACAACAGGGCCACCAGAAATTCTGTTCTTAATTAAGGAATCAATAACTTTTTCTATAAGTTCTTCAGGTTTAAAGGTTATCAGGTTTGTAGACATATAATCACTAACCTTAATAGGCAAATCTGCAGCACTGTTATTTTGCTGATTTTTTCGAGAGGCTAAAAAACTTTTAATTCCCATAATTCTAATTTTAACAACCTAATGTACTTATTTTTTTTAAATTTTCCTAATAATGTGTTTTTCATCTGACATTAAATCCATAATGAAACCTTAAGGATATTAATTATTAATTGGAAACGGAAATAATTAGTATACTTTTAAGGATTTGAATGTTAATTTTTTATAGTTTTAGCGCTTTAAAATAGTATAAAAATGAAACACCCATGAGAATGGCATTCCTGCACACGAGGATGATTGTTAAGGGTGTTCCTTCTGACAATTAAAAAAAATAAAAATAAACAGATGAAAAGATTATTTGTATTAGGATTTTTGGTGAGTAGTTTTATAATGAGTGCACAGAGCAACTCCGATTTATTGAAACATTATGAAGCTTATTATAAGCAAATGAAAAAACAGGGAGATGTTCAAGGCATTATCAATGCTATGACGCACTTAAATGTGTTATCGCCTTCTCCTGCAAGAATGGATACGCTGGCATATATTTATATGAGCGAAGATAAATATATGCAAGCTTTAAATACCATAGGTTATGAACGAATGGTTGACGATTCAGACATTGCTATAGAGGTAAAAGCTATTTCGTTAAAGGCTGTAAAACAACCGGAATTAGCCATTGGGCAATTTGAAGAAATGTTTAAAAGAAACCCAAATGCTCTAATCGCTTATGAATTGGCTGAACTTTGTTTACAAACTCAAAAACTAGACGAAGCAGATAAGCACATTACTTATGGGTTAGCAAATGCTAAAGACGATATGAAAAAAGCATTTTACGAAACCCAAACGCCCTATGAAGTATCATTAAAATCGGCTTTTATGTACTTAAATGCCTTATCTACTTATAACAAAGACAAAAAGGAAAATATCGATAAAGCTGTAGATATTTTGGATGCTACCTTAAAGTTGTCTCCAAATTTTAATTTAATTCAGTTAACAAAAAACGAATTGTTAAGACAAAAGCAAGTATTACAGGCACAAGCAGAACAACCTAAAAACTAACTAAACTAAATACCTAAAAGCGGTAAGAAACTGTTTAAGTTTTGTTTATTGATGCTTTTTTGAATTATTTTTGGATCAGATGAGGCGGATTTTTTTCTAATAGCAGAGCTATTAGAAAAAAAAATTCAACGAAATATGGGTTAAAAAGAAACAAAAAATGGCTTTTAGATAAAATTTAAACAGTTTCTAACTGTTATTTAATGCTTGCCGTTTTTTCATTTTAAGGTTTTTCAATAATAATATTATCGCCTTCTATTTTCTTGTTTATTTGTAGGTTTAAATTAGAAAACGCCACCAAAAGATCTTTTATATTCTCAAGAAGCTCCTCTTTGCTTGTGGTGGATAAATTTGATAAACTTTCCAATTTTAAAAGTTTGGTTTCCAAAGCCGAAATTCTTGCTAAAATGGAAGGGTTATTTATATCGCTGGGTATGTTTTGTTTTAAGTTGGTTAGTAACTCTTTAACTTCTTTAGTGTTATTGTAAAAGAAGCTTAAATCGGCTTTCTTTACATGGACTATTACCTCTTGCAGTTGCTTGTATGCATTCCAATTTATAGTAACATCTTCTGCCTTGCTATCTAAAATATAATCGGTGTACTTAATTTTCGAAATGTCTTTTGCTTTAATTTCCAGACTATCGTTGGTTTTATCAAGAATTGTCTCGCCCTGCTCCTGATTTTTTTTACAAGAAAAAGCAACAACCAAAAAGCACAAAATACTTAAATACTTAAAATTCATAACAAAAATATATCATATAAAAAGCAAAGATATAAGATTCGTTTCTTTTTTTGTTAGATAGTTCGTAATAGTATTAACAATATTTCATTTTTAAAATGCGATATTATCAATAAAAACTTATTATTTTTGATGAATATTTATAAATATAGCTTTAAATGAAGTCGAAAATATTAGTAATTGGCGCTTGCGGTCAAATTGGATCAGAATTAACACTTAAACTTAGGCAGTTGTTTGGTAATGAAAATGTTATTGCCAGCGATATTAGTTACAGTAATTTAGAGATAGTTAATTCGGGTATTTTCGAAATTGTTGATGCGCAAAATTATGCAAGCATTAAGGTATGTGTTGAAAAGTATAAGATTGATACCATATATTTAATGGCAGCCATTTTAAGTGCAACGGGTGAAAAATACCCCATGAAAGCTTGGAACTTAAATATGGAATCGCTGTTTCATGTGCTAAACTTAGCCCGAGCGAAATTTATAAAAAAAGTATTTTGGCCATCAAGCATTGCTGTATTTGGTACTACAACACCCAAAGAATATACCCCACAATATACTATAATGGAGCCATCTACCGTTTATGGTATTACCAAACAGGTTGGAGAACGCTGGTGTGAATACTACTATAAAAAATATGATGTAGATGTTCGCAGTTTACGCTACCCAGGCATTATTAGTTGGAAAACATTACCAGGTGGCGGTACAACCGATTATGCGGTAGAAATTTACCATAAAGCTATAACGGATGGTTTCTATAATTGTTTTTTAACTGAAGAAACCGAACTCCCTATGATGTTTATGGACGACGCCATAAAAGCAACCATAGACATTATGACTGCCAATAAAGATGCTGTAAAGATAAGGTCGTCGTACAATTTGGCAGCTATTAGTTTTACACCAAAAGAACTTGCCGAATCCATAAAAAAGCACATACCGGAATTTAAAATTACATATACACCGGATTACAGACAAGACATAGCCAATAGTTGGCCAAAAAGTATTAACGATTCTTATGCAAGAGAAGATTGGAAATGGAAGCACCAATTCAATATTGAAGACATTACCAAAGAGATGCTTTCGCAACTCAATAAAAAATATAACCCACCGTTAAACAAATCTAAATAATTGTATATTTGGGTTTCCCTAAATCCTAAATAGTAATATGTTCGAAAATTTTTGGTTCAACGTTCAATATGGCATCAACCACGTACTTGATATAAAAGCCTACGACCACGTATTATTTCTTATTGTTCTAACCGTTCCGTATTTGTTTAAAGATTGGAAACGTGTGTTATTATTAGTAACCATGTTTACCTTGGGGCATACGCTATCACTGGTTTTAGCAGTGTACAATATTGTTAGTGTTAAGGCGGTTATGGTAGAGTTTTTGATACCGATAACCATACTAATTGTAGCGCTTTTTAATGTGTTTACTTCAGGCAAAGGTGCCCAAAAAGAAAAAGTAGGCGTCTTGTTTTTGTCAACCCTCTTTTTTGGTTTAATACACGGCTTAGGTTTTGCTCGCGAGTTTAAAATGCTATTGGGAGATTCCGATAGTAAACTAGTGCTATTGTTAGAATTTGCTTTAGGTATCGAGTTGGCACAAATAATCATTGTATTTGTGGTCTTACTATTAGGTTATATTATGCAAACCATATTTAGGTTTAATAAACGCGATTGGATTATGGTCATCTCTGCCATTGTAGTTGGGTTGGTCATTCCCATGATACTTAACAGCGATTTTTTAGCTTAGTTTGAAATCTGGGTGGCACCACATCCTTCGACTCCGCTCAAGACAAGTGGGGTCGGGCCAGTAATTTATCTTGAGAGCAGTCGAAAGGTTACAAATCCTCGCTCGTGCTTCACTATGGGCTTTTCATTCTAAATGCAGCGCATTCATAATTTTATTAATTTAATAGTATGTATGAGCAATCCCTAACACAAACAACATTTCCAGATAAAACTTGTTATTATTTTCACAAACTTTCTAAAAAGTTTAACGAACTTGCGTTGCAATTAAAATACGAACCAAGTATATTCGTTATATTGTTTTGCGTTAGGGATAGTAGTGAAAATCCTTTTGCTTTTTTGCAAAAGATTGTAACGGATAGCCCGACCCGAATAGTTTTAAAGTTTCATTTTAAACTTAAAACTTGAAATGAGGGTAACGCCCAAATTATAATTAAAATTAATGCCAGAAAAGAAACAGCTTAAATACGATAAAGCCTATTTAAGAATTGCACAAGAATGGGGAAAACTATCGTATTGTAAACGTAGGCAAGTAGGTGCACTTATAGTAAAAGATAGAATGATAATTTCAGACGGGTACAACGGTACGCCATCAGGATTTGAAAACTTTTGTGAAGACGATGCGGGTTATACCAAATGGTATGTATTGCATGCCGAAGCAAACGCTATTTTAAAAGTAGCAGCATCTACCCAATCGTGCAAGGGTGCGACACTTTATATTACTATGTCGCCATGTAAAGAATGTAGCAAACTCATTCATCAAGCAGGTATAGTAAAAGTGGTATACCATACAGCTTATAAAGACGATTCAGGATTGGAATTCTTAAAAAAAGCAGGAATCGAGTTAAAACAAATTGAAGATCTACAAGCCTAATGCCATATAAAAAGAAATATTTGCCCTTAATAATAGGCGTAGCCGTTGCTGCAGGCATTTTTATTGGAGGCAAGCTGGATTTTAATGACGTGCCCGACCAATTATTTTCAAAAAGCAGCAAAAAAGATAAACTCAACAGACTTATAGATTACATAGATTACGATTATGTAGACGATGTTAATACCGATAGTATTGTAGACGTTACCGTAAATGGTATTTTAGAAAATTTGGATCCGCATTCGGTGTATATTCCCAAAGAAGATATGCAAGGTGTTGCCGAAAGCATGAAAGGTGATTTTGTTGGTATTGGTATTAGTTTTTACCCATATCGGGATTCCATAGCCGTTATTAGAGCCATAGAAGGTGGACCAAGTGACAAAGCAGGTATTAAAGGTGGCGACCGCATTGTTATGGCTGACGGCGATACCCTTTTTGGTAGTAAGTTGAACGATGGCGAATTGGTAAAAAAGCTGAAAGGCCCATTAAACAGTAAAGTTAACTTAAAGGTATTTAGAAAAGGCCAATCAAAACTGTTGAATTTCACAGTAAAACGCTCTCACATCCCAATAAAAAGTGTGGATGCTGCCTATATGCTTACCGAAAAATTAGGGTATATAAAAATTAACCGTTTTGCCGAAAGCACCTATAAAGAATTTAAAAAAGGTTTGGATAAACTTTTAGACTTAGGAGCAACGGAAATTGCCCTTGACTTACGTGATAACCCAGGTGGTTTTTTGGGCATTGCCGAACAAATTGCAGATGAGTTTTTAGAAGAGGATAAGTTAATTCTGTTCACAAAAAACAAACGGGGTAATATCGAAAAAAGTTTCGCTACAGATAAGGGAGGTTTTGAAAACGGCAAACTTTACGTATTAATAAACGAAAACTCAGCGTCTGCAAGTGAAATTGTTGCGGGTGCACTACAGGATAATGATAAAGGCACTATTGTTGGGCGTCGTTCGTATGGCAAAGGTTTGGTGCAACGCGAAATGGATTTGGGCGATGGAAGTGCGGTGAGATTAACCGTATCAAGATACTATACCCCAACAGGGCGTTCCATTCAACGCCCATACAACAAGGGCAATAAAGATTATTACGATGAGTATTTTGAAAGATTGGATAGCGGTGAGCTTTTGGATCCAGAAAAAATCCAAGTTGCCGATTCTTTAAAATACAAAACCCCGAAAGGAAAAATTGTATATGGCGGCGGTGGTATTATACCAGACGTGTTTGTGCCAATAGATAACAGCATGCAAAACGAAACCCTTACCTTTTTACAACGTCGTGGGTTTATGGGGTATTTTATTTTTGAAACCTTAGAAAAAGACAGAATGTTTTACAGCGATATTTCCAGACAGGATTTTATTGATATTTTTGAGGTTTCAGGAAAGATGGTCTACGATTTTCAAGAGTATTTGAATAAAAGAACCGAATCTAAATTAACCTTCGTGGCGTATCACGATGAGGTAAAGCAATATCTAAAAGCAACATTGGCCGACCAGCTTTATGGTGCGGGTGCCTTTGAAGAAGTTTTTAATCAACGTGATCTTATGATTGAAGAGGTTATTGGGTTAAGTGAGGGGAAAAAATAGTTTTCAGTCTCAGTTTTCAGTCTCAGTTTTCAGTCTCAGTTTTCAGTTTCAGTTTTCAGTTTCAGTCTCGGTTTTCAGTATTTAGAAATTTCAACGTAATTCTTTAGATATCCATATTTGCTAAATATAAGCATATTTTCTATATTTGATTTACATTAAATTATACAGAAAAGAAAAATGAATGTAAGTTTGACAAAAAAACAGGAAGAATATATTGCCAGTCAAATCGAATCTGGTGATTTTCAAAATGCGAGCGAACTTGTTAGAGATGCGCTACGACTACACGAAACATACAGACATCGTATTATTTTAGATTTAAAAGCTGAAATAGAAAAAGGGTGGTCTGGTGCTACGAGCAATCGTAAAATTGCTGATATTATTTCTGATAAAAATCAATCCAAATAGGTTTTATGTTATGGGAGCTTAAAGCTTATTTATTATCTGAATATGCAGATTTTGACCTTGAGGATATTTTTGATGACACCAAGCATCAGTATGGTTTCACCCAGGCGGTTAAATATCTTAATGATTTAGATGCTGTTTTTGGAAGTCTTGTTATTAATCCAGAAATTGGCAGAAAACGAAGTGAGTTAAAGGATGGATTGTATAGTATTACAGAACAAGAACACATTATTTTTTATAGAGTTCAAGAAGATTGTATTAGAATTGTGAGAGTGCTTCATGGAAGTAAAGACATACCCAAGCATTTTTAACTAAAATTAATAGTACACTTTTTTAGCTTTGCAACTTTGCAACTTTGCAACTTTGTTACTTTGTTACTTTGAGTCTTTGCAACTTTACAAGTATACAACTTTACAAGTATACAACTTTACAAGTTAACCAATCTTATTATGCACCTTCACGTGCTTCCCACCATTCCAAAGGGTTAAAATATCGGTAGCAACATGGGCGCCACTACCTGCACAGATAGCAAACTGACTGCGCCAACCTGCCAACGAGCCAGCAACATATAGATTATCATCGACTAAGTGGTCAACGTTTTTTAGCCAAATGCGGTCTTTTTCAATCGCTGCCCTCGGGTGGGGTTCAATGTAGTGTTCCAAACCTTTTATAGTCATTAAATTGGTGTAGCCTACCGCAACTACAACCAGTTTGGATTTGTAAATGTGTTTGTTGGTTTTAATGTTAAAAACATCTTCAGTTTTTGATAGCTCTAAAACTTTTTCGTTTTCAATCTGTTCAATGTGTGGATATAAGGTTTTTAATTGTGCTTTGCCTGCATTTAAAATAGATTCACCTGTTGTTCCGGGCGTTAAACCAAGCACATTGTTAAATAAAGCAGTTTGTAAATGTGATGTTTTTTGGTGCGTAATGATGCCAATATGTTTATTTTCAGAAAAAGGTTTGCCTTTGGCAGAACCCAACACTAAAGCGCATTGTAAACCTGCTGCTCCACCACCTATTATTAAGGCATCAAACATTAACGGTGTTGTTTTACTTTTTCTTCAATACGTTTAGAAACCCTTAAAATGAGCATCATGACAATGGCGCACAATGCAGCCAGAATAGTTATTAAAGCTATAATGCTTTCGCCTTCAAAAGGAGCTTCAAAATTTACTTTGGTAAAGTTGAAAACAATAAGAGCTAAAGCAGCAACACTAATTATAACGGTTAAAATTTTCATCGGTCTGTCTGTTTATGGGTTAAATAATTTCAAATAACGCTTTAATATTATGGGCAAACAGTTTAACAGCAATGGCCAATAATATCACGCCAAATACTTTTCTAACAATGCTAATGCCGTTTTGTCCTAAAAAGCGTTCGATGGTTCTAGATGTTTTTAAAACAATAAAAATAACAATAACGTTTAATATAATAGCTACTATAATATTTTCGGTTTTAAATTCAGCTCGTAACGATAAAAGTGTTGTTAAACTACCGGGACCGGCAATAAGCGGGAATGCCAACGGAAATACCGAGGCAGTGTCTGCAGTATGGTCTTCATGTTTATAAAGTGTGATGCCCAAAATCATTTCCAACGCAATAAAAAACAAAATAAACGATCCAGCTACAGCAAACGAGTTAACATCAATGCCAATAAGGGTTAAAATACTTTTACCCAAAAATAGAAACGATACCATAATAACCCCCGAAATAATGGCGGCTTTCCTGCTGTTAATATGGCCTACTTTTTTTCGTAAATCTATTACTATAGGAATATTGCCAACAATATCTACTACGGCGAATAATACCATAAAAGCAGTAAATATTTCTTTAAAATTAAGTTGCATTTGTGCGCTTTCTTATATATTGTTGCAAAAGTATAGGATTGTATACAATATATATCGTATTAAACGCAAAAGTTTAGTTATTTTTGCCCACTACAATATGAGCTCCTTTAAACTTTTTAACCAATTATGAAAGCTTAAATAAGTTCTGTAATTAAAAGAATATGTTTCAATTAGGAAAAACCATCGTTTCAGAAGATATTATTGAAAAGGATTTTATGTGCAATCTATCGGCATGTAAAGGTGCTTGCTGTATTGATGGCGATGCGGGTGCTCCTTTAGAAAAAGAGGAAGCCGAGATATTAAAAGACATATACCCTAAAGTGAAGCCTTTTTTACGAAAAGAAGGTATTAAAGCGATAGAATCCCAGGGCGTATATGTGACCTCTGAAGACGGCGATTTAGAAACACCTTTAATTAATCGTGCCGATTGTGCCTATGTGATTTTTGATGAAAAGAAAGTGGCATTGTGTGCTATTGAAGAAGCCTATAACCAAGGTGAAATTTCTTGGAAAAAACCTGTTTCTTGTCATTTATACCCCATACGAGTGCAAGATTACACCGAATTTTCGGCAGTAAATTATCACAAGTGGCAAATTTGTGACGATGCCTGCACTCTTGGAAAAGAATTGCAAATTCCCGTTTATAAATTTGTAAAGGAAGCCTTAATTAGGAAGTTTGGTGAAGACTGGTATTCGGAATTGGAAAAGGTTGCTAACAAGTTCTAAATAACTAAAAATAATCCTCTTAAACACCTTTAAAATAAGGGGTTTAAAATATAAAAACTTGTTTTTTCCTGTAAACTTTTTGAAAATTCAAAAATTGTAAAAGTCTGAAAAACAGACTTTTAACACTTTTATTTTGTAAACTTCATTTTATTTGGAAATCCTTTAATTGTTAAAAACTTGTTGACATTGTTTATAACTAAACCTTTCATTTTTAACAGCATTTTTCAATCTTTGTTATTCCCTAAATCGACACAGATTTTCGTTTAACTTTAAAAATAAAACCCAAAAAAAATGTCTCAGCCAATAGAACCCATTCTTCAAGAAAACAAAAATCGTTTTGTTATTTTTCCAATTGAACATCATGATATTTGGGAATGGTATAAAAAATCGGAGGCAAGTTTCTGGACAGCAGAAGAAATTGATCTACATCAAGACCTTACAGACTGGAAAAACAAATTAAACGATGATGAGCGTTATTTTATAAAGCACATTTTAGCCTTTTTTGCAGCTAGTGATGGTATTGTTAATGAAAACTTAGCAGAAAATTTTGTAAGCGAAGTACAGTATAGTGAGGCGAAATTCTTTTACGGATTTCAAATTATGATGGAAAACATTCACAGCGAAACCTATTCACTTTTAATTGATACCTACGTTAAAGACGAAAAAGAAAAAGATTTATTATTTAATGCACTTGAAAATTTCCCTGCAATAAAGAAAAAAGCAGATTGGGCTTTGAAATGGATTGAATCTCCAAGTTTTGCAGAACGTTTAATTGCATTTGCAGCGGTAGAAGGTATTTTCTTTTCTGGAGCATTTTGTTCTATTTTCTGGTTAAAGAAAAGAGGCTTAATGCCAGGATTAACATTCTCAAATGAGTTAATCTCTCGTGATGAAGGTGTGCATTGTGACTTTGCAGTACACTTACATAACAAGCATTTGGTAAATAAAGTGCCCAAAGCTAGAATTAGAGAAATTTTGGTGGATGCTTTAGATATTGAACGTGAGTTTATAACGGAATCATTGCCAGCTAGTTTAATAGGCATGAATGCTAAACTCATGTCGCAATACTTAGAGTTTGTAACCGATAGATTGTTGTTTGAATTAGGCTGCGATAAAGAATATAATACAGCAAATCCTTTCGACTTTATGGACATGATTTCATTGCAAGGAAAAACTAATTTCTTTGAGAAACGTGTGTCTGAATACCAAAAAGCAGGTGTTCTTAATAAAGAAGAAGAAAAAGATAAATTTACTTTTGATGCCGATTTTTAATCATTAAAGTCAATCAAAAAAAAAGCTTTTTATAATTTATAAAGGTATTGCTCTCATACGCTTTCACTGAACCAGTTTCAGTAAAGTGAGACTTTGAATAAATTTTATTAATCCAACGAAACTACTAAGTACTAAACTAGTTATTAATTAGATAGTATTTGGAATAACTAACTAACCGTTTTCCTGAAGGTGTATCAGTAAAACTTAAAAAAAGTGTAAATTATGTATGTAATAAAAAGAGACGGCAGAAAAGAACAGATTATGTTCGACAAAATCACCGCAAGGGTGCGTAAATTGTGTTATGGGTTAAACGAATTGGTTGATCCATTAAAAGTAACCATGCGTGTCATTGAAGGTCTATATGATGGTGTTACCACCAGTGAACTTGATAATTTAGCAGCCGAAATATCTGCAACCATGACAACGGCACATCCAGATTATGCGCGTTTAGCAGCAAGAATTTCTGTTTCTAACTTACATAAAAACACGAAGAAAACATTCAGTGAGGTTATGCACGACCTTTATACATACATAAACCCTAGAACCGGTAAAGATGCACCACTTTTGGCCGATGATGTTTACGAGGTTATTATGAAAAATAAGGATGTTCTGGATTCTACCATTATTTATAACCGCGATTTTGGTTATGATTATTTTGGGTTTAAAACGCTTGAACGTTCCTATTTATTAAAACTTAATGGTCAAATAGCAGAACGCCCTCAACACATGTTAATGCGTGTGGCAGTAGGTATTCATTTAGACGATTTAGAGTCGGTTATTGAAACCTACGAACTCATGTCTAAAAAATATTTTACACATGCTACACCAACACTTTTCAACTCAGGAACCCCAAAACCACAAATGTCATCTTGTTTCTTGCTAACTATGAAAGATGATAGTATTGATGGTATTTACGATACATTAAAACAAACAGCTAAAATATCGCAATCTGCTGGTGGGATTGGTTTGGCGATACATAATATTCGTGCTACAGGGAGCTATATTGCAGGGACAAACGGTACTAGTAATGGTATTGTACCGATGCTTCAAGTTTTTAACGATACAGCACGTTATGTAGACCAAGGTGGCGGAAAACGTAAAGGAAGTTTTGCTATTTATATTGAAACTTGGCATGCCGATATTTTCGACTTCTTAGATTTAAAGAAAAACCACGGAAAAGAAGAAATGCGTGCACGCGATTTATTTTACGCCATGTGGATTTCCGATTTATTTATGAAACGTGTTCAGGAAGATGGACCATGGACCTTGATGTGTCCTAACGAATGCCCAGGTTTAGACGAAGTACATAGTGACGCTTTTGAAGCATTATATTTAAGATATGAAGCTGAAGGAAAAGGCCGTAAAACTATTAAAGCCCGTGAACTTTGGGAAAAAATACTGGAATCCCAAATTGAAACCGGTACACCATATATGTTGTACAAAGATGCAGCTAACCGTAAATCGAACCAACAGAATTTAGGAACCATTCGTTCATCTAACTTATGTACCGAGATTTTAGAATATACATCGCCAGATGAGGTAGCTGTATGTAATTTAGCATCTATTGCACTCCCCATGTTTGTTAAAAATGGTGAGTTCGACCATAAAGAACTGTTCCGTATTACAAAACGCGTAACAAAAAACTTAAACAGGGTTATCGATAGAAATTATTATCCTGTAAAAGAAGCTGAAAATTCTAACATGCGCCACAGACCAATAGGTCTTGGTGTGCAAGGATTGGCAGATACGTTCATTCAATTACGTATGCCTTTTACAAGCGACGAAGCAAAAAAATTAAACCAGGATATCTTTGAAACGCTTTATTTTGCAGCGGTTACTGCAAGTATGGAAGAAGCCAAAGCAGATGGTCCTTATCAATCTTATAAAGGATCTCCAATAAGTAAAGGTGAATTCCAACATAACCTTTGGGGCTTAAATGACGAAGATTTAAGCGGCATGTGGGAATGGGCTAAATTACGTAAACAAGTATTAAAACACGGCGTGCGCAATTCGCTTTTAGTAGCGCCGATGCCAACAGCTTCAACTTCCCAAATTTTAGGAAATAACGAATGTTTTGAACCGTATACTTCTAATATTTATACACGTCGTGTATTATCGGGCGAGTTTATTGTAGTAAACAAACATTTATTGGAAGATTTAGTGGAGTTGGGTTTATGGAATGATGGTTTAAAACAAGAAATAATGAGAGCTAATGGCTCGGTTCAAGGTATTGAGATCATTCCACAAGAGATTAAAGAGCTTTATAAAACGGTTTGGGAGTTAAGCATGAAAGACATTATTGATATGAGTCGCCAGAGAGGTTACTTTATCGATCAGTCGCAATCGCTTAATTTATTTATGGAAGGAGCAACTATGGCAAAATTAACGTCTATGCACTTCTACGCTTGGAAAAGTGGGCTAAAAACTGGCATGTACTATTTACGTACTAAGAGTGCTGTAGATGCTATTAAATTCACCTTACAAACCACTAAGAAGGAAGAGCCTACTACAGAAGGAGTAGAAGTAGTAAACCAAGACGTAACACAAGTACAGAAAAAGCATATAGCAGAAAAAACAGCTGTTAAATTTGCTAAGCAACAACAGGCTCCAGAAATAGAACCTATGACAGCCGAAGAAATGAAAGCATTAATAGCACAAGCTAAAGCGGCTGAAGGCGACGATTGTTTAATGTGTGGGTCCTAATAAATCTGCCCCCAATTTGAATTTATAATATTTGAAAACAGTTTCAAATTAAGTGTTGTAAAAAGAGGCTGTCTAAAAAGTCTAGTTCTATGTCATATTGAGCTTGTCGAAATATTTTAACTTACAGGTAATCAATATCGGTTTCGACAAGCTCAACCTGACAAATTAAATTTAAAGGACTTTTTAGACAGCCTCTTTTTTATGAAATTTTTCAGAAACTGTTTAAGTTTTGTTTATTGATGCTTTTTTGAATTATTTTTGGATCAGATAAGGCGGATTTTTTTTAATAGCAGAGCTATTAGAAAAAAATTCAACGAAATATGGGTTAAAAAGAAACAAAAAATGGCTTTTAGATAACGTTTAAATAGTTTCTCAATACTATTATTTATATTGGCATAAATAGGATGTTTGTACAGATACTTTAACTTGAAATTTTTTATTAGCATCTATTTCATAAGCTTCACCAGCTTTAAATGTTACCCATTCTGTAGCTTCAGGTAGCTTAACAGTCATTTCACCTTCAATAACACGCATAGTTTCGTGCTTAGAAGTTCCAAATTCATACTCACCAGGGTTCATAACACCTAAAGTAGAATTTCCTGTTGCTGTTGTGTAGCCTAAAGATTTTACATTACTATCAAAATACTCGTTTGCTGAAATCATTGTATGTTATTTAAATTTTGTACAAAAGTAAATAAATTATAGAAACAATAAAGCCATCTTAATTTAAGATGGCTTTGTGCCTAATGTTTTGCTGGGTTAAATTATTTAGACTCCGATGTGTCTGGTGCTTCAGGTGTTTCTTCTGTTGGCGGCGCTTCCTTAGGTTCTTCTGCCAATTCTACCAATTTCGCTTGTTTTGTGACTTTTGGAGGATTTTGAACAAGTGTAGCTGGTTTTACCGAACTATCGTGTGCATTATAATATTCTTCTAAAAGATTCATAGTAGCATTTAACAAATCTTTGGTTTCCAATAACAAACTAAAATACAAGGTTGTGTTTTTAGGGCTCGATTCTTCAGTACGCGTACGTTCAACTTGTTTTTGAATTTTTGAGGTTACCAAACCTAAAATCTCTTGTTTTCTCCCTAAAATAATTCCTATTTCTTCAAAAGACCTAGAATCAAAAGCTTTTTGTGTATTATTGAAAAAGGTTTCAAATCGTTCATCAACCTCTTTTAATTCTTTAATTTGATTGAATTTTAGTTTTTTATGATTGTTTTGAACATGTTTATAGCTCACTTTAGTAATATACTCTAAAGATTGGGTCATATCTTGAAGATAGCCTAAAACATGAATATAAAAGTTACTTGCTCCAACACTGGACTCATCTAAATTTTTAATAAAATAGAAAATATTATCGCGTAATTCATCTACTTCACTAGATAATTTTACTATTTGCTTTTTGTTCTTTTTTAGTAATGCCAAGTCTTGCTTCGCCAACCCATTAATGGCATTGGTGTATATTTTATTACCACGTTTTACAACATTGCCAATATTATTGGCACTTTCGTGTATAACACCTTGAATAGAGCTGCTTTCAGCTTTTGTTAAACTGTCTTCGGCTTTAGCTTCAGAAGACTGCTTTCTATGTGCTATATAATTTCTAGCTATCAATAAGATAGCAACCAACAATAACACAGGCATCATAACATCAACGTTCCAGTTTAGCAAGTAGGCAATAACTGCAGCAGCGATAAAAGCAATAAATGCTGTAAAAAACCACCCCCCGATAACGTTTAAAACGCCCGCTACTCTGTAAACAGCACTTTCAGCTCCCCAAGCTCTATCGGCTAATGATGTACCCATAGCAACCATAAACGTTACATAGGTTGTAGATAGAGGAAGTTTCATAGAGGTTGCTAATGATATAAGAATGGCAGCTACCATTAAATTTACAGCTGCACGTACCATATCAAAAGCTGGTAGTTCGTGTGTTTTGGATTTTGCTAAGTTAATTACGGGTTTTTCAAATTGTTTTTCAATTTTAGCTTGCCAGGGTTTAGGTAAGATATATGACGACATTTCTGAAATGCCAACAGCTAACCTAACAAAACCACGAGATAAAAAGTTTGGTTGAAAACGTTCTTTGCCATCACCTTCTCTTGATAGATTGATTTCGGTTTCGGTAACATTTTTTGCTTTTTTTGAAAGCCATAACGTAGCTACCATTACAAACCCAGCTATAATTAATAAAAATGTAGGAGTAGGTACTTTGTCAGCGAGAAAGCCCATGCTAAAAGCGTCTGGAGAAAGGCCCGACGCAGCCCAAGCTTCGTAAGATTGCCACCCAGCTATAGGCACACCAATAAAATTAACTAAATCGTTTCCTGCAAAAGCCAATGCCAATGCAAAGGTTCCTATAATAATGATTAGTTTATAGATGTTTGTTTTTGTAAATGAAATTAAAGCATAAGAAAATAAAGACCACAAAATAAAACTGAAAATTATAATTAATAGCACTTGGCTTTCTAAAAATGCTTTAATGGTTAAACCTCCAATAATATCAAAACTTTGTTTAGCATATGCTGTGCCTCCAATACCTTTCATGAAAATAAAATAGGTAATTGAAGTTATGGCAATACCACCAAATAAGGCACCAACCCAATTTGCTTTTTTCTCAAAATTATAAGATAGAAGTAATCTAGCAATCCATTGTACTGCGGCTCCAACCGAAAATGCTACCACAACAGATAGGAGAATCCCGAAAATTATTTCACTTGCTTTTGAGGTATTTATATAATTAATAACTTCACCAAATGTACCACCATTATGCCCAATTTTAATAAGTGCCATTGCTACTGAAGCCCCTAAAAGTTCGAAAACAATAGAAACTGTTGTAGAAGTAGGCATACCTACAGTGTTGAAAAAGTCTAATAACAAGATATCTGTTATCATAACTGCCATGAAAATAATCATGATTTCATTGAACATGAATTCATGGGGGTTGAAAATGCCTTTTCTGGCAACTTCCATCATACCGCTAGAAAATATGGCACCAACAGCAACACCAATGCTGGCAACTATCATAATGGTTTTGAATGAAACGCCTTTAGAACCAATTGCAGAGTTTAAAAAATTTACTGCATCGTTGCTAACTCCTACTACCAAATCAGCGATTGCCAATATAGCAAGAGCGATAATCATATATAAGTATATGTTTTCCATAATAAATTTGTTGAAAGTAACGGTGCAAAAGTAATTCAAATAAAAAACCCCAATGTTAACAAAATGTTACCAATTAGGGTTTTTGTAAAAAAATATGTAATAAAAATTTTAAGTTTTATTTCTTTTTTTTATGCTTTAATACTTCGGCGTCAATATAAAAAATAATTTCTTCGCCAACATTTTTTATTAAATCGCCAACGCGTTCCATTTTTTTAATAACTGAGGATACTATTAAGGCTTCTCCAACCAAAGACGCCTCTTTTTTTATTTCACTTTCTATTATATCGAAGGAATTAAAATCGATTTTATCTAGTATTTTGTCTTTTTTGAATACTTTTCTAGCCGTTTTTGCATCTTTGGTTTCGTATGCAAGCGTTATGTTTTCTATCATAGAAAAGACGGTTTCCACCATAAGATCAAATTCTAAGCTTTTTAGCAATGGCTCAGAAATTTTCTTGTTTCTATCTACTACATATCTTGAAATGCTGTAGGCATGGTCTCCAATACGTTCCAATGCGAAATTTATTTTTAAAATAGCCATTATAAAACGCAAATCGATAGCTACGGGGTTGTACAATGCCAAGAATTTTTCGCAGTCTTTTTCAATTTTAATATCTAAAGCATTCACCCGGTTTTCCGAGCTCATAACTTCTTCTGCCAAATCACTATCATTATTTAAAAAAGCCTCAATAGCTTTTTCTAGTTGCGATTTGCAAAGTTCCAACATTTCTAATCCTGCTTGATTTAGGATTTCTCTTTGGTGTTCTGCATTTGATACCATATGTTTATATTTTAACCAAAACGTCCCGTAATATAATTTTCGGTTTGTTGTTTTTCTGGATTTGTAAAAATTGTTTTTGTTTTATTATACTCAATCAAATCTCCCATATAGAAAAAAGCGGTATAATCACTAATCCTACTTGCTTGTTGCATGTTGTGGGTAACTATAATGATAGTGTATTTTTCTTTAAGTTGACAAATAAGGTCTTCTATTTTAGCTGTAGAAATTGGGTCTAAAGCCGATGTTGGCTCATCCATTAAAATAATTGATGGCTCTACTGCTAAAGTTCTGGCAATACATAGGCGTTGTTGTTGCCCGCCAGATAATGCAAGTGCCGATTTTTTTAAATCGTCTTTTACATCTTCCCAAAGATCGGCTTGTTTTAGTGCTTTTTCAACACGCTCAGCAATTAGGTTTTTGTCGTTAATACCTTGTATTTTTAAACCGTATGCAACATTTTCAAAAATAGATTTTGGAAATGGATTTGGCTTTTGAAATACCATGCCCACTTCTTTTCTAAGTTCTTCAACATTTACTTTTTTCTTATAAATGTTGTTTCCGTTTATTTTTATTTTACCTTCCATTTTGAAACCATCAACATAATCGTTCATACGATTGAATAGACGAAGAAATGTTGATTTACCGCATCCAGAAGGTCCTATAAAAGCAGTGATGGTATGTGGTTTTATGGACATGTCTATGCCTTTAATAGCCATAAAATCACCGTACCACACTTTTGCGTCGCTAACTTCTATTTTTGGTGTTTTTTTAAGAGATGGGTCAAAGACGCTATCTAATACTGTACTTTTATCTTTTAATTGTTCCATAATTATTTCCATTTCTTCTGCCATTTATTTCTAAAATATACTGCAACTGCATTCATAATAAAAGTAATCCCTAATAAGATGATAATAGCTGCAGCAGCATTTTCAATAAAGCCTGCTTGTGGTCTAGATATCCAGTTGAATATTTGAATAGGCAATACCGAAAACTCATCCATTGGGGTTTTTGGGGCAAATGGCACATATGCCAAAGCACCAACGACTATTAACGGAGCTGTTTCACCGACGGCTCTTGATAAAGCTAATATAACTCCTGTTAAAATACCTCCACCGGAAGCGGGTAAAATTTGGTGCCAAATGGTTTGCCATTTTGAAGCACCTAACGCATAAGAGGCGTCTTTAATAGAATTTGGCACAGCCTTAATAGCTTCACGTGTTGCAACTATTACTATTGGTAAAATTAATAATGATAAGGTTAAGCTACCTGCAAGAACGCTTGCTCCAAGATTCATGATTCTTACAAATACTTCCAAGCCTAATAATCCATAAATAATTGAAGGTACACCAGCAAGGTTTGAAATATTAATCTCTAATAAACCGGCTAATTTGTTGTTATTGGCATATTCTTCTAAATATATACCGGCTGCAACACCTAGAGGAAAAGCTATTATTGTTGTTAGAAGTAAGATCCAGATACTTCCCATTAATGCGGTATATATCCCTGAATTTTCTGCTTTTCTGGAAGGGAGATTCGTAATAAAGTCCCAGTCAATTCTAGAAAATCCATCAATAACAATATTGCCAATAAATATTACAAGTAATACTAGGCCGATAAGCGTACAAAATATTCCCCAGAACTTGAACACTCGGTCTTTCCATCTGTTTCTTTGAATATTACTCATACTTTTCTCGGTATTTTTTTCTAATTCTGTAACTAAGGGTGTTTAATAAAAATGTAAACACAAATAGCGTAATTCCCGCAGCAAAAATGGTTCTATATTCTAATGAACCATGTTGAACATCGCCTAAACTTACCTGAACTATATAAGCTGTAATTGTTTCTACTGGAACTGTTGGGTCTAGTGTTAATCTGGGTTGTTGGCCAGCAGCCACAGCAACAATCATGGTTTCTCCAATAGCTCTTGAAATAGCTAAAATAATAGAGACAATGATACCCGAAGATGCTGCAGGGACAATCACTTTAAATGCAGTTTGTAATTTTGTTGCGCCCATGCCAAAAGAGGCTTCGCGTAACGATTGTGGTACGGCATGTAAAGCATCTTCACTAATAGATGAGATATACGGAATAATCATAATGCCCATAACTAAACCTGCTGAAAGTGAGTTGAAACCAGATAGATTAGGAATAATTTGTTGTAGATAAGGCGTTACCACAACAAGAGCAAAAAAACCATAAACAACTGTTGGTATGGAAGCCAAAAGCTCTAGTAAAGGTTTAATGGATTTTCTGAAGGATTTTGGAGCGTACTCACTTAAATAGATGCTAATAGACAATCCAATAGGTAATGCAACTGCTATGGCAATAAAAGAAGTAAGCAATGTGCCCGAAAGTAACGGTAAAATTCCAAAGTGTTTTTCGGTGAACAAAGGTGTCCATTGGGTATCAGTAATAAAATCTATGATAGATACTTCACTAAAAAACTGCACAGCTTCAATAGATAGTACTAATATAATACCAATAGTTACTGCAATGGTTATTAACGAACTTGCAAATAGTGATTTTTCAATGATAAGTTCTTTTGTTTTTCGCATACGAAATAGTATCAAAATAAGGAAATCAGGTATAGTGCTATACCTGATTTTCCAAATAAAAACTTCTGTTTATTTGTTACTTTCAACAAAAGTTTTGAAATTTTCTTTTTGCTTTGTGTATAGTTCAGTAGGAAGAGGAATGTAGCCAACATCTTGAGATAATTCGGCTGCATTATCTATATAATACTCAACAAAAGCAATAACCTCTGGTAATTTTACGGAAGTACTATTTACATATATAAATAAAGGCCTAGACAAAGGGGTGTAAGTGCCATTTCTTACTGTTTCTAAAGAAGGTTTAATAACCTCTGTACCATTATTAACACCAATTAATTTTAATTTGTCTTTGTTTTCAGCGTAATAAGCTAATCCAAAAAATCCTAAAGCGTATTTATCTCCAGCAATGCCTTGCACCAATACATGGTCGTCTTCACTTGCAGTGAAATCACCTCTACTTGAACCACTTTCTCCAACAATAGCTTCGGTAAAATAATCGTAAGTTCCTGATGCAACACCAGGACCGTATAAATGAATTTCCTCGTTTGGCCATTCTGGTCGTATTTGATTCCATTTCATAATTTTACCTTGAGCGGCTGGCTCCCAGATTTTTTTTAACTCTTCTGGAGTAAAACTATCAACCCAAGTGTTTTCTGGGTTTACTAAAACAGCCAACCCATCGTAAGCTACTTCTAACTCTAAATATGTAATATTGTTTTCTGCACAAGCAGCAATTTCTTTATCTTTAATTGGTCTTGAAGCATCAGAGATGTTGGTTTCACCTCTAGAGAACTTTTTGAAACCACCACCAGTACCAGATACACCAATAGTAACATTTACTTTAGGTTGCACGTTTCTAAATTCTTCTGCTACAGCTTCGGTAATTGGAAAAACGGTGCTCGAACCATCAACTTTTATAGTGCCTGTTAAAGCTTCTGAATTATTAGCTTCTGAAGATTTGTTTTTGTTCCCACAACTTAATGCTAAAACAGCAACGAATAAGATTAATAATTGTTTTTTCATATGTAAATAATTATTTGTTTTTTAAAGGTCATACCTGCCTGCCGGCAGGCAGGTGTTATCGCTTTATTTTGATTGGTGTTTGGATTTCCAAATCATGGCGATTTCATGATTTAAGTTTTTAATATTTTTATTAAAAATGGATGTCAAATTGTAATCTGTACATTAGTTTATCATTAGATCCAAAATCTAAATAACTGATATCTGACTGTACTTTAAGTTTATGTCCCACTATATATTTTGAAACACCTAAGGTGTATTGATTTTCTATATCGCGTCCCGTTATTGTTTTGTCATAAGCAATGTTAGTATAACGACCTGCTACTTCCCAATTGGTTTTAAATAAATAACCTGCTTGAAGATTTAAACCGTTTCCAACTTGAACTGTTACAGGTTCTCCATCTTTTAAAAGTAATGTGTCATCGCTATTTTTAGCATATGGATCTTTAGCATCTCTGTTAGCATATTCACCCATAAAAGAGAATCCATTGTATTTAAACATGGCATCAATAAACAAGGTGTTTATATTAGTTTCAAAGAAACCAGTATCGTTAGTCATATAAGACCCTTGGTTACTACGATTTTTAACCGCATTATTATTATAATCATAAGATACTCCTAGAGCAAGTTTAGGTGTTTCTTCTCTTTTTAAATCACTTCCAGAATAATCACCTCCACCAACAAATTCACCAAAAGGCAATAGCTCTAATCTTGTTGTATATTGATGTCCGCCAATATTACCAGTTGTTATGTTTCTTCCTTCACCTTGCGAGATCGCGAGTATTTCTTTTACAACAAAAGAGTTGCTTAAATTAAATTGATGATGTAATTGAATGCCCATATCACGATCTATATTAAAACGGCTATTAAGTAACGAGCGGTCAACAAATTGCATGTTTCCAGAAGAAATAACGCGTTCCCTGTTTCCAGGTAATTTAGTTTGTCCAAACCATAACTGTAGGTTTTTAGCAAAATGCCATTTCACAACCGCATCGAGGATATATCTAGGGGCATTCTTAGTATAAATAGATGCTCCAGATATATCGTCATTAGATAATCCTAATTCTAATTTGTATTCTAATTTTGGGCTATAAGCAAAACCTTCAAATTTTAATCGCGCTCGTCTTACTTTAAATTCAGATTGTGGATCAATATATTTTCCGTCTTGGTTGTCCCAGTCTACAATAGTTAAAAATTGCATTCTGGCAGCTACCTTCATTGACCAAGTACTATCTTTACCCACAAGATTTAAAATTCCTTTTCCAAATTTTGGTGCTTCAGTTTCTTGTGCATTCATCATAAGTGCCGTTAAAAAGGCTAATGCGAATAATCTAATTTTCATAATGTTTATTAATTTTTGTCGCTGCAAATAACCGATTCCAATGTTAACTGAATGTTTCCTGATTATTAATTTTGTGACAAAAAAAGCTGCCTTGGCCTAAGGCAGCTCATTAGAAATCATGATAATGTAGTCGACAAAAACTAATAGATTATATGAAAAACTAATTGTTTTGTCTTAAGACAATGCGAATATCAATCTTTTAGTTTAGCTAATTGTAATATTAACATTAACTAATTATTAATATTGTCAATGTTAAATTTAACATTGGTAACTATTTGATATACAAATGTTTGCATTCTTAATGTTAGCTTAATGTTATCTAGGTATTGTTTTAATGTTACCAAATCGCTATATTTGATATATAATGTTAAAACCCCCATAATTATGAAGAAATGTATTTTACTTTTTGCCTTTTTAATTACTGTGGTTTCTTTTGGACAACAAAAGAGAGATTTAAAACTTAACAAAGACACTAATTTAATTGAAGTGGTTTATTATCATGACAATGGCGTTGTAAGTCAAACTGGAACTTATACGACAGATGGTAAATTACAAGGAGAATGGTTAAGTTTTGATACAGCAGGCAAAAAAATTGTTTCTGGAAATTATGATAATGGTAAAAAAGTCGGCAAATGGTTTTATTACACCAATGAAACCATAAAAGAAGTAGATTATGATGCTAATGTTATAGCAGGCTTAAAAGAAACTGAAATTCAATAGAGTCACGTTTTTTTTGATCAATAACTAAAAAAAGAAAAGCATCCCAATTTGGGATGCTTTTTTTATATATTATTTTTTCTCTACTAGGGAATAAATTAATTTTTAGAAATTTTAGAAGCCCAAGATGGTAAAGTTGCACCACTACCAGCTCCTGTTTCAGATGAAACATAATCAGTAGTAAGATTGTTGGTTGCAACAAAGTTTATACCATTTACTTTAAAGTCTCCAGCGGCAATTCTTGCAGTAGCCCCAGTACCAGAATCTAACTTAGCAAATGTCTCGATACCAGAAACAAATAGGTTGGTATAAGTATGTTTTCCACCACCTTCTTTAAAGTTGATGGCTTGTTCTGATGCTGTAAATTTAGCATCGGCACCTTTTACAATAGAAACATTTATTAGTTTTGCATCGGTAAGTGGAGTAGCAATATCGTTATCTCCATTGTTAGAACCTTCGATACCTGCTTTTGTTATTCCTGAAATGTAAACATTTGTGATTGTACCTTGGTAACCATCCGCAAAGTCTAAAGAATCATCATATGCATTAACAATTACTATGTTAGAAGCGTTTACTGCACCACCAAAAAACTCAACACCATCATCACCACTTTCGTAGGCGTAAATATTAGAAACTTCTGTTCCGCTACCTACACCAAAGAAGGATACTCCATTAAATTCTTTAGTAGGAGAGAATTTCGAACCTGTATATTCAATTCTTAAGAAGTTGATTTTCCCCGATGAATCTGCATTGTTGTTTCCACCATAAGCCAATCCACCTACTTCAGATGTACCGTTATCTCCTGTATTTACTTTTGCATCTCCGCAAATTACTAATCCTCCCCAATCACTTTCTTTTGGCTCAGCTTTACCAGAAGTCATCACTACAGCATTATTAGCTTCTCCATTAATGTTAATGGTTGCACCTCTCTCTACAGCTATGTACAAAGAAGTTGGTTCAGCAGTAGCATCTGTTTTAATTGTTGTTCCAGCAGGAATGGTTAATGTAGCTCCAGATTTCACTATTAATCCACCGGTTAACGTGTAAGTTTGAGACGGGTCTAAAGTTACTATACCATCGTTAATGTTTCCTTTTAAATCATCTACCTTTAGTTCGAAGGAACTTTTAGATGATGGACCGTTATCATCACTACAACTTGTAAAGACTAGTGTTGCGATTGCTGCTATTGCTAAAATTGATTTTTTCATTTTGAATATTTTTTTGTTTTGATTTTATGCTGCAAAGAAAACCACAAACTGTTTTTTATTGGTTAAGCCTGTATTACCTTGTTGTTAAGTATTTCTGGTTAAGCCTTATATTAGTTAACATAAAATTTACATGATACTTTATAAAAGCAAAAGGTGATTAACAGTTTGTTAATCACCTTTTTTGAGATAAAAAGATTATCTTTTTAAAACTTGTATTCCAAAGATATTTTAAAATTAGAACCTGTTTTGTACGAGCTTACTAAAACATCTGATGTTGTACTGCCTGATACTTTACTTTGTTCTAAAACACGTTTGTAGGTTGGATCTAAAATGTTTTTATAGGAGACGCCTAACTTTAAGTTTTTTGTTAAGCTGGATTTAAGGATAAAGTCTAAACGATTAATAGATTTATCAACCATGTTGCCTTTATTTTGTGTTCCAATTACGGCTAATTTATCTGAGAAATAAGCGTAAGATACTGTTGCTGTTATATCTTTGTTTTCGGTAAATTGCTTGATAAAAGTAATATCAGCATTAGC
Source organism: Mariniflexile sp. HMF6888 (assembly GCF_044335535.1). Classification (NCBI taxonomy): domain Bacteria; kingdom Pseudomonadati; phylum Bacteroidota; class Flavobacteriia; order Flavobacteriales; family Flavobacteriaceae; genus Mariniflexile; species Mariniflexile sp. HMF6888. The sequence goes on along the minus strand of NZ_JBIQVZ010000001.1, from coordinate 949,052 downwards.
TAAAACATCGGATGCACCCGATAATTTTGCTTCATCAAAAGTGAAATTAGCTCCAAAACCGTTTTCTTCAAATACTTTATCTTTATCCAAATCTTGGTTATGGTTAATATAAGAACCATTAATTCCAAAAGATAATTTATCTTTCAAATCGTTTTCTTTTTCAATTTCAAAAATGTTTTTTCTTAATTCTAATTCAACCCCAAAAGCAATTGCTTTATCTCCTGTATTGGCATAAGTAATATTTCCTGAAGATGAGTTGGTAAACATTTCGTTTATTGGATTTTGAATTAATTTTCCAAAGGTAGTAACTGAAACTAATTCACCATTACTTGGGAAATATTCCCAACCTAAATCGACATTGTAATTGGTAGATGCATACAAGCTTGGGTTGCCCTCATAATCTTGGGTTACTTCTTGGAACAATAATTTTACTTTTTCTTTAAACTGAGGTAATGTGTAGGTTTTGCTGGCAGCAAACTTTAAATTTTGGTTGTCGTTTAACTTGCATTTAGCTGTTAAGCTAGGTAAAAAGTTTACCGGAGAATAGTTTGAGTTGTCTCCATTTGGCACGAGTGAAGTTTCAAAATAAACGTTTTGTTCAAGTTGTTCAAATCTGATACCAACAATAGCCGATAATTTTTCAGTTATATTATATTGTAACGTTCCGTACACAGCATGCACATCTAAGTTACCTGTGTAAAGTTGAGGTATTACACTTGATCTGTCACCTGTTGATGTATTGAAATTTGACGAATTTAAATAGGTGTCTACATCATGAATGCCGTGTGCAGTGAATGTGATTTTGTTTGCCATTGGAAAAAATCCATACTGTTGCGAATCAAAATCAATATCTTTCATTTTACCAGAGTAGCCTAAAGTGATTTTTCCTTTATAATCATCTGCTTCATTTTTATTGAAATTATAAGATAATGAAACATTAGCAGACAATTCATTTTCTTCTAACTCTTGAAAATAACGATGGTTGTGAATACTAGAGTCTGTAAAGAATGTATAGTTTGAAGAACCATCACGAGCAGGAACAAAAGTATTTTGCATACGGTCTGGAATGACGTTGCTCAATATACTGTATCCAACAGCCCAATTAGCTTGCCATTTCTCGTTAAATTCGTGACTGCCTAATAATTGATTTACAAATAATTGTGTTTTATCAAAAGTACCACGCTTTATAAAACCAGAAATATCACCAACTCCTGGAGCTCCACCATCAAAGTTTTGGTTAGTACCTTCGTATTCACTATAATCTTGAGAGCTGGAGTTTAAAAATAGGGATGTAAATAGAACAGCATTTTGATTATTAATTTTATAATCAGCAGAACCCATTACTGTCGTATTGGTGTTATGCTTATAAGATTTTTTATAGAAGTCAGAATTAATAGTTCCTTGAGCTGTAATACTGCCTCTGTCATAACCTTCAATATATTTATTGTCGGCATCAAACGATGCGGTAATGAAAGTGCTTAAACTACTTTCATCGCCTATACTGAATTTTTTTCCGCCAGACAATGCATAACTGTTGTTAAAAGTGTTTTTAGTGCTTTGTCTATCCCAGCTTGTTGCATAATTGTAAGGTAATAAAGGGTTGCTTGGAGCTTTCCCAGAATCGAAACCTAAATACGAAGGGCCGTCTTGTAGGTAAAAATCATCTACTTTTAAAACATTGGTATTAGCTCCTAAACCAACGCCAATAGCAATATAAGGAGCACCTGTGAATTTTTTAGAAACAATGTCAATATTGGCGCCGCCAAAATCGGCATAATTTTGAGATTCAAACGTTTTGCTAATACCTACATATTCAACAATGTCGGTAGTGAAAATATCTAAAACAATGTTTTTGTTAGAAGGATTATTAGATGGTAATGGTAAGCCATTTAGAGTTGTAATGTTATAACGGTCTCCCAAACCTCTTACAAAAATACTACCAGAACCTTCTTGTTTAGAAATACCACTTACTTTGGTTACAGCTGTTGCAACATCGCTAACACCTTTTCTAGAAAGTTCGTCAGCACCAATAGATGCTTTAAAAGCAACAGCCTTCTTTTGTTCCAACAACAAAGCTGTTTCACTTTCTCTTTTTGTAGTCGTTGTAATTACAACTTCCGATAAAGACGCAGCACTTGCACCCATGGGTACATTAACTTCAGTTACTTTATCTGCAACAACGATTACAGGTATTTGTTGCGTTTCGTAACCTACGAAACTAAATATAAGGATATATGTGCCGGGGTTTAAATTTTCAATACTATAGTGACCATCAAAGTCCGATGTGGTTCCTTTGGTAGTCCCTTTTATTAATACGTTAGCGAAAGCCAAAGGTTCGTTATTATATTCTTTGTCGGTTAGTTTACCAACCACAGAACCAGTATTTTGGCTGTATGAAATTGTTGCTGTAAATAGCAGTAACAATAGGGTTAATTTTTTCATTCTTTTAGTTTTTATCTTGGTGCAAAGAACGAAACACAAAATGAATAGGATGTTATGAGCAGGTTAAACAACGGTAACAAAAGGGTTATGTTAATGTTACCGAATCGTTGATTTCTAAACATTAATTTAACATTGATTTTTTTATGAATGAATAGAAAGAAGCTAAAAACAAAGCATATAAATTCAGCTTGCTTAAAAAGCAAAAAACCCATCCTTTTTTTGAATGGAAATAAATAATAAGAAGAAGAAGGATGCTTTTAAATAATGAATTGCTATATTAATTCAATACAGCAGCCGATTTATCATCTTTTTGTGTAACGCTAGTAAGCAATGCTAGCTCACTTAATGAAATGGTACTTGCAGCAAGGGATAGTTTTACTTCGGCAGGTTTTAATGCATCTACGTGTACTTTAATTTCTTGGGTCTCATAACCGGCAAAACTGCAAACTAGCGTGTAATCACCAGCTTCTAGGTTTTCAATAATAAACATACCAGTTAAATCGGTATTTGAATTTATGGCAGTACCTTTTACTGAAACATTAGCGAGTACTAACGGCGCATTATTTAATTCATTATCCATGATTTTACCAACAATTAAGCCTGTGTTTTGCCCAAAGGAAGTAGCGGTAAGTAAAAAAAGAGATAAATAAATTAAATGTTTCATAATACGGTTGTAAATAACAATGCAAAAAAAACGATTCTAATCAAATAGTATGTTATCTAAACATTAAACAACAGTCATTAGAATGTTATCTTAATGTTATCAAATTTTCAATTTTAGTTTTGTTGAATTTAGTTATCTTGCCCATACTTAAAATTTAACAATGAACTGGGAACAATTACTATCCTTAAAACGCTTTGGTGACACTAATAAACGCATTAGAAAAGAACAAGATGAAACCCGCTTAGGTTTTGAAGTAGATTATGATCGTGTGATTTTTTCATCAGAATTTAGAAGTTTACAAGATAAAACACAGGTAATCCCCTTATCGCAAACCGATTTTGTGCACACGCGTTTAACCCACAGCTTGGAAGTTAGTGTGGTGGGGCGTTCCTTGGGGCGATTGGTTGGCAAAAAATTATTGGAAAAACATCCACATTTACAAAATATTCATGGCTATCAAGCGAACGATTTTGGAGCCATTGTAGCTGCGGCGGCTTTAGCGCATGATATAGGAAATCCGCCGTTTGGACATTCGGGCGAAAAAGCCATTGGTGAATTTTTTAAAACAGGAGCAGGCAGTAACTATAAAAGCCAACTAACCGCAAAAGAATACCAAGATTTATGTGATTTTGAAGGCAATGCCAACGGATTTAAAATTTTAACCGAAAGCAGAGCTGGAAGAAGTGGGGGTTTACGTTTAAGTTATGCGACTTTGGGAGCTTTTACCAAATACCCCAAAGAGTCACTTCCCAAAAAACCAACAACTCATATTGCCGATAAAAAATATGGTTTTTTTCAAAGTGACAAAGAAGCTTTTACGGATGTTGCATCCGAGCTGGGTTTGATGAAACGCAGCGATAAAGACTTAAGTTTTGCACGCCACCCATTGGCTTTTTTAGTGGAAGCAGCCGATGATATTTGTTATACCATCATCGATTTTGAAGATGGTATCAATCTAGGTCTCATTCAGGAAGAGTTTGCTTTAGAATACCTGTCCAAAATAATACGTGACAACATAAAACCCGAAAACTATTATGCACTTTCAACCAAAGAAGACCGCATTGGGTATTTGCGTGCTTTGGCAATAGGAAGTCTTATTAATGAAGCGGTCGATATTTTTATGACCCACGAAGAAGCCATTCTAAATGGAGAATTCGATTGCGCTCTGCTAGATAAAAGCAAATACGACGCACAAATAAAAGACATTATTAAAATTAGTGTTGAAAACATCTACCAATCCATCGAGGTAGTAGATAAAGAAATTGCAGGGTATGGCGTTATAAATACATTGTTAACCACTTATACCAATGCCATAAACAACATGTATGATGGAACGGCTTCAAATTATGACAAGCTTATTTTTAAAAGCCTTCCAAAAACCATAAACATCGATAGTTCCAGTTTGTACCAACGCTTGTCTAGCGTGTGTTTTTATGTGTCTTTACTTTCAGATAGTAAAGCTATTTTGGAATATAAAAAAATAAAAGGGTTTGAGATTTAGGCTAGATTAAACTGTTTGTATATGGTTTGTGCCTGAGTTAGTTAGCTTTAAATGCACGCACGCTACCGCTAAGCTCCGCTTAGTGGCGGTATGAGTAAGAAAACAGTAGCTTTTATACAGGATGTAAAAGCTTTTTGTGTTTTAGATTTATGAGTAGAAACTATAAATTCCATAATAAGTCTGGGTTATACTTCGTGTCGTTTACTTCGGTATACTGGTTGGATGTTTTTACAAGACAAACTTATTTTGATGTATTAGTAGAAACTATAAACTATTGCAGAGCAAAAAAGGGCATGGAGTTGTATGCATATTGTTTTATGCCAAGTTTGTACATTTAATTTTCAGGTCGAGTCATGATGAACCAGATGGCTTGTTGAGAGATTTTAAAAGCTTTACGGCAAAGAAAATCATAGAAGCCATAGAAACCAATCCGCAAGAAAGCAGAAAAGACTATTTGTTGTGGTTTTTTGAAAGAGCAGCAAAAAAGAAAACCAATGGTTCCAAATACCAGTTTTGGCAGCATCATAACCAGCCCATAGAATTATGGACTGATGCAGATATAAAGCAAAAAATAGATTATATTCACAATAATCCTGTGGAAAGCGGTTTGGTAACAGATCCAACCCATTGGAAATATTCAAGTGCAAGAAACTTTCAGGACGATTATACGGTTTTGGAGATTGATAGTACTGGATTTTTGGGTTGAGTTTTTGCTTACTCTTGCCGCCACTAAGCCAGAGCTTAGCGGTAGCGGGTTATTTATAACTCCAAGCGTTTAACTTTTCTTCAAATTACAAAAACAATTCAAAATATTTTGCCAAACTCTCAACATCCAAACCAATACTTTTTTGAAGTTCAGTAACACTGCCGTGTTCAATAAACACATCTGGAATGCCCAAAAGCTTGATGTTGTTTTTATAATTATTTGCTGCCGCAAACTCTAAAACAGCACTTCCAAAACCGCCTTTGATGCTGTTGTCTTCTATAGTGATAACCGTTTCAAAAGTCTTTAAAATAGTATGCAATAATACCTCATCCAAAGGTTTTATAAAACGCATATCGTAATGCGCTATGCTATCAGGATGCTCCGATTTTTCAATAGCATCACTGACATTCTTAGCAATTGTCCCCGTACTTAAAACAGCCAGTTTACGGCCTTTTTTTAACTGAACGCCTTTGCCAATTTCTATTTTAGAAAACGGTTGCTTCCAATCGACAGTAACACCAGTGCCTCTAGGGTAGCGAATTGCCATGGGTTGTTGTAAACCAAGTTGTGCGGTGTACATGATGTTTCTTAACTCAACCTCATTTCTGGGTGAAAAAATAATGAGATTGGGAATACATCTTAAATATGACAGATCAAAAACCCCATGATGTGTGGCGCCATCTTCACCAACTAGTCCTGCACGGTCTAAGCAAAAAATAACAGGTAGCTTTTGCAAGGCGACATCATGAATAATTTGATCGTAGGCACGTTGTAAAAATGTGGAGTAGATATTACAAAACGGTATGAGTCCTTGGGTTGCCATACCAGCGGCTAACGTTACGGCATGCTGTTCGGCAATGCCCACATCAAAAGCACGGTCTGGCATGTCGTCCATCATGTATTTTAGTGAGCTTCCCGTTGGCATCGCAGGCGTTATACCCACAATATTTTTGTTTTGTTTGGCAAGTTCCACAATAGTGTACCCAAAAACATCTTGGTATTTGGTGAATTCCGATGGTGTTTTAGAAATAATATCGCCAGTAGAAGCATCAAACTTTCCGGGGGCGTGGTATTTAACTTGGTCTTCTTCCGCTTGTTTTAAGCCTTTGCCTTTGGTGGTAATGATGTGCAAAAATTTCGGCCCTTTAATGGTTTTTAAACGTTTTAATTCTGAAATGACTTTGTTAATATCATGGCCATCAATAGGACCTGAATAATCAATATTTAAAGCTTTAATAATATTGTTTTTCCGTTGAATGCCCTTTTTAACATTCGTTAAATATTGCTTTAAGGCACCTACGCTTGGGTCGATACCAATAGCATTATCGTTTAAAATGACCAGTAAATTAGCATTGGTAACCCCAGCATGATTTAAGCCTTCAAACGCCATGCCGCCTGCAATACTGGCATCGCCAATAACAGCAATATGTTGCTTTTCTAAATCACCTTTTAATTTGGAAGCAATCGCCATACCCAAAGCTGCCGAAATAGAAGTAGAGGCATGCCCGACACCAAAAGCATCATAAACACTTTCATCGCGTTTTGGAAATCCGCTAAGTCCACCAACTTGTCGGTTGGTATGAAACAGCTCTTTTCTGCCTGTTAGAATTTTATGTCCATATGCTTGATGGCCCACATCCCAAATGAGCTGGTCTTCGGGCGTATTAAACACATAATGTAGCGCAATGGTTAATTCAACCACCCCTAAACTCGCTCCTAAATGCCCTTCTTTGGTAGCAACAATGTTTATTATAAAGTCCCGTAATTCTTGGGCAAGTTGAGGTAACTCTTTTTGGTCTAAAAGACGAAGTTCTTTTGGTGAATTGATATGTTTTAAGAAATGGCTCATGCGCTTACAAATGTAATATTTGAAAACGATACGAGCGTCATTATCATTTTGAAATTGTATTTTTGATTTTTAATTGTTTAAGTTTTTTTATGATACAACCTTTTGACGATACCTATTTTATGAAAAAAGCCTTGCAGGAAGCAGAAATGGCTTTTGAAAAGGGTGAAATTCCTGTAGGTGCTGTGGTTGTTATTGACAACAGGGTTATAGCTCGTGGGCATAATTTAACTGAAACATTAACCGATGTTACGGCACATGCCGAAATGCAGGCAATTACAGCTGCAGCTAATTTTTTAGGGGGTAAATATTTAAGGAATTGTACGTTGTATGTAACGCTGGAGCCTTGCCAAATGTGTGCGGGTGCTTTATATTGGAGCCAAATATCGAATATTGTTTATGGTGCTAGGGATTTGGAACGTGGGTGTATTAATTTAAAAACCAAACTGCATCCTAAAACCATTATTAAAGGTGGTGTTATGGAAACGGAAGCTGCTGAGTTACTGAAACGGTTTTTTATTGAAAGACGTAATTTGAATTAATTGTTTCTCAGAGATTCACAGAGTTTAAAAAGAGATTCACAGAGTTTTTTATGAATATTAATACTCTTTAACACCACTGAACACTGCTAACTGAACACTGCGACTGATTACTGCAACCGTATTGTTTCGCAGAGATTAACCGAGTTTAAAAAGAGATTCACTGAGTTTTTTTGTGAATATTAATACTCTTTAACACCACTGATTACTGCAACTGAACACTGTGACTGAACACTGCTAAATCTTCTTTTCTTTTTGATTTTTACGCATTTTATCTAAATTTTCTTTAGTAAGCATATAATCTTTAACATCTTTATCTTTCCAACGGTAATACGAAAACAGCGGGAATACAATAAAAAACAGCCCCATAACGCCGAAGCCAATAAGTTTTTGGGAAGATTCTAAATCTAAAAAAAATCCTGTTAGGATACTTCCAAAAGAAGCTATAAATAATATGATAATTAAGTATTTCATTTATAAAATAAGATTTGCCACGATAAACATGGCTGCTTTAATTTTCTTTGGTGTGGTTTATCAATTGTCTTCTGTATGCGGTGAGCAGTTTAGATTTTGATATAAATCCAAAATACTTACCATCTTTTATAACGGGTAAATTCCATGCACTACTGTCCTGGAATTTTTGCATAATTTCGGTCATTTTATCTTTGTCAATATCAATGACTTCGGGGGGTGGTTGCATGATGTCATGCGCCAATATTTCACCATATAAATCTTGATCAAACATAATGGGTCTTAAATCGTCTAAAAGGATAACGCCCACTAACTCCTGTGTTTTAGCTTTTACGACAGGGAAAATATTTCGATTGGATTTAATAACGGCAGTGTGCACAATTTCACCTAAATTCATGTTAGATGTTATGGTTACAAAATTGGTTTCAATAACGCGATCTATATCCATTAAGGTTAATACAGCGTGGTCTTTGTCGTGGGTTATGAGTTCGCCTTTTCTGCCCAATTCCATATTATAAACCGAATGCGAGCTAAAGTATTTTGTAATACCGAATGAAATGGTTGCCGTAAGCATTAAGGGTATAAAGAGCTCGTAGCCACTAGTAAGTTCTGCAATTAAGAAAATAGCGGTTAATGGTGCATGTAAAACACCAGCAAGTAAACCTGCCATACCCACAAGGGTGAAATTGCTTTCGGAAATAGGTGTGCCAAACAAACCGCAGTTATTAATTATTTTGGCAATACAATTACCCATGATGCTCCCCATAAAAAGTGTTGGTGCAAAAATACCGCCCACACCACCCGCTCCAAAAGTGAGGGCACTGGCAATAATCTTAAAAAACACCAAGCCAGCTAAAAGTAAAACGATAATCCAAATATTGGTTAAATCCATTTGGAAGATATTGTTTTCCAAAGCTTTTTCTGGGTTGCCGGCAATAAGGTTGTTAATAACATCAAACCCTTCGCCATAAAGTGGTGGAATGAAATAAATTAAAATACCTAAAAGAATGCCACCAATTACTAAACGTTTTATAGGAGATTTTATTTTGTCGAAAAATTTTTGAAACTTATCGTAAACTTGGGCAAAATAGATGGATGTTATAGCGGCGAAAACACCCAGAACCACATAAAAAGGCGCATCGGAAATAACGAATTTATCTTCAATTCTAAAGGGTAATAAAATATCGTCTCCAAAGAAAAAATATGAAGTTAGAATAGCAGAAAGTGATGCCAATAAAAGGGGCAGCATGGATGCAATGGTTAAGTCTAAACTAAACACCTCAATAGCAAAAATAATAGCGGCAATAGGTGCTTTGAAGATAGATGACATGGCACCAGCGGCAGCACAACCAATCAGTAAATTTCGAGTGGTTTGGTTCATGTGAAACATTCTTGAAATGTTAGAGCCAATAGCAGCTCCTGTAGCTACTGTAGGCCCTTCTAGCCCTACCGAACCACCAAAACCAACCGTTAGCGGTGCCGTTAAAATAGAGCCAAACATTTGGTATTGTTTCATGATGCCTTTTCGTTTTGAAATAGCAAAAAGGGTAGAAGGGATTCCGTGGCTTACTTTGTTTCTAATAACATATTTTATAATAAAATAAACGATGGTTAAACCAATAATAGGAAACAAAAAATAAAATGCATGATGATAATACTTGATTAAATTCCCTTCTAATAAATGTTGAAAAAAGTGTGTTAAATTTTTTAAAATCACAGCACCTACACCCGAGGTAAAACCAATAACAATACTTAATATATATACAAATTGTCTGTGAGAAATGTGTTTAGCTCTCCAGATGAGTACTTGTTTTAAAATGGTTTGTTTCGGCATGTTTAAATCTACTAAAAAATCCTGCATTTTGCAGGATTCTTTTTTATTGTTTTAAATTAAGTTTTAGGCTTAACTCCGTTAATTGCGCATCGTCAATTGGTGCTGGCGCATCAATCATAACGTCTCGACCTGCATTGTTTTTTGGGAACGCAATAAAATCACGAATGGTTTCTTGTCCGCCAAGAATAGCTACCAATCTATCCAATCCAAAAGCTAAACCACCATGTGGTGGCGCGCCATATTGAAAGGCATCCATTAAGAACCCAAATTGGGCTTTTGCTTCTTCAGGTGTAAATCCTAAATAATCGAACATCAAGGATTGTGTTTCTTTATCGTGAATTCTAATAGAACCACCACCAATTTCGTTTCCGTTCAACACCAAATCGTACGCATTGGCTTTTACTTCTCCAGGGTTGGTTTTCAATAATTCCAACTGACCTGGTTTTGGTGATGTAAATGGATGGTGCATGGCATGGTAACGTTTGGTTTCTTCATCCCATTCTAATAAAGGGAAATCCATAACCCAAAGGGGTGCGAATTCTTTTGGATTTCTAAGTCCTAAACGTTCTGCCAATTCCATACGTAAAGCACTTAATTGGGCACGTACTTTATTTTTATCACCAGAAAGTACACAAATTAAATCGCCTGCTTTGGCGCCAGTTACTTCTGCCCATTTAGCTAAATCGGTCTCATCATAAAATTTATCGACAGACGATTTGAATGTGCCGTCTTCATTACAACGACAGTAAACCATTCCTAAAGCACCAATTTGTGGGCGTTTTACCCAATCAATTAATTGGTCGATTTCTTTTCTGGTATAAGCGTTCCCACCGGGTACTGCAATACCAACGACCAATTCAGCACTATTAAAAACACCAAAATCTTTATGTTGGGCAACCTCGTTTAATTCACCGAATACCATCCCAAAACGAATATCGGGTTTATCGTTTCCATATAAACGCATGGCATCGTCATATAGCATTCTTGGGAATTTTTCAATGTCAACACCATTGACTTCTTTTAGTAAGTGGCGCGTTAAGCCTTCAAATGCATTTAAAATATCTTCTTGCTCAATAAACGCCATTTCACAATCTATTTGTGTAAATTCCGGTTGTCTGTCGGCACGTAAATCTTCATCCCTAAAACATTTCACTATTTGGAAGTATTTATCCATGCCACCAACCATAAGCAATTGCTTAAAAGTTTGAGGCGATTGCGGAAGTGCGTAAAATTGTCCTGCATTCATGCGTGAGGGCACTACGAAATCGCGTGCACCTTCGGGAGTCGATTTTATTAGGTAAGGTGTTTCAACTTCTATAAAACCTTCTTTAGACAGATAGTTTCTAACTTCTTGTGTTACTTTATGTCTAAAAATCAAGCTGTTTTTTACAGGGTTACGACGAATATCCAGATAGCGATACTTCATACGTAATTCTTCACCACCATCGGTTTTATCTTCAATAGTGAAAGGGGGTAATAAGGCTTCGTTTAAAACGGTTAGTTCTGAAACCAAAATTTCAATATCGCCTGTTGGCATATTTGGGTTTTTTGATGCGCGTTCTATAACCATTCCTTTTACTTGAATGACAAACTCACGACCTAAATTTTGTGCCTGTAATAACATGTCTTTAGAAGTGCGTTCTTCATCAAAAACAAGTTGCGTAATACCGTATCGATCGCGTAAATCTACCCAAACAATAAAGCCTTTATCTCTAGATTTTTGTACCCACCCAGCAAGTGTGACTTCTTTATTTATATGTGATGCATTTAATTCACCACAATTATGACTTCTGTACATAGTTGAAATTTGAAGTGCAAATTTAATGAAATACCACGGAGTAGACATGTTTTGGCTTTTTTTTTTAAAAGCAATTAAATAAGCAGAAGACTTTGATTTGCTTTTTTTAAAATGAGAACAAACAACTTATTTAATGCTAATTTTAGCCTATATTTTTATGAATAACGCAATTTTATAGCTATTTTTTAATTAAAAACGCACTATAAGTGTGTGGTGACTATTTCTTTTTTTTTAAATAAAGCTTTTTTATATGTACCTTGTAGGTATTAAAACACTAAAAACAACTAAAACATGAAAAATTTTTTACTCTTTAAAATCTGCTTGATAGTAGGTTTGTTTTTTCCATTGGCAATAGCTGCTCAAGGAACAATTACAGGAACTATAACGGATGTAGGAAGCAATACACCTTTGCCTGGAGTTAACATTATCATTAAGGGCACTACAAATGGTGCAATTTCAGACTTTGACGGTAAATTTAGCATCGATGTTGCCAAATTTCCAGTAACGGTTGTTGTATCATCCGTTGGTTTTAATACAAAAGAAATTGTAGTAACTTCTGCTCAAAACATTAAAGTTTCGCTTCAAGAAGGTGTTTCTTTAGATGAAGTTATGTTAATTGGATCAAGAAATCCAAGTAGAACGTCGGTTGATACTGCTGTTCCCGTAGATGTTATCGATATGACTGAATTAACTACAGCTGGACCTCAAGTGTCTGTAACACAGATTTTAAATTATGTAGCGCCTTCGTTTTCGTCAAACACCCAAACGGTATCTGATGGAACAGATCATATTGATCCTGCTCAATTAAGAGGTTTAGGCCCCGACCAAGTATTGGTATTAGTAAATGGCAAAAGAAGACATACATCTTCTTTGGTAAACGTTAATGGTACTCCAGGGCGTGGTTCTGTGGGCACCGATTTAAATGCCATACCAGCGGCTTCAATAAAAAGGATAGAAGTGTTACGTGATGGTGCTGCGGCACAATACGGATCGGATGCCATTGCGGGCGTTATTAATATTGTATTAAAAAATAATGTTAACGAGTTAACTGCCACAGTAACCACGGGTGCTAACATCTCAAAAAATGCTAACGACCACGATGGCGGTGTAGATGGAGAAAAAACTCAAATCGATTTAAATTATGGAATTCCATTAGGTGATAATGGGGGGGTTATTAATTTAACAGGATCTTTAACATCAAGAGAGCGTACCTCAAGAGCAAAACCTTTTAGCGGAAGCATTTTTAGTGCTTATAATGCCGTAGAATGGCAAGCTTACAATGCGGGGTTCAATTTATCTGAACTAAGAACTGATTTAGGGGCTATCCAAACTTTTGCACAGTTGGTTCCTTATTTTGATAACTCTTTAAAAACACAAATAGCCAATGCTAACAGTATAGAAGAATTATCTGGATATAATATTGCAACAGGAACCCAAGGAACAGGTATATTGAAAGGATTGCCCAATTATACTGATCAAGAATTATTGGTTAGAGGACAAACGCGTGACGATTATAATATGAGTGTTGGTCAATCAGGGTTAGACCAAGGACAGTTTATGGGGAATTTGGAAATTCCATTTGGAGATAAAGAAAACGAAACTAAGTTTTATGCTTTTGGAGGCTTGTCTTATAGACATGGGGATGCTTCAGGATTTTATAGGGCGCCAGGAACGGGCTCAGGTAGAGGGAATACTTTAGCTTATATTAATGGGTTTTTACCAAATATTGAGTCTGACATTATCGATAAATCTTTAGGATTTGGTATTAGCGGTAAAATTAACGATTGGAATATTGATTTATCGCATACTTGGGGAAAAAATACATTTGCTTATATTATTACCAATACTACAAACTTTTATTTACAAGCATCTTCGCCCACAGAATTTGATGCTGGTTTAAACGGATTTCAACAAAATACGGTCAATTTAGATATGTCCAAGTTCTATGACGATATCATGTCTGGACTAAATATAGCTTTTGGAGCCGAATATCGAGTTGAGAACTTTTTTATTGAAGCTGGTGAAGAATCATCTTATGAAAGGTATGATATTAACGGAGAAGTAGCATCAGGAGTTGCTATAAGTGCAAATCCTTCTTTAAAAGTTACTGATTTTTATGGTGATCAACCTTCTGAAGGTGCCCAAGTTTTTAAAGGTTTTACACCAGAAAATGCTGTTGATGCTAAAAGAAACAGTATGGCACTGTATGTAGATGTTGAAGGTGATTTGTCTGAAGAGTTTTTGATGAGCGTTGCTGCCCGTTATGAAGATTTTAGCGATTTTGGAAGTACTTTAAACGGTAAGCTGGCAATGCGTTATAAATTGAATGAAAACACTAATATAAGAGGAGCGATAAGCACAGGATTCAGGGCTCCTTCTTTACATCAACAGTTTTATAGTAAATCAAACACATTATTTAATGATCAGGGAATTTCTCAAGAAGTGGGAACATTTACGAATAACTCTAGAGCCGCCAAATTGTTTGGTATTCCAAAATTAAAAGAAGAGACTTCTTTTAATGCAAGTTTAGGGTTCACTTCAAAAATACCTAGTGCAAATTTAACCATTACGGTTGATGGATTTTTTATTGCCATAGATGATAGAATTACCTATACCGGGAATTTTTCTAATCCTAATGACGGTAGTGCCCTTAGTGATGTTTTTGACAATTTAGATATTGGGCAAGCTGCTTTTTTTGCAAATGCCATAGATACAGAAACGAAAGGTATAGATGTTGTTATTGCTCATAAAACGAATATAGGCAAAGGGACATTAACAAATAATTTGGCTGCAACATTTTCTAAAACAACAAAGGTTGGTGCTACAAAAGGAAGTGATATTTTAACTAATGCCGGATTATTAAATACTTATTTTGATGAATCTTCCAGAATTTATTTAGAAATGGCAATTCCTAGGGTAAAAGCAAACTTAGCAAATAACTTAGATATGGGAAATTGGAATTTCTTTTTAAGAAATGCTTTTTTTGGAAGTGTTGAAGATACTGGAAATTTAACTGGTGGCGGTCATCCTGAAATTGGATCGGTGGTGGTAACAGACTTAACCGTAGGATATAATTTTAATGATTCTTTAAGGTTAACAGTGGGGGCCAACAATTTATTTGACATTTATCCAGATACATTGCCAGATTATTTAACATCAAGTAACCAATTTGTATATTCAAGACGTGTATCTCAATTTGGAAATAATGGGCGTTATGTTTTTGGTAGAATAAGTTTTAATTTGAAATAATATATTATTATATAGAAAAAACGAGGCTGTCTGAAAAGTGTAACTCAATGTCATATTGAGCCTGTCAAAATATTTCAATTTACAGATAAACAATATCGGTTTCGACAAGCGCCTGACAGTGTAGATACAAAGCACTTTTCAGACAGCCTGTTTTTATTTTTAGAATTAAAATCCAACAGATGCATCATCACCCCTATAATCTGCACCGCCTTCTAGATGGCCATCTTCTAAAATAAGAATGCCATCTACTTTACCAATAACTGGTGCATCCTTTTCATTTATAAAATACCCTAATGCTTTAAGTTTTTTTATGGTGCCTTCATCAAACGAATTAGGCTCCATTCTAATTTCATCAGGTAACCACTGGTGATGAAACCTGGGAGCGTTTACGGCTTCTTGCATGGTCATGTTAAATTCATAAACATTTAATATTGTTTGTAAAACAGAAGTTATGATAGTAGACCCGCCAGGTGTGCCAACAGACATAAACAATTTTCCGTCTTTTTCAATAATGGTAGGTGTCATAGAACTTAACATGCGCTTTTCTGGAGCAATGCTATTTGCTTCCGAGCCTATTAACCCAAACATATTTGGCGATCCTACTTTACTGCTGAAATCGTCCATTTCATTATTTAAGAAAAAACCGAGTTCAGAACAATATAGTTTTGATCCATAAGCACCATTTAAGGTTGTTGTGGCTGAAATGGCATTTCCATAAGAATCTATTATGGAATAGTGTGTAGTTTCATCACTTTCAATAATTTCTATATTTCCTTGGCTTACAGTGCTTGAGGGCGTTGCTTTAAAAAATGAAAAATCTTTCATTCTGTTCTTTAAATAAGCGCTACTTATTAATGTTTTAATAGGAATTTCTATAAAATCTGGATCACCTAGAAAATAATTTCGATCTGCATACGCACGTCTTTCAGCTTCTGTTATAACTTGAATCATTTTTACAGAATTGTGCCCAAAATCATTTAAACTATACGGTTCAATCATTTTTAATATCTGCGCTAAACAAATGCCTCCGCTTGATGGAGGTGGCATTGAAATAATTTTTAAGTCTTTATAATTAAAGGTTATAGGGGTTCTCCAAATTGGTTTGTACTTTATTAGGTCTTCTTTTGTTATAATACTTCCATTATCTTGTAGAAATTTCACTAAAACATTGGCTGTTTCTCCTTTATAAAACTCGTCTTTTCCATTTAACAAAATACGTTTTAAGGTGCTTGCTAGTGGTAGGTTTTTTATGGTGTCATTCTTTTTCCATTTTTTTTCATATAAAATAGAATCTTTATTTATCTGTCTAAAAAAGGCTTGGTAACCCGTGATTCTTTTTTCTTGCTTTTCTGTAACCACATAACCTTTAGTAGCCAATTCAATAACAGGATTTAATAAATCTTCAATTGGTAATAGTCCAAATTTTTCATGAACTTCAAACATTCCTGCAATAGTACCAGGTATGCCTACAGATAAGCCACCAAGTGTACTTTTACCGGGAATTATATTACCATCCTTATCAAGATACATGTTTTTGGTTGCTGCTAGTGGCGCTTTTTCTCTATAATCTAAACTGCCAACATCGCCATTTTCCATTCTATAAACCATAAAACCGCCCCCACCTAAATTGCCGGCATATGGATAAACAACAGCCAGAGCTAACTCAGTAGCTATCATGGCATCAAAAGCATTTCCACCATTTTTAAGTATTTCGGCACCTATACTAGAAGCTTCAATGCGTGCAGATACCACCATGGCCTTTTCTGTAATTAAACCTCTGGAGGCATGTTGGTTTTTTGCAAAAGGAATTTTAGACTCTTTGCAAGAATTTAATACTAGTAATAGTACTATTGTTTTAAAAATATATATTAGGTTTTTGCTCATAACTTTAATCAAGGTAATTATTTCTTGTTAAATATAAAAGCGGCTGTCTGAAAAGTGGATTAAGTTTTATTTGTCAGGTTGAGCTTGTCGAAACCGATATTGATTATCAGTAAGTTGAAATATTTCGACAAGCTCTATATGACATAGAACTACACTTTTCAGACAGCCGCTTTTTTTGTTTCTAAGTGATTGTTTACTAATCTATAATTTCTAGCTTTGGACTAGTAGTCTCAGATGTTGTTTTGCTTCGTATCCACATTTTTAATTGCATGGCTAAAAAGAATAATACAGGTACTACTATTAACGTTAAAAACGTAGCTACAAATAAGCCGTAAATAACTGTCCAAGCCAAAGGACCCCAAAAAATAACGTTATCACCACCAAAATAGATATGTGGATTAAACTCACTAAAAAGTGTATAGAAATTAATGTTTAAACCAATAGCTAAAGGAATTAAACCTAATATAGTTGTAATGGCTGTTAATAAAACAGGGCGTAAACGCGCTTTACCAGCTTGTACGATACTGTTGTATAAATCTTCTTTATCAAGATAATCTTCTTCATCTAAACCTCTGTCATATTTTTTTCTATCAATAAGAAGTTGGGCATAGTCTAAAAGAACAACCCCGTTATTTACAACAATACCAGCCAGTGATATGATACCCATCATGGTCATCATAATAACAAACGCACTACCCGTAATAACAATACCACTAAACACCCCAATTAAACTTAAAAATATGGCTAGCATGATGATTGCTGGTTTAGAGAACGAATTAAACTGGAAGATAAGGATTAAAAATATTAAGAATAATCCAGTAAAGAATGCGCCCATTAAGAACGCCATTTGTTTGTTTTGTTCTTCAATTTGCCCAGTATAATCTATTTTAATGTTTTTTGGCAGTTCTGTAAATTCTTTCATGGCATGCTGAACTTGTGACACTGCTGCACCAGCATCGGTGTAACCTGGGGCTAAAGCAGAATACACCGTAACGACACGCCTTACATCTCTGTGTTTTATGGCACTAAAGCCTGATGTATTGGATTGTTTTGCAACAGCAGATACAGGAACTTCTTTAATTTGTCCTGATGCCATATCTCTAAAAGTAATTTTCTGATTGAAAATGGCACTCGAATTATATCTGTTTTCTTCATTGAAACGTACATAAATATCATAATCGTCACCATCTTCTTTATAAACGCCTGCCTTGGCTCCAAAAATGGCATTTCTTAATTGTTGCCCTACTTGAGACGCACTGATGCCTAATTCTCCAGCTTTTTCTCTATCAACCACCACTTGCATGGCTGGTTTGTCTTTGTTAACGTCTATTTTTAACTCATCGATACCTGCAATACTTCTGGAGTTGATGAAATCACGCATTTTTTCGGCAGTATTAATAAGCTCCGAGTAATCATCGCCTTCTAATTCAATGTTAATTGGCGCTCCTGCTGGTGGTCCGTTTTGGTCTTTTTCAACCGAAATTAAAACTCCGGGATAAATGCCTACTAAGGCTTCTTGTACTTTTTGGCGCATCAATTCACTGTCTTCTCCTTCTCTAAATTTATATTCGCGCATCGAGGCGGTAATTTTTCCTTTATGGGGCATTTCGGCAGCTGAACCACCGTCGGTTTGTGGGTTTCCAGCACCTTCACCCACCTGCGATACCGCACTTTCTACCATAAAGTTATAGTCGCCTTTTCTATACATGTCTTCATTTAAAACACGATATACTTTTTTTTCTATTTCCTTGGTAATGGTATTGGTTTTTTCAATATCGGTACCTTCAGGGTATTCAATATAGACTATAATTTGGTTTGGTTTATTATCTGGGAAGAACTCTACTTTTGTTCTTTGTGTTCCCAAAGAAATTCCAAAAACTATAAAGGAAATGATAAGTAAAATAACAGTTCCTATACTTACAAAGTAAGGCCTTTTACCTTTTAGGGCACTTTTTAATGATTTTTCGTAGAAGTTTTCAAGTTTTACAAGGGTTTTGTTTTGAAAGCGATTCGCCATTTTTCGAAGTATCAAGCGATACACCCATAACATGATGGCTGTGAAAACCATAAGCGAACCTAAGGCTCTGTAATCGCCTCCAATTATAAGAATGATAAAGCCTATAATAGAAATGGTTGCGGTGATGTATATGATGCGTTTTAATGGCATGTCTTTATCTTCAATTGTCATGTATCGTGATACCAATACGGAGTTGAAAAAGATGGCAACAAATAAAGATGAGCCTAAAACTACCGATAATGTTATTGGGAAATAGATCATAAATTGACCCATAAGCCCTGGCCAAAGACCTAAAGGAATAAATGCAGCGACCGTAGTTGCTGTTGAAATAATAATAGGATATGCAATTTCGCTAATCCCTTTTTTTGCAGCTTCTTTTCGACTCATGCCTTCTTCATCCATAAGGCGGTATACGTTTTCAACTACTACAATGCCGTTGTCGACCAACATCCCTAGCCCCATGATAAGCCCAAAGAGAATCATGGTATTCATGGTATAGCCTAATAAGTTTAAAATCATTAAAGACATAAACATGGACATAGGTATGGCAAACCCAACAAATAGGGCGTTTTTAAATCCTAAAAAGAACATTAAAACGGTTACAACGAGAATGATACCAAAAATGATGTTGTTCACTAAATCATCAACTTGTCCAATGGTTTTTGAAGATTGGTCGTTGGCGATAGTTACTTTCAAGTTTTTTGGAAATACGTTTTCAATCGCATCTTTTCTAATAAGTTCAATTTTTTCGGCAGCTTCAACCATGTTTTTGCCAGAGCGTTTTTTTACGTCGAGCATCACAACAGGGTCTCCAAACTCGCGGGCATAGGTTGTTTTGTCTTTTTCTTTGAAGCTTACTTTGGCAATATCTTTTAAATAAATGGGATTATTATTCTCGGATTTTACCACAAAGTTTTTTAAACTGTTCGGATCTTCTATTTCACCAAGGATTCTAATGGTTCTACGCTGACCGCTAGCGATAAAATTACCTGCAGACATGGTCATGTTTCCGCTACTTATGGCACTAATCACATCATCAAAACTCACTTTGGATGCCATCATTTTATAAATATCTACAGCAACCTCAACTTCTTTTTCTTGAGCACCACGAATATCTACTTTTTTAATTTCAATTAAGTTTTCAATTTCATCTTGAAGATATTCACCAAACTCTTTTAGTTTTTCAACCGGATAATCACCGGAAATATTAATGTTAAGAATGGGCATTTCTTCAGACATGCTTAACTCGAACACATTAGGTTCTACTTTCGCACCGTTGAATGTTGGCCAATCTTCGCCTGAAGTTTCAGAATCTATTTCATCTTTAACTTTTTGTTTTGCTTGATCTACGGTAATATCTTCATCAAACTCAACAATAATCATTGAATAATCTTCTTGGGATGATGAGGTTATTTCTACCACATTACTTACCGTTTTAAGTTTGTCTTCAAGCGGATCGGTAATTAGTTTTTCAATATCTTCGGCGGTATTTCCGAAAAAAGGCGTACTTATATAAATTTTAGTTTCTTTAATTTCTGGGAAACTTTCTCGGGGCATTTTAAAATAAGCTGAAATACCTAAAAAGAAAATCATAGCCATCATCATATAAATGGTGGTCTTATTGTGTATCGCCCACGATGATAGTTTGAATTCCTTATCGATTTGTTTTTGTTGTTTCGTCATTGTTGAAGTCTTTAGGCGTTAGTCTTTAGTAATGGTTTTTAGATGTTTTTGAAGACTGGTTATCATTTTTGATAATTCCTCAAGTTTTTCTCTTAATTCTTTTTCTTGTTCAATTGAAATGTAATCTTGTCTTTTTGCAATAGTTGTACAAACAACACATTCTTTTACAGAGCCAATAGCTATTTGTAAAAATCTATTGAATTGGGCATTTGTATCGCCAGTTCCTTCAGCTATATTTAGAGCAATAGAAATAGAAGCTCTTATAAATTGTGAAGTTAATGCATAACGTTCAGCGTTAGGGAAATTTTTGGTAATAGCATAGGTAGAATCGGTGAAATCTAATGCTTTTTGATAAACTTGTAAATCTTCAAATTTGAATTTAATAGTCTTCATTATATTTTTATTTTTTGTCTACCGTCTACCGTCTACCGTCTACCGTCTAAAGACCATTTATCACTTTAACAGTTTGACCGTCATTAACACTTCTGGCACCTTCTTGAATAATTTCGGCATTGTTTTCAAGTCCTTTGGTCACTTCTATGACATCGTCTTGTGCTTTTCCTGTTTCGATAATGATGCGTTTAGCATTTCCTTCATTATCGGCATTTTTATTCTCAATAATGTATATATATTGCTCGCCATCGGCATTTTCTGAAATGATACTTTGAGGAATTAAAATGGCATTTTCGTTGGAGTAATCGTTAATTTTAAGTTTTGCGGTTAAGTTTGGTTTAATGCTTTTGTCTTTATTAGGAACCGCAACTTCTATTTTAAAGGTTCTGTTAGCTGGGTTTATAAAATTACCCGCTTGCCTAATTTTAGCATCGATGGATTTTCCCAAAATTGGAAACTCTACTTTTACAGCTTTATTAGCGGTTATGCTAGAAATGTAATTTTCTGGAACGTCGGTTTCAATATACATGTCTTCTAAATTAACAATACGCATTAATTGCGATTGCCCCGGCGCTACGACACTGCCTTGGTCTGTAATAACATCATCAATAACACCTGTAAACGGTGCTCTAACTGAGGTTTTTGCAAGTTGGCTTTTTAACTGGCTTACGGCACGTTGTTGTGCTTCGTAACTAGATTTAGCTTGCAGATATTGGATTTCGCTACCTATTTTTTGGTTCCACAAACGTTCTTGACGCTCGAAGGTTGTTTTGGCTAAATCGGCTTGAATTTGTAATTGGGCTACTTGTTGGCTTAAACCACCATCATCAATGGTTGCAAGTAATTGCCCTTTGGTAACGTTTTGTCCTTCTTTTACATAAACGCGCGTTAATGTGCCTGCCATTTCAGGATAAATAACAAGGTTTTGTTTGGTTTTAACATTACCTTGTAGTTCTAAAAAGTGGTCGAATTTCTCAGATTTTGCCATTACTGTAGTCACCAATGATAATCTTTTAACGGTATCCAATTCAGAAATTCTATTGTTAATAAGGCTTAATTGTGCGGCATATTCTTGTTGTTTAGCATCAATTTCCTCACGTTTTTGTTTTAATGCTTCTAAGTTATTTGAAGCAATTAGATCTTCTAATGATTTGCTTTTTTTTTCACCATTGCAGGCAGTTAAAAGAAGCGTAACGATTAATATGGCGGATATATTTTTCATTTTGAATGGAGTTTATGAGTTTATTATTTTGAGTTTATGAGTTTATTTGTTTATGAGTTTATTGGCTGAGTTGGGATTTATGCAAACCATCCAGCATTGCTGTTATTTCTGTAATGTTTTCTCGAATTTGAGTGTAATTTTCGTTTGAAATATATTCAAGGTCGTTTGATAGAATAAGTTGATTTAACAATTCTAAAGCAGATCCGAAAGCAATTTCCGTAAATCGTGCTTTATCTTTATTGGCATGTCTTCCAGAGCCTTCAGCTATATTTGATGCCATGGAAATAGCACATCTCCTCATTTGGCTTGTTAAACCAAAACGCTCGTCATCTGGAAATAACTTTGTTGTTTTATATATTGAAACAGACAAGGTTCTTGATTTTTGCCATACGATTAATTTTTCGAAAGAGAATTGCTTCATGTTTTTTAAAATTTAGGTTATTAGTTTATTAGGTTATGAGTTTATAAGGTGTGAGGTTTATTGTTTAAATTTTTAACCGTTTATTAGATCTAAGCTTAATTATTTATGATAAACTCATAACCATTTATAAACTAATAAACCCATAAACCTTTTCTATAACCTCTTTTTTATAAACTAATCAACTTTATTCAATATAGTTTCCAGCTCTGCTTTTTTGTTTATCACATCTAGCATGGCTTGTAAAAATTCTTGTTGCGCTGTATATAGTTGCGTTTGTGCTTGTCTTAAATCGAAACTGGAAGCAATACCTTCAAAAAACTTGGTTTGGTTTTTTTGTTCAATACGTTCAGCAAGATTTAAGTTTAGCTTTTTGTTATCATAATCTTCAATGGCGAATTGATAATCGCTTTTTGCAGCAGCCGTTTGAAGTTGTAGTTTTTGTTCGGTTTCAATTAAATCGTCTTTCGCTTTTTCAAGATTTATTTTAGCACGTTGTGTAGCGGCACTTCTTTCTAAGGAACTGAAAATAGGAATGTTTAAGTTGACGCCAAACAACGACGAACCAAACCATTTTTGGTTTTTGCTTGTAAAATTGAATTCATCACTAAAAGCCGAATAACCACCATTTATAAATGCGTTTAAAGTTGGTAGTGCTTTGCTTTTTTCTAATTTTAGCAATAACACTTTCGCTTTTTTATCGTTTTCGGCTATTTGGTAGTCTATGGCTTCTTCTAAATTTAAATCAGCATCAACCAATTCTAAAGATATATTTTGAACCGTTAAACTTTCAAGGCTATCTGTTAATACCGTGGGGTTATAAACATCTAGACCCAAAGTGATATTAAGCATTTGATAAGCCAATGTTTTTAATCGAATGGTGTTTTTTAGCGAACTGTTTACGCCCGATAATGTTATTTGAAGTTGTTCTACGCTTTCTTCTTCTTCCAAACCATTTTCAAACATTTTTGATAAATCGTTTAGATTTTTTTCAAGAATGGCTTTGTTTTTTTCAAGAATGGCAACACTTTCCTCGGCAAGTAACACATTGCCGTAAGCGTTTATTACTGCCTTTCTAATTTCTAGATCGGTTTTAGTTTTAGCGTTTTTTGAAATTTCTAAAAATACTTTAGCCGATTGTAAACCAACTAAGTATGAGCCATCAAAAATTTTCTGATTTAGTGTTGCTGTGGCATTTACGCTTTGTTTGGTGCCAAAAGTAACTTCGGCAAATTCACCTGGATTACCACCAAAAAATTCTGCTGGAATTAAAGATACCTGTTGTTTTAAAAAGTTTTGATACCCAATTTCGGCTGATATTTGTGGCAAACCTGTAGCTGTCGTTTCCCATTTTTGCTGTTTGGCAGCCTCAATATCGCGCGTGGCATTTTTTGCTGTTCTGTTGTTCTGCAATGCAAAATCTATAGCTTGCTCTAAGCTGAGACTTTGCAAGTTTTCTTGAGAAAATCCTTTGATTATAAGGAGTAAACTAAAGACTAAAATTAGTTTGTGCTTCATGTTTTATGATTGATTTTTGTTTAAGTATTGGGTTAAATGTTCAAGTCCTTTTGGGGTGCAAATGCCTCTTAAATGATATTCAATATAATTGTTCATCAAATCGTGCATAGAAAAATTATTTAAAGGAAATAGGTCTTTATCTTTTAAAGCCGTCATGCATATAAAATATATTTTAGATACAAATTCGGTGTTTATAGTGTCTCTGTATAATCCTGTTTTTATACCAAGTTCCAGGTTGTGGGTTACACAACTATCCATTACGCAAACTTGTTTGGACTTTAAGGATTCGTAAATTTTTGGATAATATTTTTGAAGTTGGTATTGTGGCGATGATTTTTCGTCTTTAAGATGTTTCATCAAAAAACGTTTTATCTCATAAATTTCTTCGATAGGATTGTTCTCTTGAGCTACTATTTCTTCAATTCCTTTCGAAATAAAATGAAACATGTACAATGTGGCTTCTTCTACCAGTACGTTTTTATTTTCAAAATATTGGTAAATGGTTTTTTTAGACATGCCAAGGGCATTGGCAATATCGTCCATGGTGACACTCTTAAACCCATAGGTTAAGAATAAATCGGCTGCTGTTTTTAAAATATCTTCTTTCAAATGGTGACACTTATTTTTTTAAAGGACATTTGTTATCGCTCATAGTCCTCATGTTTTGTGTGTTTTGATAATATGGCGATTTCATATCCGAGGCAAATGTACAATAGGAAACTTTAAAAACAATAAAAGTTTCCAAAGTTTTAACAATTTTTTAATATTGATTAAAGTTGTTGGATTAGTGATAGCAATTGCATTATTTTTGTTTGATGCAAAACGTACAATTTTATCAAGACGCATTTACTTCGCATTTAGAAGGGTTTACCCAAGACCGTGAACCGCTGTCTTTATATAGTCCTATAAACTATATTCTGCAATTAGGAGGTAAACGCCTGCGCCCGGTTTTAACTTTAATGACTGCTGAAATTTTTAATGCCGATTATAAAATTGCACTCGATGCCGCTTTAAGTATTGAAGTGTTTCATAATTTTTCATTGGTGCATGACGATATCATGGACGATGCGCCTTTGCGACGTGGGTATCAAACGGTACATGAAAAATGGGATGTGAATACGGGTATCCTTTCGGGAGATGCGATGTTAATTATGGCATATCAATTATTTGAGAATTATGAACCTGTTACTTTTCAAGCATTGGCTAAGTTGTTTAGTAAAACGGCTTTGGAAGTTTGTGAAGGTCAACAGTATGATGTGGATTTTGAAACCCGTGATGATGTTACTATTGGCGAATATTTAAAAATGATTGAATATAAAACAGCCGTTTTGGTTGGTGCCGCCATGAAAATGGGAGCTATTGTAGCCAATACATCCTTAGAAGACCAAAATAATATTTATGAATTTGGTAAAAATTTGGGTATTGCGTTCCAACTACAAGATGATTATTTAGATGTTTTTGGCGACCCAAAAACTTTTGGAAAACAAGTAGGTGGCGATATTATTGAAAACAAAAAAACCTATTTGTACCTAAAAGCACTGGAATTTTCAAACGAAGCGGATAGGTTGGAATTAACTCAATTATTTTCGTCAAACCCAGAAGACCTTTCAGCTAAAATAAATACTGCAAAACAAATTTTTGTATCCTCTGGTTCTGCCGAAGCTACAAAAAATGCCATTCAAGAATATACCCATAAAGCATTTAGTGTTTTAAGTACTATTAATATTTCCGAAGATAAAAAAGTGCTGCTAAAAGCTTTTGGAAACAACCTTATGAATAGAAACGTTTAATGAGTTTACCATCAACATTCGAGGATTTAGTTGAAGAGGCAAATAAACTGGATTTGTATAAAAATTTAGTGCGCCAACTTAATAAGGATTTTTTACTGGCTAATATCAATTTAGATTTTCATGAAGATGTTTTGCCTACTAGTTTAAAATTGTTACTTCACGAAGCGATTTATAAACTTATTCAGGAAAAATTCACCGAATATTTAAATCTGCTTTATATTATTGATGTTTCAGAAAAGCAGGTAAAAGCTTTAAATGGTGAAGACACAATCAAGCTATCTGAAGATGTTATGTTTTTAATTCTGCAACGGGAATGGCAAAAAGTGTGGTTTAGAAATAAATACAAATAAATTAAATAAGATGAATTTGTCCTAATTAAAAATATATCTTATATTTGTATCAAATTAAGTAATTATTATGTTTTCAAAAGCTTGTGAGTATGGTATTAAAGCGTCTATTTTCATTGCGATAAATTCGTATGAAGGAAAGCGTGTAAGTCCAAAAGAAATAGCTGAAGAAATTAATTCTCCGCAAGCATTTACGGCGAAAATTTTGCAGGCATTGGTAAGGCATAAAGTTATTAATTCTGTAAAAGGCGCTTATGGCGGTTTTGAGGTTGATAAAAATGAGCTTAAATACATTAAACTCGCACAAATTGTTAAGGCGATTGATGGCGATAACATTTACAATGGATGTGGTTTGGGTTTAGAAAAATGTGATGAAAACCATCCCTGTCCAGTACACGATAAGTTTAAGGGCGTTAGGGATGAACTAAAAGAAATGTTAGAAAACACCAGTTTGGAAGAACTTGCTTTGAACATAAAATCGGGAGTGTCTTTTTTAAAGGCTTAAAAAAATTTGAATATAAATAGGATAAAAATATCCGAAATAAACAATGATATGGAAACATTACATAAAAACACCCAAAAACAAATAGGGCAATTTGTTGCCGAAGATTTTAGAACCGCAGCGGTATTTACAAAATATAAAATTGATTTTTGTTGCAATGGCAATAGAACCATAGAGGAAGCCTGCACTAAAAAAGGTATAGACAGTAACATGCTAATAGATGAACTAGAAGCAGTTTTAAACTCTAAAACAGATCAAACGATTGATTATAAATCATGGCCTTTAGATTTATTGGCAGAATATATTGAGAAAAAGCACCACCGCTATGTGGAAGAAAAAATCCCCATTTTGCGTCAGTTTTTAGATAAATTGTGTAACGTTCATGGGGAAAGACATCCAGAATTGTTTGAAATTAATAAACTTTTTACGGCTTCAGCAGGTGAATTGGCAGCTCACATGAAAAAAGAAGAATTGGTTCTTTTTCCTTTTGTGAAAAGAATGGTGAACGCAAAATTGGGAAATACTACCATACAGCCGCCACCATTTGGAACAGTTGAGAACCCAATAGCTATGATGATGCAAGAACACGATAATGAAGGGGTACGCTTTAGACAAATTGCTGAATTGACAAATAACTACACACCTCCTGCCGATGGTTGTAATACCTACATAGTTACCTTTGCCATGTTAAAGGAGTTTGAACAGGATTTACATTTACACATTCATTTAGAGAATAATATTTTATTCCCCGAAGCTATTAAATTAGAACAACAATTTGGTTAATAGCAATAGCTTCAATTAAAAATCCAGAAAGACTTTTTGATTTTCTGGATTTTCTATGTTTATTGGTACATCACTTAAAGATAATTTGTAATGCCTAAAAAACTTGTTTTAGTATGTTTGCTTAACTTTTTTATAGCAGCTGTTTTTGGGTTATTATTGCGGTATGCTTTTGTACAGCCCATAGCGTTTAACTATCGGTTTTTAACGCATGCCCATTCGCATGTTGCTATGTTAGGTTGGGTGTATTTAATGCTTTTTACACTCATAGTCAACTATTTTATTCCTGATAAGAAGCCTATTTATTATCGGTTGTTTTGGGTCACTGAATTTGCTGTTGTTGGTATGTTGTTTAGTTTTCCCTTTCAAGGGTATGCAGCGGTTTCCATTGCGTTTTCAACATTGCATATTTTTTGTAGTTACTATTTTGCTTATTTAATTTTCAAACATCATAAAACCAACAATAAAGTTACAAGTCGTTTGCTTAAATGGGCATTGGCTTTTATGCTACTATCAACTATTGGAGTGTGGTGTTTGGGACCGGCAGTTGTTATGCTTGGGCAGGCATCGGCATTTTATCAAATAGCGATTCAGTTCTTTTTGCATTTTCAGTTTAATGGGTGGTTTTTGTTGGCTGTTACTGCTGTGTTTTTTCATAAGTTACAGCTTCAAGATTCTAAACAGTTTAGGTTGTTTTTTAAATTTTTAATCGTAGCAACTATTCTCACTTTTGCATTGCCTGTAAACTGGTTTGCGCCACATCCTGTTTTGGTATTGATTAACGGCTTTGGCGTTATTTGCCAATTATTTGCCTTATACTATTTTGTAATAATTATAAAACCGGCATTAAAAGCGTTCATTAAAACGCAGGCCAATGTTACTAAGTTCATGTATGGTTTTGCATTGATTTGTTTTGTGCTTAAAATGCTGCTGCAATCGGCATCTTTAATTCCTGAAGTTTCAAACATAGCATATCAACATAGAAATTTCGTCATTGGATTTATCCATTTAACCATGTTGGGTGTCATTTCTGGGTTTTTGTTTGCGTTTTTATTACAAAATAGTTTAGTAAAGCATTCTAAAACACTAACTTTTGGGATGTATGCCTTTATCTTGGGTTTTGTATTAACGGAACTTATTTTATTAATTCAAGGAGGCTTTTTTTACTTTGGAATAGGTCTGTTACCAAATTATTACTTAATACTATTCTTATTCAGTATCTTATTGCCTTTAGGTATTGGGTGCTTCATTATCAATGAAGTGGTTTAAACTTTTTTGATTGAAGCGAAAAATAGAGATTTTTTGCTCAGTTGAAGGCTTTTTTGAACTGCATAGCATCGTTACGGAGTAATAAAAAGACAAAAAGTGAGTGAAAAACATCATTTTGTAGCCAATTGAAAAAAGTTTAAACCAGTTCAATATTATTTAAACACTAAAAAAAATGTCCCAAAAACCACTTAAACGTCACAAAGCTTTACAGCCTTTAAGCAGAGAGCATCACCATGGTTTATTGTTATCATGGAAAATTAGAGCAGGATTCAGCAAAAATATAGCACCAGAGCGCATTAAGGTGTATGCCGATTGGTTTTTTAAAACGCATTTAATGCCGCATTTTGAAATGGAAGAACAGTTTGTTTTTCCGGTTTTGGATTCAAATAATGAGCTTGTAAAAAAAGCATTAGCAGATCATAGACTTTTAAAGCGTTTGTTTGAAGATGAACATATAGAAATTGCTTTAAGCAAGATTGAAAAAACGCTAGATGAGCATATTCGATTTGAAGAACGCGTTTTGTTTCCGGAAATTCAAAAAGCGGCTACCGAATTGGAATTACTGGAGATAGAAAAAATTCACCAGGAAACGGATTTTGTAGATAAGCTTGATGATGAATTTTGGAAGTAGATTTTATTATTCTTTCACTTAATCCCAATCCAATAGCCTTTTTTCGCCCTCAAGTTTCTGAATATCGGTTACATCTTGAGACATCTCAACAACACCTTTATATGTTTTGTTTTTATCCCGGATGGCAAAATACCGGATATGGATGATTCTTCCTTTAAAGTTAAACCAAAATTCAGCAACATCTTTAGTGCCTAATCTGAATTCTTCAACAATACGTAACACCATATTAACGCTTTTTGGCGGATGGCAAAATCGTACTTCTCGACCAATAATGCCTTTGCTTCTTGCAAAAACACGGTCGTTTCCTCGATTGTAAAAAATAACTTTGTCGTTTTCGTCAACATAAGTAATATCGACAGGTAAAAAGCTTAAAAGTAAATTGACTTGTTCAGGTGTCATATAACCTTCATCGTAATGAAAGGTGTTTTCTAACGAAAATGATAAATCCCTCTGACTGTGATCTTGACTTGGGTGAAGGTAGGCTTCTTCTTTTGTAACTGCAGGATAAGGTGTTGGTTTTTCTTTTAGCATCCAACCAATTTCCTCATCACCTATATAAAAATCCTTCCATTCTTCTTCGGTTATCAGTTCCATGGCGTTTGGAAATAGTCTTATATCTTCAATTGTCAACAAGCGTTCGATGCCATTTAATAAATAGGGGATATTCTCAATAATTTTTTTAATATCTTTTTTGGCGTTGTAATTATTTAGCAACTTTATCTGTTCCCGCAAATTATCATGAAACGACCACATGCCTTGACTGGGGCCTTCCCAACCATGCTTCTCTAAATAAGGAAATAATTGATTTTCTTTTCGTGCAAAACGTTTTTCAATGGTGGTTAATTGGTTGAAAATATTTAAATATTTCTGAAAATCTTCAACAGGATTGACAAGGTTTAATTCTAAAATTAAATCTTGTATTAAAGCACTTTCAGTATAATATATTTTTACGGGGTGTCCTTCTGCTAAGGTTTCAACAATGGGGTAAAATGAGTTCACTTTTTATGTTTTTTTTATGGAAGAGGCTGTCTAAATAGTCTAGTTCTATGTCATATTGAGCACTTCGACAAGCTCAGCACAGGCTTTGTCGAAATAGTTTAATTACTGATAATCAATATCGGTTTCGACAAGCTCAACCTGACAAATTAAATTTAAAGGACTTTTTAGACAGCCTCTTTATGATTAAATAATTTGTTAGGGTGTCATCTTTAAAATAGTTTCAATGGTTTCTTTGTTATCAACTCCCAGGCCTTCTTGTTGATGTTTTAGCTCCCCTTGCGGATTGAATACAGATATGATGTTGGAATGTGAAAAATCTATGGGTGAAATTTCTTTGTATTTTACCGATAACACATTGGCGAACTCACGAACACCGCTTTCGCTACCCTGTAAAAAAGTCCAATGCGCGTCGTCCATAAGGTTTTCTATGGCAAAAGCTTTTAGTTTTTCGGGGGTGTCGGTTTCTGGGTCGATGCTTACCATAACAAACTGAATGTTTTTTATTTTTTCATCGGGAATTTGAGATTCAATATGTCGCATATCGGCAACCAATCGGGGACACGCTGCTTTGCATGAGGTATAAATCATGACCATTACCAAAGTCTTTCCTTTTAAATCTTTAAGTTGGATAGCCTTGCCTTCTTCGGTATGCCAAATAGAGGTTAAATTGAAGATGGATTCTTCTGAAATACCGCCATCCTCCACTAATTCTGAGTTATTTTCAACTAGCGCTAAATCCATCTTACAAATCGGGCAACTTCCTTTTTCGTTATATGTTTTATCGCCTTCACATTGCATAGGGCATTGATATATTTCAGTCATATCGTCTTTTGATTTTTTATCAGACTTACAGCTTTGAAATGCTAAAGTGGTTATTAAGACTAGAGATATGTATTTTAAATACTTCATAGGTTTATTTTAGATTGAGATCTTTCACACAACGAAATCCTAAATTTTTCATAGAATATTTGGCTTTTAAACTACCACGAATGGCATAACGCATAAAAGCGGCATAATTCATTAAATCGGTAGCATTTACTGCGGCACTACCACAAAATAGATTGCTGTCTTTGTCTACGTCTTTTCTTGATTCTCCAGTAATTAAAACGGAGTTAAAGTCTAAAGTCCATTCCCAAACCAAACCATGTAAATCGTGTACACCCCAAGCATTTTTTGGTGTGCGTCCAATACTGTTTTCGTTAGATCGAGGGGCTTCATACCAAGCTAATATCTGTTTGTTGTATGAAGGCTTCACGCGGGCATCCTTGGTTGTTTCGTCTGCCATAGCCACATATTCCCATTCATCAACAGTTGGTAAACGCTTGCCTTGGCATTCACAATAATCTTTAGCAGCAAACCAAGACACATAAGTAACAGGGCTATTTGGTTTTTCTGAATCTTTAAGTTCTAAATCATTTTTCCAATTCGATAAATAGCTATCATCCACAAATAATTTGATGCTTTTTGTTTTTTGCCACTTTGGATATTTCTTAACAAAAGCAACATATTCGGCATTTGTAACAGGATAGATGTCCATTTCGAAATCTTTTACTTCAACAACGGTAGAATCTCTTCCGTATAGTGGGATATAGCGACTTCCTTTTATGGAAACCATGCCTTTAGATTGTGCAAAAACAAATGTTTGAAACACTAATAAAACAAGTAATATTCTAAAGGCATGGTTTTTCATTTGTAGATATTTAGCCCCCTAACCAACCCCCGAAGGGGGAACTCATACTGGTTCTAAGGGTTGTGTTTATTTGTTTATTTGTTTATTCGTTTATTTGTTAATTCATAATTCTGAATTCATAATTCTTCCAGTTACATTATTTCCTTTGTTTTACTTTATCTACCATGGCTTTGGTAACTACTTTTTTGGAGTTGCCCCAACTATTATAGACATAGGTTAATACATTTGCAATCTCATCAGATGATAATATTTGTCGCGTCATAACGCTGTTGTATTTCTGACCATTTACGGTAATCTCTCCTGTTAGTCCGTTAAGTACAACCCCAATGGCTCTATCTACATCGGCATTTAAGTAATCGGATTTTGCCAATGGCGGGAAAGCATTTGGAACGCCTTGTCCTTCACCTTGGTGGCAAGCAAAACAAGTTTGCATATAGGCTTGTTTTCCAAATTCCATTTGTTCTTCAAAGGATTTTGCAGGTACTTCTGAAGCTACAATCTCACCGGTTGTCGGCATTGATTGTATACCTGGACCTTCAGGCAAATAAATGTCGTCGCGTATTTCTCCTGAGTATATTTTTTTGTCTTTTTCGCCTTCTACTTTCAGCATGCCTAAGGCTCCTTTGTTAAAAGCTCTAAAAATAGAGTGGTCCACTAGAATAAATGTGCCTGGTACGTCTACACGAAATTCTATCATAGCAGCACCACCAGCAGGAATTAAAGTAGTTTGAACATTTTTATTAATTAAATCGCCACCTTCTATGTGTACGCGATCAAATATTTCTCCAATAACATGAAAAGACGATACCAATCCAGGACCTCCGTTACCCACAAAGAGTCTAACGGTTTCGCCAACTTTGGCTGTTATGGCATTGTCGCCAGTAAGTGCACCAACTTTGCCATTAAAAACAACATAATCGGCTTTTTCATCCACAGCTTTTTGCATATCGAAAGGCTGTAACCCACGTTCGCCATTTGCGCCTTTTGTATAAAAATCGCCTTGCATAATATAGTATTCTTTATCTACTAGCGGTAAACCGCCGTCTGGCTCCACTAAAATTAAACCATACATGCCGTTGGCAATGTGCATGCCAACAGGCGCCGTAGCGCAATGGTACACGTACAACCCTGGGTTTAAGGTTTTAAAGGAAAATACTTTTTCATGCCCTGGCGCCACAAATGATGATTCGGCACCACCACCTGGTCCGGTAACGGCATGTAAATCGATATTGTGGGGCAATTTATTATCTGGATGATTCTGCAAATGGAACTCCACTTCATCGCCTACACGTGTTCTAATAAAGCTACCGGGCACAGTGCCTCCAAAGGTCCAATATACATATCTCACGCCGTCGGTCATTTCTCCTTCTTTTTCAAGAATCTCCATTTTTACGATAAGCTTTTTTGCTTTTCTTTTTCCAACAGGTGTTGGTACATGGGGTGGCGATGTCAATTCCGCAATCATTTCCCTATTTACAGGAATGTCTGCTGCGTTGTCGTAAACCGTTTCTTTGTTATCGAAACAAGATGTTAAAAATAGCATACTGGCTACAGAAAACACAAGTGATAAATTTAAATGTCTCATTTTTAGTATTTTAGTTTATTAATAGTTTTTATTGTTTATTATAAAGGACAAAAATATCCTCTTTATTCAAAAATACGTGTAGAATTTGTTTGAGAATATGACATTTGTCAGATTCTAAATAAATTTATGAAACTCAGATAGTCTCTCTCAAATTTAATAGCTGAAATTTAACTATTATAAACTTATAAGATAGGTAGGATAGATTTTATTACCAAATTATTGCCATACAAAAGATAGGTTTATATACAGATTCCTGCTCCGCTATCGCGAGCGTCTCGCTCGTGACGGCATGAGTGTCAGGTGATTGACGATTGATAATTTAGAATTCAGAATTCAGAATTCTGGATTCAGAATGTGGAATTGAGAGCACAAATCTTGAAGCAAGAACAGAACCCGAGAGGTTAAAAGATGTTTTAAAACGATGACAAGATACCTTTTACGATTTCTGATTAACAATTAACGATTGACGATTCACGATTCCCCTTTCTCTAGACCTATCCCCAATCTAAAAATCTAAAAAGTCTAACATTCTAAGAAGTCTAACAATCAGAACCTTGAACCCAGAACGCTAACAAACAAACCCGTGACACAAATTGACACACATTGACACACATTGACACAAATTGACACAAATTGACACACATTGACACAAATTGACACACGTGCCTAAAAATAGAGGGGTTTTGTTCGAGTTTTGTTCGGGTTTTGTTCAGCTATGGTTCGGGGGTCTATTTTTTGGATGGGGGTTTGCCTGAACAAAGGGCGAACGAAACTAAACTAAGACTGCTGTCATACCTACTTTACATTTTAAAATGTTTTTTGTAGGTGGTTTTTTATTATATTCGTAAACCTAACAACATATAACTAGTCATAGCACCCTAAAGGGATACTACGATAGTTATACTAATGTTGTGTTTCATTCGTAAAAGCCAACCACACATTAAGCACATTTGGTTTTTTCCTCCACACATTCCAAAGCTGAAAAACCAAAAGAGCTTAATCTCCCCACCGCTCCCAATAGTTACGATTTTGATTTTCTTCTAGTTGGATACAAGACTTGCTGTTCTTTGAATTAACCGATTTCTTCTCTGAGTGTTTGATTGATGTTTTGGATTAAGTCATTTTGAAATTTCATAATACCCAATAAATCGTGCATTGCATTCAGATTTTCTAATTGTTTATAGACTATTTGCTCTTAGTCAGCTTTGGTATATCGTTTACTCACAGTGGATGTTTTTGAATTATATATTGTAATACAATACAAATATATACTGTTTTATCATATTTTACAATACATTTTTATATTGTAATTTCACATATTAATATAAACCATTCAAAATACAGTACTTAAACATATTATTAAACTGTATAAAAATGGTTTAAATGTCTCATAAATGAGCAGAATGAATAGGATTAAAGAGGTATTAAAAGAACAAGGAAGGACACAAACTTGGCTAGCTGAACAGATTGAAAAGAGCTATGTAATTGTGACTAATTATTGTAATAATAATGCACAGCCGAGTATTGAAGTACTCCGAAAAATTGCAAACATATTAGACGTTGATGTTAGAATATTATTAGTCCCCACAAAAGATAATAATCTAGAGGATGAGTGAAAAGAAAACATATATTGACCTTTTTGCAGGTTGTGGAGGACTTTCACTAGGACTTTATAATTCTGGTTTATGGAAAGGATTATTTGCA
The DNA here is from genome assembly GCF_044335535.1 of Mariniflexile sp. HMF6888. Lineage (NCBI taxonomy): Bacteria > Pseudomonadati > Bacteroidota > Flavobacteriia > Flavobacteriales > Flavobacteriaceae > Mariniflexile > Mariniflexile sp. HMF6888. The sequence goes on along the minus strand of NZ_JBIQVZ010000001.1, from coordinate 913,570 downwards.
ATTGAAAAAAGCCCTGATGCATTCGAAACATTCAATCATAACCTGATTGAACAAAACAGTCATTTCGAATGGCCAAATTGGTTGCCTAAAACAAATCACGACATTAATGAAATTATTAAAAATTACCCTAATGAATTAAAATCATTGAGAGGTAAAATTGATATGGTTGCTGGTGGACCTCCTTGTCAGGGTTTTTCAACCGCAGGAAAAAGAATTGAAAATGATTCGAGAAATAAATTAATCAAATCATACATTAAGTTTATTCGTCAAGTACAACCAAAAGTTGTATTCTTTGAAAACGTAAAAGGGTTTACCCAAAAATTTGATAAGAATAAAATTCAAGGAAAAGTATATTCCGAATATGTCAAAAGTGCATTGGAATACACTCCAAAAGACGGAAATTATTTAGGATATAAAGTGGAAGGTCGACTTGTCGATTTTTCTGAATATGGAGTCCCTCAAAAAAGAACACGTTTTATTTTAGTTGGAATTAGAAAAGACATAGCTGCCAAAACTAAACCTGTTGACTTTTTTGATTCATTAAGAAAGGAAAGAGAAAGATTCTTAATAAACAAAGGAATAGGTCTAACAAATAGTTTGGAGGATGCAATATCCGACTTATTGAGAATCAATGAAACGATATCACCTGACACTGCATCATTTAAAGCAGGCTTGTATAATAAACCTCAATCAGAATATCAAAAACTTTTAAAAGGAGACTACTCCGAAAAGATTCCTGATAGTCACAGGTTTGCAAAACATAGCAAAGCAACAGTTGAAAAGTTAGAGTTTATTTTGAAACATGCTGAGAAGAACAAAACCCTTTCAAGTGATTTAAAAGAAAAGTTTAATCTTAAAAAAAGAACTATAATCCCTTTGTCTGGCAGCACTCCTACCCCGACAATTACGACTTTGCCAGACGATTATATACACTATTGTGAACCCAGAATTTTCACTGTACGCGAATATGCTAGAATACAATCTTTTAATGATTGGTATGAGTTTAAAGGGAAATATACAACTGGAGGAAAAAGAAGAACACAAGAAGTTCCTAGATATTCACAAATTGGAAATGCAATTCCCCCACTTTTTGGAGAGCAAGCTGGTGTCACTCTGAATAAAATTATAGGATAATGGCTGAACAAAAAGATTTACATTTCAAAACGAATGTTCAGCTAAAGAGTATCATTGGTAAAGACCTTATTAATGATGATAACATAGCCATTTTAGAATTGGTCAAGAATTCCTTTGATGCAGATGCGAAACAGGTTAAGGTGAAATACTTTAACTTAAAAAATAATGACGATAAAAATGTAGAGTATTTTTCATCAAACACTTCACGATTAATAATTCAAGATGATGGTGTTGGAATGGATATTAATGATATTAGAGATAAATGGCTCAACATTGCCTATTCCGAGAAAAAGACAAATAAAACTCAACACAAACGCAGAATGGCTGGAGCCAAGGGTGTTGGTAGATTTTCTTGTGATCGACTTGGCGAGTATCTTAATCTATATGCAAAAACAAATGAAGATCCTCACTATTACAAGCTATCTATAGATTGGAAAAAATTTGAAATTGAGGACGAAGACAAAGAAATTCAATCTATCCCGTTAAAATATGAGATATTAACTCCAACTGAATTTCAATCATTAGGGTTTTCAAATTTCGAACACGGAGTATTGCTTGAAATAATAAAATTAAGAAGTAACTGGGCTTATCCTATTTCAGACAAAAGTGGAAATATCACAGACTGGGATGTCTCCAAATTTGTTGAATTAAAGAAGTATCTAGAAAAACTAATAAATCCTAATCAAGCTTTTGAAAGCAATGATTTTGGAGTGTATATAGATGCACCAGAATTTCGGGTGGAAAATAATTCACTAGAAGACAGTTCAAAATTTATTGGCAAAGTCGAAAATCGAATTTTCGAACATTTAGATTTTAAGACAACTAGTATTGAAACATATCTTACAGATGGAGGAAATGAGTTATTTACCGAATTAAAAGATAAGGGAGAAACTATTTTTTGGATTAGAGAAAAAAATCCATTTTACCCTGAGATAACGAATGCAAAAGCCACTGTTTATTATTTAAGTCCATATGCAAAATCATTTTTCACAAAACAAACTGGCATAAGGTCTGTTGATTATGGTTCGGTGTTTTTGTTTATAAATGGATTTCGTGTCCCACCGTACGGTGAATTAGGTAATGATTGGTTAGGAATTGACCAAAGGAAGGCACAAGGCTACAGTAGAAATATTGGACTACGAGAATTAGTCGGTCAAATAGAAATACTTGATGAAGAAAATAAATTTCAGATTGTCTCCAGTCGAGAAGGAATTGTGAAAAATGAGAGTTATGACACACTAACCTCATCTGAAAAAAACAATAGTTTTTTTTTCAAAGCTTTTAGGAGATTGGAAAGATACGTTGTTGAAGGCTTAAATTGGGATAGTGCGCCCGAACACAAGAACTTATTAGAAATTCACAAGAAAATTGTTAGCGGAGAAACTACTGAAGAAGATCTTGAATACTCGGAGGATTTAATTACTAAACAAAAAAGAGTTTATTCAACGATTCATAAAATTATTTCTGCAAAATCAAATGAAGTCATTGAGTTATATATAAACGAGAACCTCATTACCCAAAAGATTGAAGAGGAAAGAGAAGCCTCTGAAAGAGAATTCAACCAACTTATTGAAGATTTTAGCAACAAAAAAATTGATGGGGATACATTAAATAAAATACTTCAGAAAAAAGCACAAGAGAATGAAGAGCTAGAAAAGCAACTCAAAGAGTTTTCAAAATACACTACTAATGAGGCTACATCTAAAGCTATTTTAGAATTACAGGATTATAAAAACACAATTGAGAAGCAGACTCTTTTAATTCAAGACTTACAAAGTCAATTGGAGGAATTAAAACAACAAAAGGAATCTGCTGAAAAGTCTGCAACAACTTTAAAGGAAAAAGTCAATAAGGTCGAATCAGACTTATCAATTGAGAAAGAAAAAAACTTATACCTATTAGCAACTCGAAGGACGTTAAGTCCTGACGCAGATGGGTTGATTCATACTATCAAGATCAACAACGTTGAGGTTCGAGATGGTATAGAGAATATAATAGATGACCTTACTGAGAATGACTATAATGTCCAAGATTTAATTAAGAGACTTGGTTTTTTAAAAATTTGTGCTGAGAGGTCTTTGAAAATGGCCGAATTTGTAACAAGAGCAGATTTAAAAGAAGATATAGAAAAAAAGGATGTTGATGTTGTTAAATATATTATAGAATATATTTCACTTTATGGAGATACCTTTTCTGAGAATTTAGCTTTTTCATTTTCAAATAATCAAGAACAAATATCAAAAAATCTCAGTGTATTGAATATGTCAATTATACTGGACAATTTAATAAGCAATGCTGTAAAATGGGGTGCTGACAAAATTCAAATTGATTTTGAAAAAGTCAATGAAAAAAAACTTTTAGTATTTTTCTCTGATAATGGAAAAGGCCTTTCTGATAAGTTTATAAAAAACTCTGAAAAAATATTTGAATTATCTGTTCGTGACATTCCTCCTTCAGGTTATAGTGGGTCGGGCATAGGACTGTTTTACACTAAAAACTTACTTAATGAAATGAATTGCGATATTGAATTTGTCGGGAATAAGGAAGTATTGTCTGGGGCCACTTTTAAAATTACTATCAATACAATATGAGTGTAAAGAGACTACTTTATATCGATGATTCTAAAATCCCTGAACAAATAGGAAGTTTAAAGAAAAAACTTAAATCAAGAGGTTTTGACTTAGATGAGGTCTTTATTGATTTAGGAGATGATACTTTCAAGGTTAGAAATAATAACGGTAAAATCGTACTTGATAAAGACAAAATACACCAATTCATAAAAGATAATCTAGCAAATCAAAACTTTGACATAATTGCTTCTGATTATGATTTTAAAGACCCAAATCTAGACGGTTATGAATTATTAAGAAGGTTAAAAAGAGATAGTGAATCTCAAGGGTACAGATTTAAACGAGCCAAATTTTGTTTGTATTCTGCAGATCAAGATAATGTTGTAAAAATATTTGATACCCCGAATAAAATTAAAGAGTTAATAAGACTAAAAATAGATGATTTTATCAAAAGGGAAAATATACCTACAGAATTGACCGAGTTGTTTACTGCTAATGAGAAAACGTATTCTTTTAAAAATCATATTATTCCATATTTAGAGAAATACGGCACTTTCAAATTTAAAAGTGTTTATCCAAAATTCAAAGATAAATCACTTGCTGATATAGCTCACGAAATAGATAAGGATAATCACCACGGTATTGCACTCCAAAAGTATTTAGTAGAGTTAACGGTTGCTCATTTAATTGAACTTAATAATTTCCCAAAGGAGTGATTCAAATAATTATTTCCATAGATCCATCTACTCAATTTTTGTTTGAGATAATTACAAAGCTTAAGAGTTACAGCAATAAGTGTAATGTTTATGAAATTCACCCTAATGATGAATCTTATTCTAAAACATTTGATATAATTTCTAGCCTTGAACGAAATTCACGAATTCTTTTTTTGGGACATGGACAATCTAATCAATTATATGGTGGTGAATGTTTGGACTCATTTCCCAAAAAAGCATTTATCAAATTGAATGAAATGAGTGTTTTTAAAGACCAACACTTGTTTCTTCTTGCTTGTGATTCTGCCGCTTTAATTAAAAGCTCTTTTAGAAATTCTAAGATGTCAAAATCAATTGGATTTGGAGGCTTACCAACTTCAATGGAGGAGGTAGAAAAAGACAAGAAACTATCTTCAGAAGGTATTTCTGAACAAACAATTGAAGATTTCAAAAATGAAATTGTTTACACGGTTTCTAATGCTATATCAGTACATTATCAAGATTTCAATAAGTTGTCAGACTATTTGACGCTTTTACTTGACCAGAGAATAAATAATGCGGTTCTAGTGAAAAAAGACAGAAACCTAGCTGATTTACTGTATAAAATGAGACATGAAATGGTATTATATTAATAAACTCAACCCTGACAAGCCACACACATTGCCAAGTCGCACAAGTCGACACGCAGACCAAAACTTGGCAAAGAGTGTGTCTGCCCAACCGCTGAAAAAGAAGAAAAAATAAAGAACGAAAACACAACAATCTGTATAGTACATAGCTACCCTGCGGGATAGCTACGACACCATACATGGAACGTTGAAAATATTAAATCAACCTATAGCAGCGATTTTAAACTAAAGGAAACCACCACTTTGAGTGCGTCTAGGCAATTATTTTCTTCTGGTATGGTATTATTTATTGAGTAGTTTCTCCAAATACTCGATTTTGTCTTTTTCGGCTTGAACTAGACGCTCATATAGTTCAACTACTTTGTCTAAAGGATTAAAAGTACAATTGTTATGATTTACTTGAGCTGTACTATTGTCATAAAAATTACTAAAGTAGTTAAATACCGCTTCCTCAGAAAAATTCTCAATAGCTTCCTTTGTTACTCCCAAAGCATTGGCAATCTGCACCAATTTATCATCCTCAATCTTTTCGGATTGTTCCAAATTAGAAACGGATTGTTGGCTAATTCCAAGTTTTTCCGCCAAGGTTTCCTGTTTCATGCCTCTTAGCTCCCTGATACGGCTAATCTTTCTGCCTATGTGGTTTGGTTTTGTTGCTGTTTCCATGAACCAAATATAAGGTTTTTTGTGAAATTTACCACACTTGTAAAAAACAAATTCGATTTGGTTTTATACAACCTCTAACCAATATTATTGTAATACAAAAGATAGGTTTATATACATATTCCTGCCTTGTCTTGGTATGTTATTCCAATCGGCATAGGTTGAATAGTTGGTGTCGAATATATTTTCAATGCCGTATTTTAGCACGGTTTTTTGGTTGTTTATATAAAATATATTTCCAAGATTTAAATTTAAAACGGCGTATGGTGGTGTTTCGTCTTCACCATAAAAACGACTGTACTTACTTTGGTTGCCATTTCCTTCAAGTTGGATGGCTGCATTAAAGCTGGATGTGTTATAATTTATTTCAGCTAAATAAGAAAACGGTTTTATAAGCGGTAAGGGTTCTTTGTTACTCCCTTTTCCGTAGTTATAACCAACCGTTGCATTAACCGAGAATGTTTTTGAAAGTTGGTATGATGAATTTAAATAGACATCAAAAATGGTTGCATCATTTAATTGGGTATATACTTGCACACCATTAGCGCCAATAGTCATGGGACTTAATGTCGCATCAATTTCACCAATGATATAATCCGTAATATGAAAATAGGAGGATTCAATACCTATATGGAATTTTTTATAATGATAATTAGCTTTCAAATTGGCTTCTATAGCTTTTTCATTTTTTAAAGTGGGGTTGCCTATATAATCGTAATTATCAAAACTGTTGAAAAGGAAAAAACCGTAACCTTCACTAACTGTTGGTGCTCTTTCACCATATCCCAGACCAAATGCAACATCGAACTTGTGTTTTTTTATCTCATAATTTGATGACATGCTGGTTAGAAACCGGCTTTTTGACGCATCAATTTCAGGATAGAATATTTGAAGACTTTCCAAACCTGTTTTTTTTGCAATCCTGTTTTTATGAAAACCAAAACGAAGTGATGTTGAAAGGGTTTCATTTTCATTAAAACGATAGCTGTCTTTTGCATAAACACCTGTATAAAGTGTTCTGATATCTGGCCACGTGTACATAAACATAGCGGGTTGATTGGTGTCGTTTGGGTACATGGTCATTTCTGCCAAAGACCGGTTGTAAAATCCGTTAAAATTGAAAATCACATTATGCTTATTTTCTTTAATACTTGCTTTACTGTAAAATCCATAGGTGTCGCTCCACCCAGGCATATCCATGCGAATAGGCACTACGGGACGTTTGGAGTCGTCCATAATATGGGTTATCGTATTAAAATATATTTTTGTTTCCAACGATTTTATAAATGTTGAATCGTTTGCGTAATGATGTGTTAACGAAGTGATGAATGCTTCAGCCAACGAAACATCCATGGGTAAAGCTGGGTAACCGATGTTGGTTGCTTTATCATAGATTATATGGGCATCTAAAGATTCATATCTGCTTAGTTTATAACCGCTTTGTAAAGAAATGTTATATTTTTCAAATTGGGAATAGAGTACTTCTTTGTTTCCTCCAGCTTTATAATTATCGGATTTTCTATAAATTCCGTCGGCGTTTAAATAGAATTTATGGTTGGAATATTCCATGTCTAATCCCGTAGTTTTATAGTTGCCATTGGTTTCATACCCCACATCCATACTTGTTTTTAACCCTGAAACTCCAAAGGTGGATTGTGGTAATTGCAAGTCGATACCACCACCAACACAATGACCATGTTCGGTACCTTCTTGTCCTGAGCCAACACTTACTTTTTCAAGATTTGAAACATCAACATACGATGTAATAGGATCCATTTTATCCGTACAGGCTCCAAAAATTTGCATGCCATCAATAGTTATGGATAGCCTGTTGCTATTCATATTATTTAAAGAAGCCTCCCAAGCATAATTTCCACGCTTAATCATGGTGATTTTGTTGGATTTTTCTAAAAAATCATCAATACTGGATAGTGTTTTTTCCTGACGGTAGTTGCTTAGCTTATGCCTTCCAACCACCATAATTTCATTTAAATTAATAGTGTCCTTTTTTTCAAGGTGGTTTTCTATGTCTTGAGCGCATGCTAGTGTAGCAAATAGCAAACTAACGCCCCATATAATATACTTTTTCATTGGCAAAACTTTGTGAGACTGTCTAAAAAGTCTATTTAGAAGCAAATTGTCACATTGAGCGCAGTCGAAATGCATTGGTAATCTGATTCATAAGGTTTTCGACTGCGCTCAAACTGACATGAAAGTTTACTTTTTAGACAATCTCATATTAAATGTTGTTTAAGCTTAAAACTCCAACTCTAAATAAAGCGAGCTTTGGGTGTTTTCGGTTGTAACATCTTCACCTTTTAATACGTCGTTTTCAGCATTTAGTAACTTTAAATTAAGTACCCAATATCCTGTCATGGTAAGCGATAAATTGCCATGATACATAGCGTCCTCTGTATTAAAGGTTAAATCTGTGTTGTTGGGTGAACTGTGATTTCCCATCCCTGGCATGCGTGGGTCTAGGGTGATTTTATAATTTTCAACAACAGGAAACGACATCATGGTTTCCATTTTAAACAAACCAATTTTTAAATTGTTAATAGCAATTTTTGGTGTTTTTGGCTCAATGATAGCCATGACATAACGATTGTTATCGCTCCCCATAAAACTAGTTACATGTTGTTTAGCATTCTGTATGACGGTTATAGTATCTGTTATGGAATATTCAACGCCATTTATAGAATAATTAACAGTCAATGACCAGCCAGAACCATCCATACCAGTCATTTGATAAATAATAAATCCTTCATAGACTGTTTCTTTTCCTAAAGCTTTTCCGATAGCTGATTTAGGACAAGAATGTTGCATGTCCGGCATGTGCATTATTGGATTCCAAGATACGGTGGCATTTTCTATATAGGTGTTGGACGTATTGTCTTTAATTCGAATACTTATTGCATTGTATCCTGTTTTAAATTGCCCTGTAGCATTATATAGTTCAATAGTATGGGTACTGTTTGAAAGGTCTTGGATTTTAACAAGTCCTTCAATCTCATTAATCGTTATTTCGTCATCATTGTCGGTTGAGCAAGATGTTGCTAGTATAGCAATGAACACTATCTGTAAAATATATTTTAATTTCATCTGTTATTATTTAGCCCCTAACCCTAAGCCTCCCCAACCCCTCCGAAGGAGGGACTTAACAAAGGTTACTCATACTGGTTTTAAGGGTTTTGTTTGTTATTTTAATTTTGGTTAATTGTTAATCCTTAACCCGTGGTTAGACTCTTTGCCCATAACTCATAACTCATAACTCATAACTCATAACTCCTTCAGTTATGGGCATTTCATCTATATTATTTTTTAAATTTCGCGTAGCATGACAAACCACACATTTTTTTGTAATGCATAATACCTCATGCTCGCTTAGGTTATAAGCCAGAAAAGGGTCATTAATAAGCTGTAAAAACTAGTGTCCTGTCAACCCTACTTTAGCCATTCCAAGTCTTGTTCTTTTTCACCTGACCTTCGTTAAAAAACAGTTCCGTAGCTACGGCTATGCAACATTTTTTTGCCTTGGCCAGATAAAAAATAACGGCGACTTAAACGACACAGTAGCATTGACACGACACTAGATGAATATGGGAGGTGGCGTATCGATATCGAAATACGTGTGAAGTAGATTTTGTGAATATGGGCTAAACCCAATTTGGTATGCTTTATTTACAAAATTTAGATGTTCTGAGGAATTAATTTTATAAAGACAAAATGCATCTAACGAGAAACGTTTTGTTTCTTGCACAGGTATCGTTGTATTTGATTCCGGGGCATTTTTCTTTAATTCCTTCATTAAATGACATTTACCGTTACACCCTTGTTGGTTGTCTTTTTGAATACACAGGGTTTTTGCAATGAAGTCCTGATTTATAACGAAATCGCCAATAATAGCCAGTGTGTTTACATTATGTGCAAATAATATAAACACTAAAACAAATGCTGTTATTTTATTAGCGATTGTTGAAATCATGGGTCAAATTTACTGAACTCTTTTAAACTTAATATGATATTTTGAAATAATTAAAAATCCTTCTTTTTTGCCTTAAAAGTGATGCTTAAAACGGGTAAAACCACCCAAAGGGATAGGGCTATAAATGACACAATTAACCCGAAACTAGTTCCGAAAAATTGTTTAAAAATAGCGCCTGTATATCCCAATAATGCCGAGATATCAAGTTTTAAAAGAATGAGTGTTCTCGATAAATCTATTGGATTTAGCATGGTTCCTATTAATGACATTTTATCTAATGGATACGCTTCAAATAATATTAATGACATTAAAAAGATGCCATCGTAAATAATGCCCAAAAACAACCATAGCAGAATGGCATATCCAAAGCCTTTAATTTTGTTTTCATTGGATAAGGCAATATTAAACGCCAATGCTGTAAATATTAAGGTTAAAAAAGTGCCGGTAATAAGCAATAATGAAAAATCCCAAATAGCATGGCTTTTAAATAATCCGTAAAAAATAAATGGCAATCCTAAGCCTAAAATCAAACTCATAGACAATGACAAGGCAACACCTAGATATTGACCTAAAAATATGGAAGAGCGTTTTATGGGTTGTGCTAAAAGAAGCTCGGTAAATTCTTTGGAATTGTAATAATACATAACACCAAAAATGGTTCCGATTAGTGGCACTAATATGATGATCACATTCATTAAAGTAATGACTGCTTTAGATAGATCATTGTTTAAAAAAAGGAGGACTATCCCAAGCATTAAATAAAAAGCGAAATACACATAACTCCAGCGGCTTCGCATTAAATCGTAAAAACTATATTTTAATATTTTAAGCATGGTTCTCGGTTAAAATGGATGCAATGGCGTGTTCGAAATCGGGTTGATTTGTTTTTATTTTTAATTCTGAAATGCAACCTTTAAAGTAAATTTTCCCTTCTAAAAGAAATACGACTTCATCGGAAACTTCTTCAACAAAACTCATGATGTGCGAGGTTATTAAAATGGTTTTTCCTTTAGCCTTTTCTACTTGAATTAAATCTTTAAGTCTAATAAGTGATATGGGATCGAGTCCGGATGTGGGTTCATCCAAAATAATAAGCGGACTATTAAACATAAAGGTTAAAACCAGATTTACTTTTTGCTTGGTTCCGCCAGAAAGTGTTCCTAATTTTTTGTCTAAAAACGGATTTAGTTTGAATAATTCAATAAGGTGTTCGTCGTCGCTGGTTTTACCACGCAAATCCTTAATCATTTTAATAAGCTCTTTTACTTTTAAATTGCTAGGGAAGTTGGCGATTTGTGGTAAATAATCAATGTTATAGCGGTAATCCGAATTGTTTTTTATGTTTTGACCATAAACAGATATGGTGCCTTTATTGGGAATTACCATGCCTAATATAGATTTTATTAAGGTGGTTTTTCCAGAGCCGTTAGGTCCAAGTACTGCAAAAATACCCCCTTCTTTAATAGATAAGTCGACACCACTTAGCACGGGGTTTTTTCCAAACTTTTTATGTAGATTTTGAATACTTACCATGAGATTTTTTTTGTTACAGGATTGTTGTCTAATAGATTATCGGGTGTAAATACGGGTGACACTTTTTCGGAAAAATCTATAATATCAATAAACAAACTTCGCAATAGAATGATGGTTTCCGGTGTGCGGTTTACAATGTATGAAAACAACTTGACCGGTCTGTAAGGTACATCGCCAATACCATCTTTATTCAAATCGTAACCCGTGTAGTTACTCCAATAATTTTTGTCAAAAACATTGTCGTTTATATTGCTATTATATGAGATATCGAAAGAGTTATATAAAAAATTGTTTTCAAGAAAACTGTTGGCATAACAGGCGCCACGAACCTTAATTGCCCATCCATTATTAATAAAATTGTTGTTTTTATAAATAATTCTGTTCGAGCCTTCTATGTTGATGCCTACGGTGTTTTCTTCAAATGTATTCCCAATAATTTCAGCGTCATTTATTTCTTTTAAAAGCATGCCGTATGATGCAGTTCCCCAATTTTCTTTAAACGTATTGTTGAACATTTTTATCTTTTTTGAAAACATCACCGCCACACCAGCACCATTGCTTTCGAACGTATTGTCTTGATATATATCGTTATTGCTGAACATGAAATGCAACCCATAGCGTAAGTTCTGTGCGCTTACATTATTTTTGATGAGGCAATCGTCTGAAAACTCTAAATAAATCCCATCGCGAACATGTTCGATATAATTATGTTCAATCTCTATATGATTACTATACCATAATTGGATGCCATTTCCGGAATTGTATTCCTGTACCGCATCGCCAATTATTTTGTTGTGGTAAATTTTTCCGTAGCTTGATTTTTCTATATAAATACCAAAAAACAACTTTTCCAAGACGAGGTTTTTGATAACAAAATGTTTGCTTTGTTTAATACGAATTGCAGCATAATCTTCGGTATAACTAGAGCCAACATTTATAATGAACAAGCCATCAATCGTTACATGGTCTGAAATAATGGTAAAAATTTCACCTTTTTTTTCACCATCTATAACGGGGTGGTTTTTTCCAATAATTGTGAGAGGTTTATTTACTAAAATTTTATGCGCTTTATAAGTCCCTTTTTTTACTATAATCGTGTCATAATCCTTGGCTTGAGCTATGGCTTCCTTTAATGAAGTGATGGCACAAGAATGGCATACTTCAATTTTTTGAGCATAATTGGGGAGAGCCATTAAAATGACCAGTAAAAAAATCACTGTTTTGTACATGATACTAGTTTTTTAGATGTTCTAGTAGTTGGTTCCAGGAATATAGCATCCCGCCTTTTTCCGATTGGAATTTTTGTGCTTCTCCTTCAGTTTTAAAGGCCGATAAAAACGCTCCCATTGGGCTCGGGATATTTTTACTTATTAAAAAAGTAGCTTTGGTTGCGTCTATAAGAGCTTCGGGTTCTGTGTAATTATTTGAAAGGTATAGTTCAATTTCGGCATTGTCGAATTCATCCATAAAATGAATCATGCATTCTGTTGAATCAAATTTATATAGTTTGCCTTTTTTAGTAACAATTTCGGCAGCGTGAACTTTGTCTACAATAGTCATTTTACAAAAATAACAACCATCGTTACCATAGTTTATGGCTTTTGGAGATACATTACAGCCATAAAATAACAGCAATAGTGAGCCTATTAATAATTGTTTTAGTGTTTTCATGTTATAGTGTTTTAGTGTTTTTTGAGATTTTTTTTTCTACATAGCCTTTGTTTTTTTAATGTTTTTTTTTCCAATCAGATAAGCAATAAATGAGGCTGCAATACCCAACCCTAAAAACAAAGCGCCTAATCTTGGGTACGAATGTGCCGTAAAATTTAAGATGTATTTAGTGCCAAATAAAGGTGGTTGAAAGCCCATTACCGAACCATCAGGGTTGGTGAATTTCATAATCGCTTTGGGATCTAAATTATGACCGTAATCATGCTCCCATAAATAAAAATCGTATAGCCCAGCTGTACTTAAAACGATCATCAATATGAACCAGTATAAGAACCATTTATAATTGCCTTTAAACGCAATGATGAGTCCCAATAAAGTCGTTATCAAAATACCCGTAGGGAAAATTTTGAATTCAGGAATGGCATCTGGAATATATTTCATTCCCACATAATGATTCATTAAATTGATGTTTTTAATATCAAAAGGGTTCACATCTGAAAAATCATTAATATGAATATACATTCCTAAAGGAGTTGGATATTGAGGTGCTTCTAAAGTAATTTTCCAAAGTGGGAAAAAAAACAATCCTAAAGGCAATAAAGCCGCAATAAGCATTATTATGTTTGACTTTTTCATCTGTTTGTATTTAATTGTTTTAACTCGTTGGGTATAATTGCTTTATCAATACTAATTTTATATAAATTGTCACATTGAGCTTGTCGAAATGTATCTTCTAATGTCTTCGACAGGCTCAGACTGACACTAGAGTGCTAAATTGACTTTAAATTATAATCAAAATTCGTTATAAATTAAATTTTCTTAATTTCAGCCAACGGATTTGTTTTAATGTTTTAAAAGAAAGGCGAGAGCGACAATTCAACTCTCGCCTTATATGGGAAATAAACACTAAATAAAATTCCCCAATACTATATTAGTCTCCTAAAGACCAAGATAATGGTATGCTAGATGATGCAGGAGATACGCGAACATAACCTTGCATTTCTTGATGTAAAGCAGAACAGAAATCTGTACAGTAAAATGGCCATACACCAACTTGTTTTGGTTCCCAAACAAACGTTTCGGTTTGCCCTGGCATTATTAGTAGTTCAGACGTATTGGCTCCTATCATAGCGATACCATGAGGGACATCATAATCTTGTTCTAAATTGGTGATATGAAAATATACTTTGTCGCCTACTTTGATACCTTCAATATTATCAGGTGAAAAGTGACTGCGTATCATGGTCATTTGTACATGAACCTCTTTGCCATTTCTAACCACTTTAGTATCGGCATCACTTTTAGCAGCATATGGATGTTTGTTTTCTGCCAGTTTATAGAGTTTTTTAGAATTGGCTTTAATTAATGATGCAGGGCAACCAGCAGCATAATGCGGTTCGCCAATAGTTGGGAAATCTAAAAGCAGTTCCATTTTATCACCAGAGATATCATACAGCTGTGCCGATTGTGTTACTTCAGGACCTGTTGGTAAGTAACGGTCTTTGGTAATTTTATTCATGGCAAGAACATATTTGCCAAAAGGTTTTGCTGAATTTCCTCCAGGTATCATTAAATGCCCCACGGAATAATATGTTGGTTTTCTATCAATAACTTCCCAAGTGCCTAATTTCCATTTTACAACTTCCGAAGAAATAAAGAAGGTGGTATAGGCATTGCCTTTGCCATCAAATTCTGTGTGTAATGGTCCTAATCCGGATTGTTTTACTGTACCTGCAAGCACATCTTCAAACTTTAAAATTGGAATGCCGTAAGCTTCGCCATCATGTTTTTTGTTGGCAATAGCATCCTGCATTTTGGTAAAGGAATGTACTGTGAGGTCAGCTGAAAGTTTTCCGTTGCCAACAATATATTCTCCACTTGGATCTACATCACAACCATGAGGTGATTTTGGTGTTGGTAAAAAGTATATGGCACCAGGAACATCTAATGGGTTAACTGTTAAGACTTCTTTGATCATAGTAGATGTTGCAGAATGTGTTTCTTCGCTATATAAATTATGCGCATAATTAGTAGGCATTTTGGTGCCACCTCCATTATTTACATATGCTTCAATTTTTTTCCAGTTAATGGCTGCAATAAAATCTTTATCATTTTGTGAGGCATTAACTTCTAAAAGTGAACTAGCTTCCTCGGTATTATAAGTAGTAAAGAAGAACCATCCATGAGACTTTCCACGTCCTGGGTGTGATAGGTCATAATTAAATCCAGGCATTAATATTTGAAATTTTATAGACATTTCACCATTGTCTGGATTTATTTTAAGGAATGATAAGGCCCCTTTAAAGTTTCCTTTATAGTCTTTTATAGACATATCTTTTTGAGGAATAGGTACAGAAAAACGAGTTCCTGCAACAACATACTCCGTATTTTCGGTTACAAACGAAGAACTGTGATTTCCTGCGCTGTTTGGAATTTCAATAATCTCTGTAGTTTCAAATGTTGTTAAATCTATTTTTGCGATTCTAGGTGTATTGTTCGCATTAATATATACATATCTTCCATCTAATTCCCCTTTAGTTTGGGAAATGTCTGGATGGTGTGAATCATCCCAAGGAATAAATCCATGAGATGTATTTAGCATAGGTTTGGTTTCTTCATTATATCCATAAGCTTTTTCTGCATCTTGGGAGAAAACGGGGATAACTTTAAAAAGGCGTCCCGATGGCAAACCATAAACAGATAACTGTCCGCTAAATCCACCAGAAATAAAAGCGTAAAATTCATCATGCTGCCCAGGGGCAACATATACTTTTTCGGCAGCATTCGAGCTTAGCGCACCGTTTGATTTTGAGGATTCTCCATTATTACAACTTGTAAAAGTGAAGGCAATAATTAGAAATCCAATGGAAATATTTAATATTGTTTTCATATGTAGATAATTATTTGTTTTTTAAAGGTCATACCTGCCTGCCGGCAGGCAGGTGGTATCGCATTAATCTTCATTGGTGGTTGTGTATCCAAATCATGGCGATTTCATTATGTTTTTTGTTTAAAATGTTTAGTTTTCTGGTAAAATAACTTTGTCAACTACATGTATAATACCATTGCCGGCAGATACACTAGCGATTATTTTGGCTCCTCCAACAAATACATCGTCACCAATAACCTCAACGGTTACATTTTGATTATTGGCCTGACCTAATTTTTTGAACTTTTTAAGAAAGTCTTTTGAGTAGTTGCCCGGCGTTACATGGTTTAATAGAATATGAGCCAAAGTCGCTTTATTCTCTGGCTTTAATAGGTTTTCAACTGTTCCTGCGGGTAACGCAGCAAAAGCTTCGTTTGTAGGCGCAAAAACCATTAATGGACCTGCATTGACCAAGGCATTTTCCAATTCGGCAGCTTGAACAGCAGCCACAAGTGTTGTGTGGTCTTTGGAACCAATGGCTATTTGCAATATATTAGGTGTTGAGCCGTCATCTGCTATAAAGGCTTGTCCTTGTTTTTCAACAGTTGATGTTGTTGTGGTGGTGGTGTTTGTGGATGTTTCTACAGAAGTTTCTTTATTATTTTTACAATTAAAAAAGAAGACAACAAGTAAAACAGTAAATAAAATGTTTAAGTTGGTTTTCATCTGACTTTATTTTAATGTTCTAAAGTATTCAAGTACAGCTCTGGCTTCGACTTCCGTAAGATTTTGATTAGCCATAGGAGCACCGTTAAATTCGGTTAGTAAATCTTTAGCTAAAGGATTGCTTTGAATCATTTCTTCCGGGTTTAAAATCATATTCATAACCCATTCAGGAGTTCTGCGTTCTAATATTCCGGTAGGCGCAGGTCCAATAAATTTTTTGTCTGCTCTGTGGCATGCTGTACACATTTTTGTGTATATATCTTCACCATGAGTAGCCATTGCTTGGTCTATTTCGGGTGTTAACTCCAGCGATTTTATAGGACCAATACCTTTGTCGCTTAAATTGACTCTTTTTGATGCAGGAACAGATTCAACCGCAGGTGCAGTTTGTTCTGTAGGCACTGTTTTTTCATAAGAAAAATTCTCTTTTTTCTTTTCTTTTCCACCACAACTTATAAAAATGGCTGTGGTGAGAAGTATTAATAATTGTGATGTTTGTTTCATATATAAATATTTATTGTTTTTTTAATGGTTATATAGTATCGCTTTATTTTCATTGGTGTTTATCTCACAAATTTTATTTTCATTGGTGTTCGATGATTATCAATTGCGTTTCCGAATCATGGCGATTTCATAATATGAATTATATTAAGTCAAGCAAATTTATGTACCTTATTAAGGAAAAAATATGACAAAAGTCATAAAAGGACTTTTTTGTCCTTTTTATTTTTGCATTATTAAAATGGTATAAATTAGGTGATTACAAGAATTAAGAAAAGCCAATAATAAGCTTAAACAAGTTTAGCCATTTTTGAAGTTAAGTTTTTTTGTTAGGTTAAAAATAAAACCTCACAAATGGTGCCCAAGGATCGGCATAAATACTTTTTTCATCATCATACAATACGTCGTATCTAACACCAAATGTTACGTTGCCGTTTCTATAGCCAACGCCTAAGAATAGGGCAGGAGACCAATAGGTGTCGTTTTCTAAATTTAAACGACTATCGTAGCGTCTATTAACGTGAAGTTCTTCAAATTCGGCAGATAGTTGAATCTCATTAATAGGGCTAAATAGGCCTATTAGGCTACCTCCCAAAATGGTGGATTTGTAAAAGTCTTTTTGTTTATTGTAAGTTCCGTTTAATCCAAACCCTAAAGCGACTTGGTTGTTAAACTCATAAATAGCACTTGGAGCCAGTGTACCGCTAAAAAAACCATCACCAAAACTCAATCCAATACCACCGCCAAAGCGCACGGAATCCCAGAAATTATCTTGGCTTTGTTGGGCGTTTAAAGTACTTACAGAACTAAGAATTATGAAGAAAAACAGTAACGTGATTTTAATGATTAAATAAAATCTATTCATATAATTAGAAATATTTAAAAAATTAACATAAAAAAATAATTTATCAATATTACGATTGTAATTGGCTTATAAATATAGCAAAAGAAACACCTGTTTTTGGTAAAAGTTGTACTTTTGCATGAAATTTGATTTAAATTAAGTGTATCAATATTATAATGGATAAATTTTCCTTTTTAAACGCAGCACATACATCGTATTTTGCCGATTTATATGACCAATATTTACGAAGTCCAGATTCAGTAGAGCCCAGTTGGAGAGCCTTCTTTCAAGGGTACGATTTTGGTAGTGAAAATTATGGATTACAAGGTGAAATTATTGAAGGTGTTTCAACTCAAATGCCAGAATCTCTCCAAAAGGAGTTTCAAGTAGTAAAACTTATTGATGGCTATAGAATGCGAGGGCATTTGTTTACCAAAACAAACCCTGTACGTGAACGGAGAACTTACGAGCCATCATTGGCAATCGAAAATTTCGGACTTAGTGCAAACGATTTAGATACCGTTTTTAGTGCTGGTGAGATTTTAGGTATTGGTACTCAAACTTTACGGGAAATTTTAATTCATTTAGATAAAATTTATTGCAGCTCTATCGGGGTTGAATACATGTATTTGCGTAATCCAGAAGTTATAGGATGGTGGCAAAGTCAATTAAATATTAATGATAACCAGCCTAATTTTAACGAGGATTCTAAAAAATACATTCTTTCTAAATTAAATCAAGCAGTTACTTTCGAGAATTTTTTACAGACCAAATATGTGGGTCAGAAACGATTTTCGTTAGAAGGTGGCGAGTCGCTTATCCCGGCATTAAGCAACACATTGTATATTTCAGTTGAAAAATATGGCGTAAAAGAATGCGTATTAGGAATGGCACACCGTGGTCGTTTAAGCACTTTAGTTAATATTTTTAGAAAACCAGCTCACGAACTTTTTAGCGAGTTTGATGGTAAAGATTTCGAAGATTTAGATATCGATGGTGACGTGAAATATCATTTAGGCTTAACCCTAGATAAAACCTATCAAAACGGGAAAACCATTAAGATGAATTTGGTGCCAAATCCATCACATTTAGAAACCGTTGCATCAGTAGCCGAAGGTATTACCCGTGCTAAAATAGATACCGATTATAATGGTGATGATTCTAAGATTTTACCAATTATAGTTCATGGAGATGCTGCGATAGCTGGTCAAGGTATTGTATATGAAGTGGCGCAAATGAGCCAACTTAATGGGTATAAAACTGGAGGAACGGTTCATATTGTTGTAAATAACCAAATTGGGTTTACTACCAACTATTTAGATGCACGTTCCAGTACCTATTGTACCGATGTTGCTAAAGTAACATTATCACCTGTTTTACACGTAAATGCAGATGATGCCGAGGCCGTTGTACATGCAGTGGAATTAGCATTGGCGTACAGAATGCGTTATAAAAAAGATGTTTACATCGATTTATTAGGCTATAGAAAATATGGGCATAATGAAGGTGATGAACCTCGTTTTACACAGCCAAAACTATATAAAGAAATAGCCAAGCATAACAATCCGTTTCAAATATATTCAGATAAATTAATTGCTGAAAAAACAATAGATCAAGCATATACCGATGGTATTGTAGACGAATTTAAAAATGTTTTAGAAGAAGCTTACGAAAAATCTAAAGACGAAAAATCGTCTAAAGTAAGAGAGTTTATGATAGAACGATGGAACGGTTTTAGTCGTAGAGGACTAAAAGAAATGCTTCAAACTGAAAATACATCATATCCTAAAAGTAATTTAGAAGGTATTGCCAAAGTAGTGTCAACTGTCCCAGATGGTGTGAAGTTTGTTCGTAAAGCAGAGCGAATTTTAGAAGGTAGAGCCTCTATGGTTTTTGAAACCGACACCTTAGATTGGGGAATGGCTGAGACACTAGCTTATGGAACTTTGCTGGAAGAAGGTTATAATATCCGTATTTCAGGACAAGACGTCGAACGTGGTACATTTAGTCACCGTCATGCTATTTTACGCGATGAAATCTCTGAAGAGCGTATTAATTTATTAAATACCAACCCTTTGAATAAAGGTAAAATGGATATTTTCAATTCCTTTTTATCAGAATATGGGGTACTTGGTTTCGATTATGGTTATGCCATGGCAAACCCAAATACATTAACCATTTGGGAAGCTCAATTTGGTGATTTTAGTAATGGAGCTCAAATTATTTTCGACCAGTATTTATCAGCTGCTGAAGATAAATGGAAATCCCAAAACGGTATTGTTGTATTGTTACCTCATGGTTACGAGGGACAAGGATCTGAACACTCATCTGCAAGAATAGAGCGTTATTTACAATTATGTGCAGATGATAATATGACGGTTGCAGACTGTACAACACCTGCAAACTTTTTCCACTTATTGCGTCGTCAAATGAAACGCGATTTTAGAAAACCTTTAATCGTATTTACGCCAAAAAGTTTATTGCGTCATCCAAAAGCGGTTTCAACATTAAATGAACTGGCAACTGGTGAATTTCAAGAAGTTATAGACGATACTTTAAATCCAGAACAAGTCACTAAACTTGTTTTCTGTACAGGTAAATTCTATTACGATTTATTGGCACAACGCGAAAAATTAAATAATAATAGTGTAGCTTTAGTTCGAATAGAACAATTGTTCCCACTTCATGAAGATAAGATAAAACAAGTGATAGCGAAGTATCCAAATGTAAAAAATTATGTTTGGGCACAGGAAGAACCAAAAAATATGGGCGCTTGGAGTCATGTAGTACAACGCTTGGATTTTATTAAGCTAGAAGTTATGTCAAGACCTTATAGTTCTGTACCTGCACCAGGTTCTAGCACAAGAGACAAGAAAAGACAACAAACAGTTATTGACAACGTATTTGATATAGTATAACATATAAGTTGAGTTGGAAAACTCGTAAAAATATTAAAATAAGAAGAATGATTTTAGAAATGAAAGTGCCTTCACCAGGCGAGTCTATAAAAGAAGTTGAAATAGCAACTTGGTTAGTTCAAGATGGCGATTATGTTGAAAAAGATCAAGCTATTGCAGAAGTAGACAGTGATAAAGCAACATTAGAACTTCCAGCTGAAGCAAGTGGTGTTATTACCCTTAAAGCAGAAGAAGGTGATGCCGTGGCTGTAGGTGCTGTAGTATGTTTAATTGATACTAGCGCAGCAAAACCAGAAGGTGGAGCAGAAGCACCAAAACAAGAAAAGAAAGAAGAAGCTCCAAAAGCTGAGGCTCCTAAACCAACCGCAGTAGAAACAAAAACATACGCAACGGGAACAGCAAGTCCTGCAGCTAAAAAGATTTTGGCCGAGAAAGGCATGGAAGCTTCATCAATTTCTGGAACAGGAAAAGACGGACGTGTAACTAAAGAAGATGCTATAAGTGCTGTTCCATCTATGGGAACACCAACAGGAGGTAGCCGTGGCGCTTCAAGAAGTAAAATGTCTATGCTGCGTCGTAAAGTTGCAGAGCGTTTAGTGGAAGCTAAAAATACGACGGCGATGCTTACGACTTTTAATGAAGTTGATATGTCGCCAATTTTCGCTTTGCGTGATGAATATAAAGAAGTATTCAAAACGAAACACGGCGTTGGTTTAGGGTTTATGAGTTTCTTTACACTTGCTGTTGTAAGAGCATTAAAAATGTATCCTGCTGTAAACTCTATGATTGATGGAAACGAAATGGTTTCTTATGACTTTTATGATATTAGTATTGCGGTTTCAGGACCAAAAGGATTAATGGTTCCTGTAATTCGTAATGCTGAAAATTTAAGTTTTAGAGGCGTTGAATCTGAAGTTAAACGATTAGCTCTTCGTGCAAGAGATGGTCAAATTACTATCGATGAAATGACCGGGGGAACATTCACAATTACTAATGGTGGTGTTTTTGGTAGTATGTTATCAACTCCAATTATTAACCCTCCCCAAAGTGGTATTTTAGGTATGCACAACATCGTAGAACGTCCAGTTGCCGTTAATGGTAAGGTTGAAATTCGCCCTATTATGTATGTCGCATTATCTTATGATCATAGAATCATTGATGGAAAAGAAAGTGTTGGCTTTTTAGTAGCTGTAAAAGAAGCTTTAGAAAACCCTACAGAGTTGTTAATGAATAATGATGTGAAAAAAGCTTTAGAACTTTAATAAAATACGCTTAATTAAATAAAAAAGTGCTAACAACGTTTTTAATGTGTTAGCACTTTTTGTTTTTTAAAAAGCGACCCCTATACAATAAACAATGTTTATGGTTATTACAATAACAACTAACATAGCTAATCCAATTATAAAGTATTTATCTAGATAACGGTTATCCTTTTCCATAGTTTTTAGTTTTCGGATATTTAAAATAGCATTGATAAATTCTTTACGCATTTTAGCGTAGAGAATTTATATAGGTTACTCTTTTAAATAAATGATTAATTAATAGCACTGTAAAAGTATGTTTTGATTAAGTGAAAAAAAATACGCACTTCTACGTATTTTTTGTTTAAATCAGTTCCCCTTAAGGTTTTAAAAGCCCTGTAGGTATGTTTTCTCTAAACCTAAACAGTACAATCCCATACTAAAACCATCCCGTTTCCGGTTTCTTTTGGCGAAACTGAATCCATTGCTTCTTTTAAAGGAGAAGAACTTTAATGGCAGTAAATACGATAATCATATCCGTCTTCAAATCGAAGCAACAAACAACTTCTTCCCTTTATTAATAAGGGAAAGTGGATTTAAATCTGATAAGATTTAAAGACGGAAGAGTGAAATGCTTTGGAGGTCAATATATTGGTCTCACAGGGCGTAATACATTTCAAAGATTAAACGTAAGATTGATAGAAAACAAAGAAGGCTCTAAACATTATGTCTAAAGCCTTCTATAATTCTCCCTAAGAACTAATTAATAGCACTGTAAAAGTATGTTTTGATTAGGTGAAAAAAAATAAGCACTTCTACGTATTTTTTATTTAACACCATTTCAAAGATTAAACGTAAGATTGATAAGAAAACAAAGAAGGCTCTAAACATAGCGTCTAAAGCCTCCAGTGATTCTCCCTAAGAACTAATTATTAGCACTGTAAAAGTATGTTTTGATTAGGTGAAAAAAAATAAGTACTTCTACGTATTTTTTGTTTAACACCATTTCAAAGATTAAACGTAAGATTGATAGAAAGCAAAGAAGGCTCTAAACATAACGTCTAAAGCCTCCAATGATTCTCCCTAAGAACTGATTAATAGCTCTGTAAAGGTAATATGTGTAATTGATAAAAAAAATAAGCACTTCTACTTATTTTTTATAGATGTTGCTTGTTAAGGTTAGCCCAAATTGAAAGAGATGTAGGCTTATTATCTAAACCTAATTTGCTAACAATATTGCTTCGGTGTTTGTCAACTGTGCGAACCGATATGGAAAGTGCTTCGGCTACATCAAGACTTGTTTTGTTTTCGGAAATAAGTTTTACAATTTTCAATTCAGCTTTGGTAAGTGAATCTAATTCCGCTGGTTTATTATTTAAATTACGGTTTAAGTACGAAGCTATTTCATTACTAAAATAAGCTTTGTTGTTTAGAACATGCCCTATACACGTTTCAATTTCTTCAACAGCAAATTCTTTTAAAATGTAGCCATACACATTAAATTCCTTTGCTTTATCGTATAGTTCTTCTTCTTTGTCAAAAGTTATAAGGATAATTTTTGTTGGAAGATTGTTTTTTTTACAAGCTTCGGCAATTTCTAAACCTGTTTTATGGGGCATTCTAATATCCAGAACGGCAATTTCAGGCTTAAGTTTTACAATAAGATTGTAAGCGGAATTGCCATCTTGCGCACTTCCAACAATGTTAAAACCTTTAGCGGTCAAAAAATCGGTAAGACCGCGAAGCATCAGCGGATGATCGTCTGCAATTACAATTGAAGTGTTCATTAAAGGGAGTTAAATGCTATTAATTTATGCTATAAATATAAGGATATTAAAGTTTTAAGTACAGGTATTTCTTCTCATAGTCTATAACAGCATTCGATTTCTTTAAAATATCGGCACCAATAATGCCATCAACAGGTTTTGATTTATGATTTATAAGTGCCGTATTTACATGGGTAAGATTAAATAAAACCAAAACAACTTTTTTTATTTCCCATTTGCCGATTCTAATCTTGTTCTTTTTAGACATTTTAGTTTCCATATTACTGGCACCAGCTCCAGCTGCCAAAATATTGGAATTTTTTACTTTTAAATTAAAATGGTCTACTGCTTCAAAACCAACACACGAATTTGAGGCACCAGTATCCAATATAAAACGCCCTTTAATACCATTTAAAGTTGCTTTTATTTCGAAGTGATTGGTTTTGGTAAGGCGTAACTTTACCCTGATATAGCCTTTGTTAAGAAGAAATTCCTCTAGTGTTTCTGTCATGTCTTTTAAATTTCAAAATTAAAAGTAACACAATGCTTGCTATAAATATGCTAAAAATTATATAAAATGTGGTGTTGTCCGATTTTGCTGGTTCAAGTGTTCCGTAATAAACAAAAGCACTCCAGTAATAAGGTGATTTTTTTACATTGTTAATGGCTTCATTTTCTATGTAGTCTATTTTTGATTGGTGATTAGCTAAATATGCCGATTCCGATGTATTGTAATTTTCATAAAAAGATTGCATGATTTGAGAGGTCGATAAATCATTAATTTGCCAAAGTGAAAACAGTAAGTTTTCTGCACCCGCATATTGAAATCCTCTAGCAATACTCATAGCGCCTTCACCTTTATAAAGTGTGCCAATACCCGTTTCGCAGGCACTTAAAACTACTAAATAGGGTTTTAAGTCTAAACTGTATAATTCATTTAAAAACATCGTATCGTTGTAAAACGATATACTGGCTGGGTTTGCAAAATCACCACTACTAGCATGACTGGATACGTGTAAAATATCATAATTACTAGCGTTTTCTATAAAATTTTGTTTAGATGCATTGGCATTCATAAACAGCTTAGAAGACATTTCTTTTTCAATGGCATGAGCTTCGTTAACCGAATAAGTGAGTTTTTGATTGGTGTTTTCAAAAACAGGAAAAAAACCAAGCAGGTCTTTGTTCTTATGTTCTTGATTTTCGGTTAAATATAGTGTTGCACTCGAATTATAAATAATATGTTGACTTTTAATTACAAAAGGCATTTTTGAGAATGATGTGGTGGTGGTTTTAGAAGTAAGGAGTGCTTCAAATGGTATAAAATTTAACAATCCGTCGGGAATTATCACCACATTTTTAAGGGTTGAAAGCTTATTAAAGTTTAGTAATTTAAAGATAGTAAAAGCCTGATCGGTGTAGTTGTTTATATCATTATTTATTATGGAAGCATTATTAAATAAATGAATAAAGCTTACGATGTCTTTTTTGATTTTTTCGGTTAGCTGAATGCCTTCAATGGCGATATCTTTTTCTGAAATCACGAATTGGTATAAGGTGTTTTTGCCAAAGAAATATGCAACCAAAACAGCTTTATCCTTTGCTAATTTGCTTTGAAGACTTTCTAAAGTATATGCTTTGTTGCTTTCTGGATACTTTTTTGAAATCGCTGTTTTTAGTGTTTTTAATTGAAGGCTAATAGTACTTAATTTTTTGCTTAAATGGTTTACTGTTGAAGCTTTATTGGTGCCAAGTTGTTCGTTTTTTAATAGGCCTGTGTAATATTCTTGGGTTTTTAGAAGATGAAGTTCCTTGGCTAGTAAACTGTCGTTAGGAAACTGTTGTAAGCGTATTTTTTTTAGGTTCATATCTTTTATAATCGAAGCTTTATTGTTTTCTGAATATTGAAAGGCTTCAAACAAAAGTGATTTTTTTTTGGTTTGTTTATAGATGTTAAAAAGGATATCGATGCAGTACTCACTCCTCATTCGGTTTGAGTTAGAGGCTTCATTAAAAATTTTGGTTTCTTGCGAGGTCCAATTTTCTTGTAATAAATCAGAAACATAAAAACTTAAATCGTAACTCTCTAATGCTTTTCTGTGATTGTTTTGAATAGCAGCATACAAATCGAAAATATCTATAAATGTATTTTCTGGGTACAAATCTTTTTTGTTGGGCAATCCTTTTTCATTAAAATTTGGCAACAATGTTTTGATGGCTTGTTGCAAATTCTTTAAAGCATCATTTGGCTGTTCAAGTAAATAGTATAATTGTGCTTCTTCAAAATAAAACTTCGCCAAATATCTTGCAGATAAATTTATTTCGGAAAGATATTCCTTTGCTTTGTTGAACGCATTTAGAGCTTCCGGATAATTGCCTTTTTGAAATTCTATTATATAATTGTTTTTATACTTTTCAAAGTTTAAGGAAGTTGAAGTGTTATTTAATAGTGAAGCGGCTTCGTAATTATTTAAAGCCGCTAAACTACTTGTTTTTATATTTTGAAGCCATGCTTTTTGATGACTGTCTATATTAGAAAATTTAAGAGCATCATTAACAATTTTCAATACCGTTTCGTGCTTATTAAGGGTTTGGTATAGTTTGGCTAAATTGATAGCACCGCTAATTTGATGCTTGGTATTTTTATTTTTTTCAGCTAAAAAAATGTATTGGTTTATGGTGCTTACGGCATTGGTGTAATCACCTGTTTTGGTGTATAAATTACCCAAAGGTTTTAGGCAACTTTCAATGATGTCAAAATCTGAAAATTTTGAAAGCTCATTATTGTTGAATCGTTTTAGGGCATCTTCATACGTGGCAAGGGCTTCTTTTAATTTGGAATGTTCATCTAAATAATAACCTTTGTGGCACTGTAAAAAAACGAGCGCTAATTGTTCATCTTTAGTTTTTACATGAGTTTTAAATGAAGATTCTTGCTGATTTAAAAGCTTTAAAGATGCTTCATTTTTATTGCTAATAAATGTTTCGGCAGCAGTATAAATGGCTTCTTCTAAATTTTGGGAAAAAGAGATTTCGAAGATTAAAAAGAAAATAAAACAAAGTTTTTTCATAAAAATGGGCTGCTAAAAGAGCCTTAGGCTCAAAACTTCCAAATGGCGTAAAACTGCCAATAATTAAAATCGTTTTCAAAATTCATAATATAGCGTGCGCCTAAACTGGGACCAATTCTTGCAAAACCTGCAGTGGCTTCAAATAACAAGCCAGTTCTTAAATTGGTAAATGAATTGGTTGTATTTACAGATTCTTCTTTGGAATCTATAATAGGACCATCTGTGGTATCGCCTTCGAACCGCTCGGTTAAAACCGATTGTTCTTGTTTTTCGCTAAGTGACACAGTGTTTTGTAAACCTGCCCCAAGACCAATGTAATTATTCATATTATAACGAATTAAAATGGGTACATCCCAATCGATGTTTTCAAAAGAATTTCGGGTTGTGGTACGCTGTAAAAAGCGAATGCCTTGTGCATCTTGAACAAATTCTTCAGTGATATTGGTGTTGGCATCATAATTATGAAAGTTATTCATCAATTCAACCTGCCAATACCAACGGTACGATTTGTACGGTGATAGGGTAGCTCCAAAAAAGTAGCTTTCAGAATTATTTAAATCTGAAAACGAATTAATCCCAACTTTGGCACCAATAGAAATTCCCGGTAAAAAACGTGTGGTGGAATAGTTGGTGATTATCGGGTCGTTTTTATCGAAGATAATAGCAGTTCTGCTTTTGGTTTTTTGTTTATGAAAATCTTTGGCAAACTTGATACTATACTTTACGAAGCCTTTGGTAGAATCGTATTCTTTAACGTTTTTTTGCTCGCTTCCGGGCAGGTAAATATTTTTAAATGTGAATATAGCCTGAGTATCTGTAAACATGGTATCTAAGCAGCTATACAGTACTTCTTTTTTTGGACAGATATCGCATTTGGGATACATATCCAAAACTTTCAGTGTCGATTTGTCCAGCATTTCAGGAATATCGGTTTCCAAGCGAATGGTGCGTGCAGGCCCTTCACCGTTGTTTTGAAATTTAATTTTATATTTTAAAGTTTTAAAACGTACCAATCTGTAATTTAAGAAGGTGCCGTTTGATGACATTTTATTAGGATCGTGGGAGGTTACGATTTCCATTTCCATATCCTTTACTTTATGGTTGTCGTAATTGGCATCAGGCACATAAATACCTCTTACCGAAATAATGGCACTGGTATCTTTAAGCATTTCGGGAGTGGTTTTTAAACTGAAAAAAAGATTGCGTTCTTCTTGAGGTTTCATGTTGTCAAACTCCAAAAGACTCCAGTTTTTGTAATAGGTTTTAGAGTTTGCAATGGTTAAAGGCAGGTTGGTTTTTTCGGTAGAATCTTGCGAAAAAGTACGAGCTTCAATAAACCCATTATCAGAAGATGCTAAATAAGTACCATCGTCATCAATATGATGTGTGAAAGCAAACCCATCTGCCGAAACATTTTTTTCGTTGTGATAAGTTCGAGTATCTATTAATTCAAAATTATTGGCTTTGTATTGATGCTCGTTATAAAACAAATACAATTTTCCATTTGTTGTGTAATCTTTTGGGTTTTTATAACTAACAATGACCACCATTTCTTCGTCGGGTACGGGTTCTCGGTTGCGTTTTAATATGAAATCATCTTCCATGCTTGCAACGTCGTTATATGCTGTTGTTATATTACTTATGGCAATTTTCTTAGGACGTGTTGTGGGTGGTTTGCCGGTATCATAATTGTTGGTTGCCCAAAGCTTTACTTCGTATTCTCCAGTTTTTTTATAAACGTGTTTTGGTTTTTCTTCGGTGCTATAATGGCCATCACCAAATTCCCAGTAATGGGTGTAAAATGCTTTAGGAGCTCCCGCTATTTGATTTAATGTGGGTGTTTCAGGAGTAAACAAAACGGCATTGCCATGGGTTGTATTTTTAATGGTTGCAACTCTTGTTAACGTATCGTTTACAATTAGTTTTTGAGCATAACTGTAAACGCCAATTAAAAATAAACATAGAAAAGAAAACCGTTTGTTCATGATAATAAGGTTTGAATAGATTTTAAATATACAAAAAGCGACATTTATAAAGCTGTTTTTAATGGGTATCTGTTTTTATAAGGAATATAAGTTAGATAGTATGATAGCAATGTTAGCACCAATTACGAATAATATGATGCATACCATAATGAATATAAAAACAAACTTTTTCATGATATGTTCTGTATACCATTATATCAATAAAGTTGTTGTTTTGTTACCCTTTTTTCTAAATTGAAGAAGACCTCACAGGTTTTTAAAACCTATGAGGTCTAAAAAATCCCAGAAACGAAGTCTCTGGGATAAAAAAGCAGGTTAAGAATTGTGGCAAACCATGATTTTTAAGTAGATAATTAAAATGAGTAGCTGTTTATGGTAAACCATTTATAATGGTTGTAAGTTGTGCTTCGGTAGCTATAGATGTTTCACCTTCTGTAAATGTGATAACACCGTTTTCAACAATAGTCACAGCTTTTATAGCGTATTTCCAGTTGTCATCTTCTTCGGTTGCGAAAATAACGTGACATTCCAGTCCAACGGGAATTTGTCCGTAATGCTCGCTGAATAAACCAGTTTGTGAGTCATAAGTGTCTAAGTTGGCAAGACCAGAATCTTCACCATCGTAAGATAAATATACTGAGCTATTTGTGTTGTCGTATCCTGTTGGAACACCAACTAAAATAGTTGTTTTTGGTCGTGGGTCACTGTAAAATCTATCAACGTTAGACCATCCAAACGATTGGAAAAAGCCGTAGTATTGATTGCCTTCTGCAAAAACACCACCTTCACCATTGGCGCCATCACGTTTGTCTTCAGCCCAAGCAAGATCTCCGTTATCATCAATAATACCATTCCAAAGTATCATATCGTTATCTATACCACCTGTTAAATCAGCAGGAATTAACATTTGGAATCCGCAGTTGGTATCTAAAGCAACACCGTTTTGGGTAGCTTGTACAAAAAACTCACCACCAGAAATCAATAAGGCCTTGTCACCGCTTGGTAAAATACCCATTGTAGGTTTGTTTGTTGTAAGCATGTTTCCTTTATCAAATAACTCAACAAATTCTAATTCTACGGCACCGGTTACGGCGTCCCCGTTTTTGGTTAAACAGGCACCATTAATGTAAATTTCAACACCTTTATCAGATGTAAAGTTTACCGAGCCATCTTCGGCATTAAATTGAAATGTTTGGGTTAAAGCGGTTAAAGCTTCTTCTCTTAAAGCATCAAATTCTTGAGCTGTTGCGGGGATTACTAAATCCTCATTGTCGTTTTTTGAACAGCTAGTAAATACTAAAGCCGTTAATAAAAGTGTTCCTAAAATGTGTTTTAAATTTTTACTCACGTTGTTTAAATTGTTAAAGTGTTCGTGAAATTGCTTTGTAATTTTCATGATTATTGGGTTTTAAAGTTATTGTTCATTGTTATATAAACAGGGCAACTGTTTTGTTACCCTGTTTTGGTAATTATTTTTTATTGTTGAGGTTGGCTGAAGATTATTTTAGAGATTACAGCATCACCAGAGGCTACTAATTGTATCATTTTGTTGGCATAATCTTCAGAAGAAGCATAGCCTTTTGCAGAACCTGTAGCTGTTTCAACTTCCCAGAAATAATTTCTATGAGTGTTGATTTCAGATTTTAGAACCAAGTAACTTTGAATTTCGGTTCCTAAAACAATTTCTCCAGAGCTAGATAAAGCAATCATTTCTTTAGCGTTTTCAAGAGAAAGGGAAGTTCCTGAATAGCTGCCTTTATCGGTTTCTACTTTCCAGTCAAATACTTGAGCAATGTTTTCTTTTGTAAAGTTTACAACTTCATTTGAAGTGTTAAGGGTCGATTTCTCATTTGTAGCGTTTATGTTTAATATTGAAAAAGCTACTGTTGCGATAATTAAAATTGATTTCTTCATGATTTCTAATTTTTATGGATTAATTAAAATTTTGTTTTAGCATTTTGCTGTTACACCCTTATATCAAAACCATTTAAAAATTGTTACCCGTTTATTTTAAAGTTTTTTTAAATTAGCAGTAAATACAAGGGTTAATGAGCGAAAAAAAAATACATGAAGACCAAAAATATATTGATGGTTTACTGAAAAACAATTCCTTTATTATACAAGCAATCTATGATAAATTCGTGCCTAAGGTTATTAATTATATCAAGCAGAACAGTGGGGATGCAGACCAAGCGCAAGATGTGGTACAGGACACATTAATGACCATATATAACCAGGCAAGCGAAAAGAAATTGGAGCTTACATGTCCGTTTGATGCTTATTTCTTTTTATTGTGTAAACGCAAATGGCTAAATGAGCTGAAAAAAACAGCCCATAAAGAGGTAACAATTAATGAGGAAGTTTTATATAAAGATGACGACGCTCAAGAACTAGCATTTGAAACTGATATGTTTGGTGAAAAGCAAGCCTTATTTACCGAAATGTTTCAAAAACTAGGAACTGCTTGTAAAGAATTATTGAACGCTACTTTTAAAATAAAATCGATGGAAGAAGTAGCTTCAAGTTTAGGTGTAACATACGCTTATGCCCGAAAAAAGAAATCTTTATGTATTGGTAAACTAACAGAGTTGGTTCAAGGGTCGCCAAAGTTTAACCTACTTAATAAGTAACCATTATGAAACATCTATAACTAAATCTTTAATGCTATAACAAAAGATTAAATAGATGTAGCATGTGACTGCTAAAAAACAATAAAATTGAACACATGAATGAGCAAGATTACATATTGTTTGAAAACTACCTTTTAGGAGACCTTTCTGAAACCGAAAAAAACGCTTTTGAAACCCGATTGGAAGCAGATCCAAAATTCAAAGACAGTTTCAATACCTATAAAGAACTTTCCTCTTTTTTAGAACATAAGCTTGGTAACGAGGAAGCTTCAACAGCATTTCAAAATAATTTAAAAAATATTTCAAAAACTTATTTTGAAAAGCTAGACGCCCCTAAAAAAGTGGTTCGTTTTAAAATTTGGAAATATGCCGTGGCGGCTAGTGTTGTTTTATTAATTGGAATCACCATATTTAATAAGCTTTCAAGTCCGGTTTATGAAGATTTTGCAAATTATAACAGCATTAGTTTAACCGTGAGAGGCGAACAAGATGCTTTATTAAAAACGGCCGAAAATGCTTTTAACACTAAAGATTTCGCTAAAGCGGAAGAAGCCTTTAAAAGTTTAATACTAATAGATAAAGACAATGCAGAATTACAATTTTATAGAGCTGTAGCCAATGTAGAATTAAACAAATATGAAACGGCTGAACGTTTATTAAGTAGTTTGAGTAAAGGACAATCGGCATATAAAAATAAAGCTATTTGGTATTTGGCATTAAGTCATTTAAAACAAAAAGACTACGATGCGTGTTTGGAAATTTTAAAAACCATTCCAGAAGATGCTGATGATTATAACAAAGCCCAAAAACTTATAAAAAAGTTAGAGTAAAGATTTACCTGCAAGGTTGAGTCGTGATTTACCTGCAAGGTTTCCAAAACCTACCTGCAAGGTTTCCAAAACCTACCTGCAAGGTTTCCAAAACCTTGTAGGTATTATAATTCTGTTTTTTGCCTTGAAAAGATTCCAGACCTCACAGGTTTTTAAAACCTGTGAGGTCTTTGTTTATTAAAATACTTCTTATTTTTACCGAATGATAATTACCGATACCCATACCCATTTATATAGTGACGCTTTTGATGAAGATAGAAATGCCATGATAACCCGTGCATTGAATGAAGGCGTTTCACTTTTTTTTATTCCAGCCATCGATTCTACATATATAGAGTCGATGCTCCAACTTGAAAAGGATTATCCTAATAATGTGTTTTTAATGATGGGCTTGCATCCAACGCACGTAAAAGATAATTATAAAGACGAATTAAGGTTTGTTGAAGACATGCTCGCAAAACGAAAATTTTATGCAGTGGGTGAAATTGGTATTGATTTGTATTGGGATAAGTCAACACTAGGTATTCAGCAAGAAGCGTTTAAATATCAAATTCAATTAGCTAAAAAATATAAGTTGCCTATAGTTATTCATTGTCGTGAGGCTTTTAATGAAATCTTTGAAGTTTTAGAAACAGAAAAGAGTGATGATTTATATGGGATTTTTCATTGCTTTACTGGCACTTTAGAACAGGCGCAGCAAGCGATGTCCTATAATATGAAATTAGGAATAGGAGGTGTAGCAACTTTTAAAAATGGGAAAATCGATCAGTTTTTAAATCAGATAGACTTAAATCATATTGTATTAGAAACCGATTCGCCCTATTTAGCACCGGCACCATACAGAGGTAAGCGCAATGAAAGTGCCTATATATTAAAGGTTTTGGAAAAATTATCAGAATTATATGGTGTATCTTTAGAAGCAATAGCAGAAATAACCACCCAGAATTCTAAAGATGTATTTAGAATTTAAATTGTAAATCAAAATGAGTAAATCAAAACCAAACATATTACTTATATACACAGGCGGTACTATTGGTATGATTAAAGACTTTAAAACCGGCGTATTGAAGGCTTTCGATTTTAAAAATCTTTTAGATAAAATTCCAGAGCTTCAATTGTTAGATTGCCATATTGAAACGGTTTCTTTTGAAAAACCTATCGATTCAAGTAATATGAATCCAGGGTATTGGGTTCAAATTGCTGAAATAATAGAAGCACATTATAATAAATTTGATGGATTTGTTGTGTTACACGGAAGCGATACCATGAGCTACACAGCATCGGCATTAAGCTTTATTTTGGAAAATTTAGTAAAACCAGTAGTATTTACAGGCTCACAATTGCCCATTGGTGATTTAAGAACCGATGCTAAAGAAAATCTAATCACCTCAATTCAAATGGCATCTTTGCAAGAAAACGGGAAGCCTTTGGTTAAAGAAGTCTGTTTGTATTTTGAATATAAATTGTACAGAGCTAATAGAACGACGAAACTAAATGCCGAAAATTTTAAAGCATTTGCATCATTAAATTATCCCGAATTGGCAGAATCTGGGGTGCATTTAAAAGTAAATCAAGATTATTTGTTGAAGCCAGACTTAAAAAAAACGTTGATAGTCCATAAAAATTTAGATACCAATATAGCGCTTATTAAACTGTTTCCGGGTATGTCTGAGACGTTTTTAAGGGCCGTATTAGCGACACCAAACTTAAAAGCGGTTGTTTTGGAGACTTACGGCGCTGGAAATTGCACTACAGAAGCATGGTTTATCGATCTTTTGCAAGAAACGATTAAGCGTGGTGTGCATATTATAAATGTAACGCAATGTGTAGGTGGAAGTGTGATGATGGGGCATTACGAAACCAGTAATCACCTGAAAACCATAGGGGTTGTTTCTGGTAAAGACATGACAACCGAGGCTGCAATTTGCAAATTAATGTACTTGTTGGGTGAGAATATACCGTTTAAAACATTCAAAATGACCTTCGAAAATGCATTACGAGGTGAATTGTCTTAAAATTAACTTATAAAATTTTAACGTTCAAAGTTTTTTTTGTTATTTGCCCACCCATAGAAAAGTATAATATAAAATAAAGAGAGGTGGCCGAGTGGTCGAAGGCGCACGCCTGGAAAGTGTGTATACCCCAAAAGGGTATCGAGGGTTCGAATCCCTTCCTCTCTGCTGTTATTTTTATTTTTTTATTGTATTTTTTTTATATCTTTAACACATTAATTAACTAATAAAATTAAGATTTAGAACATGAAAAGATTATTTTCTATCCTTGCCATTGCTGGAATGATGGCTTTTGGAACTGTTAATGCAACAACAAATGCAAACACAAGCACAGTTGCAACAACTGTAGCAAGTATGGCACAAGATGAAGAAACTGCAGCACCAGCAGAAGAACTTGGGTTTCATCAAGAATTAAAAAAGAGATTTATTGAAGGTGGTCCTGGATTTATGGGGATTGTATTATTATGTTTGATTCTTGGATTAGCCATTGCTATAGAAAGAATTATCTTTTTAAACCTTTCAACTACAAACACAAAAAAATTAACCCAAGAGGTTGAAGAAGCACTTGCTTCTGGAGGTGTTGAAGCTGCAAAAGAAGTTTGCAGAAATACAAAAGGCCCTGTTGCTTCTATCTATTACCAAGGTTTGGATAGAACAGACGAAGGTTTAGACGCTGTTGAAAAAGCTGTTGTAGCTTATGGTGGTGTTCAAATGGGACAATTAGAGAAAAATGTATCTTGGATTTCATTGTTTATCGCGTTGGCACCAATGTTAGGGTTCATGGGAACAGTAATAGGGATGATTAATGCCTTCGATAAAATTGAAGCTGCTGGAGATATGCAGCCATCACTTGTTGCAGGGGGGATTAAAATTGCACTTTTAACAACTGTATTTGGACTTGTTGTAGCAATGATTCTTCAAGTTTTTTATAATTACATTATTGCTAAAATTGATAGTATCGTTAATGATATGGAAGACGCTTCTATTACATTAATGGATCTATTAATTAGAAATAAAAAGTAATAATTAAAAAAAAAGAATCATGAATTTATATAAAATATTCAAGTATTTAGCTTTTGCTCTTGGTATTATTGGGGCTGTTTTTGCACTATTGCTGATGACAACAGACTCAGATGGCATGATAGATAATATATTAGTAGTTACTTATATTGTACTTTTTATTGTAATAGCATTAATAGTTGTATATGTTTTAAAAGGCATATTTGCAGGAAACATTAAAAAAACGCTAACTACCGTAGGATTGTTTTTGGCAGTTATTCTAATATCTTACCTAATATCATCTGGTACAGATTTGAATTTAAAGCAATTTAACGATAAAGGTTTGGGCATTACAGAAGGGATCTCTAAGAACGTAGGAGCAGGTTTATATGCTTTTTACTTTCTTGCAGTCATTGCAATAGTTGCTACCTTTCTTTCAAGTGCAAAAAAATTATTAAATAAATAAATTATGGCAAAAAGAGCAGCACCAGAAGTAAATGCAGGCTCCATGGCCGACATTGCGTTCTTACTATTAATATTTTTCTTAGTAACAACTACTATTGAAACGGATTCTGGATTAAACAGAAAGCTACCTCCTATTGAAGATAACGTAGAACCACCTGTTATTAAGCAAAAGAATATTTTTACCGTGCTTTTAAATGGTAAAGATCAATTGCTTGTTGAGGACGAGTTAATGGAACTTAAAGATTTAAGAAAGGCAGCCACTGAGTTTTTAGACAATGGTGGAGACGGTACTTGTAATTATTGTAATGGTAAAAAAGATCCTGAATCTTCTGATAATCCAGATAAGGCTGTAATATCATTAAAGAATGAGCGTGAAACAACTTATAAAACGTATATAGCGGTTCAAAATGAATTAGTAGCTGCATACAACGATTTAAGGAATATTAGAGCTCAGTCGCTATATGGAAAATCTTTTGTTGAAATGGAAGCGAACCTTAATGATGTGAATTGGCCAGGAAATAAAACGTTATTGAAGGAACAACTTGAGAAAATAAAAATTGAGTATCCTCAAAAGCTTTCGGAAGTACAAAATTAAAATTTAACACATTATTATGGCTAAATTTAAAAAGAAACAAGGAGGCGATATGCCAGCAATATCTACGGCATCATTACCAGATATTGTGTTTATGTTATTATTCTTTTTCATGGTGGCAACTGTTATGAGACAGAACACTCTGAAGGTGGAAAATAATTTACCATTTGCAGATCAGGTTGAAAAATTAGATAAGAAAGATTTGGTTATGTATATATATGCAGGTAAACCAAGTGCGAATTATAGAAATTATGGTACTGAAACCAGAATTCAACTTAACGATGATTTTGCAGATGTTAATGAAATAGCTGCTTTTATTGCTGCAGAACGCGCTTCTAAAAGAGAAGAATTAGTTCCGTTTTTAACTACTGCTTTAAAAGTAGATAAAGATGCTAATATGGGATTAATTGGTGATATTAAGCAAGAATTACGAAAAGTAAATGCGCTTAAAATAAATTACACTACTAAAAAAGGTAGTGTATTAGAAAATAACTAATTTCTATATTCTTAATTTTATATAAAAGGCGTTTTGAAATTTCAAAACGCCTTTTTATTTTTAATAAATATGGTATGTTTGTATAATGAATTATAACTGTTAAAGATGAAATTTTTATACGGAATCCTATTTATTTTGTTTAGTGTTCATTTATGTTATTCGCAAGAGGATAGTATTAGCAGCGTTGATAATTTTTATAAAGAAGACCAATTTTACATAGGTACCACATATAATTTATTAGGTAAAAAGC
This sequence comes from Mariniflexile sp. HMF6888, assembly GCF_044335535.1. Lineage (NCBI taxonomy): Bacteria > Pseudomonadati > Bacteroidota > Flavobacteriia > Flavobacteriales > Flavobacteriaceae > Mariniflexile > Mariniflexile sp. HMF6888. The sequence continues at coordinate 876,474 of NZ_JBIQVZ010000001.1, read as the reverse complement.
CAAAAGATTTATCGCAAAGTGGGTTTTCAAGTGGTATTCATTTTGGTATTATAAAGGACATACCTTTAAATGAAGAGAGAAATGTTGCTCTTGGTATTGGCTTAGGATATTCGTTAAATTCATTCATCCAAAATTTACTTATTGATAAAGATAATAATGGTAACATAACCTATACTATTTTAGAGGATGCTACTACCTATTCAAAGAACAAGTACACAAACCAATTAATTGAACTACCTATTGAGTTTAGATGGCGGACATCGACACCAACCGAATATAAGTTTTGGCGCATTTATACAGGCTTTAAATTAGGTTACTTGGTTACCAGTACAACAAAGTTTAAAGGAGACTCAGGGTCTTTTAAACACCATAATATAAGCGACTTTAATAAGCTTCAGTATGGGTTGACCCTTTGTGTAGGTTATAATACTTGGAATTTTTATATGTATTATGGTTTATCTCCCATTTTTTCAGACAAGGCTATATTGAATGGTAATGATATAAAAACGAATACCATAAAAGTAGGGTTGATGTTTTATATTTTATAGTTTTTAATTGGAGTTCAATATAAATTTTAACAAAGTTAGATGTTAAAAATGCAATGTTAGAAGTACAATATTAAAAGTACAATATTAGAAGTACAAAGTTCAAAGTTCAGAGTTTGATGTACCGGTGGAGTTTGTGATACACGATTCAACGATTACACGGTTAAACTGTTAAAAGTTACAGGGTATGTTTATAACCAGGACACAGGTTTTGTAATGATATCTTTTTTTAAAAGTACAATGTTAAAGTTAAAAGTTAAAAGTTAAAAGTTCAGAGTTTGATGTACCGATGGAGTTTGTGATACACGATTCAACGATTACACGGTTAAACTGTTAAAAGTTACAGGGTATGTTTATCAACCAGAACTCAGGTTTTGTAATGATATTGTTTTTAAGTAATAAACTAATTCAACCAATAATTCACTAAGATTAACTGAGGCATCACGCCAATAAAAAAGCCCATAATTAACTCTTTATAGTTATGTGCTTTTACATGCAGTCTAGAAGTAGCTACGGCACCCATTATGATACTCATTAAAGCCAGTATTTCGTTAATGTTTATACTAAAATGAATGCTTAAAATAATAAAAAACATAAAAAGTCCCGATACACCAATCATATGAATACTTGCTTTGAATTTCAAAATGGCTAATATTAAACACGCCATTGTTGAAATTAAAATACCTACAAAAAAGAAATAGAGTTCTATAAATTGCGTTTGAGTTAAAATACGTAGCAATACTATTAGGACAATAGCTCCATTTAAAACTAAGGGTAAAATGCGTTCGTTAGTTGTTTTTAAATAGACAGATTGTACTCTACCTAAGGTCTTTAATAAAAAGTATATTAAAACAGGTAATATAATAGTCAGTATAGCTAAAGAAATAAGCTTGGCATGTATTACTTCTTTAGGGGTAAAGCGAGGAGATACTAAAAAATAAAAAGCAACCCCCATAAACGGTATAAGTAATGGGTGAAAAATAAACGAGATGCTTTTTAAAATTCTATCCATTATATTTTTTTTCGTAATCGGGCTACAGGAACATCTAATTGTTCTCTGTATTTAGCAACAGTGCGTCGTGCTATAGGATAGCCTTTTTCTTTTAAAATCAAAGCCAAAGTTTCATCGGTTAAAGGCTTTCTCTTATCTTCTTCTTCAATAACGGTTTCTAAAATTTTCTTTATTTCTCTTGTTGAAACATCTTCCCCTTGGTCGTTTTTCATTGATTCCGAAAAGAACTCTTTGATCAATTTGGTGCCATAAGGCGTGTCAACATATTTACTATTGGCAACCCTTGAAACGGTAGAGACATCCATAGAAATTTCATCGGCTATATCTTTTAGAATCATAGGTTTTAAGTTGCGTTCATCGCCTGTTAAAAAATACTCTTCTTGGTAGTGCATAATGGCACTCATGGTAATGAATAAGGTTTGTTGGCGTTGTTTGATAGCTTCAATAAACCATTTGGCAGCATCTAGTTTTTGTTTAATAAAAATAACAGCATCTTTTTGGGACTTCGATTTGTCTTTCGACTCTTTATAACCTTTAAGCATATTGTTATACTCTCTAGAAACATGAAGTTCGGGAGCATTACGCCCATTAAGCGTTAATTCTAATTCTCCATCAACTATTTTAATGGCAAAATCTGGAACCACATGCTCTACAATTCTATTATTGCCAGCATAAGATCCACCGGGTTTTGGGTTTAAATGTTCAATTTCGTGAATGGCATCTTTTAATTGAATTTCTGAAATATCAAACTTCTGAATAAGTTTATCGTAATGCTTTTTAGTGAATTGCTCAAATGCGGTATCAATAATATCAATAGCCAATTCGGTATCGGGCGTTTTTTCTTTTCTATGCAGTTGAATACTTAAGCATTCTTGTAAATTTCTAGCACCAACACCTGCAGGATCCAATTGATGTACAATTTTAAGAACTTTACCTATTTTTTCTTCGGTAGTATAGACACTTTGTGTAAAAGCCAGATCGTCCATAATATCTGATAAAGAACGACGTATATAACCACTTTCATCAACGCTACCAACTAAAAATTCAGCGATTTCGTACTCCTCATCGTCTAACCTATAGGTATTCAACTGATTTATTAAATGCTGTGTAAAAGAAGTTCCTGCGGCATAAGGCATCGTTTTTTCTTCGTCGTCACTGCTATAATTGTTTGCCTGGGTACGGTAATCTGGAATTTCATCATCACTCAGATATTCATCCACATTGATGTCGTCGTCCCCAATAGATTCGCTATCATTAAAATCGTCATTTGAATTGTCCAAATCAGAATCAAAATCGTTTTCTAATTCTTCTTTACCGGCTTCTAAAGCAGGGTTTTCTTCTAATTCTTGTTTTAAACGTTGCTCAAATGCTTGCGTAGGCAACTGTATCAATTTCATTAACTGAATTTGTTGCGGTGACAGCTTTTGTGATAATTTGAATTGTAAATGTTGTTTGAGCATACTTCGATTTGGTTTAAAATAATAGTAAAATAACTATTTACTAATTTGTTACCAAGATACTAATGTTTTTTAAAATTCGGCGTTTTGTGGTGTTCTTGGAAACGGAATAACATCTCTAATATTGCTCATGCCTGTAGCAAACATTACCAAACGTTCAAATCCAAGACCAAACCCAGCATGTACAGCAGTACCAAACTTGCGTAAGTCTAAATACCACCAAAGGTCTTCTTCAGGAATATTGATGGCTGCCATTTTTTGTTTCAGCACTTCTAAACGTTCTTCACGTTGTGCTCCACCCACAATTTCGCCAATACCAGGGAATAAAATATCCATAGCGCGAACTGTTTTTCCGTCATCATTCAAACGCATATAAAACGCTTTAATGTTTGCGGGATAATCGAACAAAATAACTGGACATTTAAAGTGTTTTTCAACAAGAAAGCGTTCGTGTTCACTTTGTAAATCGGTTCCCCATTCTTTAATAATATACTTAAATTTCTTTTTCTTATTTGGGGTGCTGTCTCTAAGAATATCAATGGCTTCGGTATAACTAACGCGTTTAAAATTATTATCGATAACAAAATTTAACTTTTCAATTAAACCCATCTCTTGACGCTCATTTTGTGGTTTGGTTTTATCTTCGTCCTGCAAACGAGTGTCTAAAAATTCTAAATCTTCACGATTATTTTTAAGAATGTATTTTAGCACGAATTTCATAAAATCTTCGGCTAAATCCATATTGCCAGCCAAATCCATAAAAGCCACTTCGGGTTCTATCATCCAAAATTCGGCTAAATGGCGGGAGGTATTTGAGTTTTCAGCCCTAAAAGTAGGCCCAAAAGTATAAACCTTTCCTAAAGACATGGCATAGGTTTCGGCTTCTAACTGCCCAGAAACGGTTAGGTTGGTTTCTTTTCCGAAGAAATCTTTAGAATAATCTACATGACCTTCTTCATTTAGAGGTGGTTTTTTTGCATCGAGATTGGTGACTCTAAACATTTCGCCCGCGCCTTCGGCATCACTTCCTGTTATAATTGGCGTATGTACATAGTAGAATCCATTATCATTAAAATATTTATGAATGGCAAATGATAAGGCTGAACGCAAACGCATCACAGCACTAAAGGTGTTGGTTCGAGTGCGTAAATGGGCATTTTCCCTTAAAAATTCAAAAGAATGTTTTTTAGGTTGAATGGGGTAGGTTTCAGGGTCTGAATCTCCTAAAATTTTGATGTCTTTGACTTGAATCTCTACTTTCTGCCCTTTGCCTTGGCTTTCTACCAAGTCGCCTTTAATATGTATGGCTGCACCGGTTGTAATCCGTTTTAAAAGTGCTTCATCTAAGGTTTCAAAATCGACAACACATTGTATGTTATTGATTGTAGAGCCATCGTTTAAAGCGATAAATCGATTTGCTCTAAAGGTTCTAACCCATCCTTTTATATCAACTTCAGAACTAACAAAATCTTGTGACAATAATTCTGAAATAGTACGTGATTTCATCTGTTATATTTATTGTTTGTTAATTGTCAGATGGAACACCCTTAACAATCATCCTCGTGTGTGTGGATGCTATTCTCATAGGTGTTTCATCTGTTTATATATATATTGTTTTTTTTTAAGTCATACGCATACCGTCAGGAAAATCTTCTTAAGCTTTCGTTTTTGGCATTTCATAAGCATTAAAATTTATTAATGTAAATATAGAAAATTCTGAATCCCGAATCCTGAATTTTTTAGACTAATCGGTTTCGTCTTCCTCCGGAATAATATTTATAGCTGGTTCTCTTAATACTTCTTTATTGGCAATGCTGCGTTCTAACGATAATAGTAAAGAAGGAAGCAACAATAAGTTTGATAACATAGCAAAAAGTAAGGTTGCTGAAACCAATGCTCCTAAAGCCACTGTGCCTCCAAAACTAGAAATGGTAAACACCGAAAATCCAAAGAACAGTACAATAGAAGTGTAAAACATACTAACTCCGGTTTCGCGCAAAGCCCCGTAAACGGATGTTTTAATTTTCCAGTTGTTTGCCTGTAGTTCTTGCCGGTATTTTGCCAAAAAGTGAATGGTATCGTCTACCGAAATTCCAAAGGCAATGCTAAACACCAAAATGGTTGAAGGCTTAATAGGAACACCCAAATAGCCCATAAGACCTGCGGTTACCAAGAGCGGAATAAGATTAGGTATTAACGAAACAATTATCATACGTCCAGACCTAAACATATATGCCATAAACAGCGCTATTAGAAGAATGGCAAGCGATAAAGAAATAGCTAGGTTTTTAACCAGATAGGCTGTGCCTTTTTGAAATACCAAGGCTTTACCTGTCATGGTAACGTTGTATTGCTCTTTAGGGAAAAGTTTGTTTATTTTGGTTTGAATGTCTTCTTCAATGCGCTCCATTTTATCAGTTCCAATATCTTTCATAAAGGTTGTGATGCGGGCATATTGACCTGTACTATCAACAAAATTCTTAAGCAAATCGACGTCCGATGTCGAGTTTTTTGCATACGATAATATAAAGCTATTCTCTTGTGATGTAGGCAGTTGGTAAAAATTGGGGTTGCCGTTGTAATAGGCCTGTTTTGAGTATTTAACCAAATCAACTACCGAAATGGGCTTTGATAATTCAGGTATTTCGTTAATTAATTCCTGAAGTTCGTCCATACGCCTTAACGTTGAAAGTTTCATAACACCTTGTTTGCGCTTGGTGTCAATCATAAACTCTAAAGGCATGATGCCATTAAATTCATCTTCAAAAAAGCGGATATCATTAACAAATTCAGAATCTTGCGGCATGTCTTCAATTAAACTGCCCGAAATTTTTATTTGATAGATACCAATAATGCTTACGATTAATAAAACCAAGGCTACCGAGTAAATGGCTATGCGCTCATGTTTTACCATACGCTCCATCCAGTTTACAAAACCACCAATCCAACGCTTGTTTAGGTGTTCTAAATGTCTGTCTTTAGGAAAAGGTAAAAATGTATAGATAATAGGGATAATTAGCAAACACAATATAAAAATTGATAAGATACTTAAAGAAGCTACAATACCAAATTCTTTTAAAAGTGTACTTTCAGTGAAAATAAACGTAGCAAAACCAGAAGCTGTGGTCACATTGGTCATTAAAGTCGCATTGCCAATTTTTGTAATAACGCGCTGTAACGATTTTACTTTATTACCATGTAGTTTTACTTCGTGTTGGTATTTATTAATTAAAAAGATACAGTTTGGGATACCTATAACAATAATTAATGGCGGAATAAGAGCGGTTAAAACGGTTATCTCGTAGTTTAAAGCACCAATAATGCCTAAGGTCCACATGACTCCGACACATACTACTACCAGTGAAATGAACGTGGCTCTAAACGATCTAAAAAAGAAAAAGAAGATAAGAGAGGTTACCAACAAAGCAGCTAAAACAAACCAAACAATTTCATCTACTATTAATTGGGCGTTTAGCGTTCTAATATAAGGCATGCCCGAAATGCGAAGATCTAAATTTTCGGAAGCCTCAAAAGACTCAATTTTAGGTACTAATTCATTAATTATAAAATCTTTTCTAGTGGATGTGTTAACAATAGCCTTATCAAGATAAATAATAGTTCTTATGGTTTTTGTTTTCTTATTGAATAAGAAATTATCGTAAAAAGGGTATTTGTTGAAAAGTTCGTCTTTAAGTTCATTTATTTGACCTAAGGAAGTAATGGAATCTTTAATGAACGGTTTTAAGCTAAACTTTTGTAGAACTGTGTCTTTTACAAGTTTTTGAAGGTCTTTAACTGAAATAACAGTTTCTACTTCATCATATTTTTTAAAACTATCTGCTAATTCATTCCAAGCATTTAGTTTGTCAACCGATAATAAAGTGCTGTCTTTTACACCAATTATAATAAGGTTTCCCTCTTCTCCAAAGGTTTTTAAAAAGTTATTGTAAGTAATATTTACTTCGTGGTCATCTGGCAACAGGTTCGCTTCGGTATTGGAAAAACGCATGTTTTTCCATTGCGTACTAAATAAAACGGTTATAATAATAATACCAACAAGAATGCCTATTTTATTGCGTAAAATTAACCTTGCGATAACGTCCCAAAAATCTTTGGTAAAAAGTTTTAACATGCCTTAAATAAAAGTTGCGCAAAGGTAGAAAAAATGAGGGTACTACCTCATAAAGTCAGGTTAAATGTAAACTTAAAAGCAACATTGTCACCAATTTCAGGTAAGTGGTAAGCACCATAGCGGTACGTAAAGCTTAATCCAAACCCGAAAAGTAGTTTGTTAATCTCGAAACCCGATTCGGTATAGCCCTTTTTAAGCGAACCAAAAGTGACGTTTTGGTGTTTTTCCGGTTGCTTTGTGTCGCCAATGGCATAACGGGTAATTAAAACCATTTGGGGCTTATAGCGCTCTGAAATATGAAAGGGTTTAAGAAAATGTTTAAATTGAAGCGTTGCAAACTTATCAGAAAAAAACTCATTAAAAAACATGGTTTCAAAACTATTGGTGCCTGCAACCGAAAAGCGTTGCATAATGGTTTCTTTATTAATATTATTGGGGTAGGCGTGGTATAAGTGGGTTAAGGGAACGTCTCCTTTTGCTATTCCTGCAACTAAAGTAATCTCAGAAAGGTTGTCCTTATTTTTGCCAATTTTATGAATCGTTCTAAAGTCTAATTTTGAAAAACTTAAATCGCTTTTAAAGACATCGTTAAAGCTTTTTGTGTATTGCATGGTAACTAGTGGAAACTCGTTTTTAGTGTCTTTTAACCCTGTTTCAGAAATGTTGGAACTTTTAAAAGGACTCCATTGTAATGCAAATTTTGCAAGGCTCAAGTCAAAAGTATTTAGAATGCCATTACTAGTTACATATCCGTAATTATAAGTGGGTTCAATCTTGTTTACTGAAAATTCTGTTTCGGCGTTTAGGTTGTTTGAGATTTGATGCTCGAATGCTACCGCTTTTGTGATGTGCTTATGGAACAAATCGATGTTAAGTAAACGGGGTTCGAAAAATTGAAAAAAACGTTTATCTGTTAAAAACTTGGTACTTCCGGTTTCTTGTAAGTCATCGGTATAGGAAAGTGTCATCCAAGTATTGGTTTTTTTGTTTAAGCGAAAACTGCTGCCAACACTGTATTTAAAACGGTGGTCTCTAAACCCATAAACACCGTAACCATTTATTTTTATTTTTTCTGAAAACGTATCGTTTGTAACACCGCCAATTCCTGTTCGCACACCTTCATATTGATTGTATTTTATGAGATATCTTAAGTCGAAATTGAAATATTTTGTTGGAATGTATCCGTTACCAAGACCTTTTACTAAAGCACTTTTTTTAATAGAATCTTGAGCGGTTTCTGAATAGGTTTTATAACTGGATTGTGCCTGAAATATTGTAGCCTGCAAAATAAAAAAGAAAAAGATACAATATTTACACATAGGTACAATGCAAAGCTAAAGTTTGTAAAAAAAGCGACTAACAAGTCGCTTTAAAATGAACTCGTTTAAACTTTTTTGATTGATGCAAAAAGACCATTTTTTAGCCAATTATGAAAAGTTTAAACGAGTTTAATTATACAGTCATAATTTCCTTTTCTTTGGAGTCGAAAAGGTCATCAATCTTTTTAACGTACTTATCAGTTAAATGTTGCACATCTACTTCGGCGTTCTTTTTTAGGTCTTCAGAAACGTCGTCTAATTTTTTAATCTCGTTGTTGGCGTCTTTTCTAGCAGAACGAACCCCTATTTTAGCGTCTTCAGCTTCAGATTTGGCTTGTTTTGCTAAATCACGGCGACGTTCTTCAGTTAATGGTGGTACATTAATGATGATGGTATCGCCATTGTTCATAGGGTTGAAACCAAGATTTGCAATTTGAATGCCTTTTTCAATCTCTTGAAGCATCTTTTTTTCCCAAGGCTGTACTGTTATGGTTCTACCATCGGGTGTATTAACATTGGCAACTTGGGTTAAAGGTGTTTGGGCTCCATAATAATTAACCATGACACTTCCAAGCATAGCAGGACTTGCTTTTCCCGCTCTAATATTAACAAATTGCTTTTCTAAATGCTTGATGGCATTATCCATTGCTTCTTTTGCAGTGTCTAATATAAATTGTATGTCTTCATTCATAACATTAAATTTTTCAATCAATTACTCAAAAATTACGCCAAATTTAGAGGTTTACTTCGGTTCCTACTTTTTCACCAGAAACAACTTTTAATAAGTTGCCCTTTTTATTCATATCAAATACTATTATTGGAAGTTGATTTTCCTGACTAAGCGTAAAAGCTGTAGTATCCATTACTTTTAAGCCTTTTCGCAATACATCGTCAAACGATATGAAATTGAATTTAATCGCTTTAGCATCTTTTTCTGGGTCTACATTATAAATACCATCAACACGTGTTCCTTTTAAAATAACATCGGCTTCAATTTCAATAGCACGTAAAACGGCTGCCGAATCGGTAGTAAAATAAGGATTTCCTGTGCCACCGCCAAAAATAACAACGCGCCCTTTTTCTAGGTGTCGCATGGCTTTACGTCTAATAAAAGGTTCAGCAACTTGGTTAATGTGTACGGCAGATTGTAAGCGTGTTGGTAATCCAGCATCTTCTAAGGCGCTTTGTAAGGCTAAGCCGTTTATAACGGTTGCCAGCATACCCATATGGTCGCCTTGTACACGATCCATACCGTTGCTTGCTCCAGCCACACCTCTAAAAATATTGCCTCCGCCAATGACTATGGCAACTTCTACGCCTTTATCGGTAATAGCTTTAATGTCTTGTGCATATTCGGATAAACGTTCTGGATCGATACCGTATTGGCGATCTCCCATTAGGGCTTCACCAGATAGTTTTAAAAGAATTCTTTTATATTTCATCTATAGTTTTTATTGCTTTTAAAGGTCAGGTGCCATTCGCAAATCAATTATTTAGTTCTTTTCTAAATATTATTAGTTGCTTATTACATCTTAGTTTTTGAAAGTTCAGCAAATATAAACAATATCTTAAATTGCTAAAGCGGAATTTTTATGAAGTGGCTTAAACTTTTTCGATTGAAGCGAAAATCAGTCATTTTTTTGTCCAATCGAAGTCTTTTTAGAGTTGCATAGCATTGCTACGGAAAGAAAAAAAGACATAGAGTGGGCAAAAAAGGGCGGTTTTTTAGCCAATTGGAAAAAATTTAAACCACTTCTATAAAAAAAACCACTACCTGATATAGTGTAGTGGTTTTTTAAAAATATTTTATTGCTTTTTTAGATTTTCATTTCCTGAAAAAATGAAAATTATCCTAAAGCAACACGTTTAAATCCTGAAATAGCAACATCTCCGTAAGATGCAACATATTTAGCAACGTTTATTTTGTCATCTTTAATAAAGTTTTGATCTAATAAACATTGTTCTTGGTCTAAAGTGGTGTTGTCTGAAATGAAACGTTCAATTTTACCAGGTAAAATTTTATCCCAAATTTGTTCTGGTTTACCTTCAGCTTTTAATTGTGCTTTAGCATCTTCTTCCGCTTGAGCTAATACTTCTGGCGTTAATTGTGCCATAGAAATATATTGAGGTACGTTTTTAAGCGTTTTACCTAAACGTGCTAATTCTTCGTTGTCTTTTTCAATAACTGCAATTCTTGCCTCTAATTCTGAATCGATAAAAGCAGGATCGAAATCTTTATAAGATAATGTAGAAGCTCCCATAGAAGCTACTTGCATAGCAACGTCTTTTGCCAATGTTTCAGCATTTTTCACATTAGCAGATAAACCTACTAAAGCAGCAATTTTGTTAATGTGAACATAGCTACCAACGTAAGGTGCTTCTAATTTTTCAAACGCATTGATATCTAATTTTTCGCCAATAACGCCCGTTTGCTCAATTAATTTATCAGCAACTGTCATTCCACCAAAATCGGCAGCTAAAAGCTCTTCTTTTGTGTTGTAGTTAAAAGCTAAATCTGCTAATTGGTTTGCTAAAGCAACAAAGTTTTCGTTTTTACCAACAAAGTCGGTTTCGCAACCTAAAACAATAGCAACACCTACGGTATTGTCTGCATTAACTTTTGCAATGGCAGCACCTTCAGAAGACTCACGGTCTGCTCTATTAGCAGCTACTTTTTGACCTTTTTTACGTAAAACTTCAATGGCTTTGTCGAAATCGCCTTCAGCCTCAACTAAAGCTTTTTTACAATCCATCATTCCTGCACCAGTAGCTTGTCTTAATTTATTAACCTCAGCTGCTGTAATTTTTACTGTAGATTCCATATATTTTTAAAATTTAAAAAAGTCGTTCAAATATTCCTGTAAAGAAAATAATTAAACGACTTATTTGTATTGTGAAATTGTTAATTATTCTTCCTCGTCAGCAACAACTGCTTTAGAAGCACGCTTTTTTGTTGGTGCAACTACTACGTCGTCATCTTCTTGGTCTGTATCTTTATCAGCTTTTCTATCGGCTAAACCAGCAGCAATAGATGCTGTTACATAAGATAGCACTTTATCGATTGATTTAGAAGCATCATCATTTGCAGGTATAACATAATCAACTTGACGTGGATCGGAGTTGGTGTCTACCATTGCAAAAATAGGAATGTTTAATTTTTGAGCTTCTTTAATAGCGATGTGCTCACGTTTAATATCAACTACAAATAATGCACCTGGTAAACGTGTCATGTCTACAATAGAACCTAAGTTTTTCTCTAACTTAGCTCTTAAACGATCTACTTGTAAACGTTCTTTTTTAGAAAGTGTTAAGAACGTACCGTCTTTCTTCATTCTATCAATAGAAGCCATTTTTTTAACAGCTTTTCTAATAGTGACAAAGTTAGTTAACATACCACCTGGCCATCTTTCTGTGATGTAAGGCATGTTAATAGTACCCGCTTTTTCAGCTACAATATCTTTTGCTTGTTTTTTTGTTGCAACGAATAAAATTTTACGACCTGATGCTGCAATTTTAGCTAATGCTTCTCCTGCTTCATCAATTTTTGCCGCTGTTTTATAAAGGTTTATAATATGGATGCCGTTGCGCTCCATATATACGTAAGGTGCCATGTTTGGATCCCACTTACGTGTAAGGTGACCGAAGTGTACACCTGCTTCAAGTAATTCTTTTACTTCTACTGCCATTTTGTAATAGTTTACGTTCTGTTGAATTAGCAATGTTCCTTTGGGCTTTAGGCTTTAGGCTTCATTTAGATGCTAAACTAAATCCTGTCTTTTGGACTAGGACAACAATAACTGAGTTAATTTTTAATAATGCTGAATTTATTTCAGCATCTGTTTAATTGAATTTGATAAAGGCATCTGATTGAAAGATCCTGTATCAAGTTCAGGATATTAACGTTTAGAGAACTGGAATTTCTTACGCGCTTTTTTCTGACCGAATTTTTTACGCTCTACCATTCTTGGGTCTCTTGTTAATAAGCCTTCTGGTTTAAGTGTTAGTCTGTTTTCTGCATCTACTTCGCACATAGCACGAGAGATAGCTAAACGAACAGCTTCTGCTTGACCAGTAATACCGCCACCTAATACATTTACTGTAATATCAAAGTTACCTTCGTTATTAGTCATAGCTAATGGTTGGTTTACTTTGTATTGTAACGTAGATGTAGTAAAGTAAGCGTTTAATTCTTTTTTGTTTACTGTGATGTTCCCTTTTCCTGGGGCAACATATACACGAGCAACTGCCGTTTTTCTACGGCCAATTTTGTGAATTACTTCCATTACTTGAATTCGTTTAAGTTAATTGTTTTTGGTTTTTGAGCTGCATGCGTATGCTCTGAACCAACAACAACGTTTAAATTACGGAATAAATCTGCACCTAATTTGTTTTTAGGTAACATTCCTTTTACTGATTTTTCTACTACTCTTGCAGGATCTTTTCCAAACAATTCGGTAGCAGTTAAACTTCTTTGACCACCTGGATACCCTGTGTGACGAATGTACGTTTTATCGTTCCACTTGTTTCCTGTTAAGTTGATTTTTTCTGAGTTGATAACAATTACGTTATCACCACAATCAACGTGTGGTGTGAAGCTAGGTTTATGTTTGCCTCTTAAAAGTTTTGCAACTTTTGAAGCTAAACGACCCAAAGATTGACCTTCAGCGTCAACTAAAACCCACTGCTTATCTACAGTTGCTTTGTTAGCTGAAATGGTTTTGTAGCTTAATGTGTCCACGTTATTAATTATTTTTATTAAACATTCCTCTCTCAAAAAGAGTTTGCAAATGTACGACAATCTATGTGATTACCAAATAGTAAACGGGAAATTTTATTTACCAAGTGTTCTGTTGAAAATTAGAGTCCTGTAGAACCCCTATTAGGAACACTCATACAGTTTATGGGTCTAAATAAAGTCAATACCATTGGAATTGATCAGGCCAATAAGTGCATGCAGCTTTCTGCTATTGCCTATAAACCTTAAAAAGTACCTGAAATTCATTGAGAAACACAGTAAGAGTGGCGTGGCAAGTCTACGTTCTCTATTTTATCGTTTTAAGGCTATTATAGACGCCATTATAAGCCCATATAGTCATCTTGAATTTAATTGTAATACCTATTTAAAAACAACAACCCCCCTTAAAATGGGCGTTTTAGTATTCTGTTTTTATGAAATTATGGGCTTGTGCAACAGTTACCGGCTTAAGTTTACAATCCACTATTTTAGAGGTGTTAACCAGAAAGAACAAAAAGAGAGAATTAAGGTTATTTTGTGTAAAGAGACTTTGATCTCGATTTTCTTGACAATCCCCTCTCTTTTCTACTATTATGGACTAGACACGCTTCAATTTTTGTCATGTACTAAAACAAAATTCAGGGGATTAGTATAGCTCTCCAACAAATTATTTGTTACGGATATACTTCTGCATTGTTCTTCTTAAAGAGCTTTTTTAGGGACTAATTAATGCGCCTCCAACCAATCATTACCAACACCCAAATCCACATCTAATGGCACTTCCAGTTTATAGGCATTTTCCATTTCGGTCTTAACCAACGTTTTGATGGTTTCCAATTCAGGTTTATACACATCAAAAACCAACTCATCATGCACCTGCAACAACATTTTTGTTTTAAAATTTCCAGTTTGGAGTTTCTCGTAAATCTTGATCATGGCTATTTTTATAATATCGGCAGCACTACCTTGTATAGGCGCATTTACCGCATTACGTTCGGCAGCACCTCTAACCACGGCGTTTCTGGAATTGATGTCGTTTAAATAGCGGCGTCTGCCCAAAACCGTTTGAACATAGCCGTTTTCACGTGCAAAATCGATTTGCTCACTTATAAAACTTCTAAGCTTTGGATAGGTCATATAATAAGTATCAATCAATTCTTTTGATTCGCTTCTGCTTAAATTGGTTTGGTTGCTTAACCCAAAAGCGGAAACGCCATATATAATTCCGAAATTCACGGTTTTAGCATTGCTACGTTGTTCGCGGGTGACTTCTTCAATAGGAACATTAAATACTTTTGAAGCGGTACTGGCATGAATATCTTCTCCATTTTTAAAGGCGTTAATCATGGTTTCTTCCTTGCTTAAAGCAGCAATAATGCGAAGTTCTATTTGCGAATAATCGGCAGCTAATAAGACATAGTCTTCGCTTCGCGGAATGAATGCTTTGCGTACTTGACGCCCGCGTTCGGTACGAATTGGAATGTTTTGAAGATTCGGGTTATTACTTGAAAGTCGCCCGGTAGCAGCTACAGTTTGCATATAATCGGTGTGGACACGCCCTGTTGAAGGTTCTACCTGTGTTGGTAAAGCATCCACATAAGTGCTTTTTAGTTTTGATAGCCCTCTAAAATCTAAGATATGCTGAATAATGGCATGGTCTTTTGCCAAATAGCTTAAAATATCTTCGGAAGTGGCATACTGTCCGGTTTTGGTTTTCTTTGGTTTATCGACCAATTTTAATTTGTCAAACAAGATATCGCCTAATTGTTTTGGTGATGCAATGTTGAATTCCTCACCTGCTTCTGCGTAAATTTTGGTTTCTAAAGATTTTATATCATTTTCAAGTTGTTCTGAAAGTGAATTCAAGAATTTTTCATCCAAATTAATGCCTTCCAATTCCATAGCGGCCAGCACACGAAGCAACGGAATTTCAATATCATCAAACAGTTTTTGGGTGTTGGCTTCACCTAATTCTTTTTCAAAATGTTCTTTAAGTTGCAGGGTGATATCGGCATCTTCAACAGCGTATTCGGTTTGTTTCTCTAATGGAACGTCGCGCATCGAAAGTTGGTTTTTGCCTTTTTTACCAATGAGTACTTCAATAGAAATTGGCGAATAATTTAAATAGGTTTCTGCCAACACGTCCATATTATGACGCATATCTGGATTAATTAAATAATGTGCCAACATGGTATCGAAGAGTTTTCCTTTTACTTCAATATTGTATTTGGCTAAAACCTTGATATCGTATTTTAAATTCTGCCCAATTTTCTCAATGTTTTCACTTTCAAAAAACGGACGTAATTGCTCTATAAGTTCTTGGGCTTCGTTTTGGTCTTCAGGAAACGGAAGATAAAACCCTTTTCCAACTTCCCACGAAAAAGCAATACCTACCAATTGTGCTGTTATGGGGTTTATATTGGTTGTTTCGGTGTCAAAGCAAACTGACGTTTGGTTCATTAAATTTTTAATGAATAGTTTGGTTGCCATACCAGAGGCTACACTTTGGTAAAAATGTGAGGTGGTTGCGGCTGTTTTCCGAGTGAATTCTGAAACAGTTTCTGTCTTTTCTGAAGTAGATATGTCGCCACCGAATAACGAAAACTGCCCAGCACCTGCAGAAGATGTCTCTTTGGGTGTCACTCTTGTTTCTATTTTATTTGAAGTTGAAGTTGTTTCGGTTGACGCTGCTTCCACAGCAAACGTTTTTTCAAAATTTGCAAGTAATTGACGAAACTCCAACTCTTGAAAAATTTCGGTAACTTTTGGAAGATCCGGTTGATCCAATTCAAAATCCTTGGCATGAAAAGTTACTGGAACATCTAGCATGATGGTTGCCAGCTTTTTTGAAAGTAAGCCCAATTCTTTAGCGCCTTCAATGTTTTCTTTCATTTTACCTTTTAGCTCGTGGGTATTGGCTAGTAGGTTTTCCATACTGCCATACTGCGCTAAAAATTTCTTAGCTGTTTTTTCGCCAACACCAGGTAACCCAGGAATGTTATCGCTAGAGTCGCCCATCATTCCAAGAAAATCAATCACTTGTAGAGGGTCGGTTACCTCGAATTTTTTTTGTACTTCGGGGATCCCCCAAGTTTCATAACCACCTCCAAAAACAGGGCGGTACATAAAAATGTTTTCGGACACCAATTGAGCAAAATCTTTATCGGGCGTTACCATAAAGGTTTTATAGCCTTCTTTTTCGGCTTGTTTAGAAAGGGTTCCTATGACATCGTCGGCTTCAAATCCTTCTTTTGTCATAATGGGTATGTGCATGGCCTTTAAAATGTCTTGAATATAAGGAATGGCAATTTTTATAGCTTCAGGTGTTGCGTCCCTATTGGCTTTATAGGCTTCAAATAGTTCAACTCTATCAACGCTTCCACCATTATCAAAGCATACGGCTAAATGGTCGGGGCGTTCGCGTTTAATGACATCTAAAAGGGAGTTCATAAAACCCATAATAGCAGACGTGTCAACACCTTTAGAATTGACTCTTGGGTTTTTTATAAAGGCATAATACCCACGGAAAATTAAAGCATAAGCATCAACTAAAAAAAGACGTTTTTGATCGGACATTGTTATTGAATATATTAAGAAACTGTTTAAATTTTATCTAAAAGCCATTTTTTGTTTCTTTTTAACCCATATTTCGTTGAATTTTTTTTCTAATAGCTCTGCTATTTGAAAAAAATCCGCCTCATTTGATCCAAAAATAATTCAAAAAAGCATCAATAAACAAAACTTAAACAGTTTCTAAGGTGAAACCATCTTGTCACCTCGAGCGCAGTCGAGAGGTTTTTTAATATTTTAAGGTGTTAAATGAGTTCTCGACTGCGCTCGAACAGACAAGAAACCAAAACTACGAAAAGTATTTTTGATTTAGGGTTTGCGATGTTACGATTGATGAAATTTTAACTTAGAAATTGAAATCAAACGTTTAACAGTTTCATAAGAAAATCAAAATACGAAATGAGTAACTTTACAACCTAATTTTGTAGTTATGCTTCGTTGGATTATTTTTCTTGTTATTTTCTTTATTCTGGATTTATATGCTTTTCAGGTATTTAAAACAATCTCAAAGAATAACTGGTTCCATTTATCGTATTGGGTTATTTCTATATTAGTTATTGGAAATTTTGTTTTTAACTATTATGGTTTTAACAGAAGTGATGGCTTTTCTCATGCTCATGCCTATGCTTTTGGATTTTTTATAGCGATTTTAATTCCCAAAATGATTCTTTTTTTAGGCATGTTTGCCGAAGATGTTTTTAGAGTGCCACAAGCTATTTATCGTTATTTTACCGAGGGAGATACTGCTAAAGGGAATTATTTTGCATCACGCAGGCAGTTTGTTAGTCAGATTGTATTTGGTATAGCGGCCATTCCGTTGGCATCTGTTTTATATGGTATTTATAAGGGCAAGTATAATTTTAAAGTTTTAAAATACACCTTAACTTTTGAAGATTTACCCAGTGCATTCGATGGCTATAAAATAACCCAGTTAAGCGATATCCATTCGGGAAGTTTTGATGATGTAGAGAAAGTTGAATATGCCGTGAGTTTGGTTAATGACCAACAAAGTGATGTCATTCTGTTTACGGGCGATATGGTAAACAATAAAGCTGAAGAAATGCATCCCTATCTAGACATTTTTAATAAGCTACATGCTAAAGACGGTAAGTTTTCGGTATTGGGAAACCATGATTATGGCGATTATGTGACTTGGAGTTCTGAAGCTGCTAAACATCAAAACTTGGAAGATTTAAAAGCCATTCAAAAGCAAATTGGTTTCGATTTATTATTGAATGAAAGCCGTTTTTTAGAAAAAGATGGCGAACGTATTGCTTTGGTTGGTGTTGAGAATTGGGGCACAGGTGGTTTTAAACAAGCGGGTGATTTACAGCAAGCTGCTTCTGGAATTAAAAAAGACGATTTTAAAATTTTAATGAGTCACGATCCAACCCATTGGGAAAAAGTTGTGATAGATGATGATTATCATTACCACTTAACACTAAGTGGTCATACCCATGGTATGCAGTTTGGTATTGAAATACCGGGTTGGTTTAAGTGGAGCCCCGTAAAATGGCGTTACAAATATTGGGCAGGCATTTACGAAGAAATGGGGCAGTACATCAATGTGAATAGAGGGTTTGGCTATTTGGCATTTCCAGGACGTGTGGGGATATGGCCCGAGATTACGGTAATTGAACTTAAAAAGGGGGCAAGTACGACCTAATATTTTAGGTTTTT
Organism: Mariniflexile sp. HMF6888; assembly: GCF_044335535.1. Lineage (NCBI taxonomy): Bacteria > Pseudomonadati > Bacteroidota > Flavobacteriia > Flavobacteriales > Flavobacteriaceae > Mariniflexile > Mariniflexile sp. HMF6888. The sequence continues at coordinate 858,024 of NZ_JBIQVZ010000001.1, read as the reverse complement.
ATTATACAAAGTAATTGCTTAATTTTATAATAATGCATTATAAATACCGTGTTTATTGATATTTTCGAAAAATTGCGTAGGTTTGTATAGTACATTTGACTAATAAACAATAGAGTATGTCAAAATTTGGGGAACTAATTGATGTAGAAATTCCTGTTTTGTTAGAATTTTTCACGGATTGGAATGATCAATCTACAGCAATGCATGCCGTTTTAAGGGATGTGGCTGCTGCACTTGGCGATAAGGCTAAAGTGATTAAAATTGATGTTGAAAAAAACCAAGAGCTTGCCGAAGCGTTGCGTGTAAAAACATTACCAACATTAATTATTTATAAAGATGGCGAAATGAAATGGCGCCAAAGCGGTGAGCAAGATGCGAATACGCTTATTGGTATCATTCAAAAGTATGTTTAATTCCTGCGAAGGCAGGAATCTCTTTTTTTATATTTTTTAGGGCGTTCCCTAAAGGTCGGGCTTGTAGTTTACACTGAGCGCAGACGAAGGGCTACAAGTCCTCGCTCGTACCTCGCTGTGGGCTTTCCACTTCAAATGCATAGCATTCACGATTTCATCAATTTAAAATAATATGCATGAGTAATCCCTAACGCAAAACCAATTAGCATTAATTAGTTGCTTCTTTATTATATAAAAAACGAATAATCAAAATTCTAAAGATTTAAATACAAATCCTTTTTCACTATAATATTCCATTACTTTTGGTAATGCATATTGCATGTTTTTTGAGGCTTTTATACTATCATGAAATACTACGATACTTCCGTTGGTTGCATTTGAAGTCACATTTTTTAAGCACGTTTCTTTCGATACGTCTTTATCCCAATCAAAAGAGAGTACATCCCACATAATTATTTTGTAGTTTAATTCTAGGAGTTTTTTCCCTTGTTTGGGTGTTATCTGTCCGTAAGGTGGACGGAAAAAATTCTTAATTCTGAATTTCGAATCCTGAATTTGATTCGTTATAACATTTTCAGCTTCTAAAGTGTTTTCAAGGTAGTCTTTCGCCTTTGTTTTCCAGCCTTTAATATGGTTATTTGTGTGGTTGCCAATGGCATGTCCTTCGTTTAGAATATTTTGAAAGATTTCGGGATGTTTTTCAATATTGTTTCCAATGCAAAAAAAAGTAGCTTTTGCGTTGTATTCCTTTAAGGTATTTAATGTCCAATTGGTGATTTCCGGGGTGGGACCATCATCAAATGTAAGATACAAAACCTTATCATTAGTTGGGATGTCCCAAACATAGTTTGGGAACATCTTTTTGGCAACTAACGGTGTTTTTACTGGCGTTAAGGTCATCCCTTATTCAGTAGTTAAATCGATACTGCTATCGGAAATTGGTAAATCTATTTCAGTTTTTGGAACAGTATTTTGTTTTTCAGGTTGACCTCCGTAAAAGTGCTTAAATAGCATTAAATGATTGTTGAATACATCGCCTTCTTTTTCTGCAAAGGAGGGGTCGTATTTCACTAAAATATTTAATAGCCCTTTATAGCGCTCAATGTCTGTATAAATATCTTCAAAGAATCGCTCTTGATTAGCCCTTTTTAATGTACTATAATAGTATAAATTCTCTTGATATTTTTTAGCTACCTCTTTAAAGAGCTTTTGTGCTTTTTCTTTGTTGCCTACTTCGTAATAGGCACTAACATAAGGCTCTAACAGCGTGTAGTATCCAAAATACTCAACAGGCATGTTGGTCATGGCGATGTCTGCAATTTTTTCTGCCTTATCTAATTTTTTCTCAGTAAGCAATTGTTCAATTAATCGGGCTAAATTACCTCTGTAGGAAATGGAATTTTTGCGTGTTTCAGGGTCATGATATATATCTGGACTACCGCTATTGCCCCAATCCCATTTTTTTACTTTGTTATACATCAGGTCACTGTCAACGCGTCCCATATCAAACGGGTTTGATTTATTTATAGGGGTCTTTATAGGAACCAGTTTATAGCACATACCATCTAGTTGCAAGTAGTCTTTCATCCAAAGATAATCATCATCGCCAAAGCTTCCGCCGGTAAAGTAAATAGGGCGTTTCCAATTATTGTTAGCGACAATATCGAGCATTAATAATCGGTTTTTGTATAAAGCACCTCCACTTATTTTTATGTCAATATGCGGTACTATTTTATCGGCGTCTTTAGGGCTTACAATGCCAGATTTTAAGGCGTTTTCTTTATTTACCGGAATTCTTAAAAACTCGGTTGGTAAATAGCTCGCATCCAAATCTTGCTGTCTAACTTGCGAAATATCAACGCCTTTTTGTTCTAATATATATTTATATTTGGTTTTAGGGTTGTTACTTGCAATAAAATCTAAAAACTGTTTTAATTGTAAAGTGTCTTTCACAACGGGTTCAATAATAATATAATCATTGGTGCCGTATTTGTATAAATCGTGTGTTAGTTGTGAAGGAATCGGTTTGCTTTCATAGGCTTTACGTTTCATTTGGTCTATGTACCAATCCGTTTGAAACAAGCTGGTATTTACGACGCGAACATCGGTCCTGTAGCCTTCAATTTCCTGGGCGTACCAAAGCGCAAAGGTGTCGTTATCACCAATGGTGAATAGAATACCGTTTTCTTCACAAGAATCCAAATACATTTTTGCCATAGATCTGGCAGTGTATTTGTCTGATCGGTCATGGTCGTCCCAATTGTTTGCGGCTAAAATACCAGGGACTAATATTAAACAGATAACAGATATTATGGGAGCCAAAAGTTTAGGTGAAGCGTATTTCTTTAAGGCATCAAATAAGGCATATACCCCAAAGCCAATCCAAATGGCGAACACATAAAACGAGCCAACTACCGAGTAATCGCGCTCACGTGGTTCAAAAGGGCGTACGTTGGTATAAACCTGTATGGCGACTCCTGTAAAAAGAAAAAACACTAATAAGATCCAAAATAGTTTTTTGTCTATGTTGAATAAAAAGAAGAAGCCTATTAGACCCAAAATGAGCGGTAATAGGTAATATGTGTTTCTTGCCTTGTTATTTTTAACATCACTTGGCAAATTGTCTTGAGACAGCCCTAAAAGCTTTTCATCTAATGGTTTTATGCCCGTTATCCAATTTCCGTGATTGTCATACTTTCCTTGAATATCGTCTTGTCGTCCTGAAAAATTCCACATAAAATAACGCCAGTACATATAGCCTAATTGGTATTCGAACATGTAGGTTATGTTTTCCCAAAGACCCGGTTTTTCAATATCGATATAACTTTTAAAACGCTTTAAAAAGTTGTTGTAATCTTCATAATCGACCGCACCTTTAGCAGCTTCATTTTTAAAATTAGTGACAGTAGTTCGCAATTCGTTTTCCATTTGGTATTCTGGTTTTAGCTTAAAGTCTAAAAACCCAGAAAACATCATGTAGTTTTCGGCATGTTCTGCACTCCACATACGCGGAAGAATGGAAGCATGTTTGGAATTGTAGTTTTGCTTTGCATTTTTATAATTGTTTACAATAACGTATTTGCCTTTAGCTTCATCTTTTTCGTATTTAGGTTTGTCATCTACATACGGATTGTTTTCATCCAAATAAGCATATTGGTCGGTAAACTGTGGTCCGTAAAACAAGTGTGTTTCAGGATATTGTTCTAAATTATAATAGGCTAATAATTCCCTGGCACTCGATGGGTTGTTTTCATTAATAACCACGTTGGCATTGGCGCGTATGGGAAGTAATAACCATGTTGAGAACCCAACAATAATAAAGGTAACGCATAAAATGCCCGTATTGACATGCACCATGCCTTTTTTATGCGTATAATTTAATCCGTAATAAATAATGCCTACCAATAAAATACCCGCAATAATAGACCCCGAATTGAAAGGAAGCCCAATAGAGTTAACAAAGAAGATTTCAAAAACACTAAATATTTTAAGAATATTTGGTGCCAATAGTTTAAAAATGAATAATAATATAGCAACTGAAACCACATTGGCAACAATGAAGTTTTTAATGGTAATGGTTTTGTAATTTTTAAAGTAGTAAATAAGTCCGATAGCAGGTATGGTTAATAAGCCCATAAAATGCACCCCAAAAGAAAGTCCAATAATAAAGGCAATTAAAATAAGCCAACGGTTTCCTCTGGGTTTGTGCATGTCTTGTTCCCAACGTAGCCCAAGCCAAAACATAACTGCCATAATTAATGTAGCCATGGCATACACCTCAGTTTCTACAGCGTTAAACCAAAAGGAATCGGTAAATGTAAAAGCCAAACTTCCCACAACACCACTACCTAAAATAGCTATGGCTTTCTCTTTAGTGATGTCATTTTTATGTTCAATTATTTTTTTTAAAAGGAGGGTAATAGTCCAAAACATAAAAAGAATGGTGAAGGCACTAGATACGGCACTCATCATATTCATCATAAAACCAACTTGCGAGGGCTCTAAAGCAAACATAGAGAAAAAGGCGCCTAGCATTTGAAAGAAAGGTGCACCAGGTGGGTGTCCTACTTGTAATTTAGCCGAAGTTAAAATATATTCGCCAGCATCCCAAAAACTTACAGTGGGTTCTACTGTTAATCCGTATGTTACAAGAGCTATTAAAAAAGTGAACCATCCTAAATAGGTATTCCATTTTTTAAAATTAAAATTGGTCATAAAAAATTATTTGTATTTATTTACTGAGGCGAATTTAATAATAAATATGGTATTTAGTACGTTTTTTAGTAAACGTTAAGTATTGGTAATTATTTTTTCAAAAAAATGCTTGTGAAAATAAAACTTTGTACTAAATTTGCACCCTCAATTACACATTGGCTTATGGTGTAACTGGCAACACGTCTGGTTTTGGTCCAGAAGAGTCTAGGTTCGAGCCCTAGTAAGCCAACATAATTGTAAATCCTGATTCTGTTTTGAGTCAGGATTTTTTTTGTGGCGAAAGTTTAAAAATGATTGTTTTTAAATTTTGAATGTCATCACGGGTCGTTTGGCGTGGTTTACTAAATCCTCGCTAATGCTGCCGTTAAAGAAATGGGAAATGCCCCGTCTGCCATGGGTACTCATGCCAATAAAGTCTGCATTAATAGATTGCGAAAAGTTCATAATGCCCGTTTCAATAGTCACGTCATTGTAAATGTTAATAGAGTAATTGGGCATTTTGATATCTTTAATAAAATTTTGTATTCTACTTTGGGCATCGTGGGATGTAATAAAATGATTAGGCGTGTTCACCATAAGTAAGTGCATTTTAGAGCCAAAAAGATTGGCAAATGCCATGGCTTTTTTAAAAGGTGCTATGCTTTCCTCGTCAAAATCAGATGCAAAAACAAAGTGTTTGGTTTGGAATGTTTTATGCTCATTTTTAATAACAAGTACAGGTGTTTCAGAGGTACGAACCACTTTTTCGGTATTACTGCCAATAAGCATTTCCTTTAAACCACTTGCGCCGTTAGAACCCATAACAATCAAGTCTATTTGGTTTTTTTTACAAACATGAAAAACCCCCTTGAATATTTCATGAAACTCTACATGCTCGTGTATTACCAGGCCTTTTAAGTAGTCTTTCTCTTTTAATTCTTCAAATTGCTTGTGTGCTATTTTCATAAAAAACATGGCTTCAGGCAAGTCGTTATAAGAACTCATAGGGTCTACGGTTTGCAGTGGCGCTTCAAGAATATGCAGTAAATAAAGTTCACAATCATGCTTTTTGGCTAATTGTGCGGCTACCTTTAATGCGTTTTCAGCTTGAGTAGAAAAGTCGGTGGGGACAAGTATTTTTTTCATAATTTTATAAGTAAGATACTCCTAAATTTATGAAATATTACTTTAAAAATCAATAAAATATTATATATTTGCACCGTTGAAAGGCTAAAACTAAAGAAAGAGGGGACGGAAAGTCCCCTCTTTTCATAAAAAAAATGTTTAAAACTAACGTTAAAAATTTATTAGACGCTGCGTTAATAGAACGACCAGATTTGTTTTTAATTGATTTCTCAATTCAAGGGGATAATCATATTAATATTGTTATTGATGGCGATAACGGCGTTTTAGTTGAAGATTGCATGTTTATTAGCAGAGCTATAGAGCATAATTTGGATAGAGAAGAACACGATTTTTCTTTAGAAGTGATGTCGGCAGGAGCTGCATCACCCTTAATAAATAAAAGACAATATAGTAAGAATTTGAAAAGAGAGCTAACGGTAAGGACGGCTTCAGAAAAATTTGAAGGCGTACTTGCAAAAGCAACCGATACAAATATTACATTAGAGTGGAAAGTTAGAGAACCAAAGCCGATAGGTAAAGGGAAGGTAACAGTAAAGAAGCAAGCGGATATCGCTTACGAAGATATTGTAGAAGCAAAAGTTATGATTAAATTTTAATTCAATAGGAGTTATGGAGAATATCGCGTTAATTGAATCTTTTTCAGAATTCAAAGACGATAAGCTAATTGACAGAGTAACGTTAATGGCGATTTTAGAGGATGTGTTTAGAAGTGCCTTAAAAAAGAAGTATGGCGACGACGATAATTTCGATATTATTGTAAACCCTGATAAAGGTGATTTAGAAATTTGGAGAAATAGAGTTGTTGTTGCAGATGGTGAGGTTGAAGAACCAAACCAAGAAATTTCCTTGTCGGAAGCGCGTAAAATCGAGCCAGATTTTGAAGTAGGAGAAGAGGTGTCTGAAGAAGTGAAGCTTATTCATTTAGGAAGACGAGCTATTTTAGCATTACGTCAAAACCTTATTTCTAAAATTCATGAACACGATAACACCATCGTTTTTAAGCAATTTAAAGATTTAATTGGCGAAATTTACACAGCAGAGGTGCATCATATTCGTCACAGAGCTGTTATTTTATTGGATGATGAAGGTAACGAAATTGTGCTTCCTAAAGAAAAACAAATACCATCAGATTTCTTTAGAAAAGGAGATAATGTAAGAGGTGTTGTTGATAGCGTTGAGTTAAAAGGTGCTAAGCCAACCATCATCATGTCTAGAACCTCTCCCGCTTTCTTAGAAAAGCTTTTCGAACAAGAAATACCAGAGGTTTTCGACGGTTTAATCACTATTAAAAACGTCGTTAGAATACCTGGTGAAAAAGCAAAAGTAGCGGTAGATTCGTATGATGATAGAATTGACCCTGTGGGAGCATGTGTTGGTATGAAAGGTTCAAGAATTCATGGGATTGTACGTGAATTGGGTAACGAAAATATTGATGTAATTAATTATACAAATAATTTACAATTATACATAACAAGAGCGTTAAGTCCAGCTAGAGTTACTTCAATAAAAATTAACGAAGAGACAAAACGTGCTGAAGTTATTTTAAAACCAGAAGAAGTAAGTAAAGCCATTGGTAGAGGTGGTCATAACATTCGTTTGGCAGGTCAATTAACTGGTTATGAAATAGATGTATTTAGAGAAGGTGCAGAAGAAGATGTAGAGTTAAGAGAATTCTCTGACGAAATAGAGGGATGGATTATTGAAGAGTTTAGTAAAGCTGGATTGGATACTGCAAAAAGTATTTTAGAGCAAGATGTAAACGATTTAGTGAAAAGAACAGATTTAGAAGAAGAAACAATTAAAGACGTTATTAGAATTCTTAGGGAAGAATTTGAAGAATAACTATATTTGAGTATTTTAAAGGCAATTTATGGCTGACACAATTAGATTAAATAAAGTATTACGGGAACTCAATATTTCTATTGACCGCGCAGTTGATTTTTTAGAATCAAAAGGGGTTGATATTGAAAAAAGTCCGAATACTAAAATTTCAGAAGAAGTACATGTAATTCTTTCAAACGAATTTCAGACAGATGCTAATAAAAAAGTAGCATCTAAAGAAGTTGGTGAAGCAAAATTGAAAGAAAAAGAGGTGCTACGTGAGCAAAGAGAACGTGAAATTGAAGAAAAGCAAAAAGAATCAGCCAGAAAAGAAGAAATAATAAAAGCCTCTAAAATACTTTCTGGACCAAAACAGGTTGGGAAAATTGATTTAGATCCTAAAAAAACTGAAGAAACACCTGTTGCCGCAAAGCAAGAGGAGAAAGCGGTTGAGGTTCCTAAAGAAGAGGTTGTAGAAAAACCTGTTGAAAAAGAACCTGTAAAAGAAGAAGTTAAGCCTCAAGTTCCTGATGAGGCAAAGAAAGAAGTTAAACCAGAAACTTCTAAGCCTAAAGAGGAAGCTACACCTGAACCTAAAAAAGATGTTGAGCCCAAAAAACAGATAACGAACTCTGAAGGTGAATTAATTACTGAAGAAAGGGTAAAAACTAAATACCAAATACTTAGTGGTCCTAAAATAGCAGGTGATAAAATTGACTTATCTCAATTTAATAAGCCTAAGAAAAAGAAAGAAGAAAAGAAAGCCGACGCGAAACCTGGCGATGCTGGTGCTTCAGCTAATAAGAAAAAGCGAAGACGTATCAGTAAAGTTGGAGGTCCGCAACAAGGTGGTGACAATAGGGGTGGCGATGCTAGCAAACCAGGTAACGACCGCTTTAAAGGTAACAAACCAGGACAAGCAAGACGTCCTATTGTTAAAGAAGATCCTAGTGAAGAGGATGTTAAAAAACAAGTCCGTGAAACTTTAGAAAAACTTCAAGGAAAATCATCTAAAGGTAAAGGCGCTAAATATAGAAGAGACAAAAGAGATCTACATAGAGATCAAACGGAAAGAAATTTAGAGCAAGAAGCAGCAGAAAGTAAAATTCTTAAGGTTACTGAGTTTGTTACGGCAAGCGAAGTGGCAACCATGATGGATGTACCAGTTACCCAAATTATTTCGGCGTGTATGTCACTTGGAATGATGGTAACCATGAATCAGCGTTTAGATGCTGAAACACTATCAATTGTGGCAGAAGAATTCGGATATGAAGTAGAATTTGTAACCGCAGACATTGAAGAATCCATTGAGGTTTTTGAAGATAGCGAAGAAGATTTAAAACCAAGAGCGCCCATTGTAACCGTAATGGGTCACGTAGATCATGGTAAAACATCACTTTTAGATTACATTCGTAAAGAAAATGTGATTGCTGGAGAATCTGGAGGCATTACACAACATATTGGAGCCTATGGTGTTGAATTGGATAATGGACAGAAAATAGCCTTCTTAGATACACCGGGTCACGAAGCGTTTACCGCGATGCGTGCTCGTGGTGCACAAGTAACCGATATTGCGATTATTGTAGCAGCGGCAGATGATGATATCATGCCACAAACAAGAGAAGCTATTGCCCATGCACAAGCAGCAGGAGTTCCTATTGTTTTCGCCATAAATAAAATTGATAAACCAGCTGCAAATCCTGAAAAAATTAAAGAAGGATTGGCACAAATGAATTTGTTGGTAGAAGATTGGGGAGGAAAAATCCAATCGCACGATATTTCTGCAAAAGTAGGAACAGGTGTTAAAGAATTATTGGAAAAAGTATTGCTTGAAGCCGAATTATTAGAGCTTAGGGCAAACCCAAATAGACCGGCTTTAGGTACTGTTGTAGAAGCGTTTTTAGATAAAGGACGTGGTTATGTTGCAACTATTTTAGTGCAAGCAGGGACACTTAAAGTGGGAGACTATGTGTTGGCAGGAAAAAATAGTGGTAAAGTTAAAGCCATGCAGGACGAACGCGGTAATAGTGTAGTTGCTGCAGGACCTTCAACACCAGTGTCTATATTAGGTTTAGATGGCGCGCCACAAGCAGGTGATAAATTTAATGTATTTGAAGATGAGCGTGAAGCAAAACAAATTGCTTCAAAACGTGCACAATTACAACGCGAGCAATCGGTTAGAACACAACGTCATATTACCTTAGATGAAATTGGTCGTCGTATTGCATTAGGTGATTTCCAAGAATTGAATATCATTCTTAAAGGTGATGTGGATGGTTCTGTGGAAGCATTAACCGATTCGTTCCAAAAACTATCAACTGAAGAGATTCAAGTAAATATTTTACATAAAGGTGTTGGAGCCATTACTGAAAGTGATGTGTTATTAGCATCTGCTTCCGATGCGATTATTATTGGATTTAATGTACGTCCCGTTGGAAATGCAAGAAGTATTGCCGATAAAGAAGAAATTGATATCAGAACATACTCTATTATATATGATGCCATAAACGATCTTAAAGACGCTATGGAAGGTATGTTATCTCCAGAATTTAAAGAAGAGATTACAGGTACAGCAGAAATTAGGGAAATCTTTAAAGTTACTAAAATTGGTAGTATTGCAGGTTGTATGGTAACTAATGGAAAAATCCTAAGAAATTCTAAGGTTAGATTAATTAGAGATGGGGTTGTTGTGTTTACTGGAGAATTAGCGTCGTTAAAACGATTTAAAGATGATGCTAAAGAAGTAACCAAAGGTTTTGATTGTGGTATGCAAATTAAAAACTACAATGACATACAGGAAGGCGATATTATTGAAGCATTCCATGAGGTTGAGGTTAAAAAGAAACTTAAATAAGCAACTTTCATATTCCTATAAAATATAAAAAGCGACCAAATTGGTCGCTTTTTTGTTTTATAAATCATTGCTGTCAGACGAAACTTTTACAATTCATTGTAAACAAAGTGATAATGGCTTTTTTAAAGAGTTTACTAGTTTGTGGTCTAGCTTTTTGTAATAATTAACGTGAGTTTCGATATAATTCGATATAAATTTTAACGAAGTTAGATGTTTAAAGTTCAAAATTCAGAGTTTGTACCGAAGAAGTTTGTGATACACGATTCAACAATTACACGGTTAAACTGTTAAAAGTTACGTTTATCAACCTGAACTAAGGTTTAGTAATGATATCGCATTTTTATTTATTTAACTATTTAAACACTTGAATGTCAAATTGAATTTTAGCTAGTACTAAAACAGAAAAGTAAATCAGTTTGTCGTCTTTAGTCTATCTTTCTCTTGTCTCTTTTCTTTATTCTATTTTCTTTTAGCAAAGCGGTCTTGAATCTTTAATTGAACACGAATGTTTTTAAATATGTAAGGTTATTTTTTAGGCTTGAAAATAAAGGCATTTGGAAATTTACTTTTAATTTTTTTCAAGGCTCTATCAGCTTCTAAACGCGTTCTATAATTGCCTGCCCAAATTTTGAAATTTGGTGTTTCGTATTCAATGGAAGCTTTCCAATCGGCAAAATTTGAGTTAAATTCTCTTTGCGCAGCCTCGGCACTAGGACGATGATTTCCTGAGTATATCTGTATTTTATATCTGTCAGAATCGCTCTCGTTTTTATTCATTTCCTTTTTAACCTCTAGTAAAGTGGTTATTTTTTTGTCCTGATTTACAACAACAGTTCCTTGTTGTGCCAAACAATAGTTTGAAGCTGTAATAAAAGCTAAAATACTTAAAGCGCTAATTTTTAAATTCAATAATTTCATTTTCAAATATATTTATACAAATGTATACGTTATAAACTTAAATTAAGTTGTTTTTATTATTTAGAATCCCTCTAAATTACCAATTAACAGTTCTCTAACATTTCGCAAATCGACTTTAAGTATTACTTTTGCCAGAGATTTTTTTAACTGTATTTTTTTTCAATTTGTTAAATGAAAAAATCATACCAAAGTTTAGAAGTTAATTTGACCAACAATATGAGAAAGGTGATTCACCGTAGATTAAGCGTAAACATTCTTCGTGTTAGCTTAGTTTTATTATTAGCGTTTACAACCTCGCTTTCTGCTCAAGGAGATCCAGCAAAAGGGAAATCATTATTTAATGCCAATTGTGCAGCCTGTCATCAACTTGATAAGAAAATGACAGGGCCTGCTTTACGTAATGTAGAAGTGCGTTTAGCTGATGAGCAAGGTTTGGATAAGGAATGGATTTATAACTGGGTTCATAATAGTTCAGGACTTATCAAATCTGGAGACGCTTATGCAAACAAGGTGTATAATGAGTTTGGAGGAGCTGCTATGACAGCGTTTCCACAATTATCAAATGAAGATATTGATAATATTCTTGCTTATACTGCCGAGGTGAAAACCGAAGAACCTGCCAATGCTACAGGAGCTGCTGTACCTACAGAAACTACTTCTTCAACAGGAGGTATTTCAAACGAAATTATATTAGGTGCTTTAGCAATCCTATTCATATTATTAGCTGCTGGACTCTATTTAGTAAACAAAACATTGCGTCGTTTTGCTTCGGCACAGAATATTGAATTGCCAGAAGAAGCAAAGAGAACACCACTTTGGAAAGCATTTGTTCAGAACCAATTTTTAATGTTGGTTGTTGCCATATTCTTTTTATTGTCTAGTGCCTATTTTGTATATGGATATTTCATGCAAGTAGGAGTTGATCAAGGTTACCAACCGGTACAGCCTATTCATTTTTCACATAAAATTCATGCCGGGGATAATGGTATCGATTGTAAATACTGCCACTCCTCTGCAAGAACAAGTAAAACTTCAGGTATTCCGTCTTTAAATGTTTGTATGAACTGTCATAAATCAATTTATGAATACAATGGAGAAACAACTCCAGAACATTCCAAGGAATTTTATGATGGTGAGATTAAAAAACTGTACAAAGCAGCAGGTTGGGATGATGCTGAACAAAAATATACTGGGAATTCACAACCTGTGAAATGGGTTCGTATTCATAACTTGCCGGATTTTGTTTACTTTAACCACTCACAACACGTTACGGTTGCTGGTTTAGAGTGTCAAACCTGTCATGGTCCTATCCAAGAAATGGAAGTTGCTAGTCAATTTGCTCCGTTAACTATGGGATGGTGTATAGAATGCCACAGAACTACTAATGTTAATATGAAAGACAATGCTTATTATGAAAAAATTCATGAGCAATTGGCTAAGAAATATGGGGTTAAAGAAGTTACTGAGGCTCAAATGGGTGGTTTAGAATGTGGTAAATGCCACTATTAATAAATTAATAAGAAGTAATTCAATTATATAATATGTCATCAAACAAGAAATACTGGAAAAGTGTTGAAGAGCTAAACGAGAATAGTTCTATTGTTGAGACGCTAAAACAAAACGAGTTTGTAGAACAAATTCCTACTGATGAATTTTTAGGAGATAAAGATACATTGGAAGCAACCTCTACAACACGTCGCGATTTCTTAAAATATGTAGGTTTTAGTACAGCTGCTGCATCTTTAGCGGCTTGCGAAGGTCCTGTTGTTAAATCTATTCCTTACGTAGTTCAACCTCAAGAGATTATTCCTGGTGTAGCTAACTATTACGCAACAACGATTGCAGATGGATTTGATTTTGCTAGTGTTTTAGTAAAAACGCGTGAAGGTCGTCCCATTAAAATTGAAAACAACGCTTTAGCAGTTACCAATGGTAGTGCAAATGCTAGAGTAAATGCTTCGGTTTTAGGCTTGTACGATAGTTTAAGAGTTCAAGGCCCTAAAAAAGGAGATGCTTCTATTTCTTGGAGTACGTTTGATAAAGAAACCAATCAAAAATTAACCGATATAAAGGCAGCTGGTAAAGAAATTGTGTTACTAACACAAACTTTTGCGAGCCCTTCTACAAGTAAGTTAATTTCAGAATTTAAAGAAAAATATGGTAATGTTCGTCATGTAGTGTACGATGCTGTTTCTGAATCGGCTGCATTAGATGCGTACCAAGCTAAATATGGAGAACGCGGTTTAGCTAATTACGATTTATCTAAAGTGATGACCATTGTTTCTGTTGGTGCCGATTTCTTAGGTGATTGGCAAGGCGGTGGTTTTGATGCGGGATATTCAAAAAACAGAATTCCTCAAAACGGTAAGATGTCACGTCATATCCAGTTTGAGTCTAATATGTCTTTAACTGGAGCAAACGCTGATAAACGTGTGCCATTAACACCAAGTGAACAAAAAATAGCTTTAGCTAAATTATATAGTTATGTCGTTGGTGGTTCTGTTTCAGGAAGTTTACCAGCACATATAGAAGATGCCGTTAAAAAAGCAGCATCTCAATTAAAGAAAGCAGGTAGTGAAGGTGTTGTAGTTACAGGAATTCAAGATGTCAATGCACAAACTGTTGCTTTAGAAATAAATGCGTTTTTGGCGAGTAAAGCATTCGACCCAAAAACACCTATAAAAACAAGACAAGGTAGTGATCAAGCCGTTTTAGGTTTGGTTGCCGATATGAAAGCAGGCAAGGTTGGCGCCATCATCATGAGTGGTGTTAATCCAATCTACACGTTACCTAATGCGTCAGATTTTGCTGAAGGATTAAAGAAAACAGAATTATCAATTGCGTTTTCTCTTAAAGTTGATGAAACGTCTTCAGAAACGCAATACCTAGCAGCAGCTCCTCACTATTTAGAATCTTGGGGTGATGTTGAAATCAAAAAAGGGCATTACGCTTTAACGCAACCAGCTATTCGTCCGTTATTCAATACCAGACAATTTCAAGAGGCTTTATTAAAATGGACAGGAAACGATGTTTCTTACCATGATTATATTAAAGAAGCTTGGGGAACAACCATATTAGGAGGTAGCTCATTCAACCAAGCATTGCACGATGGTGTTTATGTTGGAACCATCGCTACTGAAATTGAAAATACTTCGGACGCTGAAACTTCAGCAGAAATGCCTTCAGGAAATGCTGCTAGTGCATTAGCTGCTTCAGCAAAAAAATCGGGTTTAGAATTAACATTATATACCAAAGTAGGTATGGGTGATGGACAACAAGCCAATAACCCATGGTTACAAGAGTTTCCAGATCCTATTACCAGAACGTCTTGGGATAACTATTTAACCATTTCAAAAGCCGATGCTGATGTATTAGGTTTAATGAACAAGCACGTAGCAAACGGTGCTTTAAATGGTAGTTATGCTAAAGTAACTGTAAACGGAACAGCCATAATTGCTCCAGTTATGATTCAACCAGGACAAGCTAAGGGTTCTGTTGGGTTAGCACTTGGTTACGGAAAAACAAAAGGTTTAAAAGAAGAAATGCAAACAGGTGTAAATGCCTATGCATTATATAAAAACTTTAATACGGTACAAAACGTGACTATTGAAGCTGCAGCTGGTGAGCATGAATTTGCATCAGTACAGTTACACAATACCTTAATGGGTCGTGGCGATATTATTAAAGAAACTTCTTTGGAAATCTTCAACACCAAAGATAAAAAACACTGGAATGCGGTTCCTGTTGTCTCTTTAAATCATAAAGAAACTCCAGTAACGTCGCCAGATGTAGATTTATGGGATGAATTTGACCGTTCTATTGGGCATCATTTCAACTTATCAATCGATTTAAATGCCTGTACAGGATGTGGCGCATGCGTTATTGCTTGTCACGCTGAAAATAATGTACCAGTAGTTGGAAAAACAGAAGTACGTCGTAGCCGTGACATGCACTGGTTACGTATCGATAGATATTACTCATCTGAAGAATCATTTGAAGGTGATAATGAGAAAAAAGAACATATTTCTGGTTTAGGAAGTTCGTTAAGTGAATTTGGTGAAATGGAGCATGCTTCTGTGAACCCACAAGTTGCTTTCCAACCGGTAATGTGCCAACATTGCAACCATGCACCTTGTGAAACGGTTTGTCCTGTGGCAGCAACATCACACGGTCGTCAAGGTCAAAACCATATGGCTTACAACCGTTGTGTTGGAACGAGATACTGTGCAAACAACTGCCCTTATAAAGTACGTCGTTTCAACTGGTTCTTATACAATGGTAATGATGAGTTTGATTATCATATGAATGATGATTTAGGTCGTATGGTATTAAATCCAGATGTTGTGGTTCGTTCTCGTGGTGTTATGGAAAAATGTTCTATGTGTATTCAAAAAACACAAAAAACCATTTTGGATGCAAAACGTGACGGACGAGAAATTAAAGATGGTGAATTCCAAACAGCATGTTCTGCAGCTTGTAGCAGTGGCGCCATGGTTTTTGGAGATATTAACGATAAAGAAAGTCAAGTTGCAAAACTTAAAGAAGATAACCGTATGTACCACTTGTTAGAGCACGTAGGCGTAAAACCAAACGTGATGTATCAAACAAAAGTGAGAAATACAACTGAAGCATAACCTAATTAAAGAATCAATTATATAATTATGGCGTCTCATTACGAAGCACCTATTAGAAGACCCTTAGTTACAGGCGAGAAATCATATCACGATGTTACTGTAGATGTGGCTAAACCAGTAGAAGGAAAAGCAAATAAACAATGGTGGATAGTTTTCTCTATAGCACTAGTAGCCTTTCTTTGGGGAATTGGATGTATTTTATATACCATATCAACAGGTATTGGAACTTGGGGTTTAAATAAAACTGTAGGTTGGGCTTGGGATATTACTAACTTCGTTTGGTGGGTTGGTATTGGTCACGCAGGAACACTTATCTCTGCGGTACTTTTATTATTCCGTCAAAAATGGAGAATGGCCATTAACCGTTCTGCAGAAGCGATGACCATCTTCTCGGTAGTTCAAGCAGGTTTATTTCCAATCATTCACATGGGTCGTCCTTGGTTAGGATACTGGGTGTTACCAATACCAAACCAATTTGGTTCGTTATGGGTAAACTTTAACTCACCATTACTTTGGGACGTGTTTGCGATTTCTACATACTTATCGGTATCATTAGTATTCTGGTGGACAGGTTTATTACCAGATTTTGCTATGCTACGTGATAGAGCTATAAAACCTTTTCAAAAGAAAATATATTCTTTGTTAAGTTTTGGTTGGTCTGGCCGTGCTAAAGATTGGCAACGTTTTGAAGAAGTATCTTTGGTACTTGCAGGTTTAGCAACGCCACTTGTACTTTCTGTACATACTATCGTATCGTTTGACTTCGCAACTTCGGTAATTCCAGGTTGGCATACGACCATATTCCCTCCGTACTTCGTTGCTGGAGCGGTATTCTCAGGATTTGCGATGGTAAATACACTTCTTATTATTATGAGAAAAGTGTGTAACCTTGAAGATTATATTACAGTACAGCACATCGAGTTAATGAACATTGTAATCATGATTACGGGTTCTATAGTAGGTGTAGCATATATAACTGAGTTATTTATTGCATGGTATTCTGGTGTTGAATACGAACAATATGCATTCTTAAACAGAGCAACAGGTCCTTACTGGTGGGCATATTGGGCGATGATGACCTGTAATGTATTCTCTCCACAATTTATGTGGTTTAAGAAATTAAGAACAAGTATCATGTTCTCATTCTTTATCTCAATCGTAGTAAATATAGGTATGTGGTTTGAGCGTTTTGTAATTATAGTAACCTCGTTACACCGCGATTACTTACCATCATCATGGACGATGTTCTCTCCAACATTTGTAGATATTGGAATTTTTATTGGAACTATAGGATTCTTCTTTGTATTATTCTTATTATACTCTAGAACATTCCCTGTAATTGCACAAGCAGAGGTGAAAACTATTTTAAAATCTTCAGGAGAACGATATAAAAAGATTAGAGAAGCAGGTGATAGTTTGGTAGGGACAGGAGCAGATGCAAGAACCTCTGGAGATAAAGTAACTAACAATAAAAACGAAGCGTAGGCAATGGAAGCATCTAAAGTAATTCACGCTATTTATACAGATGATGATGTATTGATGTCTGCTGTTAAAAAGGTTAAGGCAGAAAGATACCACATTGAAGAAATATATACACCATTTCCAGTTCACGGACTAGACAAAGCTATGGGGTTAGCACCAACACGTATAGCTATTACAGCTTTTATGTATGGTTTAGTAGGTTTAACGGTTGCAATTGTTATGATGAATTATATAATGATTGAAGATTGGCCTCAAAACATTGGTGGTAAACCAAGTTTTAGCTACATAGAGAATATGCCGGCATTCGTGCCAATTATGTTTGAGTTAACCGTATTTTTTGCGGCGCATTTAATGGTAATTACTTTTTACTTACGTAGTAGAATGTGGCCATTTAAAAATGCCGAAAATCCTGATCCAAGAACTACAGATGATCATTTTTTAATTGAAATTGCTGTAGATGGAAATGAGGAAGAGCTTGAGAGTTTGCTTAAAGAAACTGGAGCAGTTGAGATTAATTTAATTGATAAAGCGCATTAATAATGATGAAGAGCTTAATTAAAATATTAGTATTAGCAGTTATTTTAGTGGCTGTATCATGTAAAAAGGATACAGCACCAAACTACCAATTCATGCCAAACATGTATGAATCTGCTGGTTACGAAACCTATGGAGAAGCCGCATTTAAAGATGGTGTTGAAGCACAATTACCTGCCGAAGGATCTATAGCAAGAGGTTTTATTCCTTTTGATATTGAAAACTCTACAGAGGGTTACATGTTAGCTAAAGAAACTTTAAAAAGCCCATTAGATTCTACCAGCGTAGATTTAGAAAGAGGTAAAGCACTATACGATATATACTGTGGAATTTGTCATGGTAATAAAGGAGACGGACAAGGAAATTTAGTGAAACGCGAAAAAATTCTTGGTATTCCTAGTTATGATGATGCAGGAAGAGCTATAAACGAAGGCAGTATTTACCATACTATATATTACGGAAAAAATGCTATGGGTTCGTATGCTAACCAATTGAAAGAAGAAGAGCGTTGGCAAGTAGTTTCGTACGTACTGGAATTAAAGGCTAATTTAGAAAAGTAAGATAGACAAGATTATTATAGATATGTATACATTTTCAAATAAATTAAAGACATTTTCTTTCATTCTAATGATATTAGGAGCATTAGGTGTAGGATATGGTTTTATGACATCTCATAAATCTTTTGAAGAAGTTGAAACCTTACTTGCAGAAGAATCCCATCACGGTGGCGGTCATGCAGTAGAAGCTTCCCATGAGGCTCCAAGTCATGATGCACATGCCACTGAAAATATGCATGGAGAAGAAGCTCATGCTCAAGTAGATGAACACAAAGAACACATCGAGCATGTACAGCATCAAATAGCTAACAGACCATGGTCTGCACTATATGTCGCTGCATTTTTCTTTATGATGATTGCCTTAGGGATTTTAGCTTTTTATGCGATCCAAATTGCATCCCAAGCTGGATGGTCTCCAGTACTATTTAGAGTGATGGAAGGCATGACGGCTTATGTATTGCCTGGTGCTTTAATAGTTTTAGCTATCGCTGTAGCGTCTGGTACTATTGGTCATTACAATTTATTTGTTTGGATGGATCCAGAAGTAGTAGCCCACGATAAATTAATCCAAGGTAAATCGGGATGGTTAAGTATAGGATGGTTTGCATTTAGAGGTTTGGTATTTATTGCCGGTTGGAGTTTATACCGTCATTTTGCCCGTAAATTTTCTATTGCTCAAGATACGGCGGAAGATAAAAGTAACTTTAAAAAGTCTTTTAGAATTGCAGCAGGATTCTTAGTATTCTTTATTTATACAGAATCTATGATGTCTTGGGATTGGATTATGAGTGTAGATCCACACTGGTTCTCAACCTTATTTGGATGGTATGTATTTGCTAGTATGTTTGTAAGTGGTATTACTGTTTTAGCATTAATTACTATCTACTTAAAATCTAGAAATTATTTGGAGTTTGTTAACGAAAATCATTTACATGATGTTGCTAAATTCATGTTTGCTTTCAGTATTTTCTGGACTTACTTATGGTTCTCACAATTCATGCTTATTTGGTATTCAAACATTCCAGAAGAGGTCACTTATTTTATAGCGCGTTTTAACGATTACAAATTACCATTCTTAGGTATGGTGGTTATGAACTTTGTATTCCCAATTTTAATGTTGATGAATGCAGACTATAAACGTATTCCTTGGTTTGTTGTTATGGCAGGTCTTGTAATATTGGCGGGTCATTATATAGATATTTTCAATATGATAATGCCAGCTACAGTAGGGGACAGATGGTTTATTGGTATTCCTGAAATTAGTTCGATAGTGCTTTTTGCTGGATTATTCATATTTGTAGTATTTACAGCTTTAACAAAAGCACCATTGCTAGTAAAAGGATATCCTTTTAGAAAAGAAAGTGAAGATTTTCATTATTAATTAAGATACATATAAAGACGAACGATAACAATGACTGCTTTATTAACAATTATAGTTTTAGTATTTATTTTAGTTGCCATTTGGCAAATGGTAAAGATTTTCGATTTGGCTCAAGCTAAAAACGAAAATTCTCAAGTTGCCAACGACAAGGATAATACAATCAATGGATACTTAATGATGGGCTTCTTAGCGTTCATTTATGTAATTACCATTGTGTGTTTTGCAAAATGGGGCGATTTGCCATTATTGTCAAACTCTGCTTCAGAACATGGTCCAACTATTGATAATTTAATGATTGTATCATTAGTTATCATCTTTTTTGTACAGACCATTACGCAATTCCTATTACACTACTTTGCTTTTAAATATAAAGGAGAAAAGGGTAAAAAAGCGTTGTTTTTTGCAGATAACAATAAGTTGGAAGCAATTTGGACAATCATTCCAGTTATCGTTTTAGCGGGTTTAATTATTTACGGATTAAATACCTGGATAAATATCATGGGTGTTGATGAAAGTGACGACCCATTAGTTATAGAGTTATATGCTCAACAATTTAACTGGAAAGCGAGATATGCCGGTGCAGATAATACATTAGGAAAGGCTAACGTTCGTTTAATTGATATCGATCGCGCTAATATTTTAGGTTTAGATGAAGCTGACCCAAATGCACAAGATGATGTTATTACTACCGAATTGCATTTGCCGGTTGGTAAGCCAGTATTATTCAAAATGCGTTCACAAGATGTATTACATTCTGCTTACATGCCACATTTTAGAGCGCAGATGAACTGTGTACCAGGTATGATAACCCAATTTGGATTTACACCAAAAGTTACTACTTCAGAGATGAGACAAACACCAGAGATGGTTGAGAAAGTTGCAAACATTAATAATATAAGAGTTGAAAAAAGTCAGAAGTTAATTGCTGAAGGCGGTGAGGCTTTAGATAGATACGAATTTGATTATTTATTATTATGTAATAAAATTTGTGGAAAATCCCATTACAACATGCAAATGAAGATTGTAGTGGAAACTCAAGAAGAATATGATGCTTGGATGAAAGAGCAAAAAGAATTCAAAAACTCTCTAGTTAATTAATTAAAAAAGATAAATACGCTATAAGATTATGTCAGCACACGAAGATACTCACGCTCACGACGCTCATGACGACCACGGACATCATCATAAAGAGACCTTTGTAACTAAATATATATTTAGTCAGGATCATAAAATGATTGCTAAGCAGTACTTAGTTACTGGTACTATTATGGGGGTAATAGGTGTTTTAATGTCTATGATGTTCCGTATGCAAATTGCATGGCCAGAGGAACCTAACGTATTGTTTGAAGCATTATTAGGCAAATGGGCTCCAGAAGGTGTTATGGATGCCGATATTTATTTAGCGTTGGTAACCATTCATGGTACCATCATGGTATTCTTTGTACTAACTGCTGGATTAAGTGGAACATTTAGTAACTTATTAATTCCGTTGCAAATTGGAGCACGCGATATGGCTTCAGGATTTTTAAATATGATTTCTTATTGGTTATTCTTCCTTTCTAGTATAATCATGGTGACATCATTATTTGTTGAAGCTGGACCTGCTGCTGCTGGATGGACTATCTATCCACCATTAAGTGCTTTACCAATGGCTCAAGGAGGGTCTGGAATGGGTATGACACTATGGTTGGTGTCTATGGCTATCTTTATTGCGTCATCATTAATGGGATCGCTTAACTATGTAGTTACGGTAATTAACTTGCGTACTAAAGGGATGTCTATGACAAGATTACCTTTGACTATTTGGGCATTTTTTATTACTGCGGTTATTGGTATTATATCATTCCCAGTATTGTTATCTGCAGCATTATTATTAATAATGGATAGAAGTTTTGGAACGTCATTCTTTTTATCAGATATATTTATCCAAGGAGAAGTTTTACATTACCAAGGAGGGTCTCCTGTATTGTTTGAGCATTTATTTTGGTTCTTAGGCCACCCAGAGGTATATATCGTTATATTGCCAGCCATGGGATTAGTTTCCGAGATTATGGCATCAAATTCACGTAAACCTATTTTTGGTTACCGGGCTATGATAGCATCTATTTTGGCAATTGCATTCTTATCAACTATAGTTTGGGGACATCATATGTTTGTTTCTGGTATGAATCCTTTCTTAGGTTCTGTATTTACATTTACAACCTTATTAATAGCAATTCCTTCAGCAGTAAAAGCCTTTAACTGGATTACGACACTTTGGAAGGGTAATTTACAAATGAACCCGGCCATGTTATTTTCCATTGGATTTGTATCAACATTCATTACAGGAGGTTTAACAGGTATTATTCTTGGAGATAGTGCTTTAGATATTAATGTACACGATACGTACTTTGTAGTAGCCCACTTCCACTTAGTAATGGGTATATCGGCTCTTTACGGTATGTTTGCAGGTATTTACCATTGGTATCCAAAAATGTTTGGTCGTATGTTAAATAAAAACTTAGGATATATCCACTTCTGGATTACAGCAGTCTGTGCTTACGGGGTGTTTTTCCCAATGCATTTTATAGGTATGGCAGGTTTACCACGTCGTTATTATACAAATACTAATTTTCCATTATTTGATGATTTAGCAAACGTAAATGTTATCATTACCATATTTGCTTTAATTGGTGGTGTGGTTCAAATAGTATATCTATATAACTTTTTTAGTAGTATTTTCTATGGAAAGAAAGCCACTCAAAATCCATGGAAATCAACTACGCTTGAATGGACAACACCAGTGGAGCATATGCACGGTAACTGGCCAGGAGACATTCCACACGTATACCGTTGGGCGTATGATTATAGTAAACCAGGACATGATGTAGATTTTGTGCCTCAAAATATTCCATTAAAAGAAGGCGAAGAAGAACTTCAGCATTAACTTTATTGAATATAAAAATACAAAGGAGCCTTTCTGTTATCAGAGAGGCTTTTTCTTTATATTTGCTTTTATTGTTATTCCTGCAAATACAGGAATCCACTTTGTCGATATCTATAAGTAATAAAAAAGATTCCTGAGAAGACAGGAAATTGCTATGAACGAAAGCCTAGATCCAACAAACGAAAACTTTTCTCCAGAAGAATTAGACGTCGAAAAAAAGTTAAGACCCCTGTCTTTTGATGATTTTACGGGTCAAGACCAAGTGCTGGAAAACCTTCAGATATTTGTTCAAGCAGCCAATTTGCGTGATGAAGCATTAGACCATACCCTATTTCACGGCCCTCCGGGACTAGGTAAAACGACGCTTGCACACATTCTTGCAAATGAGCTAAATGTTGGTATAAAAATCACTTCGGGCCCTGTATTGGACAAACCTGGTGATTTAGCAGGGTTGCTCACGAATCTTGAAGAACGCGATGTGTTGTTTATTGATGAAATCCATCGGTTAAGTCCCATTGTAGAAGAGTATTTGTACTCCGCCATGGAAGATTACAAGATTGATATTATGATCGAATCAGGCCCGAATGCACGTTCTGTTCAAATCAATTTAAATCCGTTTACCTTGGTTGGTGCAACGACGCGTTCAGGCTTGTTAACTGCGCCTATGCGTGCACGTTTTGGCATTCAAAGCAGATTACAATATTATAACACCGAACTTTTAACAACGATTGTTCAACGTAGTGCTTCCATATTAAATGTTGCCATTACCATGGAGGCTGCCATAGAAATTGCCAGTAGAAGTAGAGGAACACCACGTATTGCCAATGCTTTGTTACGTCGTGTTCGAGATTTTGCCCAAATAAAAGGAAATGGTAGCATCGATATAAAAATCGCAAAATATGCATTAGAAGCATTGCATGTAGATGCTTTTGGTTTAGATGAAATGGACAACAAAATCTTAACCACGATAATTGATAAATTTAAAGGCGGACCAGTAGGAATTTCTACGTTGGCAACGGCAGTTAGTGAAAGTGCTGAAACTATAGAGGAAGTTTACGAACCCTTTTTAATACAACAAGGTTTTATTATGCGTACCCCGCGTGGGCGTGAAGTTACCGAATTAGCCTATAAACATTTAGGGAAAATAAAAGGATCCATTCAAGGTGGATTGTTCCCCTAAATCCCCAAAGGGGACTTTTACTAATAATTCCTTTAAGGGATAAAGTAAATATGGATAACAAGAGTAAAAGCAAGCTGAGTTCTCCCTCCCTTGGTGAGCGAGTTAGAGAGAGGGCTAATCTCATAAAAACCGAAGCCAAACGCCTCGGTTTTTTGTCTTGTGGCATTAGTAAAGCACAATTTTTAGAAGCAGAAGCACCACGACTGGAAAAATGGTTAAACAACAACATGCATGGGCAAATGCAGTACATGGAAAACCATTTTGACAAACGTTTAGATCCAACAAAACTGGTTGAAGCATCAAAATCCGTTATTTCTTTATTATTGAATTATTATCCTAAAGAAACCCAAACAAAAAATAGTTTTAAGATTTCTAAATATGCCTATGGAACCGATTATCATTTCGTTATAAAAGAAAAGCTTAAATCACTTCTAAATTTTATTCAAGAGGAAATTGGCGACGTTCACGGGCGTGCTTTTGTAGATTCCGCTCCCGTTTTAGATAAAGCTTGGGCAGCAAAATCGGGCTTGGGTTGGATTGGAAAGCATAGTAATTTACTAACCCAGCAAGTTGGATCGTTTTATTTTATTGCAGAATTGATTGTCGATTTAGAGTTGGAGTACGATTCGCAAACAACAGATCATTGTGGCACATGTACGGCATGTATTGATGCTTGCCCAACACAAGCCATCACCGAACCATATGTAGTTGATGGAAGCAAATGCATTTCATATTTCACCATCGAATTAAAAGAAAACATACCAACGGAATTTAAGGGAAAATTTGATGATTGGATGTTTGGTTGTGATGTATGTCAAGATGTATGTCCATGGAATCGATTTTCAAAACCGCATAACGAACCATTATTCAATCCACATCCAGAACTATTATCTATGTCAAAAAAAGATTGGGAAGAGATTACGGAAGATGTTTTTAAAAAAGTATTTAAAAATTCGGCAGTAAAACGAACCAAATTTTCAGGGTTGAAACGCAATATTGATTTTTTGAAATAATAGAAATTATTAGGTTGAGTTTCTTATTATAAGCCTAGTCTCTAATTCAATAGTTTTATGAACTATTTTTTTGTCTTTATGCTTTATTTCTTCGTATAAAAGTTTAAACGCTTTTTTTCCCATTTCAAAACCAGGTTGATCAACGGTAGTTAAAGATGGTGTGATAACTGAAGACATGAACCAATTACTAAAACCAATTATTGCAACATCATCAGGTATTTTAATATTATTATCGTTAAAATATTTTAATGCGCCAATAGCAACCATGTCAGTTATGGCAAAAATAGCATCAACATTGCTTTTGTGGATTTCTATTAGTTTTTTTGCGGATTCATACCCATCATTAAAATCGTCATTATTGTTACAGATATAAACTAATGAAGGGTCAAACTCTATATTGTTGTCTAAAAGTGCTTTTTTGTAACCCAAAAACCGGTCTATTGATACTTGTGGGTTTAAATCACCTCTAAAATGCGCAATACGTTTGTATCCTTTTTGTATTAAATAAGCGACAGCATCGTAAGCCGCTTTTTGGTCATTAATAACAACTTTTGAGCATTTTGTTATTTTAGAGATTTTATCAAATAGTACTAAAGGAATATCATGATTTTTAATTTTTTCAAGATGATTAAAATCTCTTGTGTTGTTTGATAATGAAATAAGAATACCATCTACACCTTTGCTAAGAAGTAAATCAACCGATTTTTTTTCTTGCATATCATCTTCTTCAGATTGCATTAAAATAACTAAATAGTTCTTCTTTTTTGCCGCTTTTATAATACCCTTTATTACTGTTGCAAAAAAATGATGAACAGTTGTAGGTACAATAACACCAATAATTTTAGTTTGTTGTGTTCTTAAATTTACTGCTGATGAGTTTGGTATATAGTTCAAATTTTCAGCTAGTGCCAATACTTTTTGTTTGGTATCCTTGCTAACATCAGGATAATCTTTAAGGGCTTTGGAAACTGTTGTTATAGAAATGTTTAGTGCTTCGGCTATTTGTTTTAGGGTTACATTTTTCATAAAATCTCAAAAACAACAACATTAAAATGCTAAAGTAATAATAATTAATACAAAATAATTAACAATTAAAAATTTACCTTTATAAGAAATCGAAAACGTTTTCGGTAAAATCGAAAACGTTTTCGATAAAACTTTTGATCTTTAAATTAGTTGAAAAATTACTTTTGAGTAACTAAACAAATAAAAACATTAAATTATGTTACAACAAATTACAACTTTTAAAAGGCTTTGTTTCGCCATTTTGCTTTTTATTTCAGGTATAGCAATGGCCCAAAACGGAAGCATATCAGGAACTGTGACCGATACTAATGGCGCACCTTTGCCTGGAGTGAATGTTTTAATTCAAAACACAAGCAAAGGATCAGTTACCGATTTTGATGGGAATTATAGCATTAGTGAGTTAGCTAATGGAAATTATGTGATTGAAGTATCTTACATAGGATTTAAAAAACAGCAGTTACCTTTTATAATTAAAGGTGGTGGTGTAAAACTAAATGTAGTACTTCAAGAAGATTTAATGTCATTAAGCGAGGTGGTTGTTACAGGTTCAGGGAATCCTAGGAAAAAGATAGAATCAAGTGTTGCCATTACAACCTTGGGATCAAAACAAATAGAAGATCAAGCACCACAAAGTACGGCAGATTTATTACAAGCTATACCAGGGTTTTTGGTTGAAACATCTGGTGGTGAAACAGGGAATAATTTATTTGCCAGAGGTATACCAACTGCTGGGGCTTATGAGTATGTTCAATTTCAGGAAGATGGTATGCCAGTTTTTGAAGATGGTGCATTACAGTTTGCTAACATCGATAACTTTCAAAGAGTAGATAAAACTGTAAAAACATTAGAAGCTGTAAAAGGTGGCACGGCAGCTATTTATGCTTCTGGTGCTCCAGGTGGTATTATTAACTTTATCTCAAATACAGGTCAGAATGAATTTAAAGGGACTACTAAATTAACCGTTGGAGATTATGGTTTGTTTAGAACAGATTTTAACTTAGGTGGAGCTTTTGTAGAAGATAAAATATTTTATAATGTAGGTGGTTTTTACAGAGTAGATGATGGTATTAGAGACCCAGGATATAAAGCCAACAACGGTGGTCAAGTTAAATTCAACATGACTTATAAGTTTGACAAAGGATATGCGCGTATTTATTTTAAAAATTTAAATGATAGAACCATTTTTTACCAATCTACCCCGTTTGTTAAAGATGGCAATAAAGTAAAAGAATACAAAGGCTTCGATGCTAATTATGGTACGTTTGCCAATAAAGAAATGGCATACATTAATGTGCCTCAAGGTGGTGGTGGATTTTTTACTGCTAACTTGGAAGATGGTATTCATCCAAAAACGACGGCTATTGGCGGTGAATTTAAGTATGATTTATCTGATGTTGTTACAGTGAAAAACAGTTTTAAAAATACAGATATAGATTTAGATTACAACGCCATTTTCGCAGCTGCTTGGATGGGAGATGTAACAAGCCAAAACGATTACGCAACTGGTTTAGGAATTGATCCTGCTGACGCTGTTTTTACTTACAATAATGGTGGTTCAGCTTTACCATCAAACAGAAACCTAAAAAGAGCCGATTTTTGGAATATCAGAAAGCAAATGAACAATTTTGCTAATAATTTAACTTTCAACTTCAACTGGGACAAAGTTAATTTGAATCTTGGCTATTACTATTCAAACTGGAAATCGCATCAAAATTGGAACTGGAGTAGTTTTTTAACAAGTGTTGAAGATGAAGGACGCTTAGTAAATTTAACAGATACTAATTCAGGTACAGATTACACATACCATGGTATTTCTGGCATCTCTTGGTTACAGCGTGAATCTCAAATTACAGGAACTGTAAACGCTATTTTTGTTGATACCGAAATTAAAGCAAGTGATGATTTAACATTAAATCTTGGTTTTAGATACGATAATGATAAATATGAAGGCATTGGAGATCACGGAACTTGGGGAAATGATATAGGTGTGTTGCCTAATAATAATGCAGACAATGGCGTAAATATTTTAACAGGAAACTACATTAATTGGGATTATAAAGTAAGCGAATTATCATATTCTGCCGCAGGAAACTATAAGTTTAATGATAATATGGCAACCTATTTAAGATACAGTAAAAGTTTTAGAGCTCCTATTGAAGAAGCGTTTTATGTAGCAGTTGAGTCTGGTTTAGGAAACGCAGCGCTTGATGAATTAGAACCAACAAAAGTGAATCAAACAGAATTAGGCTTTAAATATTCAGCTGATAAAATAGCGGTGTTCGCCAACTTGTTCCATATGAAATTAGACAACGTAACATACCAAGATATAGGTGTAGGTGGAGTGTCTGAAAGAAAATTTGCAAACGTAAAAAATACAGGTATTGAACTTGAAACTATTTTAAAATTAGGAAAATTAAATGCAACAGTAAACGGTACACTTCAAAACCCAGAGTATAGTGGTTATGAAGGCTCTCAAGCCGCTTTAAATGGAAATTTAGCAAGACGTATTTCTAAATTCTATTTCAATGTCAGACCAGATTATAACATTACTGATAAGTTAAATGTATACGCTAAGTACTCCTATTTTGGAAAAAAATACCACGATATAGAGAATACATTTGAATTGCCAGCATTTGGTGTGGTAAACGCAGGTGCTTCTTATAAAGTGAATAACTTAAGATTCGGATTAGATGCTTCAAACATATTTAACACTATTGGTCTAACAGAAGGTGATGGTGCAGCACCAGCAAATGGAGATGTGTTCTTAGGAAGATCAATTTTGGGGAGTGCTGTAAAATTATCGGTTGCAATTAACTTTTAGTTATCGCCATAAAAATTAGGATTGTTTAATTAGTAGTAAGTTTGGTTTTAATGCCGCTAAATAATTACTATTGGGCGGCATTTTTTTAACATTGTTTAGATATGAATAATTCAGGAATTAAAATTGCTTTATATATAAACTATTTTGTATTTGCAATACTGCTAAATAGTGTAGGTATTGTAATTAAACAATCTATTGATAATTATAACGTAGCCGAAACGAGTGCCAGTATTTTAGAAGCTTTTAAAGATTTGCCAATTGCTTTTGTTTCTTTTTTTGTAGCCTCTTTTTTACCAAAAATTGGTTATAAAAAAAGCATGCTATTTGCACTTGCTTTAGTGTTTTTTGGATGCCTGTATATGTACTATGGTAATACATTTGCAAGTACAAAAGTGCTGTTTTTAACTATAGGTGTTGCTTTTGCTTTTATAAAAGTATCGGTCTATTCCATGATAGGTTTGTTAACCAACACACCGCAAGAGCACAGTAGTTTTATGAGCTCTATTGAAGGGTTTTTTATGGTTGGCATAGCTGCAGCTTATTTTATTTTCCCAGTATTTTTTGATGAGTCTAATCCCGATGCTTGGTTACGTGTTTATTTATTTTTGTCAGGATTAATAGCGGTTTCGTTTGTTATACTTCTGTTTTCCAAAATTAATGTAAAAGCAGAAGTTTCAAATAAACCAATATCTAGGGATTTTATAGATATGATAAAATTAATAGCTTCACCATTAGTTATCTTTTTCATTTTAAGTGCATTCTTGTTTGTTATGGTAGAACAAGGTATCATGACATGGTTGCCTACCTTCAATAAAACCGTACTGTCTTTAAACAATTCACTAAGTGTTCAAATGGCAAGTATTCTAGCCATTTCATTAGCTGTAGGCAGGTTAGTTGCTGGTTTTGTTGTCAAAAAAGTTTCTTGGTTAGTTATTGCAATAGTTTGTATCACAATATCTATGAGTATTGT
The DNA here is from genome assembly GCF_044335535.1 of Mariniflexile sp. HMF6888. Classification (NCBI taxonomy): domain Bacteria; kingdom Pseudomonadati; phylum Bacteroidota; class Flavobacteriia; order Flavobacteriales; family Flavobacteriaceae; genus Mariniflexile; species Mariniflexile sp. HMF6888. Next base: position 828,154 of record NZ_JBIQVZ010000001.1, on the reverse strand, counting down.
GGGTTTTGTGCTGCCTTCTGTATTCAATTTAGAATCTGTTACAATCGAAAAAGTTACCGATATTCCTTTTATTGGTTTTATATTCCCTATAATTGGGCTGTTTATTGCGCCTATTTATCCACTAATTAACTCTGTAGTATTATCGTCTTTACCAAAAAGAATGCATAGTTCTATGACGGGGTTAATAGTTATTTTCTCAGCACTTGGTGGTACTTTTGGGTCTAGAATTATTGGCTATCTTTTTGAACATATTGGTGGGCAAAAAGCTTTTTTCTTTATGCTAATACCTATGTTAATCCTAATTCTTTCCCTTTTTATGTTGAATAAAAATATTAAAAAAGATGAAGTTTATAGTTCATAAGTCCCAATTATTAGAACAATTAATTAAACAGGAAGATACTACGGGTAGCTATACTATTACAACTGAGGATGCTGGTAAAAAGGAGTTTAATATTGAAAATGAAAACGGGAACACCATAAAAATTGAAGGCACTTATTTTTTGTCAAATTTATTGCAAGAAGTAGCACTTTTAAAAACAGAAACAGGAATCATAGAATTACATCATATTCAAGAAGAACCTGTAACCAGAATTTCTAGAGTTATTAAAGATTATTATTGGGAAAAGCTAACAAGAAGTTTTGATGATGAAACTTTATTGGAAGTTTTGGAGGATGAAAAAATGCAAGGTGATGTTTTAAGACTATATGTTCCAGAATCTGATACCGAAGCATTCGAATTTTATAAGCAAAAAGAAATAGTGTTTAAAAATGTAAAGGTAGAAACCATACAAGAGCATATTTCAAACGAAGCTATTATAGCTTTAAACAAAAAGCCAGGTATTTTGGCATTAGGCTATTCCAAAGAAAAAGGAAAAAGTGTTCCGTTTGTAGTGCCAGGAGGTCGATTTAACGAAATGTATGGGTGGGATAGCTATTTTATTGGATTAGGTTTGATAATTGATGATAAGTTTGAACTTGCACGAGGCATGATTGATAATTTAGAATATCAAATTATTCATTACGGAAAAATTTTAAATGCCAACAGAAGTTATTATTTAACAAGGTCGCAACCCCCATTTTTTACATCGTTTGTTAAAGAGTTTTATGAGACCTATTCAAGCAAATTATCTATAAAATGGTTACAGCAAAAACTCACCACTGCTATTACAGAGTATTTTGATGTTTGGATGACCGAAGGCATAAGGCTAACCAACAATGGTTTAAATCGTTATTTTGGTGAAGGTACTGGTGTGCCAAATGAAACAGAACCCGAACATTTTGATGCTATTTTTGAAGCATTTGCAAAAAAGCACCACATGACACTTTCGGAATTTAAACAGAAGTATAAAAATGGGTTGCTAAAAGATGCTGCATTAGATGATTATTTTATTCACGATAGGAGTATGCGCGAAAGTGGGCATGATACTACAAACCGATTGGATAATTGTTCAGCAAACCTTAATACAGTCGATTTAAATAGTTTGCTTTTTAAATTTGAAAACGACATAGCGTATTTTATAGCCACCCATTTTAATGATGAGTTTACATATAGTGGTAACGTGTATACTTCAGCAAATTGGACAGAAAGAGCAAACAATCGTAAAAAAAGCATGTTTGAACTCATGTGGAATGAAACTGCAGGTTCATTTTTTGACTATAATTTTAAAACACAACAACAACAACCTTATGTGGCGGCATCAAACCTGTATCCGTTGTGGGCAAAATTATGTACACAGTCCCAGGCAGAAATAATGCTTAAAAAACAGTTACCGTTAATACTTTGTAAAGGAGGTGTAGCATCAACATCAAGCTTAGAATCTACAGATGAAAACGGACCTGATCGCCAATGGGATTTTCCGTATGGTTGGGCGCCCCATCAAATGTTACTTTGGGAAGGTGTTTCAAATTATGGGTTTAAAGAAAAAAGTCAAGAGCTTATTTATAGATGGTTATGGCTAATAGTTAAAACCGTGGTAAATTATAATGGTTTAATACCCGAAAAATTTGATGTAAATAATTGTACCCATATTTTGGATGTTGAATATGGTAATGTAGGAGCTAATTTTAAGTATGTTACCGATGGTGGTTTTGGCTGGACAAATGCTTCATTTAAATTAGGTATCAAGCTTTTGGATGAGAAATTTATAAACAAGTTAAATACACTCACCAGTCCAGAAGAACTCTTTCATTAACTTACTCAAAAAACATCATCTGTATACAAGGTTTGTACAGATGATGTCTTTTGAGCAATTTAATACATGTTTTGGTTAAAAAAGTACCATCAAAAACTTTAAAGATTAAGACATTCATTCAATAGGTTTATTATCTTTGTTCGATTAGTTAACTAATTATTCCTATGAGCGAAGAAAGTAAACGTAGAGAAGCCCTTATATACCACGCAAAGCCTACTCCAGGTAAAATTAAAGTGGTTCCAACCAAAAAATATTCAACCCAACGCGATTTAGCACTAGCCTATTCACCAGGTGTAGCGGCACCATGCTTGGAAATTGAAAAAGATAAAAACAATGCCTATAAATACACGGCCAAAGGTAATCTGGTTGCCGTAATATCAAACGGTACGGCTGTTTTGGGTTTGGGAAATATTGGACCAGAAGCCTCAAAGCCAGTAATGGAAGGTAAAGGTTTATTATTTAAAATTTTTGCCGATATCGATGTGTTTGATATTGAGGTTGATACCGAAAATGTTGAAGAATTTATTGCCACTGTAAAAAATATAGCACCCACTTTTGGAGGTATTAATCTAGAAGATATCAAAGCGCCAGAAGCATTCGAAATAGAAAGACGTTTAAAAGAAGAGCTTGATATTCCTGTAATGCACGACGACCAGCATGGTACAGCTATTATATCGGCGGCAGCTTTAATTAATGCGGTTGAAATTGCAAAGAAGAAACTAGATGAAGTTAAGATCGTAATAAGTGGTGCAGGTGCTGCAGCGATATCTTGTTCGCGTTTGTACCAGGCATGTGGTGCCAAACGAGAAAACATGGTGATGCTAGATAGCAAAGGCGTTATTAGGGACGATAGGGAAAATTTGTCATCTGAAAAAGCCGAATACGCTACCCATAGAAGAATAGATACGCTTGATGAAGCCATGGTAGATGCCGATGTGTTTATTGGCTTGTCTATGGCAAACATCGTGTCTCCAGAAATGTTACTGTCAATGGCTAAAAACCCAATCGTGTTTGCTATGGCAAACCCAGATCCAGAGATAAAATATGACATAGCCATTGCTACACGTAAAGATATTATTATGGCTACGGGTAGAAGTGACCATCCTAATCAAGTAAACAATGTCCTTGGATTTCCATTTATATTTCGTGGTGCACTAGATGTGCGTGCAACCAAAATTAATGAGGAAATGAAAATGGCGGCAGTAAAAGCATTGGCAAGATTGGCTAAAGAATCTGTGCCAGAGCAAGTCAATATTGCCTATGGAGAAACTAGGTTAACATTTGGTAAAGAATATATCATACCAAAACCTTTCGATCCCCGTTTAATTGCCGAAGTACCACCAGCTGTAGCAAAAGCGGCTATGGAAAGTGGTGTTGCCCAAGAACCCATTCTAGATTGGGAAAAATATAAAGACGAATTAAGAGAGCGCTTAGGGAATGATAACAAACTTATAAGGTTGTTGTTTAACCGTGCAAAACTGGATCCTAAACGTGTTGTTTTTGCCGAAGCAGACCAGCTTGCAGTTATAAAAGCAGCTCAGATAGTTTATGAAGAAGGCATTGCGATTCCCATTTTATTAGGGAGAGTTGAAACCATTAAAGAATTGATGGCCGAAATTGAATTTGATGCTGAAGACATACTTATAATAGATCCAAAAACCGAAGAAGAAAACGATAGGAAGAACAAGTATGCCAAAGTGTATTGGGAACAGCGCAAACGTCGTGGTGTAACTTATTATTCGGCACAACGTTTAATGCGGGAGCGTAACTATTTTGCGGCGATGATGGTAAATGAAGGCGATGCAGATGCCTTAATATCAGGATATTCCAGAAATTACCCATCGGTTGTAAAGCCTATGTTAGAGCTTATAGGTATGGCAAAAGGCACATCACGTGTGGCAACTACCAATGTCATGATGACCAAGCGAGGCCCCATGTTTTTAAGTGATACGTCTATAAATATAAACCCAACTTCTAGAGAATTAACCAAGATTGCACAAATGACCTCTCAAGTAGTTAAAATGTTTGGGATGGATCCAGTTATGGCAATGATTTCTTATTCAAATTTTGGTTCATCTTCCTACGAAAATGCAACAAAAGTACGTGATGCCGTTGCACATTTGCACCGTTATTATCCCGATATGGTTGTAGATGGCGAATTACAAACAGACTTTGCTTTAAATGCTGAAATGCTTCAAGAAAAGTTTCCGTTTTCAAAATTGGTTGGTAAAAAAGTAAATACCTTAATATTCCCAAATTTAGATTCGGCAAATATCACCTATAAATTATTAAAAGAACTAAACGAAGCGGTATCTATTGGACCCATCATGATGGGTATGCGTAAACCAGTGCACATTCTTCAATTGGGTGCTAATGTAGATGAAATAGTGAACATGACAGCCATTGCAGTAATTGATGCACAGCAAAAGGAAAAGTTAGAATTGGAAAAGGGAAACTCTAAGTAATTCTGTTGAAAATAAATTTATTACATTTGGTCGATTAACGAATTGCTATAGATGATCACACATATTCAAGGAAAACTTGTAGAGAAAAATCCAACAGATGTTGTTATCGATTGTAATGGTGTTGGCTACATGCTAAATATTTCGTTGCATACTTACTCTCAAATTACTGATAATGAACATTTAAAATTATTTACACATCTTCAGGTTAAAGAAGATTCACACACGCTTTATGGTTTTTCATCATTAGCAGAACGTGAAATTTTCAGGTTATTAATTTCAGTCAGTGGTATTGGCGCTAGTATTGCACGCACCATGCTATCTTCATTAACGCCAAAACAAGTTATAGAAGGTATTGCTAGTAGTGATGTGGCTTTAATACAGGGTATTAAAGGTATTGGCGCAAAAACAGCACAGCGAGTTATTATAGATTTAAAAGATAAAGTTTTGAAGATTTATGATATTGATGAAGTTTCTGTTTCTAAAGGCAATACGAATAAAGATGAAGCGTTATCTGCTTTAGAAGTGCTTGGTTTTGTGAGAAAACAAGCAGAACGGGCTGTGGAAAAAATCATTGTGGCACAACCAGACGCCACTGTAGAGACCATTATAAAACAAGCATTAAAAAATTTATAATAGATTTTGAATATAACCAACCTTAATTTTTATAAATCCATTAAAAAATGTCATGCTGAGCGCAGTCGAAGCACGTTTTTAATTCTTGTGTTTTTATTTTCTGTAGCAGCTTGGTCACAAGAACCTACAGCCCAAGATTCGGTTAAAACAGGGTTTGATTTAGGAAGTATTAAAACACCGGATCCTAATAGTATTGAGTCTAAATATACGTATGACGCTACAACAAATCGTTATATTTATACCGAAAAAATAGGTAGTTTTAATATCAATTATCCCGTTATTTTGACGCCTAAAGAATATTACGAATTAGTAGCAAGAGAAAGTGTAAAAGAATATTATAAAGAAAAAATAAGTGCTTTTGATGGCAAAAAGGATGGCGCCGATGATGCTCAAAAAAACCTATTGCCCGAGTTTTATGTAAAATCTGATTTTTTTGAATCTATTTTTGGAGGCAATACCATTGAAGTCGTGCCACAAGGATCTGTGGAAATGGATTTAGGGATGCTGTTTTCAAAGCAAGACAACCCATCATTTTCACCAAGGAACCGAAGCAATTTTACCTTCGATTTTGACCAACGTATCAGTTTAAGTTTATTAGGTAAAGTAGGTACACGACTGCAAGTAACAGCCAACTACGACACGCAATCTACCTTCGATTTTCAAAATCTTATAAAGTTAGAATACACACCAACTGAAGACGATATCATTCAAAAAATAGAAGTTGGTAACGTAAGCATGCCGTTAAACAGCAGTTTAATTACAGGTGCGCAAAGTTTATTTGGTGTAAAAGCCCAATTACAATTTGGTAAAACAACCGTAACAGGCGTATTTTCCGAACAAAAATCACAAGCCAATACCGTAGTGGCGCAAGGTGGTGGTACTTTAGAAGAATTTGAATTGTTTATTAGGGATTATGATGAAAATCGCCATTTCTTCCTAGCGCAATATTTTAGGGATACTTATGATAAAGCCTTATCGACCTATCCGTATCTTAATAATGGTGGACTTCAAATAACAAGACTTGAAGTTTGGGTTACCAACAGAAGCAACAAAACCGAAAATGTTAGAAACGTAGTGGCGTTGCAAGATATAGGTGAGTCCAACCCAGAAAAAGTAGGTTCTGCTGTTGCCATTTTTGCAGCACCAACAGCATATCCCAACAATAAAAATAATGCCTTCGACCCCACCAATATAGGAGGTGCAGGGTCTCAACTTACAGATGCTATTAGAGATGTGGCTACCGTACAAAATGGTATAACCGTACCAAATGTGCGAGAAGGCTTTGATTATGCCAAGTTAGAAAACGCCCGAAAATTAATAAACGGACAAGAATATATTTTAAACACCCAATTAGGGTATATTTCGTTAAACCAACGATTGAATAACGACGAGGTTTTAGCCGTGGCATTTCAATATACCTTAGGCGGGCAGGTGTACCAAGTAGGTGAGTTTGCCAATGATGGCGTTGATGCAACCAATGTAACAACCAATGGGTCGGGGCAAGTAACCAATGTAGTTAATAGCAATTTAATCTTAAAGTTATTGAAAAGTAGTATCACAAATGTGACACAGCCTGTTTGGGATTTGATGATGAAAAACATTTACGATACAGGTGCATACAACTTGAGTTCAGATGATTTTAAGCTGAATATTTTTTACAACGAAGCATCGCCTTTAAATTATATAAAGCCTGTAGGTTCTACAGCGTTTCCAACGCCAGGACCTAATGAAGACCCGTTACAAGAAACACCTTTATTAAGAGTGTTTAGTTTAGATAAATTAAATTTCAACAACGACCCACAATCTAACGGAGATGGTTTTTTTGATTATGTAGAAGGCATTACGGTACTATCGCAAAGCGGAAAAATTATATTCCCAAGTGCAGAACCTTTTGGTGAATACTTATTTAATAAATTATCACTTAATGCCAGTGAAGATTATGATAACAATGCCACATACAACGAAAACCAAGTAAAGTATGTGTACGATGTGCTTTATAGCAGTACCAAAACGGCCGCTTTAGAAGCCGTTGAAAAAAACAAATTCAAACTAAAAGGGCGTTATAAGTCCAGTGGAAGTGATGGCATTCCTATTGGGTCGTTTAATGTACCTCGAGGTTCAGTTCGTGTTACTGCGGGTGGTCGCGTGTTGGTAGAAGGCATTGATTACACCGTAAATTACCAATTAGGGCGTGTTCAAATTTTGGATGAAGCATTAAAAGCGTCCAATACCCCTATTGAAGTTTCAACCGAAAATAATGCGGTATTTGGTCAGCAAACAAGACGCTTCACAGGTATTAATGTAGAACATAAGTTTAACGAGAACTTTGTATTGGGCGGAACGCTTTTAAATTTAAATGAACGTCCGATTACACAAAAAGCAAATTATGGCACCGAACCTATTAATAACACCATTTTTGGAATAAATGGTAATTACTCAACCAAAGTACCATTCTTAACCCGATTAGCTAACGCATTACCCAATATTGATACCGATGCAGAATCGAATGTATCATTACGAGGGGAGTTCGCCTATTTAGCACCGGGATCTCCAAAAGGCACCAGCTTAAAAGGTGAAGCTACTTCCTATGTGGATGATTTTGAAGGCACTCAAAATGCCATCGATTTAAAATCGCAACAGTCTTGGTTTTTATCAAGCAGACCGATAGAATTAGGAAAAACATATGCAGGTTTTGATAATGAAGATGAAAATGGAATTCAAAATGGTTTTGGTAGAGCCATGTTAAACTGGTACAATATTGACCCCATTTTTTATACGAGCCAAAGACCAAACGGTATATCTGATAACGATTTATCCAGTTTATATACCAGTCGTGTTTTTATAAAAGAATTATTTCCCGATAGAGATTTGGTGCAAGGACAAAATACGGTTTTAAATACCTTAGATTTAGCTTACTACCCAACTGAAAGAGGGCCTTATAATTTTGATCCTACAGCCGCCGATGGCATTAGTTCAACAGAAGCTTTTAATAATTGGGCAGGTATCACACGCCAATTAACTTCAACCGATTTTGAACAACAAAATGTGGAGTACATCGAGTTTTGGTTACAAGATCCGTTTCAAGAAAACCCATCAAATAATGGAGGAAAGTTAGTATTTAATTTAGGTAATATTTCAGAAGACATTATTAAGGACGGTAAAAAACTATATGAAAATGGCTTGCCTAAAGACGGTGATATAAGCATTTTACAAGCACAACAAACAGATGCTTCAATTAGAACGGTGGTGCCTTTAAATCAATCTTTGGTGTATGCATTTGATTCAACTGGACAAGAACGCACCAACCAAGATGTTGGATATGATGGGTATGACGATTCTGAAGAAGGTTTCATTTCTACTGATTATGCTGGATTGTCTGATCCTTCAAATGATAACTATACTTATTTTTTAAACGCCGACGGCAATATTTTCGATCGCTATAAAAAATATAATGGTGTAGAAGGCAATACGCCCGACACTTTTTCAAATACCGATCGAGGTGCTAACACCCAACCCGATGTAGAAGATATTAATCGTGATAATACCATGAACACGATTGACAGTTATTACGAATATGAATTGCCAATTACGAGACAAAATTTACCAACATCAAAATCGGATTTTGATAATCTTCCTGACAGCAATCCTTTAAAAGAATTCTTAGTAGATTTTAAAGACCGACCTCGTGCACTTCCTAACGGGCAGAATCCAAATGTAAGATGGTATTTATTTAGAATTCCAGTACAAGGTAGTCTTGCAAAGCCTGTTGGAGGGATTACCGATTTACGTTCGGTGCGTTTTACACGTATGTTTCTTAAAGAGTTTACAGAATCCACCGTTTTCCGTTTTGGAACCTTGGATTTAGTACGTAGCGAATGGAGACGTTATACACAAACCTTACAAGTTGATAAAGATAATCCTGCCGATGACAATACAGAGTTTTCAGTAGGTGTTATTGGTACGCTGGAAAACGAAGGTAGTTATCAAAGACCACCAGGTATTGACCCTGAAGAATTATATAATAATAATACAGTGGTTGAACAAAACGAACAATCATTGCTGGTTAATGTATGTAATTTAGAATCGCAAGATTCCAGAGGGGTTTATAAAAACATTAATTTAGATATGCGCCAGTATAAGCGTATGCGTATGTTTATGCACCTTCAAGAAGAAGGTACAGGCATACCTACTAACAGTACAGTTGTTGGTTTTGTACGTATGGGTAACGACCTTACTGAGAATTACTATCAAATAGAAATTCCATTAAAAGTATCTGAATCTGCATCAAGAGAAGGACTTTGGCCAGAAGAAAACGAAATTAATTTACCCATAGACATTCTAGGGAAAATTAAAGCCTTGGAAATCGCCAACCCAACTTTGCCTTCAGAATCTCAAAAGTTTTATGATGTTATTGACGGTAAATTGGTAGACACACCAGTTGATGAGTTTTCTACCTATACCATTGGTCAACATCGTGTGACTATAAAAGGTAATCCTAATTTTGGAGATATTAGAACCTTAATGGTGGGGGTGAAAAATCGTGTTCAAAATGGTTTAAATGATATGCCCCCACCTACATCACCGGTTTGTGCCGAGGTTTGGTTTAACGAACTTCGCTTATCCGATATGGATAACGAAGGTGGTTGGGCAGCCGTGGTAAGTTTAGATACCAATATTGCCGACTTTATGAACATCAGTGCTACAGGTAGACAAAGTACCTCTGGTTTTGGTAGCCTTGAGCAAGGCCCTAGCCAACGTAGTTTGGAAGATGTAAAACAATACGATGTGGTGACCAATATTAATGTTGGGCAATTGTTACCAAAAAAATGGGGCATTCAAGTACCATTTAATTATGGACAAAGTGAAGAATTGATTACCCCAAAGTATGATGCGTATTATAAGGATTTGACTTTGGAGTCTCGTTTAGATGCAGCCGATACCAATGCCGATCGTGAAACTATAAAAGAACAATCTGAAGATTATACAAAACGACAAAGCATCAACTTTATAGGTGTTAGAAAAACCAGAACTACCGAAGCAAAACCTCGTTTTTATGATGTGGAGAATGTTACTTTAAACTATTCGTACAACAAAGTAGAACACCGGGATTTTGAAATTGAAAACGCGGTTAACAAAACAGTACGTGTTGGGGCAAATTATGCGTTCAATTTTAACCCTCTAAAAGTAGAACCTTTTAAAAAGAACGACTCCTTATTTACGGGCAAGTACTGGAAGCTTTTAAAAGATTTGAACTTTAATTTATTACCATCAAGCTTTACTGTAAACTCGGATATTAACAGACAATTCAACAGACAGAAGTTTAGGGAAGTAGAACTTGGCGGCGGCAATATTGGTATTGAAGAATTATTTAGAAGAAATTATACCTTCGATTTTCAATACACCATTAATTATAATTTAACAGAATCGTTGAGTTTAAACTTTACAGCGGCAAACAATAATATTGTTAGAAATTATTTTAAGGACAATATTATTAATGGCGAGCAAGATGAAACCTTAGACGTTTGGGACGGCTTTTTCGATTTTGGAGACCCTAACAGACAATCGCAAGACTTAGGTATTAACTACCAGTTGCCAATTAATAAAATTCCAACCTTTAGTTTTGTGAATGCTACGTATCAATATAGTGGCAATTTCCAATGGCAAAAAGGCTCTGATTTATATGGTGAATTAGTGTTTGAAGATGAAAATGGCATCGAAAGTGGTCCTTACGATTTAGGAAATACCATTCAAAATGCCAACACCCACAATATCAATACAACCTTAGATATGAATAGGTTCTATAGGTACATAGGGTTGGTTAAAAAGCCAATTTCAAGAGCAAGAGCAAGAACCGCACCAACAACACCAAATGCGAATCAAAATAATACCAATCAACCAAAAGTTAAAAACCAGTCGGTGACTAAGTTGTTAAACGCAGGGGTTGATATTTTGACGAGTATTAAAAGAATTCAGCTTAATTACTCAGAAAATAATGGTACATTTTTACCGGGTTATTTACAAACGCCTGGGTTTATTGGTACTTTAAAACCAACAACTGGTTTTACGTTTGGTAGCCAAAGTGATATACGTGATTTAGCTGCAAGACGTGGTTGGTTAACTTTGTTCCCGGATTTTAATCAGCAGTACACAACAACAAACACGAAACAATTGGACGTGTCGGCTAGTTTGGAACCTGTAAGTGATTTGAAAATTGATATTGTTGGAAACAGAACCTACTATGAAAATTATACAGAAAATTTTAGAGTTGAAGACTACAAAGATGCTGATGGGAATTTAGTTTCAGATGGATTTTCACCAGATGGAGTATTAGATTATAATAGGTTAACCCCCAATACCTTTGGTAATTTCAATATTTCAACACTTTTAATTAAAACCGCTTTTAGTAAAAGTGACGAAACGGCTTCGGGTGCGTTTAACGATTTTAGAGCTAACAGATTAAAGATTGCTGATAGACTTGCCGAAGATTTTTACGGAAACACAACCTATGCTAGAGATGCCGAAGGCTATCCATTAGGTTTTGGAAAAAACAATCAAAAAGTATTGTTGCCAGCGTTTTTAGCGGCCTACTCAGGGCAGGACGCCAATAAAATTAAAACAAGTGCCTTTAGAGATGTACCCATTCCAAACTGGGATTTAAAATATACAGGCTTTATGAAATATGCTTGGTTTAAAAAGAACTTTAAACGTTTTTCATTAACACACGGCTATCGTTCAACCTATACTATCAATCAGTTTAACACTAATTTAAATCTAAATTTAAAACCAGAAGATAATGAAGCACCTGTCCCTGGTTTAGATTATGCAAGTCAGCCACAAGAAGCATTAGACCAATCAGGGAACTATAAAAACAAAACCTTGTTCAGTAATATTAACTTAACTGAAATGTTCAGTCCGTTAGTTAGAATAGATTTCGAAATGCAGAATTCGGTTAAAATATTAACGGAAATTAAAAAAGACCGTCTGTTGTCACTTAGTTTCGATAATAATTTAATGACCGAAGTACAAGGTATGGAATATATATTGGGCTTGGGTTATAGAATTAAAGATTTACGTATCAATTCCAATTTGGCAGGACCAAGTAAGCGTATTGTAAGCGATTTGAATATGAAAGCTGATATATCCATTAGAGATAATAAAACCATTATCAGATATTTAGATTTAGAAAACAATCAAGTAACTTCGGGTCAAACCATTTGGGGTATAAAATATACGGCCGATTATGCCTTTAGTAAAAACCTAACAGGCATCTTTTATTTCGATTATACGTTCTCAGAATATGCTATTTCAACAGCATTTCCACAAACAACCATTAGATCTGGTTTTACTATTAGATATAATTTTGGGAATTAACATATAATCTATTTGAATTTAACGTTTGAATAAATACATTTGCCCAATACTAACTTAAAATAATAAAATGAATATTCCATCAGAATTAAAATACACAAAAGATCACGAATGGGTGCGTATTGAAGGCGATATAGCAACCGTTGGTATTACAGATTTTGCACAAAGTGAATTAGGTGATATTGTATATGTTGAAGTAGAAACGGTTGACGAAACATTAGACGCCGAGGAGATTTTCGGAACCGTTGAAGCCGTAAAAACAGTATCCGATTTGTTTTTGCCATTAACAGGTGAGATCATTGAGTTTAATAGCGCTTTAGAAGATGAGCCAGAAAAAGTAAACTCCGACCCTTATGGTGACGGTTGGATGATAAAGTTGAAGTGTTCAGATTTGTCGCAAGTAGAACATCTCTTGTCTGCTGATGCATACAAAACCTTGATAGGTGCGTAAAAAGCTATTTCTTTTAATAGGCATACTTTATACAGTGGTATTGGCTACGGTATGCTTAATTAAAATTAAAAAGCTTCCAGAGATAGGCGTGTCTTTTGGTGATAAAGTATTTCATTTTTTAGCATATATGGTGTTAGCCTTTTTATGGTTTAACATTTTTGTAGATACATTTAAACTTAAAGAAAAGAAGGCTTTAATCTATGCTGCGCTTTTTTCAATAGTATTTGGTATAATTATTGAGGTATTACAAGGAACAATTACAACATCACGATCATCTGATGTTTATGATGTTATGGCAAATACAATGGGGGTGTTTCTTACGGTAATAATCGTATTCATTAGAAATTTGATTACTATTAAAAAATAATAAACACTTGCTTATTTGATAAATAAATAGTTATTTTAGCAATCTTGAAAAACAATAAAATTATGGAACCTAAAAAAAATCCTAAAGCAAATGTTGGACGTAACAGTTCACTTTATTTCGCTATTGGTTTAGCGTTAATGTTATTTCTAACAAATTTCGCTATCAATTTCAAAACATACGATAAAGCAAATGTCGATATAGGTATGGTAAGTATGGAAGAAGAATTAGAAGAAGAAATTCCATTAACTCAGCAATTACAAACTCCGCCACCACCGCCACCGCCACCAGCAGCTCCAGAAGTTATTGAGATTGTAGAAGATGAAGTTGAAGTTGAAGAAACAGTTATAGAATCTACAGAATCTAATCAAGAACAAAAAATTGTAAAGGTAGAAGCTGTAAAAGTAGCACCTGCAATTGAAGAAGATGTTGAGGTTCCTTTTGCTGTTATTGAAAACGTACCGGTATTTCCAGGTTGTGAAGGAGGCGATAACGCTGCTAAAAGAGACTGTATGTCTAAAAAAATACAGGAGTTTGTAAACAAAAAATTCAACACCGATTTGGCTGGAGAATTAGGTTTGTCAGGAAGACAACGTATTAATGTGATCTTTAAAATCGACAAGACGGGAACTGTAACAGGTATTCGTGCAAGAGCACCACACCCAGGTTTAGAAAAAGAAGCTGCTCGTGTGATTGGATTACTTCCAAAAATGCAACCAGGAAAACAACGTGGTAAAGCGGTAACTGTACCCTATTCATTACCAATCGTTTTTCAAGTACAAGATTAATTTTCTTAATATAAAAGAAGGCATTTTAAAATATAAAATCCCGTTACAAATTTTGTAACGGGATTTCTTTTTTGGTACGCTTATTGAGACTTTATCATAATATTAACATTTAAACTATAATTATTATGAGCAATTCAAAGAAAACTCACGAACCCATTCGGCAAAATGGGGAAATCGTGAAAAAGTCACAAAAGCATGATGCAAATTTACGAAAAAACTCGAGCCTTTATTTTCAAATTGGCTTAATTGTTTGTTTACTCACAGCCTATGGGCTGTTAGAGATGAAGTTTGAAAAAGCCATTCCTCAGGTTGTTGAGATGCTGCCACCAGACGAAATATTTATTGAGCATGTTCCAGTTTTTAGACCCGAAGTTACTGCTTCAGAAGAACCTGTTAAGCAAAAACCAAATGAGTCAACAGATAATTATAAGGAGGTTCCCGATACAGCTTCCGATGATTTTATTGATAAACCAGAAAAACCAACGATATCAGTTGTGCAACCTCTTGATCCTGGAGATATGACTGTGGCAGATAAACCAGTAGATGATGAACCTGTCTCTTTTGAGGTTATAGAACACGTACCAGTTTATCCAGGATGTGAAAAGAAAAAAACAAATGACGAAAAACGTAAATGTATGTCCGATAAAATTACCCAATTAATTCAGAAAAAGTTTAATACTAATTTGGGGAGTGAATTAGGTTTATCTGGCAAACAAGTCATTCGAACACAATTTAAAATTGATAAAACAGGGCATGTTAACGATATTCAAGTTAGGGGAACGCATCCCGATTTAGAAAAAGAAGCAGAACGTGTTATCAATATCATCCCAGAAATGACTCCAGGTAAACAACGCGATAAAAATGTTGGGGTTATTTATACCTTACCAATCGTATTTCAAGTTCAAGATTAGATTAGTTATAACTTAAAAATACCAAAAGCCGTTATCAAATCCTCGATAATGGCTTTTTTAATAAGCGATTATTAAAAATATAGTATCTTTCGATTCTAAATCCAAGTTAACAAAAACCATGAAGCAATTCGTTGTTCTATTCCTACTTTTTACAAGCCTTACAATGTATTCCCAAAACAAGGCTTATAATGAAAAACCTCCTGTATTTCCTAGTTGCGATAGCTTAACCATAGATAAACTGCAAACATGTTTTGATACGAATGTTTACAATCATGTTTTCGATAATTTTAAAGTGCCTGAACAAGTTACAAAAGAGCATTATAAAGGGGATGTCATTGTACTTTTTGAGGTTGATACGACGGGACAATTTAAAGTGCTTTATGTCGAGGCGATGTACGATGAGTTGAAAACCGAAGTAAAACGGGTGTTTTCGTTATTTCCTAAGGTAACACCGGCAACGTACAATGGTCGAAAAACCTATAAGCAATATACCATTCCCATCCGCATACCTTTGGTTGATCAAACAGCAATACCCCAAGATATAACCAAAGAAAAAGAGCTGTCTAAACTAGAGCAACAGGCCAAAGCAGAATTTGATAGTGTGAATACGTCTTTAAAAGCATTCGAAAATAAAGCGTATTCCAGTCAGTTAAACATACCGTTTACGCATAGTGATTATGCGAGGTTTGACAGGAATATGAATATAGTTGGCACCAACAGTCATACCGCATCCAAACCATTTATTTACGAAGACGTTTCGAGATATTACGATTTTAAAGCTGAAAAAGGCAAGTTGCTAAAGGAAACTGATACTTGGGTAGGAAGAAAACTTTGGAACGAACATTTGGTGCAATTACAAGGGAATGATTATTGGTTTACCATCGATCCTATTTTTGATTTGGAAACAGGAACAGATGCCAATGCCGATTTTAATTCCACTTATAATAATACGCGTGGGTTTTTAGTGCAAGGAGGTTTAGGTGATAAGTTAAGTTTTTATGCTTCGGTTTTTGAAAGCCAAGGCAGATTTGCCCAATATGTAAACGAGTATGCCGAAAGTTTAAAAGCCTTTGGTCCAGATCCGGCTATTATTCCGGGACGTGGTATTGCAAAGCTTTTTAAAACGGATTCTTATGATTATCCCGTGGCGGAAGCCTATTTGTCGTATAAGCCAGCTAAGTTTATTAACATCCAATTCGGGCATGGTAAAAACTTTATAGGTGATGGCTATCGTTCGTTATTATTGAGTGATGTGGCGAGTCCTCACCCATTTTTAAAATTAAACACGTCTTTTTGGAAAATAAAGTACACCAATACGTGGATGTGGTTAAAAGATGTGCGTCCAGAAGTAGAAAATGACAAAGCGTTTTTAAGCAAATACATCGCTAATCACTATTTAAGTTGGAACGTTTCCAAAAAATTGAATATCGGATTGTTTGAATCGGTGTTGTGGACCAATAGTAACGATAGAGGTTTTGATGTGAATTATTTAAACCCGATTATATTCTACAGAGCTATTGAATTTGAAACGGGCCAAGGTGCCGGAAATGCATTGCTTGGAGCTTCGGCTAAATATAAGTTTAATGATAACGTTAATGTTTATAGTCAGTTTATTTTAGACGAGTTTTCATTAAGTGATATAAAAGGAGGCGAAAAAAGTTGGAAAAACAAATATGGCTATCAACTTGGTCTTAAGTATTACAATGCCTTTAAAGTTGAAAATTTATTGTTACAGTTTGAATACAACCGCATGCGTCCATATACCTATTCGCATAATACTATTGTGCTTAATTATGGACATAACAACCAATCAATGGCGCATCTATGGGGAGCCAACTTTAGTGAAGCTATTTTAATTGGGCGTTACCATTATAAACGCTGGTTTGCTGATGCTAAACTTATTTTTGGAGTTCGCGGATTGGATTTTAATGATGGAACGGATGATTTTAGTTATGGTGGCGCTATTTATAGAGATTATAACGACCGGCCTTTTGATACCGGTGTAGAAGTAGGGCAAGGCAACAAAACAAAAACCTTTAATGGCAATTTACAAGCGGGTTATGTCATAAACCCAGCATCAAACTTGAAGATTTTCACCGATATAACCGTTAGAAATTTTAATCCTGAAGCGGAAACAGTCACTACATTTAAAAACAATACCGTTTGGTTTAACTTTGGAATTAGAACCGATTTGTTTAATTGGTATTTTGATTTTTAACACAGCTTGTTTTAGTTCGTTTTATTTCCTTTCTCTTTCTTAAATTTATGAAAACAAATCTAAAGGAACTTGTCGAAGCTGTATGTCGGGGTGTTAGGGATTGGACTTCGACAGGCTCAGTCTGACAAGGGAATTGTAAAAGTAAGTGGGTGAAAAAGTTTGTCACACTGAGCTTGTCGAAGTGCTTTTAGAAGAAGGTTTCGACAAGCTCCTGACAAATTAAATGTAAAGGACTTTTAAACTGTTTCCACTTGATTAATATAGAGAATGTTAGAATGTTAATCGGTTGGAAATTTTATGCTAAGGAATCTTAAGTTTTTAATATAAGCTTTCATTTGAATCTCCCCCTGCGTGAGGGATGGCAGTGAAAATCCTTTTTGTGAGGCACGAGCAAAAAGATTGTAATGAACAGCCCGACCTAGTTCCTGAACTTGTTTCAGGATATAGGGCACGCCCAAATAAATCAAAAGGTTTTTTTCAAAATAAATTACCAATAAAAAGCATTGCTAAAAATGCTTTAATAAAGTATCTTTGCACTCGCTATATTAAGCGGTTAAGTAAATATACTATTGGGCAATTCAAAAACGTCGGTAACAGCACCTTCTATAATTTCAGATTTTAAGGAAATCACTAAAATGCGATTGGCATTAAGTGTGGTGTTTTCATCGCTTGCAGGTTATTTATTGGGTGTTGAAACAGTCGATTTTAAAACCTT
This sequence comes from Mariniflexile sp. HMF6888, assembly GCF_044335535.1. Classification (NCBI taxonomy): domain Bacteria; kingdom Pseudomonadati; phylum Bacteroidota; class Flavobacteriia; order Flavobacteriales; family Flavobacteriaceae; genus Mariniflexile; species Mariniflexile sp. HMF6888. Next base: position 810,049 of record NZ_JBIQVZ010000001.1, on the reverse strand, counting down.
GGTTTTATTGGCACTTGGTGGCTATTTTATGGTAGGTGCGTCCAATGCATTCAATCAAATTATTGAAAAAGATTTGGATGCTTTAATGGAGCGTACCAAGAATAGACCCATTCCTGCGGGTCGGATGTCGGTAACCACCGCATTTATAATTGCATCTATTTTTACGATATTGGGTATTATTATTTTATACACCATCAATAAGCAAACGGCTATGTTTGGTGCGATATCCATTTTTTTATACACCTGTGTTTATACACCCTTAAAAACGAAAACTCCTTTGTCGGTTTTTGTTGGAGCGATACCGGGTGCGATTCCTTTTATGCTAGGTTGGGTAGCGGCAACCGATGATTTTGGTATAGAACCAGGTACATTGTTTGCCTTACAGTTTTTTTGGCAGTTTCCCCATTTTTGGGCTATTGGTTGGTTTTTGTTTGAAGATTATAAAAAAGGCGGGTTCTTTATGTTGCCAACAGGCAAACAAGATAAAGGCACTGCGGTACAAACCATTATGTACACTATTTGGACGCTTTTGGTGTCTATTATCCCGGTTTTTGGTTTTACAGGTAGTTTAGAACTTTCTATCGTAGCAGCCATTTTGGTTTTTATATTAGGTTTGGGAATGTTATATTTTGCCATTCGATTATTTAAAGAAATGACCGAAAAAGCAGCTAAACAGCTGATGCTGGCAAGTGTTTCATATATAACATTGGTGCAAATAGTTTACGTCATAGATAAATTTATAAGATAACCATGGATTTAACACAAGGTACTTTAGAAGAAAAAAATAACAGAGCAAAAAAAATGATGCTTTGGTTTGGTATCATTTCGCTTATCATGTCGTTTGCAGGGTGGACGAGCGCCTTTGTAGTAAGCAGTTCCAGACCCGATTGGTTAAAAGATTTTCAATTGCCTAATGCTTTTATAATCAGTACGATTATAATTATGTTGAGTAGTGTGTCGTTCATTTTAGCCAAAAGGGCTTTAAAAAGCAACCATAGTAAGACCACCATGCTTTGGTTATTTATCACGCTTATTTTAGGTGTTGTCTTTGTTTTTTATCAATTTTTGGGCTTTCAACAAATTATTGATTTAGGTTACAATTTCACGGGTCCAACTAGTAATGTCACCATGTCTTACATCTATTTAATAGCAATTGTGCATATTTTGCACGTTGTTGTAGGGCTAGTTTGTTTATTGGTGGTAATTTATAATCATTTTAAACAAAAGTATAAACCAACAAAAATGCTTGGTTTTGAACTTGCAGCAACCTTTTGGCATTTTATAGACATCCTATGGGTGTATCTCTTTTTATTTTTATATTTTATAAGATAAATAAATTGATTATTTTTGTCCAACTTTTAAAAAACAACCAACATATATGAGTACTACAGTTGCAAACGCTGGAACAGAAGTTAAAACTTGGGGAGGAGGTAACGAGCCTTTAAAAGCAAGTTATGGTAAAATGATGATGTGGTTTTTCATCGTTTCAGATGCTTTGACCTTTTCAGGTTTTTTAGCAGCCTACGGATTTTCAAGATTTAAATTTATTGATGCATGGCCAATTGCCGATGAGGTGTTTACACACGTACCATTTTTACACGGGCAAGAGTTGCCAATGATTTATGTGGCGTTTATGACGTTCATACTTATCATGTCGTCTGTAACCATGGTGTTGGCGGTAGATGCTGGTCATCATTTAAATAAAGCGAAAGTAACCCTATATATGTTTTTAACCATTATTGGTGGTTTGATATTCGTTGGATCTCAAGCTTGGGAATGGGCAACATTTATAAAAGGCGATTTTGGTGCTGTTCAAACAAAAGGAGGAAACATTCTTCAGTTTGTTGATGCAGAAGGTCATCGTGTAGCATTACGCGACTTTGTGGTTGCAGGAGAGCATGAACGTGTACAACAAGAGCGTAAAGATGGTATTTGGTTTGTAAATGAAGGAACTTTGCCAACATATACCGTCGAAGAGGTTATGCATGGTTTAGAGACACATGATAATGTTTTGGTAAGAACGCAGTTGTTAGATGCACATGGTCATAAAACAGTTTTATCTAGAGAAGAATCTTTAAAACAGTTAAAGCAAAATGGTAAAGTAGTGGTTGAGGGTGCTAATTTACATGTTAACGAATATGGTTCGCCTTTATTTGCTGATTTCTTTTTCTTTATAACAGGGTTTCATGGATTTCACGTATTTTCTGGAGTGATAATTAATATCATTATTTTCTTCAATGTGGTATTGGGAACTTACGAAAGACGTAAAAGCTACGAAATGGTTGAAAAAGTTGGTTTATACTGGCACTTTGTAGATTTGGTTTGGGTATTTGTATTTACATTCTTCTACCTAGTTTAATAAGTAAAAATATTAGTTTAAAATGGCACACGCACATAAATTAGAAATATTTAGAGGTTTAATTAAGTTTAAATCGAACACCCAAAAAATTTGGGGAGTTTTAATCTTCTTAACGATAGTTACCACTATAGAGGTAGTATTAGGTATTTACAAACCAGAATCTTTAAAGGGCCAAGTATTAGGAATGAAAGGTCTTAACTGGATATTTATTATACTTACTTTAGTAAAAGCATATTATATTACTTGGGATTTTATGCACATGCGAGATGAAACCAAAGCATTAAGGCGTATGGTTGTATGGACGGCTATTTTTTTAATTCTGTATTTAATATTTATTTTATTGCAAGAAGGTGGCTACGTTTTTAATGTATACGATAAAGGTTATATAAAAAGGGATTTTTAACTAATTAAAATTTAAAATAGTTAAATAGATATATAAAGGCGGTTTTTAAACCGCCTTTTTTTATTTTTGCGTTTTGAATTGAAACATTCATAACGATATTTCGAAACACAAGGGAACAATTATATGAATGTTCTATGTGCCATTAAGAAAATAAAAAGGCACACATAAAAAACAGGTTTTTGATGAATTATAAAAAAGCAGGACGGTATTTGATTTTAGGAATTTTATTCTTTCTTCCTGTTACTTTTTTGCTGTTTTTATATCCAGCAACCCATAACTATACGCCGCTTGATATCATAAACCAATCGGTTTTGGAAATTAATCAATTTCATTCAAATTCCGAAGAAAACATTGTTTTGGAAGACCACATTACCATACTTGGGTTTTTAGGGTCAAACCCTATAGATAATAGTATTGTGGCGTCTAATTTAAAGGAATTGGTTTACGATAAATTTAAAGGTTTTAAAAAGTTTCAAATAGTTATTTTGATGCCTAAAGGCACTGAAACAGCTGTTGAAAAACTAAAAGCTGAAATTAGTGGTTATGAAGATTTAAGATTTTGGCATTTTGCTTTTGGTGAACCTGATGCTATTAAAAATGTATTTACTAGTTTAAAAAGTAAAACAGGTTTAACTGGTGATTTAGCTACGAACGATGTGTTTATAATTGATAAAGATTTAAACCAAAGAGGTCGATTGGATGACAGAACGGATAACGAAATATCAAAGAAAGTGCCTTCTTACATATTGAGTACTTACAATTGCATTGAAGTAGCCGAAATAAAAAATAAGATGAGCGACGATTTACGTATATTGTTTACAGAATACAGACAAATAAGAAAAGGCGAATTTGATTCTTCAACAAGAAGAGCAAACGATTTAAACCCTGAAAATAACTAGCATGTGTCAGTTTGATGTATCATTTTTATTCTAAAAAAAGCAAGATAAAATGACGTTTAGTTTGTCAGATTGAGCTTGTCGAAGTCCTAATTTTAAAACACACCATTGGTAGCCTTTCGAATAGGCTCAAGATAAACTAAAGTCGAAACCTTACGGGTTAATGAATTGAATATAAAAACAATGAGCAAAAAAACTAATTATTCATATATAGGTATAGCATTTATTATTCTCGTTTTTGGTATTATTTTCATTCCAAAAATTATAGATAGAATTTCTAATAATGATATCATCAGAAACGAAAGCAGAAGTGATTTTTCCAAGGAAAATAAAGTAACACTTTCCGATTTGGCTTTTATGGAAATTAATGGAGAAGCAAAAAAAGTTCCATCATTTTCTTTTACAAATCAAGATGGAAAAACCATAACCAATAAGGATTATGAAGGCAAGGTGTATGTCATTGAATTTTTCTTTACTACTTGCCCAACCATTTGCCCAAGAATGAATGCCAATCTTATTCAGATTCAAAATGCATTTAAAGGATTTGAAAATTTTGGAGTGGCATCTTTCACTATAAATCCAGACTATGATACCCCAGAAATTCTTAAAGCCTATGCAGCGCATTATGGCGTAACCAATCCTAATTGGCATTTAATGACAGGTGATAAAGAGGCTATTTATAAACTGTCAAACGAAGGGTTTAATCTTTACACAGCACAAGATGAAGATGCTATAGGAGGTTTTGAACATTCCGGAAATTTTGCTTTAATCGATAAAAACGGATTTATTCGTTCTAGAAAAGATGCGTTTGGCAACCCAATTATTTACTACAAAGGGATTGTTTCAGAATCTGAAAAAGTAGATGATGATGGTACACCTGAAGAAATTAGTGCATTAAAAGAAGACATTAAAAAATTGCTTAATGAATAACGAACAAGAAATTTTAGACGATAAAAAATACAATAAATTAATTGTAGTATTATCGATAGTGATACCAATAGCAGTCGCTATTTTATTTGGTGTAAGAATACCTAATGTAGAACCTTTATCTTTTTTACCACCTATCTATGCTACTATAAATGGATTGACAGCTGTTATTTTAGTAATTGCTTTTTTTGCCATTAAAAACAAAAATGTAGTACTTCATGAAAATTTAATGACAACCGCCATTTGGTGTTCGGCTTTATTTTTGGTTATGTACGTAGCCTACCACATGACGAGTGATTCTACAGAGTTTGGAGGCGAAGGCACTATTAAATATGTGTATTATTTCATCTTATTAACTCATATTTTACTGTCTATTGTTATTATTCCGTTTGTGTTAATCACGTACGTTAGAGCGATAACCAATAACATAGAAAAGCATAAAAAAATAGCAAAAATCACCTTTCCGTTATGGTTATATGTTGCGGTAACAGGGGTTATTGTTTATATTATGATTTCACCATATTACGCTTAAAATGAAACGAAAAGTTGTCTTAATTCTTTTATCTCTTTTCTTTTTTCTAGAAACCAATGCCCAATGTGCTATGTGTCGCGCTGTTTTAGAAAGTGAAGAAGGACAAACAGCAGCAGAAGGCATTAACGATGGGATTGTTTATTTAATGGCCATCCCATACATCTTGATTGGAGGTATTGGCTTCTTTATTTATAAGAAATACAAGACGTTAAAAAAGTAATAAAAAGTTTTTAGTCTGTAATATGTAACATTACTTTGTATTGATAGTCTAATTATAAAGCTTCGCGCCTAATCAATCAAAAAAATGTTAGAAATACGTCAATTACACAAATCCTACCCTATAGGAGATTCCAGTTTACATGTATTAAAAGGTATTGATCTTGCTGTTGAACAAGGCGAAATGGTTGCCATTATGGGGTCTTCGGGCTCTGGAAAATCCACTTTATTAAATATCATAGGGATGTTGGACGAAGCAGATTCTGGAGATTATATTCTAGACGGATTACCTATTAAGGATCTTACCGAAAAGAAAGCAGCTGTTTACAGAAACAAGTTTTTAGGATTCATTTTCCAATCGTTCAATCTTATTAATTATAAAAATGCCCTTGAAAATGTAGCGTTGCCTTTGTACTATCAAGGCATGAAACGTAAAGAACGTCAAGAGTTGGCCATGTTTCATCTAGAAAAAGTAGGGTTGGCTAATTGGGCAAACCATTTACCGAAAGAATTATCGGGAGGTCAGAACCAACGTGTTGCCATCGCCAGAGCCTTAGCTGCAAATCCTAAATTATTATTGGCCGATGAGCCAACAGGTGCTTTAGATTCGTCGACTTCACACGAAATTATGGCGTTTATTCAGCAATTAAACGATGAAGGTAAAACCATTTTAATGGTAACGCATGAAGAAGATATTGCCAATATGTGTAAACGAATTGTACGCCTACGCGATGGCGTCATTATGGAAGACAAAAAAGTAACACAGGTAAGAGCCCAACAGTATGTTTGATTTAGACCTTTGGCGAGAAATATTTCAAAGTATCAATAAAAATAGAACCAGAAGTTTATTGTCTGGGTTTACCGTCGCATTTGCTATTTTGTTATTCACCATTCTTTTTGGTATCGCCAACGGGCTACAAAACACTTTTTCCGAAGCTTTTGTCGATGATGCTACCAATTCTATATTTATAAATTCCGGTCGTACAACAAAGGCAAATAAAGGGTTTCAGGCAGGTAGGCAAATTCAATTCAAGAACGAAGATTTCAATTATATAAAAGAAGAATTTGGAAACAAGGTAGAATACATTACCGCCAGAATCTATAACAACATACAGGCCTCTTTTAGAAACGAACAAGGGAGTTACAGTTTAAGGGGTGTTCATCCAGACCATCAGTTTTTAGAAAAAACCCAAGTACAGGAAGGACGTTACATAAACCAAAACGATTTAATTAATAGAACCAAAGTTGTGGTTATTGGAAAGAAAATCGAAGAAGATTTATTTTTAAAAACAACAGCTTTAGGAAAGTATATAAATCTTAGTGGTATCCCATATAAAGTCATTGGTATTTTTACCGACGATGGAGGCGATTATGAAGAAAGGATCATATATATGCCCGTTACAACTTCGCAACAGGTATACGGAAATAATGATTATATAGATCAAATAAACCTAACCTACAATCCAGAATTGAATTATGACGAAGCTTTAGCGTTTAGTAATACACTTAGCAAAAAACTTAAAGAACGGTTTTCGGTAGCAAGTAGCGATCAACGTGCGGTAAGGGTTCAAAACATGGCAGAAGGCACCAAAGCAGTTAGCCAAATGACGTTTGGCTTAACGGTTATTATACTTGTAATAGGATTTGGAACCTTAATAGCTGGTATTGTTGGTATAAGCAATATCATGATTTTTATAGTAAAAGAACGCACCAAAGAAATAGGTATTCGTAAAGCATTAGGGGCATCTCCAAAATCAATTATATCCATTATTTTAATAGAATCTATAATAATAACCGCCATTGCAGGTTATGTTGGCTTGCTAATAGGTGTTGGGGTTGTTGAGTTAGCAGAACCTGTTTTAAAAGATTATTTTATTAAAGACCCAGGAGTTAGTAACAGTTTGGTAATAGGCGCTACTATTACACTGATATCCGCAGGTGCTATAGCGGGCTATTTACCAGCAAAAAAAGCATCACAAATTAAACCAATTGTAGCATTAAGAAACGACTAAGCATGTTTAAATTTTTATTTGAAAGAGATACGTGGCAAGAAGTTTTTGATAGCTTTAGTAAAAACAAGCTAAGGTCAATACTTACTATGGTAGGTGTTTGGTGGGGTATTTTATTATTAATAGGATTGTTAGGTTCTGCAAGGGGATTGGAAAATTCATTTAACCGATTATTTGGTAGTTTTGCAACCAATAGTGTATTTGTTTGGGGCCAAAATACCAGCAAACCTTTCAAAGGGTTTCAAGAAGGAAAGCAAGTAAGGTTAACATTGTCCGATGCCAAAAAAGTTAAAAAAAACGTAGAAGGCATCGAGTTCGTCCTTCCAAGGAGCCAACAATCAGCAAATGTTACAAGAAACTTTCTTTCAGGAAGTTTTCAAATGGCTGGCGATTATCCGTTGCTAGACCAATTGCAAAAGAAAAAACTTATTCATGGAAGATTTATCAATCAAAATGATATTGATGATAATAAAAAAACAGCCGTCATATCTGAAGATGCCTACAAGCAATTGTTTGATAAAGGTGAAGATGCCATTGGCAACTATATAGATATTAATGGTATAAACTTTACGGTTATTGGCATTTTTGAAGTTAGTAATATGAATATGGGACCATCGCAAGACATTCACATTCCATTTACAACGTTTCAACAAATATACAATCAAGGCGATAGAATTGGTTGGATGATGATTACCGGAAAGCCAGAATACGATATCAAACAAATTGAAGAAGACACAAAATTATTGCTTAAAAACTTAAATAATATCCACCCAGAAGACACACGTGCCTTTGGAAGTTTTAACCTAGGAAAAGAATTTGCGAAAGTTACGGGGTTTTTAATAGGTATGCAGTTTTTAACATGGTTTGTGGGCATCGCTACCCTCATAGCTGGGGTTTTTGCCATTGGGAATATATTATTAATAACGGTAAGGGAACGTACCAAAGAAATTGGGGTACGTCGTGCCTTGGGCGCCACACCGTTTGAAATTAAAAGGCAAATAGTAGTTGAAGCCATTTTTTTAACATTGGTGGCAGGTGTTTTTGGAATAATTTCCGGAGGTTGGATTCTAATTGGATTGGATGCCGCTTTTGGTCAAGGACCCGATGCCGCCATAGTTAACGCATCGGTATCTATAGCGGTGGTGTTTATTGCCCTTGTTATATTAGTAGCATTAGGCACTTTAATAGGGTTGATTCCAGCATTTAAAGCAACCAGTATAAAACCAATAGAAGCATTAAGAGAAGAATAAATAATAACAATAACCAAATGAACCTTCTATAACGTTAATATTATTTTTTATACCAAACTTGATATAGAAGCACCATTTGACAAATCAGAAACAATAATAAAAACCAAATGAACAAAACATTAAAAATCAGTTTAATATTAGTTGTCATCATACTATTAGCATTTGTATTAAAGTATTTTAAAGACGCGAACTCTAAGACCATTGAAGATTTTAAAGTTGAAGAACCTTTTTATACATCCATAAGCACCAAGGCGGTAGCAACAGGAAAACTAAATCCTGAAGAAGAAATTGAGCTAAAACCTCAGATTTCAGGTATTGTTGATGACATTCTTATTGAAGAAGGCGATGTGGTTAAAAAAGGCGATTTAATAGCAAAGATTCGAGTCGTTCCCAACGAGCAAAGTTTGGTAAGTGCCAACAGCCGCATTTCTTCAACTAAGTTGTCGTATGATAATGCGAAAGTATTATATGAAAGAAACAAATCACTTTTTGAAAAAGGCGTCATTTCAAAACAAGATTTTGAAAACAGCGAATTGGCATTTAATCAAGCTAAGGAAACGCTCCACCAAGCACAAAACGATTATCAAATTATAAAACGCGGATCTATTTCTGGCGGAAGTTCGGCAAATACCAATATTATAGCGCAAATTGCAGGAACTATTTTAGAAATTCCTGTGCGTGAAGGCGACCAAGTAATTCAAAGTAACAATTTCAATGCAGGAACAACCATTGCCATAATTGCCGATATGAGTCACATGATTTTTGAAGGTAAAGTTGATGAAGCCGAAGTTGGTAAATTAAAAGAAGGCAAAGAGATAAAAGTTATTTTAGGAGCCATCAACGAAAAAGAATTTCCTGCAAAACTAACTTTTGTTGCTCCCAGAGGTGTTGAAGAAAATGGTGCTGTTCAATTTACTGTTAAAGCCAATGTCACTTTAGATAAAACCACCAATATTAGAGCAGGATACAGCGCCAATGCCGAGATTGATATAGAAAGCAAAGACAGTGTTTTAGCTATAAGAGAAGCGTTATTACAATACAACCGAATTACCGAAAAGCCTTTTGTTGAAATATTGGAAAGTGAAGGTAAGTATAAAAAGCAAAATGTCACCTTGGGATTGTCCGATGGCATCAACGTAGAGATTACCGAAGGCGTTAAAAAAGGCGATAAAATTAAAGTGTGGAACAAAGCTTCAAAAGATAATGAAGATGAAGGACAAGGAAGATAAAATGATGCCTATTTATACATTTAAAATGAAAAACAGATTTCTTATACTAGCACTTTTGGTTTTTACAGCCTCTTTTTCACAAAGTAAAAAATGGACATTAGAAGATTGTGTAAACCATGCGCTAGAAAATAATATTACGATACAACAAGGTGAATTGGATTTACAACAAAGTGAACTTAATAAAAGTGATGCCATTGGTAATTTTATACCTTCATTAAATGGTTCGGCTTCGCATTCTTGGAACATAGGTCTCAATCAAAATATTACAACAGGTTTACTAGAAAGCCAAACAACGCAATTTTCATCTTTAGGTTTGTCTTCAAATGTAATTATTTATGGAGGTTTAAAAAACATTAATCAGTTGCATAAATCGAATCTAGAAATTTTAGCAAGTCAATATAAACTTTCAAATATGAAAGATGACATTTCTTTATTTGTTGCCAACTCTTTTCTACAAATATTATTCAACAAAGAACAATTAAAGATTCAGAAGGCTCAGTTTGAGGTAGCAAAACAAGATTTGAATAGAGCAATTGAGTTAATTGATGCTGGAGTTATTCCCGAAGGTGATGCTTTGGAACTAAAAGCTACACTTGCTTCTCAAGAACAACAAATTGTGAATATTGAAAATTCGATATTGTTATCGAAGATAAGTCTAGCTCAAACATTGCTTATTGATGATTATCAAAATTTTGATATTGTTGATGTGCAATATGATGTGCCATTGACCGATATATTAAACGAGTCCCCAAAAAGGATCATAGAGAAGGCAAAAGAAACTAGATATGATATTAAAATTGCTGAAACAAATATAGAATTAGCCGAATATGATTTAAAATTAGCAAAAGGAAGTTTCCAGCCGACGCTTTCAGGTTTCTACGGTTATAATACCAGAGCTTCTTATAGTGATCGAGTTATTGGGGTAAATCGTGTTCCAGATGGCACCAATACGACCATTGGTTTTGTTGAAAATACAGGAGAAACGGTAGTGACACCTAATTTTACTTCTACACCTATCATTGGTGGGCCAGATTCAGTATTTGACCAATTTAGTTTAAATGATGGTCATTCATTTGGATTTAATTTAAGAGTGCCCATATTCAATGGTTTTTCGGTCAAGAACAATGTTAAAAGGAGCCGTATAAACTTGCAGCGCTCTAAAATTCAGTTAGCACAGGCAAGTTTAGATCTTGAAACCAAAGTGTACCAAGCTTTGAACGATGCAAAGGGTGCGTTAAAAGCTTACGAAGCAGCGTTAAAAACTATGGAGTCTAGACAACAAGCTTTTGATTATTCCAAAGAACGCTATAATATTGGATTGTTAAATTCGTTCGATTACAGTCAATCTCAAGCTAGATATGAACAAGCACAAAGTGAAGTAATTCGTACTAAATACGACTATATTTTCAAATTGAAAGTCCTTGAATTTTATTTTGGGATTCCAATAATGAATTAAATTATGAATTATATATTAAGCATAGAAACAGCAACAACCAATTGTTCGGTTTCACTTTCTAAAGAAGGAAAAACAATATTTTTAAAGGAAGATAACAGTAAAAACTATTCGCATGCCGAAAGTTTGCATGTGTTCATTGATGCTGTTTTAAAAGAATCAGGCATCACTTCAAAAGCGTTGGATGCGATAGCTATTAGTAAAGGTCCTGGTTCTTATACGGGATTGCGTATCGGTGTATCGGCAGCTAAAGGACTTTGTTTTGCCTTAGATATACCCTTGATTGCTGTACCAACTTTAGAAGCCTTAGCACATCAAGTAGACTGTAATGATGGCGTTATAGTCCCCATGTTAGATGCCAGACGTTTGGAAGTATATGCAGCTATTTTTAATTCAGATTATAAAGAAATTAGAGAAACCGAAGCGCAAATTTTAGATGAAAACGCTTTCGCAGAATATTTAGATAAAAGCAACGTGTATTTTGTCGGCAATGGCGTTGAAAAAACAAAAGCCTTAATCAATCACCCCAATGCTGTTTTTATTGAAAATAAGTTACCAACGGCGAGGGAGATGGGTATGTTGGCTTATAATAAATACAAAATAAGCGACTTTGAAGATGTCGCTTATTTTGAGCCTTATTATTTAAAAGATTTTGTGGCTTTAAAATCCAGTAAGAGCTAAAGAGTCATAAAAGTCCTTTAAATTTAATTTGTCAGGTTGAGCTTATCGAAACCGATGTGGATTACCGGTAAGTCAAAATACTTCAACAAGTTCAATATAAACATAGAACTAGGCTTTTTAGACAATCTCTTTAGAGATGGATTAAGCATTCTTTTTAATTTCGACTTGATGTGGGTACGGAATTTCAATACCAGCAGCATCAAGGGCTCCTTTTACGTTTTCGGTCACTTCAAAGTAAACGGTCCAATAGTCTTCGGCATTGCACCAAGGTCTTACAGCGAAATTTACCGAGCTATCAGCCAGAGCTAATACATTTACAGTAGGTTCTGGGGTTTGTAATACTTTAGGATGTGACGTTAAAACAGTCATTAAAACCTCTTTGGTTATCTTAATATTGGACTCATAACCAACACCAAAAACTAGATCGACACGACGTGTTCCTTCAGTAGTATAATTAATAATATTGCCGTTAGAAAGTGCACCATTAGGTATTATAATTTCTCTATTTGATAAGCCAGTTAATTTAGTTGTGAAAATTTCTATTTGTTTAACGGTGCCCATTTCTCCTTGTGCTTCAATTAAATCGCCAATTTTGAAAGGTTTGAAAATCATAATTAAAACACCACCAGCAAAATTTCCTAAAGAACCTTGAAGCGCCAAACCAACAGCCAAACCTGCTGCGGCAATAATGGCAGCAAACGAGGTTGTTGGCACACCTAAAGTACCTAGAAGGGTTATGATTAGCAATATTTTTAATCCCCAACTAAGAAGGTTTATTAAAAATTTCTGAAGGCTTTCCTCATAACTGCTTTTTGTCATTACTTTTCGGGTGGCCTTCAGGATTTTTTTAATAATCCACGAGCCAATAACCCAAATAGCAATGGCGCCAACTATTTTGAGTCCGTATTCAGTTGCTAATTCAATCCACTTTTCAGTCTCAATGTTTTCAAATTTCATAATTGTATTTATAATTTATTTAAAATGTAAAGTTTAAAGTTAAAAACTTTACATGCAAACAGGCGTAAAGTCAAGATGAGTTCCTTATATAAAACAGCTAATTAAAGCGATGATGGCAGGAACTGCTTGCGCATAAAATAGTTTTATTTGCTTTGTAGAATAAGACCCATAAATGCCTGCGATAGTCACGCAAATTAGAAAAAAAATAGCTATTTGGATGTCTTTTTGAATGATTGAAAATACTAAACCAGCGGACAAAAAACCATTGTATAAACCTTGGTTGGCTGCCAATACTTTGGTGTCATTGGCAAAATTTTTAGATTTTAATCCGAAGGTTTTAATGCCTTTTGGTGTAGTCCATAAAAACATTTCCAATATTAAAAAATAGAAGTGTTCTAAAGCTACGAAAACAATTAAAAGGATTGTTAAAAGTGTCATTTTTTTATTAAAATTTAACTTACTTCAAAAGTAATTTTTAGGGTTACTCTAAACTCTGTTATTTCACCATTTGAAACACTAGCGCTTTGGTCCTGAACATATACAGAACGAATATTTTTAACGCTTTTAGAGGCATGTTTTACAGCTTTTCTAGCTGCATCTTCCCAACTTTCGGTGGAGTTGGATAAAATTTCAATAACTTTCAATACAGACATAATTTTAAAAATTTAAGTGAAAAACCTAAAGTTAATAAAATTTATGCAATTAACCGTTTATGGCATCGACTGTTTCAACCTTACCTTTTAGCATTTCCTTTAGCATATTTTCAATACCACTTTTTAGGGTATAAGTTGAAGATGGACAACCACTACAAGCACCTTGCAGCATTACACTTACGTTTTTACTTTCGGCATCATACGATATGAATTGAATATTGCCACCATCACTCGCAACAGCGGGTTTAACATATTCTTCTAAAATATTAATGATTTCTTTAGAAGTGTCATCCAACGATTCATATTGCGTATCTAATTGTGTAGTCGATTTTTTTAAAGTTTCTGCAGCATTTGGTAATACGACATCTTTGCCGTTTTCAATATAACTTCTAATAAACTCACGTAGTTCGATAGTAATATCTTGCCATTCCGCCATATCATATTTAGTTATAGACACATAATTTTCGTCAATAAAAACACTTTTTACAAACGGAAAATGAAATAGCTCTGTAGCCAATGGCGATAATTTGGCTTCATCTATAGATGTGAATTCAAAAAGAGCCGTTACTATCTTTTTATTAGCCACAAACTTCATTACCGAAGGGTTTGGTGTACTTTCGGCATAAACGGTAACGGGTACTTTCTTAGCTTGGGCAGTTTCTTCAATCACAATGCCACCATCGTTTAAGTAGGCTTCAATTTGTTCGGCCACTTCGTCTTGAACATCGCTCCATTCTACAATGCCGTAGCGCTCTACTGCAATAAAATTTCCAGAGATATATACCTTTTTTACAAAAGGCAGGTAAAATAATTGTTGCGCTAAAGGTGATGCTTTAGCTTCATCTATGTTGTTAAATTCAAAACTTTGATGCTTGGTTATAAAAGCATTTAGTTCAAATTTAATTATGGCGTTATTTGATGTTTCCCGCACAGAAACCTTGAAAGTATTCATTTCAGCTAATTTTTTACAAAAATACTAAAAGAAAACTTTAGATATCCATATATTTGAGTTTTGTTGCCTCTTTTTAAGAGATTGAAGTGCAAAGTTTACGCTTTGTTTTTTTATGATTTTTTAGAGATTGTTTAAATTTTGTTTTTGGAATGTTTTATAGGGTAATTTTTTGTCAGACGAAGGTATTTTGAGATTTATAGCCGTAGCTATGGATCGAAAAATAGCTGAAGTATGGCAGAAAAAGGCACATGAAAGAGCCAAAGGATAAAACTTAAACAGTCTCTTTATAACCAAAGCGTTTGTACAATAGCAAATCAACTTGAGTGAACTTATGAAGTTAAAGAATATTTTCATGGTAGCAGTTAGCGTTTTGTTCGCTCATATTGCAAATTCGCAAGAAGGCTTACCGATATATACCGATTACCTTACCGACAATTATTATTTAATTCATCCGTCGATGGCGGGTATTGCTAACTGTTCTAAAGTTAGACTAACGGCACGCCAGCAATGGTTTGGACATGAAGATGCGCCCAAGCTTTTAACATTAAGTATGAATGGACGCATTGGAGATTCGCCCTCTGCCATTGGAGGTATTTTGTATACCGATAACAACGGGTACCATTCGCAATCTGGTGCTTATGCAACCTATGCACATCACATTATGTTTTCTAGAACGGAAACCGATTTGAATATGCTCTCTTTTGGGTTGAGTGCCGGGTTTATTCAGTATAAATTAGATGAAACTTCTTTTTTGTTTGATGGACCAGACCCTATAATAGATGGCGTTGTGCAGAACGAGACTAACTTCAATATAGACTTAGGAGTGTCATACCATTTTTTAGATTTTTATGTACATGGTACCGTGAAAAATGTGTTGAAGAATGCTGGAATAAATAAAGATGTTAATATTACCAGTAATTTAAGACGCTATTTAATATCTACTGGTTATGTGTTTAGTAAATACGGAAGCGAATGGAGTTACGAACCTTCGTTGATGTTTCAGTACAGAGATGAAACTAAAGAGCCTTCTCTTGATGTAAATGCGAAAGTATATAAGGATGTAGAATTTGGTAAAATTTGGGGTGGCTTATCATATAGAAATAGTTTTGACGGTGCAGAATATACCCAATCTGATGCTGTAAATAGTCAACGCTTACAACAAATAACCCCAATTTTAGGAGTGAATTATAGTGACTTTATGTTTGCTTATACTTATACCTATCAATCTAATTCGGTGGTGTTTGCCAATGGCGGTTTTCATCAATTAACATTAGGCTACAATTTTAATTGCAGGCGCGAACGTTACGATTGTAAATGTCCTGCGGTGAATTAAAAGTGGTAGATTTAGTTGAGGATTCGTCAAACTGAACTTGTTTATTCATTTATATTTATTTTTTATTGGTATTTATGAATCTTTGATTTCAGTTTCTCATTATAATTGAAAAACTTCATCCTGTGATTCTGAAATAAATTCAGAATGACGCCTCAATCTCGTTAATTCCAAGTATATTTCTTCTTTTTTGCCTGTTCTTTAATAGCGTTGGTCATGGCATTTTCCAACCCATTTTTGGTATCTGTTTTTTGTTCTGAAATATAGATTTTGCGTTTTGCGTTTAATTCTTGAATTTTATTTTGAATTTGTTCGCGCTCTTTCTTTTTTTCTGAAACATATTTTTTGATTTCAGCAGCCGATTTCCCCTTTAATTCTTCAGGTAAAGCATCATCTTTTAAGGTTTCAACCGAAACTTCTTTTAATTCAACAGCATCCACCAAATCCCAAGTTTCATTTTTATATAAATGCGAACTTTTGCTAACGGTTCTGCTAACGGCATTGGCTTTACTGTAACCTTGTGCATTGCTGTCCTGCTCAGCTTGTAATGCTATTTTTTGTTTTCCTATTTTGCCGTAAATCACGTAGGTTTTGTTTAATTTCTGATTGAGTATAAGAATCTCATCATCATAAGGTGACACAATATGAACTGTAGTTTTATTTTGATTAATAGCCATATAATCACCATTTGTTAATGCTGCGCCATCTTTCCATGATGTTGAAATGCCCTGGTTGTAATCACCACAAAAAATAGTATTTATGGTGATGCCTTTTTCTTTAGCATTAACCGAAACATCTTTATAATTTACTTTTCCTTGTGTGAAGGGTTCGTTGCCCGCAATAAAAATGAGTTTTAAATCATCTGGATTTTTACCCCAGTTTAGTTGATTTAAAGAGGTTTGAATTACTTGTCCGCAGTATTCCTCACCGCCATTTGTGGTTAACGAAAAAAGCTCTTTCGAGATTTCATCTAAATCAGTACTAAATGCCAAAACCTGCCGTATATAACCTTCAGCACTGTTCAATCCATCATTGCCATATTCGTATAAAGCGATTTCTAGATTAGGTTTGTTACTGCCACATTTTGCGTATGATAGTTCATTTACAATATCCCAAAGTTGTGCTTTCGCTTGGTCTATTAATCCGTCCATGCTATTGCTGGTATCTAATAAAAGGGCGACTTTAATAAATTGTTTATTGATTTCATGTTTTGCTATTTCAGTTTGAGCATAGTTAGCAGGTTGTTTTTTGTTATTGGCGTTACAAGCTGTAAATCCAATTAGAGCAATGCTGAATACGAGTGTTTTAAAATGTGTTTTCATAATTTTTTGTTTTTTGATTAACACCATAAATCTATAATCAACTTTTTTCTTAAAAAACTAAGAATGAGTAAGGGCAAGCGATGAATGAGCCAGTTTAGTATATAAATGCGTAAACACATCCATTCTGAATAATAATTACATCTTTTTGTAAAATCTTCATTTTATTTTATCAAGTAAAGTGCGTAAGTTTATCTCATAATGAAGTCGTCACTAAAATATATATGGTTTGTATGCATGATGTTGTGCACAACGGTTTTGTTGGCTCAAGAAAATGACAAAAGCTTAAATAATCAACCAACATTTACGGTTCGAGGTTCTGTGATTGAAAGTGATACTAAAAACCCGATTCCGAATGTCAATATTGAAGTGAATGGGGGTTCTTATACAACGACCGATTTAGGAGGTAATTTTAGAATTGAAGCTAGAAAAGGCGATGAACTCACCATAAAACATAAAGATTTTGAAACGGTTTATTATAGTATCCAAAGCAATGAACGTATTAAAGTGGAGGTACAGCCTAGTATTGAAGATGTTCAATATTCTAAAAAAAAGTATTCAAGAATCAACCCCGAATTGTTTAAATCTCTTATAGATTCTGCTGAAACGCATTTAAAAAAAGATGCTAAAAAGAGTATCCAATTTATTGAGAAAGCACTGGGAGCTAGTAATTCTTCAAAAGAAAACAGCGAAGCCTATGAGGTTTTAGGTGATATTTATTTGTATTGGAAACAGTATGATTTAGCGGTTTCAAACTACCGAATTAGCATTCAGAGCATCAATACGAATGTCGTTAAGTTAAAATTGGCTTCCGCCTATAAACAAAACAAGAACTATCAAGAAAGTCTTCAAATTTATAATGGCATTAACAAAAAGGAATTGTCTAATTGGCAATTGGTAGAATTATACGAAGGACTTGGTGATGTCTATCTGCTGACAAAATCGTATCAATCGGCCATTAATGCATATAACGATGGTTTAAAAGTAGCACAAAAGCATTTAATATCTCCAAAAGTAACCGATTTAAACTCTAAAATAGCACAGGTTTATAATGCTAAAGGTGAAATCCAAAAAGCAGAAGGGTTTTTTAATGAATCTTTAAAGCTCGCCAATACTCAAAACAAAAAGCGTGCTGTTGAAGAAAAAATTAAAGTCGCCGATTTTAAAAATGAGACAAACAATTATTCAAGTGAAATTCAACTTAGAAAAGAAGCCTTAAAACAAATAAAAGATATCCAAAAAGATTCTATTTTAAATAATGAAAGTGCGTTAACCCCGCAAAAACAAAATTATAAAATAGGGAATGCCTATGCTTCTCAAAGAGATTATGTTAATGCGATACCTTATTTGAAGAAAAGTATAGAGGAAGCTGATGATAAAGAAGATTTAATCGTTCAAAAAGATGCTACCAGAAAACTTTCGGAAGTGTATAGAGAAGCCGGGGAATTTGATAAAGCACTTGTAGCCTACCAAAGTTATGTAGATTTAGTAGATCAATTATATTCATTAAAAGAACAGGAAATATCGCAAGCCGCTAGGTTTAGTAAAGAAATTGTTGCAAAACAAAATAGAATTTTAAGTTTAGAAAGCGATAGAGCATTATCCGAAAGTAAATACGAGCTTAATTTAGAACAAGCCAAACGCCAAAAGGTTATTATTTACTCATTAATAGGTGGTGTTATATTATTGTTGGTAGCTGGTTTTTTAATGTTTAAGTACATCAAACAACAGCGGTTGGCAAACAATTTGTTAGCGTTAAAAAGTTTACGAAGTCAAATGAATCCGCACTTTATTTTTAATGCCCTAAATTCGGTAAATAGTTTTATAGCATCAAATGATGAAAGAACAGCTAACAAATACCTGACAGACTTTTCATTATTAATGCGAGCCGTTTTAGAAAATAGTGAAGAGGATTTTATTCCTCTGGAAAAAGAGATTGAGCTTTTAGAACTATACACCAAGTTGGAACATTTTAGGTTTCAAGATAAGTTCGATTATAACATAACAATCGATGAAAATATTAATACAAGCGAGTTTGTTATTCCGCCCATGTTGTTGCAACCCTACATTGAAAATGCTGTTTGGCACGGATTGCGGTACAAAAAAACAAAAGGGAGGCTGGACATTAGCATTTCACAAAGTAATCCTGAAGAAATTAAAATAACCATTACAGATGATGGTATTGGACGCCAAAAATCGAAAGCCCTAAAAACCGAAAATCAGAAAAAACAAAATTCAAAAGGCATGGGTAATATTCAAAAGCGTGTGTCTATTTTAAATGCCATGTATAAAGATAAAGTCGATGTGTTTGTAAATGATTTTACAGATGAAGAGGATAGAGGAACCAAAGTGGTTGTAACTTTGAAAAAAGATTAACAATTAACAATTAACAATTTTGAACTTAGTCCACAAGCCAATTAAAAGTTAAAATGTCACGCTGAGCTTGTCGAAGCGCAAATAATAATAAAGAATAAAAAAT
Organism: Mariniflexile sp. HMF6888; assembly: GCF_044335535.1. NCBI lineage: Bacteria > Pseudomonadati > Bacteroidota > Flavobacteriia > Flavobacteriales > Flavobacteriaceae > Mariniflexile > Mariniflexile sp. HMF6888. Next base: position 790,404 of record NZ_JBIQVZ010000001.1, on the reverse strand, counting down.
ATTTTGATGAAACTAACGGCCATAATCGTAGAAGACGAAGAAACAAGCAGAGACATTCTTAAAAATTATCTCAAAAAATACTGTCCTAACGTAATCGTTTTAGGCGAAGCTGCAAATGTAGAAGAGGCTTTGGTATTAATCCGAAATAACGATTTAGACTTAGTGTTTTTAGATGTAGAAATGCCCTATGGAAACGCTTTTGATTTACTCGACAGGGTTGGCGATATTAATTTCGAAACCATCTTTGTAACCGCCTATAATCACTATGCTATTGATGCCTTAAACGCCCATGCGTCATATTATTTAATGAAACCCATTTCCATAGACGAACTTATTAAAGCAGTCGATTATGTAACCGAAATCAAAACCAAAGAAAACGCACTTCAAGACCAAGTGCTTGTTCCTAAAACCAATAATGTTCATGGTAAAATAACCATTCCGCAATTAGATGGTTTCGAGGTTCTGAATACTTCGGATATTTTATATTGTAAAGCCGATGACAATTACACCGAGATTCATTTAAACACCAACAAGAAAAAAATAGTAAGTAAAACATTGAAATATTTTGAAGATATATTGATTGATGGTAGCTTTGCTAGAGTACATAAATCGTATTTAGTAAACGTTAATGAAGTCGTAAAATATGTAAAAGGAAAGGGCGGAAGCGTCGTGTTAAGCAACGGAAAGGAAATTATGGTTTCTGCCTCTAGAAAGTCCGAACTTTTATCGTATTTTCAATAGTAAATAATAAATAGACAATAATCAATATCCAAATGCCAATAATAAAATCAGTAAACGGAAAGTCACCACAATTCCCAAACGATTGCTACATAGCCGAAAACGCCACCATTGTAGGAGATGTCGTAGCAGGTTCTCAATGCAGTATTTGGTTTAATGCCGTGGTTCGTGGTGATGTCAATTACATAAAAATGGGCAATAAAGTCAATGTGCAAGACGGTGCTGTTATACACGCTACTTATCTAACCGCTCCAACCAATATAGGCAACAACGTATCTATTGGGCATAACGCTATAGTACACGGTTGCACCATACATGACAATGTTTTGGTGGGTATGGGAAGCATTATTATGGACAATTGCGTGATTGAAAGCAACAGCATTATTGCAGCAGGCGCTGTAGTAACCCAGAACACCAGAGTGGAATCGGGGAGTATTTATGCAGGTGTACCGGCCGTAAAAATAAAAGATATAAGCCAAGAGTTAATTTCTGGACAAATAGACCGCATAGCTAATAATTATATAAAGTATTCCAGTTGGTTTAAAGAGTGAATGCCTTTGAAGAAAGGAATCTTATTAAGTGTTTGGGCGTTACCACAAGGGTCGGGCTATACGTTGCAATCTTTTTTGCTCGTGCCTCACAAAAAGGATTTCCACTACTATCCCTAACGCAAACCCCTACTTCAATTCAAATACAGATTTTAATTGACTTTTATTGATTTTTTTCAATTGGATAGATTGTGTTGAGTTTTTACTAACTCTAACAGACTTTTTATAAATGTAAAACGTTTCATCTTTTATGGCAAATGAAATAATATAAAAACTTCTGTTTATAGGTATTTCTACCTCATTGGTGTAAACGTTTAAGATAGTATTGTCTTTTTCATCAGCTATATAGGTTTGTATGGCATCAAAATTATCAGGATAATCAAATTTAAGAGTTGCTTTTGGCAATTCTGGAGCAAATTTGTCAATATTTACCCAACCCAATTTAGAAGTTTCAATGGTGTTATAATAAGTGTCATATAGTTTTGAATTATAAGTATTTCGGGCTAAATGGTCGTAATTTTTCCAAGATTTTAAATTGGATAAGGTGTCATTTTCTATATAAAGACTGTCTTCTTTAGGATATTTTAATTTGTATTCATTTAGAGTTTTGAACCCAAGTATGTCTGCGATAAAATAGTCTTCATAAATATCAATACCAAATCTTCTGGCTGATTCTGTATCCATCCTACTAGCTAACGTATAATAAATCGAGAAATATTTCCTTTCTTCTAAATTGATGTTAGACTCTTTCCAGTCCATAAAATTATTTTCATCTCTTTTCCCATAAAATAGTTGCATATTATTTACATCAGAAGTTTTAGGAAACGTTATAGAAATGTTTTTGCCACTTTTCAACTTTAAAGCTTCACCATTGCTATATATTTCAATTTTAAAAGCACCACCAGAAATCAACCATTTATTATCTGATTTTGTTTGAGCATTTGCCATTAATAAATCTTGTTTTGAGGTTAGCTCTATAAGATTTATATAAATCGAATCCTTTATGTTTGGACCATTTAAAATACCTTCTAGGTCTTCAATTTTAAAAGTAATTTTAGTCCCTTTTTTTCCAGTTATGCTAATAATTGAATCTGGGGCTAAATGAAATTGTTGTGTTAGGTCATTTTCAAAATTCAATTCATTTTTCAATCGAATTAATTGTGTGTCATCTTTACAACCAAATGTAAATACCAAGATAGAAATTATAATAATGCGATACATGCTTATAGATTTAATTTAAGAAAGGACTTGATTTTTACAGATATTTACACGTTGTTAAAAATCTAAAAATTCAACTTCAAAATTCGTGCCTAAAAGCGATGCCAAAACTTCGGTTTTTCCGTTCGTAAAAAATTGACAGTTCCCTTTTGCTACACTTGTGTTCAGTAAATCGTTTTTCTCTAAAATAGCTTTTGTTTGTCTAGCCACAGCTTCACCGGAATCTATAATTTTAACATGGTTTGGAAGCAATTCAATCAATAAAGGCATCAAATAAGAGTAGTGTGTACAACCCAACACCAAATAATCAATATTGGCATCAATCATAGGTTGTAAATACAGTTTCAGCAAGTTTCTCATGGCATCCGAATACAGCTGTCCACTTTCAATAAGTTCTACAATGCCTTCGCCAATACGCTCAATAACGGTAATGTTGCTGGCAAACAAATCGGTTGTTTTATGAAACAACTCGCTAGAAAGTGTGCCTTTGGTAGCCAAAATACCCACGGCCTTGGTTTGGGTATTAAGTGCCGCTGGTTTTATAGCGGGTTCTATGCCAATAATGGGAATGTTATAAATTTCTCTAAGTAGGTAAATGGCATTGGTTGTAGCAGTGTTGCAGGCGACCACTATAATTTTACAACCTTGGTCGATAAGGTACTCAACATTTTTAATGCTTAAACTTATAATGGTTTCTTTGGTTTTTAAACCATAAGGCGCATTAGCACTATCGGCTAAATAGATGGTATTCTCATTTGGTAAAAGCATGTTGATTTCTTTCCAAATAGAAGTACCACCAACACCAGAATCGAAAATACCAATAGGTTGTTTGCTCATAAATAAAACTCTAAACTTTGATTAGTAAAACTATTGAGTATTTTGTTTTGGTATTAATTTTAATTAAAACAATTTATATAAAAAAATGTTTACTAATTTAAGCAAAAATACACTAATCTGCCTGGTTAAAAAGCAACTTAGTGTATTTTCAATATATGATTAAAATTTATTTAGAAATTGAAATTTTTAATACCATCTCCTCTTGCTTTTACAGAAGATATTCTATCATTCCAACTTTTACTGCAAAGCCACCCACAATAATAAGAGCTACTACTGGAGCCATTATAAATCGTAAATGAAGTCAATTTGGCATCTCTTAAATTTGATATTACAGTGTTATAATTATAACTGTCAATTATTAATAAATAACCACTAAAGTCAAATCCATGCCAAAAACCTACATATGCATTTGTCACTTCTATAGACGACACAGTGTTATCACCCACAGGTGTATTGCTAAAATTAGAATTCTTATAAATAGATAGGCTGTTTAGGAAAGAGAACGATGTACCTCCTTTATTACTGTCTTTATAAACCGTAACATTTGGAGTTGCTCCATACACAGGGCCTTCGTTAGTCTTAGATTGATATGTATTTTGAAATGGAGTAATATCAGATTTATATTTATCTTTTAAAGATTTTACTCTAGCTTTGTCATTTATGAATGTTGAATAGCTGTTATAATCCTCAAATAATACTAAATCTTCTATTTCTGGATTATAATAGAAGACTGATTTTTCATTTTCAAAAATTGATTGAATTATTTTTGATTCGTCAGTTTCAATAACAATTGGGTCATCCTCATTAGTAATGTCTATTGTTATACTGTATTTTTCATCATTAACTATGTAAGATAATTTTTCATAAACTTTTTCTTTAGAATTTTCATTTGGAGTTGTGTTTTCACTGGTACAGGATAAAATTAGAGCAAATATGCTCAGTGTAAGTAATTTTCTCATTTAAATTTAAATTTATAGGTTCATAGCTACAAATATAAGATTTAAATTTAATTAACAAAGATTTTTCTTATTTATATTGTCAAATATAAAACAGTTTATGTAGTAAAAATTATAAAAAAAATAAGCTGTTTTAAAAAAACAGCTTATTAGAAATTAAAAAAATAATAGTTATATACCTAATTCTTTTTTAACATCGTCTAATAAGTTTTTACCATCAGCTAAAATAGTAACGCCTTGAGACGAATCTAAAACGTAATCAAAACCTTGGGTGCGACCAACTTTTAAAATAGCTGCTTTTGCTTTTTCGGTAATTGGTTGTAACAAATCCATTTCTTTTTTCTGTAAATCTTTTTGAGCATCGGCTTGAAATTGTTGGATACGTTGTTGTTTTTCTTGGATCTCTTGCCCTCTTTTAGCGTTTTCTTCTTCTGTTTTAGTAGCAGCTTCTGCTTCGTATTGTTTTAACAACGTTTGAAACTCGGTAACAGAACTTTGAATATCTGTTTGATAGGTTTTACTTAATGTTTCCAGTTGCTTTTGGGCTTCTTTCATTTCTGGCATAGCCGTAATTAATTCTTGGGTGTTTATATGAGCAATTTTGCTTTGGGCGTTAGAGAAACTAACAGTTCCAATGCATAATAAAGTTGCTAATAAAAGGGTTTTTAATTGTTTCATTTTTAAATAGTGTTAATGTGTTATAAATTGTTATTTGTTGTTTATACTGTCTTTAGCTTTTTGACGTTCTTCAAGAATTTTCTTTTTTCTTTCTTCCAATTCTTTTTTTCTGGCTTCTCTTTCTGCTAATTTTTTTTGTCTGTTTTCCTCAATAAGTTGCGCCTGTGTTTTAGTTTCTTCAACTTTTGGTTTTTCTTCGGTTTTTGTTTCAACCGATTTAGAGGTTTCTTCTGCTTTCACTTCTGGCTCGCCGGTCGCTTTTCTATCATCTAACTTTTCTTGTTTTGCTTTTTCGCGTTCCTCTAATATCTTTTGACGTCTTTCTTCTGCTTCTTTTACTTTTGCAGCACGTGCGTCTAATTTTTCTTGTCTAGCTTTTTCAATAGCACTTTCACGTTCGACTTTTTTCTCTTCCAACGCTTTTTCGCGTGCTTCCAATTCATAATTGATTTCTGGTACTAATTCTTCAGCTTCTGCAGCTTTTCGTTCTGCTTTCGATTCTGCTTGTGTGCGTTTAGCGGTTCTTGTAATACTCCTTATTACTATATCGCTTAAATCGTATTGTTTTGCTGAATATAACATCACAGTTTCAGATTTATCCAAAATAATATCGTACTTTTTTGTTGCTGCCATATCTTGAACTGCTGCAAAAATTTGGTCTTGTATAGGCTGCATCAATTGTTTTTTTTGAATAAACAAATCACCATTGGGTCCAAAACGTTTTTGCTGATAGTCTAAAATTTCCTTTTCTTCAAAAGCAATGTCTTCTTCGCGCTCGTCAATAAGTTCTTTTGTTAAAAGTGCTTTTTCGTTGCTTAAATCTTTTCGCTTTTGTTCAATGGCACTTAATTTGGCGTCAATTTCGTTTTTCCATTTATTAGCCTTTTCGTTTAATTGTGTGGTAGCTTCTTGGTATTCAGGTATATTTTCTAAAATAAATTCCGTATCAATATATCCAATTCTTACACCACGTTGCGCATTAACTGAAAAGGGTATCATAAAAACCAATATCAGTAAAAAAAGAACGTTATTTTTCATCTGTTTGTTTTTTTAATATTTTAATTGCTTATAAATTCTAAAAACCGACAGATGATTTATTGCTACTTCTGCCATCTTTTGAATTATCCATTCATCTGATTGTTTTAATTGTTTTTTATTGTCAGATGCAATTCGCAAAATAAACATTTTCATTGATTATAAAAATTTTAGATTGCTCATTTCAAAATTAACGAAATATAATCTTAAAAATTTTAATTCTCATTTAAATCATCAAAGTGTTATTAGAAAAAACCATGCCAAATTAAAATTGTTGTCCAATTATGAAGTGTGTTTCCCATCCATGTTTTTTAGTTTCACCTAAAGATTCTAAAGGATCAAACCCATGTCCAAAGTCAATTCCTAACAAACCAAACGCTGGCATAAAGATGCGAATGCCCAAACCTGCAGAGCGTTTAATGTCAAATGGGTTGTAATCTCTAAATTTAGTAAATGATGCACCACCTTCTATAAAGCCTAAGGCATAAATTTTTGCAGATGCTTTTAATGTAATGGGGTAACGAAGCTCTAATGAGAATTTATTATAAATAGTACCGCCATCATTATCGGATAATGATTGGTTTGGATAGCCACGTAATGCAATAGCTTCTCTACCATCTAAACTATAGGTGCCTAAACCATCGCCTCCCAAGTAGTAACGTTCGAAAGGAATCACGCCTCTATCGTTATTATAGGCGCCTAAAAAACCAAATTCTGTGCTTGGTCTCAATACTAAATCTTTTGCTATTTGAGTGTACCACTCGCCTTTAAAGCTTACTTTATAGAATTCCAGCCATTTAAAACGTTCTTGGTCTATCTTACCTATTTCTTCATTGGCTGCAATATAAACAGGATCTGTTATACTTGCAGCACTTGATCTTTTTAATACCTCCGCATTACGCTTATCTTTTAGTGCATTATAATCAACACCATCAAATAAGGAGTAAGGAATCGTTAATTTGGCATTAACTCCAAAACTCGAACCGGCGGTTGGGTAAATAGGGTCTACACTGGTGTTGTTCCTACTCAAACCTACAGAATAATATAAGTTATTTGAATAACCATCACCAAAAGTAAACAATCCTGTATTGTAATTATTTAAATCGTAACGTTGATAACCAATGGCTTGTGATAACACAAAGAAATCATCCGGAACCTGCAAGCGTTTTGCTAAACCAAAAGTAATACCTGTAATGTTAAAACTTTTGGATTTATCTGCGTTTCCAGTTATCCGATTATACTGAAATTGTTTTGTATGTGATATCGATGTTGAAAATTGTACAGGACGTTTACCACCCAACCAAGGCTCGGAAAATGAAAAGCTATACGTTTGGTAAAAACGGCTGGCCTGTAAACGCAATGCCAGTTTTTGGCCATCACCCATAGGGATTGGTTTGTATGCACCTTTTTTGAAAATGTCTTTAATAGAGAAGTTGTTAAACGATAATCCTAAAGTACCTATAAAGCCACCACCACCGTAACCACCTTGTAATTCTATTTGACTAGACCCTGTTTCTTTAACCGAGTACTCCATATCTATGGTGCCTTCGTTAGGGTTTGGATTAATAAAGTTAGGCGATATTTCTTGGGCATCGAAAAAGCCCAATTGACCAAGCTCTCTAACAGTACGTACCACATTGGCTTTACTATATAATTGTCCTGGGCGTGTTCTAATTTCGCGGTAAATTACGTGGTCGTTTGTTTTGTCGTTTCCAACCACCGAAACATTATTGAAATAAGCAGGCTTCCCTTCCGATATTCTAATTTCCAAATCAATAACATTGTTGGCAGCACTTACTTCAACAGGGTTTATGCTTGAAAATAAATAACCGTTGTTTTGATATAAGTTTGTTATATCGTCACCATCTGGTTTGGAATTGTCTGCTATACGCTTTTGTAATAGTACACCATTATAAGTGTCGCCCTTTCTAATGCGTAACATTCTTGTTAACTGCTCGTTTGAGTAAACGGTGTTACCTATAAATGTAATGTCTCCAAAGGTGTATTGAGTGCCTTCGTTAACCCCTATTTGTAAAGAAACGGTTTTGTCGTCGTTATAAATAATGCTGTCCGATACAATACGGGCATCTCTATAACCATTTTCTTTGTACTTTTCTACAACATTTGATAAGTCGGCTTGATATGCAGAATCAATAAATTTCGAGCGTTTTAATATGCGAAGGCGATTTATTTTTTTTGTGCCTTTCATGCTTTTGCGAAGATGTTTATCGCTTAATACTTCGTTGCCTGTAAATACAATATCTTTTATTTTTACCTTTTCGCCTTTATCAATATTAACAACCATGTTAACTCTGGCAGTTGGTGTGGAATCTTTAACTTCAATAGTATTGATATGTACTTTTGTGTTTAAATAACCTTCCTTTTTGTATTTTTTAGTTAGGAAATTTTTTGTGGTAGTAATAAGGTTTTCGGTAACTTTTACACCTTTATTTAATTTGGTGTCTTTAACAATGCCTTCAACTTTTCCTTTTTTTATACCATTAATTTTTAATTCGTTAAGTTGTGGTAGGTCAGACAGTCTAATTTGTAAGTAAGCAACATTACCTTCTATATGGGTTATATAAACTTCTATATCGCTAAATAATTTGGAGTTCCAAAGTTTTTTTATAGCATCGCCAATATCTTCGCCAGGGATAGACATTTCTTTTCCTTTGCTTAATCCGGAATAGGTAATTATGGTTTGTTCGCTAAATGAGGTGTTTCCAGATACAGAAACCTCTCCTAAAATGTATTTTTTACCATTACTGTATGGTAAATCTTGAGCTTGAATGCTATTAATGCCACTTATAAAAAGTAATAAAGCAAAACAGTTTTTTAAAAATGTTGTCAAATGTAAATTATTAGCTAAGTTGTTCACTTGTTTTCCCAAATCGTCGTTCTCTTTTTTGATATTCAATAATAGCTTCATACAAATGCTGCTTTGTAAAATCTGGCCATAATACGCTAGTAAAATACAATTCGGCATAAGCAATTTGCCAAAGTAAAAAGTTGCTTATACGTTGTTCCCCACTGGTTCTAATAAGCAAATCTACGTCTGGTAAATTTCGCGTGTAAAGATGCTCATTTATAATTGATTCATCAATTTTTTCGAGCGAAATTATATTATTTTTAACTTTAATACTAATCTCTTTAACAGTATTTAGCAATTCTTCGCGAGAACCATAGCTTAAAGCTAAGGTTAAAGTCATTCGGGTATTGACTTTTGTTTGTTCTATAACTTCGTGAAGTTCTTTGAAAACTTTTTTAGGTAAGCTGTTTAAATTGCCTATGGCAGAGAGTTTTATGTTGTTGTCTTGAAGCGTTTTAATTTCTTTTTTTAATGAAGTTACTAAAAGCTTCATAAGCGTTTGAACCTCAAGTTTTGGACGGTTCCAGTTTTCGGTAGAAAAAGCATAAAGCGTTAAATTTTCGACACCAAGTTCGGCGCAAGCTTCAACGGTTTGTTTAACAGCTTTTGTGCCATTTTCATGACCAAAAACCCGCACCATACCTTGTTGTTTAGCCCAACGCCCATTGCCATCCATAATAATAGCAATGTGTTTTGGTAAGTTTTTGCTTTGTACTGTTTCCTTTAAATTCATTTTAATTTACACAATAACATGGGTTTTCGCCAAATGTATAGGTTAAGGTAATGCCCGAAAACACATACCAGTCGTTATTATTAATGTTGCCAAATCGGTTTTGAAAATGGTTTGCATCGTCAGGAAGGCTTCCATCCAACTCATCTGAAAATGTATAACGGGCGCCAACTTCAATACCTAAAATAAGATTGCCCAGAAAATTTGTTTTAAATCCTAATGCCATAGGAATCCCGTATGCCCAACTAGAATTGTTTTCGTCGGTTTGCACACCGTTTAAAAAATAAGAATTATCGTGGTGTGCCACACTTATTCCAGTATATAAATAAGGTGTTGCTATTTTTCGGCCTGAATGAAGGTTGAAATCGATAAAGGTAAATTCCATTCCTGCCGAAATTTCGGTTATTTTAGTTGAAAACTCATAGCCTCTTTGGATACGTCTTGGGTCATCTGAATTTATATCGATACCTTCTAAATCACTAAAAATTAAAGAAACACGGTATGAGTGTCTTTTACTTCTGTTCCATTTATAAATACCCCCAATGGCAAATTGATTGGGTGAAATATAGTCGGTAGCACCTACGTCGCCAATAAAATTACTGCCTCCTACAAAAACACCTAATTCGTTAATTTGGGAATGGCTTAGTTGAGCGATTAAAATGCTTAATATCAATATGGTTAAATGCCTCATAAATATTCAAAAGTTTGCAAATATAATAAATAAGAAATGTCTATTACAATTTGAGCTAAATTGTATTAGTGTAAAACAGCATTTCTTTAAAAATATTGCCTAATTTCGTTTGTCTTCGCCCCAAAGTAGTTTTTTTCGAAGCGTGTCTAAAAAGCTTTCATCTAAAAGATCAATCATTTTAATTTTAAAATCGGCTTTTTTAATTTTAATGATAGTGCCATTTTCTAAAGTAGCGATTCTGGAATCCAAAGATATTAAATGGCTTTCTTCTCTGCCTGAAACTTTTAGTTGAATTTCAGTAGAATCTGGGATGATGAGTGGGCGTGCACTTAAATTATGAGGTGCAATGGGTGCTAAAACAAAACTATTGGTATCTGGTGTTATTACGGGACCACCACAACTTAATGAGTAGCCTGTTGAACCTGTTGGTGTTGAAACTATGAGACCATCGCTCCAATACGAGGTTAAGAATTCACCGTTTAAATAGGTTTCAACGGTAATCATGGAGGTGGTATTTTTTCGGCTTACCGCTATTTCGTTCAATGCGAAGTTTAGCGATTTTATATCCTTGTTTTCAGGTGATGTTTCAATAGATAATAAACTACGTTCTGAAATTCTGTACTTACCATCTATAATATTTTGAATGGCTGTTTCTATTTGGTTAACTTGTATCGTGGCTAAAAAACCTAAACGTCCTGTGTTGATTCCTATAATTGGAATGTCCATATCTTTTACAAAAATAATGGCGCGTAAAATAGTACCATCACCACCAACACTTACTAGAAAATCAAACGATTTGTCTAAAGTATCAAATGTTTTAAAAGATTTATAAGCATCAAAATTAGGGTATTCACTTTTTATAAGATTGAAAAACTCGGTTTCAATGTAGGCATCGGCGTTTTTCTTTAGTAAATAATCAAATAAGCGTTCTACGGAAGTTGTAGTGGTTTCGTTGTAAAATCGTCCAAAAACGGCAACTTTCATATGTTAATTTTTTTATTGTTTTTATAGGTCATGCTTCGATAAGCTTCACTTGCTACCTTCGCTGCAAAATATACTTTGTATCTCGCTAATGTTCAGCACAGGCTTGCTGTATCCATATAATCATTTTGTTATGAAACCAACTTTGGTAATAGGTGGTTCTTGTATTATATATTTAAATATTTATTCAAATAGTTCGATCGTTCTTTTAAACTTTCCAGATAACTGTCTTCTTCATGCCCAGATATAATATTATAACTGTAGCGACGAAAGGTTTGAATAATTTCATTAAGCCCTGTGTTGCTTATTTTTAGGGTGACTTGAACCAAATCGGGTTTCATTTTGGACATAAAAGCTCCTAGTAATTTACCGTTGTTAGATTCTACTATTTGGCTAATTTCGCTAAAGGAATAATCGTTTATGCCTTTTTCAATCACTAAAATGCCGCCAGGTTCAGAGAAAAATGGAGACTCTTTAAATAAACTAATAACCTCTTTTAATTCATAATAGCCCAAATACATGTTTTGGTGATTCAAAACAGGCATAATATTAGTAGAATTTACAGCAAAAGCTTCTAATACATCGAGCCAAAGTGTCGAGTCGCGCACAAAAAAATTTTCAATAGCATATTTGTAGTCGTTAACCGTTTTGTCGCTTTCAAAACAGTGTGCGTCGTTTTCAGAAAAGCTTCCTAAATAGATTTTATTATCATCTTGAATAGGAATATGCGAATAAGTTAACTGATTAAATAGGTGCTGCAAATCGCTTATTTTGCTATTGCTATTTAACGGTTTTATATCGTTTATAATAAATTCTGATAGTTTCATCTGTTCGTTTTTATTCTTAAATTTTGTCAGATGCAATTTGCTAATTGTTTGTTTGGGTTATTCTCAAATTTATATTTAACGCTCATTTCATTATCCTAAATAATAGGAATGCAAATTAATCAAAAAAAAAGTATATAAGCCTGTTCTACTTTGTATTTTTGTCTTTAAAAATAGTGATACATGACAAAGTTAAGTGTAAATATTAACAAGATAGCAACTTTAAGGAATTCTAGAGGAGGCGATGTACCTAATGTGGTTCAGTTTGCAAAAGATGTACAGCGTTTTGGTGCTGAAGGTGTAACTATACATCCCAGACCTGACGAACGCCACATTCGCTATCAAGATGCACGTGATTTAAAACCGATAGTGTATACCGAATATAATATTGAAGGCAACCCTGTAGAGTCGTTTTTAAAATTAGTTTTAGAAGTAAAGCCAACTCAAGTTACGTTAGTGCCAGATGCCGAAGACGCCATTACCAGTAATGCTGGTTGGGACACCATAAAGCATAAGGGTTTTTTAGTTGATGTCATTAAGGAATTCCAACAAAATGGTATTAGAACCTCTATTTTTGTCGACCCCATTTTAAAACAGATTGAAGGTGCTAAAGCTACAGGAACCGATAGAATAGAGTTGTACACTGAAGCCTTTGCGCACCAATACGGTTTAGGAAATAAAGAGGCTATAAAACCGTATGTCGAAAGTGCTGAATTGGCTCATAATTTAGGTTTAGGTGTTAATGCAGGTCATGATTTATCGTTAGACAACATCAAGTTTTTTAAAGAAAACATGCCTAATTTATTAGAGGTATCCATAGGGCATGCCTTAATTGCCGAAAGTTTATATTTGGGTATTGAAAATGTTATTCAAATGTATCTTCAGAAGCTTAAGTGAATCGTGGGTCGTGAAACGGGAGTCGTAAATCGTGAAACGGAAGTCGTAAATCAAAAATCGTAAATCGTAAATCAAAAAATGCTTTTACATTCAAATATAGTAGGCGAAGGCCAGCCATTTGTTATCCTTCATGGGTTTTTAGGAATGAGTGATAATTGGAAAACACTCGGAATTCAATTTAGTGAACAAAATTTTCAGGTGCATTTGGTCGATCAACGCAATCATGGACATAGCTTTCAGGACAATCAATTTAACTATGAAGTTTTAGTTGAAGATTTAAAGCATTACTGTGATGAGCATCAACTTGAAAATATTATATTATTAGGGCATTCCATGGGAGGAAAAACAGCCATGTTGTTCGCTGCAAAATATCCTGAATTGGTTTCAAAATTAATAGTAGCCGATATTTCACCACGTTTTTACCCTGTGCATCACGATGGTATTTTAAATGGCTTGAGTGCTTTAAATTTTGATGTTTTAAAAAGCAGAGGTGAAGCCGATAAGGTTTTAAGTGGCTATGTGTCCGATTTAGGAACGCGTCAATTTTTACTAAAAAACCTATACTGGGTTGAAAAAGGAAAATTGGGGTTGCGAATGAATTTGGAAGTTTTAAAAGAAGAAGTAGCCGAAGTGGGTGAGCCGTTGCCATCTCAAGCAACTTTTGAAAAAGACACTCTGTTTTTGCGTGGCGATCGTTCGGAATATATAGGTGTTGAGGATGAAGCTATTATTTTAAATCACTTTCCAAAAGCAAAAATCATTACCATTTCTAACGCAGGGCATTGGTTGCATGCCGAAAACCCAAAAGACTTTTTTGATGCTGTGATGGCGTTTGTTAAGTAATTTATTTTGTATTTTTATTGAAAATAATAACTTATGAAATCGCCATCAACAACAAGTTTGTTGCAAACACCAATAAGAATAAGGCGATTCCATATGGACTAAAAAACAATACCATATACCTATGAATCTAATCCTAAAACTTCTGTTATCGGCACTAGCCGTATTTATTTTGGCCTATTTTTTGCCAGGGGTCACATTATCGGGCGATGCCTTTGTTAGTGCTATTATTGTAGCCATAGTTTTGTCTGTTCTTAACCTATTGGTAAAACCTGTTTTGGTTATTTTAACCTTGCCCATTACCATTGTTACTTTAGGACTGTTTTTATTAATAATAAATGCCCTAATAATCTTGCTGGCCGATAAATTAATAGATGGGTTTTCGGTAAGTGGTATCTGGACCGCTATACTATTTAGTATCCTACTTTCCTTGCTTCAATCCTTTCTACATTCGCTTTTAAAAGAAGATAAAAAACCGCTTTAAATCAAGCGGTTAAAAACTTTGTCGGGTTGCAAAAATGTTATATTTTTGCAACCCGATTTTGATTAAATAAATTTGGTTAAAAAAATTAATAGTATTTGTTAAATGCCTATTAGAAGGCTTCATATCATTTAAAATGAATATTACAAGAGAAAACGTTGATGCATTAAATGCTGTAGTAAAAGTAGATATCGCTAAAGAAGATTATAGCGCTAAAGTGGAAAAAATCTTAACAGATTACCGTAAAACAGCTAACATTCCTGGTTTTAGAAAAGGGCACGTGCCAATGGGAATGGTTAAAAAACAATACGGAAAAGCAGTGTTGGTTGATGAAGTAAATAAGTTATTGCAAGATGCATTAAACAAATATCTTACTGAAGAAAAGTTGGATGTTTTAGGACAACCATTGCCTAAACCACAAGATACTATAAATTGGGATGCCGATACGCTTTCATTTGAATTTGAATTAGGTTTAGCACCAGAGTTTGAAGTTGATTTAAAAGCCAAAGATGCTATTACGCAATACCATATTATTGCCGATGATAAAATGATTAACGAGCAAATAGAGCGTATTCAAAAGCAATACGGGAAATTAATTTCTCAAACGGCAGTAGAAAAAAATAGCGAAATTACTGGCACATTTAAAAATGAAGAGCGCGATATTGAAAATAAAGTGACTTTAACATTAGATAAATTTAAAGGAAAAGCAACCGAGAAACAATTCATTGGTGCTAAAGTTGGTGATGTCATTACATTACAAACCAAAGGTCTTTATGACGATGACCATGAATTAATGCACGCTTTAAAATTAGGGCATGACGATGTACATGGTTTAGATATTGAAGTAAGTTTTACAATTGCTGAAATTAATACTCGTGAACTTGCCGATTTAGACCAAGAGTTGTTTGATAAACTATTTGGTAAAGATGCTGTAACATCGGTTACTGAATTAAAAGATAAAATTAAAGAAGATGCCGAAAAACAATTTGCACAACAGGCCGACCAAAAACTTTTAAACGATGTTACCGAATATTTGGTTGAAAATACAAAATTCGATTTGCCTGCAGATTTTTTACAAAAATGGATGCAAACTGCTGGTGAGCAGCCATTAGATAGAGATCAAGCTAAAGAAGAATATGAAAAATCTGAAAAAAGCTTACGCTACCAATTGATTGAAGGAAAATTAATTACAGATAACAACATTCAGGTAACTATGGATGATATTAAAAATCATTCAAGAGAAATGATAAAAGCACAAATGGCACAATTTGGACAAATGAACCCTTCCGATAAAGAATTGGATGATATTGCTGCACGTATTTTATCAAACCAAGACGAAGCGCGTCGTATTTCAGAGCAGTTAATCAGTCAAAAATTATTGGCTCTTTACAAAGAAAAAGTGAATCTTAAAGTAAAAGAATTAAGTTACGAAAACTTTGTTAAAGAAGTTTACGGACATAAATAATAAGGTGCCTTTAAAGAATAATTCATTATATTTAGGCGCTATAATTAACAAGTTATAGCGCCTAATTTGTTGAGTACGTTTAGCATTATAAAGATTGAAAATTAGTTTTTAATTTTTATTTATAGATCACTCAATTGATAATTAAGGATTTAACCTAAAATAACAACAAGAAACAACTATGGATTACGCAAAAGAATTTGAAAAATTCGCGATAAAAGATCAAGGCATAAGCAGTACATATTACAACAAAATTATCAGTAGTATGTATCCAACAAGCTTAACACCCAATATTATTGAAGAGCGTCAAATGAACATCGCCATTTTCGATGTGTTTTCTCGTTTAATGATGGATCGTATCATTTTTATGGGAACAGCCATTAATGACCAAGTAGCAAATATTATTCAGGCGCAACTATTATTTTTAGAAAGTACCGATTCATCAAAAGATATTCAAATCTATATTAATTCACCAGGTGGAGGTGTGTATGCAGGTTTAGGTATTTACGATACTATGCAGTTTATAAAACCAGATGTAGCTACTATTTGTACAGGTATGGCAGCCTCTATGGGCGCTGTATTATTATGTGCTGGTACTAAAGGAAAACGTAGTGGTTTAACGCATTCCCGTGTTATGATTCATCAGCCGTTAGGCGGTGCTCAAGGTCAAGCAAGTGATATTGAAATTACGGCAAGAGAAATACTTATTTTAAAAGAAGAACTTTATAAAATTATTAGTAAGCATACTGGACAAGATTACGACAAAGTGTATGCTGACAGTGATAGAGATTATTGGATGAAATCCGATAAGGCTAAGGAATATGGTATGATTGATGAAATTTTAGCTCGTAATTAAATAAAAATTTGTAATTTTAAAGAATTGTTATAGAGGGATTTATAATGATTTTTTCCTGAAAACATAAGGATTAATGGCAAAAGAAGAATTGGAATGTTCGTTTTGTGGTCGTAAAAAACCCGAAACAAATTTATTAATAGCAGGCTTAGATGCTCATATATGCGACAGATGTATTGAGCAAGCGCACGGTATTGTGCTAGAAGAATCTAAGCAAAGTGACAGTGGTGATTTATCGACAGAATTAAAACTACGCAAACCACAACAAATTAAAGCATTTTTAGACGAATATATTATAGGGCAAAGCATGACCAAAAAAGTCATGTCGGTAGCTGTATACAATCATTATAAACGTTTATTGCAACCGGTAACAAAAGATGATATTGATATTCAGAAAAGTAATATCATTATGGTTGGACAAACAGGTACAGGTAAAACCTTAGTAGCAAAAACAATAGCAAGAATGCTTAATGTGCCTTTGGCAATTGTTGATGCAACCGTTTTAACCGAAGCTGGTTATGTAGGTGAAGACGTAGAAAGCATTTTAACGCGTTTATTGCAAGCAGCCGATTATAATCTGGAAAAGGCAGAAAAAGGCATTGTTTTTATTGATGAAATTGATAAGATTGCTCGTAAAAGTGATAATCCATCCATTACCAGAGATGTGTCTGGCGAAGGTGTGCAACAAGCACTTTTAAAACTTTTAGAAGGTACCGTTGTAAATGTACCACCAAAAGGAGGACGTAAGCACCCGGATCAAAAATTCATTGAAGTGAATACCGAAAATATTTTATTCATTGCTGGTGGTGCTTTTGATGGTATTGAGCGTCATATTTCAAAGCGATTAAATATGCAAGCCGTAGGTTACAGTGCATCTATTTCAGATAATGTAGTCGATCAAAATAATTTACTTCAGTATATCATCCCAAAAGATTTAAAAGATTTTGGTTTAATTCCTGAAATTATTGGCAGATTACCAGTGCTGACTTATATGGATCCTTTAGATGCCGAAACTCTTAGGGCTATACTTACCGAACCAAAAAATGCCATTATAAAACAGTATCAAAAATTGTTCTCAATGGATGATGTTGATTTTACCATTACCGATGGTGCTTTAGATTATATAGTAGATAAAGCTATTGAATATAAATTAGGAGCTAGAGGATTGCGTTCGCTTTGTGAAGAAATCCTAACTGATGCTATGTTTGAATTACCTAGTAGCAACGATAAAAAGTTGAATGTAACTAAAACGTATGTTGAAGATAAATTGGTCAAAACCACTTTAAAGAAACTAAAGGCCGTTTCATAAAAAGACAACGCATAATTATAAAAAAAACCACGCTAATTAGCGTGGTTTTTTATTTTTTTATGGATGTTAATTAATAAAGGACATTATGGGGATTTTCATATGGTTTTTAAAAACTTTGTTAAAAGTATATTTATTTTAATTTCTCACAATGCTTTCTTTGTAGCTTTTAGATGATAAGACGAAATACTCGTTTAAAGTACTTTTTGACATGCATTTAATCGATATTGTTAATTTAAGACAGTAAACCCAACATGTCTTTTGGTCTGTAGGTTATCATTAGTATAATTGCTTGTACAATCAACTAATACCATTTAAGCTTTGGAATGACTACAGAAAAGCATGCAAAATGACCTATTAAGAGTTTAATTTTATTAAGTCGTCTAAATACAAGCGTGTATTAGAAAGTCTAGGGACTTTATGTTGCCCGCCTAATTTATTGTTCTGTTTTAACCAATCGTAAAACAAATTTTTACGTGCTATATTAATTTTAGGTTTATTAAGTGTGATGTTGTTGTAACGTTTGGCTTCGTAATCGGAGTTTAGGGCTTTTAGGGCATTGTCCAACAATTCATTAAAGTAATGAATATCTTTAGGAGGTGTTTTAAATTCAATCAGCCATTCATGAGCGCCTTTTTCTTTGCCTTCCATAAAAATAGGAGCAGCGGTGTATTCTACAATTTCGGATTTTGTTTTTTTACATACTTTTTTTAGGGCTTCTTCGGCATTTTCTATAATAAGTTCTTCGCCAAAAACATTTATAAAATGCTTAGTTCTACCAGAAACCTTAATTCTGTAGGGACTTAACGAAGTGAACTTAACAGTATCTCCAATTTTGTAGCGCCATAAACCAGCATTGGTGGTAATAATAACGGCATAATTTTGATTCAATTTTACCTCGCTTAAAGGAATGGCTTTTTCAGCGTCGGTGGCATAAATATCCATAGGGATGAATTCGTAGAAAATGCCATAATCTAACATTAATAATAATTCGTTAGAATTGTTTTGATCTTGAATTGCAAAAAAGCCTTCGGAAGCATTATAGATCTCATAATATTTAAAATCTTTTTTAGGCAATATTTTTTTGTACTGGTCTTTGTATGGTGTAAAGCTTACTCCACCATGAAAGTAGACTTCCAAATTTGGCCAAACATCATGCAGGTTTTGTTTTCCTGTGGTTTCTAAAACGTTATTAAGTAGTACAAGCATCCATGATGGTACACCCGCAAGACTCGTTACGTTTTCGTTCATGGTTTCATTTACAATGGCTTGCATTTTGTGTTCCCAATCGCACATTAAAGATACTTTATTGCTGGGTGTGCTACTAAATTCTGCCCAAAAGGGCATATTGTCAATTAAAATAGCCGATAAATCGCCAAACACGGTGCCGTTTTCTTTATATAACTGCTTGCTTCCGCCTAAGCGTAAACTTTTGCCTATAAATAATTGCGATTCTTCGTTGTTGTTAAGGTACATGCACAATAAATCTTTGCTGGCGGCATAATGGCAATCTTCAAGAGAATCTTCGCTTACGGGAATAAATTTACTTTTGGCACGTGTGGTACCACTAGATTTTGCAAACCATTTTATGGGTGTTGGCCAAAACAGGTTGGTTTCCCCTTTCATAGCACGCTCTATTACATCTTGCCAACCATCATAATTTTTTATAGGGATGCGCTCGGCAAACATTCTATAGTTTTTTATAGAAGCAAAATCGTATTCTTTACCAATTTCTGTGTCTTTAGCGATGTCTAAAAGCTGTAACAGTAATTCGTTTTGAACTTCGTTGGGGTATTTTAAGAACAATTCAATTTGATGGAACCGCTTTTTTAAGAACCAAGAAGCAATGGAATTTACTATAGTGATTGGCATATTTGTTTTATATTTATTCCTTAAAAATAATACTTTTTTTTATGAAATGAGTTTCAAAATTTAACATTTACATTTAGTGTTTAAATGCTTATAATTTTGGAACGAATTACTTAATATGGTGAATTTTTTATTGCATTTTAACAATTAAAATTTTAAACAGATGACCTATCAAGGTGTTTTAACAAAAATGGAAACAGAGTTTTCAAGTCCTATTTCATACTATTTGGTATTTGAAAACGATTTTTTAAACATGAATCAATTATTGGGAAAAACCATTACCATGCAATTTGTTAAATACCAATGTCTAAACTGCGGATTGGATAAACCAATTTACCGCCAAGGGTTTTGTAAAAGTTGTTTTTTTGAAATACCTCAAGCAGCCGATTGGATTATGCGTCCAGAACTCAGTACGGCACATTTAGATAAAGAAGATCGTGATTTAGAATACGAAAAGAAAGTACAGCTGCAACCGCATATTGTGTATTTGGCAAATTCCAGTAACGTCAAAGTGGGCGTAACCAGAAAAAGCCAAGTACCAACACGTTGGATAGACCAAGGGGCGCATGAAGCTATAGAAATTGTTGAAGTGCCAAACCGCTATTTAGCAGGCATTACTGAGGTCGCTTTAAAAGACCATGTGAGTGACAAAACCAATTGGCGTACCATGTTAAAAAATGATATAGTAGATGAAGATTTGGTAGTATGGCGTGAGCGTTTGAAACCATACATTCCAGATGAAGCAAAAGATTATTTTATAGAAACCAATACCGAAACCAATATGGAGTTTCCTGTTGAGAAATATCCAAAAAAGCCAAATAGTTTAAACCTAATTAAAGCACAAGCTTATACAGGA
The DNA here is from genome assembly GCF_044335535.1 of Mariniflexile sp. HMF6888. NCBI lineage: Bacteria > Pseudomonadati > Bacteroidota > Flavobacteriia > Flavobacteriales > Flavobacteriaceae > Mariniflexile > Mariniflexile sp. HMF6888. Next base: position 769,735 of record NZ_JBIQVZ010000001.1, on the reverse strand, counting down.
AAACTCACGGGTATAAAAGGGCAGTACCTTATTTTTGAAGACGATACCGTTTTTAATGTACGTGCGAATGAAGGTTTGGTGGTTGCTATTAGTTTGTAAATGGTTGATTTATATATTGTTCAAGAATAACACAAAAAAATCCCATCAACACTTTTTGTGGTCAATGGGATTTTTTTTCTTTCTAACGTCTAACGTCTAACGTCTAACGTCTAACGTCTAACGTCTAACGTCTAACGTCTAACGTCTAACGTCTAACGTCTAAATATCCTCTTGATCTCTTAAGTTTTGAATGTATGATGCTTTTTGTACTTGGCGTCTTCTTTTAACAGATGGTTTTGTAAAAAACTGCGCCTCTCTTAAATTTTGCATGACTTTAATATTACGGTGTTTTCTTTTATAACGTTTTAAGGCACGTTCTATATTTTCGCCATCTTTGATAATAATTTTTAACATGTATAGTTTTTAATTGTTTGTGTTTTAGGATTATCCTAAATACGTTTTTAATACTTTGCTTTTTGATGTATGTCTTAATCGACGAATGCCTTTTTCCTTTATTTGCCTAACGCGTTCGCGTGTTAATCCAAAAGCTACACCTATTTCTTCAAGGCTCATGGGTTGTCTGTCACTAATGCCGTAGAAATTCCGAATCACTTCGGCTTCTTTGTCAGAAAGCATGTTTAGGGCGCGATTAATTTCGGTGGTTAAAGAATCCTTCATCAAATTAGAATCAGGTCTGGGCGATTCTTGAAAATTTACAACATCATAAAGTGTTGAAGTTTCACCATCTTTTAAAGGGGCATCCATAGACACATGCCTGCCCGAAATTTTCATAGATTGCTTTACATCGTTAATTGTTAGTTCAAGGTTAGATGCAATTTCTTCGACACTTGGTGGTCGTTCATGTGTTTGTTCTAAAAAAGAATAGGCTTTGTTTATTTTATTAATAGACCCAATTTTGTTTAAGGGCAACCTAACTATTCGAGATTGTTCAGCCAACGCCTGAAGAATGGCTTGTCGAATCCACCAAACAGCATACGATATAAATTTAAAACCTCGGGTTTCGTCAAAACGTTTTGCAGCCTTAACCAAACCAGCATTACCTTCGTTTATTAAATCGGGCAATGTTAAACCTTGGTTTTGATACTGTTTTGATACTGAAACTACAAAACGTAAGTTAGCAGTGGTGAGTTTATCTAAAGCCTTTTGATCGCCTTGTCGTATGCGTTGTGCTAATTCTACCTCTTCTTCAGCAGTTATTAATTGTATTTTGCTAATGTCCTGAAGGTATTTGTCAAGCGACTTTGATTCTCGGTTGGTAACTTGTTTCGTGATTTTTAATTGCCTCATTATTATTTTTAAGTTATAGACTATTTATAACCCACAACTTAACTTTTTTATTGAGATAACCTAATGAACTTGTTTAAACTTTTCACAATTGGCTAAAAAATTGTCCTTTTGCGTTCTCTTTTTGCCTTTTCTTCCTTCCATAGCTTTTCCAACGCGACAAGCTGGCTCCTTCTCTAAAAAGGTTTACTAAACCTTTTCTTTACGCTCGGCCCTAACTCAAAAAAGCCTTCAACCGAACAAAGGACAGAGCGTAAAAAAATAACCCAGTGGGTTATTTTAGCGAACGAGCCAGCTAGCGTAGGGTTAAATTTTCACTTCAATCAAAAAAGTTTAAACGAGTTCAATAATTACGGTATTTTATTAATAGAATGCCCAAAAAAGAAAAGATATGACTACTTAACCGTGTCTTTTTGTTTTTTCTTGTTTAATAAGCCGCCCAAAACATTTTTAACGGCGTCTTTGGTTGTGTTGGTTTTGGTAGAATCGGTGGTGGTTGTTTTGTCACCTCCAACAATACCGCCAAGCACCTCTTTAACGGCGTTATTTTGGCTTGTAGTAGCTGAGTCTTTTTTTGTTTTATTACCCGCTATCAAATCACCAAGCATGCCGCTTACTTTGTCTTTGCCTTGGTTAAGCAGTTTTTGTTTTTGGATTTCAACCAACTGTTTGGTTAAGTTGGAAACGCCACTTGTTAAATCGGTTTTTACGGTAGGGTTTGTATAAGAGCCCCCAATAGTTGCTGTAATTGGAACAGTAATATTTTTTGCTGAAGCATCGTCAATTTTAGCAATAAGACTAGTAACCTCACTGCCTAAATATTTTGCAGGTACATTAAATACTGCATTATAAGCCATGGTTTTATCAAAACTATGCGAACCAGCGATTTCAATTTCAATATCTTCATAAGATACTTTAAATGGTTTAACGCTTACTTTACCATTGTTAAAGTCAAACCTTGTTTTTAAGTCATTTAAATTTAGCTTTTTGAAATCGATGAAATTTAAAGAACTCCCTAATTTATTTAAAACTTCGGCATTGGAAGGATTGATGGTTGACGATAGTATTTCGGCTAAAGCATCACCCGATAAGCTGCTTAAGTTTGGCGTAAAATCGTCGGTTAAATTACCTTTTAAATTAAGTGTCGTGTTTAATTTACCTTGTATGACTTTCATTAACGGCGCTAATTTTTGAAACAGCTCCATACCTTGAAACGATTTAGCAATATCAAAACTATTAATGCCCAAATCCATATTAAAAGTTGGCGTATCGGTTTTTGTTGAAACAAATCCCGATAAAGCTAGTTGACCATCAAATAAATTGGTAGTGAAATTTTGTAATTGTACTTGTTCGTCTTTAATAATTAAAGCGCCTTTTGCATTTTTAAGCTGTAAATTATCGTAAATAACGGTGTTGGCTTGGGCGTTTATAGTACAGTCCAAAAACGCTGGGATTTTTATAGACTCTGTTTTACTTGCTGGTTTTTTATCGCTTTCTGTTGAGGTTGGTACGTCATCACTCATAAAATCGTTTACCGCAAAGGTGTTGGAATTCAAATTAAAATTGCCCTGTAAGGTTTTGTTGCTAAGCATAAACCCTAACAGATTTTTAATGGTTCCTGTGGCGTTTAAATCGGTTTTGCCAGTTTGTGCTTTAAAAGTGTTTAATGAAACCGTTTCTGGGTTGAACGTCATGGTAGCATCCGAAATTTGAAGCGGATTTTTAAAATCTTCCGAGGCGTATTTAAAATTGCTTAAGCTCATGCTTCCACTGTTTTTTATACGTTCGTAAGCATTTTTTTCAATGGCATCCATATCAAAAGCTGTGTTTAGCTTAGCTTTTAAAATACCGCTTAAATCCATTTTAAAATCTACCGGATATACTTTTGCAATGTTTCCTAAGTTTATAACGCCATCTATATTGGCATCAACAAGCATATTGCCCGTAATGTTTTTTATGGTAGCAGACGATTTAAAAACATCCTGGTCTATTTTAAAATTTAGGGTTTTTATAGCAACATAGGTATCTTCGGTTTTGCCTGTGGTGTTTTTAATTTCGGTATCAATAATAATATTTTCAACACGTTTTGGCAAGTCAGGATATTTAAATGAGGCGTTGTTCGATTTAATGCTAATATCTAATGTTGGAATGGTTTCATCGGTTACCAAGCCTTTTATGATGCCTTTAATTTTGAAATCACCTGTAGTTTCAACAGTTTCTATGTTTTTGGAATACGCTTCAGGGATGACCGCCAAAAAGTTTTTAAAGGACGATTCGGGGTTTTCAAAGGTAATGTCAACATCTTGTCCTGCTTCAAGTAATTGCACAAACCCGTGAAACTCAATAGGTAATTTATTGATAAACCCTTTGTTTTCTTTAAAGGTGTATTTGCTGTTTTCTAAATCCAATCCAATTAAGGCGTCCAGTTTTATTGGGTTGTTGTTTAGGTAATTCGTACTATCCATAGTAAAGCTTATTTTGGCTTCACTTTTGGTGTCTAACTCCGATTTTTCAGAAGAAAACGTTCCTTTACCTTCATGGTTAAGTTCGGAAATACTTAACGCTATTTTAGATTCGTCATTGACGCTTAAATAATTGATCGTGCTGTTTTTAATTTGATAGTCTTGAATATCGAAAGCAAAACTGCTGCTTTCGGTAGATGCATTTTCTTTTTCTTTGGTAATATCGTAATTGGCAGCACCCGATGCGTTGGTTTTTAAATTCAACAAAACAGTGTCTGCATTTATGGATTTTACAATAATGGATTCGTCGGCTTTTTTAAACAGCTCTTTGATAGACATGGTAAACGCTATTTTTTTTGCACTAACCAGCGTATCACCTTTAAAAGGTTCGAAATTGGTAATAGCCAAATCGTCTACACTGACGTGCGCTTGCGGAAAACTTTTTATAAAACTTAAGCTGATGTCGCTAAATTCTACTTTGGCATTTAGGTTTTCGTTAATAAAACGCTTCACCATGTCTTTTATTTGCGATTGAAATATAAATGGGCTAGCAATTAAAAGTGCTATAATGATAAGTAGGGAAATTCCGGTGATTTTTAGAGCTTTTTTCATTGGGAGATTTTATGAAATATACGAACAAAAGTAACCAAAAGCTTAGCGAAAACCGAAAATTTAACAACCATTTATATTTTTTTAAAGAAGTTGGATCTCTTCATACGCTTTAAGTTTGAAACGTTTTTTGAATAAAAACACACCCAAATACAAAAAAGGAGTATCACAAATAGCAATTAATACTTTAAATAAAAACCCACTAATTAGCAAGCCTTTAAACATATGCCAAGGGAGCACCTCAAAAAAGCATAGTAAGAGAACGACCGAAAAAGTATCCACAAATTGCGATAAAAAGGTTGAAAAATTATTACGTAGCCATAAGTGTTTCCCTTTGGTTGCCCGTTTCCAGAAATGATAGATTTGAATGTCTACAAACTGTGCAAAGAGGTAGGCAGTCATACTCGCTCCAACAGCTAAAATGGTGCGTCCAAAAACATTATTAAACACCGAATTGTCAACAGGTGAATTTGAAACCGCAGGGACTATATCGGCAACATAAACAATTAAAACAGAAAACAGCGAGGCAAAAATACCAGTCACCACGACTTGGTTGGCACGTTTTTTTCCGTAAATTTCGCTAATTAAATCGGTTATTAAGAACGTAATGGGGTAAGGCAAAATACCCACCGAAACAATAAACAGTTTGGTTCCAAAAACCTCCATATCTAAAGGGTGCCAATAGAAAAATTTTTGAAATATAAGATTTGAAACTACCAACGATGTTATAAAAAGTGCACCTAAAAGCATGTATATTTGTTGGGCAGCAAGTTTGTCTTTTGAAGTCATTTATAATTGTGAATAAATAGGTCTTGTAAATATAAAGGAATAAAATTTGTTTTACTTATTTTGCCGTTACTTATGATACAACCAACAACGTTTTACATAGCATTGGGCAGTAATAAAGGGGATAAATTTAAAAACCTTCAAGATGCCATTGATTTAATTCATGTCAAAATCGGGAATATTATCCGCATTTCAAAAGTTTATAAATCGTCGGCATTTGGTTTTGAAAGTGACGATTTTTTTAATGCCTGTTTGGTTTTGGAAAGTCATTTAGAACCCGAAACCCTGCTTCAGGAACTGTTGGGTATTGAAATCAGTTTGGGGCGTATAAGAACCCAATTAAATAAATACGAAGCCCGAACTATAGATTTAGATATTATTTTGGTTGAAGATGCTGTTGTAAACACAAAAACACTGCAAGTACCACACCCCGAAATGCAAAAGCGTAAGTTTGTATTGTTGCCGTTACACGATGTGGCAGCTAAAGTAAAACACCCCATATTGCATAAAGACGTTGCTGTTTTATTAGCTGAATGCGAGGATGATAGCGTTTTGGAACCCATTAATATTTGGTTGAAAAACCCCAGTAAAGACTACTCTTTTTCAAAGTATAATTTCATAGCCATTGAAGGCAATATAGGTGCAGGAAAAACCAGTTTGGCGACCAAAATTGCACACGATTTTAATGCCAAACTTATTTTGGAACGCTTTGCCGACAACCCATTTTTACCCAAATTTTATAGCGATACACAGCGGTACGCCTTTCCTTTGGAAATGAGTTTTTTGGCAGACCGTTACCAACAAATTAGCGACGATTTATCGCAGCTCGATTTGTTTAAGGATTTTATTGTAAGCGATTACGATGTGTTTAAATCGCTAATATTTTCTAAAATAACCTTGCAAGAAGATGAGTTTAAGCTCTACCGCAAACTTTTTTACTTAATGTACAAAGACTTGCGTAAACCCGATTTGTATGTGTATTTATATCAAAATACCGCACAATTGCAAGAGAACATTAAAAAACGCGGGCGTGATTATGAACAACAGATTACCAACGATTATCTTGAAAAAATAAATACGGGTTATTTAGAGTTTTTAAAAAGCCAAACCGACTTTAATGTCAAAATCATTGATATTTCCGATAGGGATTTTATTGAAAATAGAAGTGATTATTTGTGGGTTTTGGGAGAGGTTTGTGGGTGAAAATGAGTTAAAAGTGCCAAGCTAGAAGTGGAGGTCTTTTGATGTGTACCGCCACTAAGCGGAGCTTAGCGGGAACAGGGAATTTAAATATTTAAAGCTTAAAAAACTAGCAAAACTATAAGCTAAATTTATCCCTTCGAATAAGATTATTTTTCAAGAATTATTGCCGAGTTCTTCCGCTAGTCCGATAAGGATGCCTTCGATTCCGCGGATATAGCATAACCGATACACGTTTTCATATTGAACTATTTCGCCAACGAGTTGAGCACCATGCTTGTTAAGTCTTGAGAGCGCCTCATCAAGATCGTCTACGGTAAACATAACACGTAGATAGCCGAGAGCGTTCACAGGTGCCATGCGGTGATCTGAGATGGTAGGTGGGGTGAGAAATCGCGAAATCTCGAGTCGGCTATGGCCATCCGGTGTAACCATCATAGCGATCTCTACGTTCTGAGTGCCGAGTCCCGTAACACGACCAGCCCATGCGCCTTCAACCATGGCGCGCCCTTCGAGCTTCAAACCTAGCTCGGTAAAAAAAGAGATGGCGTCATCGAGGGATTCTACAACGATGCCTACATTGTGCATTGTGGGTAAATTAGTCTTTGTCATAGTTTTATCTTTTTATGAATAAAAAATTATGATTACGATATAAAGCTTTATCAATTAAGTAGCGCATAAAGATTTGGATGAATTATCGTTTTTTACATTTAGAATCAAGCTGACATATATTTTACAACGTTATACCATTTACTGCGGGGTTTGTCGTGCTTTATGTTGGTGATATTCAAAGTTTATTAAATGATGTTTCAACCTGAACGCCCTTTGCCAATGTTTGATAAACGACACAATACCTTTCTGTAAGTTTAGTAAGTGATTGCATTTGTTCTTCGGTTGCATTTGTTTCAAGAATAAAAGAAAGGCGAATGTTTTTGAAGCCCACAGGAACTTCTTTTGAAACACCTAAAGTCCCACGAAAATCTAAATCACCTTCGGCTTTTACTGTTCCATTCTTTATATCAACTTCAATGGCTGTCGCAACGGCAGTGAGTGTAACCCCAGCACAAGCAACCAATGCTTCTAAAAGTAAATCGCCCGAACAAGCTAACATTCCAGTACCGCCTGTTGCTTTGTGAAGCCCCGCTTCAACTATGGCTTTTCCCGTTTCCACTTTGCACGAAATGCCTTTGCCAATTTTCCCGTGAGCTTCCAAAGTGATGATTGCGGCATCGGGCTGTTCACGATACTTTTCTTTAATTGGTGCTTGAATATTTTTTAGCTGTTCTGAATTCATTTTCAATATGTTTATGAGGTGGATGCGCTATTTTACTTGACGCTACAACACTCGTTTTTAGTATTTTTTTTATCTGTAAAATTTTTTCAACATCTGATATTTCTTGGTTTTTAAGGTGGAACAAGTGGAAATCAGTAACAATAAATTTAAAAATAATTTTTTTGTTTTAGGTGATTTAAATGTTAATAATCAGGACTACTATTTGGTTGTTTTCAACTTCGGAAATACATCCCAAATAACCACTCCGGCACTTACCGAAATGTTTAACGAATGCTTGGTGCCATTGAGGGATTTCAACCATCACATCACTTATTGCTAAACCAATTTAAATAGCTCCTATTAATTTATTGTCAACAAGAAAGTGTAGGTTTTTGCTGTTAAAGTGTACAGTTGTTTGGTTTGATAGTTTACCACCATTAATTAAATATTATGGTATCGTTTTAGTTCTTCCTAGAATATGTGAATTCATATTATTTAGTCGATTTATAATGTCTAAATATGTGATTATGAGCTATTAAAACTATTAAAACTGTACTTAATCGAATTTTTTTGAGTGTATAATAGGTTGGTATTTACATTTGATAACCCTCATTTACTTTATTGAACCTAATTTATTAATTATGAAGACTACATTCTTATTGCCAATTCTTGCATTCTTAGCAGTGTATAATACACATTCTCAAGAAAAGGATTTTGAATTTAACAGGCTTAATACTAGAAAACAAACAATTAAAGGACAATCTGCTTCGGAAATCTATAGCGTTTCTTACGCTGAAATAGAGGAATCAATAAATCCTGAATACATTAAATTAAAAAGTGAGTTAGAAAAGATAATAGCCGATAGTATTTCTAAAAAGGCAAATTACTACAAGGCTCTTGCTAGAATTAATGATATATCGACTATTAAAAATAAAGTCATAGCTTTTAATAACTCAAGTAAACCTTTTGGAAATAAAGTAATACTATTAAAAGAAGCACAAATTCTAGCTTCAAAGCATAACATTACAGACCTTTTTTATTCAGACAACGAAATAAATAAAAAAATGAAGGCTGGATTTTTGCTTTTAACTTTAAATTTTGAGGATTTGAAAGTTCATTTAGATAAGATCTTATTGAAATTAGATAATAAAATCAAAGTTCCAGAGACACCTACGTATATCTCTACTATTGCTTTAAGAGAGAAAATATCTAATACAAAGAAAAAACAGGCTAAAGATCCAAAGGGTGAAAACGGTTATATGTTACAGAATAGCATAGTGCCCCCAGAGGATTTAGCAGGAAATTTTGTGGTTGTAAATAGCTATTATGTGTTAAGCATGCCAACTGATGGGTTTTTAAAAAATCAATTAGTATCAAAAAAAGCTGTTTTAAATTTAGGTATAACTAGTGAAGAATTATACTCCAATAAAGAAAAAATGCTAATTCAAAATAAACGAACTAAAGAAATGTACTTAGTTGATAATAGTTTTTTAAACAATTTTTCTGTAAAAAGTTAAAAGGTTCAATTCGGTTTAATAAAGTTTGTTTAAATAATAAATATACTATCATGAAAAATTTTACTAAAATATTATGGTTGCTAGTAGTTGTTTCAGGAAGTGTTAGCGCCCAACAAGAAAGAGGTATAATAGGAACCAATAACTGGCTAAATATCTGGACAGAATTTATGCCGAATAGAGTCGATTATGGAGAAAACACCCATATATTATCTGGCAATATAACAGAAGATACTATACTGTATAAAAAATATACTTATTTGTTATTAGGGAATGTTTTTGTTACAAATAACGCCATTCTTAGTATAGAGCCAGGAACAGTAATTAAGGGAGATTACGAATCTAAAGCAACACTTACTATTACTGTAGGTGCTGCTATAATTGCCGAAGGGACTGTAACCGATCCTATCGTTTTCACTTCAAATAAAACCACCAAAAGAGCTGGAGACTGGGGAGGCGTAATTATACTTGGAGATGGTCATACTAATAAATTCGGAAAAAATTCTGTAGCTTCTTTTTATACAGATCTTAAAACTTCAGACTCTATAAACACTAATTTTGGTGGAGAAAAACTAAAAGACAATTCTGGATTTATATCGTATGTGAGAATAGAATATGCAGGAGGGAAATTGAAAAAATCGGATATTTCCAATGCTTTATTATTAGCAGGAGTAGGTGCGAAAACAACAATAAATAATGTCATGGTAAGCTATTCGGCTGGCAATTCCTTTAACGTTATTGGTGGAGAAGTTGATATGGACCAAATGGTTTCATATAAAGCTAAAGGGAATGATTATAATTTTAATTATGGGGCAGCTTGTAATATATACAACTCATTGGCTGTTCGCTCCCCTTATATATCATCAAGTGAATCTAGATGTATTGACGTGGTCTCTTATGATAATGCTAGTGAAGTTGCTCTTGCTAGAAAAGGAACAACAGTAGTAGCAGAAAACATGACACTTTTAACAGATACTGAAAACTTAGATTATGATATTAAAGTGGGTTTAATAGAGGAATCTATATACATCGGTGAAAATACAGATTTTAGTATCAACAGAAGTGTAATATCTGGTTTTAATAAAGCAGTACTACTTGATGAAAATATAAAAATTAATGCTGCTAGTTTGGCTAGGATAGATTTTAAAAATGTATATTTTAACAATTGTAATGAAAATATCTCTTCAAAATTTAAAGAAGATAATGAAGATTTAGAAAATTGGTATGGAAACTCTTATTTTTTCAACGTCTATTCTAAAACTAATCATTCAGAATTGTTCATTGATTTAAACTCAAGTAAAAAACCAGATTACAGATTAAGCATAAACAAAATATTAGCCATGAATAAAGGTTGAAAAACAGCTAATAATCAATTTGTTGTAATTTTTCAATGTGTAATCAAAACTGAAATCTCGCGAGATTATTTATTCAGCTTAGAAAACAAATCCCAAATAACGACCCCGCAACTTACCGAAATATTTAATGAATGTTTGGTGCCGTATTGCGGAATTTCAATCACCAAATCACTAGCACTCACCACCTCTTGGGCAACGCCTTTTACTTCATTGCCAAAAACCAAGGCATAAGTTGTGTGTGGATTGGGTGTGAAGTCGTTTAACATAGTGGCGTTTTCTGCCTGTTCGATGGAACAGATTTTTATGCCTTCAGCTTTTAACTTGTCCACCAATGCTTTTGTGTTTTCAACATACTCCCAAGCAACGGTTTCGGTACTTCCCAAGGCGGTTTTATGAATGTCTTTATGCGGTGGTGTAGCGGTGATGCCACACAAATAAATCTTTTCAATTAAAAACGCATCGCTGGTACGGAATACCGAGCCAATATTGTTCAAACTTCTTATATTATCGAGAATGATGATAAGTGGTGTTTTTTCGACCTGCTTAAAGTCGTTGACACTCAATCGGTCTAATTCGCTGTTTTTAAGTTTTCGCATAAAAAAGGATATTCGTATTCGTACCTATTCCAAAATCAATAGATTGTTAATAATTGTAAATAACTTCTATTATTTCAATTTCAAAAAAAATCAAAATAATGCTACATTAGCATTCTTGCATTTTTAGCAAAAATAACACTAAAAAATCACTTGACCTTGGCAAAAAAAGAAACCCCGTTAATGAAACAATACAATGCTATTAAAGCAAAGTACCCGGATGCTTTACTGTTGTTTCGTGTGGGCGATTTTTACGAAACCTTTGGGGAAGACGCTGTGAAGGCAGCTGGTATTTTGGGCATTATTTTAACCAAGCGCGGTGCTGGTAGCGAGAGTGAAATTGAGTTGGCAGGTTTTCCGCACCACTCTATAAACACCTATTTGCCAAAACTGGTTAAAGCGGGTGCGCGTGTTGCTATTTGCGACCAATTGGAAGACCCGAAACAAACAAAAACCATTGTAAAACGTGGGGTTACCGAATTGGTGACACCTGGGGTAGCGTTTAATGATGAGGTGTTGGTGTCAAAATCCAATAACTTTTTATGTTCGGTTTATTTTGATAAAAAACACATAGGTATTTCATTTTTGGATATTTCTACAGGCGAGTTTTTGACGTCGCAAGGGAATGCCGAATATATTGATAAGTTACTGCAGAATTTCAACCCGAGTGAGGTGTTGGTTTCCAAACAAAAACGAACGCTTTTTAACGATACCTTTGGAAAAGATTTCCATACGTTCTATATGGAAGATTGGGTGTATCAAACCGATTATGCTTATGAAACGCTTATAAAACATTTCAATACAAAAACGCTTAAAGGCTTTGGTATTGAAGATTTGTACGAGGGCATTATTGCATCGGGCTCCATTCTTCATTATTTAGGGGAAACGCAGCATAATAAACTTCAGCATATAACCTCAATATCTAGAATTTCTGAAGAAGCTTATGTGTGGATGGATAAATTCACCATTAGGAATTTAGAACTTTATAATTCTACCAATAACAATGCGGTAACGCTATTAAATATTATCGATAGAACCATATCTCCTATGGGTGGGCGCTTACTAAAACGTTGGTTGGCATTGCCTCTAAAAAGTATCGATAAAATAAAGCAGCGTCACGAAGTGGTTCATTTTTTAACGAAAGAAAATAGCACGCTTCAAAAAGTCCAAAACCATATCAAGCATATTGGTGATTTGGAACGGTTGATTTCTAAAGTAGCGACGGCTAAAGTAAATCCACGTGAGGTTATTCAGCTTAAAAATTCGTTGGAAGCTATTGTGCCCATAAAGTCTTTGGCGAGCCATTGTGATAATGAATCCTTAAAAAGGATTGGCGATACGCTTCAAGGTTGTGATGAGCTAAGGGCGAAAATTAAAGAAATGCTTAATGAGGATGCACCTGTTAATGTGTTAAAAGGACATACCATTGCAGCGGGGTTTTCTTCAGAATTGGATGAATTAAGAGGCTTGTCAAAATCCGGAAAAGAGTATCTAGATAAGATGCTACAACGGGAAAGCGAACGCACGGGCATCACCTCTTTAAAAATAGATTCCAATAATGTATTTGGTTATTATATTGAAGTGCGCAATACGCATAAAGATAAAGTGCCTGAAAGCTGGATACGAAAGCAAACACTGGTTAGTGCAGAACGTTATATTACCGAAGAACTTAAAGAATACGAAACTAAAATTCTAGGCGCCGAAGATAAAATATTGGCGATAGAGCAGCAGTTGTTTGCAGAATTGGTTACTTGGATGAACCAATACATAAAACCAGTGCAACAAAATGCCTATTTAATTGGGCAGCTAGATTGCTTGTGTGGGTTTGCCCAGTTGGCGACAGATAATAATTATGTGTATCCTGTTATTGATGAATCGCACGATTTAGAGATAAAAGACGGACGCCATCCCGTCATAGAGAAACAATTACCTATTGGCGAAGCGTATATAGCCAATGATGTATTTTTAGATAGAACCCATCAGCAAATCATCATGATTACGGGGCCAAATATGTCTGGTAAATCGGCTATATTACGTCAAACCGCTCTTATTGTGTTGTTGGCTCAAATGGGAAGTTTTGTACCGGCAAGAGAAGCTAGAATAGGTTTGGTTGATAAAATTTTCACTAGAGTAGGAGCCAGTGATAATATTTCGATGGGCGAATCGACTTTTATGGTGGAAATGAATGAAACCGCTTCTATTTTGAATAATATTTCCGATAGAAGTTTGGTGCTGCTTGATGAAATTGGCCGTGGCACCAGTACCTATGATGGTATTTCCATTGCGTGGGCCATAAGCGAGTATTTGCACGAGCATCCGGCAAAACCAAAAACATTGTTTGCGACCCATTACCACGAACTTAATGAAATGACCGAAACGTTTGGCCGTATTAAAAACTATAATGTTTCGGTAAAAGAACTGAAAGATAATGTGCTTTTTATTAGAAAATTGGTTGAAGGTGGCAGTGCGCATAGTTTTGGTATCCATGTCGCAAAAATGGCAGGCATGCCACAGCAAGTTCTGCATCGTGCCTATGCTATTTTGAAGAAATTAGAGAAATCACATTCCAGTGAAGAACTTACCGATAAGGTGAAAACACTCACTGATGACATGCAGCTAAGCTTTTTTAACTTAGACGATCCGCTGCTTGAAAACATAAAAGATGAGATCTTGCATATTGATATTGATACACTTACGCCTGTTGAAGCTTTAATGAAGCTGAACGAAATTAAACGTATGCTGGTAAAGAAAAAACGAGCTTAAAAATAATTTTATTTATTTTAATAAAAGGCTTTGGTTTTAGAAGAAATATTTTAAATTTGCATCCGCAATAGCGATATTGCACGTTCTTAAAAAATTGCGAAAGTAGCTCAGGGGTAGAGCATCACCTTGCCAAGGTGAGGGTCGCGGGTTCAAATCCCGTCTTTCGCTCTGAAACTTTCTTAAAAATATACCAAGTAGATGTGCTTAGCGCCATCGAAAGTATGCTGAGGTGGTGGAATTGGTAGACACGTTGGACTTAAAATCCAATGGCCATTAGGCTGTACGGGTTCAAGTCCCGTCCTCAGTACAAAGCCTTTACAAGATTTCTTGTAGAGGCTTTTTTTATTATGTTACATGCTCTTTTTGAGAGTGATAATCTACACAGCACATTAATTCCACAATTAAATCAAGCTCTGTTTTTTTAAATTAAAATCTTATAGGGATATCGAGCGAAGTCATTTTGTTTGTGTTTATCAAATAAAAAACTCCAATGGTCATTCTGCCAAAACGCTTATAAATATGCCATTAACGAAATCTGGATCATAAATATTCTAGGTAAAATCCGCTATGTATTTAAAAAAATTATAACTTCGAAAATTGTCCAATAATATAAGAAATGATAAAGGTTAATATTATAGATATCTTTAAGTGTATTGTTATAATAAACTTATTTTTTGTTTTTGGATGCTCAAATGTTTCTGAAACAAAAAAATACACTATAGGATTTTCCCAAACAGGAATTAATGATGAATGGCGGAGGTCTATGAACCAAGCCATGGAAATCCAAGTAGGATTTTATCCTGAAATAACGCTTAAGATTCTTGATAGTGAAGATGATATAGGCAACCAGATTGAAGATATAGAGCAACTGATCTCTGAAAAAGTTGATCTATTAATAGTTTCTCCAATAAAATCCAAACCCATTACACCCATTGTTGAAAAAGCATTCAAAAGTGGTATTCCTGTTTTAATAGTTGATAGAAAAACGGACGGTGAAAATTACACAGCCTATTTAGGAGGTGATAATTATGAAGTTGGCACCAATGCGGCCAATTATTTAGCCTCTTTATCTACGGAGCCCAAAAAAATAATCGAAATTAAAGGGTTGTCAGGTTCTTCACCTGCTTTAGAACGTAGCCTAGGCTTTAATGATGTGATCAATTCAACTAAAAATTTGGAAGTTGTTAAAGCCATTGAAGGAAATTGGGAAAGTTATTCCATAAAAGACAGCTTGCGAGACGTATTGAATGGTATAAAAAACGTCGATTATATATTTGTTCATAATGATAGAATGGCTTTAGGCGCTTGGGAAATTGTTAAAGAGAAAAGACTTCAAAATCAGATTAAAATTATTGGTGTTGATGGCTTAAATGGCCCAAATGGAGGTGTGCAATTGGTTAAAGAAGGCAAATTAATGGCGACCATATTATATCCAACTGGAGGTGATGAAGCCATTCGGTTAGCATTAAAAATATTGAATGGCGAACGTGTTGCTAAAAACAATGGATTAAGCACAACGGTAATAGATTCTCGTAACGCCGATATTATGAGTAAACAATTTGATAAAATATACCAACAACAACAAGATATTGATTCTCAACAAATCAAGCTAAAGAAACAGGAAGAGAGATATACGACGCAAAAAAACACATTACAGTTGCTTTTGGTATTATTAATTATTAGTGTCGTTTTAGTAGTCTATAGTATTTATACCAGTAATAAAGTTAGAAAGAAAAAGCGTGAACTTGAATTACGAAATAAAAAAATTACTATTCAACGAAATCAAATTAAAAAAATAGCCGAAGAAGTTAAAGTTAGTAACGAAGCCAAGGTTAATTTTTTTACAGGCTTGTCACATGAGTTTAAAACACCCATAACGCTTATTCTATCATCAATCGAATCGTTAACGGAAAACAAAGTCATACGAGATAATAAATTATTGAATGAAGTGGGGTTGATTTATAACAACTCTAAACGGTTATTACGGTTAATTAATCAGCTACTTGATTTTAGAAAAGTTGAAGATCGTAAGTTTATCTTGAAAGCGTCAAAAACTAATTTATACCAGTTTTCTGTTTTAATATTTAAGGATTTTGAACGAGAAGCACAAAAAAGGAATATCAATTTTACCATTACGACCAATAACGAAGACCTATCGCTTTTTTTAGATAGAAATTTAATGGATAAAGTATATTTTAATTTGCTATCAAACGCTTTTAAGTTTACTCCAAACAATGGAGCCATTTCAATAGATATTGTAGATGAAGCAGAAAGCAATTTTGTAAAAATCCATTTTAAGGATTCAGGAATCGGCATCCCGAAAAAAGAGATAGATAATGTTTTTCAAGCTTTTTTTCAAGGATCAAATAACAATAAAGCAAGTTCAGGAATCGGGTTGCATCTCACTAAGGAATTTATTGAAATGCACAAAGGAAGCATTGAAGTTTATTCAAAATATGGTACGGAATTTATAATTACACTGTACAAGGATAAGGTTCATTTAAATTCGGATGAGATAATATATGAACCAGATATTATTGATGGCACCATTTTACATACTAGTTTGGAGTATGAAGACGATACGTTTTACAAACCATTAGTTCTAAATGATGATGAGCATTATTCTGTTTTGATGATTGAAGACAATCTCGATTTGGTGAACTATTTAAAAGGTAAACTAGCTTCAGAATATAGTGTGCATGTATCAGACGGTAGTGATGG
Organism: Mariniflexile sp. HMF6888; assembly: GCF_044335535.1. Classification (NCBI taxonomy): domain Bacteria; kingdom Pseudomonadati; phylum Bacteroidota; class Flavobacteriia; order Flavobacteriales; family Flavobacteriaceae; genus Mariniflexile; species Mariniflexile sp. HMF6888. Next base: position 753,115 of record NZ_JBIQVZ010000001.1, on the reverse strand, counting down.
TATAGAAAGGGCATTAGAACTTATTCCGGATATCATTATTTGTGATATAAGCCTCCCTAATAAAACAGGTTTCGAAATATGTAACACTTTAAAGAAGGACTTAAGAACTTCCCACATTCCCATAATTATTTTAACTGCTTTAAACAATAAAGAAAGTTATATTAAGGGCTTGGAATCAGGGGCAGATATATTCTTAACGAAACCATTTAGTTTCGCCATTTTATCACAATCAATAAAAACCCTTATCTATAATAGAGAAAAACTACGCTATTATTTTATTAATAATGTTCATAATATAGATGCTACTAACAATTTTGGATCTCTGGAACAAGAGTTTATTTCGAATGTGAATGAAATAATTAATGATAATCTTGATAACTCTAAATTTTCTGTTGAAAATTTAGCCAGTCAGCTTAATATCTCCAGAATTCAACTTTATAGAAAAATGAAGGCAATTATGGATGTAAACGTTAGTGATTATATTCAAAACACCCGACTTGATAAAGCTAAAATCTTGTTGCAGGATTCGCATTTAACAATTTCTGAAATAGCTTATGCTACTGGCTTTTCATCACCAAATTATTTTTCTACCAGTTTTAAAGGGAAATTCAATAAATCGCCTAAAGCTTTTAGAGAGGAGTAAATTTACACCTAAAAGCATCTTTTTTGATTGATGTTTTCGTAAATTTTAGCTGTCTTTTTTACTAAATAATCTTTTTCATGCCTAATTTTTTGCTTAGTTAAGCAATTTAATAACTTTTTTTTTGTCAATTCAATAAATTGAGCGCTTCTTCTATGTAACAATTTTGAACAAATCTTGTTACAATTTTGAAACATCTTTATTTTTATTAAATGAATTATTCTTCTAAATGATTGATATATAGGTAATTATATATTAATTAACATACGCTTAACAATTTTGTAGTCATTTGATACAAATCGAAAATACCGCAGCGGATGTTTAAGGTAACTTGGCAAGACTAAACTAAATACACCACCACATGAACAGAAAGATACTTATCTGGTCCATTACTGCTGCTTTGGCAGGTTTCCTATTTGGCTTTGACACCGTAGTTATCTCGGGCGCTGAAAAAAAACTACAACTATTATGGGGCTCTTCCGATATGTTTCATGGCGTTGTCGTTATAGGTATGGCACTTTGGGGCACGGTCGTAGGTGCCTTTTTCGGTGGAATCCCTACCAATAGAATAGGACGGAAAAAAACTCTGGTATGGATAGGCGTACTATATACCATATCCGCAGTAGGATCCGCTTTTGCCAATGACCCCATAATATTTGCGTTCTTTAGGTTCATTGGGGGATTAGGAGTTGGCGCATCAACAATCGCAGCTCCTGCATATATTTCAGAAATTGCTCCTGCAAAAGACAGAGGTAAGCTAGTTGGTCTTTACCAGTTCAACATCGTATTTGGAATCCTTATAGCCTTTTTATCAAACTACCTGTTAAATGACATAGGAGAGAACGCATGGCGCTGGATGGTAGGCGTGGAGGCCTTTCCTGCCGCTATTTATACCGTGTTCGCATTGACCATTCCAAAAAGCCCGAGATGGCTGCTTACCAAATTTAGAAACAGTGAGGCCAAAGGGGTGCTCCAAATTATAAGCCCAGATGAAGATCCGGAAAAACTCATGCTGGAGATCAAGGACGAAATGGAAAACACGGTACCCAATGAAAACATATTCCTAAAAAAATATAGATTTCCTCTGATTTTGGCATTCCTAATGGCATTTTTCAATCAGTTATCGGGGATAAATGCATTACTTTATTATGCACCCAGGATTTTAACGGAAGCGGGGCTAGCGGAAAGCTCAGCACTATTGAGCAGTATAGGCGTTGGGGTCACCAACATGCTCTTTACGCTTTTGGGCATTTTCCTGATCGACAGGTTGGGAAGAAAACAACTGATGTATATCTGTTCCTTTGGTTACATCATATCCCTATCATTGGTTTCGGCAGCATTTTTCTTTCATTGGGAAGGAAGCTCCATGCCCATATTCCTGTTCATGTTCATAGCCGCACATGCCATTGGGCAGGGCACCGTTATATGGGTGTTCATTTCAGAGATTTTCCCAAACCATTTACGGGGCTATGGGCAATCATTTGGTAGCTCGGTGCATTGGGTATTGGCAGCCGTCGTACCTTCTTTAGTTCCTATATTATTTTCCACAATAGGAGCAGGTATGGTATTTCTATTCTTTACCATAATGATGGTGCTCCAATTGCTGTTTGTGATTTTTATGATGCCGGAAACCAAGGGCATACCCCTAGAAGAATTAAGCAAAAAACTAATCAAATAAGACAACCAAAATGAAAACCTTAAGAAAAACCAATTCCATTCTAATGTTTATGCTTATGGTCCTGTTCTTACTTACTGGATGTAAGGATAAAGTCCAAAACAATCAAAATACGGATAGTACTGTAAATGTATCCTATTCGGAAGAAGATCTGTACCGTCCAAACTTTCATTTTACACCTAAAGAGGCATGGATGAACGATCCAAACGGTATGTTTTACTACAATGGGTATTACCACTTATATTTTCAGTACCATCCAGAAAGTAATGTTTGGGGCCCCATGCATTGGGGGCATGCTATAAGTGCCGATATGATTACTTGGAAGGAACAGCCCATAGCCATTTACCCAGATGAATTAGGTACCATATTTTCAGGAAGCGCAGTCGTTGATATTACCAATAGTTCTGGTTTTGGTGAAGTTAGTAATGCAGTGCCAATTGTAGCCATATATACCAATTCAAAAAAATTGGAAGGTGACGATAACTGGAAGCAAACACAAAGTATTGCATATAGCAATGACGAAGGGAAAACCTTTACTAAATATGAGAATAATCCAGTTATAGATAATGATAAATTAAAAGATTTTAGAGACCCAAAAGTAACGTGGGATGAAAAAAGAAATAAGTGGGTCATGGTACTTGCTGCAGGCGATAAAATCATGTTTTATGATTCCAAAGACTTGAAAAAATGGAATTTGCTTTCAGATTTCGGACAAGGTATTGGTGGTCATGGTGGTGTTTGGGAGTGTCCGGATTTATTTCAACTACCCGTTTTAGGGACTGACGAATCTAAGTGGGTACTTTTTGTAAGTATCAACCCAGGTGGTCCAAATGGAGGAAGTGCTACCCAATATTTTATAGGGGATTTTGATGGTACGACATTTAAAATGGATCAGGACTTTTCATTAGCACTCAATAAAGAACACAATTACTGGATTGATTTTGGCAGGGATAATTATGCTGGTGTGTCATGGTCTAATGCTAGAACAAAAGATGGAAGTATCCTTATGTTGGGATGGATGTCCAATTGGGATTATGCCCAAAAAGTTCCAACCGAAGCTTGGAGAAGTTCAATGACTATCGCTAGGAAAGTACAGCTCCAAAAAAACGATAATGGGTATAGGTTATTAATTAACCCTGTAAAGGAACTTGCTGGTTATAGAAGTACAAAATATAAGAAGGAAAATATAGCAATTAAAGGGGGGACAAAAATTATAGATTCTGATGCTATTGATTTAGCTAGCGCTGAAGTAAACTTTAATATTTCAGATTTAAAAGATAAAGGCTTCACTTTTAAACTTACCAATAAACAAGGCGACACTTTAGCCTTTGGATATAATAACAGCGATAAAAACTTTTTTGTAGATAGAAGAAAGTCTGGTAAAACAGCATTTTCGGAAAAATTTGCCAGTCATGTTTCCAAGGCTAAAAGAACATCATTAAGCCCAGATTTGACAGGTACTATTATTCTCGATAAAACATCCATCGAACTATTTTTTGATAATGGCGAAACCGTCATGACAGAAATATTTTTTCCGAACGCACCATTCGATAAACTAAGTATTGAACCTAAAGACCAAGAACTCGTTCTTGGTAACATTGAAATCCACAAACTAAATATTAACTAAATTAAATTAAAATGAAATTAAAACAACTTTTATTTCTGCCCGTATTTGCTTTTGTAAGCATTTGGGCGCAAGCACAGGTAAGAGGTACAGTTACCTCCCAAGAAGATGGGATGCCTTTACCTGGTGTATCTGTAATTGTATCGGGCACAACCCAGGGTACTGCAACAGATTTTGACGGTAACTATGTACTGGAAAATGTTGGTAAAAATGCCACATTGGTATTTAGCTACATTGGTTTCAAAACCCAACAAACACAAATTAATGGGCGTTCAGTAGTAGACGTCGTTTTGGTAGTAGATGCCGCTGCACTTGATGAAATTGTAGTTACAGGATATTCTAGAGAAAGAAAAGTAGACGTAACTGGAGCGATTACGGTTGTTGAATTAGGACCGACAGAAGGTACTAGTTTAAGTTCTGGTAGTGCGGTTCAAGGATTGCAAGGGCGTGTGCCGGGGTTATTTATAGAGAAAAATGGTGACCCAACAGGAACAAGTAATAACGTTTTAATTCGTGGGGCAACTACTTTAGGTAATAATGATCCTTTGTATGTTATAGATGGTGTGCCAACGGTTAGACAAGAGGTCTTCGCAAGTATGAACCCTAGCACCATAGAATCTGTTCAAGTACTAAAAGATGCTTCTGCTTCTTCACTTTATGGAGCACGTGCAGGTAACGGTGTTATTATTGTTACAACAAAAAATAGTGCCAAAGCTGCTGGTGGTGAAAAGTTTAATGTTAGCATAAACTCCAATATTTCAGTGCTTTCTGAAAAAAAACAGCGCTATGATATGTTAAACGCCCAACAAAGAGGTGAAGTATTATGGCAAGCTTCTGTTAACGATGGTGCAGACCCTAATGGAGGCTATGGAGAAATCTATGATTTTGACTGGAATGGTGATTTTAATAATCCGGTTTTGAATAGCGTAACTGTTCAGCCTTTTGTGGGTGGTGATACCAATGTGCCAGCAGGAGACACCGATTGGCAAGACGAAACTTATGATACTGGTTACGTATACAACAATGAAGTATCTGTGTCTGGAGGTACCGATAATTCATTTCATTTATTTAATATCGGACATTTAAGAAATACGGGTATTTTAAAATATACCGGTTACGAAAGAATTACCGCAAAATTAAACTCTAATTTTAATTTATTTGATAATAGACTGAGAATAGGTGTTAATACACAAATGTCGACATCTGATGAGACCTTGGCTTCAAGAGATGTTGGTAGCGCTTGGATACCAAGTTTAGCAATTACGATGGTCCCAACTATACCGGTTTACGATGCCAACGGAGAATTTGCCGGACCATTGGGCTCTGGGTATTCCGATAGAAATAACCCATTACTCATGCAGTATTTAAACCGTTGGGATAATATAGACAGAACCACCATTTTTGGTAATGTTTATGGTGAATTTGATATCATGGAAAACTTAACATTCAGAACCAGTTTAGGTTTGGATTTTGGGGATTATAAAAGAAAAGATATTGAAAGGAAAGTTAGTAATGGATCTGTTAATAGAGATAATAATAGGTTGATTATAGGGACCAATAAATTTACTAGTGTGGTGTTTACCAATACTTTAAATTACCAATTAGAAATAAACGAGAAGCACAAAATAGGTGTCTTATTGGGGACAGAATCAATAAAAGATGATTTTGATACCGTATTATCACAAGCAAATGGGTTTTCAATTGAAACTGAAGAATATTTTGTACTAAAAGAAGCAACGGGTGCTAGAAGCAATACTGGGTCATCAACTGGTAGCAGATTGTTATCTCAATTTGGAAAAATTAATTACGGATTTGATGATCGCTATTTAGCATCATTTACCCTACGTCGTGATGGATCGTCTAGATTTGGTGCGGAAAACAGATATGGTATATTCCCTGCAGGTACTGTTGGTTGGAGACTTAGTAATGAAGATTTTTGGAAAGACAATGATATTGTAAGCTCATTGAAATTAAGGGCTGGTTATGGTGAAGTAGGTAATCAATCTATTGGAGATGTGGCGCGTTTTGGTTTGTTTGAATCTAGATATGGAGCTAACCAGTTACAAGCTACAGGAGATAATAATTTCTTTAATACCTATTGGAATGTAGGTACAGCATACGATTTAGAAGGTGTCAATACAGGTAATTTGCCATCAGGCTTTGCGTCTATACAAGCAGGAAACTCTGGGTTGAAATGGGAAACTACAAAAGAAATAAATGTGGGGGTCGATTTTAGCATGTTTAATAATGATTTAGTTGGTTCGTTTGATTATTTCACAAGAAAAACCAGTGATATCTTAACGACTCCTCCAATTGCTTCGGTAAATGGTGAAGGACAACAACAGGTATTAAATGGTGCGACCACAAAAACTAAGGGTTGGGAGTTGGCTTTAGCATATTCAAAAACTTTAGACAATGGGCTGTCATTTTCAGTAACAACAAACTTTGGGTCATTTAAAGATGAAATTACGGCATTACCAGAAGAGGTTGTGTCTTCGTATCCTGGAACCTTAGATAATTCTATTATTGGACACTCTCAATTTTCGATTTTTGGTTACAAAACAGACGGATTGTTCCAAAGTCAAGCAGATATAGATGCAAGTCCGACTCAAGTTGGTGCGAGACCTGGAGGTTTAAAATTCCAAGATTTAGATGGCAATGGAAGTATTGGTGCTGAGGACAGGGATTTCATAGGAACTACATTACCAGACTTAGAATATGGTATTAGAATCGATTTGAACTATAAGAATTTTGATTTTTCAGTGTTTGGGTCAGGGGTGACCGGAAGAATAGGGCAAGACCCTTATATTTTCTGGAATAACTTTGTACAAGGTAGAGAAAATGCGGGGCTTGGTGTGTTAGATGCATGGACCCCTAATAACACAGGGTCTTCTATTCCATCGTTGTCACTAGCTTTTAACGATCAGAGAATTTCAGATTATCTATATAGAAAGAATTCATATTTCAAATTAAGAAATCTTCAATTTGGTTATTCATTGCCAGAAGAGATGATTAGTAAATGGGCAGGTATGACAGGTTTTAGAATTTACTTTCAAGGCGAGAATTTATTTTGGATAACACCCAACGATTATATTGGTTCAGATCCAGAGAGAACAAACGTTGATAATATTCCAGTGCCTACCATCCTTTCTATTGGACTTAACATAAACTTTTAAAATTTGTAAAGATGAAAAATATTAAAACACTCTTAATAGGAATGATGGCTACAGTTTTTGTAGTAGGATGTTCCAAAGACTTTTTAGAATATGAACCAGAAGGGTTCTTGTCTGCAGAAGATGCGGCAACGGCAGAAAACGCAGAAGCTCTAGTCGTCGCTGCATATGCTGGAATAGCAAATGACGATATGATTGGGCCTTTAACACATATGTGGGTATTTGGTAGTGTGCGTTCCGATGATGCCTACAAAGGCGGTGGCGGACGTAGTGACGTTGATATTGTTGATCGCTACGAGCAATACAACTTAACCATTGCAGATGATCCATCAGATTGGATGGGACCAAGAACTTGGACAAACTATTACAAAGCCATATCAAGAGCTAATTTTGCATTATCAGTAATCAATGATATTCCTGATGCAGATTATGCAAACAAAACTTTAAGACAAGCTGAACTACGTTTTTTAAGAGCACATTCTCATTTCATGCTTAAATTATTGTTCAAAAAAATACCTTACATCACTGAAGGGCTGTCTAAAGAAGAGCTTTTGCAAATTTCGAATGATGTAGATAATGACGCTTTATGGAATACTATTGCTGATGATTTCTTATTTGCATACAACAACTTGCCACAAGCGCAAGGACAAGTTGGTAGAGCCGATAAAAATGCGGCGGCGGCATACTTGGCTAAATTACGTTTGTATCAAGCTTATGAGCAAAACGATACGCATCAGGTAACCAATATCAATGCAGCAAGATTACAAGAAGTGATTGATTATGCCGATGATGTTACAGGAGCTTTGGAAGCAGACTATGGGAACAACTTTTTAGACGGATTTGATAATGGTGCAGAGTCTATTTGGGCGGCACAGTTTTCAATAAATGATGGAACAACAGTAAGTAGAGTAAGTTTTGTTACAGGATTAAATTCGCCTCACGGAACAGGGCTTTATGGCTGTTGTGGTTTCCACTTAGCAAGTCATAATATGGTGAATGCATTTAAAACCGATGTGGTTACTGGGTTGCCTCTATTAGATACATTTAATGATAGTAATATTTTTAATATTGTTGACGGGAATGGGGAAACGCCATTGGCAGTAGGCATCACTTTAGATCCGAGAATTGACCATACGGTTGGTATTCCCGGTCGCCCATTTAAATATCGCAATACAGTTAAAGCTGAGGGTGACATGATTTACAATTTTAGTTGGGCAAGAGACCCAGGAGTGTATGGGTATTTTGGAAACATGAAAGAGCAACAAGCGCCAGATTGTTCATGCTACGTAAAAGAAGGGCCCTTTATAGGTACTTCTAAAAATGTTGATTTTATACGTTATGCCGATGTGTTATTATTTAAAGCAGAAGCATTAATTCAATTAAATCAAATTGACGAAGGTGTCACAATTATTAATCAAATTAGAGCACGTGCAGCAGCAAGTACCCAAAGACAAATTAGTGCAGGAGCTTCAGACGTTTATAATGTTGGCATGTACCCCATGGGAATGTCTAAGGCAGATGCGTTTAAAGCGTTAATGTTTGAAAGACGATTGGAGTTTGGTATGGAAGGACCAAGATTCTTTGATTTAGTAAGATGGGGCATGGCAGAATCTGTACTTAATGCGTATTTGGCGGTTGAAAGAACAAGGAAAGATTTTCTTGCTAATGCTCAGTTTACTGCAGGACGCGATGAGTATTATCCAATACCACAAAGAGAGATTGATTTTACAGGAGGTTTATATGAACAAAACCCTGGATATTAATTTTAATCATAAAATTGTTTAGTTTTTTGAGTTGGTTTTTTTAAATTAAGAGGGTGTTTATGTTTGATTAAACACCCTTTTAAACTTTTAAATCGAATAATATGTCTAAAATAACATGTTTTGGAGAAGTCTTATGGGATGTCTTTCCTACCCATAAGAAAATTGGTGGCGCCCCTTTAAATGTTGCCAGCAGATTACAATCATTTAATCATGATGTAACGATGGTAAGTGCTATTGGGCAAGGAGAAAGTGGATCTAAAATTATGCAATACCTTAAAGACTGTGGTATAGATACAAGTTGTGTTCAAGTACATAATGAGTATAAAACCGGGAAGGTTAAAGTCATGCTAAATGAGAAAGGATCTGCATCTTACGATATTAAATACCCTAGAGCTTGGGACAAAATAAGGTTGACGGAAATAAATAAAAAGGCTGTGGAAAACTCAGATGCTTTTATTTTTGGGAGTTTGGTGGCAAGAGACGACAGTTCTAGAAAGACCTTATATGAATTAATAGAACGTGCCAAATACAAGATTTTTGATCTCAATTTAAGACCGCCTTACTACACTAAAGACGTTTTGTTCTATTTAATGGATAAAGCAGATTTTATAAAATTTAACGATGTTGAGCTTTATGAAGTAAGTAAATATATGGGCTCTAAATATCATTCGTTGGAGCAAAACCTCATGTTTGTTGCTGAAAAAACAAACACAAAACAGATATGTGTCACCAAAGGGGAACATGGCGCTGTTTTATTATACAATGGCAAACTTTTTTATAATAGTGGGTTTCTTATAAAAGTGATTGATACCGTAGGTGCTGGAGATTCTTTCTTAGGGGCTTTAATTAGTCAATTGCTCAATAAAGTCGAACCACAGGAAGCCATTGATTTTGCATGTGCTGTGGGCGCTTTAGTTGCCCAAAGCGAAGGTGCAAATCCAAAAATAACACCATCTGAAATAGATGCTTTTATGAACCCGTATTAGTAATGAAGATTTTTTTTTTTTTTTGAATGAGTTATCCATAAAGCCTTAATAAAATAGCCTGGCGGCATCAATATTAACATAAAAATAAAGTAATGAAAATTAGATATACAGCATCAATAATTTTGTTCTTGGTAATTTCTTATTGTAGGGCACAAACTATAATTCCTATAGAAACTAAAGATTTTGCAATGGTTTTTCAGACGGACAGCCAGAACCGGCTATGGAATGTTTACTTCGGAAAAAAATTAGATAATAAATCAGATTATCAACAAATTGATAAACACTATTATTTTCCCAGTTCAAACGCGGGTATGTATAATGCAGCGTACACGCCGTCAGGAACTTGGAACTTGTCAGAACCTGCCTTACAGGTAAAGCATTTTGATGGAAATTTATCTACCGAATTACATTTTGTCAACGTTGAGACCCAAATAAAGAATGAAGAAACCATCACAAAAATTGAGTTAACCGATCCGGTTTATAAATTAACAGTGGTTTTAAACTATAAAGTTTGGTCGAACCTAAATGTGGTAGAACAATGGACAGACATTACCAATAATGAAAATGGCACTATTGAACTTGGCAAATACGCTTCTGCAAATTTATATTTTACTAATAAAGATTTTTATTTGACCCATTTTCAAGGCGAGTATTTAAAAGAAATGCAGCCTACTGAAGAAAAGCTCACGCAAGGTATCAAAACAATCGAGTCTAAGTTAGGTACTCGTGCCATGTTACTGGGAACTCCTAATTTTATTGTTTCATTTGAAAGTCCTCAAGACGAAGATAATGGATTGGTATTGCTAGGTCAATTGGCGTGGAGCGGAAATTATAAAATAGATTTTGAAATTGATTCATATAAAAATCTAAGATTAATAGCGGGCATTAACCCTTATGAATCCAATTATTCATTAAAAAAGGAAGAAACGTTTAAAACACCTTCTCTTATATATTCCATTTCCAATAAAGGTACGGGGCTTGCATCTAGGCAATTACAATCTTGGGCAAAAAAATATAGAGTATTAGATGGCGAAGGCGATAGATTGACTCTTTTAAATAATTGGGAAGCGACCTATTTTGATTTTAATGAAAGTAAACTTTCTAAATTATTTAAAGATACAAAAGATTTAGGGTTGGATTTATTTCTGCTAGATGATGGTTGGTTCGGAAATAAATATCCTAGAAATAATGATGATGCCGGTTTGGGTGATTGGCAAGAAAACAGAAAAAAATTACCTAATGGTTTAGGCTATTTGGTAAAAGAAGCTAAAAAAAACAAAGTTAAATTTGGAATTTGGATTGAGCCGGAAATGGTTAATCCGGAAAGTGAATTATTTAAAAACCATCCAGAATGGGTTATTAAACAACCAGAGCGTCCTGCGAAATTATACCGTAATCAGATGGTGTTGGATTTAACAAATCCCGAAGTGCAAAATTTTGTGTTTAATATTGTAGATACTTTGTTTACTCAAAATCCTGAAATAGCTTTTATAAAATGGGATTGTAATGCGGTAATTTATAATGCATATTCTGTCTACCAGCAACAGAACGGTATTCCACAAACACATCTTTATGTAGACTATGTATTGGGATTGTATAAAGTACTTGAAAGAATTCGTGAAAAATACCCTAAAGTTCCTATGATGCTATGTTCTGGCGGTGGTGGTAGAGCCGATTATGAATTTTTGAAATATTTTACTGAATTTTGGCCAAGTGATGATACCGATCCTATTGAACGGATTTTTCTTCAATGGAATTATTCATATTTCTTTCCAGCTATAACCATGGATTGTCATGTAACGAATTGGGGGAACCAACCCGTCAAACTTAAGGTCGATGTAGCTAGTATGGGTAAATTAGGGTTTGATGTAGATGTGAGCCATATGGATGGGAAAGATTTGGACTTTACCAAACGCGCCATTAAAAATTATAACGGCTTTAAACATATGGTACTTCACGGCGAACAATACCGTTTGGCTAGTCCGTATGAAAACCCGTTTGCTGCTTTAATGTATGTAGAAGAAAATCAATCTCAAGCCATAATGTTTAATTATCTCAGTTCAAATAGGTTCATGGAAAGGGTAACCAAAAGACCTATTAAATTGAAGGGCTTGCATAACGATAAAAAGTATAGGGTTAAAGAAATAAATCTATATCCAGACACAAAATCAACTATAGATGAAACGGCTGTTTATTCCGGGAATTTTTTAATGACGGTCGGTATAAATCCAGAGATAGACGTTAAACGAACAAGTGTCGTGCTATTGATCAATGAGGTGGAATAACATGTTTTAACCTGAGTTATAAATTTTAACGAAGTTAGATGTTAAAAGTACAATGTTAGAAGGACAAAGTTCAGAGTTAAAAGTCAGGTCAAACACATTAAAAATCTAAGCGTCTGATTATCAATAATTTTTAATGTTATTTTATAACTCTGTGTTGCTCTGTGTTTCTCCGTGAAACTCTGTGTAACAGCTATAACACGGAGAAGCGCAGAGATTTACACAGAGATACACGGAGATGTTGAATTGCGTATTATTTTTTAGTGCGTTTGCCTAGTTAAAAGCTTGATGTACCGATGAAGTTTGTGATATACGATTCAACGATTACACGGTTAAACAATTAAAAATTATAGAATATGTTTATCAACCTGAATCAAAACTTTTGTAACGATATCGTTTTTTGTTTATTCGACTATTTAAATATTTGAATATCAGGATTCATCACATCGAACTCACGTTATTTTAAATCCATTCTGAGAAACTTTCCACATTGAATTAAATTACCTAATACCGCTTTATGAAACAGGATTTTTATAGACTTCTTAAAAAGTAAAGCAACTTTATTTTTCATTCTATAGTTTCCCGTTCTTCTTTCTGTTTATTTTTTATGCTATAAGAGTAATAAACAAATGTTTATAAAAAAAGCAAAGACCAATTCTTGCTATTAAAAAGAATTGCTATATTTGCAAACCAGAACAGAACAGAACGGTTAATGTTTTTTGATTTAAATTTTAATAGCGAGATACCTAAGTATCAACAATTAGTGAATGCTATCAATGATGCGCTTGCTAATAATACGCTGTCTAGTGGCGATGCATTGCCTTCGGTTAATGCTATTTGCAGCGACTATAAATTATCTAGAGATACCGTTTTTAAAGCCTATTCTATTTTAAAAGAAAATGGAGTTGTGGAATCTGTGCCTAATAAAGGGTATTTTGTAGCTAATGATACCAGAAAGGTGCTTTTGGTTTTAGATACATTTAAAGCCTATAAAGAGGTTTTGTACCATGCATTTGTTAATAATTTACCCAAAAAGGTTATTGTAGATGTGCAATTCCATCATTATAACATCAACAATTTCAAAACCATTTTAAATAACAGCAAAGGGAAGTATTTTAAGTATGTAGTGATGACTTTCGACCATAAAGAGGTGCCAAGTGTATTGTCAGATTTTGATAACGACAAGCTGTTGTTAATCGATTGGAATGTCTATTCGAAAGCATCCAACAATTATGTGTTTCAAGATTTTGGAAGTGCATTTTACGATGCCTTAAAAGAAGCTGTTGAATCTTTTAAAAAATATAAAAAACTGGTTTTTGTATATCCAACATTCACCAAGCATCCAACAGAATCGGTTACTTACTTTAAACAATTTTGTGAAACCAAAAAGTTTAAATATAAAATAGTCACAGATCCTGCTGATTTTAATGTTGTAAAAGGAGAGGCCTACATAAGTGTGAGTGATAGAATACTCGGAACTTTTTTAGAACAATGCAGAGCCAACAATTTTGAACCAGGTACCGATGTAGGCTTCTTATCTTATAACGAAACCCCGATGAAAAAATTCATTTATAAAGGCATTTCGGTAGTTTCAACCGATTTTAAGGCACTGGGAGCTAAAGCAGCAGAGTTTATTAACCAAGAAACTTCAATACAAACATATATACCAACTAAATTAATATTAAGAGAATCATTATAAATCATGTACTATTTAGGATTAGACATAGGAAGTTCTTCTATAAAAGCAGCACTTGTTGAGGTGGCATCAGGCAAAAGCTTGGGAGTTGTGCAAGAACCCGAACAAGAAATGAGTATGTTCGCCCAAAAAAATGGGTGGGCAGAACAAAAGCCAGACGATTGGTGGCAACACGCCTGTAAAGCCATAGCCAAATTAAAAAAGCAGCATAACGTCACCAGAACCCAAATAAAAGGTATTGGTATTTCATACCAAATGCATGGTTTGGTTATTGTTGATAAAGATGGAAGTCCACTTCGCAAAAGTATTATTTGGTGCGATAGTAGGGCCGTAGAAACAGGAAATAAAGCTTTTCAAGAATTAGGAGAAGACACATGTGCTTCAAACCTATTAAATTCTCCCGCCAATTTTACAGCTTCAAAATTAAAATGGGTCAAAGATAACGAACCGGATATTTATAAAAACATTTATAAGTTCATGCTACCCGGCGATTATATTGCTTATAAATTTTCAAATAAAATAAACACCACCATTTCAGGACTGTCAGAAGGCATTTTTTGGGATTTCAAAAAAGATAATATTGCAGATTTCCTTTTAGAATATTACGGTATCGATAAAACCTTAGTGCCCGATATTGTAGATACATTCGGCGTACAATCGGTAGTCGATGCAAAAGGTGAAGAAGAAAGTGGCGTAGCGGCAGGAACACCTATTTATTATAGGGCAGGCGACCAGCCGAACAATGCGCTGTCGTTAAACGTGTTTAACCCAGGTGAAGTAGCCGCAACAGGTGGTACATCAGGTGTGTTTTATGCTGTAACCAATAGCTTATCGGCTAAAGAAAGTGCGCGTGTAAACAATTTTGCTCATGTAAATTATACCAAAGGAGCCGATGCAAGAATAGGGAAATTGCTATGTATCAATGGCGCAGGTATCCAATACCGTTGGTTGCTCAATAATTTAGCGGTTAGTTCTTATGAAGAAATGAATTCGTTGGCTTCAGAAATTCCTATTGGATCAGATGGTGTTTGTTTAATTCCATTCGGAAATGGTGCCGAACGCATGCTTAACAACAAAGAGGTTGGCACTAGAATAGTTAATCTCAATCTAAACAACCACCACAAAGGACATATGTGTCGAGCTGCTTTAGAAGGTATTGCTTTTTCGTTTGTATATGGTATGGAAATTTTGAAATCCGATGGCATCAAACCTACCGTTATTCGTGCAGGAAACGACAATTTGTTCCGTTCAGAAATATTCGCCAATACTGTGGCAACCCTTATAGAGCAAGAGATTGAAATTTATAACACCACAGGAGCCATTGGTGCAGCACGTGCCGCCAATTTGCACAAGGGCGATTTCGAAAACTTTGGAAAGGCAATTATTGATAACGATCATGTGATGACTTTTATGCCGTTTAAAGATAAAACAGCTTATCAAGAAGCCTATAACAACTGGAAAACTGAATTGCAAATCATTCTATTTAATAGGCAATAGACAATAGACAATAGACAATAGATAATAGATAATGAGTAATCCCTAATGCAAAAAGTAACACCAAATAAACAAATCAACGAATCAACAGATTAACAAAAAATAAAAACAATGGCATTAATAGGAAACAAAGAATACTACAAAGGTATTGGAGAAATCAAGTTTGAAGGCAAAGAATCAGACAACCCATTAGCATTTAAATACTACAACCCAGACCAAGTGGTTGCAGGTAAAACCATGAGCGAATGGTTTAAATTTTCGGTAGCGTATTGGCATACGTTCTGCGGACAAGGAAGCGACCCATTTGGGCCAGGAACTCAAAGTTTTGAATGGGACAAATCTTCAGACGCAGTTCAAGCAGCAAAAGACAAAGCCGATGCCGCGTTCGAATTCATTACAAAAATGGGATTTGGATACTACTGCTTCCACGATTTCGATTTGATAAGAGAAGGTGCAACATTTGCTGAATCAGAATCTAGATTGGCAACCATAACAGATTATTTAAAGCAAAAACAAGCAGACTCTGGTGTAAAATTACTTTGGGGAACAGCAAATTGTTTTTCAAACCCACGCTACATGAACGGTGCTTCAACCAATCCAGATTTTAATGTGGTTGCAAGAGCAGGAGGGCAAATAAAATTAGCGTTAGATGCTACGATGGCATTAAACGGGGAAAACTATGTATTCTGGGGTGGTCGTGAAGGTTATATGACGCTTTTAAATACCGATATGGGTCGTGAGTTAGACCACATGGGACAGTTTTTAGCTATGTGTAGAGATTATGCACGTGCAAATGGGTTTAAAGGAAACTTCTTTATCGAGCCAAAACCCATGGAACCATCAAAACACCAATATGATTTTGATACAGCTACAGCAATCGGTTTCTTAAAAGAATATGGTTTAGATAAAGACTTTAAAATAAATATTGAAGTAAATCACGCTACATTGGCACAACACACTTTTCAGCATGAAATTGAAACTGCAGCAAAAGCAGGTATGTTAGGAAGTTTGGATGCCAACCGTGGCGATTACCAAAACGGATGGGATACCGACCAGTTTCCTAACAACATCCAAGAAACTACCGAAGCGATGTTAGTGTTTCTTAAAGCAGGTGGATTACAAGGTGGCGGTGTTAATTTTGATGCTAAAATCAGAAGAAATTCTACCGATTTAGAAGATGTGTTTTTAGCACATATTGGCGGTGCAGATACATTTGCTAGAGCGTTGTTAATTGCAGATAAAATCATCACATCTTCACCTTATGAAAAATTAAGAACAGCACGTTATGCATCATTCGATTCTGGTAAAGGAAAAGATTTTGAAAATGGTAAGTTAAGCTTACAGGATTTATATAAAATAGCACAA
Source organism: Mariniflexile sp. HMF6888 (assembly GCF_044335535.1). Classification (NCBI taxonomy): domain Bacteria; kingdom Pseudomonadati; phylum Bacteroidota; class Flavobacteriia; order Flavobacteriales; family Flavobacteriaceae; genus Mariniflexile; species Mariniflexile sp. HMF6888. The sequence goes on along the minus strand of NZ_JBIQVZ010000001.1, from coordinate 736,417 downwards.
GAAAATGGCGAGTTGCCATTAACAAGTGGGAAACAAGAGTTATTTGAAAATATAATTAACCAATATATTTAATAACCTGTTGTGCATTTTGGTTTATGTTTAATCACGCAAATTTAAAATGCACAATATTTTTTCAATGAACTCATCTTGACTTTTTTGATTGAAGCGAAAAATGGAGATTTTGGTTCCAGATTTTAGCTTTTTAGCACTTCATAGCAGCGCTACGGAGTAAAAAAAATAGGTGAAATATGGGGCGAAAAGATTATTTTACAGCCAATTGAAAAAAGTCAAGATGAGTTCAATACTTGATTATTACCAACTAAACTAAATATTTATGAAACACCCATGAGAATGGCATTCATACACACAAGGATGATTATTCAGGGTGTTCCATTTGACCAAATTAAAACAATAAATATTAACAGATGAAACATTACTTTTTAGCTATGCAACAATCGGTTTTGGAAAACCTGGATTGGGCTGTTTTAGGAATTTATTTCCTTGCACTTATTGCGGTGGCCGTTTGGGTTGTTCTTCAAAAAAACAAAAACACCGAAGATTATTTTTTAGCAGGTAGAAACGTAGGATGGTTTGTAATTGGGGCATCGATTTTCGCTTCCAATATCGGGTCCGAACATGTTGTAGGACTTGCAGGAACTGGTTTCGAATCGGGTACACCTATGGCTCATTACGAACTACATGCTTGGATAGTTTTGCTTTTAGGATGGCTGTTTTTGCCATTTTATATTAGAAGTGGTGCTTTTACCATGCCTGAGTTTTTAGAAAAACGATTTGATAGCCGGTCTCGATGGTTCTTATCATTGTTCTCATTAGTAGCTTATGTACTTACAAAAGTATCGGTAACTATTTATGCAGGTGGTATTGTGGTTTCAGAGCTTTTAGGCATTCCGTTTTGGTACGGTGCTATTGGAATCGTAATTTTTACAGGTATTTATACCGTTATAGGAGGGATGAAAGCCGTAATTTATACCGAAACGCTTCAAACTGTTATTTTAATTTTTGGTTCGGTTGTTATTACCTATTTAGGATTGCAAGAAGTGGGAGGTTGGGCACAATTAAGAGACACTGTTACTGCGGTAAGTCCGGAACATTTTAATATGTGGCGTCCTATGAACGATCCGCAATTTCCATGGACAGGCTTGCTAATAGGCGGAACGATTGTAGGTATTTGGTATTGGTGTACCGACCAATATATTGTACAACGTACATTGGCAGCCAATAATATTAAAATAGGCAGGCGTGGAGCCATTTTTGGCGCTTATTTAAAATTACTTCCTATATTAATTTTCTTGGTACCTGGTATTATTGCATTTGCTTTAACCATACAAAATCCAGAGGTGTTTTCAGTTGAAAAAGCCGATAGAGCTTTCCCCATGTTAGTTAAAACACTATTACCTGTTGGTCTAAAAGGTTTGGTAGCTGGCGGATTAATGGCAGCTTTAATGAGTTCTTTGGCCTCGGTTTTCAACTCATGTTCAACTATTTTTACTATTGATATTTATAAAAAACTGTATCCAGAAAAAACTGAAAACGTGTTGGTAAGAACAGGTAAAATAGCAACTGGTTTTATTGTGGTTTTAGGTATTATTTGGATACCAATTATGGAAAAAATTGGTGGTGGTGTTATGTACCAGTACCTTCAAAATGTACAATCGTATATCGCGCCTCCTGTAACAGCGGTATTTTTGTTGGGTATTATTTGGAAACGCGTTAATTCAACAGCGGCAATTACCACTTTGTTAACAGGGTTGGTGCTTTTAATTTTAAGGTTAGGAAGTGAAATATACTATCAACCTCAAATTGTAGCAGGTGAATCGGTAGAAGGTATTGCCTATGCATTTGCAACCATTAATTTTGCGCATATGGCTATATTTATGTTTGTTTTTTCGGTGTTTATTTGTATTTCAGTTAGTATGATGTCGCAAGCACCTAATTATGAAACTATAAAAGGATTAGCATTTGGAACGCTTTCTGAAGAACAAAAAGCAGCTAATAAAGGTAGTTATGATACTATAGATGTTGTTTTGTCTATACTACTGGTTCTTATAGTTGTTGGCGTCCTAACATACTTTACATAGAATATATTAAGCCTGGTAGGGTTCCAAACCTACATCCTTAAAATAAATAGCTCTGGCAGGGTTTTAAACCCTGCCAGAGTTAACCTTAAAAATGATTTAGTGAGGCAATATGTCCAAATAAGTACCAACAAAACCTTTGGCTTCTTTGGTGCTTAAAACAGAAGCATCAACTTTGTCTACTAAAAGAATCCATTCCGATTTTTCTGAAGTTTTATAATAAAAATTATATAAACCTTTGTAGCTTCCTATTCTTAAAAACAAATCGGAATATTTTGTGCTTAAAATCTATCTAGCTATAATAGTTGGCTGACTTTCGTTTAGAGATGTGTTACTTTTTTTAACAAAAATATCTTCTTTTTTATCTTTATTTAATCGTTTGCCAATTAATAAATAATTTTTTTCATTTTGAAAAGCGACCAAACCTACTGTGTGTAATGTATCTATAAAATTGCCAGTTATTGGCACTATTTTTTCTTTTGAAGCCATTAGTACAAATAACATAGAATGTACCATTGTTATATCGAATAGTTGGTGCAAATATGCCTTTAGAAACACCTTGACTAAAAAAAACTCCTTGTTTTTTTCTTGTTATACCATGCCCAATTTGTTTCCGGCTTATTAGATCTGTACTTTCAAACACAGGTATTCCTGAAAAGTAGGTAAATAAAGATGTGATTAAGTGAAATTTCCCGTTTACTGTACATATACTTGGATCTGGATAAAAGCCTGCTAGAATTGGGTTTAAATTGGTGTATTAAATATAAAATATAATTTGTTTAAAAAATGTATATTTGATTTAATTATTTTGATAAAAGGATGAAAGAGTACACCGAAGTTACTATCTACGACATAGCAGATAAGTTAAATTTAGCAACTTCAACTATTTCCAGAGCGTTAAAAGACCATCATAGTATTAGTAAAAAAACGATTGAAAAGGTTAAGAAAACGGCTAAGGAAATGGGGTATCGCCCCAATAATTTAGCGGCTAGCTTACGAAGTAAAAAAACAAAAACCATAGGTGTTTTATTGCCAACTATTACGCAACCCTTCTTATCTTCCTTAATTAGTGGTATAGAAATAGCAGCTCAAAAAGCAGGTTACAATGTAGTTATTATGCAATCTCACGATTCTTACGAGCAAGAAGTGAGTATGACCCAATCTTTATATAATAACAGGGTAAGTGGTGTTATCTGCTCGTTGGCTATGGAAACCCAGGACACCTCTCATTTTCAGTTATTTATGGATAGTAATACACCATTGGTTTTTGTAGATAGGGTGCCAAAAACCTTTAATACGTTTCGTGTGGTAATTGATAACTATGCAGCAGGCTATAAAGCAACAAAGCATCTTATTTCACAGGGATGTAAACGAATAGCCCATCTTACGGCTGGTTCTGAGTTTAGCATCTATTATGAAAGAAAAAAGGGGTATTTAGACGCTTTAAAGGAAGCTAACCTTCCTATTGAAGACGACCTAATTATTAAACTTAAAGCAGTAACATACGAAGAAGCAGAAAAAGCAACCAATAAACTTCTTGATTTAAAGAATCCGCCCGATGGTATTTTTGCTCCAGGTGATATTTTAGGAGTGAGTGCCATTCAATGTGCTAAAAAAAGAGGTATTAAAGTACCTGAAGAATTGGCGGTAATAGGTTTTAACAACGACCCAATTTCACATATTATTGACCCTAATTTATCAACCATTACACATCCTGCTGAAAAAATGGGACAAGCTTCTGCCGAAATTATTTTGAAAAATTTAAAGTCTTCTAAAAGGGATGAGGTTAAAGAAATTACCTTTTTAAATACCGAAGTGTTGGTTCGGGAATCTTCAAAAAGAAATTAGATTACCTAGTTGTCTTTTTTATTTCAAAAGGTGTAGATGGCAATCCCGCTTTTGAATATAAATTAGCATTATCAGGATTGTCTGCCCAAGCATATCTAACAACCGTTGGGTTTTTTACGTTTTCGTTCCAAACTTCAACCTTATTGTTTTTAATAATAGCTTTTGCCCAAACAAAGTTCGCACCATCATCTGAAATTGAAAAGCCTTTTAAATCATCTTCACCTTTAATTATTAAGTCACTTCCTTTGTTTTCAAATGAAATAATCACCTTGTGTTCATTAAATGTCGCTTTATATGGTAACGGACTGGATGCCTGAATGGTTTTTTCGTCATAAACCATTTTTCGTGCCAATAGTGCTAAACGCTTACCAACATCTTCTTTATTTAAAGGATGGATATCGTTCCATTCACCTAAGTCTATTGTGACGGCCATACCTGTATTTGGAACTTTCAATGATTCTAGTTGCGATTGTCTTAATTGTGCCCAATTACTTTCTGTTGGTTCTGGGTTAGTTTCCATGAAGTTTGTTAGTTGCACAAAAAGAAAAGGGAATTTTCCTTGATGCCATTTATTTCTCCAATCGGCTATAAGTGCAGGAAGCGTTTTTGCATAGTGTTCCGGATTATGGGTATTTGACTCACCTTGATACCACAGAACGCCTTTTATTTTTAAGTTAATTAGAGGGGCTATCATGGCGTTGTATAAACCTTCTGGTTTCCAACGGATAAATGTCGGTTCTAGTAATGGTTGCATCGTGGTTCCTAATTTATATTTCCATGTGCCTTTTAAATCGATGGTATCATTATCTACAGCTAAATAATAAGGTTTATCCAAAACAAATCCACCTCTTCCCATATTATTAATAACCCGAATTGAAATAGTGTTTTTCCCTTCTTTTAAAATAGTTGGTTTTACCTCATATCTCCGCGGTGGATATTGGTAGCCTGTGGTTCCAACAAATTCACCATTTATATAAGCATAATCTTGGTCAACAATCCGACCTAAAAATAGTTTTGCAGATTTTCCAAGCATCGATTTTGGTACAATTATATCTTTGCTAAACCAAACAACACCATTGACGTTTCCAAGAGCGGAATCTGCCCAATAACCGGGTATTTCCATGTCATCCCAATCACTAAAATCGATACCTGAAGGTAAATCCCAGTGATTGTAAAGACCTTTGTCTTTTGAATTTAAAAGCGTATACCAATCATCACTTCTTTTTTTATCGCTAGTCTCAATATATTCTATAAAGGTGTCATTTTTATATTTTTGTACTTCTTCATAAGACTCAGGGAAAGCCTTAAGCGCATCATCACTCAACCAAGATTCAATTGGGGAACCACCTAAAGCAGAATTGATTATTCCAATAGGAATTTGGTGCTTTTCATAAATTTCCTTAGCAAAAAAATAGGCGACACCAGAAAATTCAAGAACTGTACTTGGTGTTGCTGAAACCCAACTACCATCTTTAAAATCTTTTTGAGGTTTTTTAAAATTATAAGTGTCTGGAACTAAAAATTGACGAATATAGGTATTGGCAGCATTTTTTATTATAGCGTCATATTTTTCTTTTAAACGTTCCATAGGCAGTTCCATATTTGATTGTCCGGAACAGACCCAAACATCGCCAAATAAAATATCTTGAATTGTTATTTCGTTGCTTGCTATAAAAACCATTTCAAATGGTCCGCCAGCTTTTTGCTCAGGTAACATTATATGCCAGTTGCCACTATTATCTGCTTCTGTATTATAGGTTTTGGTTTTGAAAATCAACTTGATTTTTTCATTTGGAGCGGCCCAACCCCAAACCTTTACTTTTTCGTCTCTCTGTAGAATAACACCATCGCTTATTAACTTAGGAAGCTTTATTTGCCCAATTAAATTTGTGGATTGAATAATAAGGAAAATGCTAATTAAAATTTTTAGTTTTTTCATTTTTATTTAACTGCAATTATAGTTTCAGACATATTTTGTGCTCCCAATTCAAAGCTTCGTTTCATGGGGCTAGAACCACCAACGTAAATTTTAAATTCGCCAGCTTCAATGGTTCTTGTGCCATCGTTTTTAACAATTTCGAAATCTTTGGGAGTTAATTCGAATTCTAAAGTTTTAGATTCATTGGACTTTAAGTTGATTCGTTCTGTTTTAATAAGCTGAAAATTAGGGACTATAACAGATGCTTCTATATCTGAAATATACATTTGAACCACTTCATCTGAAGTTGTTTTCCCCGAATTGGTAATGGTAACTTTTAGTTTTAAGTTGTCTTTTTTTGAAATAGTTGGCGTTGTGGTTTGAATTTTTCCATAAGAGAAAGTAGTGTAACTTAAACCAAAACCAAAAGGGTACATAGGGTCTAGATTCATGTATTTATAGGTTCTTCCTTTCATAGAGTAATCATTGTAATCGGGTAATTGATCTAACGACTTTGGAAACGTAATTGGTAAACGACCTGAAGGTGATACATTGCCAAAAAGAATATCGGCTACGGCTGTTCCACCTTCTTCACCAGGATACCAAACAAGTAAAACAGCATCGGCAAGTTCATGCACTTCGGCTAAGTTCATGGGGCTGCCACCCGTAATAATGGCTACAATTGGTTTTTTGTCTTCGGGGTTTTTATCTGCGGCTTTTCGTAATTTTCTTAAATAATCCAATTGGCTTTCAGGTAAATTGTAATCCAGTCTATCACCCGCAGTTGCTGATGCTAAAGATTCGCCTTCTTCGCCTTCCAATAAACTGGAAATTCCTAATACAGCCAACGTAACATCGCTATTACCTGCGTTTCCACTAGCCCAATCTATGGGATTTTTAGGCATTTCGCTTAGCATACAACCCAATCTATATTGTATTTGGCTAGCAGGATTTATAGCGTTTGCAATGCCTTCTAAAATGGTAACAAGTTTAGGATTAACACCATAATAATTTCCTAAAAGAATATCAATATTTGCTGCATTTGGACCTGTAACGAAATACTTTGACAGGTCGTTTTTAAGAGGTAAAACACCATTATTTTTTAGTAAAACCATGCTTTTAACAGCAACTTCTTTTGCTAAGGCTCTATGGGTTTCACTATTTACAACATCTATTGAAATAGCATCATAAGGATTACTGCCCTTGGGGTCAAAAAGACCTAATTTAAAGCGTGTGCGTAATAATTTAGCTAGTTGCGAGTCTATCTCTTTTTCAGTAATTAAACCTGTTTTAATGGCTTCGGGTAAGTAGCTGTAAATACTTCCGCAATTTAAACTTATGCCACTTTTAACCGCCAAAGCAGCTGCCTCGGCTGGAGTTTTTACAATACCGTGACCGCCTTCGCTGGGTTGTTTGTAAAAGTCTTCCAAGGCACCACAATCGGTTAGAACATGTCCTTTAAATTGCCATTTATCTAACAGTACTTCCGAAATTAAAAATTTGTTAGCACAACAAGGTTCGCCATTTGTACTATTGTAGGCACACATAATAGATTCTACTTTGGCATCAACTAACGCCTCAAATGCGGGTAAATAGGTTTCCCATAAATCTTTTTGATTAGACTCGGCATTAAATTCGTGTCTTAGTTTTTCAGGGCCACTATGTACAGCATAGTGTTTGGCACAAGCAGCAGTTTTTAAATAGTTTGGATGGTCACCCTGTAAACCTTTAACAAAAGAAGCTCCAATAATGCTTATTAAATAAGGGTCTTCGCCATAAGTTTCCTGTCCGCGTCCCCAACGAGGGTCTCTAAAAATATTAATGTTAGGAGTCCAAAATGTTAAGCCACCATATTTTTTATAATATCCTTTTTCACTAGCAGTATTGTATAAAGCCCTTGCTTCATCTGAAATAGCCGAAGATATCCTGTATGTTAAATTGGTGTCAAAAGTAGCTCCTATACCTATTGCTTGCGGAAAAACGGTAGCAACACAAGATCGACCAACCCCATGCAGTGCTTCGTTCCAATAATCGTAAGGAGGGATTTTTAGGCGATCAATTTTAGAAGTAGAATTCATCATTTGGTTTGTCTTTTCTTCTAATGTTAATCTAGACATTAAATCTTGTACACGTTCATCAATAGAAAGTGAGGGATTATAAAAAGGAAACTCAAAATTTGTTGTTGGAAATTTATTGTCAACAGTGCTTATTGTCTCTGAATTGTCATTTTTACATGATACTAAAATTAGTAAAATGAAAACTGACTTATTAATAAAATTGAAAACTGTCTTTATCATGGTCGTTGGCTATTTAATTAAGTTTAAGTCGCGAGATTCAATAAAAGTACTTAAAATTATTTTTTATAAGATTATCCATTTAATTTACGCAACCGGTTGCAAATTAAAAAAAATATTTATCTTTACACTAAATTAGTGTAGATATTATGAATTGTACATTTATAGGAATTGTGAAAAGTTTAAATAAATTCTATATTAATTAAGACTAGTGATATGTTTAGAATGAATAATTTTTGCTTCATAATAAAGTCAATGTTAAAAAAGTATGGTCTAATACTGGTGTTGCAATTTCTGGTTTGTTTTAAATCTTATTCGAACAATGGATATCGGTTATGGTTACAATACAGTTATATTGAAAATGAACAAATACGATCAAGTTATCAATCAAATATTAAAAGAATAATTCCTTTAGGAGATTCTGAAACAATAAAAGTTGGCTTAAAAGAACTTGAATTGGGATTGAATGGCATGCTTGGTTCTGGATTTTTAGCTGATACAGAAAATATGGTAGCTAACTCCTTAATGTTTGGATCTAGAACATCTTTAAATGAGGATATTACACGCCAATTTGGAAATGCTTTTAATGAAATAAATAATGAAGGTTTCATAATTAAAACCATTTTAATTAATGGTGAAAAGCATATCGTTATTACCGGAAAAACGGATGTTGGTGTACTGTATGGTGTTTATAATTTTTTACAATTGCTACAAGCCAATAAATCCATAGAAAAGTTAAACATTATCGATTCACCAAAACTAAAAATCCGTATACTAAACCACTGGGATAATTTAGATAGAACTGTAGAAAGAGGTTATGCAGGTTCCTCCATTTGGGATTGGCATCGTTTGCCGGATTATATAGACCAACGGTATATAGATTATGCCCGAGCCAATGCATCCATAGGGATTAATGGAACAGTTTTAAATAATGTAAATGCCAATGCTCTTATTCTAGCGCCACAATATTTAGAAAAAGTAGAAGCATTAGCGACTATTTTTAGACCTTACGGAATAAAAGTATATCTAACAGCACGTTTTTCGGCACCTATTGAAATTGGTGGATTAGAAACAGCCGATCCTTATGCTCCAGAAGTCATTAAATGGTGGAGTAATAAAACCAAGGAAATTTACAATCGGATTCCTGATTTTGGGGGTTTTTTGGTTAAAGCAAATTCTGAAGGACAACCAGGGCCGCAAAATTACAATAGAAACCATGTAGATGGTGCCAATATGCTAGCAGCTGCGTTGGAACCATTTGGAGGTATTGTTATGTGGCGTGCCTTTGTGTATTCAGAACACGATGCTACAGATAGGGCTAAACAGGCTTTTTCTGAGTTTGTGCCTTATGATGGACAGTTTAAAGACAATGTGCTTATTCAAGTTAAAAACGGTGCGATAGATTTTCAACCTCGCGAACCATTTCATCCTATGTTTGGTTCAATGCCCAAAACACCATTAATGATGGAGTTTCAAATTACCCAAGAATATTTAGGTTTTAGTACCCATTCTATATTTCTAACAAAATTATTTGAAGAAGTTTTAAAATCAGATACCTATAGAAAAGGCAAAGGATCTACTGTTGCCAAGGATATTGATGGATCGCTTCATAACAAAAAATTAACCGGCATTGCTGGGGTTAGCAATATTGGTAATGCTATTAATTGGACAGGGAATCCAATGCTTCAGGCCAATTGGTATGGCTTTGGAAGACTTGCCTGGAATCCTTATTTAACTTCAGAAGCCATAGCCGACTCATGGTTACGATTAACATTTTCTAACAACGAGAATTTTGTGAACCCTGTTAAAAATATGATGCTAAACTCTAGAGAAGCTGTAGTGAATTACATGACGCCTTTGGGCTTGCACCATATTATGGATACTGGACATCATTATGGTCCTGGGCCTTGGGTATCCAATCTTTCGCGCCCCGAATGGAATCCGGTATATTATCATAAAGCGGATTCTTTAGGAATTGGTTTTGATCGCACATCTACAGGAAGTAATGCAACCGCACAATATGCACCCGAAGTGGCTTCAAAATTTAATAATATTAAAACCTGTCCAGAAGAAGATCTACTCTGGTTTCATCATGTGTCATGGGATTATAAACTAAAAAACGGAGAAACACTTTGGAATGGTATGGCATTAAAATATCAAGAAGGTGTTAATCAAGTAGCAGCCATGATAAACACTTGGGAAGATATGGAATCGTATGTTGATGAAGGACGATTTAATGATGTTAAAATGTTGTTACATATTCAATATAAAGAAGCGAAATGGTGGCGAGATGCTTGTTTGTTGTATTTCCAGCAGTTTTCGGGTAAAGAATTGCCAGAAGGTGTTGAAAAACCAACGGAAACTTTAGACTATTTTCAATCATTAAAATTCCCCTTTGCACCGGGAAACTAATTAGTGAAATAAAATAAATAAATATGAAACACCCATGAGAATTGTATTCACACACATAAGGATGATTAGTTAGGGTGTTCCAAGTCTGTGCTGAGCATTGGCGAGATGCAAAATATATTTTGTAGCGAAGTTAGCAAGTGAAGCTTGTCGAAGCATGACCAAATTAAAACAATAAATTAAAACAGATGAAAAACTATGCATATGTTATGGCTATATTACTTTTAATAGTAAACTGTAAAGATATAAATGAGATTAAGCCGGTAAATTCTCTTAAAAGTACTTTAAAAGACAATTTCTATATAGGAACCGCAATGAACGAAAGTCAAATAGAGGAGGAAAACCCTGTTGTTACTGCATTAATTTCAAAAGAATTTAATAGCATAACCGCCGAAAACATCATGAAATCAATGTTTATTCATCCAGCAAAAGCCAGCTTTGATTTTAAATTAACCGACAAGTTTGTCGCTTTAGGAGAAAAAAATAACATGTTCATTCACGGCCATACCTTAATATGGCACAGTCAATTAGCTCCTTGGTTTACAGAAATAAAAGATAGTACAGAACTAGCCAATGCTATAGAACATCATATAAAAACTATTGTAGGTAGGTACAAAGGGAAAATAAATTCTTGGGATGTTGTAAATGAAGCTTTAAATGAAGATGGCACTTTAAGAAAAACTGTTTTTTTGGATGTTTTAGGTGAAGACTATTTACCAATGGCATTCAAATTTGCGTTTGAAGCAGATGCGAATACAGAGTTGTATTATAACGATTATAATATGACCCATGAAGAAAAGAGAAATGGGGCTATTAGAATGATAAAACGTATACAAGAAAAAGGAATAAAAGTAGATGGCATAGGGATGCAAGGTCACTGGGGTTTAGAAAAACCAAGTATTGAAGACATTGAAAAAAGCATTTTAGACTATGCCTCTTTAGGTGTCAAAGTGGCTATTACAGAACTGGATATAAATGTATTGCCAAGTCCATGGGATTTGGTTGGTGCCGATGTGAACCAAAACTTTGAAAGTAGCAAAAAAATGAATCCTTATCCTGAAAATTTACCGGATTCCATTCAAACAAAATTCGCAAAACGATATCAAGATATATTTAAACTATTCTTAAAGCATCAAGATAAAATTGGTAGAGTAACCTTTTGGGGTGTAAACGATGGGCAATCTTGGCTTAACGATTGGCCAATAAAAGGAAGAACAAACTACCCGTTACTTTTCGATAGGGAATTGAAGCCTAAAGCAGCTTATGATAGCATTATTGCTTTAAAATTAAAACAAAGATCCAACTAAAAATATATAATAACTAATGAATTTCATTTCGCAAAAATTATCCATCAAGGAAAAGATAGGATATAGTTTAGGTGACCTTGCTGCAAACTTGGTATTTCAAACGTTGATAACGTATTTGGCTTATTTTTATACAGACATATATGGATTATCTCCGACACATTCATCCATAATTATGCTAGTCGTTGGATTGGTGGCAGCCTTTATCTTTAACCCAATTGTAGGAGCCATTGCCGATAGAACAAATACAAGATGGGGAAAGTTTCGTCCTTGGATTTTGTGGACAGCAGTACCACTTGGCATTGTTGCTATTTTGGCATTTTCTACACCTGATTTTTCGTATAAAGGTAAAGTTATATATGCCGTAGTAACTTATACACTATTATTGATATTGTATGCTGCAAACAACCTCCCTTATTCGGCACTTAGTGGTGTTATTACAGGTAATATGGCAGAAAGAAACAGTTTGTCATCTTATAGATTTGTAGCTGTTATGTTTGCTCAATTTTTTGTGCAAGTATTTATGCTAGGGATTATAAAAAGTGCAGGAGGTGGCGATAAAGCCATAGGAATAGAAAAAGTAATGACTGTATTGGCCATTGTTGGTACTATTATGCTAATTATAACCTTTTTAACAACAAAAGAACGTGTTGTTCCAAAACCTGAACAAAAATCAAGTATTAAAGAAGATTTAAGCGATTTAGTCAAAAATAAACCGTGGCTAATTATGCTATCACTTACTATGCTTGTGTTTGTGACACTAGCCATGAAAGGTGGTGCTTATGTTTATTATTTTGAGAACTATGTAGACAGAAAACAACTAGCCATGGTTATTCAGCCCATTTTAGATTTTCTATTATCAATAGGGATGGATCATTTTGGAGAAGACCCAATTTCTGCGGGATTTGGATTATTTAATGCTGGTGGCATCATTTTTATGATAGTAGGAATTACGTTGTCTAAAAAACTCGCTGATACATATGGCAAAAGAGACGTGTTTGCAACATTCCTTTTTATTTCAACTTTGTTTATTCTTGCCTTTTATTTTTTTCCATCAACATCAATAACACTCATGTTCGTATCTCAAATATTTCATGGGTTTTTCTACGGAATCACTATCCCAATTCTTTGGGCCATGATTGCTGATGTAGCCGATTATTCGGAATGGAAAAATAACCGTCGAGCAACAGCCATCATATTTTCTGCCATGATGGTAGGTTTAAAAGCGGGTTTAAGTATTGGGGGTGCTTTAACTACATGGTTTTTAGGTTTTTTTAAGTATGTACCCAATTCACTAGAACAGCCTGATTCCGCCATTAACGGCATTAAATTATTGGTCAGTGTTTTTCCTTCTATCCCATTTTTGATTGGTGTTGGGTTATTGTTTTTCTATGAAATTAATAAAAAAATGGAGATTGAATTAGAATCTGATTTAAAGGAAAGAAGATTAATTGTCGTTAAATAACAAATATAAAAATATTATAATGCCAGATAAAAGTACAGAACATATTGATTTTGAAAGTTTAAGTAAAAATGCCATCTCTCAGCCTTTGGTATCCCATATATATACTGCCGATCCATCTGCCCATGTTTTTAATAACAAGATATATATATATCCTTCTCATGACATAGATGCGGGTGTTCCTTTTAATGATAACGGAGACCATTTTGGAATGGAAGATTATCATGTGATATCCATGGATACTATAAATGCCAAAGCAGTTGATAACGGTGTTGCATTACACGTAGATGATGTGCCTTGGGCAGAAAGACAAATGTGGGCACCTGATGCCGCTCATAAAAACGGGAAATACTATTTGTTTTTTCCTGCTAAGAATAAAGAAGGGATTTTTCAAATAGGCGTTGCAATAAGTGATTTTCCTATGGGGCCATTTAAAGCAGAACCAAACCCTATAGTAGGCAGTTATAGTATAGATCCAGCCGTTTTTGAAGATGAAGATGGTAGTTATTACATATATTTTGGGGGAATTTGGGGCGGACAACTTCAAAAGTACCGGAACAATATTTATAACGAAGCTAATGAACTTCCTAAGCCAAATGAGCCTGCTTTATTACCTATTGTAGCAAAACTTACAGAGGATATGTTACAGTTTTCTGAAGCACCTAAGGAAATTAAAATCCTTGATGAAAAAGGAAATCTTCTTTTAGAGGGTGATAATGAACGTCGTTTTTTTGAGGCGTCATGGGTGCATAAATATAAAGGTAAATATTATTTTTCCTATTCTACTGGAGATACGCATTTTATCTGTTATGCCATAGGCGATTGTCCTTATGGACCATTTATGTATAAAGGACGCATTTTAAACCCTGTAATAGGTTGGACGTCCCATCACTCAATTTGTGAGGTAGAAGGCAAGTGGTATTTGTTTTACCATGATTCTAGCTTATCTCAAGGTGTGACGCATTTAAGGTCTATTAAGGTTTCTGAGATAACTTATAATGAAGATGGCACTATAAATACGTTAAATCCTTATAATTAAAATCCGTTTATAGGTAAGCAAAAAGTTATATTATAAAAAACTCCCAATTACAAAGTAGTTGGGAGTTTTTAATTTGTTATTGAAAAAAGTTAATCTATAATAAGTTCTCCAGAGAAATCTTCACTTACATCGCGTCCTGCTAACCCATCAGCTACACCCTTGTAAGCATGTTTACGTTGGTAGTTTGCATTCCACAGGTTAGGAGATTCATCAGGCAACCAAAACTCGTGTTCTTTTTCATTATCTGAAATACCCCAAATAGTAATACCATACTGTTGAATAGCAGGTATGATTTCTTTGTATTTGTCAATCACAAATTGATATATCTCCGATTGTTGTGCCATTTGTTCGTTTGTAGGTGCGTTAGTACCCAATCTAACATCTAATTCGGAAATTTTGATTAGTTTTCCACTAGCTGCTAACTTTTGGAACATTTCAACAATTTTATCTTTGTCGTTATTTAGCGAAATATGCATTTGTGTTCCAATACCATCAACAGTAGCACCTTGGTTTTCAATATAGGTTACATACTCTATTAAGCCATCGCACTTAGCTAGGCTGGATTCTAGATTATAATCATTAATAAACAGTTTGTCTATTGCATTGCCATACTGTCTAGCTAATTCGGATTTTATATAGAAAGAAACTTCATAGTTATATATTTTTAGTATGTAGTTTGTTAATAGAAGTTGGCTTGTATTATGAAACATCCATGAGAACCACATTCACACATACGAGGATGATTATAAAGGGAGTTCCATCTGACAATTAAAAAATAATTGTAAACAGAAGAAAATAAAACTAAAAACCCAAATACCGTACTATTGTAGTAACGGCTCCCTTGTTCTTTTTAATGTATTGTAAATTGTTGTTTCCCGAAAGTGTACGTTTTTCGGTGTTTTGAATTAGTTCCTTTAGAATAGAATCAAATGCTTCTTGGGTTGCTATAGAAAACATCCCAGCATTATCAATCATTTCTTTGGCCTCTGGAAATTTTTCATGGTGGTTTCCAATAATAATAGGGACTCCAAAAACAGCAGGTTCTAAAGTATTATGTAATCCTGTGTTTCCCATAGCGCCACCAACATAGGCAATATCTGCATAACTGTAAATTTTTGAAAGAATGCCAATGATGTCAATAATAAAAACCTGTGCGGTTTCAAGTTGTTTGTTATCTTTTTCAGAAAATAGAACACTTTCAGCCCTTAGTTTTTCTTGAATGTTTTTTATTTGATTCGACTTAATATTATGAGGCGCAATAATAAATTTCACATCTTTTGAAGCTTCCGAATTAATGAAGTTTATAAGCAATGTGTCGTCTTCTGGCCAAGTGCTACCCGCAACCACGCAAAGTTTGTCCTGTTTAAAAATTTCAACAAAATCTAAAGTATTATCAATTTCCAATTGGCTGGAAACACGATCAAAACGCGTGTCGCCTGTTACGGTAACGTTTTTATAGTTTATGGATTCAAGTAAATTTTTAGAACGCTCGTTTTGGGTAAAAATATGTTCGAAAGCAAATAAAGCCTTTCTTAATTGGTTTCCATAAAACTTAAAGAACGATTGATTTTCTCTAAATGCAGCCGAAATTAAAATAGCCCGTAATTGTCTTCTTTTTAGTTCATCTAAAAAATTTGGCCAAATATCGTACTTAACAAAAATGGTTAGCTCTGGGTTTATAATATCTAAAAAACGTTTCGCATTTGCTTTGGTGTCCAACGGCAAATAAACCACTATATCTGCAATGGGTGTGTTTTTTCGAATGTCATAACCCGATGGCGAAAAAAAGCTAAGTACAATCTTATGATTTTTATAATGACTTCTTAAAACTTTAAAAACGGGAAGTCCTTGTTCATATTCGCCTAAAGAAGCACAATGAAACCAAAGCGTTTGGTCGTTTGGATTTAAATTGTCATGTAGAGTTTTAAAAGTGTTTTGTCTGCCAATAACACCAGTTTTGATTTTTTCGTTAAATAACGATACGCATTTCAAACCAAAATGTGCTGCATGAATGCCAATATTGTAAATAAAACCCAAATCTTTTTTATTTGACGCTAAAATACATTTCTTTAAAATAATTTCATTGGTTACCGTGTACTAATTTTGTAATTTCGTGGCTCATTAAATTATAGTATAGAAGATTTTTCCATACATGTTTATAAATACTATAATAGTTATATTTTTTTTTAGATGAAAAAAATTCAAATGGTTGACCTTAAAGGTCAATATGACGACATTAAAGACCTTGTAAATACGTCTATTCAAGAAGTTTTAGAAACCACCACATTTATAAACGGCCCAAAAGTTCATCAATTTCAAAAGAATTTAGAACATTATTTAGGCGTAAAACATGTCATTCCATGTGCCAATGGAACCGATGCGTTACAGATTGCTATGATGGGATTGGGTTTAAAACCCGGTGATGAGGTTATTACTGCCGATTTCACCTTTGCTGCAACCGTTGAAGTTATTGCTTTATTGCAACTAACACCCGTTTTGGTTGATGTGAATGAAGATGACTTCAATATTAATATTGAAGCCATTAAAAAGGCTATTACACCAAAAACCAAAGCCATTGTGCCCGTTCATTTATTTGGACAATGTGCTAATATGGAGGCTATTATGGAAATTGCCAAAGCGTATAATCTATATGTAATTGAAGATAATGCCCAAGCTATTGGGGCAAATTACACGTTTAAAGATGGTAAAAAAGCACAGGCAGGCACCATAGGACATGTAGCATCCACGTCATTTTTCCCATCAAAAAATTTAGGCTGCTATGGTGATGGTGGTGCTATTTTTACAAACGATGACGCTTTAGCTCATACCATTCGAGGTATTGTAAACCATGGCATGTACGAGCGTTACCATCATGATGTGGTTGGTGTAAATTCGCGTTTGGATAGTGTTCAAGCTGCGGTTTTAGATGCTAAATTGCCACACTTGGATATTTACAACAAAAAAAGACGTGAAGCGGCCAATAAGTATGACAACGCTTTTAAAAATATTTCAAGTATCGTAACTCCCCATAGAAATGGAGGTGAAGACGCTCATGTTTTCCACCAATATACATTACGGGTAAAAGGTGTAGATAGAGACGCTTTGGTGAAACATTTAAATGAAAAATCGATTCCTTGTGGTGTGTATTACCCAATTCCGCTTCATAAACAAAAGGCATATTCAGATTCAAGATATAAAGAAGCCGATTTTCCTGTTACCAATCAATTGGTGAAAGACGTTATTTCATTGCCAATGCATACAGAACTGGATGATGAACAAATAGAATTTATTACATCAACAATTATAAACTTTATAAATGGATAAAATATTAGTTACTGGCGGTTTGGGCTTTATTGGCTCGCATACCGTTGTAGAATTACAAAACGAAGGTTACGAAGTTGTTATTATTGACGACTTATCAAACTCATCAATAAGCGTATTAGACGGTATTACAGCCATTACTGGAAAAAAACCACTTTTTGAAAAACTTGATTTAAAAGATAAAGCAGGTGTAGAAGCGTTTTTTGCAAAGCATAACGATATAAAAGGTGTTATTCATTTTGCTGCCAGTAAAGCGGTAGGTGAAAGTGTAAAAGAACCATTATTATATTATGAAAACAATATTAGCACTCTGGTTTATATTCTTAAAGAATTAAAAAAACTACCAGAAACTAGTTTTATTTTTAGCTCGTCTTGTACGGTTTACGGGCAAGCAGACGAATTGCCAATCACCGAAAACGCACCAGTAAAACAAGCAGAATCGCCTTATGGAAATACCAAACAAATTGGTGAGGAAATTATTAGCGACACCTGCAAAGTAACACCAAGTCTTAAAGCGATTGCGTTACGTTATTTTAATCCGGTAGGGGCACACGAGTCGGTTAATATTGGTGAATTACCAATTGGCGTTCCGCAAAATTTAGTGCCATTTATTACGCAAACAGCGATAGGCTTACGCCAAGAACTTTCTATTTTTGGAGACGATTATCCAACGCCAGATGGTACTTGCATTCGCGATTACATTCATGTGGTCGATTTAGCCAAAGCCCACGTAGTAGCTCTGGGTCGTTTGTTGAAAAACAAAAACAAATCTAATTATGAAACGTTTAATCTTGGAACAGGAAAAGGAAGCTCGGTGCTGGAAGTTGTGAAATCTTTTGAAAAAGTTTCAGGCAAAAAGCTGAATTATAAAATTGTAGGCAGAAGAGAAGGTGATATCATTTCAGCTTATGCCGATACTACAAAGGCAAACGATGAATTGGGTTGGAAAACAAAATTATCGTTAGATGATGCGATGCGTTCTGCATGGAATTGGGAACAAAAAGTAAGGGGAAATAAATAGTTTATACGATTTAATCTTTGGAATTATAAAGAGAAAAGGCTGCAAATTTAATTTTGCAGCCTTTTTATTTTTAACAATATGAAGTTTAAAATTAAAAACGTTTAAAATACTGTTATAGACCTCAACAGGTTTTTAAAACCTGTGAGGTCTGGTTTTTTTAAGCAGCCTTTTCTATGTTTTCATTTTTCTTTTTCTTTCTAAAACTAACAAATACCAATATAATCATACCAGTTGTTACCGACAGATCTGCCATATTAAAAATACCGGTTCTAAAAATACCACCTAAATCAATAAAGAAAAAATCGGTTACAGAACCATAAACAATGCGGTCATAAACATTCGCAATACCACCACCAATAATACTGGCAAAAGCAAAAAGCGACCATTTATCAATGGAGGTGTCTTTTAAAATATGACGCAAAACAAATCCTAAAACAAGTATGGGTAAAATAAGTAATAAGATGATTCTAAGCGTTGGGTTTAAATCACTACCCATCCCTAAAAAAGCACCCGTATTTTCAACATTCATCATAACAAAAGCATCACCAATTAACGAAATGCGTTTACCAGGATGTATGTCGGTGTGTTCTTGAATATGTGTTCTGACCAGTATTTTTGAAATTTGGTCGATTGCAATTGTAACAACAATTACTAATATAATGTATATAGTGCGTTTAGTTAACTTCATTATAAACTTGCTGAGGCTGTTTGCGCTTCTCTATTGATCTTTTTGACCAAACCTTGTAAAACATTTCCAGGACCCACCTCGGTGAATAAGGTAGCACCATCTGTAATCATTTGTTGAACAGATTGCGTCCAACGAACAGGCGCCGTTAATTGTGATATTAAATTTGCTTTTATAACAGCTTCATCAATTACAGCTTTTGCGGTTACATTTTGATAAATAGGGCAGTTGGGTTTGCTAAAAGTGGTGTTTTCAATAGCAGCTGCTAGTTCCTCACGAGCAGGTTCCATTAAAGGGGAGTGAAATGCACCTCCAACAGGTAATACCAAAGCACGTTTGGCACCTGCTGCTTTCATAGCTTCACAAGCTCTATTAATAGCATCTACCTCACCGGAAATCACTAATTGCCCAGGACAATTATAATTAGCAGCAACCACAACACCTTCAGTTTCGTTGCAAACTTTTTCTACAATAGCGTCATCTAACCCTAAAACGGCAGCCATGGTGCTTGGTTGCAATTCACAAGCTTTTTGCATAGCTAAAGCACGTTGCGACACTAATTTCAAACCATCTTCGAAATTTAAAGTACCATTAGCGACTAATGCCGAAAATTCACCTAACGAGTGGCCAGCAACCATATCGGGTTTAAAACTAGTACCTAGGGTTTTAGCTAAAATTACCGAGTGTAAAAATATGGCAGGCTGTGTTACTTTGGTTTCTTTTAAAGCTTCAGGAGTTCCTTCAAACATAATGTCTGTAATGTTGAAGCCTAAAATAGTATTTGCTTTTTTGAATAATTCTTGAGCCAAAGGCGCGTTCTCGTAAAGGTTTAAACCCATTCCTGTAAATTGTGCGCCCTGACCAGGGAATATATATGCATTCATAGTTAGTTCATTTTTTTAGTGATGCAAAAATAGGAATAATATTAATATTTATAAGTCTTTAATAGCAGCTTCGGCACAACGCTCGCCATCCATAGCTGCAGAAACAATACCACCTGCATAACCGCCGCCTTCACCACAAGGGAATAAACCTTTAATTTGTGGGTGTTCTAATTGGGCGTTTCTAGGGATGCAAACGGGCGATGAGGTTCTTGATTCTACGCCAACAATATTAGCTTCGGACGTATAATAACCCTTCATTTTTTGTCCGAAAGCCTCAAAACCTTTTCGCAATCTGCTACCAATTAATTTAGGTAAAAGGGAATGTAATGGTGCTGAATTTAAACCCGGTTGGTAGGACGTAGGATTCAAATTAGGAGATAATCGCCCTTCAACAAAATCGGTTAGGCGTTGTGCAGGCGCTACCTGACTTCGACCACCAGCAGTATATGCCATACGTTCCAAGTTTTTTTGGTATTCCAAACCTTTTAGTGCGCCAAAGTGTTCGTATTTAGGTAAATCCCTATGGACATCGATTTCAACGACAATACCCGAATTCGCAAATAAGTTATTTCGTTTTGAAGGTGACATACCGTTCACAACGACTTCACCATTGGCTGTTGCTGCAGGGACAATAAATCCGCCTGGGCACATACAAAACGAATACACACCACGTTCGTTCACTTGCTGCACCAAACTATAGGAAGCTGCGGGTAACAACTCATGGCGTTCCCCACTGCAGTGGTATTGAATGGCATCGATAATATGTTGCGGATGTTCCACACGAACCCCCATAGCAAACGATTTGGCTTCTAAAGCGATTTCTTTTTTATGAAGTAGGTAAAAGATATCACGAGCTGAATGACCAGTTGCTAAAATAACACGGTTAGCTGGCATGTCATCGCTATTGTTTAATTGAATGGCTTGAATTTTATTGTTTTTTATAATGAAATCGGTAACACGTGTTTCAAAATGAATCTCGCCACCATATTTTAAAATAGTCTCTCTTATATTTTGAACAACTTTAGGCAATTTATTGGTACCGATATGTGGATGGGCATCAACCAAAATTTGGTCGGTAGCGCCATGAAACACCAAGTTTTCAAAAATTCGGCGTACATCGCCACGTTTTAAACTTCGGGTGTATAACTTTCCATCGCTGTACGTGCCTGCTCCTCCTTCGCCAAAGCAATAATTAGAATCTTCATTAACAAAGTGGTCTTGATTGATGGCTCTTAAATCTCGACGGCGGTCTTTTACATTTTTGCCCCTTTCCAAAACAATGGGTTTAAAACCAAGTTCAATACAGCGTAAAGCGGCGTACATACCCGCAGGTCCGAAACCAATAATGTGGACAGCTTTTGATTTTGAAACATCTTTATAGTCGAATTGGTATTCGGATGTTTTGGGTAATACTTCTCGAATGTAAACAGCTACTTTATAGTTAAAGATGATTTTAGGCTTTCGTGCATCAATAGATTTACGAAGTACTTTAACCCCTGTAATATCTTCTTTGTCAATATCAAGGATATGAGATGCTTTTTGTACCAAAATATCGCTGCGTTCTTCTTCTTTAAGTGAAATACGAAGCTGAAGTTCTTTTATCATGTGGCAAAATTAGTGAAATTTGAGGCACTAGATAAAAAGAATTTATCAGTAATATTTTGTTGGCTCTTAGAGATTGTTTAAGTTTTACCCTTTGGTTCTTTTATGTGCCTTTTTCTAAAAAACAGAAAAAGGCAAGATGAGTTCTATGTTTAATTCAACATTATATTCTTGCACAACAATTGTGTTATTAGTTCCTGATTTTGAAAATGACTCTGAAACAAAAGATTTATTTATTCTTTTAACTGCAATTCAATAGTAACAAGGATGATTTTTAGTGCTTTTATGATACAAGTCTAAAAAAGACTTAATCAAGGTTTTTCCCTCTTTAAAGCCATTATAGGCCATGCTTTATTGTGCTATAATCGCCTTGAACTTAGATTGCAATAACTTCCATAAAAAACAAACGTCTTTAAAAGGGCGCATTTATATCCTGCTTTTATAAAATTATGGGCTAGTGCAGCTGTTGTTATACACAGGCTTTTTTCTACGTGTAGTTATTATTCAATTCGCTTAGCAGTTTTACCTATTTTTATTATTTTGTATAAGGACAAATTTTGAGTAGGATCCGATGGGTTTGGGTCTTTAATCATTTTAATATCTCCATTTTTATCAAGAGCTAGATTATACTGTCCATCCCAATACCAAAGATTTAGAATTCCTCTTGCTAATTGCCCTTCATGGCTTTCTCGGTCTTGTGTTTTTATAATAAAAAATGGATAATCTTTATCTGGTATTTCATTTTTAAATTCAATTGTCATTATTCCGTATGGTTTTTCAGGATTTTCCCATTTTCCAACAAATCTGTCTCCGATATTAGTTTTTTTTGCGCAGGAAAGGAAAATTGTAAACAAAATTAAAGTGGTGAATCTTCTCATGGTTGTCAGTTTAATCTTGTGTATGACTATCTATAACAGTCAGTTATGGGTTTAGTTAATGTTTTCTGTTAAGCACTGACGTTAGCAATTACGGCGGATTCGGACGTAGTCGAATCCACCGTAATTGCGGTTATCCCCAACAATTTTTCTGCGTATTTTATTCAATTCCGCTATTTTCTGTTCGTCCGATTTGTCCGTGAAAAAGATAACTATTTCTCGATTCTGTCCGTTATACTCAACTTTTGCCTTAAATATTTATGTTCGCCATTAGTTCCAGTCGATTGTATTTTGAATTCAGTCAATTCGGTTTCAAAGTCAGTTGTTTTCCCAAATAAACTCCAATGGTTTTCAAAACTGTCTCGACTTATTTCTATTGTCTCGAAATGACCTTTAAAATCCGCCAATAACAAATTGTTATCAGTCCAATAGCCATAGTTATTTTTGAATGGCATTTTTACAATTATTCGCCCGTCTTTATCCATTCCGATTTCACGTTCTGGAATTCCAGTTTCGTCGTCCAATTCTACCAGCCAAGTTTCTACAGAATCAATTTTGTTTTCAAAATCAGGATTTGCTTTAGGGATTAGTGAATTTAAAATTCCAACAATTGCTTTTTTAATATTCCGTTTTACAACTCCGTCTGATTTAGAATTGTGTTCGTTTTTTGGAACTTTAAATTGTATGTATGTCGTTTTTTTTAAAATAATAGTTTATGCTCTTACATACGTTAAAAATGTAAAATCGAATTCATTTTTGTCATCTTTTTTATGAAAAACTGAATTTGTTTTTTTCCAAATCGTGGCGTCTATTTCAGGGAAAAAGGTGTCGGCAGGAAATGATTCATGAACGCGAGTTAGTTCAATTTTATCAGCAACTAAAATAGCTTGCTTGTAAATTTCACCACCGCCAATAACATATGGTTGCGGGTCGTTTGCGGAAACTTTAATAGCCTCTTCCAACGTATGGACCAATACAACGCCTTCTGGAACTTTGTAATTTGAATTTCTGGTTATTACAACATGTGTTCTATTTGGTAATGGATTAGGGAAGCTTTCAAATGTTTTACGCCCCATAATAATATGATGCCCACTGGTTAGGTTCTTAAACCGTTTTAAATCGTCACTTATGTGCCAAATTAATTTATTGTGCTTGCCAATGGCATCGTTTTCGGCGGCTGCCACAATTATTGTCAGTTCTTGTTTTGGAACATTAGAAATTTCTTTTTTTTGTACTGAAGGTATGTCTTTAGGGAGTTCTTGTTTAAGTTTTTCAATACGATCTTGTTGTTTGGCAACTAATTTATTAAGTTGTTGTTGTTCCCAAGCCTTACCCATAAATTTATGGGTAATAAAGACACTAAATAAGTGATAAACAAATAAAAATAGCCAAATAAGAATGGCATAAACAAACCAATTTAGGTCAAATAACTTGAAATTCTCACCAATACCTAAAAGGGTATTCGCAATTATTAAAAATACGGAGCCTATTAAAAACACAACAAAATGAATGTATAACCGCTTTTTTTGTTTGATGCGTTTTTGCGCATTTTGAATAAGTTCTAACTGGTCTTTATCTATTTGTGGGATGTCTTTCTTTTTACCGAACATAATACTTGAAAATATTTGTAAAGTTAATGCTTTTTCATGATTCTTAAATGATATATTCAGAATCTTAATAGGACTGAATTATATAAAACGTTTTTGGTTAAAAGTAGCTGAAAATCAACAATAAACAGGTATTTTGTATTGATAATAATACAATTAATGTGCTTTGAATATTGTTAACTTTAAATTTTTATGAATTGATATTATTAAATTGATAATTCTTTGTTGTTTAGTGTATTAAAAGCCCTTACCTGAGTAATTGTTTTATAAATTTGCAGTATAAACAACACAAAAAATATTAATTATGGCTATTACAAAACAATATTTAAAAAGTAAACCAGTTTGCAAAGTAACGTTTTCTATACTGGCAGAAGATGCTGAAAAGGTATCGGTTGTAGGAAGTTTTAATGAATGGGATGCAGAAGCAACACCGTTAAAAAAACTAAAAAATGGAATTTTTAAAACTACTTTAGATTTAGATAAAGATAGTTCTTATGAATTTAAATATTTAATAGACGAAACAGTATACGCTAACGATGATGCTGCTGATGCTTACGTGTGGAACGATTTTGCTTCTGCCGATAACAGCGTAATAAATGTTTAGTTAAATCCCTAAATCAAATAAAAGAGGCAGTCTAAAAAATCTAGTTCTATGCCATATTGAGCTTGTTGGATATTTTAACTTACTGGTAATCAATATTAACCTGACAAATTAAATTTAAAGAACTTTTTAGACAGCCTCTTTTATTTTCTTGCTTTTGGTACTCTTTTTGGGTTTTTAATATTGAAAACAATAGGTAATGAATAAGGTACAGTTACAGGTTTTCCTCTTTGATAACCAGGTTTGTCCATTTTAGGAATTAATTGAATAACTCTTGTGGCTTCTTCTTCTAATACGGGATGCATTGCTCTTGATCTAATATCAACAATATTGCCTTCCTTATTTATTTTGAAAATCACGTTAATTCTAACTTTGCCATCCGGTATGCCTAAACCGTTAGTAATTTTAGTGTTAAAATTTCTTGCGATATGTTTTGATATTGATGTTGACATGCAGTTTCTAAGTTCTGTATTGGTCATAGAATCATCACAACCTTTATAAACAGGAACATGTTCAATGACACTAAAAGCTACTGTGCCAGAATTGTTGTCTTTATTTAAACTATCAATTTCCTTTTCTTGAGAAAGTGAAGTTGCGCTTACGATTAGTGCAAACAGAACTAAAGTTTTCTTCATAAATGATAGTTAAATAGCAACAATGCCTTTTATATGTGGGTGTGGGTTATAATCAACCAAAGTAAAATCTTCAAAAGTAAAATCAAAAATGTCCTTAACGTTTGGGTTTAATATCATTTTAGGAAGTGGTCTTATATCTCTAGAGAGTTGCAATTCCAATTGCTGATAGTGATTACTATAAATATGGGCATCTCCGAAAGTATGAATAAATTCTCCTGCTTCATAGCCGCAAACCTGTGCCACCATCATGGTGAATAAAGCATACGATGCAATATTAAAAGGCACTCCAAGAAAAATGTCGGCACTACGTTGATAGAGTTGCAAAGATAATTTTGGTTTAGCATTTGCACCTGCCTCGGGAGCTGGAGGGCTTACATAAAACTGAAAAAATGCATGGCATGGGGGTAATGCTGCTTTGCCATTAGCTACATTTTCACTAAACGATTTAGACGTATCTGGCAATACCGATGGATTCCAAGCCGAAACCAACATGCGCCGGCTGTTTGGGTTTTTCTTTAAAGTGTCGATGACCTCTTTAATCTGGTCAATCTCATCACTATTCCAATTACGCCATTGGTGACCGTAAACGGGTCCTAAATTACCATGTTCATCAGCCCATTCATTCCAAATACGTACACCATTTTCGGTTAAATATTTAATGTTCGTATCGCCTTTTAAAAACCAAAGTAGTTCGTAAACGATCGATTTTAAATGCAGTTTTTTGGTAGTAACCATGGGGAACCCTTCACTTAAATCAAATCGCATTTGGTATCCAAAAACACTTTTAGTACCAGTACCTGTGCGGTCTCCTTTTTCATTGCCGTTCTCTAAAACGTGTTTTACTAAGTCATGATATTGCTTCATAATACTTCCTGCGAAAGCAGGAATCTTTTTTAAAATTCAACTAAATTATACAAAAAATAAAAATATAAAAAAGCTTCAAATCAAAATAATTGAAGTCCCATTATATATAAAAAGTTATTAACTAAGATTGAACTCATTTAAAGTTTTTCAATTTGCTAAAAAATTGCTGATTTCAGCTCTGTTTTTGCCTTTTTTTCCATCCGTAGCTTTTCCAACGCGACAAGCTGGCTCCTTCTCTAAAAAGGTTTACTAAACTTTTTCTTTACGCTCGGCCCTAACTCAAAAAAGCCTTCAACAGAACTAAACCCCTAATTTTCGCTTAATTTCAAAAACTTTAAATGAGTTTCATTAATAAGATTCCTGCCTCCGCAGGAATTAGGCTATCCAATAATCATGCCTGCAATAGTGGCCGAAACTAAAGACGCAATGGTACCACCAAGCAATGCTTTCATGCCAAATTGCGATAAGGTTTTGCGTTGTCCTGGTGCTAAGGAACCAATACCGCCAATTTGAATGCCTATAGAAGCAAAGTTAGCAAAGCCACATAGCATATAAGTAGCCATGATTACAGATTTTTCGTAGTTTAAATGTGTGGCATTAGCAATGTCTTTTAAATCTCGAAGTTGAATGTAGCCTATAAATTCACTAGCAGCTATTTTTATGCCAAGTAGTTGTCCCATCATCATCATATCTTCTTTGGCTACTCCTATAAGCCACATTAATGGAGCAAAAGCATAACCTAAAATAAGTTCTATCGAAAGATTTTGATATCCCGTATTATTTAGGATCCATTCATTTATGGTAGAAATATCACCTATCCAACCTAGAATACCATTGAACATGGCTATAAATGCAACAAAAACCAAAAGCATGGCACCAACATTTACAGCTAGTTTTAAACCTTCGGTAGTTCCATTAGCAATGGCGTCTAAAAAGTTAGAGCCAATTTTTTCTTGAGAAACTGTTACATCAGTATTTATATCTTCTGTTTGGGGATATAATATTTTAGAAACAATAATAGCTCCAGGTGCCGCCATAACCGATGCTGCTAAAAGATGTTTAGCGTAAAAAAGTCTTAGTAAAGGGTCGTCCCCACCTAAAAAGCCTATATATGCAGCCAATACAGCTCCAGCAACAGTTGCCATACCGCCAATCATGACCAAAAGCATTTCCGATTTGTTCATTTTTTCTAAATAGGCCTTAATTAAAAGCGGTGCTTCGGTTTGACCTAAAAAGATATTTCCAGCAACGCTTAAACTTTCGGCACCAGAAACTTTTAAGGCTTTTGAAAGTAACCAAGCCATAGCTTTTACTACTTTTTGGATGATTCCTAAATAAAACAAAACAGAGGTTAAAGCTGAGAAAAATATGATAGTAGGCAATACTTGAAAAGCAAAAATAAATCCGAAAGTATCCATGTCGACTACCAATCCTTCGAATAGAAATTTGCTGCCTGCTCGCGTAAAATCTAATACACTTACAAAAAGTCCTCCCACAAATTCGAAAATAGATTTAATAAATTCAACTTTTAAAACACCAATAGCTATTAGAAGTTGAAAAGCGAGCCCAATACCAACAATTTTCCAATTGATGGCTTTGCGGTTACTGCTAAATAAAAAGGCAATAAAAATTAAAGAAACCATGCCTAAAGCGCCCCGCCAAAGACTGCTTGTTGAAAAACCTTGACTTGGTATAATGGAAGCAATCATTAAAGTGGTCGTTCCTGTTTTGGTTTCCGCTGTATTAACTTTTAAGGAATCAACAGTGTTGTGTTGTGATGAGAGTACCTCTGTTTTTGTGTTTAAAACTGTATTTTGGAAGGTGGTCTTATCTTTGTCTTGTGCTGCTATTGATGATGTTAATACTAATAAAATAAGCGCAATAGACAAAAATATTTTTTTCATATAGATATGAGTAATTTTATGATTTATTCTCGTTTTGAAATTTCGTCACGAATATGTGCTGCCCTTTCGTAATCTTCATTTGCAACGGCTTCGTCTAATAAAATATGTAATTCTTGGAGTGTTTTTCCTTTGAAATTTTCGCGTGGTGCGTTGGGTTCAAGTTCATTCGCAATTAACTCGTCCATTAAAACACTGTCTTGAGCATCTTCCTCTTCATTCTCTTTTTTCGGATTAACCTTTAAATAAATACCAGCTTTATCAAGTATGTTTTTATAAGTAAAAATAGGCGCATCAAAACGAAGAGCCAAAGCAATGGCATCACTGGTTCTGGCATCTATAATTTCTTCTATTTTATCACGTTCGCAAATTAAACTCGAGTAAAAAACGCCATCAACCAATTTATGAATAATCACTTGTTTGACCACTATGTCGAATCTGTCGGCAAAATTTTTAAATAAATCGTGTGTTAATGGTCTTGGTGGTCGAATTTCTTTTTCTAGAGCAATAGCAATGGATTGTGCTTCAAAAGCACCAATAACAATGGGTAATTTTCGGTCGCCATCTACTTCGTTTAAAATCAATGCGTAAGCGCCGTTTTGGGTTTGGCTATAGGATATTCCTTTTATATTTAATCTTACTAAACTCATAAATTTATGAAAACGCAAAGAACTGTTTAAATTAGGACTTTACCAACTGCAAAAGCAGATTTAAAAATATAATGCTAATTTAAGCAGTTCTTTAAACAATACAAGTTATAAAAAAATAATTTATTGTTGCGCTTTAAAAGCTTTTAATTTATCAATAAGCTCAGGAATAACCGTAAAAGCATCACCAACAACGCCATAATCGGCAGCTTTAAAAAATGGTGCTTCAGCATCGGAGTTTATTACAACTTTCACTTTTGAAGCGTTAATACCTGCTAAATGTTGAATAGCACCTGAAATTCCAATGGCAATATATAAATTGGAAGCCACAGGTTTTCCAGTTTGCCCAACGTGCTCACCATGAGGCCTCCAACCTAAGTCAGAAACCGGTTTAGAGCATGCTGTTGCAGCACCTAAAACAGAAGCTAATTCTTCAATCATGCCCCAGTTTTCTGGGCCTTTTAAACCACGACCACCAGAAACAACTATTTCGGCATCAGCGATACTTACTTTGTTCGATGCTTTATCAATCGATTCTACTTTAATGCCTAAGTCTGAAATTACAGGCGAGAAATCTTCTGCGGAAGCGTTACCACTTTTTTCAACCAACCCAAATGAGTTATTGGAAACACCAACAATTTTTACATCGGTATTTATGGTGGTCATTTCAAAAGCTTTATTAGTAAAAGCAGTACGTTTTACTGTAAAAGGCGATGTACTTGAAGGAGCATTAATAACGTTTGAGGCATAGCCTGCATTTAACCTAACAGCTAAAAGAGGTGCTAAATACTTGCTATTAGCGCTAGAACTTAAAATAATGATTTTTGTAGCTTCTTTTTCTGCCGCTTGTTGTATAGCTTCGGCATAGCCTTTTGCATTAAAAGCATCTAGTTGTGTATTCGATACGTTTAAAACTTTATCAACACCATAATTTCCTAATTCCGACGTGTCATTGGCATTTATAGCGATAGCTGTAACAGTAGTGCCTAATTGGTCGGCAACGGCTTTGGCATAAGAAGCCACTTCAAAAGCTACTTTTTTAAATTTTCCTTGTTCTGATTCTGTATATACTAAAACTGACATATATCTATTATTTTTTCATTCCCACGAAAGTGGGAATCCCATGATTTTATATTAAATTTATAATTTATCAAGCAGCAAATTCCAATTACTCAGTCTTGGATTTGAAGTTTGTCTATCGGCTTTAAATAACTTTAGCTTCGTTGTGAAGTAAGTTTATTAATTCATCTAAATTATCTGGAGACACTAATTTTACTGCACCCTTTGGAGCTGGTTTTTCAAATTTCACAGAAGCTGTTTTGTTATTTGCGTCAACAGGTTCTAAAACCGTCAAAGGTTTTTGGCGTGCCATCATAATTCCTCTCATATTTGGGATGCGTAAATCGCTTTCTTCAACCAAGCCTTTTTGACCACCAATGACTAATGGCAGGGACGTTGATAAGGTTTCTTTTCCTCCATCAATTTCTCTAATTGCTTTTGCTGTGTTTCCATCAACTTCTAAGCTAATACAGTTGTTCACAAAATTAGCATCAATTAATCCTGCAATCATGCCAGGTACCATACCGCCGTTATAATCGATAGATTCACGACCAGCAATGACTAAATCGTATCCACCATCTTTTACCACATGAGCTAATTGCTTAGCCACCGAAAATCCGTCAGTAGCAGCAGTGTTTACACGTATCGCTCCATCGGCACCAATAGCCAGGGCTTTGCGTAGGGTAGGTTCGGTTTCTGCGCCCCCTACATTAACAACAGTAACATGAGCGCCTTGTTTTTCTTTAAACCACATGGCACGTGTTAAACCAAATTCGTCGTTTGGGTTGATTACAAATTGCACGCCATTGGTGTCAAATTTTGTGTCGCCTTCGGTAAAATTAATTTTGGATGTAGTGTCTGGTACATGACTAATGCACACTAATATTTTCATAGTTATGATGTATTTAATAGATGTAAATTTATTCAGGCTACGAAGTTAATTATTTTATTCTGAATATTTGCTATGCGTGCATAATAAATTTTAAATAATTCTTTTAAAAAGGTAAATCATTTATTGCTATTTTTGCAACTTGAATTAAAATAAATTTAATGAAGACAATTCAATTTAGAGAAGCTATTTGTGAAGCTATGAGTGAAGAAATGCGTAGAGATGAAAGCATTTACTTGATGGGTGAAGAAGTAGCAGAGTACAATGGTGCCTACAAAGCATCAAAAGGGATGTTAGATGAATTTGGACCAAAGCGTGTAATCGATACACCGATTGCTGAGCTAGGTTTTGCAGGAATAGCGGTAGGGTCAACCATGACGGGAAACAGACCAATAGTAGAGTATATGACCTTTAACTTTTCTCTTGTTGGTATTGACCAAATAATAAATAATGCTGCAAAAATCAGACAAATGTCTGGTGGACAGTTTAAATGTCCTATTGTTTTTCGTGGACCAACAGCATCTGCAGGGCAATTAGGAGCAACGCATTCGCAAGCTTTTGAAAGTTGGTTTGCTAATACACCTGGTTTAAAAGTAGTGGTGCCATCAAATCCATACGATGCAAAAGGCTTGTTAAAAGCAGCGATTCGTGATGATGACCCTGTTATTTTCATGGAAAGTGAGCAAATGTATGGTGATAAAGGCGAAGTGCCAGAAGGTGAGTATATATTGCCTTTAGGTGTTGCTGATATTAAACGCGAAGGAACGGATGTGACTATTGTTTCTTTCGGAAAAATCATCAAGGAAGCCTACAAAGCAGCTGATGAATTAGAAAAAGAAGGCATTTCATGTGAGATTATCGATTTGCGTACAGTGCGCCCTTTAGATAAGGAAACAATTTTAAAATCGGTTAAGAAAACCAATAGATTGGTAGTTTTAGAAGAAGCATGGCCTTTTGGAAACGTTTCAACAGAAATTACATATATTGTACAATCGGAAGCATTCGATTATTTAGATGCACCAATTGTAAAAATTAATACAGCTGATACACCAGCACCATATTCACCAGTTTTGTTAGCAGAATGGTTGCCAAACAGTGATGAGGTTGTTAAAGCTGTAAAAAAAGTATTGTATAAATAAAACAACAATTTTTACGTTATATAAACTTCATTAGCGCAATTGTTAATGAAGTTTTTTGTATTATGAACCCAAAGCTACTCTTTACATTTTTTCTCTTCGGAATTATTTCCACATTCGCACAAACCAAAGTAAGTGGTTATGTGTTTGATGAGGACAATCAACCTATTTCATTTGCCAACGTTATATTTAAAGGCTCAACACAAGGTACCATAACCGATGAAAATGGTAAATTCTATATGGAATCTACCGATACTTGGAATGCATTAATAGTGTCTTTTTTAGGTTACGAAACTTTAGATGTTCCTTTGACGAAAAAGGTTAATTACGAATTAAAATTCATACTTAAAGAAGCGGCATCAGAATTGAGCCAAGTGTTTATTGTGGCTGGAAAACAATCTAAAAAGAACAATCCAGCGATTGATTTGCTTCGGAAAATATGGGAACACAAACGTAAGAATGGTTTAAAACATTTCAAGCAGTACGAATACAACAAATACGAAAAAGTGGAATTCGATATCAATACCATCGATAGTGCGCTTATAAAAAGCAAACTATTTAGAGGTATGGAATTTGTTTTTAATGAAGTAGATACTTCGCGGGTTACTGGTAAAACTTACTTGCCTATGTTTATTAACGAAGCTGTTTCAACAGTTTATGGCGATAATCTTATTAGTAAAGAAAAGGAAGTTTTGAAGGGAAATAAAAATTCCGGATTTAACGATAACCAAGTAAT
The DNA here is from genome assembly GCF_044335535.1 of Mariniflexile sp. HMF6888. NCBI lineage: Bacteria > Pseudomonadati > Bacteroidota > Flavobacteriia > Flavobacteriales > Flavobacteriaceae > Mariniflexile > Mariniflexile sp. HMF6888. The sequence continues at coordinate 703,584 of NZ_JBIQVZ010000001.1, read as the reverse complement.
TATTGACTTTGTTGATGATTTATATTCAGATTATGATGTGTATGATAATTACCTGAGGTTTTTCGACAAGAGTTTTGTAAGTCCGTTGTCAAGAACAGGAATAAACACCTATAATTATGTGTTAAAAGACAGTACATTTATAGATAGTAAATGGTGTTACAATATTATTTATTATCCACGTCGTAAAAACGAGCTTACTTTTAAAGGCGATTTTTGGGTAGCCGATACCACCTTTGCTATTAAAGAAATAAAGCTTCAAGCCTCGAAAAGCGCAAATATTAACTGGGTAAAAGAAATTTATATTGAACAGGAATTTGAAGTTTTAAACGATTCTATTTTCCTTGTAAAGCGCGATTATATGATGAGTGATTTTGCTTTTAATAAAAAGGAAAAATCAAGAGGTGTCTATGGCAAGCGAACAACTTTATACGATAATTATAAATTTGATATTGAAAAGAACAGGAAGTTTTACGATACGGAAGTTTATAATTACGACAAAGATGTGTACGACCGCGATGATAGCTTTTGGTCAGAAAACCGTTTGGAAGCTTTAAATAAAGACGAAAAAGGTGTTTACAAAATGTTAGACACTTTAAAAACCGTAAAAAAATTTAAAAGACTTTATAATTTAGGAAGCATTTTAGCATCGGGATATATAGAGTTTAATGAATTGCCTTTAGATTATGGACCTATTTTCTCTACTTTTGGCTTTAATGAAGTTGAAGGTATGCGTTTGCGTGCAGGAGGACGTACTTACTTTGGGAAAAATGACTTGTGGCGTTTGGAAGGATTTTTGGCCTATGGATTTAAAGACGATAAATTTAAATATGGCATTTCAGGAAAATGGCTATTAGATAAAAAAAACCGCTTAATTATTTCTGGAGGAAATAGGCGTGATGTAGAGCAAACAGGTGCCAGTTTAACAACCAGTACCGATGTTTTAGGCAGAAGTTTAGCCTCCTCATCGGTTGTTGGAACGGGATCAAACGATAAATTAACCTCTATAAATTTAACCAGTTTAGCGGTTGAATTAGAACCTTGGAGAAATCTTGTTTTTAGATTTGGTGCAAATTACAGAACCTTAGCATCGGCATCGCCAACCTTTAGTTTAGATTATAATACACCAACAGGTATTGAATCTGAAGTCAAGCAATACGAATCTACTTTTTCAGTATCCTATTTTCCAAAACGAAAAATGACAGGCTTTGGTGTCGAACGTCTTCATGCCAACGATGATTATGCTAGTGTTTTTGCGCAAGTAAGTCGTGGCGATAAAAGTTTGTTCAGTAGCGATTTTAATTATACAAAAGTTCAGTTTTCATACATACAACCTATGCAAGTAGGCGGTTTTGGAAGGTTAACAACGACCATAGAAGCAGGCAAGACTTTTGGAGAGGTGCCTCTTGGATTATTAAATGCTATTCCAGGAAATCAGTCGTATTTCTCAATATATAATACATTCTCTCAGTTGGATTATTACGAGTTTGTTTCCGATACCTATACGTCACTGCAATTAGAGCATAATTTTAACGGACGTTTCTTCTCTAGAATTCCGTTTTTAAGAAAATTGAACCTACGTGAAATTGTAGGCATTCGAGGCGTTTGGGGTGAAGTATCCCAAGAAAATAAAGACTTAAACGCTTCAGGTTTAATTTATCAATCGCCAAGTGATAAAATGTATTACGAGTACAGTTTTGGGGTTGGTAACATTTTTAAAGTGTTTAGAATAGATTTTAACTTTAGAGGCAATTATTTAGATGAAGTTAAGAATCCCGATGCTCGCAAATTTGGTATTACAGGGTCTTTCGGTTTTCATTTTTAACAATGGTATAAAGCAAAAAAAAAAGACTGTGCTATAAACAAGGACAGTCTTTTTTTTATCTTCAAAGAAAGGTTTACAAGCCAAAAGCTTTTTTTACTTTATCTACATAGTCTAATTTTTCCCAAGTAAATAGTTCAACATCCAACGTGATGCTTTCGCCATTTGGTTGACTAAATGTTTTGGTAACCGTTTCGTTTTTACGTCCCATATGTCCGTAAGCAGCGGTTTCGCTATAAATTGGTGCGCGTAGTTTTAAGCGCTCTTCAATAGCATACGGGCGCATATCAAAGATGTTAGAAACTATTTCGGCAATTTCGCCATCGGTCATGTTAAAAGGGCATGTGCCATACGTGTTAATAAAAATACCCATAGGCTCTACCACGCCAATAGCATAACTCACCTGTACCAAAACTTCATCGGCAACCCCTGCAGCTACTAAGTTTTTGGCAATGTGTCGTGTAGCATAGGCTGCACTACGATCTACTTTACTTGGGTCTTTTCCAGAAAAAGCACCGCCACCATGAGCTCCTTTTCCACCGTAGGTATCAACAATAATTTTGCGTCCTGTAAGTCCAGTATCTCCGTGTGGACCACCAATTACAAATTTACCCGTTGGATTTATGTGATATTTGATGTCGTTGTTAAATAACGCTTGTATGCTTTCTGGTAATTTAGAAACCACACGAGGAATTAAAATAGCAACGATGTCTTTTCTAATTTTAGCAAGCATGGTATCATCATCAGCAAAATCATCGTGTTGTGTGGAAATCACAATGGCATCGATACGCTGCGGAATGTTGTCATCGCTATACTCAATAGTTACCTGACTTTTAGAATCGGGTCTTAAATAGGCAATGTCTTTGCTTTCGCGGCGTAAATCGGCTAGTTCTTTTAAAATTCTATGTGATAAATCCAAAGCCAATGGCATGAAATTTTCGGTTTCATTGGTAGCGTAACCAAACATCATACCTTGGTCGCCCGCACCTTGCTGCTCTTTGGTAGCTCTGTCCACACCACGGTTTATATCATCCGATTGTTCATGTATAGCCGAAAGTACCCCACACGAATTGCCATCGAACATATATTCGCCTTTAGTGTAACCAATACTGTTTATGGTATCTCTAGCAATTTTTTGAACATCTAAATAGGTATGTGATTTCACCTCGCCAGCAAGAATTACTTGCCCCGTTGTAACAAGCGTTTCGCAAGCTACTTTCGAGTCTTTATCAAATGCTAAAAAGTTATCAATTAAAGCATCACTAATTTGATCTGCTACTTTGTCTGGGTGTCCTTCAGAAACACTTTCAGAAGTAAATAAATACGCCATTTTTATATTTATGCAGGAGATTTGACGATAACGTCGAAGGAAGTTTACACTGCCTTTAGCATTTTTACTTGTGCTGAACTTGTTTCAATATCTCCATAGATGAGGAAGAAATAAGTTTAGTACAAAGAGGTTGCAATCAGTCAAATCTTTCCTCTATTATTGTGGTGCAAAAGTAAAAAAATAAAAGTAAAAGCAAATTCTTTTTTACTTTTTTAACTAATAAGTTGGCTATTAGATTTTAATTTTAAATATTTGCTTTTTAAAAATGAATAAACAAATATTAAATAGCATTTCTGTCAATGTCGTTGTGATTATTTCGCATCGATAGGAAGGCTTATTTATAAACGATAGTAATTATTAAGAGCCTTCTGTAAAACGGAAGGTTTTTTTATGGATTATTTTTCAATTTTGAACATCATAGAAATAATGTATTAAGTTATTGTAATACAGTTATTTAAATTATTTTTAAAGCTTATGGATTTAACCTTGGAATATAAAAAACATGCTATATAAAAAGCTAATAAATTATTTTCGGAGCTTATTTATAGATTGTAGAGTTTTTAATAAAAATCTTAAATCAATAATAGAATAAATAAGTAAAAAGACAAAACGTAAAATTATCTGCAATAAAGATGAAAGAACTTAATAAATATAGTAGTAGATTAACGCAAGATGTGTCTCAACCAGCATCCCAAGCCATGTTATACGCCGTAGGTCTGACAGATGAAGACATGCAAAAAGCCCAAGTAGGTATTGCAAGTACCGGGTATGATGGCAACCCATGTAACATGCACTTAAACCATTTAGCTTCAGAAGTGAAAATCGAGTGTAAAATAGCTGGTTTAGTTGGTTTAGGATTTAATACTATTGGGGTTAGTGATGGGATATCTATGGGAACTTCTGGTATGAACTATTCTTTGGCCTCAAGAGATATTATTGCAGATTCGATAGAAACCGTTATGAATGCACAAAGTTATGATGCTCTTATATCGGTGGTTGGTTGTGATAAAAATATGCCGGGAGCGGTCATCGCTATGTTGCGTTTAAATCGTCCATCAATAATGATGTATGGTGGTACCATCGCATCAGGAAAATATAAAGGAAGAAAACTTAATATTGTTTCGGCTTTTGAAGCTCTAGGTCAAAAAGTTGCGGGTGAAATTGATGAAGAAGAATATAGGGAAATTATAAAAAGAGCTATCCCAGGAGCTGGAGCATGTGGTGGTATGTACACGGCAAATACGATGGCTTCCGCAATAGAGTGTATGGGCTTTTCTTTGCCATATAATTCTTCTATTCCAGCAGAAAACCCTAATAAATTGTCAGAAAGCGAAAGAACGGCCATAGCCATTAAAAATCTTTTAGAACTGGATTTAAAACCTTTAGATATTATTTCCAAAAAGTCTATTGAAAATGCCATTGCACTAGTAAATGCACTTGGAGGTTCTACAAATGCTGTTTTACATTTCTTGGCAATTGCCCATGCTGCTGATATTGAATTTACTTTAGAAGATTTTCAACGTGTTAGTGATAGAACACCTTTAATAGCAGATTTAAAACCTAGCGGTAAGTATTTAATGGAAGATGTTCATGGTATTGGAGGGACTCCTGCTGTCATGAAATATTTACTAGATAATGGCTATCTACATGGCGACTGTTTAACAGTAACAGGAAAAACGTTGGCAGAAAATTTAAAAGATGTTGAACCGCTTAAGTTTGAAAACGACCAGGATGTTATTTATCCAAAAGATAAAGCATTAAAATCTTCTGGTAACCTTCAAATTCTTTATGGAAACCTTGCAGAAGAAGGCGCCGTAGCTAAAATTTCCGGTAATGAAGGGTTGTTATTTGAAGGTAAAGCCGTGGTATATGATGGTGAACAAGCTGCTAATACAGGTATCTCTAACGGTGAGGTAGAAAAAGGTGATGTGGTAGTCATTCGTTATGTAGGTCCTAAAGGAGGTCCAGGAATGCCGGAAATGTTAAAACCAACATCTCTAATTATGGGAGCAGGTTTAGGGAAATCTGTAGCTTTAATTACAGATGGACGTTTTTCTGGAGGTACCCATGGATTTGTTGTAGGTCACATCACGCCTGAAGCTCAAGAAGGAGGAACTATAGGGTTGCTAAAGACCGGAGACAGCATTAGAATTAGTGCGGAAGACAATTCAATTAATGTGCTTCTTTCAGACGAAGAGTTAGCCAAAAGAAGATCACAATGGACTGCCCCAGAGTTAAAACATAAAAAAGGAATTTTATATAAATATGCAAGATCGGTATCATCAGCTTCAAAAGGCTGTGTTACTGATGCATTTTAATTCCTGCGAAGGCAGGATCTCATGTCGCCCCGGGAATACCTGAAAATAAAATATTTTTTATTACAAAGGAACAAGTGAAAACTTGTCGAAGGGTTAAAATAAGATAAACATGGACACACAAACAGTAAATAAAAAACAAGAAGTGGCACAAGAAACCATACGTATTACAGGAAGTGAAGCCATTATAAGATGCTTAATAGCAGAAGGAGTTGATATTCTTTATGGATATCCAGGCGGTGCTATCATGCCGGTTTATGATGAGTTATATAAATTTAGAGATCAAATTCATCACGTATTAACACGTCATGAGCAAGGTGCTACACATGCGGCACAAGGTTTTGCACGTATTTCTGGTAGAGTTGGTGTTGCCATGGCGACCTCGGGACCAGGAGCTACTAACCTTATTACAGGAATTGCCGATGCGCAAATAGATTCAACGCCGTTGGTGTGTATTACAGGACAAGTGTTTTCGCATTTATTAGGAACAGATGCTTTTCAAGAAACCGATATTATTGGTATCTCTACGCCTGTTACTAAGTGGAATCATCAAATTACTAAATCTTCCGAAATTCCAGAGGTTTTAGCAAAAGCTTTTTATATAGCCAAAAGCGGCCGTCCAGGACCAGTGTTAATTGATATTACAAAAGATGCGCAGGTAGGCGAACTGGATTTTAAATATGAGAAATGTACAGGTGTAAGAAGTTATACGCCCGTTCCTAAAACAAATCCTGAATCGCTTTCTGCAGCAGCTGAATTAATTAATTCTGCAAAGAAACCATTCATAGTTTGGGGTCAAGGTGTTATTTTAGGTCAAGCAGAAAACGAATTAAAAGCTATTATAGAAAAGGCTGGTATTCCTGCTGCGTGGACCATTTTGGGGGCTTCGGCGTTACCTACGTCCCATCCATTAAATGTAGGTATGGTAGGGATGCACGGTAATTATGCGCCAAATATGTTAACAAACGAGTGCGATGTGCTTATTGCTATTGGGATGCGTTTTGACGACCGTGTAACAGGAAGTTTAAATACCTATGCCAAACAAGCTAAAATTATTCATTTTGATATTGACCCAGCTGAGATTGACAAAAATGTAAAAACAGATGTAGCAGTTTTAGGTGATTCAAAAGATAGTTTAGCTAGATTGCTGCCTTTGTTAAACGCAAACAAACATACAACATGGCTGCAAAAATTTAAGGATTTGTATGCTATTGAATTTGAAAAAGTTATAAAAGACGATATTTCTCCAGTTAAAGAAGGTTTAACCATGGGAGAAGTCTTAAAACAAATAAATATAGAAACTAAGGGAAATGCAGCTATTGTGTCCGACGTAGGGCAACATCAAATGATTGCGTGCCGCTATTCTGAATTTAATGTGACTAAAAGTAATATTACTTCGGGCGGCTTAGGAACTATGGGCTTTGCACTACCAGCGGCCATTGGTGCTAAAATGGCGGCTCCAGATAGAGAAGTGGTGGCTATTATTGGTGATGGTGGTTACCAAATGAATATTCAGGAATTAGGTACTATTTTTCAGCAAAAAGTACCTGTAAAGATTGTGGTGTTAAACAATGAATTCTTAGGAATGGTACGCCAATGGCAACAATTGTTTTTCGACAAACGTTATGCGTCTACTGAAATGACGAACCCCGATTTCGTAACCATTGCTAAAGGCTATTATATTGAAGGAAAACGTGTAAAAAAACGTGAAGAACTTGCTGCTGCGGTTAAAGAGATGATTGCTTCTAAAGAGTCATATTTCCTTGAGGTTTGTGTAGAAAAAGAAGATAATGTATTTCCAATGATACCTTCAGGAGCATCGGTTTCAGATATCCGTTTAAGTTAGGGTAAATATTAGAAAATAGACAAAAGAATAAAGAATATAGAGTCAAGAACCAAGAGAGCAGAATATGTCTTTTCTCTTTTTTCTCTACTCTTTTATCTTAAAAATAAAGAATGAAGAACCAAGAATAAAGAACTAAGAGAACAGAATACATCTTTTCTCTTTTTCTCTAATCTTTTATCTTTTTAAAAATGAACGAAGAAATAAAAACATTCACGATTTCAATTTATACCGAAAATAACATTGGTTTATTAAATCGGATATCAGCTATTTTTCAACGCAGACATATTAATATTGAAAGCTTAACAACCTCGCAATCAGAAATTGAAGGTGTAAACCGTTTTGTAATCGTTGTAAATATTACAGAATCCCAAGCCAAAAAAATTATTGGTCAGTTTGAAAAACAAGTAGAAGTCATAAGAGCTTATTACCATAAAGACGAAGAAACTATTTATACCGAGTCTTGTATGTTCAAAATAAAGTCGGCTTTATTATTTGAAGAGCCTCAAATTCAAAATATAATTAAAGAAAGCAATGCCAGAATTGTTACCGTAAACAAAGCGTTTTTTGTACTGGAAAAATCAGGAAGAAGAAACGAAATTGAATCTTTACGTAGGGATTTAAATGTTTTTGGCATTATGCAATTTGTTCGAGCAGGACGTATTGCCGTAACAAAAGATGAAATGAAAGTAACTGAAGCGCTATTGGCCTTCAATAATCAATAATAACTAAAATTAAAAATGGGAAATTATTTTAACACACTATCGTTAAGAGATAAATTAACTCAATTGTCTAAATGTAGATTTATGGACGCTTCAGAGTTTGAAGATGGTGTAAACGCTTTAAAAGGTAAAAAAATTGTTATCGTAGGGTGTGGTGCTCAAGGTTTAAACCAAGGGTTGAACATGAGGGATTCTGGATTGGATATTTCTTATGCATTACGTGCTGAAGCCATTGCAGAAAAACGTAAATCATTTGTAAATGCATCAGAAAACGGATTTAAGGTTGGAACTTACGAAGAGTTAATTCCAACAGCAGATTTAGTGTTAAACTTAACACCAGATAAGCAACATACAAGTGTCGTAAAAGCGGTCATGCCTTTAATGAAAAAGGGCGCAACATTATCGTATTCTCACGGTTTTAATATTGTTGAGGAAGGCACGCAAATACGTGAAGATTTAACGGTTATTATGGTGGCGCCAAAATGTCCAGGAACTGAAGTAAGAGAAGAATATAAAAGAGGTTTTGGTGTGCCAACACTTATAGCCGTACACGAAGAAAACGATCCAGAAGGAAAAGGTTGGGCGCAAGCAAAAGCTTATGCTGCTGCAACAGGTGGTGATAGAGCTGGTGTATTGGCATCGTCTTTTGTTGCTGAGGTGAAATCAGATTTAATGGGAGAGCAAACGATTCTTTGTGGGTTGTTACAAACAGGATCTATTCTTTGTTTCGATAAAATGATTGAAAAAGGAATTGATGCTGGATATGCTTCAAAATTAATTCAGTATGGTTGGGAGACTGTTACAGAAGGTCTTAAATATGGTGGTATTACCAATATGATGGATAGACTTTCTAACCCAGCAAAAATTAAAGCTTTTGAATTATCTGAAGAATTAAAAGACATCATGCGTCCATTATTCCAAAAACATATGGATGACATTATGGAAGGAAGATTTTCTAGTGGTATGATGGCAGATTGGGCTAATAATGATAAAGATTTATTAGGATGGAGAGCTGCAACAGCCGAAACGGCGTTTGAAAAAACACCTGCCGGAAATGTTGAAATTTCAGAACAAGAATACTACGATAACGGTGTGTTAATGGTCGCTATGGTAAGAGCAGGTGTTGAATTAGCTTTTGAGGCTATGACAGATTCTGGTATAATCGATGCATCTGCTTACTACGAGTCGTTACACGAAACGCCACTTATTGCTAATACGATTGCAAGACGTAAATTATACGAAATGAACAGTGTTATTTCTGATACTGCTGAATACGGTTGTTATTTGTTCGATCATGCTTGTAAGCCATTATTGGCAGATTTTATGAAGAAAATCGATACCGATGTTATTGGTAAAGCGTATGCTAAAGACAATGGTAAAGCAGTAGATAATGCAAAATTAATTGCTGTAAACAAAGCATTAAGAGAACACCCAGTTGAAAAAATAGGGTCTTTCTTAAGAGCTTCTATGACGGCTATGAAGCCTATAGTATAGTAATAGTAAATAAAATTAATTTTTTAGACCTGCAAGGTTTCAAAAACCTTGTAGGTTTAAAAAAAAAGAAAACCTTGTAGGTTTAAAAAAGAAAACCAGACCTCACAGGTTTTTAAAACCTGTGAGGTCTTTTATAAAAATTCATTAATGGACAAGGAGAAACAGACATATTTTCCTAGTATTAAAGATATAAAAGTAGCTGCCGATATCATTCAAAAAGTATCGGCAGTTACGCCTTTAAGCCCTAGCTTTAGATATTCAAAACGGTTTGAAGCAAATATTTTATTGAAACGGGAAGACCTTCAACAGGTGCGTTCATATAAAATAAGAGGGGCGTATAATAAAATAAGTTCGCTTACTGCGGAAGCGTCCCAAAATGGCGTAGTTTGTGCCAGTGCGGGTAACCATGCCCAAGGTGTTGCGTTATCATGCAAACTATTAAAAATTAAGGGATCTATTTATATGCCTGCACCAACACCCAATCAAAAAGTGGAGCAGGTTAAAATGTTTGGAGAAGATTTTATAGAGATTAAACTTATTGGCGATACCTACGACGATGCATATCACGCAGCCATGTTGGAATGCGAACAGCAGCAAAAAATATTTATCCATCCTTTCGATGATAAAAAGGTTATTGAAGGGCAGGCAACGATAGGTCTGGAAATTTTAGAGCAAACAAATGTCCCTATCGACTATGTGTTTATTGCTGTTGGTGGTGGCGGATTAGCTGCAGGTTTATCAACTGTTTTTAAAGAATTATCACCAAACACAAAAATTATTGGCGTGGAGCCAGAGGGTGCACCGTCTATGCTAACTTCAATAAAGAATAACAGAAACACTACTTTAAAACATATTGAAAGATTTATTGATGGTGCAGCTGTTAAGCGTGTTGGAGATTTAACATTCAATATCTGCAAAGAAAATCTTCATGATATGATTACGGTTCCAGAAGGTAAGGTATGTGAAACTATTTTGGAACTTTATAATAAAGATGCTATTGTAGTTGAACCTGCTGGTGCATTAAGTATTGCAGCTTTAGATTTTTATGCTGAAGCTATTAAAGGCAAGAATGTCGTTTGCGTAGTAAGTGGTAGTAATAATGATATTACACGTACCGCGGAAATAAAAGAACGTGCCTTGTTATATGCCAATTTAAAACATTATTTCATTGTGCTGTTTCCACAGCGTGCTGGTGCCTTAAAAGAATTTGTGGTCGATATTTTAGGACCCAATGATGATATTACCCACTTTCAATACACCAAGAAAACGAATCGTGAAAATGGTTCAGCGGTAGTGGGGATTCAATTAAAATCGGCTGCCGATTTAGAACCATTAATTACTAAAATGAAACAACGTAATTTTTATGGAGACTATCTAAACAATAAACCCGATTTATTTCAATTCTTGGTTTAAACCTTGTTTTTTTCTTTTTGGATTCAATGGTCGAAAACGTTTGAGTTTTATACATTTTCTTTGCATGTAAATAATACGTTAAGAATTTGATATTTTTTTAAGAGGGCTTCCTTTTTTAAAAGTGATTGTACCAAATTATAGGTATATTAGCATTAGAAACTGTTTAAGTTTTGTTTATTGATGTTTTTTTGAATTATTTTTGAGTCAGATGAGGTGTATTTTTTTTAATAGCAGAGCTATTAGAAAAAAATTCAACGAAATATGGGTCAAAAAGAAACAAAAAATGGCTTTTAGATAAAATTTAAACAGTTTCTTAGCTTTTAATGATATAATTTTAAAAAATGAGTACGACTTTATTTGAAATTCCAGAACCATATAAAATACATACATTACTTCATCAAACAACCTATTTAACCAATGGTGAATTAATTGAATGGAAAGGTGAAACCGCTGAAGTGTATTCAACAATATCTTCAACACCAGACTACAAACCAACGTTGTTGGGAACCATTCCGCAATTAGGTGAAAAAGAAGCTTTGGAGGTGCTAAACTCGGCATTAACAGCTTATGGTAAAGGTCAAGGTTTGTGGCCAACGATGAAAGTAGTTGATAGAATTGCTTGCATGGAGAAGTTTGTGGAGCAAATGAAAACCAAAAGAGATGTTGTCGTAAAACTTTTAATGTGGGAAATTGGGAAAAACCTACCCGATTCACAAAAAGAATTTGATAGAACGGTCGATTATATTTACGATACTATTGAAGCCTACAAACAAATTGATAGAGATTCTGCTAAATTTGAAAAAAATGATGGTGTATACGCACACATTCGCAGAGGACCATTAGGCGTTGTCTTATGTTTAGGGCCTTACAATTACCCGCTAAACGAAACATTTACCTTGCTTATTCCTGCATTAATTATGGGGAATCCTGTCATTTTTAAACCAGCAAAATTAGGGGTTTTATTAATTTCACCACTTTTGGAAGCCTTTCAAAATAGCTTCCCAAAAGGCGTTGTTAACGTTATTTATGGGCGTGGACGTGTATTGGCAACCCCAATTATGAAATCTGGTAAAATAGATGTGTTGGCGTTAATTGGTAACAGTAAATCTGCAAATGCCTTGCAAGCGCAACATCCTAAAGGAAATAGGTTACGTATGGTTTTAGGTTTAGAAGCTAAAAACCCTGCTATTGTATTGCCCGATGCTGATTTGGATTTAACAGTTGAAGAATGTATTGCAGGAACATTGTCTTTTAATGGACAGCGCTGTACGGCACTTAAAGTAGTATATGTGCACAATTCTGTTGTAGATGAATTTAACAAACGTTTTACGGCAAAAGTTGATGCACTTAAATTTGGAAATCCTTGGGAATCCGGAGTGAAATTAACACCACTTCCAGAAGTTGAAAAACCAGGGTATATTAAAGAATTAATTGCCGATGCTTTGGAAAAAGGGGCTACTATATTAAATGAAAAAGGTGGCATATTAACCGAGAATTTTATTTTTCCAGCGGTTTTGTACCCTGTTAATACAGATATGAAAGTGTATAGTGAAGAACAATTTGGACCTGTAATTCCTGTAATTCCATTTTCAGATATTGAAGAGCCTTTGCACGATATGGCAGAATCTAATTATGGGCAACAAGTAAGCTTGTTTGGGAAAAACATCGAAACCTTATCACCTTTAATTGATACATTGGTTAATTTAGTGTGTCGTGTTAATTTAAACAGTTCTTGCCAGCGCGGACCCGATGTGTATCCATTCACTGGTAGAAAAGATTCTGCATTTGGTACATTGAGTGTTCATGATGCATTACGCTCATTCTCAATTAGAACCTTTGTGGCATCAAAAGATAACGATTATAATAATGCAATTTTAAATGAATTGTTAGATAAAAAAGCGTCAAACTTTATAAGTACGGATTATATTTTATAGTTATAATATTAGTTAATCAAGTTTGATTTTTTTATTTTAGTCAGTGTAAAAACTAACATATGGAATGTCCATTAACAAGTTGCAAACCACCCGACATGATAAACATGCATTCTATCTGACCATTAAAAAACAAATAAATTTAAACAGATGAAAAGTATTAAAATTCAATTATTGACTCTTTTATCAGTAATATTAATGTTTAATTGTGGAGGTAAAGAAGAAAAAAAGAATGAAGGATTTACCTACGAAAAATCAAGCGCCCAAGAAAAATCTGAGACTAAAGCAGATGACAACGTTGCAAATATTGTTTTAACTGCTAATGATATGATGCAGTACAACACTAAAGAGATTAAAGTTAAAGCTGGTCAAAAGATAAAGCTTACATTAAGACACTTAGGGAAACTTGATGTTAATGTGATGGGACATAACTTTGTGTTATTGAAACAAGGAGCAGATTTGGTAGAATTTGCAACGAAAGCAGCAACTCAAAAAGACAATAAATATATTCCAAAAGAAGCTCAAGACGATATTATAGCTTACACCGATTTAATTGGTGGTGGTCAAGTTACCGCCATTGAATTTGAAGCGCCCACACCAGGAACTTATGAGTTTTTATGTAGTTTCCCAGGGCATTACGCTATGATGCGTGGTCATTTTATTGTGGAGTAATTAAAAGAGTGATAAAGACGGATCAATCTAATTTCCAACCTTCTCTGTATGTTCTTTTTACAAACTGATTGTCTGGTTCAAAATTGGTTATTTTCATGTTGACACCATCCCAAAGCAATTTTTTACGACCAGAGTATTCAAAACCATCCTCGATGTTTTCTCTTAAATTATAACTTCTAATGGCCAAATTTCCCATTAAAATAGACTCTGTAAGTGGACCAGCAAAATCAAATGAAGAGGTTAAAACCCTATGTTTCTTGCTACCATAGCCATCTTTACAGGCTTCAACCCATTTTGCCTGATGGCCGTTTTCTGGTAATACATCTGTGTTCTCTTCTTCTAAAGGAAGTGTTATGATTTCTCCGGAATTAAGATATACTTTCGGATTCAAACCATAAGTACCACATGTCATAATACCTTTTTTACCAATCATGATTACACCATTGGCATTATCTTCATCTCCAATGGGATGATCTGCCGGAATAAGATCTGGATGGAACGGGCGCAAGCCACCATCGGTCCAGTTTAATTTGACTTCTGAAGGATTTTTTTCAGTAGCAGCAAATTTTAATTGGGTTCTTGAAGAAGGCGGACAGGATTCTGGATAATAGTCAGGTAACCAATCTTGTGTAAAAACTGTACCCACACTGCTTTCAACTTCAGTTGGATAACCTAAACCTAAAACTCTGTATGGAGGATCAACTAAATGACAGCCCATATCGCCAAGGGCTCCTGTTCCAAAATTCCACCAACCACGCCATTTGAAGGGGTGGTACAACGGATGGTAATCAACCCATTTTGCAGGCCCTATCCATGTCAATCTAAACCACTCAATAAAGTGGGTTTGTCTGTTGGTGTTTTAATCCCTTGGGGTCAAACAGGTCTGTTGGTCCACACGTGTACTTGGCTCACTGTGCCAATCATTCCAGAATCAAACCAATCTATCATGGTTTGAACACCTTTACCTGAAGCTCCCTGGTTACCCATTTGGGAGACTATTTTATATTTATTGGCAGCTTCTGTAAGTTTACGTGCTTCATAAATATTGTGGGTCAATGGTTTTTGCACATAAACATGTTTGTTTAATTGCATGCCAGCCAAAGCAATCACGGCATGGGTGTGATCTGGTGTTGATACCGTAATAGCATCAATATCTTTCATCACATCTAAAAGGTTTCTGTAATCTTTAAATTTTTTGGCATTTGGAAATAGTTCAAAAGCTTGAGTGGCTCTATTCCAGTCTACATCACATATAGCTGCAATATTAGATGCACCATACGGCGTCACTAAAACCTTTTCCACCACCACCTATTATAGCAATATTCAATTTGTCACTTGGAGGAATGAAGCATTTACCCATAACATGTCTTGGTATGATTGATATGCCAAGTGCTGTTAGCGATGATTTTTTTATAAAAGATCGTCTGCTAGTTTGGTGGTTGGTTTTCATTTACAAATATTTAAAATACTATGGTTTTAGCTCTAACAATTCAATATTTTTAAATTCAATGGGATGACTTTCACTTTGTAATGAAATATATCCGCTTTTAACGGCTTCTCCTTCTTTAAAAGTAGTATTGTATTCACCACCAAATACTGGTTTTGAATATGAAATCACGTCTTTTCCATTTATTCTGTGCGTGATAAGGGAATCATTATGGACTTCAACTTCAACATCAATCCATTCATCTCCATAAAAAGTTGGAGAAGTAGAAGAGATGCAATGTTCTGTGATTAATTTTCCATTCATGGTTACATGCATACCAGGAGTACATAAATTACCGGTAGGTCGTTCTACACCTTCTTCAAGACCGCCTAACAGTTGAACTTCTAATGAAACAGGAAAAGCTTGATTTAATTCCATACTTTCTGGGGATTGTGAGTGAATCATAATGCCGCTGTTTTTGGTGGCCCATGGACTTCCCCCTTTTGCCTGTTCACCTTTAAACCTATATTGTAATCTTAATATATAATTTGAAAACGGTTTTTCATAAAACATATGCCCAAAGGATGTTCCAAAATCATCATACCCATCATAGGAAACCTTTAAAATACTATCTTCAACCCTAAAGGTATTATGTATATTTTCATGTAACGGGTCCCCATTTATTTTAACAGCCCATCCGGTTAAATCCTTTCCGTTAAAAAGTTGTATCCAATTTTCAGTTTCTTTTTTTTCTCTCTTTTGACAATTTGAAGAAAGTGATAGACATAAAATAAAAATAAATAATTTACCTAAAAGACGTACCATAATTAAAAGAGTTATTAAGTTATTTTATAGTGACCAGGATTTTCCGCCTGTCAATTCTTGCAGGTCACCACAGTAATAGGCGCTAGGAACAGGATCGTAGGCTAAAACATGTTCACCTATTTCTTCAGTAGTAACATAAGCTTTTATGGTCATCCATTTTAAATTATTTAAGAATTCAGATTTTGTCATTTCCAAGGACTCTGGATTATCTTCTCTTTCTTGGTCAATGTCATCTTCCCCCAACATATATGTATCCAAAAGGGATTTATAATCATCTTCTGAAATCTTTTCAACAGATTCATCGCCATCTTTTTTTAGAATGGACAAAACATTGTTAAACGCATTTCTAAATTGTTCTTGTTGTTCGTCTTCTAAAACTTCATTAAAATACTTGTCAATAAACTGTGGAACATTCATTTCTGTTGCTGATGGAATGTCGGTTTTTGGTAAGATAACGTCAACCAAGTTTGTTAGTACAATGCCTTGTTCTGGGCTTAAAAATTCAGGAGTCCATATTTTAACATCACTGGTGCAACTTTGCAACAAACTGATAATGGAGGGTGTGGCTACAAAAAAGCCAGCTGTAAATCCTATATTTTTTAATACGTCTCTACG
Organism: Mariniflexile sp. HMF6888; assembly: GCF_044335535.1. Classification (NCBI taxonomy): domain Bacteria; kingdom Pseudomonadati; phylum Bacteroidota; class Flavobacteriia; order Flavobacteriales; family Flavobacteriaceae; genus Mariniflexile; species Mariniflexile sp. HMF6888. The sequence goes on along the minus strand of NZ_JBIQVZ010000001.1, from coordinate 687,179 downwards.
TTTCATAATGTGGTATTTATAAGTTGTTGTTTTTTAATTCGTTTGCTGCGTGATTAGCAGCTCTAGCCGTAAAAGCCATATAGCTAAGTGACGGGTTTTGACAGGCAGAAGAAGCCATAAAAGCACCATCAGTGACATATATATTTTTACAGGTATGTACTTGGTTGTATTTATTAAGGACGGATGTTTTGGGATCTTTTCCCATACGGGCAAATCCCATTTCGCGAATACCCAAGCCCATGCCTCCAATATCGTCATAAGCTTCAATGTTTTTAAAGCCTCCTGCTTCTAGCATTTTAACGACCTGTTCTTTCATGTCTTTACGCATGGCATGTTCATTGTCACCAAAATTAGCATCGAAAGTTATGGTTGGTAAACCCCATTCATTTTTCTTTTCATAATTTAAATACATTCGGTTATTGTGATTTGGAAGCGTTTCTCCAAAGGCAGTTATTCCCAGACGCCATTCACCGGGCTTTAAGATGGCTTCTTTTAAATCAGGACCATATTTAAGCTCAGTGACGATATCTGACAAACGGCCTCTTCCAGCACCACCTTCATAACCATAACCTCTTATAAAGTCTTTTTGGTCGGTATCACCACCTAAATTTCTAAATCTTGGAATATATATAGCTGCAGGTGGTCTCCCTTTATAATATTTGTCATCAAATCCTACTGCGGTACCATGAGCGCCCACACTAAAGTGATGGTCCATAAGATTGTGTCCCAATTCACCACTATCATTACCAAGCCCATTAGGGAATCGATTGGATTTTGATTGTAATAAAATGGAGGCAGATGCCATTGATGAGGCACATAAGAAAATCACTTTAGCCTTAAATTCAAAAGATTCTTTGGTTTCAGTATCAATAACTTTAACACCTGTCGCTTTGCCAAGATGTTCATCATAGACAACTTCGTGAACAATTGAAAAAGGCCTTAAGGCCATATTTCCTGTAGCTTCGGCTGCTGGGAGCGTGGATGAATTACTGCTAAAATAAGCACCAAACGGACAGCCACGCATACATCTATCCCTATACTGGCAAGTAGATCTTCCTAAACCTGGTTTTGTGCCCTCTGTAGTATAGGCAACTCTACCATGTGTAACAACCCGGTTGTTAAAATTTTCGACGACTTTACTTCTAAAATATTCCTCAACACAATTCAAATTCATTGGCTTTAAAAGCTTTTGGTCTGGAAGTTGTTTGATACCCAGATTTTCACCACATACACCAATATATTCCTCAACATGGTCATGCCAAGATTCAATTTCTTTATATCTCACGGGCCAATCTACACCAATGCCATCTTTTAAATTGGCCTCAAAATCTATATCGCTCCACCGATAACTATGTCTTCCCCACACAATGGAGCGTCCTCCAACATGATATCCTCTAATCCAATCAAAACGGTGGTCTTCATTATAGGGATGTTTTAAATCGTCAACAAAGAAATGTTGATGTGCTTCATCAGTGACAAACCCCGTACGGTGTTGCTTAGGTTTACGTTCTTTGGTTTCTCTGGAAGGAGCTCCACCATTGGGCATGTCCCATGGATCGAGGTTTGTGGTAGGATAGTCTTTAACATGCCTGACCATTCTTCCACGATCAAGAACCAAGGTTTTTAATCCATTCTCACAAAGTTCCTTGGCCGCCCAACCACCAGAAATACCTGTGCCAACAACAATGGCATCATATGTATAATCAATTGAATTTAAAGCTAAACGCCCCATTTGTTTGTTGTTAGAATTTGATTCTTTTAACCATTTAAAGGTTTCCTTTTTTCAATTGTTCAGCAGCATGATTTGCGGCTCTGGCTGTAAATGCCATATAGGTCAATGATGGATTTTGGCAAGCTGAAGATGTCATAAATGAGCCATCGGTTACATATACATTAGGACAGGAATGTATTTGATTGTGTTTATTTAATACAGACGTTTTGGGGTCTCTACCCATTCTGGCTGTTCCCATTTCATGGATTCCTAATCCCATGGCTCTTCCTTCAACTTGATCAAATCCTTCAACATCTTTAAATCCTGCTGCTTCTAACATTTTCACGGCTTGTTCTTGCATGTCTTTACGCATCGCGAGTTCGTTTTCACCAAAATCGGCATCAAACGTTACTGTGGGTAAACCCCATTCATCAAGTTTTTTATAATCTAGGTACATTCTGTTTTTATGGTCAGGAAGCGTTTCACCAAATGCCGTAATTTTAATGTTCCATTCGCCTGGTTTTAAAATGGCTTCTTTTAGTTTTGGGCCATATTTTAATTCGGCTACCAGTTCAGAAACACTTTCTCTTGATGCACCACCTTGATAACCATAGCCCCTTTTGAATTCTTTTGTGTCGGTTTTGCCTCCAAGATTTCTAAACCTTGGAATATAAATTCCATTGGCTCTCCTTCCTTTGGTGTATTTATCATTAAACAAGTCAGTTTTTGCAGATGCCCCGACATGAAAATGATGATCCATAATATTATGCCCTAATTCACCACTGTCATTTCCCAGTCCGTTAGGGAAACGTTCTGATTTTGATTGAAGTAGAATAGATGCCGATGCCATGGTTGAAGCACATAAGAAAATAACTTTTGCATTATAAACAATGGTTTCCTTGGTTTCTACATCAATCACTTTGACCCCTGTGGCTTTTTTTGTGGTGTCATCATAAATAACCTCACTTACTATAGAATTGGGCCTTAAGGTCATATTTCCTGTGGCTTCGGCGGTAGGTAATGTTGATGAATTACTGCTAAAATAGGCGCCAAAAGGACAGCCTCTTGCACATCTGTTTCTGTATTGGCAAGTGCTCCTGCCTAAACCAGGTTTGGTGCCTTCGGTAACATGTGCTGTTCTGCCTATGGTTAGTAGTCTGCCATCATCAAACGATTCTGAGATTTTACTTTTTAAATGCTCTTCAACACAATTAAGGTTCATGGGTTTTAATAACTTTTGGTCTGGGAGTTGTTTGAGGCCTAAATTTTCACCACTAACCCCTATAAATTCTTCAACATAATCATACCATGGAGCAATATCTTTATAACGTACGGGCCAATCTATACCAATACCTTCTTTTTTATTTGCTTCAAAATCAATGTCACTAAGCCTATAACTTTGTCTTCCCCACATTAATGAACGTCCTCCCACATGATATCCTCTTATCCAGTCAAAACGGCGGTCTTCATTATAAGGATGTTTAATATCATCAACAAAAAAGTGCTCAGTAGCTTGCTCAGTTACTGATCCGGTACGATGCTGTTTTGGTTTGCGCATAATGGTTTCCCTGGTTGCGTCACCACCATCAGGAAAATCCCAAGGATCCATGTTTGCTGTTGGGTAATCTACAACATGTTTAACCATTCTGCCACGTTCAAGAACCAATGTTTTTAATCCTTTTTCGCAAAGCTCTTTGGCAGCCCATCCGCCAGAAATACCAGTGCCAACAACAATTGCATCGTACTCTTCTTCTGAAACTTTGATTTCAATATTGCTCATTTAAATGTAAATTTTTTAATAATTTGATAATTAAATGTGTATAATATTATACATTTCTCGCCAAATTAAGTATTTTGCGTGTTAATTGTGTTTAATTTTTTTCAGTGAAGATAAATGTACAAAGAATAACGCCCTTTGAAGCGGACGGGATTGTCTATCAGGCTGACACCTGTTTGCCGCTTGTTGATGCTGTAAACAGAAAGAAACTAAAGTTTAAGGCCCTGGCAAGATACACCTATCCAGGAGATAGGTTGACCGATGACACCAAAGGGTTGAACAGCGTTGGGTATTGGGATGCCAATGAGCCACAAGATTGGGGTTTAGATTGGCATAGAAATGAAGGTATTGAAATACATTTTTTAGAGTCGGGTACCATGCCTTATGCCCAGCAGAATAAAGATATGGTGCTTTTACCCAATTACTTAACAATCACTAGGCCTTGGGAAGTGCATAAAGTAGGGAATCCTTCCATTGGGATGGGAAAATTCTACTGGGTTATTTTGGATTTGGAAGTTAGAAGGCCACATCAAAACTGGGTTTGGCCAGACTGGATTATGTTGGCACCCAATGATCTTGAAAAGCTTACAATCATATTAAGGCAAAACGAAAAGATTTTATGGAAAGCAGATAAACGTATACGGGATTGCTTTCAAAGAATAGGAAAGGCAGTAGATACAGATGTAGAAGGGAGTAATTCATCAAGAATAAGGTTGTTAATCAATTATTTATTGATTTTGATTTTAGATTTATTGCTAGAGGAGGAAGTTGAACTTAATGAACAACTAACCGATAGTTCTAGAAGTGTCAAATTATTTTTAAGTGAGTTAAACAATAATTTATCAGAAGCATGGACCATTGAAGATATGGCCAAATCAGCTGGGGTTGGGTTGACAAGATTTACCCATCACTGCAAACAGCTAACCAATTTAACACCAATGCGTTATTTAATGATGAAACGCATTGAAATGTCAAAAGAGATTTTAATTAAAGACGAATTTATCACAGTATCTGAAGTGGCATTTGCTTGTGGATTTTCAACCAGTCAATATTTTTCAACCGTTTTCAAAAAGCAAGAAAAATGCACCCCTTTGGAATATCGACAAAAAAAACTTGAACCGGTTTTTTGAAAGGCTTTGTTTGTTTAAATTCTTTCACTGAATAAATATACACAAAATTGGTAAATGGATTTTATAATTTTCAACTTCTAAATTTTTTTAAACAAACTAGACTAATGAAAATGAACACCCTTAACAGAAAAGTGCTTTCAATTTTTGTTTTACTTTTTTTGCTCATCCTTTTGGGCTGCGTAAACAATAAAAAAAAGAAAAGCACTGAAAGTTCAGTAACCGAAGAAACCCAAGCAATTTCAAAACCGTTTTTTAAATTATCGTTGGCCGAATGGTCCATACATAATATGATTATGGATAAAACATTTAATCCAATAGATTTTGCCGATAAAGCTAAAGAAATGGGATTTGAAGGTTTAGAGTATGTGAGCCAGCTTTATAAACCACTTTATAAGGATAGTGCCGATTCTAAAGCCGCCTTGCAAGAAGTTTTGGATTCCTTGAAAATGAAAAGCGAAGCCAATGGTTTAAAAAATGTCGGGATTATGGTTGACAATGAAGGCGACTTGGCATCACCAGATGAAAAGGAAAGGCTTCAGGGTGTAGGGAATCATAAAAAATGGATTGATGCCGCTGCTTTTTTAGGATGCTATTATGTGCGTGTTAATTTGTTTGGAAGTGAAGACCCAACGGTTTGGGTGCAACAATCCGTTAAGAGTTTAACAGATTTGGCCATTTATGCCAAAACAAAAGGTATTGATGTGATCGTAGAAAATCATGGATATTTATCTTCAAATGCACCTTTACTTGTAGAAGTTATGAAAGGTGTAAATATGCACAATTGTGGTGTGCTACCCGATTTTGGCAACTTTTGTTTAAAACGTGAAGGTGGTGAACAAGGGGGTGCCAAATGTATAGAAGAATACGACCGATACGGCGGTGTGCAACAAATGATGCCTTACGCAAAAGCAGTTAGCGCTAAATCCTATGATTTTGATAAAGATGGCAACGAAACTATCATTGATTATGGGAAAATGATGCAAATTGTTAAAGACGGTGGTTATAAAGGTTATGTAGGTGTAGAATACGAGGGTACAAGATTAAGTGAGGAAGATGGTATTAATGCAACAAAAAAATTACTTTTAAAGGTTGCGAATGAACTGAAATAAAAATTTAACTAACTAAACTCTTTATGAAAAAATCAACGCAATTTCAATTGTCCTTTATGATGTTCCTCGAGTTTTTTATTTGGGGAGGATGGTTTGTGACTTTAGGTTCTTTTCTGGGGAATAATTTAAATGCTACAGGAGCAGAAACAGGAATGGCATTTTCAACCCAATCTTGGGGTGCTATCATTGCGCCTTTTATTATTGGATTGATAGCCGATAGATTTTTTAATGCTGAAAAGATACTTGGGGTTTTGCATCTTATAGGGGCTGTTTTAATGTATCAAATGTCTCAATCAACTGAGTTCGCAAACTTTTATTTTTATGTATTGAGTTATATGGTTGCTTATATGCCTACGTTGGCCTTGGTCAATTCAGTATCATTTAACCAGATGAAAAACCCTGCCAAGGATTTTCCCATGATTAGGGTTTTTGGTACTATTGGCTGGATTATTGCTGGGCTGATAATAAGTTTTGTTTTTAAGTGGGATTCTGAAAGCAATATTGCATCTGGCATGCTGTCAAATACCTTTACTATGGTGGCTATTGCGTCAGCGGTATTGGGTGTTTTCAGTTTTACGCTACCAAAAACGCCGCCAAAAACAGTGAAAGGAGAAAAAGTGTCTTTATCAGAAACACTTGGTTTGGATGCGTTGAAATTATTGAAAGACAAAAACTTTTTGGTGTTCTTTGTTTCTTCTGTATTGATCTGTATACCATTGGCATTCTACTATCAAAACATCAGTCTTTTTTTAACGGAATATAAAGTTGAGGATTCTACAGCTTGGGCAGCTTTGGGGCAAATTTCCGAAGTAGGTTTTATGCTGTTGTTGCCGTTCTTTTTTAAAAGATTCGGATTTAAAAAAACCATCCTTTTTGGCATGCTCGCTTGGGGGATTAGATATGCCCTATTTGCTTACGGAAATGCTGGAGATTTATTTTTTATGCTAGCCATTGGTATTGCTTTACATGGGATTTGCTATGATTTTTTCTTTGTGTCCGGTCAAATTTATACCGATGCTAAAGCAGGTGAAAAAGTAAAAAGTGCCGCCCAGGGATTGATAACATTGGCAACCTATGGCGTTGGAATGTTAGTTGGCTTTTGGGTTGCAGGACAAATAGCTGACAAAAACGTGCTGGCAGATGGGACTCATAGTTGGAGTGATCTATGGACATTTCCGGCATTGTTTGCAGTAGGTGTATTGCTGTTTTTCGCCATTTTATTCAAAAACGAAAAAGTAGAATATAAAGTTTAAACACAATTGATGGGCTCAAAGATCAGATTAGGTATTTTAGGTGGTGGAGGCGATTCTTTAATAGGGGTACTGCATCGGATAGCATCGGCAATGTATGATAAATATCAAATAGTTGGTGGTGTTTTTAATCCTTTATGGGAGGAAAATATTGGTTTTGCTGAAAAGATAGGCTTGCCAACCAATAGGGTTTATAAAGACTTTGATGCCTTAATTGAAGAGGAATTAAAACTTCCTTTGAATGAAAGAATGCAAGTGGTGTCCATTCTTACACCAAACTTTCTTCATTTTCCCATGGCGAAAAAATTATTGGAGAATGGGTTTAATGTCATCTGTGAAAAACCGATGACCACCACTTTTGAAGAAGCCAAGGTTTTAAACGATACCTTAAAAATAGCGAGGACCGTTTTTGCCGTTACCTATACGTATACAGGGTATCCCATGATTAGGCAAATGCGTGAGATGATTAAAAATGGTGAATTGGGCACAATTCAAAAAGTGGATGCGCAATATTATCAAGGTTGGATAAACCCAATCATTCACAATAAGGAAAAGCGTTTAACCACATGGCGATTGAATCCTGAAAAATCAGGAATCAGTTGTTGTGTTGGTGATATTGGTACACACGCATTCGATATGTTAGAATATGTTTCAGGAATAAAAATTGAATCTGTTTTGGCAGATTTGAATTATCTGTACTCAGACAATAAAATGGATATAGATGGAACGGTTTTGTTGCGCTGTAGCAATAACGTTAAGGGTGTTATATGTGCTAGCCAAATTGCAACAGGTGAGGAAAACAATTTTATTGTAAAAGTGTATGGAGATAAAGCTGGGCTAAAGTGGGAACAAGAAAACCCCAATTATCTATATTTAATGAAAGATGGAAAGCCACTTAGGGTATTGAAACCCGGACACACTTACAATTCCAAACTATCCTTGGATGGCACTAAATTACCACCAGGACATCCTGAAGGTATTTTTGACTCTATGGGGAACATTTATAAAGGTGTAGCAAAAGCCATTAATAAAGAACCTTATGACCATGGTGAATTTCCTACCATGATTGATGGCGTAAGAGGTATGAGTTTTATTGAAAAAGTGGTTGAATCCCATCAAAACGGAAATATTTGGGTGAACATTGAAAACGTAGATTAATGAAGACTATAAAAGGACCTGCCATATTTTTAGCGCAATTTATGGATGACAAAGCACCATTCAATTCTTTGGATGGGTTATGTAAATGGGCAAGTGATTTAGGGTATAAAGGCATTCAAATGCCAACGCTTGACGAACGACTTATTGATTTGTCAAAAGCGGCAGAAAGCCAAACCTATTGTGATGAGTTGCTAGGAAAAATAAACTCTTATGGTTTAGAATTAACAGAACTTTCCACCCATATCCAAGGGCAGTTAGTGGCAGTGCATCCGGCATATGACATCCTGTTTGATGCATTTGCCCCAGCCCATTTAAAAGGAAAACCAAAAGAAAGAACAGCTTGGGCCATTCAAGAAATGAAACATGCGGCCATTGCAAGTAGGCGATTGAAATTAAAAGCGCATGCTACATTTTCAGGGTCTTTGTTATGGCCCATGGTGCATCCATGGCCTCAACAACCAAAAGGGTTAGTGGATATGGGATTTAGAGAACTTGCTGACCGCTGGAAGCCAATTTTAAATGCATTTGAGGACAATGGCGTGGATGTATGTTATGAAGTGCATCCGGTAGAGGATATCCATGACGGAGATACGTTTGAGCGTTTTTTGGCAGCAACAGGAAATCATAAAAGGGTTAATATTTTATACGATCCATCACATTTTGTGCTTCAGCAACTTGATTACATGGCCTACATAGATCATTACCATCAATTTATTAAAGCGTTCCATGTGAAGGACTCAGAATTTAATCCAACAGGAAAAAAGGGAACGTTTGGAGGGTATAATGACTGGAAAGATAGAGCAGGACGTTATCGTTCGCCTGGAGATGGTCAGGTGGATTTTAAAAAGGTGTTCTCAAAACTTACAGAATATGGATGTGATGTTTGGGCGGTTCTGGAATGGGAATGCGTTATTAAAAGCCCGGAACAAGGCGCAAAAGAGGGTGTTTCATTTATAACAAACCATATTATTGAAGCCACCAATAAGGCGTTCGATGATTTTGCCGGTGGAGGTAATACAGATGAAGATCAATTAAGAAGAATACTTGGTATTTAATAAAAAATAAAACTCTTAGCAATGAAAAGAATAATAACAATTGGAATTTTAGGCTTACTTTTTTTTGCGTCCAATGTAACCGTAACTGTTGCTCAAGAACCAACAAAACCAGAAGAGACTGAAATTTGGGAGCCAAAACCTAAAGTAGTGATCGTAGATCCAGAAACAAAAATACCATCAGATGCCATTGTGCTCTTTGATGGGGCCAATTTTGATGAATGGATTTCAGTGATTGATTCCACTGAAGTGAAGTGGGTTTTAAATAATGATGGTAGTATGACAGTTAAAGACAAAACGGGAGATATTCAAACAAAAAGGAATTTCGGTAGTGTTCAATTGCATATAGAATGGCGTTCTTCACTTGAAAACACAGGTTCTAATCAAAGCAAAAGCAATAGTGGTGTATTTCTTCAAAAGCGCTATGAAGTTCAGGTGTTGGACAATAATAATAATGATACTTATGTTAATGGGCAAGTGGGGTCTATTTACAAACAGTCCATTCCATTAGCAAAAGCATCTGCGCCAACAGGAGATTGGAATGTGTATGATATTATTTACCATGCCCCTGAGTTTGATTCCAAAGGAAATAAAACAAAATCGGCTACCATTACAGTACTCCATAATAACGTGTTGATTCAAGACCACGTAACGATTAAAGGAACTACCGAATATATTGGCTGGCCAAAAAACACCCCACACGGTAAGGCGCCATTAATGCTGCAAGACCACGGAGATAACAGTGGTGTTAGCTATCGGAATATTTGGGTCAGGGAACTGAACTAATAAAAAATAAAGATTTGTCCTCGTTTGTTTGATGGCGTAGATTCTATTTTAGGTACTTAAGGGATGGTTAGGATACTTTTTAAATAGTGTTGTTAAAAAAAACACAATTAATGGGTTTATTTTTAGAAAATCCCACGTTAATGGCTTAGTTCTGTTAATAATTCGTAATATTCAACAAAAACCCTACATTTCGTTTTTATCATAAAAAATAAAATAATACTTTTACGCCTCTAAAAAGAAAAATGTTTAAAGATATTTCAAACATATCGTTTTATTACACTTCAACTACAATAATTACTTGTGGTGAGCGTCGCTTTTTTCCCCGTCGCCCGTAAGGGTGAGCTTCTTTTTATGAACCTAGGTGAGTCCGGTTCTTATATCAATAAAAAAAACATTTTTATAACAGTTAATTCAAAATCAAGACAATGAAAATTGTTATTGCCGATATATCACATTCTAAATACGCAGAAATTATTTGCGAAACTATTGCAGAATCTGCCGCTGTTAGAGGCACGGGTATTGCCAGAAGAACACCCGAATATATAACAAAGAAAATGGTAAACGGAAATGCCGTTATTGCTTTAGATGGTGATACGTTTGCAGGCTTTTGTTATATTGAGCTTTGGGGTCATGGTAAGTTTGTAGCCAATTCCGGTTTAATTGTTCATCCCGATTATAGAGGTGCTGGTTTAGCAAAAAAAATAAAGCATAAAGTATTTAAACATTCAAGAACCAAGTTTCCCGATGCGAAAGTGTTTAGTATTACAACGGGTTTAGCTGTAATGAAAATGAATACGGATTTAGGCTATAAGCCCGTACCGTTTTCAGAATTAACCGACGATCCAACCTTTTGGGATGGCTGCCAAACCTGTAAAAATTATGATGTTTTAACACGTACCAACAGAAAAATGTGTTTGTGTACAGGAATGTTGTATGACCCAAAGGATAAAGATAAAAGTGAACCCAAAAAAATAAAAGAGAAGGTTTTTAATAGATTAAAACATATTAAAGAAACCATGTTTTTAAAAAAAGATAAAAAATGATTTCCGCCTTCGCGGAAATAAAAAAAATGATTTTCAATGAAAAAATTAGTAATAGCATATAGTGGCGGATTAGACACATCATATTGTGCCGTAAGTTTATCTAAAAAGTTTGATGTACATGCGGTGAGCGTAAATACAGGTGGATTTACAAAAGCCGAAATTGAGCATATAGAATCGAACGCCTACAAAATGGGTGTTTCAACCTATAAGAATATTGATGCTGTAGCGACATTTTATCAAAAAGTAGTGAAGTATTTAATTTTTGGTAATGTGTTAAAAAACAACACCTATCCGCTTTCTGTTAGTGCCGAACGTATTATTCAGGCTATCGAAATTGTTGAGTATGCTAAAAGTATAGGTGCCGAATATATTGCACATGGTAGTACAGGCGCAGGAAACGACCAAGTGCGTTTCGATATGATTTTTCAAACATTGGCTCCGGAAATCCAAATCATTACGCCAATTAGAGACGAGAAATTAACCAGACAAGAAGAAATTGACTATTTAAAAGCCAATGGGATTGATATGTCTTGGGAAAAAGCAAAATACTCGGTTAACAAAGGACTTTGGGGAACCAGTGTTGGCGGCTCTGAAACCTTAACCTCAGATAAACCATTGCCAGATAGCGCCTACCCTTCGCAATTAAAGCATGCTGAAGAAGAAAAAGTAAAATTAACTTTTGAAAAAGGCGAGTTGGTTGCTGTAAACGGTATTGAAAACGATCCTGAAATTAATATTGAAACCCTAAATAATTTGGCTAAAGCTTATGCTATTGGTAGAGATATTCATGTGGGTGATACGATTGTAGGTATTAAAGGGCGTGTTGGTTTTGAAGCACCTGCGGCATTAATTACCATTAAAGCACATCACCTGTTAGAAAAACACACGCTTACTAAATGGCAATTACAACACAAAGAATATTTAGCGAGTTTCTATGGCATGCATTTACACGAAGGGCAATATTTAGATCCAGTGATGCGTAATATTGAAGCTTTTTTACAGAGCAGTCAAGAAATGGTAACTGGCGATGTGTTTGTAACATTAAAGCCATATCATTTTAACTTAGATGGCATTAGTTCTGAACACGATTTAATGAATGCTAAGTTTGGTAGCTATGGTGAAGAAAATAGAGGTTGGACAGCAGATGAAGCTAAAGGATTTATAAAAATCTTTGGAAATCAAAATAAAATATATCATCAAGTAAATTCTTAAAAAATGATTCAAGTAGGTATTATTGGAGGTGCTGGTTATACAGCTGGTGAACTAATTAGATTGTTAATTAATCATCCAGAAGCTGCTATTGACTTTGTGTACAGTACATCCAATGCTGGAAATAACATTAGCAGTGTGCACCAAGATTTATTTGGTGACCTAGATTTAAAATTTACCAACACCATCAATCCACATGTAGATGTACTATTTTTATGTTTGGGTCATGGAAACTCTGTGAAATTTTTATCGGCTAATGCATTTTCTGAAAATACAAAGATTATTGATTTAGGAAACGATTTCCGTCTTGAAAAAGATAAAGTGTTTCATGATAAAACCTTTGTTTACGGCTTACCGGAATTACAAAGAGACGCCATTAAAAAAGCAAATTATATAGCAAATCCAGGATGTTTTGCAACAGCTATTCAATTGGCGTTATTGCCACTTGCTGAAAAAGGATTGCTAAATAACGATGTGCACATCAATGCAGTAACAGGCGCTACTGGTGCGGGAACATCATTATCTGAAACCTCACATTTTCCATGGAGAGATAATAACTTTTCGTATTACAAACCGTTTACACATCAGCATTTAGGTGAGATTAATCAATCGGTTAATCAATTGCAAAGCAGTTTTGATTCTGAAATTTTATTTATGCCAAATAGAGGGAATTTTTCAAGAGGTATTTTTGCAACAGTTTACACTAATTTTGAAGGCAGTTTAGAAGAGGCAAAAGATGTATTTAAAACATTTTATAATGATGCTAAATTCACGTTTGTTTCAGATGAGGTGTTGCATTTAAAACAAGTGGTTAACACAAATAAGTGTTTAATCCATTTACATAAACACAATAATAAATTATTGGTAACAAGTATTATTGATAATTTATTGAAAGGAGCTTCAGGCCAAGCAATTCAGAATATGAATTTAATGTTTGGTTTGGATGAAACCACAGGGTTGCAGTTAAAAGCGACCTATTTTTAAACCCCAGCTAACCTTCCCAAAAGGAAGGGATTTATGTGGGTTTTTCCCTTTTTTCGGAGGAATTAGGGGAGGAAAATAATTAAAAATAATGACTAACAACCAATAACGACACTATGAAAATAGCTATTATAGGAACAGGAAACTTAGGAAGCTCTATTGCAAAAGGGCTGATTAAAAATAAAACGTTTACGTCTTTATACTTAAGCGATAAGAATACGACGGCTGTAAATAGTTTTAATTCGGTAGATAATGTTACTGTTACCAGTGATAATATATTAGCTGTAGAACAATCGGATATGGTAATATTCGCTTTGCAACCAAAACATATCAATGCGGTGTTAGAAAGTGTTGCTTCTAAGATTACCGCTAATCATGTGGTTATTTCGGTGGCTGCAGGTGTTGATATTGCTAGAATTGAAGGTATTCTAGGGAAAGATAAAAACATCATTCGTGTGATGCCAAATACGGCTATTTCTATTGGTAAATCCATGACTTGTATTGCAGCCAATGACAAAGCGCAAGATAAGGTGGCTTTAGCTCAAAATATATTTAACCAATTAGGAACAACCATGGTAATTCCTGAAGATTTGGTGCAAGCAGCAACCGTTATTTGTGCCAGTGGTATTGCATTTTGGATGCGCCTTGTGCGTGCTACAACGCAAGGTGCCATACAATTAGGTTTTGAAGCAGAACAGGCACATGAATTAGCTACACAAACGTGTTTTGGGGCCGCCAGTTTGTTACTGGAATCAGGAAGACATCCAGAGCAGGAAATAGACCGCGTAACAACTCCAAGTGGTTGTACTATTGAAGGTTTAAATGCCATGGAGCACCAAGGATTGAGTTCCGCCTTAATACAAGGTATTGTGGCTTCGTTTGAAAAAATTAATCAAATTAAAAAGAATTAAAATGCCATTATTTGACGTTTATCCATTATATAATGTAACTCCAGTTTCTGGAAAAGATATGCACGTTTACGACGATGCAGGAGTTGAATATTTAGACCTTTACGGAGGTCATGCCGTAATTTCTATAGGGCATTCGCATCCCAATTATGTAGAAGCCGTTACCAATCAAGTTTCTAAACTTGGATTTTATTCCAATGCGATTCAAAATCCGTTGCAGGTTGCATTAGCTGATAAAATTGAAAAATTATCAGGTTGTAAAGATTATGAATTGTTTTTGTGCAATTCGGGTGCTGAAGCCAATGAAAATGCTTTAAAGCTAGCTTCGTTTAAAACAGGTAAAGCACGAGTTATCGCTTTTAATAATGGGTTTCATGGGCGTACATCGGCAGCGGTGGCAGTAACTGATAATAAAAACATTGTAGCCCCCATCAATGCACAACAACAAGTCACTTTTTTGGCTTTGAATGATGTTGAAGGTGTTAAAAGAGAATTAGAAAAAGGTGATGTTTGTGCGGTTATTGTAGAATTTATTCAAGGGGTTGGCGGATTAGACCAAGGAACTGCCGAGTTTTTTGAGCAAGTAGACGCACTTTGTAAAGCGAACAATACCTATTTTATTGCTGATGAGGTGCAATCGGGTTACGGACGTTCCGGGAAATTCTTTGCGTTTCAGTATTACAATGTAACACCGGAAATTATTTCAATTGCTAAAGGTATGGGGAATGGTTTTCCGATAGGAGGCATTTTAATACATCCAAGTATTGAAGCAAAACACGGTATGTTGGGTACCACATTTGGCGGAAATCATTTAGCCTGTGCGGCAGGGTTAGCGGTTTTAAATACGATTGAAGATGAGAAATTGATAGATAATGTCAATGACATTTCAGCATATTTTATTAGCATCGCTAAAACAATTCCGCAGATAAAAACTATTAAAGGAAAAGGATTAATGATTGGATTGGAATTCGATTTTGAAGTTGGAGAGCTAAGGAAAAAGCTTATTTATGAGCATCATGTTTTCACCGGTGGCGCTTCAAACAAAAAGTTAATTAGAATTTTACCACCATTAACCATTAAAAAAGCACATGTAAATCAATTTTTTGAAGCACTTAAGAAAACTCTAGAGCCAATAGAAGTTGAGAAATAGAAAGAAGTTTCAAAGTAACAGAGTTTCAAAGTATCAAAGTTTCAAAGTTTCAAAGTAACTGAGAAACAGAGTGCCTAAGAGTAAAAGTATCAAAATCTAACAGGCAGACAATTTTACAGCTAAGCAGCTCACTAACTTTGTAACTTTGCAGCTTTGAAACTTTGTAACTCAAAACAAAAAAACAAAAAAATGAATACTTTATTAAACATAGAAACAAGAAACGACGTATTACTTAAAATGGCAACACTTTTAGATTCTGAAAGAGCCGCTATTATTAAGATTAACAAAGCCGATTTAGATGCTTATGATGGTGCTGATATTTCTATGTACGACCGTTTAAAAGTAGATGATTCCAAAGTGGATGAAATGATTGCTTCGGTAACACATTTAGCAGCACAAAGAGATCCTGTAGGTATTGAACGCTTTAGTTTTAAGCATGATAACGGGATGCAAGTTTACAATAAAACAGCTTCTTTTGGAACGGTGTTGATTATTTATGAATCGAGACCAGATGTGACAGTCGAGGCCGCAGGAATCGCTTTTAAATCGGGAAATAAAATTCTATTAAAAGGAGGGAAAGAGTCTTTAAAATCTAATTTAAAAATAGTTGAATTGTGGCATCAAGCATTGAAAGAACATGGTGCTTCAACCGATTGGGTTGAATATCTACAATTCAACAGAACGGAGACACAGGCTTTTTTAGAAAATCCAACCCAAAAAGTGGATTTAATAGTACCTCGTGGAGGCGAGCGTTTAATTGCTTTTGTTAAGCAACATGCTACATGTCCGGTAATTATCAGTGGACGAGGAAATAACTTTGTGTATGTTCACAAAGACGCAGACCAACAAATTGCTTTAAACGTGATTATCAATGCGAAAACAGCTAAAATTTCAGCATGTAATGCTTTAGATAAGGTGTTGATTGATGAAAATCTACCAAATAAAGAAGCTTTTATTAAAGCTTTGATTTCTAAATTAAAAGAATTTAAAGTACAGATTTTAGGTGATGAAGCCATTTCAAAATTTGAAGGTGTTGAAGCCATTGAGTCTGATGATATCTGGTATGAGGAATTTTTAGATTATAAAATTGCTATGGCTGAAATAGATTCTAATGAAGCTACGATCGCTATGATTAATAAATATTCTGGTGGTCATTCATCTTCTATTATCACAACAAATAACGATGTTGCTGAAACTTTTATGGCCAATGTAGATACAGCGGCGGTTTATCATAATGCATCTACTCGTTTTACCGATGGTAGCCAATTAGGTTTAGGTGGTGAGCTGGCAATCAGTACCGATAAATTACACCAAAGAGGCCCTATCGGGTTGGAACATTTGGTAACCAATAAATGGTATGTTCATGGCAATGGACAAATAAGATAAGCATGCAAAAGAAAAAAAGAATATTGCTAAAAGTAGGTTCTAATACCCTTACTAAAGAAACGGATAACATCTCTAGAGGTAAGATTGAAGATATGGCGAATCAAATCGCTCATTTACAAGATACTTGCGAGTTCATTATTGTAAGTTCGGGAGCTATTGCCGTGGCAAAACAGTTTGTGAAACTGGAAAGCAAAGGCAAAGATATTAATGTGAAGCAAGCATTGGCATCTATTGGCCAGCCACATTTAATTCGCATCTATCAAGAAATTTTTAGAGAAGCGGGGTTGTTGACGTCGCAGTGTTTGTTGTCGTATTCCGATTTTGAAAGGGAACAAAGCCGAACAAATATTGTAAACACTATTAATGTTTTGGTCAATAATAATTATATTCCAATCATTAATGAAAATGATACCGTTGCCACCGACGAGATTAAGTTTGGAGATAACGATAAATTAGGGGCATTAACAGCGTCTCTTTTAAAAGCAGATTTGTTTATTATTGCTACCAATACAAACGGTATTTATACCAAGGAATCTATGGAGAATGGCACACCAAAAACCATTGAAGTAGTTGAAGATTTTGAGGAGTTGTTAAAGCAGGTAGTAAGTTCAAAATCGTCGCACGGAAGCGGCGGTATGCAATCTAAAATTGAAGCCGCTGAAGTAACAAAAAAAGCAAATATAGAAACATGGATAGTAAACGGATTGGAAGATAATTTCATAGTAAATGCTATGAATAACAAAGCACCGTTTACTAAAATAAAATAATCCTGCAAGGTTTAAGATAGTCCAGCAAGGTTTTATAAACCTTGTAGGTATAAAAACTTTGTAGGTGTAAAAAGAAACAACAGCAAGATGAAACATTATACCTCCATACACGATATAGATAATATCCATTCATGGATTGAGGAAGCTAAAGCATTAAAAGCAAATCCGCTTAAGCATATTGATTTAGGAAAACATAAAACCATTGGATTATTGTTTTTTAATTCTAGTTTGCGTACGCGTTTAAGTACCCAAAAAGCAGCGTTAAATTTAGGCATGAATCCTATTGTGATGAATGTTTCCGGTGATGCTTGGGGTATTGAGTTTGGAGATGGCACCATTATGAATGGAAACACCGCAGAGCATATTAAAGAAGCCGCTGCTGTAGTATCCCAATACTGCGATGTTATTGCGGTAAGAGCGTTCCCAACGTTAACAGATAAAGCAAAAGACGAAAGTGAGCATGTACTTAAATCGTTTGTAAAATATGCCACTGTGCCCATTGTGAATATGGAAAGCGCTACGGGTCATCCGCTTCAAGGGCTTACCGATGCCATTACTATTTCAGAACATGCCAAAACAGCCAAGCCTAAAGTAGTTTTAAGTTGGGCGCCACATATAAAATCATTACCGCACGCTGTAGCGAATAGTTTTGTACAAGCCATGCAAAAAATGGATGTGGAGTTTGTAATAACACATCCAGAAGGGTATGAGTTAAATCCGGAAATCACAGGAAAAACCCCAATAATTCACAGTCAAGAGGACGCTTTTAAAAATGCCGATTTTGTATATGTAAAAAACTGGAGCAGTTATAACGATTATGGAAAAGTATTGAACACCGATCCCAATTGGATGATTACAAAAGCAAAATTGGGCCATGCTAAATTTATGCACTGTTTACCTGTAAGACGAAATGTCATTGTTGAAGACGCTGTTTTAGATAGTGATAGCTCTATTGTTATCCAACAAGCCAACAATAGAACCTATGCTGCGCAATTGGTACTTAAAAAGATACTTGAAAATTTGTAAATGAATTGTCAGGTTGAGCGCAGTCGAAACCTATTAAAATAAAGATGAAAGAAAAACTATCCATAGTAAAAATAGGAGGAAATATTATTGAAGACGATGTGTCTTTAAGCGCATTTCTAAAACTATTTGCTAATTTAAAAGGAAAGAAGATTTTAGTACATGGTGGTGGAAAACGAGCTACCAGTATGGCATCAAAATTAGGTATCGAATCTAAAATGGTCAATGGCAGACGCATCACCGATGCCGAAACTTTAGAAGTAATTACCATGGTTTATGGTGGATTGGTGAATAAAAATATCGTAGCACAGTTACAGGCATTACAAGTAGATGCCATTGGGTTAACGGGTGCCGATATCAACAGTATCTCATCAGAAAAAAGACCCGTAAAAGAGGTGGATTTTGGTTTTGTGGGCGATGTTAAAAAAGTAGCTCATAAGTCTATCGACAAACTAATTCAGGCAGATTTCACCCCTGTGTTTTGTGCCATAACGCATGATGGTAACGGACAATTATTAAACACCAATGCAGATACCATTACCTCCCAAGTAGCTGTTGGTATGAGCAAACTTTACGAAACATCTATTTATTATTGTTTTGAATTGGATGGTGTTTTAAAAGATATCAACGATAAAAATTCAGTTATAAAGCATATCGATTCTAAGGTGTATTCAGAATTATTGGAGCAAGGCATCATTGCAGATGGCATGCTGCCAAAGTTAGAAAACTGTTTCGATGCTTTAAACCATGGTGTAAAAACCATAAATATGGGAAACACAGCTATGTTAACCCAAGAAAATGATAATTTTACAAGAATAACTCTATAATATGGCGTTACAAGAATTAACAAACAATGCGATTGCACTATTAAAACAATTAATAGAAACACCGTCTTTTTCTTCAGAAGAAGATCAAACCGCATTGCATATTGAAACTTGGTTTAAGCGATATAACATCGATTATAAACGAACAAAAAACAATGTTTGGGCTGTTAACAAGCACTTTGATGCTAGCAAACCAAATATGTTGCTTAATTCGCACCACGACACTGTAAAACCTAATACAGCTTATACAAAAGATCCCTTTAAAGCCATTGTAGAGGACGGTAAACTATATGGTTTAGGAAGTAACGATGCGGGTGGTTGTTTGGTGTCGTTAATAGCTACATTTACATATTTTTACAATCATAAAGATTTAAAATATAATTTAATTTTAGTTGCTTCAGCAGAAGAAGAAAGCAGTGGTCCGGATGGATTAAATAGTATGCTGAAAATTATTCCTAAGATTGATGTGGCGATTGTGGGCGAACCAACTCAAATGAATTTAGCTGTTGCTGAAAAAGGCTTGGTTGTTTTTGATGCCAAAGTAAAAGGAACGGCGAGTCATGCAGCACACCCAAATGACGATAATCCCATTTATAAAACCATTGAAACATTGCAATGGTTTAAAGATTTGAAGTTTGAAAAAAGTACGGAAGCATTGGGTGATGTGAAATTAACGGTTACCCAAATCAATGCCGGAAAGCAGCATAATGTAGTGCCAGCCGACGTGGAATTGGTCATTGATGTTCGTGTTAATGATGCCTATACGAATGCCGAAATTGCAGAATTTTTACAGAAAAATGCACCATGTTCCAGTATTGTACCTCGTAGTTTGCATTTAAACTCCTCGTCTATACCCGTTGAACACCCATTGGTGCAAGCAGGAATCGCCATGGGTAGAACGATGTATGGCTCACCAACATTATCAGATCAGGCCTGGTTGTCATGTAAATCTTTAAAATTAGGACCTGGTGATAGTCCACGTTCACATTCAGCAGACGAATTTATTTATTTGCATGAAATTGAAGAAGGGATTAAAATTTATGTTGAATTGTTGAATCGAGTGATAATTCCTGCGTAGGCAGGAATCTCTTTTTGTAAGGCAATTAAGAAATGAATGTCACCCTGAGCGGAGTCGAAGGGTCAACAAAATGAATAATAACTGTCAGGTTTTAAAAATTGGCAGTTGGGAAATAAAATGATAATTCCTGCGTAGGAAGGAATCTATAAGAGAGAACATTTCAATTTTTTAAGTAGAGAAAACTCAAAATCTAATGAAATAAAAAAAGCCGAAACGGTTTTTAAATTAAAGTATTAACAAAAAAATGAAGGTGGAGATTTCTGCCTTCGCAGAAATTTATGAAACTCTGGGATAAAGGTATATCAATAGATAAAAAAATAGAGCAATTTACTGTTGGAAACGATAGGGAAATTGATATTCATATAGCTAAATACGATGTAATTGCATCAAGAGCTCATGCTAAAATGCTTCAAAAGATTGGCATTCTTACTGCCAATGAATTGATCGAGTTATTAGGAGGTTTGAAAAAATTAGAAACCCAAATAGATAATGGCACTTTTGTAATCGATCCACAGTTTGAAGATGTGCATTCTAAAATAGAATTTGAATTGACTAAATCGTTAGGAGAAGTCGGTAAAAAAATCCACACGGCGCGCTCTAGAAATGACCAAGTTTTAGTGGCGTTGCAATTATATTACAAAGAGAATTTAGGCATTGTGAAACAGAAAACACAAACCCTTTTTGAAACTCTTTTAGGTTTAGCAGATACCTACAAAGACAAAGTACTTCCTGGATATACACACCTTCAAGTGGCCATGCCATCATCTTTTGGGTTGTGGTTTTCGGCATATGCTGAGGTTTTAATAGACGATGTGTATTTGCTGAATGCAGCTTTAAAAACCGTCGATCAAAATCCGTTGGGTTCTGCTGCGGGATACGGAAGTTCATTTCCAATAGATAGGGAGTTTACCACTAAAGAGATGAATTTTGCAACCCTAAAATACAATGTGGTTGCGGCGCAAATGAGTCGTGGTAAAAGCGAACGGACCATTGCGGCTAGTTTAGGAAGTTTATGCAACACCATGGGGCGTTTTGCTATGGATGTGTGTTTGTATATGAGTCAGAATTTTGGTTTTATTTCCTTTCCAGATGAATTAACAACGGGTAGTAGCATCATGCCACACAAAAAGAATCCAGATGTTTTTGAATTGATTCGTGGTAAATGCAATAAAATCCAAGCGTTACAAACCGAGATGCTTTTAATAACCAATAATTTACCAAGTGGTTACCACCGCGATTTTCAGTTGTTAAAAGAAAATATGATCGCTGCTTTTGAAGATATTAAAGACATTTTGGATATTTTCAATTTCTCGATTCAGCAAGTTATTGTAAAAGATGTTGATGTCAATAACGATTTGTACAAATATCTTTTTACGGTTGATAACATTAACACGCTTGTTGTAGAAGGGCAAAGTTTTAGAGAAGCATATCAAAAAATTGGTGGTGAAGTACAAAATGGAACATACAAACCTGATACGTCTAAAAAACACACCCATGTAGGGAGTATTCATAATTTGTGTTTAGATAAAATTAGAAACAAATTTCCTGAATAAATACTTCCTATTTATATACAATAAATGCACACCTCAGTAGAAATAAAGCAATCGCCATTACACGGAAAAGGCGTTTTTGCAACGCGAAATATTGCTAAAGGCGAACTATTAGTTGCGAGCCACATGGCACTTATTCATGTAAATGAAAACTTGCCAGAAGTTTTGGCAACCCTTCAGTTTCCTTGGACGGAGGAATATGATGCTATTTGTATAAGCGATGCAGGGAGTTTTTTTAATCATAGTAGTCAGCCAAATGCCAATGTTGACGGGCGTGATTTTGATAACTTAATCCAAACATTTGTAGCAAAAACAGATATTGTGAAGGGGGCTGAAATTACCATTTACTACAACGATGCTTTTGAAGATTTTGTTAAGGGTTTACCTAGATAATCAATTGCAATAGTGTGAATCTTTCTCCGAAAATCTTTTGGTAAACGATAAGTCGATTGCCGCAGTAAATAAATTTGCTTCGAAATGGCGTAAAAAACTAGTAAAGATGCAAAGATATTGCGTTAGAGATTATACTCATGCCCGCTCCCGCTAAGCTCCGGCTTAGTGGCGGTAAGAGTAAGCGATAAAAAAATAAAAAGCTTTTATAGCAATATGGCGGCTTTTTCATGCATTAAAGCAAGGTTTTTACTACAAATTAATGCTTGCTTTATGTTTATTCGCTTCGTTAGTGGATTATTGGGATGGAGGGGTGCGAAGTCGGGAGACTTCGCACAGCAACTACACAGCAACTACGCACAGCAACTACCAAATAATACACATTAAAAAAGCGCACTTGTTAAAATGCGCTTTTATGGACTATCCCGAAAGTTTTTAAATTTTGGTGACTAACTCAAATAATTAAATGATTGTGGACTGCCCTAAATGTATATTGGTAAAGTTTAAATTGGTTTCATCTGGATTGTTTATAAAATCTTCAATGAAATCGCCAACTTTTGTGGTGGTAATGTTATCGTACTTTGTGTTTAAATCGGGTGTGGTAATATGTAATTTTAATGATTTATCGACACCTTCTCTTACTAATGCTGCTTCGTCATCCAATCCAAAATGATCTAATAGCATGGCTGCTGCCAAAATGGATGCTATAGGGTTTGCGATGCCTTTGTTGGCTACTTTTGAGTAAGCTCCATGTATGGGCTCAAACATAGCGTGCTTGTCTCCTAGAGACGCTGAAGCCAGTAAACCAATGGAACCTACAATGACGCTGGCTTCTTCCGATAGGATGTCGCCAAACATGTTTTCGGTTAAAATAACATCAAATTGTCTTGGGTTCATGATGAGTTCCATAGCGGCATTGTCGATATACATAAAATGCAATCGAACATTTGGGTATTGTGGTGCTAATTCTTGCACGACTCTACGCCATAATCTGGAGCTTTCTAGAGCATTGGCTTTATCAACCAAGGTTAATTTGCGTTTTCTGGATTGAGCTGCTTTAAATGCTAAATGGGCAATGCGTTCAATTTCAAAACGGGTATATTCGCAAATATCGGATGCCGTATTGCCGTCGTCGCTTAATTTTTTCTCACCAAAATAAATGCCTCCAGTAAGCTCGCGGTAAATAAGAATATTGGTATTGCTTATTTGTTTTTTCTTTAAAGAAGATTTGTTAAGTAAGTCTTCGTAAGCAATTACAGGTCTTATATTGGTATATAGTCCTAAGGATTTACGCAATCGTAAAAGCCCTTGTTCGGGTCTTATTTTGGCGTAAGGGTCTAAATCGAACGCTGCATTTCCTATGGCACCGAATAAGATAGCATCGGCATTTTCACAAATGCTAATGGTTTCTTCTGGTAATGGGTTTCCTGTTTTTTCTATAGCGCTAGCACCAACTAAAGCATGTTGAAATATAAATACATGGTTAAACTCCATAGCAATAGCTTTCAAGACCTTTTCGGCTTGTGCTATAACTTCTGGACCTATGCCATCGCCTGGTAAAACGGCTATATTTAATTTCATAATCTATTAAGCAGAAATAATTTCCTTATATAATTTACTGTTCTCTATAATGTAATGAATATCGTTATCATCAACTTCTTTCTTATTATCGGCAAAATCCAAGAAATTTAAATAGATTTCATCCAATTGAAGTTTTGTTAATTCGTATCCAACATTCTTTGCTCTATATGCTAATGCAGCACGCCCACTTCTTGCAGTTAACACAATAGCGGATTCGGTGACGCCAACATCTTTTGGGTCTATAATTTCGTAAGTTTCACGGTTTTTAATCACACCATCTTGATGGATTCCAGAGCTATGGGCAAAGGCGTTAGCCCCAACAATAGCTTTGTTTGGTTGTGTATAAATACCCATACTTTCCGATACCAATTGGCTAATGCCGTAAAGCATTTCTGTTTTGATATGGGTATCTAAATTTAAATACGGGTGTTGTTTTAAAATCATGACGACTTCTTCCAAGGCAGTATTTCCTGCACGCTCACCAATACCGTTTATGGTACATTCAATTTGGCGGGCACCATTAATAACGCCTTCTATGGAGTTGGCTGTAGCCAATCCTAGATCGTTATGGCAGTGACATGATAAAATAGCCTTTTCAATACCTTTTACGTTTTCTTTTAGATACTTAATTTTAGCACCATACTCGTGTGGTAAACAGTAACCAGTAGTATCTGGAATGTTTAAAACGGTAGCACCGGCTTTAATAACAGTTTCGCAAACGCGTGCTAAATATTCATTATCGGTTCTTCCAGCATCTTCAGCATAAAATTCTACATCTTCAACAAAAGATTTTGCGTAACTTACCGCCTTAAAAGCACGGTCAAGAATGGCATCTCTATTTGAGTTGAATTTGAATTTTATATGAGAATCAGAAGTTCCAATTCCAGTATGGATTCGTGGCGTTTTAGCGTATTTTAATGCTTCGGCAGCTACTTTTATATCGTTTTCAACAGAACGGGTTAAACCACAGACTGTTGCATGCTTAACAATTTTAGAAATGGCTTCAACCGATTTAAAATCGCCAGGACTTGATACAGGGAAACCGGCCTCAATAATATCAACACCTAACAAATCAAGCTGTTCAGCAATGATTAATTTTTGTTCAGTGTTTAGTTTGCAGCCTGGGACTTGCTCGCCATCGCGAAGCGTTGTGTCAAAAATTTGGACGTTAGTATTAGACATTTAATAAAATAAATTTTTCTTTTGTATTACGAATGTATATTTTGGTTTCCTTAAATGATAATGCAACTCACTTTTTTTACGATGTTTAACTTGAATATAGTTTAGTTAAATAATTGAAAATCAAATTATTAACAAGGTTTTTATAACTATGACAAAAGAGCAAAAAGATAATTTGTTTGTATTGGTAAAGTCGCTTTCTAAGTCTGAAAAGCGCCAATTTAAACTTTATGTTGGACGATTAGGGGTTAATGAAGATTCAAAATTTTTGACGCTTTTTAATATTTTAGAAAAACTTTCGACTTACGATGAAGCTGCAATTCTTAAAAAAGGAATTGTAAAAAAAGAGCAGCTATCTAATTTAAAAGCACATTTGTACAAGCAAATATTAATTAGTTTACGGTTAAACCCGTCACATCAAAATGTGAGGATTCAAATCCGTGAACAGTTAGATTTTGCAACCATTTTATACCACAAAGGCTTATATAAACAAAGCTTAAAAATATTAGATAAGGCTAAGAATTTAGCTATTGCCAACGAAGAAAAAAATGTGGCATATGAAATTGTTGAACTGGAAAAAGTTATTGAATCCCAGTATATTACAAGGAGTTTAAGTAATAGAGCCGATGAGTTATCTATACAAGCCAAAGAGCTAAGCCAACAAAATGTATTGGCAAGCAAATTATCTAATTTATCGCTTCAATTGTACGGTTTGTTTTTAAAAACAGGCTATGTAAAAAACGATAAAGAAAGTAAACGTGTTATCAAATATTTTAACGCAAGACTTCCAAAATATGATATAAATACCTTGGGTTTCCGAGAAAAATTGTGGTTATACAAAGCCTATTTATGGTATAGTTTTTTAACGGTTGATTTTTTGTCTTGTTATAAATATGCCACAAAATGGGTGGAGCTTTTTTATGAGAACAAGGATCAAATTATCCTAAATCCAGTCTTTTTTTTAAGAGGAAATCATTATTTATTGGAAGCATTATTTTATTTAAGACATTACGAAAAATTTAAAGAGTCGTTAATACGATTGGAAACCATTACCAAAGAGAAATGGTTCCCTTTTGATGATAATATTGATGGTTTAACGTTTCTCTATGTTTATAATAATAAATTCAATCTTCATTTTATTGAAGGCAGCTTTAAGGAAGGTTTGCCACTAGTTGATGAAGTTTTACATCGGTTAAAAGATTATAGCGACAGGATTGATGAACATCATATTATGGTGTTTTATTACAAAATAGCGAGTATGTATTTTGGTGCTGGCGAAAATAAAAAGTGTATTCAATATTTAGAAAAAATAATAAGTAACAAAACCCTGCAAATGCGAGAGGATTTATTATGTTTTTCAAGAATATTGAATCTGGTTGCGCATTACGAAGCAGGAATGGACTATAATTTAGATGTGCTAATTCGTAGTACCTATAAGTTTTTGATTAAAATGGAAGACCTATATGATGTACAAAAGGAGTTTATTAAATTCTTAAGAGGTTTGGGTGATATTTATCCAAATGAAGTTAGAAACGAGTTCATTAAACTTCATAAGAAACTTAAGGAATTTGAACACGATCCATACCAAAGCCGTGCCTTTTTGTACTTAGATATTATATCGTGGTTAGAGTCTAAAATTGAAAATAAACCAATTGCTTTAGTCATTCAAAGCAAGTTTCATGGCATGCGTTCTAACAAGTAAAACTTAAACAAAATAGCTAAAAGCTCAAAAGTTTTTAAAAAATTTATTGAAAAAAATTAGGATTTTAACTTTTTCTAACTGAATATTTGCACTCACAAAGTTCAATAACTTACTGAAATGTTATCAAGAAAGGCGGAGGGATTAGACCCTGTGAAGCCTTAGCAACCCTTTACCTGTAAAGAAGGTGCTACATTCTACCCGAAAGGATAGATAACCAAAAAAAAATTACTTGTCCGTAATTTAGTTTTCTTTTTAACATTTTTCTATTAAGTACATCAAGTTTTGATGCATTTGGCTTTTGGTTTAATCGTGAATAAATCCATAAATGCATAGCATTTAGGGTTCTTTTGAAATTGTCATTCTTGCAAAAGCGGAAGACTTAAATTAACTCAAAAAATTAGAAAAATGAGTACATTAAAATTAGCAACCAACGTATTACATGCAGGGCATGATGTTACTGCAAACGCTGGAACTAGAGCAGTTCCTATTTATCAAACAACATCGTATGTTTTTAATGATTCCGATCATGCAGCGAATTTATTTTCGTTAAAAGAGTTAGGCTTTATTTACACAAGACTTAACAATCCAACGAACCAAATTTTACAAGAACGTTTAGCTGCTGTAGAAGGTGGTATTGGAGCTGTTGTTTTTGCTTCTGGAACGGCAGCCATTTCAACAGGTTTATTAACGTTGTTAAAAGCGGGCGACCATATTGTGGCATCTAGCAGTTTATATGGCGGAACTTATAATTTATTAAAAGTTACCTTGCCTAGATTAGGTATAACAACCACGTTTGTTGATGCTGATAATCCAGATAATTTTGCAACAGCAGTGCAAGATAATACCCGAGCTTTTTTTGTAGAATCTTTAGGAAATCCAAAATTGGATGTGTTGGATTTGGAAGCTATTGCAAAACATTCAAAAGCAGCTGGAGTCCCATTTATTGTAGACAATACAGTGGCAACACCAGCATTATTAAATCCAATAAAACATGGAGCGAATATTGTTATCCATTCATTAACAAAATATATTGGTGGACAAGGAACATCGTTAGGAGGTGCTATTATTGACGCTGGAACTTTTGATTGGACGAATGGTAAATTCCCGGAATTTACACAACCTTCAGCTGGTTATCACGGTTTGGTATATAGTGAAGCGCTAGGTGCTGCAGCTTATACGTTCAAATTAATATTAGAAGGTTTAAGAGATTTTGGTGGAGCTTTAAGTCCGTTTAATGCGTTTCAAATCATTCAAGGTTTAGAAACCTTACCAGTTAGAATAAAACAGCATAGTGAAAATGCATTGGAATTAGCCAAATGGTTAGAAGAACAAGACGAAGTAGCTTGGGTAAATTATCCAGGCTTAGAATCAAGTAAATACAAAGCCTTATCAGATAAATATTTGTCAAAAGGACAAAGCGGAATTGTTACCTTTGGGGCAAAAGGAGGTTTTGATGCTGCCAAAGCGATAGCCGATAATTCAAAATTATTTTCATTATTGGCAAATATTGGTGATACAAAATCACTTATTATTCACCCAGCAAGTACAACACATCAACAATTAACTGAAGCAGAGCAGGATGCTGCAGGAGCACCAAAAGATTTAATACGTTTGTCTGTGGGTATTGAAGATATAGACGATTTAAAAGCCGATTTAAAAGAAGCGTTTAAAACAATTAAATAATTAGTTCTGTTGAAAAAAGCATTGCAACATATCATTATCAAGGATTACATTACGGAAAGTAAAATATCTATTTCTGAAATCAAATTAAGCTATCAGCTATTTGGTAAGGCTTTAGGGACTGCACCTGTGGTATTGGTTAACCATGCGTTAACAGGGAATAGTAATGTAGCTGGCAAAAATGGCTGGTGGACAGATTTGGTAGGCGATGATAAAGTCATCGATACCAAGCTCTACTCGGTTTTGGCTTTTAACATTCCGGGCAATGGATTTGATGGTTTTGTTATTGAAAACTATAAAGATTTTGTGGCGAGAGACATTGCTAAATTATTTTTAATTGGTTTAAAAGAATTAAAAGTAGAAAAGCTATTTGCTCTTATTGGTGGTTCATTAGGTGGGGGTATTGCTTGGGAAATGGCCGTTTTAAATCCAGATATTACCGAAAATTTGATACCTGTTGCAACCGATTGGAAATCGACGGATTGGCTTATAGCCAATTGCCAAATTCAAGAACAATTTTTATTAAATTCCAGAAATCCGGTGCACGATGCCAGAATGCATGCCATGTTATGTTACCGTACGCCAGAATCATTTAATAAGCGTTTTCAGCGTTCCAAAAATGTAGAGTTGGAAATTTTTAATGTGGAGAGTTGGTTGCTGCATCATGGTAATAAATTACAGGAACGTTTTCAGCTTTCAGCTTATAAGTTGATGAATCAGTTGTTAAAAACGATTGATGTTACTAAAAACAGACCAACCGATTTTAATGTATTGGAAAACATACACGGTAACATTCATATTATTGGGGTTGACTCCGATTTGTTTTTTACAGCCGAGGAAAACAGGCAAACACATAAGCAATTGGCAGTGTCAAATCCCAATGTGACTTACAATGAGATACATTCGGTTCATGGGCATGATGCCTTTTTAATGGAATACGAGCAATTAGAAAAAATAGTAGAAGGCATTTTTGTGCCAAGTTCTAAAAAAAGACGCATGAAAGTATTAAAGTTTGGAGGGAAATCGTTAGCAAACGGCGAAGGGTTGAACACCGTTATTTCAATTATTGAAAATAAGGTAAAAGAAGGTGAAAAAATTACGGTAGTGGTTTCGGCAAGAAGCTCTGCAACCGACGATTTAGAAGATATTTTAAATAAAGCAGCCAAAGGACATCCTTATAAAGAAATCTTACAGGTATTTAAAAATTATCAAACGGAACCTTTAAAAGAGATTGATTTTTCAAAAGAATTTTCAGTTTTAGATAAACTTTTTGAAGGCGTTAGTTTATTAGGTGATTATAGTGAAAAAACCAAAGATGAAATTTTAGCACAAGGCGAATTGCTTTCAGTGAAACTTATTTCAGCTTTATTAAATAAGAAAGGCATAAAAGCGTCTTCGGTTGATTCTAGAGAGTTAATTAAAACTGATGGATCTTTTGGTAATGCACAACCTATTTTACAATTATCGAAAGATAACGTCAAGACCTTTTATAAAAATAGTGGTAAAGATGTTGTAAATGTTGTAACAGGGTTTATTGCTTCAAACGCTAAAAATGAAACCACGACGTTGGGTAGAAACGGTAGTAATTATACGGCTGCTTTACTGGCTAATTATCTAGATGCAGAAGAATTGCAAAATTACACCCATGTAAATGGTATTTATACGGCCAATCCCGATTTGGTTGAAGATGCTAAAAAAATAAGGGAATTATCATTCAGTGAAGCCAATGAGTTAGCAAACTTTGGAACCACCGTTTTACATGCTAAAACCATCATTCCATTGGTTGAGAAAAATATCAATCTTCGTATTTTAAATACTTTTAACCCTGAAGATGAAGGGACTTTGATTACGGCGAAACCAAATTCAAAAGAAGTCACCTCTTTATCTGTTTTAGATAATGTGGCGTTATTGAATTTAGAAGGTCGTGGTTTGTTAGGGAAAAGTGGTGTAGATGCTCGAATTTTTGGTGCATTGGCGAAACATAATATTAGTGTTAGCATTATTTCCCAAGGATCTTCAGAACGTGGTATAGGATTAATAATTAATGCCGACGAAGCCACCCAAGCGGTTATTGCCTTAGAGCGTGAGTTTGAAAATGATTTCTATTCGCAAGATGTCAATAAAATTGGTGTAGTTGACGATGTGTCGGTTATTTCCATTATTGGTATTGAATTAAGTTCATTCCATAAACCATTCAACGCCCTTATAAAAAACCAAATAACACCATTATTATTTAATAATACGGTTACAGGAAAAAATGTGAGTTTGGTTGTTAAAAAGAATCAATTACATAAAGCCATGAATGTGATTCATGGTGAGATTTTTGGGATTTCAAAAAAAATAAACATTGCCATTTTTGGACACGGTGGTGTGGGTAGTGCCTTAATTAATCAGATTTTAAAATCGAAAGGCGATATTGAAAAGCGAAAAGGAATTAATTTAAACGTGTTTGCTATTGGTAACTCTAAAAAACTGCTTTTAAACAAAAAAGGTGTTGATGGAAATTGGAAAGAAGCTATAAAAGCATCGCAGTTAAAAAGTTCTATAGAAGATGTTATTGCTTTTGCAAAAACACATCATTTAGAAAATTTAATAGCTGTAGATAATACAGCAAGCCCAAGTTTTCATAATAATTATGTGCCGTTGGTAGAAGCTGGTTTCGATTTGGTGTCATCAAACAAAATAGCCAATACGATTTCGTATCAGTTTTATGACGATTTACGAACCCAATTAAAAGCACATAATAAACAGTATTTATACGAAACCACCGTTGGTGCAGGCTTGCCTTTAATTGATACTATTAAATTGTTACACGAATCGGGTGAAAATATTACCAGAATTCGAGGTGTGTTTTCAGGAACTTTAAGCTATTTGTTTAATAATTTCTCTGTACAGGACAAACCATTTAGTGCCATTGTACAAGAAACTATTGATAAAGGTTTTACCGAACCCGATCCAAGAGAAGACTTTTCAGGAAATGACGTTGCTAGAAAATTATTAATTTTGGCAAGAGAGCTGGATTTGCAAAATGAGTTTGAAGATGTTTCGGTTCAAAATTTAATCCCTGAAGCTTATAGAAATATTTCAGTAACCGAATTTTTAAGTCAACTGAATGTTTTGGATGAAGAATTTCAAAAGATAAAAGAAGCTCAAAAACCGGGTTATGTATTGAGGTATATTGGTGATTTGTCGGGCGATTTATCAAAAGACAAAGGTAATTTAGAAGTGAAATTAGTATCTATTCCGGGTGATAGTACTTTAGGTCAGATAAAAGGAAGTGATGCTATTTTTGAAATATTTACAGAGTCGTATGGTGAGCAACCTATAGTCATTCAAGGTGCTGGAGCAGGAGCAGAAGTTACTGCCAGAGGCGTTTTTGGAGACATTTTAAGGTTGTCTAAACATATTAATTAATTCCCGCGCAGGCGGGAATCTGTCAACAGCCACTAATACACTAATTTATTCAATAAATTAATTATTAGTGTCCCGATAGGTATCGAGAAGAATTCATAAAAATTATTAACTGTCATACTGAGCGCAGTCGAAGTGATATTTTAATCTAAAAAATTAGCTACCAATTTCACTTATTAAATTCGTGTATTAGTGGCAAAAAAGAGAAAACATGAGCAAGGAAAGAAAACAATTTGAAACTTTGGCCATAAGAACGCAGTCTGAAACCACCCAGTTTTCAGAGCATTCGGTACCTTTATATATAACATCAGGATTTATTTTTGACGATGCTGAGGAAATGAGGGCGTCTTTTGCTGAAGAAAAACAGCGCGATTTGTACAGCCGTTATAGCAATCCGAATGTAAACGAATTTGTAGATAAAGTTTGTTTAATGGAAGGAGCAGAAGCTGGTTTTGCTTTTGCAAGTGGAATGGCTGCTGTATTTTCAACATTTGCAACGTTATTAGATGCAGGCGATCATGTGGTGTCATGTAGTTCTGTATTTGGAGCGACCCATGGTCTGTTTACAAAATACTTTCCAAAATGGAACATTGAGTACTCTTATTTTAATGTCAATGAGGTTGAAACCATAGAAGGATTAATTAAACCAAATACCAAGTTTCTTTATGCAGAAACACCAACCAACCCAGGGGTTGATGTGTTGGATTTAGAATATTTGAGCGCCATTTGTAAAAAGCACAATATATTGTTGGTAGTTGACAATTGCTTTGCGACACCATATTTACAAAATCCTATAAAGTTTGGAGCTGATTTAGTGATTCATTCAGCCACCAAATTAATGGATGGACAGGGGCGTGTGTTAGGAGGAATTACAGTTGGTAAAAAAGAATTGATTCGAGACATATATCTGTTCTCAAGACTCACAGGTCCTGCAATGAGTCCTTTTAATGCATGGGTATTGTCAAAATCTTTAGAAACGTTGGCTGTTAGAACTGAAAAGCATTGTGAAAATGCCTTAAAATTGGCAACATATTTAGATGAACATCCTAAAGTAAAATGGGTGAAATATCCATTTTTAAAGTCCCATCCTAAGCACGACATTGCAAAGAAACAAATGCGATTAGGCGGGAATATTATAGCGTTTGAGGTAGAAGGTGGTCTAGAAGGTGGGAGATCTTTTTTTGATGCTATTAAAATGTGTTCGCTATCCGCCAATTTAGGAGATACAAGAACTATTGTAACGCATCCGGCAAGTACGACACACGCAAAGGTTGAACCAGAAGTGAAAGCTGCATCAGGTATTACGGATGGTATGGTGCGTGTCTCTGTAGGATTGGAACATATCGATGATATTATTGCAGATTTAAAGCAAGCTTTGAATTAATTAAAATGAGGATTTTTACAGTAGATTCATTTACAGATAAGGCTTTTAAAGGAAATCCTGCGGCTGTTTGTGTTTTGGATAAACCGCTTACTGAAGCCGCTTACATTGATATAGCACAGGAGATGAATCTTTCTGAAACGGCTTTTGTGTATGAAGAAAAAGGGCGCTACCGACTTAGATGGTTCACGCCAACCCAAGAAGTAGACCTTTGTGGACATGCTACACTTGCAACGGCCAGAATTCTTTTCGAGAAATTCAACGTATCTAAAGACGTTCTTGAATTCAATACTAAAAGTGGACTGTTGACGGTGAAAAAAAAGGGTAATCAGCTGGAAATGGATTTTCCTTTGGGCAAAACACAAGCTATTGAACCAGAAGATGCTTTATTGGAAACATTTTTAAGGGAAAAACCATTAGCTATTGAAACAAATGACGATTGGTGTTTGGTTGAGGTCAACCACAGCGATACTGTTAGGGATTTATCCCCTAAATTTGAACTACTGCTAAAGCACCAAAAAAAGAAATTTATCATCACAGCCAAATCTTCTGAGGTGGAGTACGATTTTATTTCACGATTTTTTACACCAGATTTTGGCATTGACGAAGATCCTGTTACAGGTTCTGCACATTGTTATTTGGCAAATTATTGGAGTGGGAAACTGTCTAAAAGCACACTCATAGGTTATCAAGCTTCAAAACGTGGCGGTGTGGTAGCATGTGAGGTTTTAAATAATGATAGGGTGCTTTTAAGAGGGGATTGTGTTATCATGGCAGAGCTTTTAGTGATGGGGGATTGGAGTAAGTAGATGGTGTTATTGCGGATTTGGAATAATATTTAGGAAGCTTTATTTACTGTCGAAAAGTAAAAATATATTGATTTGACTCTTTTCTGGAACAATCTAAAGGTATTAAAGCGTTTGAAAAGTTACTTTATAAATAGGACTTTTAAATGTTTGTGATAGAATTCGTTTAAACTTTTTACAATTGACCATTGGCTTGTCTTTATTCGTTTAATTGTTGAATTGGTTCTTGACCATAAACTATTGGTTAGTGACTATTTTTATTGTTTATTTAGGTCTTCGACAAGCCACCTAATATTCCTTCCCTTAACTTAATGACATTCCCATATCCTTGCTATACAACTCAAAAAGCCTTTAGCCGAGCATAGGGAGGAGTGTAAAAATAACCTAGCGGCTTATTTTAGCGAACGAGCCAGCTTGTTCAAGGATGTTTTTCGTTTCAATCAAAAAAAATGCAGATGAGTTCATTGTATTGCAGATTTTGAGTAAATCCTAAATAACTAGACATAATTATTTTTTTGTAAGTAAAAAGCACTTATATTTGCGTATTAATTCTCCTTGAAGAATTATTAATAGCAAAAAATACTTATTATTTTTGTGCTATAAAGCTTATGAACAAAACCTACAATGTTTTAATTATTGACGATCATCAAATAATTATTAATGCTTTCAAAAATGCTTTAGCATTAGTTGAAAAAGATTCAGAGAATATTAAATTTAAGATTGATGAAGCAAAATGCTGTCAATCTGCTTTTGAAAAAATTAGATGTGCTTCAAAATCAAAGGATATTGACTTATTCTTTTTAGACCTTAGTTTACCGCCTTCACCGACAGATGGAATGTTTTCGGGTGAAGATTTAGGGGTCGCCATCCTTAAATATTTTCCCGATGCAAAAATAATTGTATGTACAAGTTATAATGATAATTTAAGATTAAACAATATAATAAAAACTATTAATCCTAATAGCTTACTTGTAAAAGGGGATATTGATTCTAAAGATATAATTAAATCCATTAAAGACACTTTAGACAATCAAATATCTTATAGCCAAACAGTTCTTGATT
Source organism: Mariniflexile sp. HMF6888 (assembly GCF_044335535.1). Lineage (NCBI taxonomy): Bacteria > Pseudomonadati > Bacteroidota > Flavobacteriia > Flavobacteriales > Flavobacteriaceae > Mariniflexile > Mariniflexile sp. HMF6888. The sequence continues at coordinate 652,095 of NZ_JBIQVZ010000001.1, read as the reverse complement.
TTTTAAGAAATAAAGTATCTAGTCCAGTTGTTCTTTGTGATTATGATATTCAAATATTATATGAAATTTCTAATGGAGCTAGAATGAAAGATTTAGTTAAATTAATACCCCTATCTAAAGCTGCGATAGAAAAAAGAAAGAGAAAAATAAAACTTTTGTTTAATATAGATGATGATAGTGATAGAAAGCTTATACTGGCGGCACGTGAAAAGGGATTTATTTGAACATTTCTTTTAGTTGAGATGTATTCATTTTGCTTACTTTTTTTATGGTTTTTAATTTCATGTATTGTTGACTAATAAATAGTTTGCCGTTTTTAAAAGCGGAAGCCGAAAAGCTAGTAGAGTAGGCAAACATTTAAAATTTATAATTATGAGTAAATTATCATTAGACGCTCTTAAAGAAAGAGCAGAAGCTGTAGCTTCGGAAGATTTATTAAACTCCATTTCTGGTGGAACGGAAAATGCTTGTCATGATGAGGGTGGAGGATTCTGGGCTGCTGTTGGTAGTGCTATTTTTGGCTATATGTCAACACCTCATTAATCTTATTATCTTAAATCTTGGAGGTAAAACTCCAAGGTTTTAAATTTAAAAATATGAAAACATTTTTATTAGATTTTAAAAATATATTGGTTAATCCAACATTATTTATAAATTTTTTTTTTAGTTGGAAACAAATAGCTAGTATTTTTAGTTATATCTTTTTAGGTTTAATTTTTTTTCTGTTACTAGGTTTTTTTTCTGTTTTTATTCATAGGATTTGGAATGTTCCTTTACCATATAAAAACATTAATATTTCTTTTTTTAACGCTGTTTTGTTAGCACCTATAATAGAAGAATTAAGTTTTAGGGCAATATTAAAAAAAAGCAAGATAAACTTCCTTTTTTTTATTAGTAGTTTCTCTTATTTAATTTTTGGTTATCTTTTAAAATATGATTTATTTGTTTATTACATAGTTTTATTGATAATAACACTTTTCTATGTATTTGTGAAAAAAAAGGTCGATTTCTTAGAGCCTTATAGTAAAAAGCAAGTTTTATATTTAGTTTATATTAGTTGTTTCTTTTTTGGTTTTGCTCATATCATAAATTATGATATTTCATTAAATATACTAATACCTCTATTAGCAATTCTTTTGTTTAAAGTGTTAGGTGCATTCTTTTTATCATTGTTGAGATTGAAATTTGGATTGATGGTTTCAATATTATTTCATTTTATTATTAATTTATCAGCTTTCATTATTTATAATAAATAAAATTTATGATTCTAACTAAGATAGGACTAATTAATACAATAAAATTACTCATATATAAAGAAAGTCCAGCTTTAATGAGAAAATTAAATTTTGAAGATGATAATTCTTTTTTAGAACCCTTGTTATTTTCATATTTCAATAGCAAAAAAGAGAATTTATTTCCAAAAGAAACTTTAAAAGAAATCCTTCAAGGTTATTTTCTAGTAAAAGAAAGAATAAAAGTCAAATACTCTTTCAATAAAAATGATATCGCATTTATCCCTGAAGTTGGATATTTTAAAAAAGGAGAAAACACTCCTTATGAATCTATTTTAAAAGAAGGTGATTTTGAAATTGTAAAAGAAATACACCCTACTCAAGAAAAATATTTTGTAGAATTTTATAAAGGTCACATTGAAAATCAAACCCCAGAGCAGAACTCTGTATGGGAAGCATATTCTAAAGAAGTATTTAAAGCAATAGAGATAATAAAAAAGCAGCTTCCTGATTTTTATAAGGAACTAACATTCGCTAACAAAAAAATATACCTTCATGATAACCCTAAAATATTAAATTTCACTTCAGTTGAAACATTAGGAATGCTTTATTTCTACGTGATTGGTAGCAGTAACTTGGTATATTTTATTGAAGAACTTATACATCAAGGGTCTCATAATTATTTATACTACGTACTACATAATAGGAAAGACTATTTTAAAATTGATGTAGATAATTTGGTCATGCGAGATTTTTCAAAACAACAATGGGATTATAGAAGTATTTATGGTGCTTTTCATGGCTTGTTTACAGTAACACAACGTGTTGAATGCTTTGATAAATTACTTATTAAAAATGTGTTTTCTGGAAGAGAAAAACATGAACTAATAGGGAGATTAATAGATCAATTTTCTCGTTTTAGAACAGGATTAGAGTTGTTAAATTTCAATGAGGTTTATACAGAAAAAGGGATTGCATTTTATAATCAGTTAGACAAAAAATGTGAATCTATATTAAAGAAGTATTCAAAATTTAAAAGCGAATTTGATTTAAGCAACAGAGATTTGGATTTTAGATATGATGATTTTTGTAAACTAAATCCGTTTGAAGATTTCTTAAAGAAAGACCAAAACAATTATTACCAATTTTAAGCACTACAAAAAAATGATTATAAAAATCAACCCTATAAATAATGCCTAATTTAATAATATTTATTATTTCTGTTTTTTTTCTGCAATGCAAAGGAGAAGACAATTCAGATCAAGAATCTGCTGAAGCCAAAAGAATAAGACAAGATTTACTTATAGAGAAGTATGTTGGAAATTGTGCTGAAAAATTCAGTTACAGGTACCAAATGAGCGAATGGCAACATTGTCTTGATGAAGGTTTAAAAGAAGATAGTACTGTTGCCTATCTGTGGCAGCAAAAAGCAATGCCATATTTTAAAGCCCGTAAGTATGAAGTTGGCATGAAATATTTAGATAAAGCTGTTTTATATAATGAAAGAAGTTGGTTAAGCTATAGGGCTTTCATCAAATGTGTTTTTGCAAAAACTTATAGGGAAGCCATAAAGGATTTTGAAAAATGCATCCAAAATGAAGGTAATACTTATGTGATGGATCATACTTATCAGTTTCATATTGCCTTGTGCAATTTGCAACTCAATGAATTTGAAAAGGCTGAGACGATTTTTAAAAAGGACATTGAAGAACAAGAGCAAGAATGGGGTGAAGCCCATTATATTGACCTATTTTATTATGGTATTAGTAAATATGAACAGGGTAAATGGGAAGAAGCTATTTTTGAATTTGATAAATCATTAAAACAATATACCCAATTTTCGGATGCAAAATATTATAAGGCCATATGTTTGGGGCGCTTAAATAGAACAGAAGAATTTAAGTCGCTAATGATAGAGGCAAAAACTGATAAAAATGAGGGATATTCAATAAATGAAGATAATAGTATTTATGAAACTTACCCATATCAAATAATATGGTAGAAAAACCAAAACAATTATTACCGATTTTAAACACTACAAAAAAATGAAAAAATACTTTTTAGTACTCATAATAACTATTCAAGCCTTAGTTTCTTGTGGACAAACTAAGGAACAATCAATTACTTATAAAGAAAATATTGTTAAAGATTTGGTGATTAAAAACGTTTCGGTCGTTACCATGAAATCAAATGAGGTGCTTAAAAACCAAGATGTTGTTATTAAAGATGGTAAGATTGTATCTATTTTGGATTCTGAAAAAACAGTACATCAAAATATAGTTGAGATAGATGGCACTGATAAATATATAATGCCTTCACTTACCGATGCCCATGTACATTTTCCAGAAACTGAAACAGAAATGGAACATGTGATGCAGCTTTACTTAATTAATGGGGTTACCAAATTACGCTCCATGCGTGGCGATTGGAAACATGTTGATTGGAGAAATAAATACAATGCGGAATCTTCAATATATCCTAAGCTATATCTTTCAGCACCACCAATTAGTAGAAATTACGATTTAACGCCTACTCAAATAGAAGGTTTGGTAAAAAATGCCAAAGAAAAAGGATTTGATTTTATAAAAATTTTAAGTGTCAAAAATCAGGATATCTTTACGCAATTGGATGCTGCATGCAAAAAATACAATTTGCCTATTGGCGGACATTTTCCTAGTAATATTCCAGATAGTTTAATTTTTAAATCAATGTACACTTCTTTTGAGCATTTAGGAGGTTTAGCTGGTGTCTCGCCTGAGGTTTTAGAAAATAGATTGCAAAAAATAAAAGCAAATGATATTTTTATTTGTCCAACATTGAGTTGGTACAGTATAGGTTCTGGCAGGTATTCGTATGAAGAATTACGCAATCAACCAGGTATGGAATTCGTTCCAAAAGAAACCATTGAAGATTGGATTGAAAAAACAAAACAGTACAGGGAAAAATTGGGTGACCAAGCCTATAGAGATGAAGTTGCCAATGAGCTGAAATCTTTAGAAGAAAAATATCAAATCATTAAAAAGGCGCATGATTTGGGTATTAGTATGTTGCTAAGCCCAGATAGTTCCTCAAAATATATGATTTCGGGTTTTAGTGTTTTAGGCGAAATGGAATTATTAAAGAATGCACAGTTAGGCAATTATGACATATTAAAAATGGCAACAACTAATTTTGCTGCTTTTTTTAAAGAAGATTATGGTACTATTGAAGTAGGGAAATCTGCCGATTTTATTTTATTGAACCAAAACCCATTAGAGGATTTGAATACGTTTAATAAAATTGAGGGATTGTATTACAATAACCATTTTTTAGATGCAAAAAAATTGGAGGCTATGCGTTTAAAACTGTCGGCAACTTCTCAAAATTAGAATGCTTAAAAAAGATAAATTCCCCTTCTTTAGGCAATTAGATTACCGTGATTGTGGACCAACTTGTTTAAGAATGATTGCCAAATTTCATGGCAAAAACTTTTCCAGAGAATTTTTAAGGGACAAAGCTAGTATTACACGGGAAGGCGTTACCATGGCAGGAATTGCTGATGCTGCCGAAATAATAGAAATGCGAACATTAGGGATGCGGATTTCTTTGCAGAGTTTAGTTAATGAAGCCCCCACGCCTTTTATTGTGCCTTGGCGTCAGAAACATTTTGTTGTTGTTTATAAAACAACTAAAGCAAAAATTTATGTAGCAGATCCAGCCCAAGGACTTTTAGAATACTCGCACGAAGATTTTTTAAAAGCATGGACAAACACTATTGATGGTACAGGCTTTGTCTTGTTATTAGAACCCAATACGAACTTTCTCAATTTAGAAGAAGATACATCTAAAAAGCAAGGATTTTCATTTTTATACCCTTATGTAAAACCATATAAAAAGTTAATTTATCAGTTGTTTATCGGACTGATTGTAGGTACTACTATACAGTTTATTACGCCTTTTTTAATGCAATCTATTGTAGATACAGGGGTGAATACACAAAACATTCCATTCATCTACTTAATACTAATTGCGCAATTGATTTTGTTTATATCTCAAACATTGGTTAGCGTATTTAGAGAATGGCTACTAATACATATTACAAGTCGGTTTCAAATAAAAATGATTTCAGATTTTTTGTATAAAATGCTCAAGCTACCTATTACGTTTTTTGAAACTAGAAATACCGGAGAACATTTACAACGCATACAAGACCATACAAGAATTCAAAATTTTGTATCCTCCTCTTCATTCAATATGGTTTATTCACTGGTTTTGTTTTTGGTTTTTAATTTTGTGTTAGCTTTTTATAACTTAAAAATATTTTTAGTTTTTATTGTTGGAGCAGTGCTTTATGTGGGTTGGACATTCTTTTTTTTAAAAAAAAGAGCGGAACTTGATTTTAAACGTTTTGACGAAAATTCCCAAAGTCAAACGTCCTTAGTTCAGATTATTAATGGTGTTAAGGAAATTAAAATTAATAACTCTCAAAGAAAAAATCGTTGGAAATGGGAACAAATACAAATAAGTCTTTTTAAAACATCTTTAAGCTCCCTTACCTTGGCACAATACCAATCCATTGGTTCAGGGTTTATCAATGAATTAAAGAATATCTTCATTACGTTTTTATCAGCAACTGCTGTAGTAAATGGGGATATTACTTTGGGTATGATGCTTTCTATACAATATATTGTTGGTCAATTAAATCTGCCTTTAAGCAATTTTATTGGATTTATTCAAGTATGGCAAGACGCAAAAATTAGTATTGAGCGTCTTTTACAAGTACACACTAAAAAAGATGAAGATGAATTAAAGGATAATAAGGTTAAAGAGCTTCCAAAAAAGAAAGATATTATCATTAAAGATTTATCATTTCGCTATGGAGGTAAATCAAAACCTTTCGTATTAAAAAACATCAATTGTATTCTTCCAGAAGGAAAAACAACTGCTATTGTAGGCGCGAGTGGAAGTGGTAAAACGACGCTTGTAAAATTACTTTTAAAATTTCACGAACCGACTAAAGGAGATATTTTTATTAATTCGGATAATTTGAACCACATAAATAATAATTATTGGCGAATGAATTGTGGGGCAGTCATGCAAGATACCTTTATATTTAATGATACTATTGCTGGAAATATTTCTGAGTCAGAACAAAATGAAATTATTGACAGAGAAAAACTAAAAAAAGCTTCCTTCATATCCAATATTGAGGAATTTATAGAAAAATTGCCTAATAAGTATAATACAGAATTAGGAACTTCTGGGATTAGGTTAAGTGGAGGGCAAGAACAGCGTATCATGATTGCAAGAGCTGTTTATAAAGATCCATTTTTTGTCTTTTTCGATGAAGCCACAAGCGCATTAGATGCCAATAATGAGAAAGTCATTATGGAAAATCTTAATGAATTTATCAAAAATAGAACCTCAGTAATAGTTGCACATCGTTTAAGTACTGTTAAAAATGCTGATAATATAATTGTTTTGGAAAATGGGGAAATAGTAGAACAAGGAAATCATAAAGAGTTAACTATAAGCAAAGGGAAATATTATGAGTTAGTAAAAAACCAATTAGAACTTGGTAAATAATTATGGAAGGGATGAATGAGGAATTAAATATCTATAGTGAAGAAGTAAAGGATGTTTTGGCAAACCCTCCAAAAGCGATTTTTAGATGGGGTAATACGTTGTTGTTAGTGTTTATTGTTATAATTCTTTTCCTTTCGTGGTTAATAAAATATCCCGATATTGTTGTTGGACAAGCTATTTTAACAACTGAAATTCCACCACAAAAAGAATTTGCTAGAGCTTCAGGAAAAATATCTTTTTTATTTGTTAAAAATAACCAAGAGGTAAAAGAAAATACACCTTTAGCACTTATAGAAAATACTGCTAATTATAATGATGTTATTTATTTAAAATCTATTTTAGATACTCTAAATATTAACCAATCTTCATTTAATTTTCCATTAGATGATATACCTATACTTTTTTTAGGAGACATTGAAAATCAATTTTCTTTGTTTGAGAATAGCTATATTCAATATATTTTAAATAAAGAATCACATTCTTATTTAAATAATGATTTAGCTAATAAATATGCCTTATCTCAACTTAAATATAGATTACAAACTTCAATAAATCAAGAGGAAATAAATGAAGAAGAGCTTATCTATAAAAGAAAAGATTTGGAAAGAACAGAAAAATTATTTGCTAAAGGCGTTGTGTCTGCTCAAGAATATGAAAATAAAAAGTTAGAATTTCTTCAAGCTGAAAGAGGTTTAAAAAATATGAGCGTATCTATATCTCAAATTAAAGAAAATATTAGCAACACAAATAATCTTAAAAAACAAACAACAATAGCTAACACTAGGGAAGAAATCAATTTGCTTAAAGCTGTAATACAGTCTTTAGATCAATTGAAATCATCTATAAAGGAATGGGAATTAAAGTATTTGTTTAAATCCAATATTGAAGGAAAAGTATCCTTCATGAAAGTTTGGAATAAAAACCAATCTATAAATAGTGGTGATTTTGTTTTTACAATTATTCCTAAAAATCATTCTTCATATATATGTAAAGTTCAAGCACCTATTTTGAATTCAGGGAAAATAAAAATTGGGCAAGACGTAAATATTAAATTAAGTGGTTACCCTGATAATGAATATGGTGTTCTTAAAGGAAAAGTTCAAGACATTTCATTAATACCAAATAATGAAGGTTTATATTTATTGGATGTTACTTTGCCAAAAAAACTAATTACAACTCATGATAAAAACATAGAGTTTAAGCAGGAAATGCAAGGTTCAGCAGAAATTATTACGGAAGATTTACGTTTAATAGAGCGTTTCTTTTATCAATTTAAAGATATTTTAAGAAGGTAGGGTATATTTCAAAAGTAGTATAAACATTTTTGTTAAAATATGTATCTTAGCAGCATGCTATCTAAAAAAACAAAATACGGATTAAAAGCCCTCACTTTCATTGCAAGAAGTGGTAGTGATGTGCCAGTACAGGTTGGAGAAATTGCTAAAGGCGAACACATACCGCAAAAATTTTTAGAAAGCATTTTGCTTACCTTACGTAAATCGGGTATTCTGGGCTCGAAAAAGGGAAAACATGGCGGTTATTATTTAAGGAAAGATCCTTCGGAAGTTTTAATGACCGAGGTCATGCGAGTCCTTGAAGGTCCTATCGCCATGGTGCCGTGTGTGAGCTTAAACTTTTATGAAAAGTGTGACGATTGTCCAGACGAGCATTTATGCAGTGTCAATAAGCTCATGATCCGAGTGCGGGATAGTACACTTGAAGTATTTAAAAATACGACATTAAAGGATTTGTCCGTAAGGTAAAAATGAAAAAAAATAAAAATAAAGTTTGATAATTTATAAAAAGTATTAAATTTGCAATTCCTATTAAATCGATAGGATTAATATAATACTAAGTAAAATGATTGATCAAGTGTTAACAAATTCAGGTCAAAACGACAAAACTACTTATAAAACGGATGCAGCTAAAGAGAAGCCTCTTAGAAGTGTTGTGAAGTCTATTAGTTGGAGATTAATAGGGACTTTGGATACTATTTTGATTTCTTGGTTAATAACAGGACAATTAAAATTAGCATTTTCAATAGGTTCAATAGAGTTGGTCACTAAGATGGTATTGTACTTTTTTCATGAACGTATTTGGAATAGGATTAAATGGGGAAAATAAGTTGATATAGATGATAACGCAAGACAAAATAAACGAATTAAATACGCTTTTTAAAGACGCTAAGCCATCTGAGATTATTCAGAAGGCTTTTGAGCTTAATAAAGAAGCCGTAGTAACAACAAATTTTAGACCTTACGAAGCAGCTATTTTACATGCTGTAAGTTTGGTGGAGGCTAATATACCAGTGGTTTGGTGTGATACAGGTTATAATACACCACAAACCTACAGGCATGCCGAAAAAGTAATAAAGGATTTAAACTTAAACGTTTTTTTATACGTGCCTAAACAAACATCTTCGCACAGGGATGTTGTTATGGGAATTCCAAGTGTAGATGCACCAGAACACGCTTTGTTTACAGAGCAGGTTAAGTTAGAGCCTTTTAGACGTGCTATGGAAGAGCATAAACCTAAAGTATGGTTTACAAACTTGCGTCAAGGGCAAACAGCATTTAGGGATAGTATTGGTATTTTTAGCTTAAGTAAAGATGGGGTTTTAAAAGTAAGTCCGTTTTACTATTGGTCTGATGTCGATTTAGACAAATACTTGGAAGAAAATAAATTGCCAAACGAGTTTAAATATTTCGACCCAACAAAAGCATTAGAAAACAGAGAGTGTGGTTTGCATACATAGTAAACAGTCACAGTAAGCAGTTGTCAGTTGTCAGTTGGCGGTAAGCGGTCACAGTAAAGTAAATAGTATATAAAAGTAATAATAACAAAACTCTTAACCCTGCCCAAGTAAGAGTTCCCCCTTTGGGGGCTAGGGGGCTTAATTATGAACAAAGACACATACCATATTAATTCGCTAGAAAACGAAGCGATATACATTATAAGGGAAGTAGCAGCGCAGTTTGAAAAGCCTGTATTGTTATTTTCTGGAGGAAAAGATTCTATTACTTTGGTAAGATTAGCCGTTAAAGCATTTTATCCAGCTAAAATTCCGTTTCCATTAATGCATATTGATACGGGTCATAATTTCCCTGAAACGATTGAATTTAGAGATCGATTGGTTAAGGAATTAGGCTTGGAATTAATTGTTAGAAATGTACAGGATTCTATTGATGAAGGTAAAGTGAAAGAAGAAACAGGTAGGTACGCCAGTAGAAACCAACTTCAAACTACAACGCTTTTAGATGCTATTGAAGAATTTAAATTTGATGCTTGTATAGGTGGTGCGCGTCGTGATGAAGAAAAAGCAAGAGCTAAAGAACGTATTTTTTCTGTACGTGATGATTTTGGTCAGTGGGATGAAAAAAACCAACGTCCAGAGTTATTCGATATGTTAAATGGTCAAATTAATTTAGGTCAAAATGTGCGTTGTTTTCCTATTTCTAATTGGACTGAGCTAGACGTTTGGTCTTATATAGAACAAGAAAATATCGAAATACCTTCTATTTATTTTGCTCACAAACGTAAAGTATTCTTAAGAGACGGTATGATTTGGTCTGCCGAAGATGATGTGGTTTATAGAGATGATAATGAAGAAGTGATTGAAGAATTGGTGCGTTTTAGAACCGTAGGCGATATGAGTTGTACAGCAGCAGTCCTTTCAGATGCAACAACAATTACTAAAGTAGTTGAGGAAATCAGAGAAAGTACCATTTCAGAACGTGGAGCACGAATTGATGATAAACGTTCGGAAGCGGCCATGGAAAAACGCAAACAACAAGGATACTTTTAGCAATGGGCTATATGCCATAAGCTATGAGCTAAAATGAATTAAGATTTAAAGTAGGTTGCTTTAAGCGTAAAGCCTAAAGCATAAAGCAAAAAATAAAATGGAAGTATTAAAAATTGCAACAGCAGGAAGTGTAGATGACGGTAAAAGCACCTTAATAGGGCGCATACTTTACGATACAAAATCATTAACTACCGATAAATTGGCAGCTATTGAAAAAACAAGTAAACAAAAAGGGTATGATTACTTGGATTTTTCGTTGGCAACCGACGGGTTAGTGGCAGAAAGAGAACAAGGTATTACCATTGATGTAGCGCACATATATTTTTCAACAGGGAAGAAAAGTTACATTATAGCTGATACTCCTGGGCATGTTGAGTATACCCGTAACATGGTTACCGGGGCTTCAACATCGCAAGCATCCATTATCTTAATAGATGCCAGAAAAGGCGTTATCGAGCAAACCAATCGTCATTTTTTCATCAATAATTTATTAAGAATTAAAGATGTAGTGGTTACTATTAATAAAATGGATTTGGTTGATTATTCTGAAGAGGTTTATAACAAAATCAAAGCAGATTTCTCTGAGTTAATGAGTAAAAGAGACTACCAAGACCAAAAAATCACTTTCATTCCTGTGAGTGCATTAAAAGGTGACAATGTTGTAAACAGGTCTAAAAACATGCCTTGGTATAAAGGAGAATCTTTGTTAGAGCATTTAGAAGGCTTGGATAAAAAAGATATTTATAATGTTGGGACGCCACGTTTCCCAGTGCAATACGTTATACGTCCTAAAACTGAAGAATTTCATGATTTTAGAGGCTATGCCGGTAAAGTATATGGTGGCGAATTAAGTGTTGGCGACAATATTTTGGTATTACCATCAAAAACGCGATCTAAAATTAAAGATATTTATTTCTATAATGAAAAATATCAAACAGCTTCAAGACGTTCGTCGGTTACTATCACTTTAGAAAATGATATTAATGTAAGCAGGGGTGATATGATTGTTTTGGAAAACGATTTACCAACCATCGATAAACAATTTACGGCAAATATTTGTTGGATGGATTCAACACCTCTAGAAGCTGGTTCAAAATACGTGTTGCAGCATGGTGTAAACAAAGTGTTGGCTAGAGTAGAAACTATCAACCATAAAATACATCCGGATTATTCAGGTATAGAGAAAAATGTAAAAGGGTTGGGTGTTAACGATATTGCTTCAGTAACCTTTAAATTCAATAAACCACTTTTCTTTGATCAATTTAAAAATCATAGAACCAATGGGTCGTTTATTTTAATCGATACGCAATCAAATAACACGGTAGGAGCAGGTTTCATCCAATAATCCCCTAACCCCAAAGGGGAATTAGCAAGTTTGTTAATAAAAAATAAGATTTAAAAATCTTAATAGGGAAACAGGAAATTAAAATATAAATTAAGTTAAACTAAAAATGACCCAGTAAAGAGCTCCTCCCTTTTGGGGAGGTCGGGTGGGGAAAATGCAAACTTTTAGAACAGAAATAGAAAATCCAGTTGTTGAAAACGAGATTTTAGAATTATCTAAGAAAATTGAGTTATTCAACACAGGGAAGATTGATGAAGAAAAATTTAGAAGCCTTCGTTTAGCTCGTGGTATTTACGGTCAGCGTCAAGAAGGCGTGCAAATGATTCGTATTAAATTACCTTACGGAAAGGTGAAGAGTAATCAATTGCGAAGAATATCAGACGTATCTGATGAATATTCTCGTGGTCGTTTACATATCACTACCCGTCAAGATATTCAAATTCACTATGTCGATTTAAATAGGACACCAGAACTTTGGTCGGAGTTAGATAAAGACGATATTACATTAAGGGAAGCTTGTGGAAACACAGTTCGTAACGTAACCGCTTCAGAATTGGCTGGGATTGATGTTAACGAACCTTTCGATGTGTCGCCGTATGCCGATGCCTTATTTCGTTTCTTCTTAAGAAATCCTATTTGTCAGGAAATGGGACGTAAGTTTAAAGTGTCTTTTTCATCTTCCGATGAAGATACGGGGCTTTCATACATGCACGATTTAGGTTTTATAGCTAAAGTTGAAAATGGTGTTCGTGGATTTAAAGTGATGATTGGTGGTGGCTTAGGCTCGCAACCACGTCATGCAGACGAATTATATAGCTTTTTGCCTTCAGATAAAATTATTCCATTAATGGAAGGTGTGGTGCGTGTTTTCGATCGTTATGGTGAACGTAAAAGCCGTGCGAAGGCAAGAATGAAATTCTTAATAAAAGACATTGGTTTAGATGCTTTTAAAGAATTGGTAGAAGCAGAACAAAAAGCCATTGAATTTAAAACAGTAGCTATTGATGCGGATGCATATGTGGCTTCAAAACCAGTTTCAGTTGAAGTACCTCAAGTAGAAATTAAAGATCAAACTGCTTTTGAATTATGGAAAGCTACAAACCTGATTCCTCAAAAGCAGGAAGGTTATGTTGCTATTGGTATTAAAGTGCTGTTAGGAGATTTTTACACAGATAAAGCACGTTTGTTGGCTGATTTAGTTGAAAAATATGCCGCAGGAGAAATTCGTTTATCGTTGCGTCAAAATATAGTCATTCCGTTTGTAAAAGAGGATTTAGTGCCGTTTTTTTACACTGAATTGGAAAAATTAGGTTTTACGGAAGCAGGATATAACAAAGCAGTAGATATCACAGCATGTCCAGGAACAGATACGTGTAATTTAGGTATTGCAAGTAGTACTGGTATTGCCGATGAGTTGGAACGCGTTATCAAAGCAGAGTACCCACAGTATTTGAAAAATGACGATGTTGTTATAAAAATTAGTGGTTGTATGAATGCTTGTGGACAACACAATATGGCAAATATTGGTTTTCAAGGTATGTCGGTTCGTACACCAGATAAATTAGTAGCACCAGCTTTACAAGTGTTATTAGGAGGTGGGAATTTAGGTGATGGAAACGGTTTGTTTGCCGATAAAGTAGTAAAAGTGCCAAGTAGAAGAGGTCCAGAAGCATTACGCAGAATTTTAAATGATTATGAAGCAAATGCCAAGGGAAAATCGTTTGTAGAATACTATAAAGTAACTGGTGACAGATATTTTTATGATTTATTAAACGACCTTCAAGATGTTTCAAACTTAACCCAAGAAGATTTTATAGATTGGGGTACTGAAGAGAAATATGAGAAAGAGATTGGGATTGGCGAATGTGCGGGTGTTGTTATTGATTTAATTGCTACTTTATTTTTAGAGAGTGAAGAAAAAATTGAAAACGCACAAAACTCATTTAATGATAAAGTGTATTCAAGTGCTATTTATCATGCCTATAGCTCGTTGGTAAACTCAGCAAAAGCGATGCTATTGGCAGAAAACAAAAGTACTAATACACATGCAGGTATTGTAAGTCAGTTTGATGAATTGTTTGTTGCAAGTGGTAAGCTAAATTTAGGCACCTCTTTTTCAGAATTAATCTATCAAATTAATAAAAATGCTCCTACCGAAGCGTTTGCAGCTGAATATATAAACAGTGCAAACCAGTTTTTAGAAAAAGTAAGGACCTTTAGGGAAGCAGATACAACGCTTGAGAATAAAGCGGTTTAAATCCCCTAGTCCCCAAAGGGGAAGTATAGCGGTGTAATAGTCGGTTATATATGACAATTTAAATGAGCAAAGAAAAAAATAAACATATTAACAGTTCAGCTTATATTCCTCCTTCGGGGGTTAGGGGGAAACTAACGGTAGTAGGTGCAGGTCCAGGTGATGTGGAATTAATTACGCTTAAAGCAATTAAGGCCATTGAATCCGCACATGTCATTTTGTACGATGCGCTTATAAACGAAGCGCTTCTTAAGTACGCTTCGCAAGATGCAGAGCTTATTTTTGTGGGGAAACGTAAAGGGTGTTATGCCTTTCAACAAGAGCAAATTAACGAACTCATTGTATCGAAAGCCAAAGAAAAAGGGCATGTAGTTCGCTTAAAAGGGGGGGATCCTTTTGTTTTCGGTCGTGGTGCTGAAGAGATAGATTATGTAAGACAATTTGGTTTGGAAACCTTTGTGGTGCCGGGAATCTCATCATCCATTGCAGTGCCAGCATACCAAGGCATTCCGTTGACAAAACGTGGCGCTTCAGAAAGTTTTTGGGTAATAACAGGAACTACTAAAGCACATCAATTGTCTGGTGATGTAGCTATTGCGGCAAAATCAACAGCAACAGTTGTTATCTTGATGGGAATGGGTAAATTAGATGAAATTGTTCAGATTTTTTCAGCAGAAAACAAACAAGATACACCAATAGCTATCATTCAGGAAGGTACTACCGAAAATGAAAAGTTTGGTTTTGGTACTATCAGTACGATTAGAAAAATAGTTGAAGAAAAGCAATTGGCAAACCCAGCAATTATTATTATTGGCGATGTTGTAAAAGAACGTGTTCAATTAACATCCATTTATAAAGAAGTAGCTAATAATTCATGAAATCGCCATGCTTTGGAAACGTAAGCACCAATGAAAAATATAGCGATTGCTTCGCCAGTTCGCTATCGCTCGTGTCCATATGACCATTAAAAAACAAATAATATTTGGATATGAAAAAATCAGCTATAAAAATCAACAATTTGAGTGAGCAAATTTCTCCTTTGGGGAAGGAAGGGGCTGAAAGGAATAATTTATATCCTGTTTTTTTAAAGCTGAACAGTCTTAATGTGCTTATTGTTGGTGGAGGCCATGTAGCTGAGGAAAAATTAACCTTTTTGTTAAAATCCAGTCCAGATGCTAAAGTAACTATGGTGTCGCCTATGTTTAGAGAAGGTACTGTAGAGCTAGCAAAAAAAGGAAATGTTAAGTTGATAAAAAGACGCTATAGTAAACGCTATTTAGAAGGAAAACACATAGTTGTAGCAACTACCAATGTGCCTAGTGTGAATGTAAAAGTTCATAAGCATTGCCGTAAGCGTAGTATTTTAGTAAATGTTGCCGATAACCCACCGTATTGCGATTTTTATATGGGTGGTATTGTAACAAAAGGGCATGTGAAAGTAGCGATTTCAACCAATGGAAAATCGCCAACAACTGCCAAACGTTTGCGTCAGTTTTTTGAAGATGTCATTCCAGAAAATGTAGACGATTTGGTTAAAAATTTAAATGAATATAGAAAAACAATAAAAGGTGATTTTGAACAAAAGGTGGAAACACTTAATGAATTTACCAAAGGATTAATTGAGAAAAAAGAGTAAAAAGAGTTGTAAAATGATTAAAACAGATATACTTATAATAGGTGCTGGACCAACAGGGTTATTCACGGTTTTTGAAGCAGGATTGTTAAAACTTAAATGCCATTTAATTGATGCATTACCACAACCAGGCGGGCAATGTTCAGAAATTTACCCTAAAAAACCTATTTACGATATACCAGGATTTCCTGAAATACTAGCTGGCGATTTAACTAGAAACTTGTTAGAACAAGGAAAACAATTTGAGCCAGGATTTACTTTAGGTGAGCGTGCAGAAACTATAGAGAAACTTGAAGATGGTACTTTTATTGTAACGACCAATAAAGGCACCAAACATCATGCGCCTGTGGTAGCTATTGCCGGTGGATTGGGCTCTTTTGAACCGAGAAAACCAGGATTAGACAAACTAGATATTTATGAAGATAATGGTTTGGAATACTTTATTAAAGACCCAGAAGTATATAGAGATAAACGAGTAGTGATTTCTGGTGGAGGAGACTCTGCTTTAGATTGGAGTATCTTTCTAGCCGATATAGCTTCGGAAGTAACCTTAATTCACAGAAGAAATGAGTTTAGAGGTGCTTTAGATTCTGTTGAAAAAGTAGGCGAATTAAAAGATTTAGGAAAAATCAATTTGGTAACGCCTGCCGAAGTTACAGAACTACATGGCAATGGTAAGATTGAAGCGTTAACCGTAAGTAGAGATGGTGAAGAGTTCCGTTTAGAAACCGACCATTTTATTCCATTATTTGGATTATCTCCAAAATTAGGACCTATTGCCGACTGGGGATTGGAAATTGAAAAAAACGCCATAAAAGTTGATAACTCATTAAATTATCAAACTAACATACCAGGTATTTTTGCCATAGGAGACGTTAATACCTATCCAGAAAAATTAAAACTAATTCTTTGTGGATTCCATGAAGCAACTTTAATGTGCCAAGCAGCATACAGAATTATCAATCCAGGTAAAAAGTATGTGTTGAAATATACAACGGTGAGTGGTATTGATGGTTTTGATGGTACTCGAAAAGAAGCACCTAAAGCCGTAGTGCAATCTATTCAGTAAAAAAAGTTTTTTTAAAAAGGCTTTTATTGTTGTAAATTTCAACATTGAATAACGACAACCATTAGACAGTTAAAAGTATTTGATATGGATACATACCAAGGGTTAAATGATAAATTGATTCAAAAGAAATATAATGTTCGTTTAAAAGATGTTGTAAAAACATTTACAAAACGATTATTTTATTATGTATTTGATGAACATGAAAATGAGCTTCAATCTTTAAAGAAAACCTTTTTAGACATATCCAATAATTTGGATATAAACGATGGTGAAACCATCTGGAATGAATTTCAAGGTAAGTTTCAAGACATTAGAGCTAAACTAGATTTAGATGCTATTGCTGTGGTTAATTTCGACCCAGCTACCAAAAGTTTAGAAGAGGTTTATTTGGCATGTCCAGGATTTTACGCTATTTCTATTTATCGTTTAAGTCACGAGTTGTATGTGCAGAACGTACCAATTATTCCTAGAATGATGAGTGAATATGTGCATGGTATTACAGGTATCGATATTCATCCGGGAGCTACCATTGGCGATTCGTTTTTTGTGGATCACGGAACAGGAATTGTTATTGGTGAAACATCTATAATAAAAAATAACGTAAAAATTTTCCAAGGCGTTACTTTGGGCGGTATTCAGGTTAAAAAAAGTTTAGAATCTACCAAACGTCACCCAACTATTGAAGATAATGTGACTATTTACGCCAATGCGACCATTTTAGGTGGTGATATCGTAATAGGAGCAAATAGTACCATTGGAGCCAATGTTTGGATTACTCAATCGGTTCCAGAAAACTCATTGGTTACATATCAAACGGAAATTAAAATTAGGCCAAAGAAAAATGGAATACGCTAGTATTACAGACCAAATAGGCAATACACCTTTGGTTGAAGCAAGTCATATCATTCAAAATAAAAAGGTAAAGCTATTATTAAAACTTGAAGGCGATAATCCAGGTGGAAGTGTTAAAGATCGTGCGGCTTTTAATATGATATCTGAAGCTTTAAAACGCGGAGACATTAGTCAAGGTGGAACTTTAGTTGAAGCAACAAGTGGCAATACAGGCATTGCATTGGCATTTATAGCAAAATTATTAGGTTTGAATATGGTTTTGGTGATGCCCGAAAACTCAACCGAAGAGCGGGTTAAAACCATGCGAGCGTATGGTGCTGAGGTTATTTTAACACCTGCTGATATTGGGATTGAAGGCTCTAGAGATGTTGCTTTTCAACTACGGGACGAGAAAGGATATTTTCTTTTAAATCAGTTTGAAAATGATGACAACTGGAAAGCACATTATAAAGCCACTGGTCCAGAAATTTGGAGAGATACACAAGGTGAAGTCACTCATTTTGTGTCGGCCATGGGAACTACGGGGACTATTATGGGCGTTTCAACCTATTTAAAAGAGAAAAATAAAAACATTACTATAGTTGGGGCACAACCTGATGATGGTTCTAAAATTCCAGGCATAAGAAAATGGTCGCCAGAATATGTGCCTAAATTTTTTGATAGATCGAAAGTAGATATCGTTATTGAAGTAACGGAAGATGAAGCAAAAACCATGACCCAACGCTTAGCAAAAGAAGAAGGCATTTTTGCAGGTATGAGTAGTGGTGGGGCTGTTTTTACAGCTTTAAAATTAGCAGAAACTTTAGAGAGTGGTGTTATAGTTGCCATTATTTGCGATAGAGGCGACAGGTACTTGTCTTCAACATTATTTGAATAACACTATTTGAGACCTGTCAGGTTTTTAAAACCTGACAGGTCTGAGAACGAAATTAAGTAGGATAACAAAAATATAGTTAGTATTTTTGCACACGAGTTCATAACCTTATTAATTGTGTTATCAAGAAAGGTTGAGGGAATAGACCCGTTGAAGCCTTGGCAACCCTTTACATGTCCTGATGGCCATCAGGGCCTTAAAAGAAGGTGCTACGTTCTACTGCTTGTCCTGAATTTATTTCAGGAGCTATTCAGAAAGATAACGAAAAGTGTTTCTTTTACTTTTCTTGATGACATTCAGATATAAAAACATCAACATGTCTAACATACATAAAGCTTTACAAGACCGTATTCTAGTACTCGATGGTGCTATGGGAACGATGCTTCAACAATATAAATTTACTGAAGAAGATTTTAGAGGCGAGCGCTTTAAAGATTATCCAACACCATTGCAAGGTAATAATGATTTGTTGTCTCTTACACAACCAGAGGCTATTAAAACGATTCATGCTAAATATTTTGAAGCAGGTGCGGATATTGTAGAAACCAATACATTTTCGGGAACAACGATTGCTATGGCAGATTATCAAATGGAAGATTTGGTGTATGAGTTGAATTACCAATCGGCTAAAATAGCAAAAGAAGTTGCTGATGAATTTACCAAAAAAGAACCTAATAAACCTCGTTTTGTGGCAGGTTCTATTGGACCAACAAACCGTACGGCTAGTATGTCACCCGATGTAAACGATCCCGGTTATAGAGCGGTCACTTTTAATGAGTTGCGTATTGCATACAAACAACAAGTGGAAGCACTAATTGATGGTGGAGTCGATTTACTTTTGGTTGAAACCGTGTTTGATACATTGAACGCCAAGGCGGCATTATTTGCGATAGAAGAAGTTAAGGAAGAACGCCATATTGATGTGCCTATTATGCTAAGTGGTACAATTACCGATGCGTCTGGTAGAACATTGTCGGGACAAACTGCCGAGGCATTTTTAATCTCGGTGTCGCATATTCCACTATTATCTATTGGGTTTAATTGTGCTTTAGGAGCTAATTTATTACAGCCTCATTTAGAAGCTATAGCCAATAAAACAGACTTTGCTATTTCTGCACATCCCAATGCTGGTTTGCCAAATGCTTTTGGTGAATACGATGAATCTCCAGAAGAAATGGGTGAACAAATAGAAGAGTATTTAAAAAAGAATTTAATAAATATTATTGGCGGTTGTTGTGGAACAACGCCAGAGCATATTAACGTGATTGCGCAATTAGCAGCTAAATACAAACCAAGAAAGTTTGTCATTCCTGTGGAGGCAGGAATCCAATAAAAGAACTGATTATGATTCTAGAAGTTGCTGTTTTAAATATAAAAAAAGGACTTTCAAAAGATTTTGAAAAAAGTTTTCATGAAGCACAAAGAATAATCTCATCCATGAAAGGATATATATCCCATGAATTGAAGTCATGTATAGAGCAACAAGATAAATATTTACTATTAGTGAATTGGGAAACCATTGAAGATCATGAAGAAGGATTTCGTAAATCTGAGGCATACCAAGAGTGGAAAAAATTATTGCATCATTTTTACGAACCATTTCCAACAGTAGAACATTATAAATAATGAGCACCAACACCCAACACCCAACACCCAACACTCAAAGAAAGTTCATGAGACTTTCAGGATTAGAACCTCTAGTCCTAAATGAAAACAGCAATTTCATAAACGTTGGTGAGCGTACTAATGTAGCTGGTTCCAGAAAATTTTTAAGACTTATTAAAGACGAACAATTTGATGAAGCCTTAGATATTGCGCGTCATCAAGTAGATGGAGGTGCACAAATTATTGATATTAATATGGATGACGGACTTATAGACGGTAAAGAGTCTATGGTACGTTTTCTAAATCTTATTGCTGCTGAACCCGATATTTCCAGAGTGCCTATTATGATCGATAGCTCTAAATGGGAAATCATAGAAGCCGGTTTGCAAGTTGTACAAGGTAAATGTGTGGTGAATTCTATTTCCTTAAAGGAAGGCGAAGACAAATTTATTTGGGAAGCCAAACAGATAAAACGTTACGGTGCTGCCGTTGTAGTTATGGCGTTTGATGAGGTTGGACAAGCCGATAATTATGAACGTCGATTAGAAATATGTAAACGTTCGTATGATATTTTAGTAAATAAAGTAGGCTTTCCTTCCGAAGATATTATTTTTGATTTAAACATATTTCCTGTAGCAACAGGAATGGATGAACACCGTAGAAATGCCATCGATTTTATTGAAGCCACACGTTGGGTCCGTCAAAATTTACCAAACGTAAGCGTTAGTGGAGGTGTGAGTAACGTGTCGTTTTCGTTTAGAGGAAACGATGGGGTTCGTGAAGCGATGCACTCAGTGTTTTTATATTATGCTATTCAAGCGGGTATGAATATGGGTATTGTAAACCCGTCGCTTTTAGAGGTGTATGATGATATTCCAAAAGATTTGTTGGAACACGTTGAAGATGTTATTTTAGACAGACGTGACGATGCTACCGAACGCTTATTGGACTTTGCGGAAACCGTAAAAGGTTCTAAAGTAGAAAAAGGAGTTGATTTATCTTGGCGAGAAAATCCGATTCAAGACAGAATCACTCATGCATTAGTAAAAGGTATTGATGCGTTTATCATTGAAGATGTAGAAGCCGCTAGATTGCAAGCTGAAAAACCTATAGATGTTATTGAAGGTCATTTGATGATTGGAATGAACGTGGTAGGTGATTTGTTTGGAGCAGGAAAAATGTTCTTGCCACAGGTCGTAAAATCGGCACGTGTTATGAAAAAAGCCGTTGGTTATTTAAATCCGTTTATTGAAGCCGAAAAAGGTGAGTTTCAACAAGCTATTGGTAAGGTGTTGATGGCAACAGTAAAGGGCGATGTACACGATATTGGTAAAAATATAGTAAGTGTTGTTTTAGCATGTAACAATTATGAAATAGTCGATTTAGGGGTTATGGTACCACCTGAAAAAATTATATCTGAGGCAAAAGCACATAATGTAGACGTCATTGGACTATCTGGACTAATCACGCCATCTCTTGATGAAATGGTGTATTTGGCAAAAGAAATGGAGCGTCAAAATTTCAGCTTGCCTTTACTTATTGGAGGAGCAACCACATCAAAAGCGCATACAGCTGTAAAGATTGATCCACAGTATAAAAATGCCGTGGTTCATGTGAACGACGCATCTAGAGCTGTAACCGTTGTGGGTGATTTACTGAACAAAAAAACAGCCAATGCGTATGTAGCAAACTTGAAAAAGGATTATGATGAATTTCGTACCAAGTTTTTAAAACGAGGCAAAGAGAAATTATATATTTCAATAAATGAAGCTAGAAAAAGAAAGTTTAAAATTGATTGGGAAACATCGGAAATTGTAAAGCCAAACGAACTGGGTATTCAAGTTTTAAAGCAATTAAGCTTAAAAGAACTAGAGCCTTATATCGATTGGAGCCCGTTTTTTAGAAGCTGGGATTTGCATGGTAAATTTCCAGATATTTTAACTGACGATGTTGTTGGCGAACAAGCTACCATTATGTATAATGAAGCGCAAGCCATGATAAAAGAAATTATTGCTAAACAATCATTAAAGCCTAGAGCCGTTTTTGGTTTGTTTGAAGCAAACACTATCAATCATGACGATATTTCAGTTCAGAAAAAAGGAAAGGAAATAGCTGTTTTTAGAACCTTACGTCAGCAATTAAGTAAAAGAGAAGGGATTCCAAATATAGCTTTAGCCGATTTTATAGCGCCAAAAGACACGGGGAAAACCGATTATATGGGTGCGTTTTGTGTGGCTATTTTTGGTGCACAGGAGCTAGCCGATAGTTATAGAGCCAAAGAAGACGATTACAATGCGATTATGGCGCAAGCCATTGCCGATAGGTTTGCAGAAGCTTTAGCCGAATACTTACACAAACAAATACGAACCAAACACTGGGGCTATGATGCCAATGAAACGCTTTCAAATGATGATTTAATTAAAGAAAGCTACAAAGGGATTCGTCCAGCACCAGGGTATCCAGCATGCCCAGACCATTTAGAAAAGGAAACGATTTGGAGTTTGTTGGATGTTGAAAAAATTATTGGTGTCCAATTAACCGAAAGTTTAGCGATGTGGCCAGCAGCAGCGGTTTCGGGTTATTATTTTGGAAACCCCGAAGCGAAATATTTTGGCTTGGGAAAAATAACAGATGATCAAGTGACAGATTATGCAGTACGTAAAGGCATCACAAAGGAAAAAGCTAGAAAATGGTTGCATCCTACTATTGCAGATGAATAATCCCCACCTAGCCTCCCCATTTCGACTGCGCTCAATGCAGGCTTGGGGAGGGACTGTTGCGGTTTAGACCTCACAGGTTTTTAAAACCTGTGAGGTCTGGTAAAAAAAACGATATGAAAGACAAATTTATAGAATTAACATTGGGTAGCTACATCATTTCCCATGGCTATAATGCCAAGAATAAAGAAATGATGGAACCTATTTCTTCTGAAAATTTTGCAAAAAAATTAGTGCCTATTTCCAGGATAAAATCGGTTAGTGAGAAATATATTTTAACAGATTATGTTGATGGTAGATGGATTTATTGGGAATATCAAGAAGACTATGAAGCCATTAAAAAGTTATTGCTTTAATTTGCGTTAGCGATTGCAGTGGAAAGCCCGCAAGCAACGCAGGAGCGAGGACTTGCAACGAAAAGTGCGACCCTTGTGGTAACGCCCAAAATAATTAAAAGTTTTAGAAATTTATTCGTGTATTTTTGGCGAATAAAAATAAGAATTAATATTAAATAAGATTCCTGCCTTCGCAGGAAATGGGAATGAAAGTAACAGATCACATAAAAAAAGCTAACGGAAAAACATTATTCTCTTTTGAAGTGGTACCACCTCAAAAAGGCAAAAATATTCAGGATTTGTATAACAATATAGATCCGTTAATGGAGTTTAATCCGCCGTTTATTGATGTAACGACCTCTAGAGAAGAATATGTGTATGTTGATAAGGGCAACGGACTTTTGGATAAACGTATTACGCGTTTACGTCCGGGAACCGTTGGTATTTGTGCTTCCATTATGCATAAATATAAGGTAGATGCTATTCCGCATTTGTTATGTGGTGGTTTTACTAAAGAGGAAACCGAATATGTTTTGGTAGATTGTCACTATTTAGGCATTGATAATGTGGTGGCATTGCGTGGTGATTCAAGAAAAGATGAACCTTATTTTGTTCCTACCAAAGGCGGAAATGCTTTTGCAAGCGAATTGGTACAGCAAATTACAAACTTAAATAATGGTAAATATTTACACGACGAGATAGAGGTTGAACACAATTACGATTTTTGTATTGGTGTGGCTGGTTACCCAGAAAAGCACATGGAAGCACCTTCATTTAACTCCGATTTAAAGCGTTTAAAAGAAAAGGTAGATGCTGGTGCCGATTATGTTGTAACACAAATGTTTTTTGATAATAAAAAGTATTTTGACTTTGTAGAAAAAGCTAGGGAAATTGGTATTACGGTGCCTATTATTCCAGGCATTAAACCACTTGCCATTAAACGTCACTTACAAATTTTACCGCAGGTTTTTAAAATAGACTTACCCGAAGAACTTATTGAAGCGGTTGAGGCTTGTAAAGATAATATTGCTGTAAGGCAAGTAGGTATTGAATTTGCCATTCAGCAATCTAAAGAATTGAAAGCAGCAGGTGTGCCGTTTTTACATTATTACTCTATGGGTAAGAGCGATAATATAAAAGCGATTGCATCGGAATTGTTTTAATTAATCTGTTACTTTTTCGTAACTGCAAATCTTTTAATGAAGCACTTTTTAACCTACACTTTTTTAATAGTAACGCTTTTTGTTTTTTCACAAGAAAAACAACATACATCTTACTTAGATGTTAACTATTTTAGAGGTAATATAGCATTACATAACAACGATATTCTGCATTTAATTAATGGGCATCCCGAAGGTTATATATTAAGTTGGAATAAAAAAACTTATGGATTTAATGCTTGGGAACAACGTTATAATTATCCCGATTATGGTGTGACTTACATTTACCAAAACCTGAAAAATGAGGTTTTAGGTAGTAATGCATCCCTTTATGCACATTATAATTTCTATTTTTTAAATCGGAATTTAATGTTCAGAATCGGACAAGGTATTGGGTACACTCCAAATCCATATAATAAAGAAGAAAATTATAGAAACATTGCGTTTGGCACTCATTTATTGAGTAGTACCATGATGATGCTTAATTACAAAAAGGAACGAATCATTGGTGACTTTGGATTACAAGCGGGATTTTCGCTAATTCATTATTCAAACGCAAATGTGAAAGCACCAAATGCGAGCGTTAATACCATTGCTTTTAATTTGGGTGTGACCTATAATTTAGATGACGAAGCACCTGAATATATTACAACCATAGCAGATGGTGAAAAGGAAAAATTTACCCAACACATAAAGTATAATGTTGTTTTTAGAGGTGGTGTTAACGAAAGCGATGTTGTTGGTAGTGGTCAATTTCCGTTTTATATCGTTTCAGCTTATGCCGATAAACGTATTAATATTAAAAGTGCGTTGCAATTAGGAACCGATGTGTTTTTTTCAAACTTTTTAAAAGAATATATTCATTATAGGTCGGTGTCTTATCCAGAAGAGCTCATAACAGGAAATGAAGACCATAAGCGTGTTGGTGTTTTTGCTGGTCACGAACTGTTTGTTAACAAAACGTCATTGGTTACACAATTAGGGTATTATGTGTATTATCCATTCGATTTTGAAGGGAGAACCTATTTCAGAATCGGTTTAAAGCGTTATCTTAACGAAAAGTGGTTTGGTGCGCTAACTTTAAAATCGCATGGAGCAAAAGCGGAGGCTGTTGAATTAGGAATAGGTGTGAGATTATAATTTAGATGAAAAAAATAACATACATAGTGATTTCTGTTTTGATGATTGCTTGCAACAGCGAACAAGCGGGCGACTGTTTTCAAACTACAGGAACTATTATTCGACAAGAAGTTTCAGTTTCTAATTTCGATAAAATATTAGTCAATAGAGCTATTGAATTGATCATAAAAGAAGGTGCGGAGCAAAAGGTAATTATTGAAACCGGTAAAAACTTATTGAATGATGTTGAAGCGGTGGTTACCGATGGAAAACTCATTCTAACAGATAATAATAGTTGTAATTATGTGCGAGATTATGGTATTACAAAAGTGTATGTAACATCTCCAAACATCACCGAAATTAGAAGTTCTACACAATATGACGTGCGTTCCGAAGGGATTTTGACATACCCTACTTTAACTATTTTGGCGGAAGATTATAATGCTCCTGATACTTTTACCAGTGGCAATTTTAAGTTGCAAATTG
Organism: Mariniflexile sp. HMF6888; assembly: GCF_044335535.1. Lineage (NCBI taxonomy): Bacteria > Pseudomonadati > Bacteroidota > Flavobacteriia > Flavobacteriales > Flavobacteriaceae > Mariniflexile > Mariniflexile sp. HMF6888. The sequence continues at coordinate 626,044 of NZ_JBIQVZ010000001.1, read as the reverse complement.
ATAATGTGACGTTCAGATTGGTATTTAATAACTTGTCCAATTGTTATATTTCAGGGAAAACCGATAACCTTGATATTACATTTGCAGCAGGCACATCACGTTTTGAAGGGGCTAATTTAGTGGCTCAAAACGTCACACTTTGGAACCGAAGTTCTAACGATATGATTGTAAACCCGCAACAATCTTTAGCAGGAAAAATATCTGGTACAGGTAACGTTATTTCGGTAACGCATCCACCAATTGTTGAGGTTCAAGAATTATATAAAGGACGCTTAATTTTTAATTAAATCCACCGACTGCTTAGCTATTTCCAATTCTTCATTAGTTGGAACTACCAATATTTTCGCATGAGAATCTTCTTTGTTTATAGCTCGAATGGTTCTTAAATCAGAATTATTTTTTTCAGCATCCAAATTAATTCCTAAAAACTCTAAATCTTCACAAATTAACTGGCGCATAAATTTTGAGTTTTCACCAATACCGCCCGTAAACACAATAGCATCAAGTCCGTTTAGTACTGCAGCATAACTCCCTATATATTTTTTTATTCGATAGGCGTTCATATGTAAAGCCAATATGCAATCTTTATTACCTTTCGCTGCCATAATTTCTATATCTCTTAAATCGCTATATCCAGTAAGTCCTAACATACCACTTTTTTTATTCAATAAGGTGTTTATATCCTTTAAATGATATTTTAGTTTGTCTTTTAAATAAAAAATTATGGAAGGGTCAATGTCTCCAGATCGTGTACCCATAATTAAGCCGCTAAGAGGCGAAAAACCTAAAGAATGATCAATGCTTTTTCCATTTTTTACAGCCGTCATACTGCAACCATTTCCTAAATGAATGGTGATGATTTTAGACTCTTTTTTGCCTAAAAACGCCATGGATTTTTCTGAAACATATTTATGGCTTGTTCCATGAAAACCATACAATCGGATATTATGTTCTGTTAAAAACTGATTAGGGATGGCATATTTATAGGCATGTTCTGGAATGCTTTGGTGAAAAGCGGTATCGAAAACAGCTACCTGTTTTGCTTTTGGAAAAATATCTTCGGCTACGACGATGCCTTCTAAATTAGCAGGATTATGTAAAGGTGCTAAAGATGATAAGGCTTTTATTTTCTCTTTAACTTCCTCTGTGATTTCGGTAGTGTTACTGAAATAAATACCACCATGTACTACTCTGTGGCCAACTATGGTAATATCTTCGGGCGATTTTATAACACCTACATTTTTATCTAAAAGATGCTGCGCTACTAACTTCAACCCCATTTTATGGTTTAAGATTTTCGATTCCAATTCAATGGCATCTTTACCAGTTTTAAATTTAAAAATAGCATCGTTAAAACCAATACGCTCCACAATTCCAGAGCATAAAATGGTTTCATCTGGCATTGAGAATAATTGAAACTTTAGGGAAGAACTCCCAGAATTTAATATTAATACTTGCATGTTTAATTTTCTTGAGCTTGTATAGCAGTTATTATAACGGTGCTGTAAATATCGTCTACGGTGCAACCTCTACTTAGGTCGTTAACAGGTTTGTTCAATCCTTGTAAAACTGGACCAATGGCTAGTGCACCCGTTTCACGTTGTACTGCTTTGTAAGTGTTGTTTCCTGTGTTTAGATCTGGAAAAATAAGCACGCTGGCACTACCTGCAACTTCAGAATCGGGCATTTTACTTTTTCCTATGCGCATATCAACCGCAGCATCATATTGAATGGGGCCTTCTATTTTTAAAGTTGGTGCTTCCAATTTAACTATTTCGGTTGCTTCCCTAACTTTTTCAACATCGGCACCTTTTCCCGACGCACCCGATGAGTACGATAACATAGCTACTTTAGGTTCAATTCCAAAATCTTTAGCAGTTTGCGCCGATGAAATGGCGATTTCTGCCAATTCTTGGGCATTGGGGTTTGGGTTAATGGCACAATCACCAAAAACCGAAATTCTATCTTCTAAACACATAAAGAAAATCGACGATACAATATTCACGCCCGGTTTTGTTTTAATAAACTGTAAAGCAGGGCGTAAGGTGTGTTGTGTCGTGTGTACAGCACCAGAAACCATACCGTCGGCATGCCCTTTGTAAATCATCATGGTTCCAAAATACGATACATCAGACATGGCATCTCTTGCCATTTCTAAGTTGACGTTTTTATGTTTTCTAAGTTCGTAAAAGGTGTTTACGTAATCCTCAAAATATGACGATTTTGTGGGCGATACTATATTTACGGTATTTAAGTCTAAAGAAATATCGAGCTTTTCAATACGTTCTTTAATTAATTCTTTATCACCAATAAGTGTTAATTCTACGACTTGTGCATTTATTAATCGGGCAGCGGCTTCTAAAACGCGTTCATCGTAACCTTCAGGCAATACAATATGTTTTTTGTTTTTTAAAGCACGTTGTAATAAATTGTATTGGAACATTCTCGGTGTGAATACACCCGATTCAAAGGTTATTAATCTATCGGCTAGTTTATCAGTATTCACATGTTTTTCAAAAGTTGAGATGGATGTGGTTATTTTTTCGGTGTTTTCGGCATATATTTTAGATTTAATATTTCCAATTTTGTTGGTAACTAAATACGTGCCGTCTTTTACACTAATAATGGGTACAACACTGGAAAGACCTTCAATAAGTTTTAAAATAGGTGCTTCGGGAATAAGACCGCCAGTTAAAATAATTGCTGAAATTTTAGGATAATTTTTAGATATATTGGCTTGTAACGCTCCTAAAATGATGTCGGCTCTATCGCCTGGGGTAATAACCAAAGCGTTTTCTTTTAAATGGATAAGATAGTTGCGCAATTGCATCGCACCCACACTAGAGCTGTCTATAAGGTTGTTTAGCATGTCCTTACCAAAAAGCACTTTACCATCAAGCAATTTCATAACCTCTTTTACAGTGGGACTCAATAAACTGTGGATTTTTGGAATGACCGTGATATCGGTATTGTTTATACGCTTGAGCAGTAAATTTTTTAAGTTTGAAATGTCTTCTGGGTTTACCTTGTTGGCCATTATGGAAAGTACGTCAACCTCATTTCTAAAGGTGTCATGTGCCAATTGAACGCTATCGACAATTTCTTTAAAGTCTTTTTTGTCGCCTTGCATGACTATAATAACCGGAAGCCCCAAGTTTTTTGAAATTAGAATATTTAAATCTAATTCTATACTGGAGTTTTCATGCGAAAAATCGGTGCCTTCAACTAAAACAAAATCGAAAAGTTGCTCAAGGTGTTTGAATTTTTTAATGATTTCATCAATAACCTCTCCAGATTTACCTTGGTTATATAGGTCAAGCACTTCATTTCGGGTAAAGGCAAAGGTTTTTTTATAATTGATATCAATCTCAAAATGTGAAAGTACGGTACTGATATGGTTGTCCATTTCGCCATCGTCTAAATCTTCAATAATAGGTCTGAAATATCCAACTTTGGCTGTTTTTCCTAAAAGCATACGCATTAAACCTAAAACAACAACCGATTTTCCGCTGTTTGGTTCAATGGTAGTTACATAAATTCCTTTACTCATCTGGTGTTTTGTAGTTTTATAAAGATAATTGTTTGCTTTGTTTTAAGCCAACAACATACTTATTTTTATTGTTGAAATAGTGATGCTACAAAATTAATACCTACATTTTTTAGTAAAGATGATATTGGTCATACTTCCTTTTTAATACGAAAATTTAAACAATCTCTAAATATTTGCTGGTTTATTTTGAAGTCAATTCTCTAAACAAACTTTCTAAACTCGCATTTTTTTGGTTGAGTTGTAAAATCTTTAATTTATTGTCGTGTGCAAAGTCAAATACATGCGAACGCATGTCTTGAGATGTAGAAAAAGTGATTTCATAAACAAAATCGTGCGTATTGACCACCGTTTTAACTTTTGGTAGTTTTAATAAAAAAGTATCTTCGACACGGTAATCAAACTCGACCACAACGATTTGTTGTTGGTTTTCGTGTAAGTCTTTTAGTTTTTTGTCGGCTACAATTTCACCTTTATTAATAATTATAACACGGTCACACATCGCTTCTACTTCTTGCATAATATGCGTGGAAAGAAATACGGTTTTGGTTTTGCCAATAGATTTTATAAGGTTTCTAATTTCTACCAATTGGTTGGGGTCTAAACCTGTGGTTGGTTCATCTAAAATTAAAACATCGGGGTTATGCAATAGGGCATTGGCTAAGCCCACACGCTGGCGATACCCTTTTGATAGTTGTCCGATTTTTTTGTGAGCTTCGGGGGTTAGCCCAGTAAGTTCTACAACTTCATCTATACGTGCTTTGCTAATCTTATAGATGCTAGCATTAAAAGCCAAGTATTCTTTAATATACATGTCCAAGTACAATGGATTATGCTCGGGCAAATAACCAACACTTTGTTGAACTAGCTGTTTATTAGCTTTTACATCAAAGCCATTTACGGTAGCGAAACCTTCGTTGGCATCTAAGTAAGTGGTTAAAATTTTCATCATCGTAGATTTTCCGGCGCCATTTGGTCCCAGAAAACCAACAATTTCAGGTTTTTCAACTTTAAAAGAGATGTTGTTTAGTGCTTTTTGGTTTCCGTAAAGTTTTGAAATGCCTTCTACCTGTATTGACATATTTAAAATTATTTATTCAAAAATAATGATTATATAATGTAATGTGAGTTTTGCTGTAAAATATTTAAAACTTTTAATAAATATGAAAAAAAGGTTTTAAGCTGTTTTGATTTCTTAAAATATTAATTACTTTAGCCGCATAATTATGAAGACAACAGTAGGTTATACATATTTTAGCGGATTTTATTTTTTCTTTAGCGGAAAAAACGAGACGTTGTATGTATAATTTATAAACATAAATTTTAATACTAAGTCTCGATGAAAATCGGGACTTTTTTTTGTATATGATAAAAACAGTGGCCATACAGGGCGTAAAAGGATCTTTTCATCATATTGTGTCGCAGCAATTTTTTGATAAGCCTGTTGATGCTATAGAATGTTTGACATTCGATCAAGTTGTTGATTCTTTAATAACTAAAGAAAGCGACGCTGCTATTATGGCTTTAGAGAATTCCATTGCAGGGTCTATCATTCCCAATTATGCTTTAATTAACAAATTTGGGTTGCATATTGTAGGTGAGCATTATTTAGATATTCAGCACAATTTAATGGCGTTGCCCAATCAGAATATCAAAGAAATTAAGGAAGTGTATTCGCACCCAATGGCATTGTTACAGTGTATGGAGTTTTTTAAACTACACCCACATATTAAACTGATTGAAGATAAAGACACTGCCGAGGTTGCCCAACGTATTCAAGAAAAGCAACTAAAAGGTGTTGGAGCTATTGCTAGTGCTGTGGCTGCCGAAATTTTTGAATTGGATATTTTAGCACATAGTATTCAAACTATAAGACATAACGAAACACGTTTTGTAATTGTAAAGCGTACAAATTCTGAAGTGCCGGAAAACCAAATTAATAAAGCGTCGGTTAAATTTGAAGCAGACCATAAAAGAGGAAGTTTAGCCGCTATTTTAAATGTGATGAGCGATTGTAAATTGAATTTAACGAAAATACAATCGTTGCCAATTGTTGAAACACCATGGAAATACGCCTTTTTTGTTGATGTTACTTTTGAAACGTATAACGAATTTAAAAAGGCAAAATCTATTATAGAAATTATGGCACAAGGATTTAAAGTTTTGGGTGAATATAAAAATGCCAAGATATGATTGAAGCAGCTAACAGATTAAACACCGTTGAAGAATACTATTTCTCAAAAAAATTGAGAGAAGTGAATTTGCTTATTGCAAGTGGTAAGCCTATTATCAATTTAGGTATAGGTAGCCCCGATATGCAACCGCCACAAAAGGTCATTGATGCTTTAAATGAAGGGTTTTCTAATCCAAGTGCGCATAAATATCAAAGTTACCAAGGGTTGCCTGAGTTGAGAGAAGCCATTGCAGGATTTTATAAAGCACATTTTCATGTGAATTTAAGCCCTTCAACAGAAGTGTTGCCGTTAATGGGAAGTAAGGAAGGAATTATGCATATTTCTATGGCATATTTGAATGAAGGGGATGAAGTTTTAATACCAAATCCTGGGTATCCAACCTACCAATCGGTTACAAATTTAGTTGGTGCAGTTCCGGTTTTTTATGAACTGGATGAAGCTAACAATTGGTTGCCTGATTTTAAGGCTTTAGAGAAATTGGATTTAAGTAAAGTGAAAATAATGTGGGTTAATTACCCACACATGCCGACAGGTGCACAACCAAGCAAATTTTTATTTGAAGAGTTGGTGGCCTTTGGTAAAAAACATGATATTTTAATTGTTAACGACAACCCATACAGTTTTGTTTTAAACGATACATATAAAAGTATATTAGAAGTTAAAGGTGCTAAAGACGTTTGTTTGGAGTTGAATTCGTTAAGCAAAACCTTTAACATGGCAGGATGGCGTGTAGGTATGGTGGTTGGTGACAGTACACACATTAATAATGTTTTAAAGGTAAAAAGCAATATGGATTCCGGAATGTTTTATGGCATTCAAAAAGGAGCTATCGAAGCTTTAAAATGTTCACAAATGTGGTTCGTTACCTTGAACAATGTTTACAAACAGCGTAGGGATTTAGTATGGCAATTAGCCGATGCGTTAAATTGTACTTACGATAAAAATGCGACAGGATTATTTGTTTGGGCAAAATTACCATCAGGTATAAAATCGGAAGCATTTATAGATTTGGTACTTAAGAACAATCATATATTTATCACACCAGGAACTATTTTTGGTAGTAAAGGTGAAGGGTACATACGGTTTTCGTTATGTGCTTCAACCGAGGTTTTAGAAGAAGCCATTACAAGAGTAAATAATTAATAATTGATATTTCTTCCCTTAGGGAAGATGTCTCAAAGAGACAGAAGGAATGAAAAACATATACATCATAGGAGTTGGGTTAATAGGCGGAAGTCTTGCTATTGATATTAAAAATAAATATCCAGATGTGGTTATTCATGGTATCAGTAGAAAAGAAACAACGCTTGACGAAGCATTAGCTCTTAAATTAATTGATAAAAAAGCAACATTAGACGATATTGTTCATGCCGATTTAGTCATTATTTCAATACCTGTTGATGCTACGGTAAAATTATTGCCGTTAATTTTAGATAAAATACAAGATACTGGTTTGGTGGTAGATGCTGGATCGACAAAAGCCGATATTTGTAAAGTGGTTGAAAATCACCCCAAACGCCGTAATTTTTTAGCAATGCACCCTATTGCGGGTACTGAATATTCGGGACCTAGTGCAGCAATTCCTGATTTGTTTGTTGGAAAAACAAATATTATTTGTGAAGTTGAAAAAACAACATTCAAGCTTCAAGAAAAAGCTTTAGAGTTGTTTAAATCTATTGGCATGCGTATTCGTTATATGAATCCGGAAGCACACGACAAACACATTGCTTACATGTCGCATTTATCGCATATAAGTTCTTTTATGCTGGGTAAAACGGTTATTGAGAAAGAAAGAAATGAACGCGATATTTTTGATATGGCTGGAAGTGGATTTGCTTCAACGGTACGATTAGCAAAAAGTTCACCTGAAATGTGGACACCCATTTTTAAACAAAATAAACAAAACGTTATAGAAACATTAGAAGAATACATCTACAATTTGACGCATTTTAAAGACTTAATGAAGAGTGACGATTTTGAAGCTATCTTTAATGAAATGAAAGAAACCAATCATATAAAAGATATTTTAAACGGAATAAATTAAAGTAAAATCAATATAAAAAAATTATTTTGAAACATGTGATGCCCCACATTTAGTAGATTTAAAGTAAATTAAATAAAATGGAAAACAAAAAAGAAATGAGAACGTGGTTAGATGATTTAAATTTAAGTCATCCACTGGTAATTGCAGGACCTTGTAGTGCTGAAACAGAAGAGCAAGTATTAAAAATAGCACATGAGCTAAAAGATACAGATGTAAGTTATTTTAGAGCAGGTATCTGGAAACCAAGAACACGTCCAGGCATGTTTGAAGGCGTTGGTGCATTAGGCTTAAAATGGTTGCAAAAAGTAAGGCAAGAAACAGGTATGAAAATTTGTACCGAAGTTGCAAACGCTGCCCATGTAAAATTAGCTTTAGAGCATGATGTCGATTTGCTTTGGATCGGTGCACGTTCTACAGTGAGTCCATTTATCATGCAAGAAATTGCCGATGCTTTAGAAGGGACCGATAAACCAGTGCTAATTAAAAACCCTGTAAACCCAGATTTATCCTTATGGTTAGGTGGTATTGAAAGAATTTACAAAGCAGGTGTTAAAAATATTGGTGCGATTCACAGAGGGTTTTCAACATATGAAAAAACAAAATACAGAAACAATCCAGAGTGGCAAATGGCTATTGAGTTTCAAAACAAATATCCAGACATTCCTTTAATTAATGACCCGTCGCATATTACAGGAAAACGTGATATGATTTTTGATGTATCCCAAACGGCTTTGGATTTGAATTTTGATGGATTAATGATTGAAACCCATTACGATCCAGATAATGCTTGGAGTGATGCGTCTCAACAAGTAACACCAAAAACCTTAGTTCAAATTATGAAAGATTTGAAAATAAGAAAAGAAACGGATCCGGAAGTAGATTATAATAAAAAACTTGATAATTTAAGAGCACAGATTGATGTGGTTGATAACCAAATTATCGAATTGTTAGGTAAACGTATGAAAGCTGCCGATGGTATTGGAGCACTTAAAAAACAGAAAAACGTTGCCGTTTTACAAAGTAAACGTTGGAACGAAATTTTAGGAAAAATGGTCATTGAAGGAGAAGCTCAAGGGTTAAGTGAAGAGTTCATTTTAAAAATGTTTAAAGCCATTCACCAAGAATCTATCAATCATCAGGAGAAGATAATTAATGGTTAATAAAAAAAAACGCCTCACAACTGTGAGGCGTTTTTTTTATGCGCCCTTATTTGTTGTGAATTGCTTTAGCTCATTAAATATTATTTTAAATTGGTATTCGCTGATTTACGCTTCGCTTCAATTCAAAATTGGTTTTTACTTATAATTCCCAACTGATGGCTGTGACTGTAAAAAGTCTAATTCTATATTCCTATTGAGTTTGTCGAAATATTTTAACTTACTGGTGATTAATATCGGTTTCGGCAAGCTCAACCTGACAAATTAAATTTAAAGGACTTTTTTGGCAGCCTCTTTTTGTTTTATATCTTGAACTCGTTTAAAGTTTTTCAGTTTGCTAAAAAATTGCTGATTTCAGCTCTGTTTTTGCCTTTTCTTCCTTCCGTAGCACTGCTATGCAACTCAAAAAAGTTTTCAACAAAACTAAAACCTCTTAATTTTCACTTATTTTCAAAAACTTTAAATGAGTTCCTTTTCTAAACGTTATAATAATTCCAAAGTACGTTCTAAAGCCATGCCTCGCGACCCTTTTATTAAAAGTGTTGTGTTTTTAACTTGGGTGATATCAAAATCATTTTTAAATGCATCGAAGGTTTTAAATGGAATGATCTTTTTTGATTTGACTACGGTTTTATAAAAATTCTCACCTATTAGTATGGCCTTGTCGTAGTTTAAGGTTTCTAAGAGTTCTACAATGTTTTGATGTTCTATTGTGGCATCTTGTCCCAATTCAAACATATCGCCTAAAATGGCAATTTTTGAAGTGTCATTAAGTTTTTCAAAGTTTAATAAAGCAGCCTGCATGCTGGTTGGATTGGCGTTGTAGGCATCCAAAATAATTTTATTTGATGCTTTTAATAAAACTTGAGAACGGTTATTGTTGGGTATATAGTTTTCTATAGCAGATTTAATGGCTTTATCTTCAACTTTAAAATAATTAGCAATTGCTATAGCCGCAGCGATGTTATTGAAGTTGTATTCGCCAATTAGATGGCTTTGAATGGTTAAATTATTATAGCTAACGCATACATTTGGTTGTGCTTCAATAAAACTGATTTGAATATCAAAATCGTCATTGTTTCCAAATATATATGCATTTGATTGTTTGGTTTTTTCAAGCTGAATGGCATCGTTTCCATTTACAAAAATGGTTTTATTGTTTTCAATTAAAAAATTGTAAAGTTCACTCTTTCCTTTAATAATGCCTTCAACACTTCCAAATCCTTCTAAATGTGCCTTTCCAAAATTAGTAATATAGCCATAATCCGGTTTTGCAATGTTGCATAAAAACTCAATTTCTTTTAAGTGATTAGCACCCATTTCAACAATACCAATCTCGGTATTTTTGGTCATTGAAAGTAGCGTTAAAGGGACACCTATATGGTTGTTTAAATTGCCAACTGTTGCAGTGGTTCTATATTTTTGGGATAGGGTAGCGTTTATAAGTTCTTTGGTGGTTGTTTTGCCATTGCTACCCGTAAGTGCTATAATGGGAATGTTTAAAAATGTTCGATGAAATGCTGCTAACTCTTGAAGTGTTTCAAGCACGTTATCGACTAGAATGGTCTGAGTATTTTTATAATACTCGGGTTCGTCAATAATAACATATTTTGCACCAAGATTTATAGCTTGTGCGGCATATGTGTTTCCATTGAAATTATCGCCTTTAAGAGCGAAAAACATGTCATTTTCTTTTATTTTTCGAGTATCTGTGCATGCTGAATAACATTCTAAGAATAAGGTGTGCAGTTGTTGAATTTTCAAGAGTAAAAAGCTTTTAATTATAAAATTAAATGTATTAAAAAAGTCCTAACATTTGCTAGGACTTTGAGTAATATTTAAAAGAATTTATAAGAGACTGTTTAAATTAATTCTTTGTTTTATTTTTTTCTTTGGATTTTGAACCAACACGAGACATGGCACATCTAAATCCAATATAATCGGTAGCCATATCTTGAGGGAAATAGCGTCTTTGAGCCGGGTCTAACCAGTACTCTCTGTCTTTCCAAGAACCACCTTTGTAAACTCGAACTTCATCATTTATTAAAGAAGTTCTCGTGTTGGATTTATCATATTCTCTAATGATATTTCCTAATGAATCTCTACTAATAACATTTTTAGGTGAGTTATACATTTTACTGGTTTGGGAAGCTTTAGTGTTTCCATTCTCATCATCTTCATTGAAACTTTCAAAATTACGTGAAGATCGTTTGTCACCATCTCTAAAGTTTATTTGGTTACTCTTATCAAAGTTGGTGCGTAAATAAGTTTCGTTTTCATCAATAGGTACTTGTAATATTTCTCCTGGTAAGTCTCTAGCAACTACTTTACCGTTTGATAAAGTATCATAAACAATATCGTCAGCAGTTACTACTTTTACGGTACCATCTTCATTGATGGCATTTTTTGTGTAAACGTTACCTCTGTAGTAGTTGAAATCGTTAAACTCATCATCTATAATTGGTCTATAAACATCGGCTACCCATTCGGCAACATTTCCGGCCATATCATATAAACCAAAGTCGTTAGGTGCGTATGATTTTACTTTGTTTGTAATATCTGCACCATCGTCGGACCATCCTGCAATACCGCCATAATCACCTTTGCCTTGCTTAAAGTTAGCCAATTGGTCTCCTCGGTATTTGCGAGAATCGTTACGTGTATATTGTCCATCCCATGGGTATTTTTTACGTCCACGGTACAAATTATAACTTCTAATTTCACTTAAACCTAAAGCGGCATATTCCCACTCAGTTTCGGTTGGGAGTCTATATTTTGGTGTAATTAGACCCGTTTCTCTGGTTGCATAGATATTACTTTCGTTACCGTCTGCATCCGTTCTAACAAATCTTTTATTGCCTCGCTCTGGGTTAATAATTTCTTCGTTGCCTCCGTAAGTTAAACTAGGTGCGTTTATGTAGGTGTCTGTGTTGAATGTAGATTCGGCATTAACATCAACTATTTTAGCATCACGTTTTAAGTAGCCTGCTTGTTCTAAATTATATTCATTAACACGGTCTGATCTCCAATTAGCAAATTCGACAGCTTGTATCCAGCTTACACCAACTACAGGATATTCTCCATAGCCTGGGTGACGTAAATAGTTATCTGTCATCACTTCATTGTAACCTAATCGGTTTCTCCAAACAAGTGTGTCTGGTAATGCACCGTTATAAATGGCTCTAAAATTTTCATCAGACGGTGGGTAAACACGCTTAATCCAATCTAAATACTCCATGTACATAGCATTGGTGACCTCTGTTTCGTCCATGTAAAACGACTGAACGTGTTGTTGGTTAGGGGTGTTGTTCCAATCGTGCATCACATCGTCCTGAACGCGACCTTTTGTGAAAGTTCCACCTTCAACAAATACCAATCCTGGAGAAGTTTCTTGTTCTTTAAAGTCAGTATTGTACTGAAAACCACCCTCTCTGGAGTTTATTTGCCATCCGGTAGCTCTAGAACTATTCTTTGAACTCGAAGATTTTTTACAACCAGTTGTAGCTATAGTTAATGCTAAAACTAATAAAACCTTGAATGCTACTACTTTTTTCATATCCATACGTTTAAGTAAGCTAATAATATTTTTGGTGCTGCAATATAAGAATTAAACCGAATACTGCAAGCTATTTTCTGCATTTTATCTAAAAAAAAGTGTATTTCACCCTATTTTTTAGTCATTACAACGATGTTTTTGCTGTTTTTCACCGTTCATTTGAGTTATATTAACGTATGATTTACTCATTTATTATTGTATTTTTGTTTCAGTTTTTAATTTTGTTATTTTTTTAATAATAACACGACATTAATAACGTTATTTTAGCAATGAAAGAGAAAATTTTACTTCTATTATACATTAGTTGTTCTGTTGTGTTTGCGCAACAACAAAAGTTTACTATCAATTGGGAGTCTTCTCAAAAGATCTCTGGCGGTACTTATACGTTAGAAATCCCATCTTTTAATAAAGAAAATTTCAGTTTTGGTTTTGATGAAGGGTTACAGTTCGTAGCGCAATGGCCTGTTTCAAATACCGTAAACGAATCTTCAATTGCAGTTAGTAATGTTTCTTATGTATCTATTTCTAAAAACGATTTAAAGGATTTAGATGTTAATACCATTCCTGCGCAATTAACTTTCAGTTTAAAAAATTCCATAGCACGAGATAAGCAGTTTGCTGTTTTTAGATTATCACCTATTATAAAAGAAGCAAACGGGAGTTATAAAAAAGTAACGTCTTTTCAAATTAATTATACAGTAGGTGGTAACACCAATAGAATTTCTTCATTAAACAAAATAAGTAAAAGCAATGCCATTACAAATTCGGTTTTAAGTACTGGTGAATGGTACCGATTTTACGTAGATACTACGGGTGTTTTTAAATTATCGAAAAGTTTTTTACAACGTTTGGGTGTTAAAGTGAATGAGGTAGATCCAAGAACCATTAAATTGTATGGTAATGGAGGACGCATGATTCCAAATTCCAATGCGGTTGCATATCCGTTTGACATTGAAGAAAGTGCTATCAAGTTTGTGGGGGAGACCGATGGCGTTTTTAATAATGAAGATTATATTTTGTTTTATGCCGAAGGACCAAAAGGCTATAATGTAGAAAGCAACACCAATATAAATTGTTTTACCGATAAAACATACTATTATATTAATGTGAGTTCGGGCTTAGGGAAACGTATGCAGCCATTTACACAGCCAACAGGTTCTGTAAACTTAGAAATTAATACGTATGAAGATTATAAATTTCACGAAATTGATCAATATAACATTGCCTTTTTAGGAAGGCGTTGGTTTGGAGACCGTTTTGATATTGATACAAACAAAACATTTACTTTTGATTTTCCGGATTTAGTTACTTCAATACCAGTAAGGTTAAAGGTTTATGTGGCATCGGCTTCATCGACACAAACATCTATGCAATTGTTGGTTAATGGGGCATCTATAACGACGTTATCTATAGCGGGTGCGTCTAGTCCAAGTTTGGCAAATGAAGCTGCTTATAATAATACGGTTAATGTAAATACCTCTAAAATAGTGGTAGGGCTGAATTACAACAAGCAAGGAAACCCAAGTGCATTGGGGTATTTAGACTATATTTCTATTGAAGCCACTCGGGCATTAAATTTTAATGATAAACAATTTCAGTTTAAAAATAGTATGGTAACATCGGCGTCAGGTATCGGTCAATATACCATATCCAATGCTGCCAAAATTTCTGAAGTATGGGATGTCACCGATATTTATAATGTGTCAAATTTTTTAAATCCCGAGGCGACTTCAAGTTTAAGTTTTACAGCAAACATGGGTGTTTTAAAAACCTACGTTGCAGTGACTCCGCAAGATTATTTTGAACCTAAATTCGATTCTAAAACAACAATAGCGAATCAAAACATAAAAGGAACGGTGTTTTTAAATAGTCAAGGAGAGTTTCAAGATGTCGATTATATTATCGTAGCACCCAACAATATGCTTGCTCAAGCAGAACGATTGGCTCAGATAAATAGGAATCAATACAATTTAAATGTGAAAGTTTTTGGGCTAGACGACATTTATAATGAGTTTAGCACAGGCAATCAAGATGTTGGAGCTATTCGGAATTTAGTTAAATATGTTTACGATAATGCCAGTGCTCCAGAGAAAAAAATAAAATACCTGTGCTTATTTGGTGATGGCTCTTTCGATTATAAAAACAGAGTACCCAACAACACCAACATAGTGCCTTCATGGCACTCTTATAGTAGTTTTAATTTAACAAGTTCTTTTGTGTCTGATGACTTTTATGGCATGATGGATGCCAATGAAGGTACTATGTCAACAAACGATAAGTTAGATATAGCTGTTGGTAGAATTTTGACCGACACCCCACAACGTGCCAAAGAATTAGTTGATAAAATAGAATTGTATTACAGTAAAGAGTCTTTTGGCAGCTGGCGGAATAATTTTGTAGTGGTTTCTGATGATGTTGATCAAGATTGGGAAGGAATATTGCAAGAAACTACTGATAATGTAGGTAATTTGGTTACGCAGAATAAGCCATTTATGAATGTGGTTAAAATCCATTCAGATGCTTACAAACAAGAAACATCTGCTGGTGGTAATAGATATCCACAAGTAACTAATGAGCTGGTAAATGCTATTGATAATGGTGCGCTTGTGGTTAATTATTTTGGTCATGGCGGAGAAGATGGGTTGGCTCAAGAACGTATTTTGTTAAAAACCGATATAGAAGGATTTCGTAATTTCAACAAATTTAATTGCTTTGTAACAGTAACCTGTGAGTTTACAAAGTTTGATAATCCGTATAAAGAAACGGCTGGCGAGTTTACTTATTGGAACAAACAAGCAGGTGCCATTGGCTTAATTACCACAACAAGGCAAATATTTGTGAATTTTGCCATTTCGTTTAATAATTTATTGGGGCAATATTTGTTTTCTTACAGCGATAACGATACTTATGAAGATTATGAATATCCTTCAATGGCTGAAGCTTTAAGGTTGACAAAAAACAATCCTTCAATAACAGGTCAAAGTCAAAATCGATTAATCTTTTTTATTGGCGACCCCGCCATGAAGTTGGCATTTCCTAAGCCTAATGTTCAACTTACAAAAATTAATGATGTGCCCATTGGACAATCAACCGATACTTTAAAAGCGTTGAGTTATGTGAAACTTGCAGGTGAGGTAACCGATTTGTCAGGAAGTTTACTTACTAATTATAACGGTACACTTGCTGTAACCATTTACGATAAAGATATCGATAGGCAAACATTGGCAAATGACGGCACGCGATTAAATGGCGAATTGGTAAAGTTAGATTTTAAAACCCTTGGCGAAATTATTTTCAGAGGGCAAGCATCGGTAAAAAATGGGCTGTTTGAATTCGATTTTGTGGTGCCAAAAGATATTAGCATTCCTGTTGGTTTTGGGAAGGTGAGTTTTTATTCAAAAAATGATGCCCTGTTAGAAGATCAAGCAGGTGCAAGCGTCAACACTGTTAAAATTGGCGGATTGAATAGCAATGCTGAAGAAGACAATATAGGACCTGTAATTGTTCTTTACATGAACGATGAAAACTTTGTATCTGGTGGTATAACCAACGAATCACCCACGTTATTAGCAAAGTTAGAAGATGCAAACGGTATTAATACGGCAAGTGGTATTGGGCACGATATTGTAGCCATTATTGATGGCGATGAGACAAACCCAATAATTTTAAACGATTATTACCAAACCGAAGTTGACGATTATCAAAAAGGCGTCGTTAGTTTTCCGTTTCGGGATTTAGAGCCAGGTCTTCATACATTAACACTTAAAGCTTGGGATGTGTATAATAATTCATCAATAGCTGAAATTCAATTTGTTGTGTATGATAAAGATGAAGTTTTACAAATAAATAACGTACTTAATTACCCAAACCCGTTTGTAAATTATACCGAATTTTGGTTTAATCACAATAGTTCAGCACCTTTAAACGTTTCTATACAGATATTCACCGTCTCAGGTAAGTTGGTAAGAACCTTAAACGGGCAAACGTCTGGTGGAGCCATAACCAACAGTTCATTGTCAAGAGATCTTGTTTGGGACGGTAGAGACGATTTTGGAGATAGAATTGGTAAAGGCGTTTATATTTATAAGCTAACAGTCCAGTCCGAACTCCTCAATAAAAAAGTAGAAAAAATAGAGAAACTTGTAATACTATGAACCCATTTAGATTTTTTGGATTGAAGCGAAAATTATTCATTTTGTGTCCATTTGAAGGCTTTTTTGAGTTGCATAGCAGGGCTACGGAAGGAAAAGAAGATGAAGAATGGGTGCAAAAGGGCAATTTTTTAGCCAATTGAAAAAGTTTAAATGAGTTCAATAATAAACATTTATATTTGTCAAATAAAATTAATTCATGAAGAACCAACTATTACTATTAATCGCCTTTGTTTTTGTGTTAAAAGCAAGTGCGCAAGAAGTTATTCCGTTACCAAATCAGGATAGAAGAGTTATCACCACAGGAATGCCATTTACATTAATTGCACCAGATGCTAGAGCTGCAGGTATGGGCGATATGGGGGTTGCTACCTCTGTTGATGCGTTTTCACAACAATGGAATTCATCAAAATATGTATTTTCCGAAACAAAATCAGGCATTTCTTTAAGTTATACGCCATATTTAAAAAAATTAGTCAATGATATTGGAGTAGGTTATTTGACTTATTTTAATCGTTTAGATGAGCGTAGTGCGTTTGCTGCAAGTTTTAAATACTTTGGCTTGGGAGATATCGAGCTTACTGATATTTCTGGAAACGTTCTTGAAACAGTAAAACCAAATGAGTTATCGTTAGATGTTTCTTATGCTTTAAGATTATCCGACCAGTTTGCTATGTCTGTTGCTATGAGATATTTACTTTCTGATTTAAGACTTAATTATGATGAAAATAGTGACGCTAGTGCAGCCAGTTCCTTTGGTGTTGATATTTCAGGTTACTATCAAAGTGAAGAAGAAGCTTATGCCGATTTTAATGGACGTTGGAGAATGGGTTTTGCACTTCAAAATATTGGGCCAAAATTTAAATATGATGAAGGTGGTGAAGAAAACTTTCTGCCTACCAACTTGCGTTTAGGAGCAGGATTCGATTTTATATTTGATCAATATAATAAAGTAGCAGTAACTGCCGAGGTTACAAAGTTATTAGTGCCAACACCTCCTATTTATGGTTTTGTTGATTCAGATGAAGATGGAGAATATGATGAAGGTACAGAAGAAGTTGTTATTTATAAAGGTAAAGACCCGAATATAGGTTTTTTATCGGGCATGTTCCAATCGTTTGGTGATGCACCCGATGGTTTTAGTGAAGAGTTAAAAGAATTCACATGGTCTTTAGGAGCTGAATATGTATATCAAGATTCATTTGCTTTTAGAACAGGCTATTTTAACGAAAGTGAAGAAAAAGGTGCTAGAAAATTTTTCACACTAGGCGCTGGCTTTAAAGCTAACGTGGTAAATATAGACTTGGCATACTTGTTTTCAGCATCAAAAGTGCAAAGTCCTTTAGACAGTACTTTGCGTTTCTCGTTAACCTTTAATATTGGTGCTGGTGAATACAATGAGTATTAAATAAATACCAAATAAATGATATAAAAAAACTATTGCAAATCGCAATAGTTTTTTTGTGTTAAATAGTTTCTTAACTTTATTAAAAACAGAAATGCATGAAAGAAGTAAAAATTGAATCAACATTATATGTTTTCGAAACTATGGAAGAACTTCCAAAAGAAGCTTTTTCTTTAATGCAAAAAGCCTTTGAAGCTAGAGATAAAGCCTATGCACCTTATTCAAACTTTAACGTTGGTGCAGCTATACTGTTAGATAATGGCGAAATTATAACAGGCAATAATCAAGAAAATGCTTCGTATCCGTCTGGCTTGTGTGCCGAACGTACCGCTATTTATTATGCCGGGTCTCAATATCCCAACACCAAAATTGTAAGAATGGCCATTTCAGCAACTTCAAAAAACAAACCAACTGCAAACCCTATCCCGCCATGTGGTGCTTGTAGGCAAGCTATTGCCGAATATGAAATAAAGCAAAAGTCGCCAATCGAAATTTATTTTATGGGTGAAACAGGAAACGTGGCAAAATCAACATCGTTAGCGAACTTATTGCCACTTGTTTTCGATAAATCTGTTTTATGATTTTTTATGATTTTAATGGTTTTTTGAATAATTCAATCGTTTGAAATTTTCAATACATTAATATTCATTGCCAAAAATTATTAAATAAGCAATTTAGTATGTAGAGTGCTGTTCTTTTTTATAATTTTTAGACTTTAAGCGTATTGCATTTTCGCAATAAGCTACAATGTATTACTTTTGTATCCTGCGTAATTAAAATTTAATAGGAGTCGATGCAAAAAATCACAAAAGAGGTTTACCTCAAATGGTATGAAGACATGTTATTCTGGAGAAAGTTTGAAGATAAACTAGCTGCCGTTTACATTCAACAAAAAGTAAGAGGATTTCTTCATTTATACAACGGTCAAGAAGCTGTTTTAGCAGGTGCTTTACATGCTATGGATTTGACAAAAGACAAAATGATTACTGCTTATAGAAACCACGTACAACCTATAGGTATGGGTGTAGATCCTAGACGTGTTATGGCAGAATTATATGGAAAGGTTACGGGAACTTCTAAAGGTATGGGTGGGTCCATGCACATTTTTTCTAAAGAACACCGTTTTTATGGAGGTCATGGTATTGTAGGAGGTCAAATTCCTTTAGGTGCCGGTATTGCATTTGGTGATAAATATCACGGAGTTGATGGTGTCACATTATGTTGTTTTGGTGATGGTGCTGCACGCCAAGGGTCGTTACATGAAACGTTTAACTTGGCAATGCTTTGGAACCTTCCAGTAGTATTTGTTTGTGAAAACAATGGATATGCTATGGGAACATCTGTAGAACGCACGGCAAATCACACCGAAATTTGGAAATTAGGTTTAGGATATAATATGCCATGCGGACCTGTTGATGGTATGAACCCTATAAAAGTTGCTGAAGCTTTTGACGAAGCTATTCAGCGTGCACGAAAGGGTGGTGGTCCAACTTTCTTAGAGTTGAAAACATACCGTTATAGAGGTCATTCTATGAGTGACGCCCAACATTATAGAACGAAAGATGAGGTTGAAGAATACAAAAAAATCGACCCGATTACTCAAGTGAAAGATGTTATTCTTGAAAAGAAATATGCAACCGAAGACGATATTAAAGTTATTGATAAACGTGTGAAAGATTTAGTTGCTGAATGTGAAAAGTTTGCTGAAGAATCTCCATATCCAGAGACTCAACAGCTTTACGATATGGTTTACGAACAAGAAGATTATCCATTTATTAAACACAAAATATAAGTTATGGCAGAAATTATAAATATGCCGCGTTTAAGCGATACGATGGAAGAAGGTACTGTTGCCACTTGGTTGAAAAAAGTAGGTGACAAAATAAGCGAAGGCGATATTTTAGCTGAAATCGAGACTGATAAAGCAACTATGGAATTTGAATCATTCCATGAAGGTACGTTGCTGCACATTGGTGTTCAAGAAGGAGAAACCACTAAGGTTGATGAGCTTTTAGCCATTATAGGGGAAGCTGGTGAAGATATTTCCGGTTTATTAAAAGGAGGTAGTGCGCCTAAAGAAGCTGTTGCTACTCCAGAAACCAAAGAAGTATCAGATGAAACCGCTACAGCATCTTCTCCAGCAAAAGAAGAAACTACAGCTTCAGCAGAATTACCAGAGGGTGTTATTGTTGTAACTATGCCACGTTTAAGCGATACCATGGAAGAAGGTACCGTTGCAACATGGCTTAAAAAAGTAGGAGATAAAGTTTCTGAAGGTGATATTTTAGCTGAAATAGAAACTGATAAAGCCACCATGGAATTTGAATCGTTCCAATCGGGTACTTTATTACATATAGGATTACAAGAAGGAGAATCTGCAAAAGTAGATTCGTTATTGGCAATTATTGGCCCTTCGGGAACTGATGTTTCTGGAGTTGCGGCTAATTTCTCAGTATCAGCACCTGCTGCTAAAAAAGAAGAAGCTCCAAAACAGGAAGCTCCTAAGGCAGAAGCTAAAGTTGAGGCTCCTAAAGCAGAAGCGAAACCATCAAAACCTGCTGCAACGACATCTACTAATGGTCGTTTATTTGTTTCACCTTTAGCTAAAAAAATAGCAGAAGAGAAAGGTATTAATCTATCACAAGTAAAAGGTTCTGGTGAAAACGGACGTATTGTAAAAAGCGATATAGAAAATTATACGCCTTCTGCGGTAGCATCCGTTGGTAAATTTGTACCAGCAGGTCAAGAAGATTTTGAAGATGTTCCAAACTCGCAAATGCGTAAAGCTATTGCAAAAGCATTAACAAATTCTAAGTTTTCAGCACCTCACTATTACTTAAGTGTCGAGTTTGATATGGAAAATGCCATAGCGTTCCGAGCACAATTCAATACCATTCCGGATACTAAAATATCTTATAACGATATGGTTGTTAAGGCATGTGCTTTAGCATTAAAACAGCACCCACAAGTAAACTCACAATGGTTTGCCGATAAAATGCGTTTAAATAACCACGTACATATTGGTGTAGCAGTAGCTGTTCCAGACGGATTGGTAGTGCCTGTAGTTAAGTTTGCAAACGAGCAAAGTTTACCACAAATTGGTGCAGCTGTTAAAGATCTTGCAGGAAAAGCTAGAAACAAAAAACTAACGCCTCAAGAAATGGAAGGCAGTACGTTTACGGTTTCTAATTTAGGTATGTTTGGTATTGATACTTTTACGTCTATTATCAACCAACCAAATTCAGCAATCCTTTCTGTTGGAAATATTGTTGAAAAGCCAGTGGTTAAAAATGGACAAATAGTTGTTGGAAATACTATGAAATTGTCTTTAGCTTGCGACCACAGAACGGTTGACGGTGCAACGGGTGCCCAGTTCCTTCAAACCTTGAAAGGATATATTGAAAACCCTGTGACTATGTTGGTATAACAAATTTCTGCGAAGGCAGAAATCTCATCATATTAAAAACCTGGTTCATTCATTTGAAGGCAGGTTTTTTTATTTAATGTGAGTTTCTATGTTAATTTAAATTTGAAGGCGTCTTATTTATCACCAGCCGTAGATGGATCAATGATAGTGGCAACTTTTGCAACTGAATTTGCTGGAAAACCACCTAGTTTCGCATGCTCTAAAACCATTTCTTCATTCGGTGCTGTATAAACGCAGTAAATTTTATCGCTTGTAACATAACTATGTAGCCATTTTATTTCAGACCCCATTTTTTCCAATACATTACATGAGCTTTGTGAAATTGCTTTCAATTCTTCTGAAGTTAAACTGCCAGCTCCAGGGATTTCACGTTCAATAACATACATGTTTTGATTTTGAGTAGTTGTTTCGTCTCTTAATATGTCGGCAACGGATTTTTCATTATTGGCACAGTTTATAAAAGTTAATGCCAATATAAAAACAGAAAATATTTTTAAAGTTTTCATATATAAAATGTTTAGTTGTTAGTTTGTAATACTTGTATAAGATACTGATTTTTATTTACTTGTAGAAATATTTTTATTTAACATTGAAAAACCACCGTCTTTGATGGTGGTCATGTTTTAAAGGCTATACCATTATTTAGGATTAATCGGTTTTGTATTTTGATTGTGTAAATTTGGTATAGTGAGTTCTTAAATTAGGTTAACTTGATAAAGATGTGATGCCCCTTTGGGGCTAATCTGAAATCCAAATCCACCGTTTTTAACGGTGGTTGTTTACTTGAGGCAGTTTTTTTTGATTTATCAGATAGATGTCTTATTTATCACCAGCCGTAGATGGATCAATGATAGTGGTAACTTTTGCGACTGAATTTGCAGGAAAACCGCCTTGTTTCGCATGCTCTAAAACCGCCATAGGGGTTTATTTTACTCTGTTGGATTCGCATCAAAAGGAGCTACTAGAGCTATAAATAATACGCAGGGACCGCTGTCTAGACATTTTGCTTTGTGGGGTTTGCCTGCAGGACCATATAAATAGCTCCCTGCTTTTATTATTCGTGTTGGCTCACCTTCATAAGTTACTTCAAGTTCCCCTGTAATCAGTACCATTCGTTCGGGTGAATTATGGGTATGACTAATAACGTCGGTATTAGGTTCTATTTTAAAGAACAAATCTAAGTTGGGTTTAGAGATATCTCCATTTAAAATAGTAAAAGAGCAATTAGGAAAAAAATCTGGAGCCTTATGCCATATAAGATCAGCATCACCAATAGTATTTGCAATTGACATTTCTGAATTGACCGTTGCTACTGTTTGGGCACAAAGGCTAAGGCCATTGAGCACAAAAACAATTAAACAAGAATAGATAAATTTAAATTTTGTAGTTTCCATGACAAGTTATTTTTTAGTTTTTAAATAATATGTTATACCTACTAGGCAGGTTTGATATTCTGATTCACATTAAACAAATTGTTAGCATCATACTTTCTTTTAATTTTTGAAAGTCGCTCGTAATTGTGTCTATAACTCGCTTTTACACGTTCTTGCCCTTCATCCATCATGAAGTTTGAATAGGCACCGCCAGATGAGTAGGGATGCAATGCTTCCCAATAATCTTTACACCAATTAGTGATTTTATCTGCGTCTTTTGGGTCTGGCGATACGCCTACAATGACGCCTGCATATTTTGCATCCCGATACGCCCAAGGAGTTTCTTCTGCTCCAACACGACTTGCTGCACCACTAATGGGATATAAATGCATTTGAGATAATGGTGTTGGAATACGAGATCCAAATTTTAAATGCTGTGCACTGACCTCTGAACCTAATTCATTAAAAAAATCGGCTCGCCAGTACCATTGCAATCCAGGAGGCATCAAGCCATCAAAGAGGGTTTGTATGGAAGGATAAGGCATTTCTCCTACATGTTCAAAAACAGGATTTAAATCCATAGCAGGTTTTATGAGTTTGTTGAACGCTTCCTGACTACCGGTATAGCACCATACAATACCACAATATTGATTTCCGTGTAAAAAATCGGGAAATGGAGGGCCAGGAATAATCATGGTGGCTATAAATCCATTTAACTCGTCTGGAGCATTATTAATGAATTCATGGTACCATGCCATAATCTCTTCAGTGCGTTCTATGGGCCACAAAGTGGGGCCACCAATAACAGTTTTAACTTTATGGGCTTGAAATTTAAAAGATGTAATAATGCCAAAATTTCCGCCTCCACCACGAATTGCCCAAAATAAATCGGTATTTTGGTTTTTATTAACCGTAACAAAAGAACCATCAGCTAGAACCATGTCAGCTTCTAAAAGGTTATCTATTGTTAGTCCATATTTTCGTGATAAATGGCCAACACCACCACCAAGGGTTAATCCGCCCACACCTGTAGTGGAAATTATGCCAGCAGGAACTGCTAAGCCAAAAGGATGTATTGCATGATCTACTTCGCCCCAAAGGTTTCCGCCACCAACTCTTACGGTATTGTCTGATGTGTCTACACGAATAAATTTTATTCCCGATAAATCTATTACCAATCCACCATCACATAAACCCAATCCGCCACCATTATGGCCGCCACCTCTCACGGCAATTAATAGATTGTTTTCTCGCCCAAAGTTAACAGAAGCCATAACGTCGGCTACATCTACGCACATAACAAACATGCCTGGGTGTTTATTTATCATGCCATTATAAACCTTTCGTGTTTCATCATAGTTAACATCTTTAGGCATTACAATCTTTCCTCTCAATTTCGATGAGAAGTCTTCAATAAGTGAAGGGTCTAAATTTTTAACTTGATTTTTCATTTTAGTTTGGTTTATTTTATTTAGAAATTATCATACCTTTTAAAGACCATAAAATAGAAAGAACATCTTTTTTTGAGTCTTCATCAATGCCGTTTTTATCTAAAGCAGCAAAAATATCATCTACCACATGCATATATTCAGCAGGGCTAATATTCATACCTGTATGGGCGGTTACCATATCTTTCCCTTTATATGCTGCTGGACCACCACTGCCTGCACTAAAAAAATCGATGGTGTGTTGCTTTATGATAGCTAAATGTTCGGGTCTATCTTTAAAAGGAAGAAACCGAGCATTAACTTCAGGGTTGTTCATGTGGTTTTCAACGGTATCATCAACGATGTTTGAAATTCCATCACTACCTCCTAAGCGTTCAAAAAGTGTTTTAGTCATAATATTAAGTATAGGTTATCTACCAAAATTAAGAAGACTACAAACTGAAGACCTATAGATTTAATTCAAAAAATGATAATTTTGAATCAATGTGCTAAATATTTAAATCACATGTTGCTGAAGGTATTGAGAAGGCAGCATTCCAAATTTATTTTTGAAGCAAGTAGAAAAATAAGCGGGACTATTAAATCCGGTTTCAAAAGCAATTTCTGAGATGTTTCCTTGTTGATCATGCAGTGCTTTAAGTGCTTTTTGTAACTTATAATCTACAATAAAGTTGTTTGGTGATTTTCCTGTAAGGCTTTTTAGTTTTCTATTAAGTTGCGATTTGCTGTAACCCAATGTTGTACTAAAATCGTTAACATTAAAATCTGGTTTATTCCAAATAGTTGCTACAAAATCCATCAAATCCGTTAAGAATTTTTCTTCATTTTTATTTATAGATCTTATATGTTCTTTATTAATGAATTCATTTCTATTCTCACTTTCGTAGAGTGATTTTATTTCAGAAGTAATAACTATTTGGTCATTAACAATTTCACACAACCGTGTAGCTAATGTTATGCTTTCTTCAAAAAAGGAATCTTTATTGGTAACAGGAACTCCAGAGCTAATGCCCATGTTTAGTGTTCTCATTGAAGCGTCATATTTTGTGGTTATGTATTTGAAATTATACTGAATTTTTAAAGCACATAAAATAGCATCAGAAACCGATACAAAAGAAACCAAATAGCTGTTGTTATCTTGTTTTACAATACATCCTTCAAATTGTTTAAGTAATTTTGTAACGCTGTTATGGAATTTCTGTGTGAACAAACTAAACTGATTTCCTTCTAGTCTGTGCAAATAATCACTGGTTTCAATAAGCATTATAACCCTAAAGGCAGGATCGTTAATAATGTTCAACTCAGTGTTTTGTGATTTTTTAGGGTCTTCAATTCGTCCTAAAAAAGATTCTACAATCGTTTTATTTACTTCTATAATTCTATGAGGTACTTCACCATGAGCATTATTGTGCATGTCTTTAATGGCCTTCTCATTTGGTGCTTCAATTAAACAAAAAGCGGTTCTTCTATGCTCATCACACCAATATGTCATGCCTTTACATCCATATAAATGTTGCACTTTTAAATCTTCCTGATGCATTAGAGCGACATGTTCGGCAGTGATTTCTTCCGGTATGTCATGGCGATCCATGTATATTGGCATAGTGTGTGTTTTTTATACAAGTTAATGATATTTAGGATAATAAGCTAATTTTTGATGCATTTGGCAATGAAACGCCCATGAGAATTGTACTTATACACATGAGAATGATTATTCAGGGCGTTCCATCTGACCGGATTAAAACAATAAATAATATTCAATTTTTTATCCCAAGGTTTTTTATCTTTAAACTCTTAATGATCTTATGCAACATCTATTGCTACAAATTTTCTTACACAACAGAATGATTCATATAATGGATGTTACATCTGACCAATTAAAATAATGAATAGAAACAAATGAAAAATGTGATTTTCTTTTTGGTATTAATAATCGTTATCGGTTGTAAATCGCCAATAGCCACCGTTAACAGTGAGGATTTAAATAAAAGCGTCATTCCAAAATCTTCAAAAAGAGATATTGCTATAGCATCTTCTTCAAAAACTATAAATAATTATTTAGTAACAAGCGAAAAACTTGAGGGCATAGTAACTTATTTGGCATCCGATGACTTAAAAGGAAGAGATACAGGTTCTGAAGGTATTGAAAAAGCGGCAGTTTATATAGAGGCTATTTTTCAGGAAAGCAATATAAAACCTTATTTTAAAACCTATAGAGATAGCTTTAATTTAAAAGGGACGCATGCCTATAATATAGTTGGTTTTATTGAAGGCAACGATATGGCTCTTAAAAACGAGATTATTATTATTGGTGCGCATTACGACCATATTGGTTCAGCAAAAAAAGTGAATAACGATAGTATTGCTAATGGTGCTAACGATAATGCTGCGGGAACCAGTGGGGTTTTGGAAATTGCGAAATATTTTGCAACTACAAAAAACAATAAACGAAGCATCATGATTGCTTTATTTTCTGCGGAAGAAAAAGGACTTGTGGGTTCTGAGCATTTGGCTAAAAAGTTGAAAGCTGAAAATATTGATTTGTACACCATGTTGAATTTTGAAATGATTGGTGTGCCATTTAAGGATAGGCCTTATGATGCTTTTATAACAGGATACGAACTTTCTAATATGTCTGCAAAAATAAACGAATACACCCATTCCAATCTCACCGGGTTCTCGGAAGTATCAAAAAAATACGATTTGTTTAAGCAATCCGATAATTATGCGTTTTATCAAGCGTTTAAATTGCCTTGCCAAACCATTTCTAGTTGTGATTTATCAAATTATGACTATTACCACCATGTAGATGATGAAGCCGATAAATTGGATTACAGCCATATGGCGAGTTTAATTAATAAAGTGATTCCAGCCATAGAAACCATGTGTAACACACCAACCAAAGAAATACAAATGAAAAATGAGTAAAAACGTTATTATAACAGGAACAAGTAGAGGTATAGGCTTTGAGTTGGTACAACTTTTTGCAAAAGCAGGGCATCAAGTATTGGCACTTTCGCGGAACAACCAACCCGTTGAAGCCCTTAAATTGAAAAATGTAACATCTTTGTCGTTCGATTTAAGCAATAAAGACGCTTATAAAAAAATAGAGAGTTTTGTTAAAGCGAATTGGCAACAGGTGGATATTTTAATAAATAATGCAGGAATTCTTATTAATAAACCATTTTCAGAATTGTCTATGGACGATTTTGAAGCTGTTTATAAAACCAATGTGTTTGGGGTTGCCGAATTAACGCGCATCATGCTACCTTTTACAAAAAAAGAAAGCCATGTAGTAACTATTAGTTCTATGGGTGGCGTACAGGGTAGTATGAAGTTTCCAGGGTTGGCAGCATACAGCTCCAGTAAAGGGGCCGTAATAACTTTAACAGAATTATTAGCCGAAGAATATAAAGAAACAGGACCAAGTTTTAACGCGTTGGCTCTAGGTGCGGTACAAACCGAAATGCTGGAAGAAGCATTTCCGGGTTATAAAGCATCAACATCGGCATTAGAAATGGCACAGTATATTTTTGATTTTTCGCTTAATGGAAATAAATATTATAATGGGAAATTGTTGCAGGTTTCTAATTCTACGCCCTAATTTATGAGCAAACACAAGTGCATCATTTTCGATTGCGATGGCGTTTTGGTAGATAGCGAACCCATTAGTATCCAAATATTAGTAGATATGGCAAATAACTATGGAGCGAATATAGATTTGGCTTATGGTATGAAACATTTTAAAGGCAGTTTTATGAATGCTTGTATTGAAAAGATTTCAATGCTTACCAACCAACCATTACCCTATTCTTTTCAAGACGATTATAGAAAACGAAGTTTTGAGGCTTTTAAAAAAGGTATGAAACCCGTTGATGGTATAAAAATCGTATTAGAGAGTTTAACCATTCCTTTTTGTGTCGCCTCCAGTGGACCCGAAGATAAAATACGCCTTAATTTATAGTTATTATCTGTTTATTGGGAAAGATAATCCTATGGCGGCAGCACCACTAAATTGGTTTATTTCGGGATGAAAATAATACGTAAAGGCAACTTCAACACCATTTTCTTTTCCTAAAGCTAGTCCAAGAGTAACAGGAATATGCATTAATACTCCGCTTTCTTTTTTATTGTCAATGGGTGTGTACGTTTCAAAAGAGCCAGCAGAAAGTCCAATACCTAATTCAAAATAGGGAGCAACCCAAGGAATAGGTGCACAAATACGTGCTTTTCCGCCCAATAAAAAAGCTTTAGAGGTTACTCTATATTCAGATAAACTGGTATCGGTACCACTCTCGCTAGGCGTTGTTGATATAAATCCTGCATAAGGTCTTACTCCAAGCCATTTTTTAAAAGCATATACGTATTCAACCTGGGCATAAAAACCAGTACCCATGATGTTATATTCTTCGTAAGGCGCACTCATCCCTAAACCTATAGAAGCTTGAATAAATTCACCTTTTTTTGGTTGTGCATTTGAAATATTTGAAAATAATACCGCTATGATTAATGAAAAATAAAAACTGTAAATTTTGGAAGACATATTACTTATTTTAAAGATTGCAATATTATTCTTTTTTTTTGTAGCAAGTGTAAATACTTCAATATTTTTGACTGATAAAAAAACTTAATATATGAACAAATACAAGTGCATCATTTTCGATTGCGATGGCGTTTTGGTAGATAGTGAACCTATAAGCATTCAAATATTAGTTGATATGGCAAATAGCTACGGTGCTAATATAGATTTGGTTTACGGCATGAAACATTTTAAAGGCAGTTTTTTTGATGCTTGTAAAAACAAAATAGCCCAATTAACCGATATTCCAATACCCAATTCGTTTCAAGAAGATTACAGAAAACAAAGTTTTGAAGCTTTTAAAAAAAATATGCAACCCGTTAAAGGTGTGCAAGCCGTGTTAAATAATTTAAGTATCCCCTTTTGTGTTGCATCCAGCGGACCCGAAGACAAAATAAGGCTTAATTTAGGGTTGGCGGGTTTGTTGCCTTATTTTGAAAACAACATATTTAGTTGTTACGCTATTAATAAATGGAAACCAGACCCAGCCGTGTTTTTATGGGCAGCCGAAACTATGGAGTTTAAACCAAGTGACTGTTTGGTTGTTGAAGACAGTTTATCTGGAGTACGGGCAGCTAAAAATGGTGGTTTTGATGTGTTTGGTTTTACGGCACATGATTATAATAATGAGTTGGAAAATGAAGCAACCAAAACTTTTAATAGTATGGATTTGCTATTGGAGTTGATTTAGGATTTTGAGCTATATGTTGATGGTTAAACAAAAACTAAGAAACATTTTTAACACGTAAAAATTAGTCTTTTTGTTTAGTTGTGTATAAATTGGTTATTGTCATTTCTCTAACACTTTAATTTTAATATTCTTAAACCATATTGGTTGTCCTTCCGCTTGTAATGCAATATGTCCATAGCTAACAAGCTTACTAGCTCCGGCAGCGATTAATCGTTTGGCATCGTTATCTGTGTCATCAAGTTGTGGATGCGTAAATCGAATTACTTCGTCATCATTTATTCTGTAAATTATCTCTTCATGTCCGTTAACTTCTGCTTCAAAGGTTACCCATGTATCTACTGGGAAGAGTTTTGAATTTGAATTAATAATATGTTCTTTATTGAGTTTTCCATCAATTTCAATATGCATGCCCGGTGTAACCGCGTTACCGGTTTGTGTTCCAGCAGTAGCACCTTCTGCAAGAAATTGTCCTTCGAGGCTAACAGGAAAGGCTTGGTCAATACGCATACTTTGAGGTGATTGTGCATGGAGCATGATACCACTATTTAAATTTGTCCAGTGAGGTGCATCGGGCATTCCTGTGCCAAGAATTCTGTAATCAACCCTAACTATATAATGCGAATAAGCTATGTTTGTGAAGATATGACCAAACTGCATATCAAATTTTTCATAGCCGTCATAGGAAACTTTAAGTATGCCGTCCTCCACATAAAAAGTATTGTGTAGGTTTTCATTTATTGGCTTACCATTAATTTTAACAGTCCAGCCATCTAAGTTTTTACCATTGAAAAGAGGAATCCAGTCCGAGTCTTCAATAGTTTCTATTTGGCAATAAGAAAAAGAAAAAAACAGGATAAATGAAAACAGGAAAAAGTGTTGAAATAGCGAATGGGTAAGCATACGATTTAATTTTTTGCGGCTTACTATATGGAAAATAAAATTTTCAAATGTTATTGACTTTCCTTTAATCATTTGGTTTGTTTGAATGGTTTTAATTAAAAAACTAACTAGGGTTATTTATTCTTCTTTCACAAAATCAATACTTTTACAGTAAAAGCCGTTTAAAGGTAAAAAGAATTCCTGTATTTTTGTAGTAATGCAAAACAAATTACAAGACTATATTTCACCCAATGCCATACCTCAAGTTTTAAAACTTTTAAAACATGACCATTTGGTGATAAAAATAAAAAATGAGCGCAAAACCCGACATGGCGATTATATGCGCTTGCCAAATGGCAAACATCAAATTACCATAAATTCAAACTTAAACGAATACCGGTTTTTGATCACTTTAATTCACGAAATAGCACATTTTGAAGCTTATAAAACCTACGGACGTTTTATAAAACCACATGGTATAGAATGGAAAAAAACGTTTCAGCACTTAATGTTGCCTTTTTTAAACCCTGAAGTTTTTCCAACAGCCTTATTGCCGCTTTTAGCTAAACATTTTAAAAACCCTAAAGCATCCAGTGATAGTGATGCTATATTGGCGTTAGCATTAAAGCAATTTGACGAACCTAATAATAAAACCTTTATTTTTGAAGTGCCTTTGGGGCAAACTTTTAAATTATACAACGGTAAAATATTTAAAATGGGTGTAAAACGAACCAAAAGATTTGAATGTATTGAGTTGAAAACAGGAAGAATGTATCTTTTTAACCCCAATGCCGAAGTAGAACTAATTCCTGCGAAGGCAGGAATCTTATAAATTGAAACTGGTTTTTTTAAAATTTAAAAGACTAATTGAAAAATTAAACTAAACAGATTATCTTTTTAAAGAAATACTAAAAAATGAACAACAAAAATTATTACGCCATATTAATGGCAGGTGGTGTAGGCTCACGCTTTTGGCCAGTAAGTACCGAAGCATTTCCTAAGCAGTTTCACGATATGTTGGGAACAGGTGATACCTTAATTCAAAAAACATTTCATAGGTTAGCACATTTAATTCCGAAGGAAAACATCTTTATATTAACCAACGAGCGTTATAACGATCTGGTTTTAGAACAATTACCGGAAGTTACACAACGCCAAGTAGTGTTAGAACCCGCCATGCGAAATACCGCACCGTGTATTTTGTATGCATCATTAAAAATTCAAAAAGAAAATCCCGATGCTGTTATGATTGTGGCACCAAGTGACCATTGGATTGAAGACGAAGCTACATTTTCGAAAAATGTACAGCAAGCTTTCGATTTTTGTTCAAAAAACAATGCGTTGATGACGCTTGGTATTCAGCCAACATTTCCAAATACAGGCTATGGGTATATTGAGTTTGATAAAACGTCAGCGGAAGCGATAAAATCGGTCAGTCAA
Organism: Mariniflexile sp. HMF6888; assembly: GCF_044335535.1. NCBI lineage: Bacteria > Pseudomonadati > Bacteroidota > Flavobacteriia > Flavobacteriales > Flavobacteriaceae > Mariniflexile > Mariniflexile sp. HMF6888. Next base: position 594,152 of record NZ_JBIQVZ010000001.1, on the reverse strand, counting down.
TTTAGAGAAAAACCCGATTACGAAACTGCCAAACAATTTATAGCACAAGGCAACTTTTTATGGAATGCCGGTATTTTCATGTGGAGTGTAAAAAGTGTTATTGAGGCTTTTAAAAACAACCAACCTCAATTATATGCCCTTTTTGAGGGAGGAATGAGTGTATATAATACCGAGTCGGAAGCGCAATTTATAGAGGATAATTACCCAAATGCCGATAATATTTCGGTAGATTATGCCATTATGGAAAAATCTCATAATGTGTTTGTTATTGCTGCAGAATTTGATTGGAATGATTTAGGAACCTGGGGTAGCTTATACGATAAATTAGATAAAGATAGTGCAGGCAATGCTGTGGTACATGCTAGAACTTTGACAGAAGATGCATCGGGCAATATGATTAGAACCAAAAAGGATAAAATTGTTGTAGTTGATGGGCTGCAAGATTATATTATTGTAGATAAAGATGAAGTGTTGCTTATTTATCCAAAAACTAAAGAGCAGGATATTAAACAAGTACTCCAAAAGGTGAAAGGTAAATTTGGTGAACATTATGGGTAGTATAGTGTTTGTTTTACAATGACAGTATTCAGTAAAAACAGATAAATTTATCTATATTCGTGTTCATAGTGGCTAACATTTAAAATAATGGAAGAAAACAACTCTGATAGTGCAAAGAAAGTTGAGCAGACTAAAGAAGCTATGAAGCAAGATGCCATAGGTTTATTGGCTAGCATTAAACGTTTTTTTAGAGAATTATTAGACTTTCGTGAAGATACCGACCGTGACGCCACTATACAAGCCATAAAAAATGATATTCCGTTTAAAGGTGCCACAGCTTGGATTTTGGTATGTTCTATTTTTGTAGCGTCAATTGGTCTTAATGCAAACTCTACAGCGGTTGTTATTGGTGCCATGTTAATTTCCCCATTAATGGGACCTATTTTAGGTATCGGCTTATCGGTGTCTATTAATGATATTGATACGTTAAGAAAATCATTAATCAATTTTGGTGTTATGATTTTTTTAAGTGTACTAACGGCATTTTTGTTTTTTTGGCTATTTCCGTTAAGTGAGGAATCATCTGAATTATTAGCAAGAACAAAGCCAGACATTCGCGATGTGTTAATTGCCTTTTTTGGTGGGTTAGCCTTAATAATAGCACGCACAAAAAGAGGAACTATTGCCTCTGTAATTTTTGGTGTAGCTATAGCAACTGCTTTAATGCCACCTTTATGTACGGTAGGGTATGGACTTTCGGTAGCCTTAGAAGACGATTTTTCTAAAGGTATGAAGTTTGCCCTTGGCGCTTTATATCTGTTTACTATTAACACCATTTTTATTGCTTTGGCTACGTTTTTAGTAGTTAAAGTTTTAAAATTCCCCATGCTTAAATATGTTAATTCTGCCAAAAGAAGACGTACTGGTAGAATAGCAACTTTTTTAGCCATTATAGTTATGATACCTGCTTTGTGGACCTTTGTAAAGGTATTAAGTGAAAGCAGGTTTGAAAGAGATGCTAGGAATTTTATAAACAAAGAGTTAAGTGCATTACCGCATGCAGACTATATTATAAAAAATGCCTCTTATAAATATTCTGATGATGATAAGTTAATATCTTCAATTGAACTGAATACATTTGGATTGGATGAAATACCAGAAAGTACTATTGCATTGCTTAATGATAGATTAAAAAAATATGATGCTTTAAAAAATGTAAATCTAATTTTCAACCAAAACAGAAACAAGAATCTTGACAATTTGAAATATATGGAGCAAATTAGATATCGAGATTCTATAGACATGTTATCGCAATCACAAAAAATTGCATTTCTTGAAGGGAAATTAAAAAGTTTGGCAAAACTGGAAGCACAACAAATTCCGTTCGATAAGTTAACAAAGGAGGTGAAAATTAACTATGAAAATGTATCTAGATTATCTTATTCTACAGTAATAACCTCAAACTTTTCAAAAATAGATACATTGTCGGTTTTTACGGTGAAGTGGAATGAAGGTTCTGTTAAAGAAGCCGACATTTTAAAACAACAAAATAAATTAGAACGTTGGCTAAAACAGCGGTTTGATTTGGATAGTTTAATTATAAAACGCGAAAAATAGTTACTGCCTTTCCTCAATATACATTTGACGTACTTTTTTCATTAATTCAGACGAGTAAACAAAGTCGGTTACCACTTCGTTATCCGTTTTAAAAATGGTTTTTTTAGAGCCTTCCCAAGCTTTTAAACCATTTTTTAAAAACACTATTTTTTCACCAATTTCCATTACCGAGTTCATATCGTGCGAGTTTATTACAGTGGTAATGTCGTATTCTTCGGTAATCTCTTTTATAAGATTATCTATTACAATAGCAGTTTTTGGATCTAATCCAGAATTTGGCTCATCACAAAACAAATATTTTGGTTTATTAACAATAGCTCTGGCAATGGCAACACGTTTTTGCATACCGCCCGAGGCTTCACTAGGTTTCTTTTTATGAGCATCAGCTAAATTTACTCGGTTTAAAACAAAATTAACGCGGTCTTCCATTTCACTTTTACTTTGTTTTGTAAACATACGCAGTGGGAACATCACGTTTTCGGCAATCGTCATTGAATCAAATAAAGCACTTCCTTGAAATACCATACCAATATCGCCTCGTAAATTACGTTTTTCATCTTCGGTTAGTTCAGAAAAAACTTTGCCATCGTAAGCAATACGGCCTTCTTCATAATTAAATAATCCTAAAAGACATTTTAAAAAAACTGTTTTACCTGAGCCACTTTGCCCAATAATAAGGTTGGTTTTTCCCTTTTCAAAAGAGGTGCTAATACCTTTTAAGACTTCAACACCACTAAACGACTTATGTAAATCTTTAACTTCTATCATTAACTTAAAAGCATTTGAGTTAGGAAATAATTTAAAAGGATGATAACAACGCTGGTCCACACAAACGATGTGGTACTTGCTTTTCCTACTTCAAGAGCGCCACCTTTCATATAATAGCCATGAAAAGCAGGAATTGTTGCCAAAACAAAAGCAAAAACAAAGGTTTTTATAAATGCATACGTAATGTGAAAAGGAATAAAATCTGTTTGAATGCCATAAATATAATCTTCTAACGAGCTAAAACCTCCATAAACACAGGCAGCCATACCGCCAAGAATACCTAAAAACATACCTATGGCTATTGCAAAAGGGTACAGCATTAAAGCTACCGCTTTAGGGAAAACTAAATAATTTAATGAATTTATACCCATAACTTCTAAAGCATCAATTTGTTCAGTAACACGCATGGTGCCAATACTGGAAGTTATAAACGAACCCACTTTTCCTGCCATAATAATAGAGGTAAAGGTGGGAGCAAATTCTAAAACTACCGATTGTCTAGTAGCAAAACCTACCAAGTATCTAGGAATTAGCGGGTTGCTTATATTGAGAGCCGTTTGAATGGTAATAACACCACCAACAAAAAACGATATAAAAGCGATGATGCCTAAAGAGCCAATAATTAAATCGTCAATATCTTTAAATATCAACTTTTTCATCACAGACCACTTGGTGGGTTTGCGAAACATTTCGGCAATCATTATAAAATAAGTACCAATATTATGTAGATAAGTCATAATCAATTTTAATAGTGCTAAAGTAAAAAAAAGTTACAGGTATTTAACTTTAATTTTAAATTAAGATATTTTTAAATGCTTAATTTTGAATCGTAATTATATAGAGCCATGATGAAAAATATCGTTTCCTTTCTTTTTTTGTTCATTTTCGTTTTTTCTAGCCAAGCCCAAAGTCAAGTTGTTTCGAGTAAACAAAATGATAACCCAAAGTTAGTGGTAGGTATTGTCGTAGATCAAATGAGATACGATTATTTAACACGTTTTTATAACAAATATGGTGAAGGCGGTTTTAAGCGTATGATAAATGAAGGGTATAACTGTAAAAACAATCATTTTAATTACGTCCCTACTTATACGGGGCCTGGGCACACGTCGGTTTATACAGGAGCAACCCCAAAGTATCATGGCATTATTGGGAATAATTGGTATGACAAAGAACTTAAAAAAAGTGTGTACTGTGCTGGAGATGAAACAGTGCAGTCTGTTGGAACGACAGACATAGCGGGACAAATGTCGCCTCATAGAATGAAAACAACCACTTTTGCAGACGAAAACAGATTGTTTACCCAAATGCGAGGAAAAACTATTGGTGTTGCTTTAAAAGATAGAGGTGCTATTTTACCGGCTGGTCATACTGCCAATGCAGCGTATTGGTTTCATGGAAAAGATGAAGGTAATTGGATTTCGAGTACATTTTATATAAAAGAATTACCAAAGTGGGTTTTAAATTTTAACAAAAAGAAATCAGTAGCTTCGTATTTTAAAGAGTGGAATACCTATTATGATATATCAACTTACACTGAAAGTGGTTCTGATCTGAACAATTTTGAAGGTGGTTTCAAAGGAAAAGAAACAGCAACGTTTCCATATGATTTGGAAGCTTTAAAAAAGCAAAACGGTAATTACGAAATCTTAAAAATTTCGGCTTATGGTAATGATATCACTACCGATTTTGCACTTGCAGCCATCGAAGGTGAGCAACTTGGTGAAGATAATTACACAGATATTTTAACATTAAGTTACTCGAGTTCAGATTATGTTGGGCATAATTTTGGCGTAAATTCTAAAGAAGTACAAGATACTTATATACGTTTAGACAAAAATTTAGAACGTTTGTTCAGTTATTTAGATGCCAATATTGGAAAAAATCAATATACGGTGTTCCTAACTGCTGATCACGCAGCTGTAGATGTGCCTGCATATTTGCAAACTGTAAAGATACCTGCGGGCTACATTGATTCTAAAGCACAAAAGAACAAATTTATGGAGTTTGTTGAAGCTGAATATGGAACTGCCGATCTAATTGAAAACGTAAGCAACAACCAGGTGTTTTTAAACAGAGCAAAACTAAAAGAACTCGATTTAGATTTAGATGATGTCCAAAATGCTATAGTAAATGAAATTATTAATTACGAACACATAGATAAAGCCTACACAGCAACGACTATGAGTTCAACAGAGTTTAATTCTGGTATTGAGGCCTTATTGCAAAAGGGGTTCAATCAAAAAAAGTCTGGCGATGTTATTTTTGTTTACGATCCTGCATTTATCTCTTATAGCAAAACAGGTTCGACACACGGTTCGGGTTTAAATTACGACACACACGTACCACTTTTATTTTTCGGAAAAGGGATTAAGCACGGCAACACTTTTCAAAAAACCGAAATAACCGATATAGCCCCAACCATGTCGGCACTTTTAGGAATTAGTTTCCCTAACGGGGCTATTGGTCAGCCCCTAGAATTTGTTTTAGAATAGTTTGAACAGTAAAACAAAATACACATTATTAGCGATAATACTTGTTTTTGGGGTTTATGGCTATGAACATTTTTTAAAGACTGAAGAAGTAACCCAAACTATAAATAAAGGTAAAGAAGTAAAATCGAATACCAACGAGTATTTTTTACCAACAAGTACCACTGGACAAATAGTACACCACGAAGGGTATTCGCTTTCTTATAGCGAACCATATGAACAAGCTGAGTGGGTAGCATACGAGTTAAAGAAATCTCACTTGTCGAATGCCAATTTCAAGCGGCCTTATTTTGAAGTTGATAAAGCGGTTAAAACAGGAGCAGCCGATTGGAGAAACTATAAAAACTCAGGATATGACCGTGGACATTTATGCCCTGCGGGCGATAGAAAATATAGCAAACAAGCTCATGATGAAACTTTTTTAACAAGCAACATTACACCACAAGAACATGCATTTAATTCCGGAATTTGGAATACTTTGGAACAGAAAGTACGCTATTGGGCAAGTAAATACGATGGGGTTTTTGTGGTTACAGGAGGCGTTTTAAAAGGAAACATGAAAACCATTGGAAGTCAAAAGGTAGCTGTTCCGAATCAATTTTATAAAGTGTTGATTGATGTTAATTCTGGGAAAGTTAAAATGATAGCATTTTTAATGCCTCATAAAAATTCTAATAAACCAATGTATGATTTTGCGGTTTCGGTAGATTCTATTGAAAAGCTTACGGGTATTGACTTCTTTCCACAGTTAGAGGATGCTTTGGAAAACGAACTAGAGGCTTCAAGCAGTTACAAAGACTGGAGTTTTAATTAGGTTTTGGTTCTAGGTTCTAGGTTCTGGGTGTTAGGTTTTGGGTGTGTTTCATGATATCACAACAAAAGTTTTATTTTAGTTTGTTCAACATCCCCTTCCAACGTAAATCTCGAATAAATTTCCCTTCTTCTTCAGTCACTAAAAAGTCAATCTTATGTTTTTTAGCTTTGAAATAACCAGCTAAATAATCTTTAAACAGACTCAGACTCCTTTTTTTATAAGCCAATTTAATAGCAGAAATTAAGGTAATTAGAAATCCATAACGCATTTTGTACATGGCTTCACCTTGCAAATATTTTGAGGCTTTGTTGTAGCTGATTCCAGTGGGTTTTAAGTGTTTTACCTGTAAAGAAGCATCGGTTAAGATGTCCCAGCCATAAAACTTAGCAAGTAATTCGTCAACCGTGTCCCAGCCCATAGAAGGTTTTAACTTGCCTATTTGTAAAAAACAGTCTTTTTTGTAGGCTTTTAAAGCACCCCGAATGTGGTCTTTGTTCGTTAAGTTTTCTAAAACCCAATCGTTGTTCTTTTTAATATAGCAAAACCCCGAAGCCATACCCAGTTTTTCATTGTTTTTAAAATGAAAGGAAAGTTGTTCTAAATAATTGTTAGGAAAAATTAAATCGGCATCAAACTTACAAATCACATCATAGTTGGCATCTACAGTTTCAAACCCTTTATAAAACGCATTTATAATTTTGGAACCTGGTAAATGTTCGTTTGACGATTTTGAATTAATTAATTCAATCCAAGAATATTTAGTACGATAAGTGTTTACGATATTTTGAGTATTATCCGTAGAATTATCATTCACCACCACAATACGTTTTGGTTTTAATGTTTGTTTCACTAAAGAATCGAGGGTTAAACCAATCGAGCTTTCTTCGTTATGTGCCGGTATGATGATGTAGAAGTTCAAAAAATTAATCTTTATCACAAATTTACATTTTATAGTATATAATACTGTGAAATATTTTAATTATCATTTGATAGTTATGACTCTATAATAGTTGATTTTATTTAATCAATTTTAAAAACACAAAAATTATGATATTAAAAATCATTACAAAAAGATAATTTTGGTTCAGGTACTTATCTAATAAGCCTTTTTGTTAATGGTAAGAGTCTAGATACTAAGAAAATAATCTTTGACTAAAGTATTAATTGCTATTTTTGGAAAATAATAAAATTCTGATTTATTAAACTCAGAGTTTTTAATTTGATAATTATGGGAATTGTAAAGGATACTTTATTTAAAGTTTCTAACAAAAAGTTTTTGCCAATATTTAATAAACAAACTATTTTCCCTTATTATCATATAGTAAGAGATAACCAAGTAGCTCATATTGAAAATTTATATGAATTTAAAAACTGCTCACAATTTATTAGTGATCTTAATCTTTTGACAAAAATTTATAAACCTCTCATTCCTAAAGATGTTTTAGAAAATAAAATCTCAAATAATAGTTTCCTGCTTTCTTTTGATGATGGTTTACAAGAAGTATATACCATTATTTACCCAATTCTAAAAGAAAAAAACATTAAAGCAATATTTTTTATAAACCCAAATTTTGTTGATAATAATGAAGGTTTATATAAACATTATATCAGCATCATTATTACATATCTAAAAAATAATGGTTTTGAGAAAGATACTTTAGATAAAATTAGTGACAAATTTTCATTCACCTATAACTCCGTTACAGAATTCAAGCAAAAATTCATTAATATTAAATTTACTGAAAGAGAGAAAGTTAATGATGTTTTAAATTTTCTAAATATAAATATAGAAGATTATTTGAAAACTCATAAATTGTATATTACCAAAGAACAAATTCAAGAAATGATGAATGACGGTTTTTATTTTGGTGGTCATACCATGTCTCATCCTTATCTTGATAAATTATCGCATGAAGAACAGAAAGCTGAAATAATTAATTCTATAGATTGGCTAAAACATAATTTCGATATTAATTATTCCTTATTTGCTTTTCCTTTTTCAGACAAATCAATTTCAAAGAAATTATTGGAAGAACTATTGGAATATGATGGGAATATTAAAATTTTCGGAAATTCAGGTTTAAAAAAAGATATTGATTTTAGAATCATTCAACGATTTTCTCTCGAAAACCCAAATAAGCAGATAGATAAGACTATTGTTGAAGAAAACCTTTATAAATATTTCAACAAAGTAATAGGAAAGTACCATATCAAAAGAAAATAAAATTCTTTCAGTTAGCTTGTTTTAGGGGATAACAATACATTTTTTGTACATAAAGCAACCATAAAAGACTGTTAAAAATGTTATTATAATAGACCCGAATAAAAAGACTTCATTTATATTTACAATATTAAAACATGGCATTGCGGGTTATAAAAATTAGGTGTAAACCATCATTCTAAATTATGCCCCCATTTTAGTGTTAGACACTTGAAGTAAATATGTACGAATCAGAAGTATACATTAAAACAATACAGGAAAATTTACCTCATGACATTTGGAAGAAATTTTCAGATACCTATAAAGGTATAAAGTGCAGAAGCATGCTTCATTGGACAGAACACTGTACTGAATGCTCCATGCCTGCCTGCTTTAAAACTTGCGATTTGTATTCTCCAAGGATTGATGGTAAATGTCAACGATTTGTTGAAGGTATAGAAAGGGTCATGCTACCTAACGGAGTTGAGAATACTTCCCAAATACTAAAAATTCAATTTAAAAAATGGGGTGTGTTAGCTACTCAAGGAAATAATGAATTATACGATTATAAAGAAACAGAAAAGAGAGAAAGAAGTGAATTAGAACTTGCAAGAGCTATTCATCTAGTGCCACTAAAATTTATTAAGAAAAAATTAATTCAAAAAAGGTATAGCCAAAAAAAGAAAACAATAATAAGTAAGCAAAATAACGGCACAAAAACTCCTGACGGTTTTTTAATGGAAATTTACAATCCTACTGAAAATATGATACCAATAGGATTGGTCATTAGAAATGACAATCCAAATTATAGTAAGATTCCTTTTCAGTACAGAATCGAACTGCAGCCAGGATATAACAAAGAAATAATTCCATTTGATGAGATTGCGAAAAGAATTAAAATAGAATTACCCTATCGTATTAATTTTATACCTGAAGATATAGATAGTGAAACCCCTCTATATTTTGGAACAACCGAATTTGTAAAATTAAAGGATTATAAAAATGCTCTTGAAGAAGCTAAAAAAATTAAATGTATTGTTTGGGATTTAGATAATACGATATGGAGTGGTACACTTTTAGAAGATGGTATAGAAAATCTTAAACTTAAAGAGGGTATTAAAGATATTTTAAATCAAGTTGAGCAAAAAGGCATTGTAAATTCTATAGCAAGCAAAAATAATTTTGATACTGCCATGGCGGCATTAAAGCATTTTGGGATTGATGATTTTTTTCTATATCCAAAGATTTCATGGCTTCCTAAAAGTAAAAGTTTGAAGGAAATAGCTTTTGACCTGAATATTGATATTAATACTTTTTTATTCATCGATGATTCTGAATTTGAAAGAAATGAAGTTGAAATGACTTTACCCCAAGTTAGATTAATGGATGCCATTCATTACCAAATGATACCAGATTTGGATGAGCTTCAAATTCAAATTACAGATGAAAGTATAAAACGAAAGACATTTTATGCTAACGAAGCCATAAGAAGAAAAATTTCTGATAATTATGAAGGTGATTATTTGGATTTCCTTTATAGCTGTAATATTAAATTAGAAATAGAATCTTTAAAAGAAGAACATTTTGAAAGAGTCTATGAGCTTACTCAAAGAACGAATCAAATGAATTTTTCGGGAAATCGTTATACCAAAGTTGATATATCTAATATCTATGATGATGCCGACCTTTCCAGTTACATATTGAGATGCAGGGATCGATTTGGAGATTATGGAATCATTGGGTTTGGTATTATTAAAAAATCTAAAAATCAACTTATTGACCTCATGTTTAGTTGTCGTATCCAGAGTAAAAGGATAGAACATGCTTTTTTAACTTATATTTTAGAACGGTATCTTAAATTAGGAGATTTTTGGGTAACTTACCGCCACACAGAAAAAAACAAATTCTCTGCACAGGTCTTTAACGATTTTGGTTTTGAAATTATAAAAACAGAAGATTCTTTTAGAGAACTTAAATTTAGTCACGACAAAGACATAAGCAACGATAAAATAATAACGGTAATAGAAACGTAAATAAAATATGCCATTTCATCCCTTTTTGTCAAAGACAAAACTATATGAACCCATAAAGAGCCTATGTAAACCTTTCCATATAATTTTTAAGTATATGGAGTTTGTTAACTTTATAAGTGAAAATAGGAATAAAGGTAAAATTAACGATTATTATAATAAATCTACAGCATATAAAAATAGATTTCAGCTTCATGAAAAACTTTTATTAGAGCTAAAAAATAAACCTATTTTTTATTTTGAGTTTGGTGTTGCAGGTGGTAATATGATTAAGAAATGGTCATCAACTAACCAAATGAAGGAGTCACGCTTTGTTGGTTTTGACTCTTTTGAAGGGCTTCCCGAAAGTTGGGAAGACAAAAAAGAAGGGCATTTTGATCAGAAAGGAAACTTTCCTGATATTACCGATAGTAGAGTAAGGTTTGTGAAAGGGTGGTTTCAGGATTCTGTATATATGGCATTATTGGATTGTGATTTTCATGAGCAATGTGTATATCATTTAGATGCTGACTTATTCTCATCGACACTTTATGTGTTGTTTCAAATTTATCCCAAACTCAAAGCAAACGATATCCTGATATTTGATGAATTTTCAAGTCACAATCATGAGTTTGAAGCATTCGAATTATTTAAAAAATGTACGAATAATAAATGGCAGTTTGAATTTATTGGAGCTGTTAATAATTATAGGCAGGTTGCGTTTATATTGAAATAGAATAGATTTCAACTTAATAACAAACTTTTGTTAGAGTAAAAAACAAATTGGATAGACAAGTTTAAAGATGCAATTAATTAAGATTAATTGGGGATTTTAATTCTTTCAGCATAAACAATGTAATATCTTGGAGTAAACCAACGTAAAATAGGTCTAAAACCAATTTTATTTGTTGGGTTTGTCCATTTTTCACTAGCTATAATTTTCCAGCCAGCTTTTTCTAATAACCAATCGAATTGCCAGTCTTCAAATTCATGATAATGTCTGTCTAACATATCAGTTTTACTTCTGTAAGCTGAAGAAAACCATAATCTTAAAGGAATACTTGCTACTAGTTTATCTGTTTTTATAGATTGAAGTACGGTAAAAGGAGATAGTAAATGTTCGAAAATTTCGAATGCTGTTATTACGGTAGCATTTGAATTTTCAATAGCTGAGGTATCAAAGTCTAAATCTTCACCTGTTGTATTTTCAACCTTAAAACCATGTTGTTTCATGATGTTTGAAAACGGGTTTACAACACCCAAATCCAAAATAGGTTCTGAAGTTGCAATATGCTTTTTTAAAAATTGGATGGTATGCTTAAACCGTTTATTAGGAAATGTTTTTTCGTACATTAAAAATTAAATTTCTTTATCTCCGCAAAGGTGAAAATCTTTAGTATTTATAAACAATGGCATTAATATGCATACCTGCACCAACACTTGCAAATATAACAACATCGCCTTTGTTGAGGTTGTGGTTTTCTAATTTATGGTTTCTAACCAAATCTAAAAGTGTGGGGATTGTTGCTACCGAACTGTTTCCTAAGGTTTGGATACTCATAGGCATAATATTTTCTGGTATCTCGGTTTTGTAAAGTCGGTAAAAGCGTTTTAAAATGGCTTCATCCATTTTCTCATTAGCTTGGTGAATAAAAATCTTTTTAACATCTTCAATGGCTGTACCACTGTTGTCTAAACACGTTTTCATGGCTTGTGGTACATGAAGAAGTGCAAATTCGTAAATTTTACGTCCGTCCATTTTTATGTAGCGCGTGTCTTTGGAAAGGCTTTGATTGTTGGAACTCCCAAAATATAAATAATGAGCTTCATCATAAGTAAAACTTGCTGTTTCATGGGCTAAAATACCACCTGCTTCTTCGGTTGCCTCAACAATAGCAGCACCTGCTCCATCAGAAAAAATCATAGCATCTCTGTCATGTTTATCGATCACTCTTGAAAGGGTTTCGGTGCCGATAACCAAACAGCGTTTTGCCATGCCTGATTGGATAAATGCTTTTGCTTGAATAACGCCTTCAATCCAACCTGGGCATCCAAAAAGGATATCGTAAGCGACACATTTAGGGTTTTTAATACGCAAATTATGCTTTATCCTTACAGCTAATGACGGAAGAATATCGCTTTGAATGGTATTATGTTTAACGTCTCCAAAATTATGGGCAACAATTATGTAGTCGATAGTTTCTGGATCTATTTTCGCATCCATGATGGCTTTTTCGGCTGCAAAAAAACCGATATCGGAAGCGTTTAAATGTGAGTTTGCGTAACGCCTTTCAGCAATACCTGTAATGGCTTGAAATTTTTCAATAATAACGTCATTAGGGTAGTTGATTACTGAGCCATCGGTGTTTAGAAATGCATGTTCGTGGAAAGCATCGTTTTTTTCAATGGTATCAGGGATGTAGCTTCCAGTACCGGTAATTTTAATGTTCATAAAAAGAAAATTTGCCTTTTTTAATTTACTCATACAAGGTACAAGATTTTAATAAAAGGCAAATTTATTTTTGTGCTTTTTTACGATGTTCAACGACTACTTTTAGGCATCGGCGTATGCTTCAATTGGAGCACAAGAACATATTAAATTTCTATCTCCATAAGCATCATCAACACGTCTTACACTTGGCCAGAATTTGTTGTCTCTTATATAGTCTAATGGAAACGCAGCCTCTTCACGTGTGTATGGAAAATACCATTCGTTTGAAGTTATCATTTCTAGAGTATGTGGTGCATTCTTTAAAACATTATTGTCATCATCTTTAGAAGCTTGGTCAATTTCCTTTTTGATGGAAATCATAGCATCACAAAAGCGGTCAATTTCAGCTTTACTTTCACTTTCCGTAGGCTCAATCATTAAGGTTCCTGCAACTGGGAATGACACGGTTGGTGCATGGAAACCATAATCCATTAAACGTTTTGCGATATCGGTTACTTCAATGCCATTCGCTTTAAATGGACGGCAATCAACAATCATTTCATGTGCTGCACGACCACGTTCACCAGAATATAAGGTATCGAAACTTCCTTGTAAGCGGTGTTTAATATAATTAGCGTTTAAAATAGCTATTTTGGTCGATTCTGTTAAACCTTCGGCACCAAGCATTTTTATATAACCATAAGAAATTAAGCAAGCCAATGCAGAACCATAAGGTGCTGCAGAAATAGCGGTAATGGCTTTTTCGCCACCAACTTTTTTAACAGGATTGCCCGGTAAAAAAGGCACGAGCTGTTTGGCCACACAAATAGGTCCCACACCAGGGCCGCCGCCGCCGTGAGGAATGGCAAATGTTTTGTGTAAGTTTAGGTGGCAAACATCAGCCCCAATATTCCCAGGATTTGTTAAGCCTACTTGAGCATTCATATTAGCACCATCCATATATACTTGTCCGCCGTTATCATGGATAATTTTGGTAATTTCTTTAATGGCTGATTCGTAAACACCATGTGTAGATGGGTATGTAACCATTAAACACGATAAATTATCTTTGTATAAAATGGCTTTTTCACGTAAATCTTCAACATCAATATTGCCTTCGGCAGTTGATTTTGTTACAATCACTTTCATACCTGCCATAACAGCACTTGCAGGGTTGGTGCCGTGAGCAGAAGCGGGTATTAAACAAATATTCCTGTGTCCTTCGTTACGGGATTCATGATACGCTTTTATAACCATTAAGCCTGCATATTCACCTTGAGCACCAGAATTTGGTTGTAAAGATGTAGCAGCAAAACCTGTAATTTCGGTTAATTGGTCCTCTAATTCTTTTAAAACGGTTAAATAGCCCAATGCTTGTTTTTTAGGAACAAAAGGGTGGATATTTGCCCATTTGAAAATGCTTAATGGCAACATTTCTGATGCCGCATTTAGTTTCATGGTACAAGAACCTAACGAAATCATGGAGTGGTTTAAAGCTAAGTCCTTACGTTCTAACATTTTTATGTAACGCATCAATTCGGTTTCAGAATGATACTTGTTAAACACATCAAGGGTTAAAAAATCGGAGGTTCTTTTTAAGTTTTCAGAAATGTTGTTACCTTCGGAAATAGTTGTGATAGTGATGGTTGCTTTTTCCGCAGCTTCAGCAAAAACAGAAATTAAATAGTTTAAATCCCTAACCGAAGTCGTTTCGTTTATAGAGATAGTAACTGTTTCTCTATCCGGATAAAATAAGTTTACCTTTTTTTCTTTGGCAATCTTTTTTATTTTTCTTGAATCTGTTTTTATTTGAAGTGTATCAAAAAAATCGGTATTTATTTGATTGTACCCTAATGTTTTTAAAGCCTCTGCAAGCGTAGATGCTGTATTATGTACTTTATTGGCTATGAATTTCAAGCCTTTAGGACCATGATATACAGCATACATACTAGCCATAACTGCTAATAAAACTTGAGCAGTACAGATGTTTGAAGTTGCTTTGTCACGTTTAATATGTTGCTCACGGGTTTGTAACGCCATACGTAAGGCTCTATTGCCATCAGTATCTTTGGTAACACCGATAATTCGCCCCGGAATATCACGTTTATAAGCTTCTTTTGTTGCAAAATAAGCAGCATGTGGGCCACCATATCCCATAGGGATTCCAAAACGTTGGGTAGTACCAACAACGACATCGGCTCCAAATTTACCAGGAGCTTCCAACTTAACCAAGCTTAAAATATCAGCAGCTACGGCCACTTTTATTTGTGCGCCCTTCGCTTTGTTAATAAATGTTTTAATATCGGTTACTTGACCGTCTTTTCCTGGGTATTGCAAAATAGCTCCGAAGAATTCAGAAGAAAAATCAAAAGTTTCTTCATTGCCAACAACCAATTCAATACCAATTGGAGTTGCTCTGGTTTGAAGCAAAGACAAGGTTTGAGGTAATATATTTTCAGAAACAAAGAACTTGTTAACGTTGTTTTTCTTTTGGTCGCGTTCACGAACGGCAAACAATAAACTCATGGCTTCTGCTGCGGCTGTACTTTCATCAAGAAGCGATGCATTGGCAATTTCCATACCTGTAAGATCCATTACCATGGTTTGGTAATTTAAAAGTGCTTCCAAACGTCCTTGGGCAATTTCGGCTTGATAAGGTGTGTAAGCGGTGTACCAACCCGGATTTTCAAGAATGTTTCTTTGAATTACGGCAGGTAAAACGGTTGGGTGGTACCCTAAGCCAATATAGGTTTTGTAAGCTTTATTTAGTTTCGATAATTCGTGAATATGAAGTAAATATTCATATTCTGTCATAGGTTCATCTAAATTCAAACCATTTTTTAAACGAATATCGTCTGGAATGGTTTCGTAAATTAACTGATCTAAAGAGTCTACGCCAATAGTTTTTAGCATAAGTTTTTGGTCGTCTTCTCTAGGTCCAATATGACGCAATGCAAAAGCGTTTGTATTCATTAAATTAAAATTGTTTATATAATTCGCAAAAATACGTAATAATATATGCGTTTTGTTGCATTAAATGGAAAGTTTTTAACCATTTAAAAGTGTTGTTAACAGTTTGCTTATTTTTGTTGTATGAAAGTACTAAAACAACTTTTTGATTTTTACATAAATAGTAGTATTCACGTGGCTTTGTCGGTATTTTCGTTAACATGGATAACACTTTTGGAATACGGTATTCTGTATGATGAAGTTCTGTTGTCTTTTGTTTTTTTTGCTTCAATTTCGGGTTACAATTTTGTAAAGTATTTTGGAATAGCAAAATTTCATCATAGAAGCTTAGCGGATTGGTTGAAGGCTATTCAAATATTTTCATTTTTATGTTTCATTTTTATGTGTTATTATGCATTACAATTACGTATAAACACCATGTTTTTTATTGCGGCTTTGGGGTTGGTGACTTTTTTTTACGCTATTCCGTTTTTGCCAAAACATTTATTCTTAGACAGTAAAAATAATTTAAGAAATGTTGGGGGGTTAAAGGTGTATCTTATAGCATTGGTTTGGGCTGGAGTTACGGTATTTCTTCCGATAATAAATAACGATTATGCAGTAAATACAGATGTTGTGATTACAGGTATTCAACGTTTTGTTTTTATTGTTGTTTTAATGTTGCCTTTTGAAATTAGGGATTTAATGTATGATAGTTTGAAATTGGCTACCATTCCACAGAAAATAGGGGAGAAACAAACTAAAATTATAGGCGTGGTATTGTTAGGGTTGTTTTTGTTTTTGGAGTTTTTTAAAGTTAGAACCACTGCTAAAAGTTTGTTGGTTTCTATATTAATAAGCGTTATAATAAGTTTGTTTTTATTATATTCTAAAAAAGAACAAGGGAAATATTATAGTTCGTTTTGGGTAGAAGGTTTGCCTGTTTTATGGCTTTTCTTAATATTTTTGTTTAAGTAAGTTCTTAGTTAATAAGTGTTTCTTTAATGGCTTTATCCAATTCTTGTTTCATCTTCTCTTTGCATTTTTTATCTAAACATTTGATATCCGATTTCTTTACCATTTTTGTAAGTTTCGCATTGTTTTTAGTGTATTTTCTGCAAGCTCTACAATAAATTAAATGAATGTTCAGTTTTATTTTTTCCCATAAAGTCGCATTTTTATACTGCGTTTTATCACACACATGATTTGCTTCATCACAAGGAATTACAATTTTAATTTTATCACTCATAATTAAAACCAGTTTTCTTTTAAACATTCTGCCATAGCGGTACGGGCTCTGTGGATAATTACCCAAAGGTTAGACGCTGTAATATTCAGTTCATTACAAATAACTTCAGTTTCATAGCCTTCAATGGTTTTCATTCTAAAAACTTGGGCTTGCTTCTCGGGCAACTTGCTTAAACAATTAAAAATAGCATCACTAAGTTCGTTGTTTTGTATGGTGTCTTCAGCAGTTTTGTCAAACGGGTCTGCAACACGTTCTTCTAACCAATCGCCTTCTGTTTCACTGTCGGTGTTATATGTTATGCGTACTTCGGCTTTTCCTTTATTCGAATTTATTTTACGATAACGGTCAATGATTTTCCGCTTTAAAATTGAAATTAACCACGTACGTTCGCTGGCTTCACCTTTAAAATTTTTCATCGATTTTAAGGCTGCCAAAAAAGTATCTTGTACCAAATCTTGCGCCACCTCTCTATCACTAACACGCGAAATGGTGTAGTTATATAGGTAATCGGAATATAAATCGATCCACTTATTGGGATTAATTTGATGGTTAGACATGGTGAAGCATTTTTTTCAATTTTCAAAAATAGGATAAAAAATTGAATAATTTGTTTTTTATGAATGACTCCTAGTTGCAAACTGATTTCACATGGATTGTAAACTTTTATTGGAACTTTCCTTTTTCTACCGCTACTGATGAACCGTCAACAAAACAAGTTGATATGTGTTTTATATTTTTAAATGTTTTAGGCAACAAATTCAATAGTTCTTTGTCAAAAGAAGCATTGTCTAAATGGTAAAGTTGCCAAGGTTTATGGTATATTCTATACTGTAGTGTTTTGCTTTTTCTGTTTTTTATGAACGCAATAGATCTGTCAACTACAAAATGTTCCAAGGTGTTTTTTGTCAATTCATTGGTGGTTAAACGACCTTTTGCATTTGTTTTTGCGCCTTTGTAATTATATTCCAAAGCAATTTTATTGTTTTTAATAAACTTGTTGTAAGTAATGTTTTTGAAATGATAAGGTTCGTTATAGAATTTGTTTGCTATCAAGGTAATTAATGGCTTTGGAGCAAATTCCTTTATAAATACGACGCCTTTTGTGTTGTTAATTTTAGATTTTACATAACACCTAAAATTTATTTGTCCGAAATTTTGATGAAATGGTACTCTAAAACCAAAAAAACTAACCTTAGTAAACGTAAAAGCAACCATACTTAATAATGCTTTATTATTAAACAAATCTATTTCAGTATCCTTTGGTAAATAGGGTTCTAAAATTTCTTTATCAATTTCAAAGGTTGTTATGATTAAATCCTGCCAATGACCTTTCATAAATATATTAGTTGGTTTCATGATTACTTTGTTTAAATAATAAATAGGTAATGTTTAAATGAAGAAAAGCTAATAGTATTGAAATGACCAAAACCGCTAAGAATATGGTACCATCAAAATAGAATTTGTCATTAAAAGATATTAGTGTAAGAACTAAAGCAGCGGTAAAAGAATATATTGTAAATTGTGTTTTACCACTTTTATCTAAATTATTGTATTTAACCGCAATTATTATGTACATCAATAATTGTATGGTCCCTAATACAATTAAGAACATCAAACCAAGATAAGTTATGATGAAAAGAATAGTGTTTATTATTACTAGCCATTTGTTTGTTTGATATAAATATTTCATTTTGTAAATTTTAAACTTTCAGAAATTATTGAAAGTATAGTTTAAATTTTTTTAGGTGAATAATTTTAATAAAGATTTTGTTACCCAATTTTGTTGTTGGTTTACAAGTTTGTTAATTATAGCATCGGCGGTTTCTGTTAAATCGTGTAATGCTTTGGTTTGTTTAATTAATTCTTTAGTTTTTTCTGTGCCATCATCTTTAATAGAAGACACATCGTTTAATACTTTAATTACGGGTTTAATTTCTCTACGACTGCGTTCCTTTGCAACGATTCTCGCCAATTCTTGTACGTCTTTTTCCGTATAAAAATACTCTTTGCGTTCGCCAGGAATAAGTTCTTTGGTAACAATACCCCAATCCATTAACTGACGTAGATTCATACTGGTATTTCCACGGGAAATTTGAAGTTCTTCCATAATTTCTTCCATTGATAACGGTTTGGTTGAAATAAAAAGCAATGCTTGGATTTGTGCCATGGCTTTGTTAATGCCCCAAAGGGTACCTAAACTTCCCCAAGTGCTTATAAACTTTATTTTTGCTTCTTTGTAATCCATAGTACAAATATATAATAATTTTTAAACTTTCAATAATTATTGAAAGTTTATTTTGAAATAATGAAATGGTTTAAACTTTTCTAATTGGCTAAAAATGACTGATTTTCGCTTCAATCGTAAAAGTTTAAACCATTTCAAAAGGTTGAACTGCGAAATTCAACCTTAAATGGTATTATTTTGCTTCAATTAGCCCTGCCCGTCTCAGTAACGCTTCAGGTTGAGGTTCTTTTCCGCGAAAGCGTTTGTAAAGTATCATAGGGTCTTCTGTTCCTCCTTGAGATAGTACATTGCTTTTGAATTTATTGGCAATGTCCTTGTTGAAAACACCTACTTCTTTAAAGTATTCAAAAGCATCGGCATCTAAAACTTCTGCCCATTTGTAACTATAATAGCCTGATGAATACCCGCCTTGAAAAATATGGGAAAAAGCCGTACTCATACAGTTTTCAGCAACTTCTGGATATAATGTGGTGTTTTTAAACGCTTCAACTTCGTGTGCCTTTACATTTGTAATATTTGTTGGATTGTTACCATGCCAACTCATATCTAATAAACCAAAACTAATTTGACGTAAAGTTTGCATCCCTTGCTGAAAAGTAGCCGACTCTTTTATTTTTTCAACCAAATCCATTGGGATAACCTCACCGGTTTTATAATGTATAGCAAATAACGATAAGGCATCTTTTTCATAACACCAGTTTTCCAGAACCTGACTTGGCAGTTCTACAAAATCCCAAAACACACTGGTGCCAGATAAACTGGGGTAGGTGGTATTGGCAAGCATGCCATGTAAGGCGTGCCCAAACTCGTGAAATAAGGTGGTTACTTCGTTAAAAGTTAATAGCGATGGTTTGCTTTTCCCTGCCTTCGCAGGGATGGGTTTTGTGAAGTTGCAAACTATAGATATATGCGGTCTGTTATTTTTTCCGTTTTTAATAGATTGTGGTTTAAAGGAAGTCATCCACGCACCATTGCGTTTTCCTGATCTAGGGAAGAAATCGGCGTAAAAAATAGATACTAAGTCACCTTTATTGTCGGTTACTTTGTAAGTTAAAACATCTTCATGATATTTATCGATGTCTTTGATTTCTTCAAAATTTAAATCGAATAATTTATTTGCAATAGCAAAAGCACCATCAATAACATTCTCTAGCTTGAAATAGGGTTTCAATAGTTCATCATCTAAATTAAAAAGCTTTTGCTTTAATTTTTCTGAATAATAAGGACCGTCCCATTTTTCAAGTTGCTCGATGCCGTGTAACTCTTTGGCGAAATTTTGAAGGGTATTAAATTCTTTTTCTGCAGCAGGTTTGGCTTTTTCAAGCAATTCATTTAAAAAGCTCTCAACTTTTTCGGGTGTTTTTGCCATGCGTTCTTCCAAAACAAAATGCGCATGGGTTTTGTAGCCTAATAAATTGGCACGTTCAAACCTAAGTTTTGCAATTTTCAAAACAATATCTTGATTATCTAAAGCATCATTATTAAATCCTTTGCTTCCAGCAGCAAGTGTTATTTTTTTACGAAGTTCTCTATTATCTGCATAGGTGACAAAAGGAATATAACTTGGGTAATCTAAAGTAAACAGCCAACCTTCCTTTTTTTTGCTTTCTGCTAATTGTTTTGCTGCTTCAATGGTGCCTTCAGGTAATCCGGATAATTCAGATTCATCGGTAATTAGCATGTCGAACTTATTGGTTTCGGCTAATACGTTTTCTCCAAATTTCAACTTTAACTTGCTCAATTCTTTATCAATTTCGCGAAGTTTTTCTTTTTTATCTTCAGGTAAATTAGCACCATTTCTTGAAAAACTCTTGTATTTTTTGTCAAGTAATGTTTGTTGTTCTGTGGTTAAACTTAAACTGTCTTTAGAATCATAAACCGATTTTATACGTTTGAAAAGCGCCTCGTTTAATGTGATGTCATTACTGAATTCGGATAAAAGAGGTGATACGTCCTGTGCTATTTTTTGAATGGTATCGTTGGTTTCGGCAGAATTCAAATTAAAAAAGATGTTCGAAATTCTATCTAATTGTTCACCCGAAAACTCTAGAGCTTCAATAGTGTTTTTAAAGTTTGGAATTTCTATATTGTTGGCAATAGCATCAATTTCGATTTTGGCTTCTTCAATACATTGCTTAAATGCAGGAAGAAAATGGTCATTTTTAATTTTTGAAAATGGTGCTGAATTATAAGGGGTTTCAAATGGTTTTAGTAAGATATTCTTTATCATTTTAAATGTAATAAATTAAAAAATAAAACATTATTATGCATACATAATAATATTTTTATATTTTTGTGGCACAATTTGAAGAGTGACTAACTCATAAAATTATTCTTAATAGCTAGAAAACCTTGGGTTCCCCTCAAGGTTTTTTTTATTTTAAATCTTTAGCCGATTCGTAAACTTTTTGTTTTAAGGATTCTTTATAGTCTATTATTTTGTTTAAAACAGCAAGATCGTTTGAGCCGATAATTTGAGCGGCTAATATTCCAGCGTTTTTTGCACCGTTTAATGCCACCGTTGCAACGGGAACACCACCCGGCATCTGTAGAATGGATAATATGGAATCCCACCCATCAATAGAATTACTGCTTTTTACAGGTACTCCAATAACAGGTAGTGGTGATAAAGACGCAATCATGCCCGGTAAATGTGCTGCACCTCCAGCGCCGGCTATAATAACAGCAAAACCTTTGGTATGTGCATGTTTACCATAATCGAATAGTTTTTCAGGGGTGCGGTGTGCTGATACAATATCAACTTCAACCTCTATATTAAAATCTTTTAAAATATCAATAGCGTCTTGCATTACTGGCAAATCGCTTTTGCTTCCCATAATAACTCCTACTTTATTCATTTCCTGAATTAATTAAATTTATAATGATGTTTATTATCAACTCTTTTTCTTTAGGATTGCTTTCCGCAATCATTAAAGTGAGTGCTACCAGTGTTGTATTCGTTATCTTTTTTGAAGCATTAGTTTTATAAAGAAATTGATTTTTATCGAGATACCAAACAAATAACCACGCAGCAATTCGTTTATTTCCATCACTAAAAGAATGGTTTTTTACTACTAAATATAAGAGGTTTGCTGCTTTTTCTTCAATACTAGGATACAACTCATTCCCATCAAACGTTTGGTCTATAACCGCAATGGAACTTCTGAAAGAAGCATCTTTTTCATTACCAAATAGTGAAGATGCGCCAAATTTCAACCTCAACATCTCAATTGCAGAAATAGCTTCGTTATAATTTATTTTAAAGATAACCTCATTTGTTGAAACCTCTTTTTTTAAACGTTGGTGGTCGTAATCATCTAAAATATCTAAGGCTTTGGTATAATCGTCCAAAATGTTAATAAGGCTACTTGAATTATTTTCTAAAAGGGCATTGCTTTTTGATGTTCGGCTTATTAACTGAATAGTTTTTTTTAATTGTTCCAAACGCTTTTCATTCTGTGTGTAGCCATCTATTAAATGAGCTTTAAGGATTTTATTTGCCCAAATTCTAAATTGTGTGCCTTTAGATGAACTTACCCGATAGCCTATCGCCAATATAACATCTAAATTGTAAAACTCTATTTGTCTAATAACTTCTCTATTTCCTTCAATTTGAACTGTTGCATTTTTTGCAACTGTTGCATATTCAGGTAGCTCTTCTTCTTTATAAATATTTTTTATGTGTCTAGATATTACAGATTTATCTCTGTCAAAAAGTGATGAAATTTGGTTTAAATTTAGCCAAAGTGATTCACTTTCCAAGAGAACTTCAACTTGAATTTCATTCTCTTTTTTGTAAATAATAATTCGGCTAGAATCCATTTTATCTGTTTTTATTAATAAAATTTCAATTTATTTCATCTTGAGGGCAGTTGAAACCTAAATCAATTTAAAATAGTTAAAATTTTCCCTTGACTGCGCAGGGGAGATATGTATTATTTGCTAATCACTTTAATCGTATTTTTAACTTCTTCGGCAATACGTCGCGCTTCGTTTAAATCTTCATTCACAATGGTTACATGTCCCATTTTTCTAAAAGGTCTGGTTTGTTTTTTGCCGTAAATATGTGGTGTAACTCCCTCTAAATTCATAATAGCTTCCATGTTTTCATAAACAACATTGCCACTAAAACCTTCTGCGCCCACCAAATTTACCATGACACCGCCTACTTTGCTATCGGTTCTTCCTAAAGGCAAATTTAAAATAGCTCTTAAATGTTGTTCGAATTGAGACGTATAGCTCGCTTCAATCGTTTGATGACCAGAATTATGTGGTCTTGGTGCCACTTCGTTTATTAAAATATCGTCATTTTGCGTTTGAAACATTTCAACAGCCAATAACCCGACGTGATTGTAAGCTTTTGAAGTTTTTAAGGCGACTTCTACCGCTTTTTTTGCAACAGCGTCTGGAATTCTTGCAGGACAAATAACATATTCTACTTGGTTGGCTTCTGGGTGAAATTCCATTTCAACAACTGGAAATGTTTTGGTTTCCCCTGATGCGTTACGAGCTACAATAACAGCTAATTCGTTTTTAAAAGGCACTAAGTTTTCTGCAATACATTCTACATTAGGCAATCCTTCTAAATCTTGAATCGATTTTACGATTTTAACTCCTGTGCCATCATATCCAAATTGCGTACACTTCCAAACGAAAGGAAGCGATAAACCACCATGATTAATAGCTTCTTTAATTTCAGATGTATAAGCAAATCGTGAAAACGGTGCTGTTGGTAAATTATGATCGATGTAAAATAGTTTTTGAGTTGCTTTATTTTGAATGGTACGTAGCGTTTTTGAAGACGGATATACCTTTTTGCCTTCTTTTTCAAGCGCTTCCAACGCATCAATATTAACGTTTTCTATTTCAATTGTAAGCACATCAACCTGCTTTCCGAAATTATAAACTGCTTCAAAATCCATTAAATCGCCTAAATGAAATTCGTTGCTGGCAATTTTACAAGGTGCTTCATTACTCGCATCTAAAACACAGGTGTAAATATCAAATTTTCGAGTATCGTTAAGTAACATTTTGCCTAATTGGCCACCACCAAGAATACCAAGTTTAAAATTTGAAGAAAAATAATTCATGCGTTGTTTCTATTGTTTTTTACAGGCTACATGTATTTGCCATAAAATTATTTTAACAACTATTAAAATAGTTATTGTGGCTCGGTTCATGTGTTTTTAATACTAAAATCGTTTAATGCAATGCAAAAATACACTTAAATATCAATTTGTGCCTAAATCGTAATTCAAAAAATCGTTATTACTTAATCTATTGATTATCTTTGCAGCTTCCAAAAATGACTAACTGTGATAAAGCTACACGACAAATATTTTAAACCATTTATTTCAGCTAAGGAAATAGATGCGGCTATGGAGTGTATGGCAAACGAAATAGCTAACGATGTTGGAGACGAAATTCCTGTGTTTGTTGGTATCTTAAATGGCTCGTTTATGGTGGTGAGCGATTTTGTAAAAAAGTACCCGAAACCATGTGAGGTGACGTTTATTAAATTGGCTTCGTATGAAGGTGTTAAATCTACCGAAGATATTCAGCGTTTAATCGGGTTAACACAAGATTTAACAGGGCGCACGGTTGTTGTTTTAGAAGATATTATTGATACTGGAAATACGTTGGCAGAAGTGCACCGCATTTTTAAAGATGAACAGGTGAAATCGTTAAAAATAGCCACCTTGTTTTACAAGCCCGAAGCTTATAAAAAAGATTATAAACTACATTATATAGGTATAGAAATTCCAAACAAATTCATAGTAGGTTATGGCTTGGACTATGACGGGTTAGGAAGAAATATACCAGAAGTCTATCAAATAAAAGAAACACAATTCATGACAAATTTAGTACTATTCGGACCTCCAGGCGCTGGAAAAGGCACGCAAGCAGAATTTTTAAAAACAAAATATAATTTAGTACACATCTCTACAGGCGATGTTTTTAGATTTAATATTAAAAACGAAACTGCTTTAGGCATGTTGGCTAAATCGTATATGGATAAAGGCGAGTTGGTTCCAGACCAGGTAACAATTGATATGTTAAATGCCGAAGTTGAAAAAAATGCTTCAGCTAATGGTTTTATATTTGATGGATTTCCACGTACCAATGCACAAGCTGAAGCTTTAGATAAATTATTGGAGAGCAAAGATTCTTCAATCAATGCGATGGTCGCTTTAGAAGTTGATGATGAAATTTTAGTAAAACGCCTAATTGGTAGAGGAAAAACTAGCGGGCGTGCTGATGATGCAGACGAATCTATTATAAGGAATCGCATTAAAGAGTATTACGATAAAACGGCCATTTTAAAAGATTACTATTCAGCACAAAATAAATATTTTGGTGTTGATGGTGTAGGTAGTATTGAAGATATTACAGTGCGTTTAAGTGATGTTATTGATAACTTGTAGTTTGGTTGATTTGTTTAAAAGTTTAATCGTGTAATTGTGTATTTGCATTCATTTGAAAAACTGAACGTTTGGCAAGAATCTATTAATTTGGTTGAATTAATTTATGAAGCCACAAATGAGTTTCCAAATGAAGAAAAATTCGGAATGATTAGTCAAATGAGAAGGTCATCTGTCTCAATTTCTTCGAATATAGCTGAAGGCACATCAAGAATTACCAATAAAGATAAAGCTCATTTTTCAACCATTGCACTTAGTTCAACTATGGAATTATTATGTTAAGTAATTATTTCAAATCGATTAAATTATATCAGTGAAGCAGAGTATTTGCTCTTAAGGGAGCGGATATTGAAAGTTTCTAATATGATTAATGCGCTCAAAAAATCGCAAATAAACAATTAACAGTTAAACAGTTAAACGATTAAACAATTAAACAGTTAAACTCATTTCATGACTGAAGGAAATTTTGTTGATTACGTAAAAATGTTTGTTAGCTCTGGTAATGGAGGTAAAGGATCATCGCATTTGCATCGTGAAAAATTTATCGAAAAAGGAGGTCCCGATGGGGGCGATGGTGGTCGTGGAGGTCATGTTATCCTACGAGGCAATTCAAATCTTTGGACGCTTCTTCATTTAAAATTCAAAAAGCATATTCGTGCAGGTCATGGCGAACACGGTGGGAGCAGCCGTAGTTTTGGTGCCGATGGCGTAGACGAGTACGTTGATGTGCCTTTAGGAACTGTGGTTCGCGATACCGAAACCAACGATATTATTTTTGAAATCACCGAGCATGGTGAAGAAAAAATTATAGCCGAAGGTGGTAAAGGAGGTTTAGGTAACTGGCATTTTAGAACAGCTACTAACCAAACACCTCGTTATGCACAACCAGGCATTCCGCACGAAGAAAAGCATATTACTTTAGAGCTGAAAGTACTTGCAGATGTCGGACTTGTAGGTTTCCCGAATGCGGGGAAATCAACTTTATTGTCTGTGGTGACATCTGCAAAACCAAAAATAGCCGATTACGAGTTTACAACGCTAAAGCCCAACTTAGGAATTGTGAAATATCGTGATTTTCAGACTTTCGTGATGGCAGATATTCCTGGAATTATTGAAGGCGCTGCCGAAGGACGCGGACTTGGGCACTACTTTTTGCGTCATATTGAGCGTAATTCTATTCTGTTGTTTTTAATTCCTGCCGATGCGCCAGATATTAAGAAGCAATATGATATTTTGTTAGACGAACTGCGTCGCTACAACCCAGAAATGCTTGATAAAGATCGTCTCATTGCCATTTCAAAATGTGATATGTTGGATGATGAGCTAAAAGCAGAATTGAAAGAACTATTGGATAACGAGTTGCCAATTCCATATCTGTTTATTTCATCGGTGGCTCAACAAGGCATCACAGAGTTAAAAGATAAGCTCTGGAAAATGTTAAATGATTAATTTGTTGTTTAATTAGTTGACTCTAATAGTAGTTACAGACTAATTGATAGCAAATGGAGCACTTAACTTAAAGGTAGGTATGGTAACTTTAAAGTTTTTGGTTGTGGTAAAGTTTACCATGCTATAGTACCCTTGCATAGCGCCAAATGGAGAGGTTAGTAAACAACCCGAGGTGTAGGTGTGCGAATCGCCTGGTTTTAAAACAGGTTTTTTGCCAATAACGCCTTCGCCAGAAACAATTTCAACGTTATTTAATGCGTCTAGAATTTCCCAATGGCGTGCATTAAGTTGAACAGAGTCTTTACTTTGATTTTCAATAGTTACGATATAGCCAAAGGCATATTGTATTTTATAATTTTTATAAAATGAGCCTTCATAGGTGGTTTCCACCGAAATTTTTATCCCTCTTGTAACTTGTTGAACCATGTTAACTATTGGTTTTCAATGTGCTTATGACGCTAAAATACTAAATTTTAAGTGGTAATTGTTGATTTTTACCGTGTTTGATTGAAATATTAGTTAAACGGTATGTTTAATTCGAGATATTAACCGAACTGCCTTCGCCTATACCTATTATTTTGTCGTAACGCGCTCCTAAATCTCTATAATATACAATCACTTTATAGTTGTTTTCGGTTTGATAAAAATTGCCACTTATCGCACCTTCATTTAAACTGCCATTGCTGTCTACTGTTACAAATTTATAATTGTAAAACCCTTGTTTTAAAAGTATGGCATTTCTTAAAACATTATGGCGTTCATCATATATTAATTTGGTGCTTTCGTCAATGGCATAATTGTTAAAGTTTCCGTACACATGCACGTTTTTGTTTTTAAGTGCTTCGGTTGGTACTAGCGAAAAATGCATCCAGACATAATCGGCTTCAATACTAGGGTTTTCAGCATCTAAAACGGTTATTACATAATTACCGTTAATATCGGGGTTGTACGTGTAAGGCTTGCTGGCACGTTCAACATTTGTAAATAAATAGTTGTGATACAGTTCTTGTAAATCGATGGCTCTAATGCCCGTGTTGGCTGCCCTAACATCTTTGTTTTCAAAGAACAAATATTCGTTGCCGCCCCAAAAACTGGTTTCGGTATCGTATTTATATATAAGTTGATTTCCAAGGGTGTATTGTGGTTTTAAGTTGCTTATGGCAGTGTTTAAATTGTTGTTTTGAACAATAACCGTTTTTACCGTTTGTGAAGGGTTGTTTAACTGCATATTATTTGAAGTAATAATAATTTCGACACGTTGCTTTTCTTCTATAAATTGAACATCGCGCGCTCGTTTTATATTTACACCAATAGTTGTTTGGTCTTCGTAAATCATGAATTTTCTTGAAAACACAATCTCATCATTACTGTTAAAAATACTTAACAAATAATTCCCCGATACTTTTAAACGTCTAGTTTGCTCGTTAGGGATGGTTAATTGGTAATGTGAATAAATTTGATAGGTATTGAGTGAGTTTTCGTAATTTCTAATACGTTGATTGTCGAAGCCATCCATGAATTCCGATTTTATTAAAACCGAAGGGGTCCAATCATAGTTGTAGTGTTCAATTTTATAGTAATAATCATCTTCATTTCCGTTAAGCGCATCAAATTCTAAGACAACATATTCGCCAAGTTTTAAAATAGGTAATTGTGTTTCGGGTGTATTCCCTTTAAAATTGATGGTTTTAATATAATTTGGTGGATTAATTTCCTTAACTTGACAAAAGGAAGCTATGGGAATAAGCAATAAAAGAAGGACATATTTATACGTTAATAAAGACATTTTAGCAGTAGTTTTTTGTAAATATAAACAAATTTTATGCCTAACAAATATATTCTATTTGCATCAAAAAAAATCTAAGTATTTATTATGTAAACTGTATTTTTAATTTGTATTTTTGCACCGATTTTTAGACAAATAATTTCAATATAAATAATATGTCAAACGACATTCGCATTAAAAAAGGTCTAGACATTAAACTTAAAGGTGAAGCTGAAAAAACCTTGGAAAAGGCTATTTTAAGCAACTTTTATACTTTAAGGCCTGAAGATTTCCATGGCGTTACCCCTAAGTTAATTTCTAAAGTTGGAACTAAAGTGAAAGCAGGTGAACCTGTATTTTACGATAAATCCAACGAAAACGTTAAGTTTGTTTCTCCAGTTGCTGGCGAAGTTATTGAAATTGCCCGTGGTGAAAAACGCAGAATATTATCAATTAAATTACAAGCAGACAAAGAGCAGACCTACCAAGATTATGGGGTGTTTAATGTAGATGCCGCTAAGCCAGATGAGGTGAAAGCACATTTATTAGCTTCTGGTTGTTGGCCTTTTGTAAAACAACGACCGTATGATGTGATTGCAAATCCGGATAAATCGCCTAAGGCTATTTTTATTTCGGGTTATGCTAGTGCGCCCTTAGCTGCCGATTTAGATTTTACACTTAAAGGAAAAGAAGCAGCATTACAAGCAGCTGTAACGGCATTGGGTAAACTTACCGAGGGGAAAGTACATGTGTCGGTTGGTGCTAAATCTACTTCACCATTAGCAGGTTTGTCTGGTATTACATTACATAAAGTATCGGGGCCACATCCTTCTGGGAATGTTGGTACGTTGATTAATAGAGTGGATCCTGTAAATAAAGGCGAAGTTGTTTGGACAGTTGCTGCGCAAGATTTAGTTATTATAGGCGAATTGCTTTTAACAGGTAAATTCAATGCAGAACGTATAGTGGCATTGGCGGGTTCTTCTATAGAAAAGCCAAGATATTTTACGACCAAAATAGGTAGTGAAGTTGCAACAATGATTTATGATAAAGGGATTCCACAAAAAGCACGTGTACGGGTTATTTCCGGTAATGTATTAAGTGGAAAACATATTAAGCCAGATGGCTATTTAGATTATTACAGTAACGTTATTACGGTAATACCTGAAGGTGATGATTATGAGCTTTTTGGATGGAACAAACCTGTGTTTAATAAAGTGTCTACAACAAGAGCTTTTACTTTTTCTTGGTTGAGCCCAAATAAAGAGTACGATTTAAATACCAATACCAATGGTGAACACCGTGCGTTTGTAGTAACTGGTGGTTATGAAGAAGTGTTTCCTTTAGATATTTATCCTATGCAAATTTTAAAAGCTTGTATGTATAATGATTTAGATGAAATGGAAGCTTTGGGTATGTACGAAGTGGCACCTGAAGATTTTGCGTTAACCGAATTTGTATGTGTTTCTAAACAACCACATCAAGAGATTATTAGAAAAGGATTAGATGTAATGCTTAAAGAAATTGGGTAATTATTCATTGAATGCAATGAAAAATGTATAAAATTATTCATTGAATGCAATGAAATGAAAAATATATAAGATGAATTTAAAGACACGATTACATATTTTAAAAAGAAAGTTTAGAGGGTCAAAAATGGCACCAGCGTTTAATGCGCTTCATACTTTTTTATACTTACCAAATGAGACCACACATAACGGAACTCATATAAAAGCAGCCGATGATTTAAAACGTACCATGAATACCGTTATTATGGCGATGGTACCATGTTTGATTTTCGGGATGTTTAATGCAGGATATCAACATAATTTAGCGGTCGGCGATATTCAAGCGGTAGCTGGAAGTTTCTTTAGTACGGAATTCTGGACTTTGGATAATTTCTTAATAGGTTTTTGGAAAATAATTCCATTAGTTATAGTATCTTATGGTGTAGGTTTAGGAATAGAATTCTTATTCGCCATCATTAAAAAACACGAAGTTGAAGAAGGGTACCTTGTAACAGGTATGTTAGTGCCACTTATTGTGCCTATCGACATTCCACTTTGGATGTTAGCTGTTGCCGTAGCATTTGGTGTGGTTATAGGAAAAGAGGTTTTTGGTGGAACGGGAATGAATATTTTAAATCCCGCGCTTACTATTAGAGCTTTTTTATTCTTCGCATATCCAACTTGGATGTCTGGAGATAAAGTTTGGGTTGAAGGTGCTGTAGAAAGAACAAATGAAATTGCTGCAGGTGCGAACCTAGATGCTATTTCTGGTGAAACTATTTTAGGTAGTTTGGCTCAAGGAAAAGAGGTTGTTTTTTCTACTTGGGATATGTTCTTAGGCTTTATTCCTGGCTCAGTAGGAGAAACATCAACATTACTAATATTATTAGGTGGACTATTCTTAATATTCACTAAAATAGGAAGTTGGAGAATTATGTTGTCATCGGCTCTTGGCGCTATAGTAATGGGGCTTATCTTCAATCAAATTGTTGATGCGGGAATTATTGCAGAAGGAAGCAAGTTTTACAGTTTAATGAGTACGCCTTTTTGGGAGCATTTAATTATTGGTGGCTTTGCTTTTGGTACTGTGTTTATGGCTACCGACCCTGTAACAGCGTCGCAAACAAATAAAGGAAAATGGATTTATGGGTTTTTAATAGGATTTATATCTATCCTAATTCGTGTATTTAATCCAGCCTACCCAGAAGGAGTGATGTTAGCGATCTTATTAATGAATGTATTTGCGCCGACAATCGATCATTATGTGGTTCAAGGCAATGTGAAGAAAAGAATGAAACGCTTAAAAATAAAAACGGCTTAACGATGGAAAATAGAACAGATAAAAATTCATATACCATTATATTTGCTATAGGCATGGTGCTTATTGTTGGTGCTTTGTTAGCATTTACGGCAGCGTCACTAAAACCAAAAATCACAGAAAACCAACGTATAGAAAAGCAACAAAATATTCTATATGCTATGGGAGTGAATGATAATACAGATGGAAGCGCTGTTTTTGTATCAACAAATGATGCCGCTGAACTATTTGAAAAATATATCAAAAAGCAACTGGTTATTGAAGGGGCTAATGTTTCTGAAGATAAGGAAGCTTATTTAATAGATGTTAAAAAAGAACAAGCTAAAGCCAAATCGGGAGGCGTTAGAAGGCTGCCTTTATTTGTTGGTGAAAAAGACGGAAAAACCTTTTATGTTACCCCAATTTACGGAAAAGGACTTTGGGATGCTATTTGGGGGTATGTGTCCTTAGATGAAAATATGGTTATTCAAGGGGCTTATTTTGATCATAAAGGTGAAACACCGGGTTTAGGAGCCAACATTAAAGAACGTTTTTTTATGGACGACTTTATAGGAGAACATTTGCTAACTGATGCGGGCGATTTTGCTGGAGTTACCGTAGCAAAAGGTAATGCCGATCCAAAGAATGAAAATAAAACAGATAATGAGGTAGATGCTATTGCAGGAGCAACCATTACAGGTAATGGTGTTACAGCAATGATAAAAAGCGATTTAAAGCTTTACAAACCTTATTTTGATAATTTAAAAAACAATTAAGTTATGGCACTTTTATCAAAAAAAGACTCAAAGTTAATCACCGATCCATTAGCCGATAACAATCCAATCACCATTCAAGTATTAGGTATTTGTTCGGCATTGGCTATTACGGCGCAATTAAAAGCGTCTATAGTAATGGCAATTTCGGTAATGGCTGTATTAGCTATAGGTAATGTGGTTATCTCGTTAATGCGAAACATTATTCCCTCAAAAATTAGAATTATAGTACAACTTGTTGTTGTAGCTGCTTTAGTAATTATAGTGGACCAAGTTTTAAAAGCATATTCTTATGAGCTAAGCAAAACATTATCTGTGTTCGTAGGATTAATTATTACAAACTGTATCATTATGGGACGTTTTGAAGCTTTTGCATTAGCAAATGGTCCTTGGCGTTCGTTTTTAGACGGTATAGGCAATGCTGCTGGATATGGTTTAATACTTGTAGTAGTTGGCTTTTTTAGAGAGTTATTAGGATCTGGAACTTTATTAGGCTTTAAAGTTTTAGGTGATCCTATCGAGAAAACAGGCTTATATGCTATTGGATATGAAAACAATGGTTTTATGCTATTGTCGCCAATGGCCTTAATAGTTGTTGGAATTATTATCTGGGTACAACGTAGTAGAAATAAAGCATTAATAGAAGACTAAAAAATTAGTTAGCAGTCGACAGTATCCAGTTACAAAAACTGAATACTTAAAACTGCGACTGAAAACTAAAAATATGGAACATTTAGAATTATTTTTAAAATCAATATTTATAGATAACATGGTGTTTGCAACATTCTTAGGGATGTGTTCTTACCTTGCGGTATCTAAAAAAGTGAATACCGCAGTTGGTCTGGGTGCTGCAGTGGTGTTTGTAATGCTTATAACCGTACCATTAAACTGGTTATTAGACCATTATTTATTACAGCCTGGCGCTTTAAAATGGTTAGGAGCAGAATATGCAGATTATGATTTAAGTTTCCTTTCATTCATTATGTTTATTGCTACCATTGCAACTATGGTACAATTGGTAGAAATAGTGGTAGAGAAATTTTCACCATCATTATATAACTCTCTTGGTATCTTTTTACCGCTTATTGCTGTAAACTGTGCTATTTTAGGAGGGTCTTTATTTATGCAATCACGTGAAATTCCAACTTTAGGATTGGCTACTGTGTATGGTGTTGGTTCTGGTATTGGATGGTTTTTAGCAATTCTTACTATTGCAGCTATTCGTGAAAAAATTAGATATTCTAACGTACCACCAGCCTTAAGAGGCTTGGGTATTACATTCATCACTACAGGCTTAATGGCTATTGGATTTATGAGTTTTGGTGGTATGTTAACAGGTGGTGATGACGCTGCTAAACAAGAAGAAAAAACTGTGAAAGTTGATTCTAAAGTAGAAAAAGAAGATAAAGTGTTAGCTAACAATATAAAAGACAATGAGTAATATAATTTTAGCCGCAGGTACATTAGGAACAGTAATAGCAACAGTAACAGCTTTTTTAATTATTACGCTGTTATTGGTAGCATTATTATTAGTAGTAAAGCAAAAATTATCACCTTCAGGACCCGTAAAGATTACCATTAATGGTGAAAAGGAAATAGAAGTAGCTTCTGGAGGCAGTCTATTATCAACTTTAGGCAATCAAAAAATATTTTTACCATCCGCTTGTGGTGGTGGTGGAACTTGTATACAGTGTGAGTGTCATGTGTTATCTGGTGGTGGTGAAGCATTGCCAACCGAAACACCACATTTTACTCGTAAAGAGTTGGAGCATGGTGCACGTTTAGCTTGTCAAGTTAAAGTAAAACAAGACATGAACATTACTATTCCTGAAGAGGTTTTTGGAATTAAAAAATGGGAAGCAACCGTTGTCCGTAATTATAACGTAGCATCATTTATAAAGGAATTTGTTGTAGAGATTCCTGAAGATATGGGTTACAAAGCCGGTGGATATATTCAAATTGAAATTCCACCATGTGAAGTAAAGTATTCAGATATGGATATTACAGCACATCCAGAGGAACACGAAACCCCCGATAAATTCCAGGCAGAATGGGATAAATTCGGTTTGTGGAGTTTAGTAATGAAAAATGCTGAAACGGTAGAACGTGCTTATTCTATGGCTTCTTACCCAGCCGAAGGACGTGAAATTATGTTGAACGTTCGTATTGCAACGCCACCGTGGGATAGAAATAAAAATGGATGGATGGATGTTAACCCAGGGGTTGCATCGTCATATATATTTAATCAGAAAAAAGGTGATAAAGTAACGATTTCAGGACCTTACGGCGAATTCTTTATCAACGAATCAGATTCTGAAATGCTTTATGTTGGTGGTGGAGCTGGTATGGCGCCCATGCGTTCACACTTGTACCACTTATTCAAAACATTAAAGACAGGTAGAAAAGTAACTTATTGGTACGGAGGTCGTTCTAAGCGTGAGTTATTCTATTTAGATCACTTCAAGCAATTAGAGAACAGTTTCCCTAACTTTAAATTCTATTTAGCATTGTCTGAGCCTTTACCAGAAGATAACTGGAAAGTGAAAGCAGATATTGATTCTCCAGGTGATGGTTTTGTTGGATTTATACACAACTGTGTTATTGATAATTATTTAAGTAAACACGAATCACCAGAAGATATAGAATTGTATTTCTGTGGACCACCATTAATGAACAAAGCGGTTCAAAAAATGGGTGAAGATTTTGGTATTCCAGATGAACACATCCGATTTGATGATTTTGGTGGGTAATCTTCCAGAATTTTATAAAACTAAAAACCCAACTGAAGAAGTTGGGTTTTTTTATTCAATAAAAAATAATTAATTCATTTTTGAAGCTATTGGAGCAGGTACAATGTTTTCGATTGGTTTCATGGTTTTAAGATAGGCAAAAATAGCCTTTAAATCATTATCGGTAAAATTTGCATAATGCTTCCATGGCATTGGAGGCAGCAAAGGTCTACTTCCATCTAAGCCTTTGTACAAGCCTTTTCTTATACAGTTTATGAACTGATCTTCTGTCCATGTACCTAAGCCAGTAGCATGTGGTGTTAAGTTAGCAGCAAATGATGTACCCCAAGGTCCTGTGGTAGAAGTAAGCCCCATTGAAAAAAGAACATACGATTTAGCTGTTTTTTCATCATAGGGTGGTAATTCTTCATTGGCAGGATGACCAGATAGCAAACGGTCTGGATCCAGTTCCATACCTTTTTCTGTAAACTTTTTAGGTGAATGGCAGTCATGACAGCCGTTGGAGTTAAGAAGGTACCCGCCTCGTTCTACAGGGTCTTCAACAATAGCTGTTGTTGGTTCGTACAATTCTTCAGTTTTTTTTTCTTTTGAATTGCAAGCGATTAAAAGTGCACAAGATAAGGTGCCCAAAATTAAAATGTTTGTTTTCATATGTTTGGTTGGTTAGAAGTGACAAAAGCATTAGAATGGGACTATGTAAATTTAATTATTTTTTAATTGAAAAGATGAAATTGCATAAAAATCAGAAAATTAAATCAATACATGTTTTGGTTGTGTTTTTAACAACGCAGTATAATCCATAATGTTTGGAATGTTGTCCAATTTACACAGTAAGGTAATTACTTCGGTTAATCCGTTAAATAATGTGTCTTTATCAGTCGGGCTCTTTGGTTTTTTATTTTTATGGTGAAGAGGCAGTTGGTAGCCACAAGCTTTTAAAAAAGCAGCTTCAATTTGTAGTAATTCCAAAGGTGTATAACCATTAAATTTTCTGCCTAACGTTTGATGCACGTTTCCAATATAATTTAATTCGATAGCACCATGATGGTCTGATAGGTGTTTCCAACTGTCTTTATTGTCCAAAATATTCCCAACAGCACATTGCCTGCAGCATTCAGGGTGTAATTCGTTATTGTGAAATGCGTTATAAAGTTTTTTTATAGCCAAATCTAATCTTGTGGAAGTTTTCATTTGTTTATTTTTCTTTATTGGTCAGATGGTGCATCCATAATCATGCTCCTGTGTGTTAAAAGCGTTTTTAGCATGGATGTTTCATCGTTTAAAAACTTAAACAGTTTCTAAGTTATTGAAAAATCAGCATTTTTCCTAAAAAAGTTAAAACACCAAACCTATAACAAATTGAAACATAAGGATTAACAAAGCAGCTGAAATTAAATTGATAAAAATACCAACCCTTGCCATTTGGCTTACTTTAATATAGCCACTGGCAAATACTATGGCATTTGGTGGTGTAGCCATTGGTAACATAAAAGCGCAACTGCTGGCTATTGTAACGGGTATTAAAAGGTAAAGAATAGGAATATTCAAACCCAGAGCAATTCCTGCGACAACAGGTGCCAACACCGCTGTTAAAGCGACATTGCTCATTAACTCGGTCATGAATAGCATTAAGGTTATTAAAAGTGATGCCATTAGTAAAATACTTATGTTACTGCTGGAAATTTTTGCTGCAATAATATCTACAATGCCGCTTGTAGACATACCGTTTGCCAATGCTAAACCACCACCAAATAAAATTAAAATACCCCAAGCCAATTTTTGGGTGTCATTCCATTGTAAGATAAAATCGCCTTTTCTTAAGTTAAATGGAATTGCAAATAGCGCCAATGCACCAAAAATACTAATCATCGTGTCCGATAAAGCGAGATTGGGAATTATTGAGTTTATCAGGCTTCTAAAAATCCAAAGAAATACAACCACACTAAATATGATGAGAACTTGCTTTTCTTTCGGAGAAACTTTCCCTAGTTTTTTTAGTTCCAAATCAATCACTTCTTTTGAAGCGTTAAACTTTAAACCCTTGTTTGGGAAAAATACTTTAACCAGAATAAAGTAAATAATGGTAATTAAAAGTGCCGAAAACGGTAAGCCTATAAGCATCCACTTAAAAAATGAAATTTCAATATGATACTCGTTTTCCAATAGGCCAATTAAAATAGAATTTGGTGGTGTGCCGATAACGGTTGCAATACCGCCAGCATTGGCAGCAAAAGCAATGCCTAACATGACACTTATTGCAAAATTCTGGTCGTTTTTTGTAAAACCATCAGCATCATCAATAAGCAATTGTATAACCGACATAGCAATTGGTAACATAAAAACCGTACATGCTGTGTTGCTTATCCACATGCTCATAAACCCCGTTGCAATCATAAAACCAAGGACTACTTTATTGGGTGTGGTACCTGTTTTTTTAATAATGCTTAAAGCAATTCGTTTATGAAGATTCACTTTTTCGAGTGCCAATGCTAAAACAAAGCCCCCAAAAAACAAAAATACAATGGGGCTGCCATAGTTAGCCCCAACAGCTTCAATGGGCATGACTTTAAAAAGTGGAAATAATAATAAGGGTAATAATGCAGTTACCGAAATAGAAACCGTTTCGGTAATCCACCAACAAACCATCCACAAGGCCGTTGCTATAACGGTATCTGCATGGTTGGAAATAATATCGAAAGGTAAAAATTGTACAATAGAGAATAAAATAGGGCCTAGAAAAAGACCTATTTTTTTTGAATAGGGATGATTTGTCATGAATGTGTTCGATTAATCACAATTTAGTTGGATATGGTTAGTAAGTTATTTTAAAGTTAAACATTTTTAATTTTGGCATGAGTGAAATTTTAATATATTTTTGTAGTATGAGTAAAGCACTTACAGAACAAGAGTTACACAACTTAGCTATGAATCATGTTGGTAAAGATTTGGAACAACGCGGTTTCGAGTTTATAGCTATAAACAGTAAACTAAAAAAACACCCGCAATTTGTTTGTATAGATAAAAATAAACAATATTATTTTGTCATTGTTAGAGCTGTAATTTTACCAGACAATCCTAATAATTATGATGTTGTTTGGATGGAAGCCTTTAAAAAACATGCCAGAGAAAAAGACGCCAAAGTGCTTTATGCCGGTGTTGGTATCGGTAATGTAGCTGGCGAAAAGCATCCTATTTATCTAAATGAGGAGTATTTGCTTGAATATAATGGCATACAAGTTTTAGAAACTAATTTGAACTAGTGATTAAGAATATGAAATCGCATTCAAAGGCTTATTTGTTGTAAACACCAATGAATAAAAGTGATACCATATATGACCGCTAAGAAATTTATGTTAGATATATGAAATACCCAAAATGGTACACACACACACGAAGATGACTATTCAGGGTGTCCCATCTGACAAAATTAAAGCAATGAATATAAACAGATGAAAATAATATACAGCTTACTCTTATTTGTTTTTGTGTTTTCTTGTAAACAAGAGGCTGTAAATACAAAACTTTCAGGCCCCGTTTTTGGCACTAGTTATTCTATAATTTATGATTCTGAAATTAATTACCAATCGCAGATAGATAGTTTGTTCTATGTGATAAATAAATCGATGTCTACTTATCAAACAAATTCTGATATTTCTAAACTAAACAGAAACGAAGATAGTCTTGTAGACATCCATTTCATTAAGGTTTTTGAAACTTCAAAAGTAATCTATAAGCAAACAAATGGTGTTTTTGACCCTACTATTGGTGCGGTTGTAAACGCATGGGATTTTGGTCCAGAAGGCAAAATTATCAATTTGGATAGTTTAAAAATTGATAGCTTAATGATGTCGGTTGGTTTGGGTAAAGTAAAACGATATGGTAATAAAATTATAAAACCAGCAGGAACTTTTATTGATTTTAATGCCATTGCAAAAGGCTATGGGGTAGATGTTATTGGCGAATTTTTAGAAAGCAAGAACATAAAAAACTATTTGGTTGAGATAGGTGGTGAAATACGAGCCAAAGGAGAAAATACAGAAAAACAAGCACCTTGGAAAATTGGAATTGAAATGCCTCACTTTGATGGTGAGCAATCCATTCTAAAAGCTATTGAGGTGAATAATGAAGCTATGGCAACTTCGGGAACGTACAGGAAGTTTAAAGTAGACGCAGAAGGTAACCGTTACGCACATATTATAGATGCCAAAACAGGTTACCCAAGTAAAACCAACTTGTTAAGTATTTCTGTTATTGCTAGCGATTGTATGACTGCCGATGCCTATGCGACAGCATTTAAAGCCATGGGCATTGAAAAAGTAAAGGCTTTTTTAAAATCGCATCCCGAGCTGAAAGTGTTTTTTATTTTTGAAAATGATGAAAAGGTGTTGGAAACTATGGCTTTAAATGGGTTTCCAGAAATGTAAACTATTTATAGACAATAGGAATTATTTCCCCTTTTGCTAAACAGTAGGTTTCTATCGCTTCCGCAGAAAGTGTTGCTGTATAGTCAACCGCTTCAACCTTAAAGCCGATATCTCTTAACTTGTCAAAATAATCACGCCCATAAACCCGTACATGGTCGTATTGTCCAAATATTTTAGCACGTTCTTTCTTATCGGTTATCGAGTTGTCTTCAAAAGTTGTTTCTCTATTTAAATCTTGAGGAATTTGAAAAATCCCCATACCACCAACTTTCATTACTCTATACAATTCTTGCATCGCCTTTGTGTCATCTGGAATGTGTTCTAAAACATGATTGCAAAGAATCACATCATAGGTATTGTCTTGAAAAGGTAGATTGCAAATATCGGCTTTAACGTCAGCAATTGGAGATAGTAAGTCTGTTGTAGTATAGTCTAAATTTTTCAGCTTTCTAAAGCGTTTTAAAAAGCATTGTTCTGGAGCAAAATGAAGCACTTTTTTTCTCTGTGCTGAACTTGTTTCAGTATCTGCTGAAAAAAAATCGGTTTCGTTTTTTAAATATAGCCATAATAACCTGTGACGTTCTAAACTTAAAGTTGAAGGTGATAAGACATTATTGCGTTGTTTACCGTAACCGTAAGGTAAAAAGCTTCTAAAGGATTTCCCGTCAATAGGATCTGTAAAAGTATTGCCTTTTAAGAAGAAAGCTAAAACAGGACGTGCTATGTAGCTTAACCTAATTAGTATAGGTCTTGGAACTAAATTTAAAATGAACTTGAAGAGTTTTTTCATGAGTTGTTACACAAAGATTCACAAGGAAAAAGAGTTTCACAGAGAGTTAATCGGTATCGTTTATGAATCTTTTTATCCCGTTTTTTAACAGTCTTTGATTCAATAACAATTAAGTTTTCTACAAGCAAATCAATCCTATAACCATGGTCTAACTTAATGTCTTTATAAATGATAGGTTGTGTTACTTCTTTTTTAACGGAATAACCCATTTCAGTCAATTCATAATGCAAACAATTTCGATAAGCGGATTCTAACAAGCCAGGACCTAAATTTTTGTGAACTTCAATTGCTGCACCTATGATTTCCCCAGTTAATTTATCTTCCATATTTCTCTGCGAAACTCCGTGAATTCTCTGTGTGCTAGCTAAAGTACTAATGCCTTCTGTCTAAACTCATTTTCTTCATCGCTTTCAATACCTAAAGCTTCATAAATATAAGAAAAGGTTGAAAGTAGTTCTGGTTTTCCATCCACTATGGCAACATCATGTTCAAAATGTGCACTTGGTTTATTGTCTAAAGTAGTAATGGTCCAACCGTCGTTATGCTGTTTAATACGGTGCGTTCCCATATTAATCATGGGTTCAATGGCAACTACCATGCCTTCCACAAACTTTTTACCACGACCGCGTTTGCCGTAATTTGGCATTTCGGGGTCTTCATGCATTTTTCGACCCAAACCATGACCAACTAATTCCCTAACAACACCATAACCGTGGTCTTCACAATATTTTTGTATGGCATAGCCAACATCGCCTACACGATTGTTTACTTTAAATTCGCGAATACCAACATACAAGGATTCTTTAGTAACTTGAAGTAGTTTTTCGGTTTCGGGGTCTATGGCTCCAACAGCAAATGTATAAGCATGATCACCATAAAAACCATTTTTTAAAGCACCACAATCTATAGAAATAATATCGCCTTCTACCAAAGGTATGTTATTCGGAATACCGTGTACCACTTGGGTGTTCGGACTCATGCAAAGGGTGTTTGGAAAATCATACAATCCTAAAAAACCGGGGATTGCCCCGTGATCTCTAATACAGGTTTCTGCAATTTTATCAAGTTGTAAAGTGGTAACACCTGGTTTGATGGATTTTGCAACTTCACCTAATGTTTTCGATACGATTAAAGCACTTTCGCGCATTAATTCTATTTCTTCTTTTGTTTTTACTATAATCATACTTAAAAAATAATGGCAAAGATACTTAAAATACTGGTATTGGCTTTTTATTGATGGTAGCGGTTTTTTTGATGTGTTTATTTGAAAAAACTAAAAAGACTTTTCTTCTTTTCAGGGAGTGGTGGATTGGTATTGGTTAGCATTTGATAAATTTCTCCCCAGCCTAAAAAACCACCAATATTTCTATCATCTATAAATAAGTCGGCATGAATTTTTCTACTTACGTTATCATTGAATGTTTCTTCAGGGAAACTTTTATTTACTGCATAAAAATGCACGCCGTTTTCTTCGCAAAAACGTACGGCTTCGTCTAATCTTGAACCATTTCTGTAAGTCCATAAAATTAGACGATGCCCTTGTTCTTGAAGTTTTTTCAGCGTTTCAAAAGCAAACATCATTGGTTTTCCTATTTTAGGATAGACGTCTTCAACTATGGTGCCATCAAAATCAACGGCAATAATTAAGTGTTCGGTAAATTTCATTTAAATCATAATACATTTGGGTTTAATGCAAAAGTACAATAATTTATTTTCTAAATACCCCTATACTAAAGCGTGTTGCGTCATAGCCTCAGGTTGTTCTACACCAATTAGCTTTAAAATAGTTGGAGCTACATCTCCCAAAACACCATCTTCAATAGATTTTAAATCCTTATCAATTAAAATGATGGGAACAGGGTTTGTTGTGTGTGCTGTATTTGGCGTGCCATCTGGGTTTATCATGGTTTCACAGTTTCCGTGGTCGGCAATAAGTAGGGTAGTATAGCCATTTTCAAGAGCTGTGGTCACTACGTCTTTTACGCATACATCTACGGCTTCACAAGCTTTAATAGCAGCTTCCATAACACCTGTATGCCCGACCATATCTCCATTAGCAAAATTTAAACACACAAAATCTACTTCACCTTTTTGAAGTTCGGGGATTAAGGCATCTCGTAGTTCGTAAGCACTCATTTCAGGTTTTAAATCGTAGGTGGCCACTTTTGGAGAGTTTCGTAAAATGCGGGTTTCGCCTTTAAAAGGTTCTTCGCGTCCACCAGAGAAAAAGAAAGTAACATGTGGGTATTTTTCGGTTTCTGCTATACGGATTTGTTTTTTGTTGTATTTTTCTAAAACCTCACCTAAGGTTTCAGTTAAATTATCTTTATTGAAAATGACGTTTACATTTTTATAGGTATCGTCGTAATTTGTAAGCGTTACATAATGCAAGTTTAATTTATGCATGTTTTGTTCATGAAAATCTTGTTGTGATAAGGCTTCGGTTAGTTCTCTACCACGGTCTGTTCTAAAATTAAAAAAGATAACAACATCACCATCTTTAATTTTTGCAACAGGTTCACCTGCTTTATCGACCATAATGATTGGTTTGATAAACTCATCGGTAACATCATTTTCGTAATTATTTTGAACTGTTTTTGTAACGTTAGTCGATTTTTCTCCAATACTATTCACTAAAGCATCATAGGCAAGTTTTACACGTTCCCAACGTTTATCTCTATCCATCGCATAATAACGTCCTGTTACGGTTGCCAATTTGGTATTGGTGTTTTCTAAATGATTTTCTAATGCCGTTAAAAAACCAAATCCAGATTTTGGATCCACATCACGACCATCTGTAAAGGCATGAATGTATGTGTTCTTAAGACCAAAATCGTTGGCAGCATCAATCAATCCAAATAAATGCTTTATGTGCGAGTGTACACCGCCATCACTTAATAAGCCTAAAAAATGAACATCTTTATTATTGGTTTTAGCATAGTTAAAGGCATCCACCAATACTTTTTCGTTATTTAAAGTTTTGTTTTTAACAGCTAAATTAACTTTAACCAAATCTTGATACACAATTCTGCCAGCACCTAAATTCATGTGGCCGACTTCGCTATTTCCCATTTGTCCTTCTGGTAAACCAACATGTAAACCATCGGTTCTTAAAGTAGCGAAAGGGTATTTTTTATATAAAGAATCTATGAAAGGTGTATTTGCATGATCGATAGCTGAAACTTTAGGATCTGGAGAGTTTCCCCAACCGTCAAGTATCATTAAGATGACTTTTTTATTCATTGTTTTTAACATTTTTAACTGAACCCAAAGATACTGAAGTTTGGTAGAATACGATTGAAAAACTAATTGAAAAACACTGGAAAACTTCATTTTTAAAAGAAACTTAAAAAATATGAAATCCGTTAAAAATATGTGAATTAAACGTTAAAAATCTGTTATAAACTATTTTTTGTGTAACGGATAGCAGTTTCCGTCGTCTCTTTAATATATCAAAAAACGAATCATTAATCAAATTAAAAATCTTTCATCATGAAAAAAACAATCATTTTTTCTGCAATCGCATTATGTTTCTCTATGGGAACTGTTCATGCAAAAACAGCCAATTTAAACGTTGAAAATTACAGCGTAGTACCCGTTTTCAAAGTAAATTCATTTTGTGTTTCTATTGCTAAAGGCGATATAGAAACTGTTAAAAAATTATTGTCGTTAGGCGAAGATGTAAATCAGAAATCTAACGGTATGACTCCAGTTATGTATGCTGCTAAATACAACAGAACTGAAATTTTAGAACTTTTAATTGCTAAAGGAGCC
Organism: Mariniflexile sp. HMF6888; assembly: GCF_044335535.1. Classification (NCBI taxonomy): domain Bacteria; kingdom Pseudomonadati; phylum Bacteroidota; class Flavobacteriia; order Flavobacteriales; family Flavobacteriaceae; genus Mariniflexile; species Mariniflexile sp. HMF6888. The sequence goes on along the minus strand of NZ_JBIQVZ010000001.1, from coordinate 549,928 downwards.
AATTTGAAAGCAAAATCTGATAAAAAAATGACGGCAGCTGACTATGCAGAATTACATGGTGCTACCGATGCTTATGCTATTATTGAGCAAGCATTATCAAAAAAATAATTAGATCTTTTTGTGAACTCATTTTGACTTTTTGTTTTTAACCGAAAATGAGATAAAATTCGTACAAATGAGACGCTTTTTTTGTAAGACATAGTATCGTTACACATAAAAAAGTAACGAAATATGGATAAATTTTAGTCATTCCTGCCTGCCGGCCGGCAGGTTTTAGGAAATAGAAAAAGCAAGATGAGTTCTAGATAATTATTTTGAGTTAGTCACTCTTAAAAACCCTGTATTTCAGGGTTTTTTTTGTATTTGGAAATAGCCTCTTTAATTTTTTCTATTCTATTGTCTGGATCTGGGTGGGTGCTTTGAAATTCAGGAATTCTATTGGGCCCTGCGGCAGCTTTTAAAATTTCCATAACACCGATCATTTCTTCTGGGTTATAGCCAGCTTTAATCATAAAAAGCACACCTAAATCATCACTTTCCAATTCGTCATCCCTACCGTTTGTAAGTAGGGTGTTTTGTCCAATACCTGCTACCATTTCGCCCATATCGGCACCAACAGAGCCTGCGGTTGCTAAGCCTTGCCAATAGTCGCTTTCTGCGATGCGTTCGGCACTATGCCTGCCTAAAACATGCCCAATTTCATGCCCTAAAACGCCTGCGAGCTGGTCTTCGTTTTCCAATTTCGAAAATAAAGCATACGTAATAAAAACTTGTCCTCCAGGAAGCGCAAAAGCATTTATGGTATTAGGGTCAGCCAATAAATGAAATTCATATTTGTAAGGTGTTTGTTTCGCAATGCTATTATTAATTAATTTGTTGCCAACATTATCGACAAAAGCCTGATATTCGTTATTAGGGTATAAACCACCGTGTTGTTGTGCCATTTGTGGAGCACTTTGTAACCCAATAGCAATTTCTTCATCCGAACTCATTGAAATGGTTTGGGTTCTTCCGGTATAGGGATTTACTTCTTGTTGGCTACATCTTTTAAATACGAAAAAGAGCGCAATGGCAGCACCAATTAATAGTCTAATCTTCAGGTTTTTGCTTCTCATTTTTTTTTGCTTCTTAAAAAAAATAAAATTACTAAGAAACTGTTTAAATTTTATCTAAAAGCCATTTTTTGTTTCTTTTTGACCCATATTTCGTTGAATTTTTTTTCTAATAGCTCTGCTATTAAAAAAAATCCGCCTCATCTGATCCAAAAATAATTCAAAAAAGCATCAATAAACAAAACTTAAACAGTTTCTAAAATAGTTTGTGGTTTTATCTATAATTTTTTCCACATCACGTAATGCAAACCAATATCTTTAATGTTAAAAGGTTCCCCAATGATTTCATATCCCATTTTTTTGTAGAAGTTCAGGGCTTTTTCTCTGGCATTGCACCAAATAACGTTTGTGTTTTTTTCCTTTAATAAGGTTTCTCCATAATTTAAAATCTTGTTGCCTAATCCTTTATTTTGATAGGTGTTTAAAACAGCCATTCCTCTAAGTTGGTATTGAAATTCTTCGGTAAGTAATTGGTGATTACATTTAAAAAAAGAACAAACACCTATTAATTTTTTGTCTATAAAAACACCCAAATGAAAAGTCGAGCTTAAATTATCACCATCAAAAATGCAAGATTCAATAGGTTTGTCATTTCGTAAAACAGGATGTCTAATGGTGTAAGCTTCTGTTGCAGATATGTGTTTTATTATGTAATTCAAGTTTTGATACAAATAGGTTATGTCAAACATAAACAAAATTATGTTTTTGATGTATTGAACAGTCTAAAATATTTATATTCACATAAAAAATTGCGATGTCTTTTGTGTTTAAAATTATTGAAAAAGATGAGATTTACACTATAGTTCCTTTGGTTGAAAAACTGAACGATTATAAAGTGCCTTCAAGTGTTTTAATAGAGCGGTTTTCTGAAATGGTAAATCAAAATTATGAATGTGCAGGTATTTATGATGAAAGCAAAATAATTGGCATTTGTGGGTTATGGTTTTGTACAAGGCATTATTCAGGTAAAAGCGTAGAAATAGATCATGTGTATATAGAAGATGCTTATAGAGGAAAAGGTTTAGGTAAAGCATTTTTTAAATGGATTTATAATTATGCTAAATTAAATGGCTGTGAATCAATCGAATTGAATACTTATGTAAGTAACCATGCTTCACATAAATTTTATTACAATGAAGGCTTTAAGATTTTAGGCTATCATTTTTTAAAAAAGCTATAACTTTTTCTTGCTACTTAAGAAACTGTTTTTATATATTTGCGTCAGAATTGCGGGAGTAGCTCAGTTGGTAGAGCGTCAGCCTTCCAAGCTGAATGTCGCCGGTTCGAACCCGGTCTCCCGCTCTAAAAGCTTCACTTAAACGGTGAGGCTTTTTTTTTGCTGAGTTTGTGGTCATTAAAAGAGTAGGGTGAGAAGTTTATCCTGAGCGCAGACGAAGGGAACCCGGTCTCCCGCTCTAAAAGTTTCACTTAAACGGTGAGGCTTTTTTTTTGCTGAGTTTGTGGTTATTAAAAGGGCTCAAGATAAAAAGTTGTGGGATTTAGACTTTAAGCAAAAATATTAGAGAGTCTAAAAAGGAAGAAGAAGTTTACCCTGAACGCAGATTTGGGAATATTTAGTTCCCGGCATGCTACCTCTAGCATAACTTAACTCTACAGCTTTTCTTTTAAATTCTGAACTGTAATCTCTCTTTTTTTCTCATAGATCTTAAATTTTAAAATCCACTAAGATAGTTCCGCTTCTTTATATCCACGCTAATATAGTAAGTTCACCCTAATGATACTATTTTAAATGATTCAATTGGGTTTCTGATTCAACTTCGTAAGGTGTTTTGTTGTATTCAAAAATACGGGCGGTTAGCGTTCCTTTTAGAATTATGGAATGATCTTTTACCAGCAACCAACTACCTTCGCGCAGACCAACTACCGGTGGGGTATTGTAGTGGTGAAACTCTTTTATTCTGGTTTCTCTGGTTTCACCCATGTGGGTACTGTTGGTATCGGGATCTAAATAATGTGGGTTGATATTGAAAGGTACAAACGCCAAGGCATTGAAACTTGGTGGGTATATAATGGGCATATCGTTAGTGGTTTTTATGGTGAGACCACAAATATTGCTTCCAGCGCTGGTTCCTAAATAGGGCGTACCATTTTTTATAGCGGTTTGAAGTGCTTCAATTAAATTGTTTTTATATAGTTGACTGGTCAAAACAAAGGTATTGCCACCTCCAACAAATATGGCTTCGGCAGTTTTTATGGCTTCCATAGGGTTTTCAAATTTATGGATGCCTTTTACGGTTTTATTAATTTTCACGAAGGCTTCCTCTGCTTTTTTTGTATAGTCATCGTGTGAAATACCACTTGGTCTTGCATAGGGAATAAACAAAATAGTCTTGGCGTTTTTAAAAAACAGGGTTAATTCGGGCAAAATATATTCTAAATAACCACTTCCATGAACGGTTGACGTACTAGCTATAATTATGTTTTTCATTAAGTTGTTAAATTTGTTTTGTAAAGTTAGACCTTTGAAGGTTTTTACAAAATATTATTAGGATCTAGTTCCAGAATTAGTTATTAAGAACTATTTTTAAAGAAAAAACATGAAAAAAATTATATTTTTATTTACGTTGTTGGTTGGTTTTCAGGTAATATCGCAGGATATAAAGCGGATTAAGGTTAATGGAAAACTAATTGTCGAAAGTAGCGATATTTCTGGAATAACTATTTTTAACAAATCGTCAAATACTGCCGCTATAACAGATGAAAATGGCGAGTTTGTTATAACGGTTGGTTTAAATGATTTTATAGAGGTTAGCGCATTGCAATTCCAAAATATCAATTTTTATGTTAGCGAGGCTATTCTCAAGTCAAAATCCATGAAAATTTTTTTAATTGAAGAAATTAATAGGCTAGATGAAGTTATTGTAAAGACAAAGGGTTTGTCGGGAGATTTAGTAACAGATATAAAATCAACTAAAACATTTAGTCCAAAATTGGATGCCTTGTATTTTGGTATTAAGCATAGTGACGCATATGATTTCAAAACCGATTATAAATCGACAGTAAGTAATACAGCCATGAACTCTCAGAGGCAAACAATGATTAATGGGCTTAATATCGTTAATGTTGTCGATCAATTGTTGATTCCCTTATTTAGATCGGGAGTTAAAAATAAAAAGGATTTAGGAGTTCCAGAAGTTCCTGTGGAAGCAATAAAATATTATTTTGCTTCAGAGTTCTTGGTTGATAATTTTGATATTCCTAAGCATAGGGTTGAAGAGTTTATTAGGTATGTTGAAAACGAAAATTTCGATTTTTCATTACTTAATTATGGAAAGGAAATGGAGTTTTTACAATTGCTTTATGATAAAAGTTTAAAGTTTTTGGATATTATAGAAAACAAATAGTTGTTTTTTTTAGATTAAATATTAACACTTTAACAAAAGTTTAAAATGGTTTTTCATTTTATTTAAGAGTTTGTGTACGTTATTTATCGGCCAAACCATAAATATGCCAACTATCAGATTTAGTATTTTTGCTTTTCTTTTTTTGTGCCAAGCTGCTTTTTCGCAATCCGTAGAAATTTCGGGGAAAGTAGATAGTAAAATTGATGTAGAAAATATTCACGTTATAAATAAAACTGCGCAAGTTTTTACCATAACAAATAGCAAAGGGGAATTTAAAATTTCAGCCAGTTTGAATGACACCATAATGTTTTCATCTATACAGCACCAACCAAAAATGGTGGTTGTAGATAAAAACATGGTGTTGTTTAAAGCCATTAAGATTACTTTAGATGAGCAAGTTAACGAGTTGGACGAGGTAATTGTTGGTAGAGTACTTACTGGAAATTTACTTTCTGACATTAAAAATGTAAAAGGCGATGCACCTATTAACTTTTACGATGTTGGCATTCCGGGATATACAGGGAAACCAGCAACACAAAGTGAACGACGGCTGAATGAAGCAACCACGGGAGCAGGTTTTATACCTTTAAACCCCATTTTAAATGCCATTTCAGGAAGAACAAAAATGTTAAAAAACAGAGTTAAACTTGAAGAGAGAGAGGTATTGATGCAAAATATAAAAGGAAGATTGTCAAAAGATTTTTTTATATCAAACCCTTTAGATGAAGCATTAAAAATGGATTTCTTCTATTTCTGTGCTGATGATGAAAACTTTATTAAATACTGCAAAAACGAAACCGATTTTAAGATATTAATATTCTTAAGGCATAAGTATAAGCAGTACATGGAGAATTTGAAACTAAATGGACAATGATTTTTTGGAATACTTTTTGAAACAACCATTGTAAAATAATTACTTTAGCAAAAAAAACAAATACGTAAAAAGACTTATATGAAACGCCTGTTAATACTATTAATAGTTCCCTTTTTTGCATTTGTTGCCATTCATAAGTATTATATAAGCGTTACTCAAATAGACTATATACAAAACAAGCAATCGGTACAAATCACAACAAGGATATTTATTGACGATTTAGAAAAGCTATTGCGGGAGCGTTACGATGAAACCATAACTTTAGCAAGTGTAAACGAGCCTAGTACTACAGATTTATATATTGAACGCTACTTAAATGAAAAAATAAAAATAAAAATTAATAATAAAGAAGCAAGTCTGTCTTTTATAGGAAAAGAATATGATGTAGATCTTGTTAAATGTTATTTGGAAATTGAGGGCGTTAAAGAAATCGAATCTTTCGAAATTAGTAACGAGGTGCTATTCGATTTGTATAGCGACCAGCAAAACATCATTAAAACAAAAATTAATTCACAGCAAAAAAGCGTTATTCTTATTCCTCAAAACCGTAGTGCCTTGTTAAAATTCAACTAAAAAAAAGTTAATTATTTAAAAATCCTCAGCATTTCGGCTTTTTTTATGCAAATTAGCGCGCTAATATTGTATATAACTAAAATTTATCTATTTATACATAAAATTAAATCATGCTAAAACGTAATTATTATTTTATTTCTGTTTTTTTTATTTCTATAGCTGTATTTGCTCAAGATAATGGAAGTACAGAACGCAAACCAGGGCATACCAATACCAATAAATTTAGGCAATTGTATGATGAGTTTTCAACACCAAACATGTATCGATCGGCCTCAGGTGCACCAGGTGCAGCATACTACCAACAACAAGCCGATTACAAAATGAATGTCGTTTTAGATGATAAAAACATGAAACTTTCTGGTTTTGAAACTATTACTTATTCTAATAATTCACCAGACGATTTAAAGTATTTGTGGGTTCAGTTAGATCAAAATAAGCGTGCTAAAGATTCTAAAAGCCCTTTAATAGAAGAGAGTAGTGTGACCCAAGTTAAAAAACCGGAAGATTTTGTTAAAGATTACTTGACAGATCCGTTTGATGGCGGTTTTAATATTGAAGAAGTAAAAGATGCTAGTGGTAATGCGCTTCAATATACTATTAATAGTACCATGATGCGTGTTGAATTGCCTAAAGTATTAAAGGCTGGGGAAAAAATATCATTCTCTATAAAATGGTGGTATAATGTAAATAACCATGTAACCAACAGAGCGCGTTCTGGTTATGAATATTTTGAAAAAGATGGCAATAGAGCGTATATTATTGCACAATTTTTCCCAAGAATGGCAGTGTATAATGATGTAGAGGGGTGGCAAAATTCGCAATTCTGGGGACGCGACGAATTTGCGCTTCCTTTTGGTAATTACGAAGTAAACATTACTGTGCCTGCAGATCATATTTTAGATGGAACAGGGGAGTTGATAAACAGAAAAGAGGTGTTTACCAAAACCATGATGGATCGTTACGAGCTGGCAAAAAAGACATACGATAAACCTGTTTTAATTGTAACACAAGCTGAAGCTGAAGCTGCTGAAAAAAGCTTTTCAGAGAAAACAAAAACGTGGAAATTAAAAGCAGAAAACGTACGCGATTTTGCTTTTGCAACATCAAGAAAGTTTATTTGGGATATGATGGCTGTTAAAATTGGCAATAAAGATGTTATGGCCGTGTCCATGTATCCTAAAGAAGGAAATCCACTTTGGGAAGACTGGTCAACTAGAGTTGTGGCAAGTACTTTAGGATCATATTCTAAGATGACATTCGATTACCCATACCATAAAGCCATTTCCGTGCATGCAAAAAACCAAGGGATGGAATATCCTATGATTTGCTGGAATTATGGTCGTCCAGACGAAGATGGCAAATACAGTGACCGTGTTAAGTATGGTATGATGGGTGTGATAGTCCATGAAGTAGGGCATAACTTTTTTCCAATGATAGTAAATAGCGACGAACGTCAATGGACTTGGATGGACGAAGGTTTAAACACTTTTGTTCAATATGTTGCAGAACAAGAATTTGGAGAAAAATATCCTTCAGCATTATCGTCAGAAGACAGAACATTCCCTTCGGATCGCGGCCCTGCTCGTATGATAGTACCTTATATGGGAGGTGACCAAGATTTTATTGCCCCTATTATGAGCAAAGGTCTTAATGTATATCAATTTGGAAATAATGCTTATGGTAAACCAGCTACCGCATTAAATATTCTTAGAGAAACCATAATGGGGCACGAGTTGTTCGATTATGCATTTAAAGAATATTCGCATCGTTGGATGTTTAAGCACCCAACACCAGAAGATTTTTTTAGAACCATGGAAGATGCCTCTGCAATGGATTTAGATTGGTTTTGGAGAGGTTGGTTTTACACCACCGATTGGGTAGATATAGGTGTTAAAGAAGTGAAAAAATACTATGTATCATCAGAACCTAACCAATATATTAAGGAGTATTTAGAAAAAAATGGTCGGACAGTAAAAGACCTTATTCCTTTGGTTTATATGGTTGAAGATGGAAGTGATGATTATAAAGAAGAACTAAAAAATGGCACACTGTTAGATAATTCTAAACCACTTAAGGAATATTTAATGGATAATTTTACAGAAGCTGAACGTAAAAATATCAAAACACCAAAATATTTTTACAACATCACATTTAATAAACCAGGAGGTCTTGTCATGCCAATCATTGTTAAGTATACCTATGCAGACGGTACTTCGAAAAAGGAAACATATCCTGCTGAAGTATGGCGCTTAAACGATAATGAAGTAAGTAAAGCGATTGCTTCAGAAAAAGAAATTACGGCCATTGAAATTGATCCTGATTTAGAAACTGCCGATATAGATGTTTCCAATAATTCTTGGCCAAAAACAGATGTTTTAACTGAGTTTGATACCTTTAAAGAGAAAATTAAAGGATAATAATTAATAAAAAAGCCAACTAAAAGTTGGCTTTTTTTATTTTATTTAACGTCGTAATTTTTAAAAGTATTCAAACAACTTCCTATATTTGTATCGTGATACTACAAGCTACATTTTTATTTATCAGTGGTGCAGAAATAGCCTTTATACTATTTATTGTCATCATGGTTTTTGGTGCCGATAAGTTGCCTGAAATAGCTCGTAATTTGGGTAAAGGCATGCGTACACTTAAAGATGCCACTAACGATATTAAGCACGAGATAACCAAAAGTGCTGAAAAAAATGGCATTGACACCAGTATTGTTTCCGATGTTAAAAAGGAATTGGATAGTGTCAAAGACGATTTAGGAGATTTTACAGGTTCTGTAAAAAGAAAATTATAAATTTCATTCTAATTTATTTGTGCGTTACCATAGCTTTCAATCCCTAACGTATTTAAAGCTATTAAAGTTTCCTGCTAATTGTCAATCCATCTCTAATAGGCAATAAAACCGTTTCAATTCTTGGGTCTTCTTTTAAAAGTTTATTATACTCTAAAACAGCTTTTGTTGAAGCATCTTTAGGATCTAGAGGTTCTACTACTTTTCCGTGCCACAATACATTATCCGATAAAATAATACCATTAGGGTTTAGTTTATCAATAATTAAATGAAAGTAATTAACGTAGTTAGGCTTATCGGCATCAATAAAAATCAAATCAAACGTTTTTTTAAGTTTCGGAATAATATCCAAGGCATTACCCAAATGCTGGAATATTTGGTGTCCATATTCAGACTTGTCAAAGTATTTCCTTTGAAAATCTACCAATTCCTCATTAATATCAATGGTATGGATTTCGCCATCTTTTTGCAAACCTTCAGCTAAACACAAGGTTGCATAACCCGTAAACGTGCCTAATTCTAATATAGCGTTTGGATTAGTTAATTTTGAAATCATACTCAATATACGTCCTTGGTACGGACCGCTAAGCATGATGGGTTGTAATATTTTTTGATAGGTTTCGCGCGTTAATTGTTGTAATAATTCTGGCTCAGCTTCAGAATGTGCTACTATATAATTGTCTAGTTCTTCAGGTAAAAAGTGCATAAAAAGTTGTAAAAATAGTTTGATGGTTTGTCAGGTCGAGCGCAGTCGATATCTATTCGGTATTTGGATTATATTTTGAATGAGTTACATTTCTACACTCAGTAGAATTTGTAACATATTATATTCTTCATTAGTTAATGCATTTTCTTTTTTGAGCTCCAAATTTTTTATCTTCTTTTCAAAATATATAGCTTGATTTGCATCATTGAATTTTTGATAAAAAATTAACTCTAAAGGTTTTCGTTTATAAGTAAAACAAGTTTTATTCCATCCTTTTTGGTGTTTTTCAATTCGTCTTGAAATATTATTGGTCATCCCAGTATAAGTTAGACCATTTTAATATTTAATATATAAACAAAATATGATTTCATAATAAACCTCTCGACTGCGCTCGGGGGGGGACATTTAACTAATGATTCTATTTATTAATTTTTGTTTCGCTGTTTCATCATCGCCACACAGCCATTGTATAACATTATCTTGCCAAATAGCATCGCGTTCAGCTTCAGTTAAAATGTTTTGTTCTATGGCCAAATCTAATATTTTTCCGGGATATGACGATTGTTTGGCACTTTCCATTTCTCCTAAAGGATACGGGTCGTCTAAACCCATTAAAACTTGTTTAGAGCCTTGGTTTTTAATTAGTAATTGTAAGCCACCAGTATCGTGTACCAAGGTATCGAAAAAAATGTTTTTATGCCCAACGGCTTTTCTTGGGTGGTGTTTGCCTTCAAATAAATCGGGTCTACCATCAAACCCTTGAATGCGTCTTCCTAAATTAATTTGGGCCAATTGACCACCATGTGCAAAACAAGTTCGCATGTTGGGGTATTTTTCTTGATAACCATTCAAGGTTAAAAAATGGTACGCATCAGCACATTGTGCCAACATCCAAATAAGATGAAAACGCCACGACGTATTTTCCAGCTTAATGAATTTTTCACCATCATACGGATGAATTTCAACTGCTAAATTGTATTTATTGGCCAATTCAAAAATAGGCTCGTTTTCTTCGTCAAAAATACAACGCCAGGTTCCAATGGTATCCATAAAATGCGTTGGTAGGCAAAGTAGTTGCATGCCATGGGTTTCAACACAGCGTTCAATTTCCCAACAAGCACTGCGTACAAAACCAGGATGTACAACAAATCCGCAAGTAAATTTACTTGGATTTTCGTGTTGGATACGTGCATTAAAATCGTTTTGAAAACGTAATGCTTGTTTCATTTCCTCAACACGCAATCCATTCCCATAAAGCTGAGATAGGTTTAAAACCACGGCATGGTCTATATTGTAGCGCGTCATCCATTCTAATTTTTCATTTAAAAAAAAACTAGAATCCGTTACAGGTCGGCTCCAATCTTTTTGAAGCATAAACTTTCTGTCTTTGTCAACCCAAAAAATGCCTTTTTCACGCATGAAATCTGGAATTTCTTCTGGATATGGCAGTAGATGAGAATGACCGTTAATTCTTAATTTGCGTTTTTCCATTTTACTGTCATTGAGCGACTTTTACGTTGTAGCAATCTTTTACTGTTCTTTTAAGATTGTTTCGCCATACTTCCTTGTAACGACGAATATATTTAATATTTTCACTAATCACTAATCACTAATCACTAATCACTAATCACTAATCACTAATCACTAATCACTAATCACTAATCACTAATTTTTAGGCGGTTCCATAACGTAAGTACATTTGGTACAGGTACGTTTTTCCACATCGCTATAAAACTTATCAAAAATTTTAGGCATATCGGTTTCAATATTATCCAATTTAAATTTCTTTCTATATAGTAAATTGTTGCACTTTTCGCAGTACCACTCTAAGGCGTCTTTCATTTTTTTAGAACGCGGATACTCAATTACCAAACCAACCGTATTGGCAGCACGTTGTGGTGAATGTGGCACTTTTGCAGGTAACAAGTAAATGTCGCCTTCGTTTATATGGATGTCTTTTGGTGTATTTCCATCCATAATTTTTAATACCATATTACCTTCAACTTGATAGAAAAATTCAGGGGTTTTGTTGTAATGGTAATCCTTTCGGTTATTGGGGCCACCAACTACCATGACAATAAATTCACCATTTTTCCAAACTACTTTATTTCCAACGGGTGGTTTTAATAAATGGCGGTTTTCTTCAATCCAAGCTTTAAAATTTAAAGGAGAAACTAGTTTATTCATGTTTATATATTTTGGGCGTGTCTTTCCTGATAACAATCGGGAGGGTCGGATTTTATGTGCTATACGATAGCTTGCTTCAAACGAAAAGCATTCATGATTTCATTAATTTAGAAATAATAAACCAATAAGTCATCCTTCCACGCAGAATTATTAGTTATAAAGTTACAAACTTTTTGTTCTTCCACCATCAACAGGAATGTTAATTCCGTTAACATAACTAGCTGCTTCACTTGCTAAAAATGTAATAACGTTGGCGGTTTCTTCGGGTTGGGCAAACCGTTTTGCAGGACTGTAGCTTTTCATTATTTCGGTCATGTCTTCAACCGTAGCGCCTTCATGATTTGCTTTGATTTTAATGATTTCGGCTAAGCGTTCTGTATCGGTAAAACCAGGCAGTACATTATTTACGGTAATGCCAAAAGCACCTACTTCTATCGATAAGGTTTTGCTCCAATTTCCAACAGCACCTCTAATGGTATTGCTTACTCCAAGTCCTGGAATTGGCTCTTTAACAGATGTGGAAATAACGTTAATAATTCTTCCAAAGCCTTCCTCTTTCATAAACGGAATGGTGGCCTGCGCCAAAACGTGGTTACATTTTAAATGCATAATAAATGCATTGTCAAATTCATCTAAACTAGCGTTTAAAATATCGCCACTTCTTGGACCACCAGTGTTGTTTATAAGAATATGGAACCCGTGGTTTTCATCGATAAACTTTATTGTTTTCTCTTGAACATCTCGTGGGTTGGTAAAATCGGCTACAATAAAACTGTGGTTTTCGCTATTTGGTAATTCGGCTAAAGTTTGTTTTAGTTTATCTCTATTTCTAGCAACTAAAGTAACGTTTACACCTTCGTTTGCCAATGCTACGGCGGTTGCTTTTCCAATGCCTTGTGTGCTTCCACAAACTAAGGCGTTTTTGTTTTTTAGGTTTAGGTTCATAGTTTTATATTTTATTCCTTTTGAAGTGGGAATTTCATATTTAAATTTTGATTGTCAATATTTTATGCAAATGTTCTTAGCTTCAGTAAAAAAGCGTAATGCTTCAAAACCGCCTTCGCGACCCACTCCAGATGCTTTCATACCGCCAAAAGGCGTGCGTAAATCGCGAAGCATCCAAGTATTTACCCAAATAATACCAGCTTGCAGTTGGTTCGTTAATCTCATGGTGCGTTTTAAATTAGTGGTCCAAATGGTTGCCGAGAGGCCATATTTTACCGCATTTGCCATTTGTAAAACTTCGGTTTCTGTATTGAATGGCATCATGGTTACTACGGGTCCAAAAACTTCTTCTTGGTTTATTTTGCAATCGTTAGTATTTATTTCTATAACGGTTGGCGCTAAATAATAACCATTTTCATAATCTTTAATGACTATTTTGTTGCCGCCACATAAAACAATGCCGTTTTCTTTTTTAGCTATTTCAATATAGCTTAAAACTTTTTCTAAATGTTGTTTTGAAACCAAAGCGCCAACATCAGTAGTTTCGTTTGATGGATGCCCAACTTTAAGTTGTTTTACTTTTTCTATAAAATCTATTTTAAATTTTTTATAAATGGAAGCTTCTACAAAAATGCGGCTTCCGCACAAACAAATTTGTCCTTGATTTGAAAACGATGCGAGTACCGTTGTTTTTAGCATCTCATCATAATCACAATCTGAAAAAATAATGTTTGGGTTTTTTCCACCGAGTTCCAATGATAATTTTTTAAACAAGGGTGCCGCTATTTTGGCAATATGAATACCCGTTTTTGTGCCACCGGTAAAAGAAATGGCTTTAATATTAGGGTGCTCCACAATAGCTTGCCCAGTAGTAGAACCTAAACCGTGTACAATGTTCAAAACACCTTTGGGTAAGCCAGCTTCATTGCAAATATTTCCTAAAAGAAAGGCTGTCATAGGAGTGATTTCACTGGGTTTGGCAACGACACAATTTCCAGCAGCAATAGCTGGGGCAATTTTCCAGGTAAATAAGTAGAGGGGAAGGTTCCAAGGTGAAATACAACCTACAACCCCCATAGGTTGACGTAAGGTATAATTAATGGCATCATGTCCAATACTTTCGTGGCTTTCACTTGCAAATTGCGTAATGGCATTTCCGAAAAAGCGAAAATTATTAGCGGCTCTCGGTATGTCAACTGATTTTGCTAAACTAATGGGTTTGCCATTGTCCTTACTTTCAGTTTCTGCAAAGTGTTGTAAATTGGATTCTAGTAATTCTGAAATTTTAATTAAGATTCTGCTACGTTCATCTAAAGTGGTTTGTGACCAACTTGGAAAAGCGGATTTTGCTGCGATATAAGCATTTTCTACATCAACACTTGATGAATTAGGTATGTGTCCATAGACTTGTCCATTAGAAGGATTGTAATTGTCTAGCCAATTATTGTCAATTGGATCGTGGAATTTGCCGTTTATGTAGTTTTGGATTTTCATTTTCCTTTTTGTGAGTATCTTTTCTTGTGATTATTTTTCTAGGTATCAAAAGGATAATCATCAAGTTTATGAAGCTTTTTCATTCATTACAATTTTTTATAAGCCGTTACCTTAATCTCAACAACCAAATCGGGATGTGGTAATTGGTGTACTGCTACTGTTGTCCTAGTTGGTCCTGTTTCTTTGTTAAAAAAATCGGCATATACTTTATTATACCCAACAAAATCATTCATGTTTACTAAAAAAGTGGTCACGTCTACCACATCGTTTAAAGTTGCACCTTCGTTAGCTAGAATTTTTTGGATATTTAGCAACACTTCGCGGGTTTGGGTTTCTATATTTAGGTATTTTGTTCCCATATTGTCTATAATATCAACACCTGCAATAGAATTATCTGGTTGGCGAGAACTGGTACCAGATACAAAAATAAAATCTCCTGCTCGTTTTGTATGTGGGTACGCTCCCCGTGGTGTTACATTTTTACTCATGGTTTTCTTTTTTATACATTAAGGATTGCTCCTTGTTTAATAATTTTAAATTAATGAAATCGTGAATGCTTTACATTTACAGCGATATCCTTTTGCTTTTTCGTAAAAGATAAAGCGGAAAGCCTGATCCCGTTTTTCGGGGTAACGTCCAAATTATATTATGTCAATTCCGCAATTCTATCATCTTCAAGAATGGCTTCGGTTGCTTTTTTTATTTTTTCCAAAATAATTTTTAAGTCGCCATTTACATCTAATTCATTATCGGTTAGCATATTTAAAATGGCTTTGTCCTGTGCCCGACCACGCAACATGGCTTCTTTGTAACCTATGTGTTCATTAAAAGTTACTAGAGAATATTTTGAAGCGTATTCATTTGGGAAATGCTTCTCCAAAGCCATTTCCAAGTTACGTTTTTTTCTAAAAATAGCATGGTTTACATGTGTTTTCATTTCGTGAAAATTATCGATGGCTAAATCGGCAATGGCATCTGTATCTTTTTTTCGTGAGGCTTCGTAGGTTTTAAAAACGGTTTCCCAATCGCCTTTATGAGTGTCTAAAACTTTGTCGAATTCCACGACATCTTCAAAAGAAGCATTCATGCCTTGTCCATAAAACGGTACAATGGCATGGGCTGCATCTCCCATTAAAAGGGTGTTGCCTTTGTAATGCCAAGGGGAACATTTTACTGTGCCGAGGGGTGAAGTAGGGTTTTTTAAAAAATCTTCAACCAAGTTTGGCATCAATTCTAAAGCATCCTTAAAGTATTTACTAAAGAATTCTAAAATACGTTCTTTGGAGGTAAGATTGCTAAAGTTGTATGCACCTTCATCGTAGCTCAAAAAAAGTGTTACTGTAAAGCTGCCATCCAAATTAGGAAGTGCAATAAGCATAAAAGCGTCTCTTCCCCAAATGTGCAATGCGTTTTTGTGGGTTTTGTAACGGCCGTTTTCAGCAGGTAAAATGCTTAATTCTTTGTAGCCGTGAGACAAATAATCTTGCGAAAAGCTGAATAGGAATTTTTTTCCTAAATAGTAACTTTGTCGCATTATGGAACCAGCACCATCTGTGGCTATAATAATATCGGCATCTTCTATAAATTCATTTTTTGTTTCGTAGTCTTGAAATAATGCCGTGGTTTTTTCGAAGTCTACTGACTTGCATTTTTTGTTGAAGTAGATAGAAACATTTTTGTGCTTTTCGGCTTCGTCTAATAATAAGGCGTTAAGTTGGCCTCGTGAAATGGAGTTGATGTATTCGTGTTCGCGACCACTATAAGGTGCAAAAACGGTGTTGCCTTCTATGTCGTGAAGCATTCTTCCATTCATGGGAATGCAAAGAGCTTTTACCTTATCTTCTATACCAACCAATTTCATGGCTTTATTGCCTCTGTTTGAAAATGCCAGATTTATAGAACGCCCAGAATCCATATTTACTTTGCGTAAATCGGAACGTTTTTCGTAAACGGACACATTATAACCACGTTGCCCTAAGCGTAAGGCTAAGAGTGAGCCACAAAGTCCTGCGCCAATTATGAGTATGTTTTGTTGAGTCTCTCCTAAATCCTCTTTTTTGTTCTGTTTATTCATAGGGTTTTATTTGGTTGAGTGTAGTTGAGATTTTATTCATTATCCATTGGCTACACACAAGGTGACTTTTAGAGACTGTTTAAGTTTTATCCTTTGGCTCTTTTATGTGTCTTTTTCCGCCATGCTTCAGCTATTTTTCGGTCCATAGCTATGTATCTCTCCCTCGCGGCAGCTTGGCTCCTTCGCTAAAAAGGTCTCCCAGACCTTTTTTATACGCTCGGCCCTGTATGACAAAAAAATAGTCTATAAAATATTTCAAAAACAAAATTTAAACAGTCTCTTATTATTTGTTTAATATTTTCTTCAAACGTTCCATTAAATGATACACATCTTGAAACGAATTGTACAACGGAACAGGTGCACAGCGAATCACATTAGGTTCGCGCCAATCGGAAATGATGCCTGCTTCGGTTAATTTGTTATGCAATGATTTATTGGCGTTTTTTACGGCTATTGAAAGTTGGCAACCACGTTCTTGTGGGTTATTTGGTGTAATAATTCGAATGGTGTCGTCGTCCAATTGTTTTAATAAAAACTCAAAATAGCCTGTAAGTTTTTTAGATTTTTGAGTCAGTTTTTCAATGCCAACTTCATTGAAAAGTTCTAAAGACGCTTTTATAGCTGCCATCGATAAAATTGGAGGATTACTAAGTTGCCACCCTTCGGCACCAGATAATTGGCAGAACTCATCACGCATTTTAAAACGGGTTTCTTTATTGTGGCTCCACCAACCTGTAAACCGGTTGAGGTTTTTGTTATGTGCATGCCGTTCATGCACAAAACAACCGGCAATGCTTCCTGGGCCAGCGTTTAAATATTTATAGGTACACCAAGCTGCAAAATCGGCACCCGATTCGTGTAAATTGAGTGCTACATTGCCTGCGCCATGAGCACAGTCAAACCCCACCATGCATCCGTGTTTGTGACCAAGTTGTGTTATGCGTTTTAAATCAAAATACTGCCCTGTGTAATAGTTTACAGCGCCAATTAGAATAAGTGCAATCTCGTTGCCTTGTGTTTCTAATATAGCTTCTAAATCGTTGTAATCGGCTAATTCACCTCCTTGGTGCGCTTTCCAAAGAACCAATCCTTCTTTGTCATTAAACCCATGATGGCGTAATTGCGATTCTACCGCATATTTATCCGAAGGGAAAGCATCGGCTTCAATTAAAATTTTATAACGTGTTTTAGTGGGTTGGTAAAAAGACACCATCATAAAATGAAGATTTGCCGTTAAGGTATTCATAACTACCACTTCAATAGGTTTTGCGCCAACTATTTTTGCCATGTGTTCACCTAAAGATTCGTGGTAGTGCAACCATGGGTTTTTAGCTTTAAAATGGCCTTCCACACCCAAATTTGCCCAATCTTCAAGTTCTTGATTAACATAAGCTTTCGTTTGTTTGGGTTGTAGTCCGAGTGAATTACCTGTCATGTAAATACAATCATTTCCATCTTTGTCTTTTGGTATATGAAATTGATTTCTATATGACGATAATACATCTTTTTGATCTTGTTCTAAAGCAAAATCGAGTCCTAATTTATAGTTTGACAAGCTGGGTTTGTTTTTGGTTTCTAACAAAAATAAGAATTCTAAAGTTAGGAATGAAGTTAACAATATCACTTAATTTACCGCAGCATTTTTTGTATATTTAAGAAAAATGTTTTTAGTACATGACAAAAATCAAAATACATTGAGATGTCAGTCTGAGCCTTTCGACTGCGCTCAAGATAAACTAAAGTCGAAGACATTGGAAATATCGTTTTTAATAGCATTTCGACTGCGCTCAATGTGACACTTTTCAATTTTTGTCATGTACTAAAAAAAATATTTACAGATGAGCAAGATAAAAGAATATACAAACGGAGAAGTAACCATCGTTTGGGATGCTAGCAAATGCATCCATTCGGCTATTTGTGCCAAAGGATTGCCAGAGGTATTTCAGCCCAGAGAGCGTCCTTGGATAAAAATTGATGCTGCTAAAACGGAAGCTTTAATAAAGCAAGTAAAAGCTTGCCCTTCGGGAGCTTTGAGTTTTTATATGAAATCGCCGTGATTTGAAAACCCAATTGATAATCATCGAACACCAATGAAAATAAAGAGATAACATATGACCTATAAAAAACAATAAATATCTACCTATGAATAATAAAACGGATAAAAGTGCTGAGGTTTTGGAAACCAAGGTTGAAGTGTTGGAAAATGGGCCACTTTTGGTTTACGGAACACTTCATGTAACTCATAAAGATGGTCGTAAAGAAATTAAAAACAAAACAACGGCATTTTGCAGATGTGGTGCTTCAAATAATAAACCTTTTTGTGATGGCACACATACCAAAGAGAATTTTATTGGATAAAAAAAGAGCTTCAACTTTAATAGTGGAAGCTCTTTGGATATATATAGACGCATAACGCGGAATATTCTTTGATTGAAGTGGTTTAAACTTTTTCCAATTGAAGCGAAAAAGCTTAAACCACTTCTTATTATATATACGCCTCGAAAATTAATTTGGATTTTTTAAACAATAAAAATTAATTCATTTTAACTTTAACATCCGTAAAGTACAGTTTCCAGTTTTCTTCTGGTTTTTTATGTTCTAAAGCTATTTTTACACCATTAAAATCTTGATAATTTTCCCAAGAAGTCACCATGGTTGGTTCTTTAGCATTACCTCTTCTAAAAGTCCATTCTTTAACTATAAAATCATCACCAAAATAAAAATCGTAAGCATCCCCAGGGGTGTAGCCACCTTCGTTAGGATATGTTAATGTTATTTTGTTTAGTTGGGTTTTACTTATTGGAGCTTCTTCAGTAATCGGTTCGGAAATGCTAGTGCCAGAATCCCAAACTAATTGAAAAGGTGCTAATAACCAGAATTTATCATTAATAAAACCTTTATCTGCTTTTAAAGATATACTATCGACAGTTTTTCTGTTATAAGAAATAGTGTCTTTCCCGGAAATTAAGGTCACATCTCCAGTTTTGGGTGTCCAAGACCATGAACGTTCAAAATGGGTGGTGTCTTTATCAACATTAAATGTGAAATTTATTAGAGCTACGTTCTTCCAGTTTTTAAACCCATTGGCTTTAGCTATTTTTTCGGCTATTGAAACTTCTTTTTCAGTGACTTTAGTTTCCTGTTTATGTTTACAAGAAACACTTGCAATCAAAATAATAAGTAAGATTATTGATTTCTTCATGATTAAGATTTTTAGTAAAGATAAAAAACAAGTAAGTTAAACAGGAGTAACTTAATGTGTATCTTTTATTAATTGGGGAAATTTAGCTTTGAATCTGTTTAATCTTGGGATAGAAACATTTTGAATATAGCTATTGTTTGGGTGAAGACGTTCGTAGTTTTGATGATACGCTTCGGCTACCCAAAATTTTTGGAACGGATACACTTCGGCAGCAATGGTAGCATTTAATTTTTTAGCAAGTGCGTCTTTCTTTTTAAGAATGATTTGTTTTTGCTTCTCGTTTTGGTAAAAAATAATAGAACGGTATTGTGAGCCACGGTCGTTGCCTTGTCCGTTTACTTGTGTTGGGTCTTGTGAGCCAAAATAAACATCAACTAAGGTTTCAAAACTCACAATTTTTGGGTCATAGATAACTTCAACGGCTTCGGCATGTCCAGTTTTGCCGGTATTGTTAGTCTCGTAAGTGGGATTTTTAGTGTGACCACCGGAATAACCACTGATTACTTCATCTACACCTTTTACACTTTCATAAATAGCTTCAACACACCAAAAACAACCGCTAGCGAAATAAGCTTTGGCTTTTCCGTTCTTTAAAGGAACTTCTATTGGGGTTGCATTAATAATAGCTTCTTGGTTTTTGTTTGCTTGTGCGTTGTTTTGACAGCTAAACAATATTGCGGTGCATACCGTTAGAATTATATTTTTCATCTATTTATAATTTATTGTTTTAATTTGGTCAGATGGAACACCCTGAATAATCAACCTCGTGTGTGTGAATGCCATTTTTATGGGTGTTTCATATATATGGTATCGCCTTTATTTATTGGTGTTTGCAACAAACAGCTTGCTAATGGCGACTTCATGTTTTTTTGTTAGACGAATAAATTTCCAAGACCTTAAAAAAAAATCCAAAAACCATAAAATAAAAAAGCCTTCACATTTGTGAAGGCTTTAAACTATATTGTTGGTAATTACTTAGCTTAATTTAGCAAATAATTTTTCCATTTTTTCTTTTTGTTCTTCAGCTAATTGCGCATCGACTAAAATACGACCACTATGCTCATCGGTAATAACTTTTTTACGAGCTGCAATTTCAACTTGAATTTGTGGTGGAATAGTAAAGAAAGATCCTCCTGAAGCACCTCTTTCAATAGGTACAACTGCTAAACCATTTTTTACATTTTTACGAATTCTGTTGTAAGCAGCAACCAAACGCTCTTCAATTTGCTCTTGGTATTCTTTAGATTTTCCAATCAAAGCTTGTTCTTCTTTTTCAGTTTCTGCTAAAATAGCGTCTAATTCACCTTTTTTGTGCTTTAAGTGATTTTCACGCTCTTTTAAACGCTCTTTAGTTTCAGAAATAACAACTTTTTTCTGCTCTATTTGTGCTTTAAATTCTTTAATGTGTTTTTCAGCTAATTCAATTTCCAATTCTTGAAATTCAACTTCCTTTGTTAAAGAATTAAATTCTCTGTTATTTCTAACATTTTTTTGTTGCTCACTATATTTTTTAATCAAAGATTTAGACTCTTCAATTTGATTCTTTTTAGAAATGATATCATTATCTACTACTTCTAAACTTGAAACTAATTTTTCTAATCTAGTGGTTAGTCCAGCAACTTCATCTTCTAAATCGCGTACTTCTAATGGAAGTTCTCCGCGAACATTTCTTATTTCGTCTATACGAGAATCGATAAGTTGTAAATCGTATAACGCTCTTAAACGCTCTTCAACAGTTAATTCTTTAGTTTTGGCCATACTTTAAAAATACTTAACAGGATTTGTATTTGTCTTTGATAAAATGATTGCAAAATTAGTAATTTTTTTTGTAAGATATGCTACTAAAAGATTTTTTGTGAATTGCTCACTTTCATAATGTCCAACATCGGCTAAAAGAATGCTGTTTTCGGCAGTAAAAAAGTCGTGATATTTTAAATCGGCAGTTATAAAAGCATCAGCACCAGAGGCTTTAGCGGCTTCTATGGCAAAACTACCCGAGCCACCCAATACGGCAATTTTTTTTATTTTTTTATTTAAAAATGATGAATGCCTGATGCATTTGGTGTTCATTTTATTTTTTAAAAAGGCTAAAAACTCTAATTCGTTCATAGAATCTTCTAATTCACCAATCATTCCCATGCCAATTTGCTGATTTTTATTCTCTAAAGTGGTTACCTCGTAGGCTACTTCTTCGTATGAATGGGCTTTAAATAAAGTTTGAACCACTTGAGGTTCTAAATGCTTAGGAAATGTGATGGAAATTTTTGTTTCAGCTTCTGTATGTAAACTGCCTTTGTTGCCTTTTGTGGGGTTGGTGTTTTCATTACCTTTAAAAGTGCCGTAGCCTTCTACGTTAAAACTACAGTTAGAATAATTGCCAATTGCACCTGCGCCAGTACTAAATAAAGCCGTTCTAAGTTGTTCTGCTTCATCTTTTGGGACGTAAGTGATTAATTTTTTGATGGTTTCGTTTTGCGGAATAAGGATGCGTTTGTTTGTTAGTCCTAATGTGTTGCAAATCATATCGTTCACACCTTGTATGGTATTGTCTAAAGCGGTGTGTATGCTATAAATGGCAATGTCGTGCTTTATGGCTTTCATAACCACACGTTCTACATAACTTTTGCCCGTTAATTTTTTTAGTCCTTTAAAAATAATGGGGTGGAAGCTTACAATGAGGTTGCATTTTTCGTTGATGGCTTCATCTACAACAGCTTCAAGTGTATCTAAAGTAACCAAAATACCTGTTATTTTTGCGTTTTTGTTGCCAACTAAAAGCCCTACGTTATCAAAATCTTCGGCGTAAGCTAGAGGTGCTAATTCTTCTAAATGGTTAATGACGTCTTGAACTATCATGAATAAATTTGTTTGTATCAAAGATAAAATATTATTTTCGCTAAGATGAAACATCAATAACTATAAATTTACACCATTTAATATTTGCTATTTAGATGTTGTATCTGGCCTATGAAAAGCAATAACTATAAATATGTGAAACACCCATGAGAATTACATTCACACGTAAAGATAATTATTAAGGGCGTTCCATCTGACCAAATTAAAACAATGATATAAACAGATGAAATTAATTAGAAGCATATCGTTTCCTTTTGTACCAATATATTATGCGATAACCAGTGTAAGAAATAGGTTGTATGATTTGGGCATAAAAAAATCGACTTCATATAATTTTCCTGTGATATGCGTTGGAAATTTAAGCGTTGGCGGAACGGGAAAAACACCCATGATTGAATATTTAATTGATTTGTTGAAGGATGATTGTAAAGTTGCTACGTTAAGCAGGGGTTATAAACGAAGGACAAAAGGGTTTCAATTAGCAAATGAATTTTCTACTGCAGAATCTATTGGAGACGAGCCATTTCAATTTTACAATAAGTTTAAGAATGATATTCTTGTGGCTGTTGA
This sequence comes from Mariniflexile sp. HMF6888, assembly GCF_044335535.1. NCBI lineage: Bacteria > Pseudomonadati > Bacteroidota > Flavobacteriia > Flavobacteriales > Flavobacteriaceae > Mariniflexile > Mariniflexile sp. HMF6888. The sequence goes on along the minus strand of NZ_JBIQVZ010000001.1, from coordinate 527,173 downwards.
TGCCGATAGAGCTAATGGCATTAAGCAATTAAAACAACTTGATAATGTGCCAAAGGTTATTTTATTAGATGATGCCTTTCAACATAGAAAAGTAAAAGCGGGGTTGAATATTTTGCTTACTACTTATAGCAATCCGTATTTTTCTGATTATGTTTTGCCAACAGGTAATTTACGGGAGCCTCGAAGTGGTGCAAAACGAGCAAACATTATTGTGGTTAGCAAATGCCCTGATAATTTTAGCAGCGAAGCGCAAAGTGATTTTTTAAAGAAGATAGCTCCCGAAGCACATCAGCAAGTTTTTTTTAGTTCAATAAACTATTCAAATGATATTATTTCATTAGAAAGCAAAAAAAGTTTAGATACTGTAACTGATTTTACTTTGGTAACTGGTATAGCGAATGCAAATCCCCTGGTCGAATTTTTAAATAAAAAAGGTTTACAGTTCGATCATTTAAACTTTAAAGACCACTATGAGTTTACGCAACAGGATATTTTAGCTTTAGAGAAAAAAAAGCTTATTCTAACTACCGAAAAGGACTTTATGAGATTAAAGCAACATGAAATTTTAAAAGACAAATTGTTTTATTTGCCCATTACCGTTACAATAAGCAATGCGCCCATTTTAAATAAGCTTATAAAAGATTTTGCTGCTTGTTAAGTTGTTGTAGAGCTGTTGCTTTTTGAAGCCAATGCATTGTAAAGTTTTTTCTCAAACTCTTCTTGTTTAAATGGTTTTGGAATAATATCGGTAAAACCAGCTTCTTCAAATTCGTGCATTTTGTCTTCAATGGTAACAGCGGTTAAGGCAAAAATGATTTGTTCTTTGTCAAACGATCTCACAATTTTTGTAGCTTCAATACCGCTAATACCTGGCATGTGTATATCCATTAATACAATGTCGTATTTATTGGTTTTAATCATTTCTACGGCATCTTCACCATTATCCACAATATCGCATTTAAGAGACATCTTGGTTAAAATCTTTTTGGTAATCATTTGGTTGATTTTGTTGTCTTCAACCACCAGAATCTTAACATTTGTTAAATCCAAATCACTGGCATTACCACTAAAATATTTTGTTTTAGTTTCTTTAGCTTCTTCAATAGAGGTGTATTCTAAAGGAATTTCAAAATAGAATGTTGTGCCTTTTTCAAGCTCACTTTTCACATATATTTTTCCTTTCAAAATATCTATTAAGCCTTTTACTATGGAAAGTCCTAAACCTGTACCTCCATATTTTCTGTTGATTTGAATAGAACCTTGAGAAAAACTTTCAAACATATTGTCTTGTTTTTCTTGGCTTATACCAATACCATTGTCTTCAACTTCAAAACGTAAGGTGTAAATTTTGCCTTTTTCCTCAATTTTGTAAATTCTAATCCAGATATCACCGTCTTTGGTAAACTTGATGGAGTTTCCTATTAAATTAATAAGTATTTGAGATATTTTTAGTTGGTCGGCTATAAAGTTTTCAGGTAAATTTTTATCATATTCAAAATGAATTTTAACATTGTTATCCTGTGCCGAATTATTTAAGGCTAAAATGATATTGTTTATTTTCTTTTTTAAATTGAATGGTTCTGGCTCAATATCTACTTTATTGGCTTCAATTTTATTAATTTGAAGAATATCGTTAATAAAAGTCAGTAAGTAATCACCCGAAAATTTCAACGATTTTAAATGCTGAACTTGTTCTGGTTTGGGGTTTTCTTCCAGTAACATATTGCTTAAACCAGTTACGGCATATAGTGGTGTTCTTAACTCATGTGTTACAGTAGATAGAAAGTTTGCTTTGGTTTTTGACGCTAATTCTGCTTTTTCTTTGGCAATAATAAGTTCTCCATTTTTTTTATGAAGCATATTATTTGTTTTTAGCCTGATGTTGTTGTTTTTATAAAGCGACAGCGTTAATAAAGATAAGATGGTAATTAAGGCAACACTTAAAATTGAAATTAGGGTACTTAAACTATTATCATCTTCCGCTTTCTCTAATTTTTGAAACATTTCGTTGTTTTTCTCTAGAGCATCATTTAATAGATATTGTGTTTCTTGATCTTTTGAAGAATTTGCACGTTTTAAATTAGTTAGAGAATCTGAAAGTTTAACATATGCGTCTAAATAGTCTCTTGACGATTTATAGTCTTGTATGTTATTATAAATTTCACTTAAAGCCAAATACCCATTATTAAGAATGCTTGTGAAATTATTATTGGTTGCGAGCTTAACACCCTCAAGAGCATAGGTTAATGCTTTTTCGTTGTGGTTTAACCTGGTATGCACTAAACTATGGGAAATTAAAGCATCGCTTTGCGTTTTTAATAAATCGTCTTTTTTTGCTAATGCTAAAGATTGCTCTATAATATCTCTGGCTTTTTTATAGTTTTTTAGCTTAAAGTATGTTTTGCCTTCGCTTAAAAGTACATCTGCCAATTCTGCGTTTAAAGATTCTTCTTCAAACTTAGACTTTGCTGAACGGTAGTAATCTAAAGCTTGGCTGTAATCTTTTTTTGTAATATAAACATCACCAAATATTTTATACGAATTCCCTAGGTTGATGTTGTCGTTTATAAGACGTTGAACTTCGATGGCTTTTGTAAGCGATTTTATAGCCTTATCACTTTCATCTATGCTAAGTTGAAGCCTGCCTTTAATGGCGTAAATAATACCAATACTTTTTTTGTTGTCTGATTGTTCGGCTAAGCTTAAAGCTTCATCAAGATTTTTTTGCACTTTGAAGTAGTTGAAGTTTTCCAACTCGGTTTGTGCTTGCGAAATGTGATAGTCAATGCTGTTTTGAATCAATTCGGGATCATCACTTATGTTTTTTTGTGATGAAACCGTCATGCTTAAAAGCATTAATGCAATATATATATAGTTTTTAATATGGGACATTTAATTAAATATTACAGACAAATATAATTATTTTATCGACAAAACATACTTTTTCCTCGATAAATTACATATTAAGTCAATTATTCTTTTAGAATAGCCAGTTTCATTATCGTACCAACCTATTATTTTTACCATATTTCCTATAACCGATGTCATATCAGAATCGAAAATACAAGAATGTGTGTTACCAACAATGTCAATAGAAACGATAGGGTCTTCGGTGTATTCTATAATACCCTTATATTGATTTTCAGCTGCTTCTTTAAACGCATTATTAATGGTTTCTATTGATACGCTCTTTTTTACATTAAAAGTGATATCTGTTAAAGAACCATTTATTACAGGTACCCTAATACCACAACCTCCAATAACATCAGATAGTTGAGGAAATATTTTTGTTAAGGCTTTTGCTGCTCCAGTAGTAGTAGGTACAATGGATTGGCTTGCAGCACGAGACCTACGTAGATCTCTATGTGGCTGGTCGTGTAAACTTTGGTCTGTGGTATAGGAATGAACCGTAGTAATGTATGCTTGGTTGATGCCGCAAAGTTTATTTATAACGTCAATCATTGGCGCTGCATTGTTAGTGGTACACGAGGCGTTGGAAATAATGGTTTCTGTACCATCAATACTTTCATCGTTTACACCCATTACAATAGTTTTAATAGCGTCATCAATAGGTGGTACACTTAAAACAACACTTTTAGCACCGTTATTTATGTGGTTTTGTAAATCGGACTTAGTTTTAAATTTTCCAGTGGATTCAATAACAAAATCGACATCAAAAGGTTTCCAATTGATGTCTTTGGGATGTTTGTGATTTAACAGCGCCACTTTTTTATCATTAACAATAATATGAGTTTGGTCATGAGAAACAACACCGTTGAAACCTCCATGAACACTATCGTACTTAAGCAAATGGCTTAATGTTCTGGCATCGGCTAAATCATTTATGGCAACAACTTGAATGTCTTTATAATCTTGAAGTAGTCTAAAAACACGCCTGCCTATTCTACCAAACCCATTAATAGCTATATTGATCATAACTAATTGATGTGTTTTTGAGCTTTATATGAAGAACGCACTAGGGCACTACTTTCTACATGGCGAAAGCCTAATTCTAAACCAATTTCTTCGTATTCTTTAAATTGATCTGGATTTATAAATTGTTTTACAGGCAAATGTTTTTTACTTGGTTGCAGGTATTGTCCAATAGTAACCACATCGACATCATTTGCTTTTAAATCGTGAAGCGTTTGGATAACTTCTTCGCGGGTTTCTCCCAAACCAAGCATAATACCAGATTTTGTGCGTCGTTGTCCTTGTTGCTTTAGATATTTTAAAACCCCCATACTTCTATCGTATTGCGCTTGAATACGTACTTCACGGGTTAAACGTCTAACGGTTTCTATATTGTGGGATACCACTTCCGGAGCGACATCAATAATTCTATCAATATGTTGTTCAATGCCTTGAAAATCGGGGATAAGTGTTTCTAAAGTGGTTTCGGGGTTCATTCTTCTTACGGCTTTCACAGTTTCAGACCACATAATACTTCCCATGTCTTTTAAATCGTCTCTATCAACACTAGTTAAAACGGCGTGTTTGATATTCATGATTTTTATAGAACGTGCTACTTTTTCGGGTTCATCCCAATCTACAGTTTCTGGTCTGCCGGTTTTTACACCACAAAAGCCACAAGAACGGGTACAAATGTTTCCTAAAATCATAAAGGTAGCAGTACCTTCGCCCCAACATTCACCCATATTTGGGCAACTACCAGAGGTGCAAATGGTGTTTAGTTTGTATTTATCTACTAATCCTCTTAATTCGGTATATTTTTTTCCTGTTGGAAGTTTTACACGTAACCATTTGGGTTTAGCTTGACGTTCTTCCGGTAAAATATTTGAAACGGTTTCTGAATCCATGTCTTTAAAAATAAAGCACAAAGATACAAAGTATTCTTTTAAAAGTATCTTATAAAGACATGAGATACCATACGCTAAATCCTATCAAAAAAGCAATGCCTAATAAACTTAATAGGTGCAGTTTTTTTGATGGATGCCATTCTTTTGGTGTGTGCTTGCTAGAAATCAAGATGTAATTTATAATGGCATAAAAAGGTGCGGTAATGAACGATAAAATGGTTGCTATTTTAATTAATAAACCCATTTCGGAAGCGAAAAACAGAAAAATGAATACCGTTCCTATAGATAATAAAGCAATCCAAAACGTGTAATTGAATTTCGAGGATTTTTTAAATAACAAGGTGGTTGTTTTTGCCATGGCTCTTGGCGACGCATCCAAAGTTGTTAAAGTAGTACTAAACATGGTTGTAAAAGCAGCTACACCAATGATTACATAGGCCCAATTACCAAGACTTCGGGTGTACATGTTTATTAACTGACCAGAAAATACACTTGCTGAATTGCTAAAGGTTTCTCCGCTGTGGTACATAACTAAGGTTCCTAAAAGTAGAAATCCGATGCCTATAAGTATGGTGCCTAAATAACCAATATTAAAATCAAACAAAGCCGATTTAGGTGAATATTGTTTGGTTTCTTCATTTTTTTCAATAGCCCAAATTGATTGCCATACCGAAACATCTAATGGTGCGGGCATCCAACCCATAAAAGCTATGAGAAACCCTATTTCTATAGTGTTTGTGGGTAATATCTGTTGAAAAGAAAGAGGTTCGTTGTTATTTAATAATGCGATGCTTACTGCTAAAATAGTACTAATAGTTAAGGTAATGATGATGATTTTCATTAATCTATCTAAAAGTTTGTACTTGCCAAGAGTTAAAATAATTAAACAAATAAAAAGTATGATAACAGTCCATATTTCAATGCTGTTTATTGTTTTGTTTCCAATAGGAAAAGCTTCAAAACCACCAAAAAGACTAGAGGCTAAACCAGCTGTTACAATGGTTACTGCAGCTTGTATGGTAAACATAGTGGCTAAATTAAGAATGTAATAAACTGCCAAAACACTTTTTCCTAATTTATTATAACCATCTAATAAGCTTTCACCAGTTGCAGTGGCGTAACGCGGGCCAAATTGAAAAAACGGGTATTTGCATATGTTTACTAAAAGTAATGCCCATAATAAACCTAAGCCAAAATCGGCACCTGCACGTGTTGATTGTACTAAGTGCGAAACGCCAATGGCTGCACCAGCAAACAATAGACCGGGACCTAGATTTTTTAGTTTAGTAATCAAAAATAGAAGCTTTTTTAGTCCTAAATTTTCCTTTAATCTGACTTAGGTCACTATTATCTACATAGCAATACTCTAAAACTTTTGTATAATCTTTTTTTCCTTTTCCTCGCTGTGTTACAATAACATTATCAATTGTAATCAAATTTTTAGATTCGGTTTCCGATTTGAAAATGCTTATTTTAGAATGTCTTAATCCGTCGCCTCTTTTTAGTTGATTAACAGATTCAAAAGGATTCAAAAGAAACTCTTCAACAAATTTCTTTTTAAAAGCAATGTGCTCAAAATCGAAATCTATAATTTCTTTTTTAAACCATTTGTTATCTTTTTCAGAAAAAGGAATGTCATTGAAATTTTTAAAAATATTGTACGAAACAAAAATAATTATGCATGCTTCAACTAACCAAATTGCCCATAGCATAAAACCTCTAATGTACAGATTCGAAGAACCTATAGACCATAGTCCTACTTTGCTAATTTCAATTATATTTTCAATTACTATATCTGGTCTAAAAAGAATACTAAGAAAATATTCAAATTCTTTAAAGGTTTTAAAAAAATCATAATCATCAAATGATATAATAAATATATAACTAACCCACTGAAAATATATGGCAAATAAGGAAAGGATAATGGTTATAATTATTGACTTTCTTCTATTTCGAATTTTAAAAACGACATTAAATATTCTACTTAAAAATGCAATAGTAAAGCCAAAACCTATTACAATCAGAAAATTAAAATATATAATTGGTAGGTAAGTAATTATTAAACTATAGAAATAACTAAAGAAAAGGATAGAGATTAAACCACATAAAAAGACAAGTGTAATGTTTAATGGTTTGGCAATTCCAGATTCTGTGTAAAAATCAATTTTAGTTTGTTTCATAAAACTTATTTTTCCTGAATAATTTCAGATAATAATTTTTTAGCACGCAACAACTTTACTTTTACATTATTTATGGGTTCTTTAAGCTGAATTGAAATTTCTTTATAACTCAGCTCTTGAAAGTAGCGTAAATTTATAATTTCTTGATAATGTGGCTTTAATTTTTTTATGTCGCGTAGTAATTTTGCTAAATGCTGCTCGGTTATTAGTTCGTCTTCAGGTGAAGGGGATTCGTCTAAAATTTGATATACCGATTTGTCATCATTAGAAATAATTTGGGAAATAGAGTTTTTTTCCTTTCGCAATAAATCTATATGAATGTTTTTTGAAATGGTAATTAGCCAAGTTTTAAACTTAAAACTGCTGTTATAGGTTTCAATTCTATCAAAGGCTTTAGAAAATGTTTGAATGGTAATGTCTTCGGCATCATTTTCATTTTGAACACGCTTTAATTGAAAACCATATACATCATCCCAAAAGGTATCCAATAAAAAATTAAATGCTTTTTGGTCGTTTTCCTTGGCACGTTTAATGGCTTCATTTACTTCCAATGATTAGGTTTTGAGATAAGATTATTTATAAAGATAGTTAATTGCGTTATAATTAAAAAAACTTCTAAAAAAGGAAGCATAATTATTAGATCTTGCTCTCCCAGTTTTTTTGCCGACATGCCAAACATAGTGTATTGTAGAGTAAGTTTTATTAAAATAAGACCAATTACAATTTGCCACTTAAACAGAGCAATAAGAAGAATGGGGGCAAGAACCCAAAAAAGTAATTGTGAAATGTAAAGCAACGCCAATAAAATTTTATGACTTAATTTGTAAAATTTTGCAGTAGAAATATGTCTTCTTTTTTGTTTTGTCCAGTCGCTAAAGGTTGTTTTGGGTAACGATTGGGTAAAGCTATTTACAGAAAAACAGATGGCCGTATTGTTTTTGGTTGCGACTTGGTTTATAAATAAATCATCATCACCCGAACGCAGTTTTATGTGATTAATAAAACCATTCGCATTAAAAAACTCCTTTCTTGCATAGGCTAAATTGCGTCCAACGCCCATATACGGAATACCTGCTTTTGCAAACGAAAAATATTGAACTGCCGTAACTAAAGTCTCAAAACGAATAAGTTTGTTTAAAAATGATTTTCTAATTTTTGAATAAGCTCCGTAGCCTAAAACAATGGTTTGTTTGTCATTAAAATGTGTACACATGTCGTGTATCCAATATTTTGAAAGGGGTTTGCAATCGGCATCGGTAAACAGAAGATAATCGTTTTTTGATGCTTTAATACCAAGTGTTAATGCATATTTTTTATTTCCCCAGAAGGCTTCAATATTTTTGACATCTACAATTTTTATGTTATTATGGTTAGCAGCGAAAGCTTCCATAACTTCAAGAGTGTCATCTGTAGAAGCATCGTTAATTAAAACAATTTCAAAATCGGGATAACTTTGGGAAATAACGGAAGGCAAAAGGTTTTGAAGATTTTTAGCTTCGTTTTTAGCACAGATAATTACCGATACAGGGATTTTTTTTGTTGGCTCCTTTTTAGGTTTTATAAATGAAAACTTTGAGAAGAAAAAAATATAATAAACAACTTGAATAACAACTACAGCAATAAAACCATAGTAAACAAAATCAAGATAACCCATAAAGTATTATGAGTGTTGAGGTTTGTCGCAATCGCCAAATTGGTCTGGGGTTTTTCCACAAAAACCACAGCTTTCCCCATTTTTATTAAGCATAGGGTTTTGGCTTGCACATGTGCCAGCGAATTTGCCGTCTTTTTTAGCCCAAATTTTTATGGCAATTCCTGCAAATCCTAACCCTAATAAAGCGATTGTTATTAAAAGAAGTTTCATCTGATTATTTCTATTGTTTTTTAATTGTCAGATGGAATACCCTTAACAATCATCCTCGTGTGTGTGAATACTGTTTTCATGGGTGTTTCACCTGTTTATGTATTTTATTGCAAAGATAAAGTATTTAACTAATAATTTCTAAAAGTTTGTTGAATGAAAACCTGATTGTGACAATTTTGCTTTTAGGTATTTGGGTATTGAACTCGTTTAAGCTTTTCACAATTGGCTAAAAATCGTCCTTTTTTGTTCATACGCTCTCCCTGCTCATTCACTAAAACAGTCCAAGGAACTGTTTACTCACGATGCTTAATTATTTGAAAAATACGTGTTCGTGAACCTTACGGTTTCTTAACGTCTGTCCTGTTTTTTATTTCTTCTATAGTCTCTGGTATGTAACTCAAAAGAAAGCCTTCAATCGCGTACTAAACGACCGATTTTAGCTTCAATTAAAAAAATTTAAACAAATTTATTAAACAATTTACTACATTTAATCATTTAACCTTTAAATATTAATTTATGAAAAAATTATTTGCAGAATTTTTTGGAACCTTTTGGCTGGTTTTTGGTGGTTGCGGAAGTGCTATTTTTGCTTCTCAAATTGCACCATCCGATAGTGGACAAATTGGAATTTTATTAATAGGCGTTTCTTTGGCCTTTGGACTTACCGTTTTGACTATGGCCTATGCTGTGGGGCATATTTCTGGCGGACATTTTAATCCAGCAGTTACTTTAGGGCTGTTGGCAGGAGGCAAACATTCAGTAAAAGAAGTTATACCTTATATAGTTGCCCAATGTATTGGGGCTATTGGAGCGGCTGGTGCTTTGTACATAATAAATGGTGGTACAGGAGGTAACGATTATGGTGCTTTTGCAACTAATTTTTATGATCATGCCGTATATTTTGGTAAAAGCTATAGTATGAATGCTGCATTTTTAACCGAGTTTTTACTAACCATGTTTTTTCTTATAATTATTATGGGGGCAACAGATAAATTAGCCAACGGAAAATTTGCAGGAATTGCTATTGGCTTGGGGTTAACGCTTATACATTTAATATCTATTCCTATTACAAATACATCGGTAAATCCTGCGAGATCACTGTCACAAGCGATTTTTGTAGGCGGTCCAGCAATTTACCAATTATGGTTGTTTTGGGTGGCTCCTATTTCAGGAGCGGTAGTTGGAGGAATAATCTATAAATTTTTGCTTCAAACAAATTTAAAGGAAGCGTAGAATCACTATACTACTATCTGAAAGAAAGAAAAAAGCCTCATTTGGTATTTTCAAATGAGGCTTTTTTTCTTTGAGGGATTTTATGATATTAATTTACTTCTACTGTAAATCTATTTCGGCTACGGTGTTGTCTAATGATGCAACGGTATTACCACCTTTTGGTTCTATGGTAATATTTAAACCCAAAGCATTTTCGGTATATGGTATTTTTTTAAGTTGCCTGTCTGCATCAGTTAAAATACCTAAGCTTACCATTTTGCCTTGTAGTTCTGCCCAAATTTGGTAGCATTGCTCTTCTGGTAATTGAGGTAATGAAACCACATCTATCATCGATGTTTTGTCTTTAGGGTTTATATAGGCCACCGTTTTTAAGTTTTTCGCACGACCGTTACCTTGCATGATGTATTTATAGGTATCGGGGTCATTAAGCTCCATAAATTGTTGCATAATGTTGTCTAATTTTTTGTTGTTCGCATCAATATCGTTACGCAAGTCGAAAATTTCATCAACCACTATTTGGTTTTCTTCGGCTAACTTTTCGTTTTTTAAATGCAAGAAATAAGAGTTTCCTGCAAATATTAAAGCAGCGATACTGGCAGCAACACTAAATTTGTACCATAACTTTTGTCTAGTTGTAGCATTCATTTTTACAATCGGTGCTTCGTCAAGTTCATCTAAAATATTATTTAAGATGCTTTTAGGGGCTTCAATAGCATTACTTTTAGCAACTATTTCTAGATTGTGTTGTAATGTATTGTAGGCATTCTGTACTTCTGGATATTTTGAAATATAAGACTCAACCATTTCTGTTTCGGCAGAAGTAGTATTGCCTAATAGATATTTTTCCAATAGGCCAGAATTTAAAAAAGTAGTTATTTTCGCATTCATGACTGTTTTAATTAAGGATTATAGATTTTTTTCAATTCACGTAATCCAATTTTTAATCTCGATTTTATAGTACCCAGCGGAATGTCTAGCTCTTCGCTGGCTTCTTGTTGGGTCATGCCCTCAAAAAAGAGCGCATTTATTACTATTTGATATTTTTCGTCCAAACTGCTCAGGTGTTTTTGCATATCCATAACATCCTGATTTAATTCGCCTGCCGATATCTTATATACGTTAGAATTTTCTATTTGGACTTCTTTACTGTCTTTGTTTTTATGCGATCTAACTTTGTCTATAGCAGTATTATAGGCAATTCGGTAAAGCCAAGTAAATAGTTTAGCTTTACTGGAATCGTATTTTTTTGAGTACCGCCATATTTTTACGAAGCTTTCTTGAAGCACATCTTGTGCCGTATCATCGTCTGCTATAATTTTTTTTATAACACCATATAAGGCATCTGCATAGTTTTCATACAGTATGGTAATGGCTTTTTTGTCACCACGTTCCAACAGGCTAACTATTTCTTTTTCTATGGATGAAATCAAGGTAAATTCAATTTAAAATATTGTCAAAGTTAGAGATTTCTTTGGTATTATAAGATGTTTACTTCTGCTTCTATATAAATATCAAAAAGGCGCTTAATTGTTTCTTGTATTAAAATAGAAAGGTTTAAAATATCTAAACCTTTAGCATTTCCATAATTTACAAGTACTAAGGCTTGGTTTTTATGAACCCCATAATTGCCAAAACGTTTGCCTTTAAAACCTGCTTTTTCAATAAGCCAACCCGCAGGAATTTTTACTTCAGTGTTCGAAACTGGGTAACTAGGCATATCTTCAAAATTTTGAAGCAATTTGTTGTAATGCATTATTGGTACAACCGGGTTTTTAAAGAAACTGCCACTATTCCCAATGATTTTTGGGTTTGGTAATTTGCTTTCGCGAATGGAAATTACAGCTTTTGAAATATCTTGAATGGTTGGATTCTTAATATGCATAGCATCCAGTTCGGAGGCAATAGTACCATAATTTATATGAAGTTTGTGGTTTTGTTTGGTTAGTTTGAATGTAACGCTGGTAACTATGTATTTGCCTTTTGCTTCATTTTTGAAGATGGAGTTTCTATAATCGAAATGACAATCTTGTTTTTTAAAAGTTTTTATAGCATGTTTTTCTATGGAAATAGCATCGCAAGACTCGAACGTATCTTTAATTTCCACTCCATAGGCACCAATGTTTTGAATAGGTGTTGTGCCAACATTACCTGGAATTAATGATAGGTTTTCAACACCTCCAAAATCATTATTAATACACCAAAGTACAAACTCGTGCCAATTTTCACCCGCATTTGCTTTTACAAATACAAAATCGGAATCTTCGGAAACTATTTCAATTCCTTTAAGATTAATATGGATAACAAGTCCTTCAAAATTCTTGGTAAGGAGAATATTGCTGCCACCTCCTAAAATAAGTTTATTTGGATATGCTTTTAAGGATAGAATATATTTTAATTCTTCAATGGTAGAAACTGATACAAAATAGTTGGCAGAAACATCAATACCAAAGGTATTAAAAGGCTTTAGGGATATGTTCTGTTGAATTTGCACTAATCTTTATAAACTTTAAGAGCTTCTTTTAAAATATGTACAGCTTTTATTAAGCTTTCTTTTTTGAGTACGTATGCTATACGCACTTGGTTTAAACCCAAGCCAGGTGTGGAGTAAAATCCGCCTGCAGGAGCAATCATTACGGTTTCGCCATTAATGTCAAAATGTTCCAAAAGCCACTGTGCAAAATCATCCGAGTTTTTTATGGGCAATTCTACAATGCAATAAAAGGCACCTTTAGGTTTTGCTACTTTTACACCATCTATTTTTAGTAATTCTTTAATAAGGGTGTCGCGTCTATCAACATATTCAGCAATAACATCATCAAAATAACTTTGAGGCGTATCTAAAGCAGCTTCACTAGCAATTTGTGCGTAGGTTGGCGGACTTAAACGTGCCTGCGCAAATTTTAAAACGGTTTTTAAAACGGTTTTATTTTTAGAGACCAAACAGCCAACACGTGCACCACACATGCTATACCGTTTTGATACCGAGTCGATTACTACAGCATGTTCTTCCAGTCCATCTACTTGCATAATGGAGTAGTGGGTGTTGCCATCGTAAACAAACTCACGGTATACTTCATCAGCAACTAAAAACAAATCGTGCTTAATTGCTAAAGCAGCCAGTTTTTCTATTTCTTCTTTTGAATATAAATAACCCGTTGGGTTTCCTGGATTACAAATTAAAATAGCCTTCGTTTTTGGTGTAATTAGTTTTTCGAAAGTTTCGATGGAAGGCAATGCAAAATTATCTTCAATACTACAAACAGCAGGTACGACGTTAACGCCCGATGAGGTTGAAAACGCAATGTAATTAGCATAAAAAGGTTCAGAAATAATAACTTCATCTCCCGGATCCATGATACTGCTAAATAAAAATAATAAACCTTCACTAGCGCCAGTGGTTACTATAATATCTTCATGAGATACTTTAATATCGTATTTATTATAATAAGCAGCTAATTTTTTTCTGTAAGCATCAGAACCTTCAGATCTCGAGTATGAAAGTATCTCTACATCATTTTCCCTAACCGCTTTTAAGGCGACTTCGGGTGTTTTTATATCAGGTTGTCCTATGTTTAAATAGTAAATAGTCTTTCCATTCTTAGTGGCTTGTTCTGCATAAGGAACTAATTTACGTATAGGTGATTCGGGCATTAAAAGCCCTTTTCTAGATATAGTTGGCATTTTTATTAATTATAAGGCGCAAAGTTGAGAAAATTATCTTAAAGTTTTTTTAAAAAATGTGCTAAAATAAATTTGACGTCATAAAGATTTGTAAATTGAATGAATGTAACCTAACCTGTTGTTATTTACTATGAAATCGCCATGATTAGGAAACACACATACTAATGAAGATTAAAGCGATACCGTATGACCATTAAAAAACAATAAATATTTACATATGAAAAGGTCTGTGATTTTTATATTGGTTGTTTTTTTGTTGAATAACCTTGGTTTTTCACAAGGGAAATTCACCATTCAAAATAAACACAGATCCGATAAGGTGAAATTTAATCTTATAAATAATTTAATTATTATTCCTGTAGAAATTAATGGTGTTACACTTTCTTTTTTATTGGATACAGGTGTGAGTAAGCCTATCATATTTAATTTTTTAAATGTTTCCGATACTTTAAAAATTAAAAATACCGAAACTATTTTTTTAAGAGGCTTGGGTGAAGGGGAATTGGTTGAAGCACTGAAATCTGATGACAATGTTATTAAAATTGGTGATGCTATAAATCTGAAACAGGAGTTATATGCAATATTTGAGGCTAATTTAGATTTAGCGCCCAAACTAGGGTTTCCCGTTCATGGCATTATAGGTAATGATATTTTTAGAGATCTTATAGTTGAGGTAAACTATTCAAGGAAATATTTAAAGTTAACCGATCCTGAGGCCTATCGGTATAAAAAATGTAGAAAGTGCGAGACTTTTAATTTAGAATTCTACAACAGTAAACCATATATAAATGTAGAAGTTACCATTGACAATAAAAAAATACCAGTAAAGCTTTTAGTAGATTCAGGAGGAAGTGATGCGTTATGGTTGTTTGAAAACGATTCATTAGGTATTAAATCAAGCCATGCTTTTTTTAATGATTTCTTGGGACATGGGTTAAGCGGAAGTGTGTATGGAAAGCGTACTAAAATGGATGCGTTATCATTAAAGAGTTTTGTTTTGGAAAATACCAATGTTGCCTATCCAGATAGTGCATCAATTTCATTTGCAAGAAAATTTAAAAACCGAAATGGAAGTTTGGCAGGGAATATTTTGAAGCGATTTAATATTATTTTCGACTATCAAAAAGCTATCATCACGCTTAAAAAAAATGCTTTATTTAAAGAAAAATTCAGTTATAATAAGAGTGGTATTGAGCTAGCACACGATGGTGTTAGGCTGGTTAAAGAAGTAGACGATAGAATTTTAAAAGAAAAATCGGGAATAATCAGGAATGATGATGCCCTAAATAGCACGAAAATTGTTATTGATACCCAGTACAAAATATCATTAAAGCCAGCATATACTATTGTAGAATTGCGTGATGATTCTCCTGCTAAAAAAGCAGGTTTACTTATTGGAGATGTTGTTTTAAGAATAAATAATAAACCAACGCATCAATTTTCATTGCAGGATATTATGCATGAGTTTTACGATGATGTAGGGAAGCACATAAAGCTAAAAGTAGACAGAAAAGGAAAAACAATGAGTTTTAGCTTTAACTTAGAAAACCCATTTTAAAATAAAAAGTCCCTAAGTAAACACTTAGGGACTTTTTATAAATTGTATTTTATTTTTTATTGCTGTACAACACTTTTTTCTTTTTTCTCAAGTACACTGCCACTTTTAGTGTCTACAACTTCACCTTTAATTTTTAAGGCAACGGTTGGTGTGTCTGCATTAGAGATAACCGTAATTGTTTTTCTTATAGGATTAACTCTATTGGTATCATACTTTACCTCAATTTCCCCGGTTTTTCCAGGTAAAATTGGACCTTCTGGTTTTTTAGGAATAGTACAACCGCAGCTAGAAGTCACATTGGATATTATTAAAGGCGCATTACCTGTATTCGTAAATTCGAAAACACGCACCCCATTAGAACCTTTTTCAATAGTTCCATAATCCACTACGTCCGATTTAAACTCGATTTTAGCTACCTTTTCTTGTGCGTTAATAGCTAAACTTACTAATCCGATAAATAAAATTGTAAATAATTTTTTCATTGTTATTGTATTTGCTTTGTTGTTTTGCTTCTTTTAGATGTTAATGACTCAGTCATTTAAGTCATTATAACAGTCTTTTTTGCATTAAAATTCACTCCAAACATACTTATTTTTTCCATAAACAGCAAAAATAATAGGTTAAAGAACTTATTTTTATAAACTCATTGGTTAAAAGTACATATAACTTTTCTATTGTAATTATTAAAAATTGTTAAAATAATACAGGGTTGTTTTTATCAATCTGTATTTATCTTTTATACAAAAAGAAATATAAGTACTTTTGCGAATTATTATTCAAAAACTATTCCAAAGTATGCAAATGCCTTCAAAATATGATGCAAGTCAGGTAGAAACTAAATGGTATAACTACTGGATGAAACATAATTACTTTCATTCAGAGCCAGACGAAAGAGAGCCATATACCATTGTGATTCCGCCGCCAAATGTCACTGGTGTACTGCACATGGGGCATATGCTTAACAATACAATTCAAGATGTATTGATTCGTCGTGCCCGTTTGCAAGGTAAAAATGCCTGTTGGGTTCCTGGTA
This sequence comes from Mariniflexile sp. HMF6888, assembly GCF_044335535.1. Classification (NCBI taxonomy): domain Bacteria; kingdom Pseudomonadati; phylum Bacteroidota; class Flavobacteriia; order Flavobacteriales; family Flavobacteriaceae; genus Mariniflexile; species Mariniflexile sp. HMF6888. Next base: position 510,804 of record NZ_JBIQVZ010000001.1, on the reverse strand, counting down.
CAGACCATGCATCTATTGCTACCGAAGCCAAAGTAGTAGCCAAACTAAAGGAACAAGGCATTGATAAAAACAATTTATCTCGTGAAGAATTTTTAAAACATGCATGGGATTGGACGCACGAATATGGTGGCGTCATTCTAGAGCAACTTAAAAAATTAGGATGTTCATGTGATTGGGATAGAACCAAATTCACTATGGATGATGATATGAGTGAAGCGGTCATCAAGGTGTTTGTTGATTTGTTTAACAAAGGACTAATTTATAGAGGGTACCGTATGGTCAATTGGGATCCTGAGGCAAAAACAACACTTTCTGATGAAGAAGTTATATATGAAGAACGTCAAGGCAATTTATATTATTTAAAATACAAAATCCTCACCCCAACCCTCTCCAAAGGAGAGGGAGCAACGAGTGAGAGTTCCCTTCCTTCGGAGGGGCTAGGGGAGGAATATTTAACCATCGCCACAACACGCCCAGAAACCATTTTTGGAGATACCGCTATTTGTATTAACCCGAACGATGCCCGTTTTAAACATTTAAAAGGTAAAAAGGCCATAGTGCCTATTTGCAATCGTGTCATTCCGATTATTGAAGATGACTATGTAGATATGGAATTTGGTACAGGTTGTTTAAAAGTAACACCGGCGCATGATGAAAATGATAAAAACTTAGGAGATAAACACAATCTTGAAGTTATTGATATTTTTAATGAAGATGCATCTCTTAACAGTTTTGGTTTGCATTATCAAGGAAAAGACCGTTTTGTCGTTAGAAAAGAGATTACCAAAGAATTGGAAGATAAAGGGTTTTTGGTTAAAACCGAAAGCCACCTTAATAAAGTAGGAACCTCCGAAAGAACCAAAGCCGTTATAGAGCCCCGATTATCAGATCAGTGGTTTTTGAAAATGGAAGATTTAGTAAAACCTGCCATTGAAGCTGTTTTAGGTGAAAACGCAGAAATCAAATTGTTTCCTAAGAAATTTGAAAACACCTACCGCCACTGGATGGAGAATATTCGCGATTGGAATATTTCCCGTCAGTTGCTTTGGGGACAACAGATTCCTGCCTACTATTATGGCGATGGCAAAGACCATTTTGTAGTTGCCGAAACTATAGAGGAAGCTTTAAAATTAGCAAAACAAAAAACCAACAACCAACAACTAACAACCAACAACCTAACTCAAGATACGGATGCTTTAGATACCTGGTTCTCGTCTTGGTTATGGCCCATGAGTGTGTTTGATGGCATTCGAAATCCAGAAAATAAGGACATAAAATATTACTATCCAACTAACGATTTAGTGACTGGTCCCGATATTTTATTCTTTTGGGTCGCCCGTATGATTATTGCAGGCTACGAATATAAAGGTGAAAAACCTTTTGAAAATGTGTATTTAACAGGGTTGGTGCGTGATAAACAACGCCGGAAAATGAGTAAGTCTTTAGGGAATTCGCCTGATGCCTTAAAACTCATTGAAGAGTACACAGCTGATGGTGTTCGTGTTGGATTGTTATTAAGTTCGGCAGCAGGCAACGATTTATTGTTTGATGAATCGCTTTGCCAACAAGGTAAAGGTTTTGGAAATAAAATATGGAATGCTTACCGCTTGGTTGATGGTTGGGAGATTGATGATACTATTCCGCAACCAAATTCTAGTAAGATAGCAATAGATTGGTACGAGTCTAAATTCCAAAAAGCTTTATTGGAAATAGAAGATCACTTTAGTAAATACCGATTAAGCGATGCGTTAATGACTATTTATAAATTGATTTTTGATGATTTTTGTGGTTGGTTTTTAGAAATGATAAAACCGGAATATCAAAAACCTATAGATACCAAAACATTTAAAAGTGCCATTGCTATTTTTGAAAATAACTTAAAAATAATGCATCCATTTATGCCCTTTTTAACCGAAGATATTTGGCATTATATTTCAGAAAGAACGCCTGAAGAAGCTTTGATTATTTCAAAATGGCCAGAATCAAAATCTATTAATGAAGTATTGATTACCGAATTTGAATTTGCTTCGGAAGTGATTTCAGGTATTAGAAATATAAGAGCCCAGAAAAATATAGCTTTTAAAGATGCCATTGCTTTTTCAGTTATTAATAATGAAAAAGTCCATACAACCTTTGATGAGGTGATTATTAAACTCGGAAATCTGGAAGGTATAAATTATGTTTCTGAAACTGTAGATGGTGCCTTAACATTCAGGGTGAAATCCAATGAGTATTTTGTGCCTATGGCAGGTTCTGTAAATGTGGAAGAGGAAATTAAAAAACTAACGGAAGAGTTAAATTATACGGAAGGTTTTTTAAAATCGGTACAAAAGAAACTGTCGAACGAACGTTTTGTAGCTGGTGCACCAGAACAGGTTATTGCCAATGAACGCAAAAAAGAAGCTGATGCCTTGGCTAAAATGGAGACTTTAAAAGCGAGTTTGGCTAATTTGAATTAGGAGTTTTTTGGAAGGCTCGTTTAACGTGTTTTCTTTAGTTTGCAATAAATATATTTATATCGAAAAAGAAGAGAACTATAACGTGTTTTTAGAATAGTGTTGCTATCGAGGGCAATAAATTATAACCGTTAGGGCCAATAACAGCATTTGCTACAATAAGTCCTAAGATATGTGGAATTTTTAATTTATTAAGAATAAATAATTGGGGCTAGTAAAATTATGATTAAAATGACAAGAAACTTCAATTGATAATCATCGAACACTAATGAAAATAAAATTTGTGAGATAAACATCAATGAAGATAAAGCGATTGCTTCCCAGTTCGCTATCACTCGTGTCCATATGACCTTTAAAAAACAACTGCGAAGCACATCGGTAAATATAGCTAACAAATACCAACTTAGTGAACTAAATATATATCTACATTTGAAATGGTTCGTTCCGTTTTTCAAAATAAAATAGCAATCAATTTTATTCTGAAAAGGTATTAAAAATGAACTCTGAAACTAACATTAGGTGTTATTCCTAAAGATTGATTTTCAACTTTAGTAACCAAATTTTCATCATCTAAAGTGTAGTAGCTGTTTATAATATTCTTTTCGTTTGAAATATTCCAAACGGAAACTCCCACCGTTGCTTTAGAAGTATTGGAAATATTGAATTGGTAAGTAGCAGAACAATCGGTGCGTAAGTAGTCTTTTAAATTGGAACTATTGGGGTTTTCATAGGTTATCACATCGTCGTTGGGGTCGTCGTTTTCACTCGGTGTTGTGGTTGGTTTTCCAGAATGCCAATTTAAGCCTAAAGCAAATTTGAAGCTGTTATAAGTGTAAGTGCCTCCTAATGTAACGGCATGTTTTATGTCGGCATTGTTAGGAAAGGCTTTGCCATTATTCAAAGTATCAAACGTATAATTATTTGTGTTGTACGAATAAGAAACCCAAGTACTAACCATATCACTAAATTGTTTATTCAATAAAAAGTCTATGCCTTTAATTTCGTAACTGCCAATACTGTTTACAAACTGATATTGGTTTTGAAATCCTTGACTCCGTGTGGTAATACCATCTACTTTTTTTATATAGGTTTCTGCACTTATAAGTAATTTGTTTTTGTTGAAATGAATGCCTGCCGATAGTTGCTTGCTTTTTAAAATGGGAACAGGGTAAATAGTTCTACCATCATCGTCAATTAAAATATCTTTATTGTTATTCGCCAAAACCCATCGGCGTTTTTCAATACCTAAAAAATCGTTTTGTAAATCGATGATTTGGGTTGTGGTTTGACTTTTGAATTCACCCAAAATTTCCAACTTAAAATTATTTAAAAATCGCTGACTGAAACTTAATCTTGGTTCGGCAAAAAACAGGCCGAATTTTTGGATATAATTTAATCGTGCACCCATTTTTAGGTTCGTTTTGGCATTGTTTGATAGTAGCCCTGTTTCTGCATAAACCGCATGGCTGCGAATAACTTCTTTTATATAGCTTCTAAAAACAGGATTGTTAACATCTTCTAAGTTGCTAATGCCAACTTCAGTAAATTGGTAACCACCGTTTATTTTTAGTTTAAGACTTGGTATATAATTAATATCTATTTTGGCAGTACCATCATATACTTCGTTTTCTTGAATTAATCGAAGGTTGTTGGTAATGTCATAGTTTGTGGCATCTAAATCGTAATTCGATATATAAAATTGCGAAGTTGAAGAAAGCGATTTATTCCAATTTCTGGTATAAGTAATTCCAGAGGCTATATTTTGTTGCGATAATTTACTATTAAACGCTTCATTTCTATCGTTTATAGAAGATTGTTCGTCGTAGTTTAAATAATTGTTTACGTTTAAAAAATGAATTCTAATTTGGTCTTTGTCAGTGATGTTGTATAAAAATTTCATGTTAACATCATAAAAATAGAATTGTTCGTTTTTTGAAATTGAATTTTTGTTGATTTTGGTTAAATCGGAATCTTGAAAAATACGTTTAAAATATTGGTCGTAAGTAGGGGTTAAAATTAAATCGGTCATCGAGCGACGCGAAGCTAGTTGTAATTCTGTCTTTTTTGAAAGCGGAATTTTAGCAAAACCATCGGCATTTATTAAATTAAAACCCAAACCAGCTTTAAATTGGTTGTCAATACTATTGGGTAATTCCATGTCTATAACACTCGAAATCCCATCACCATATTTAGCACTTGTACCATTTTTGAATATATTAATACGTTTTGTGGTGTAAGGGTTAAAGGCTGAAATCAGTCCAAAAAAATGCCCAGATTGGTACATTTTTATACCATCCCACAGCAGTAGATTTTGGTCATGGGTGCCTCCACGCACATTAATATTTGAAACGGTTTCGTCTGTGCTTAAAACGCCCGGTAAGGCTTGTATGGTTTGTAAAACGTCGGGTTCAATCAATCCCGGAAGAATGCCAAATGTTTCGGGTTTTATTACAATGGAACCATCGTTTAATTTTGTAATACCGGTGGTGAGATAATTGTTAATAGTAACTTCTTTTAAACGTTGCATTTCGAAACCTCTGGATTGGTTTTCGGTTTGGTTTTTAATAACAACAAATCGGTTGTCCAACAATTCAAAATCTAATAAAGTTTCGGCTTTAAGTAATTCTAAAACGTCTTCTAAGTTTAAATTGGAGTTTGGTAGTAGTGCTTTTTTTTGTTTAATGGTTTCATCTATATAAGAAAAACGAATGCTATATTTTTCTTCAAGAATTTTTAAAATGGTAATGAGCGGTTGCTTTTCTTTTTGAACGGTTTGCGCTTTTAGGGTGGCAACATTCAAAAAAAACAATGATAAAAAAATAGAAAGGAGTCCTTTGCTACTCACGTTTTAATGTTATGGTACGGTTTGTTTTACTATAGGTTACGTGTAAAGGTAATGTAATTGCCTTTAAAGCAACATCCAGATTGTTGTGCGCAAAACTACCTGTAAATAGCTGATTGGAATCGATGTTTAAAAGTGTAATATCTACATCGTACTGTCTTTCAAACTCGGCTATCACTTCTTTGTAAGGTAAGCTTTTAAAGGTACTTTCGTTATTTAACCACGAAGGTGTTGAGCGGTTTTCTTTTTCTTTAGCAATTTGTTTCCCATCGATAATTAAAAAACTGTCGCCAGGTTTTAATTTTGTTTCTTGAGAATTGTAAGTAACGCCCACTAAACCTTCGTAGCAAATAACCTCAAAATAATGCGTTCGTTGTTTCACATTAAATTGAGTACCATAAACCGTAACGGTTCCTGATTTTGTTATAACATGAAACGATGACCCTTTAGCAACTTTAAAAAAAGCTTCACCTTCAAGGGTTACTTCGCGTTCGTTTTTCCATGAATTTTTATTGAATGCTAAGAGGGATTTTGCATTTAAATTAACACTGGAGTTATCTGGCAGTTCTACCCATGTTTTTTGGGCAAATTGGGTAGTAACCGTAGTATCTATAGTTGTAGTGTAATAGTATATGCTAAAACAAATAGCAAGAACAGCGGCAACACGCATCAATGGTTTTACCCAATGTGTTGATGATTTTTTAGGGGTTTTAATGGCTTTTAACACGGTTTCTAATTCAGCAGACGTATTGTAGTCTTCAGCTTTAAAAGCCTGTACACCATGATGTAACTTAACTAAATCATCATAGTCTTCAAGCATTTTAAACGCTTCAAGTTCCTGATCGTTTAGATCATTATTTAACCATTTCGATATTAATTCTTCTCTGTTCATCATTTCGATATTCAATTATATAACAGTTAACTTTTATTTTTTCCTACCCTTTTTTTTTAAGTTTTAAAGCATTAGAGTTTCAAAGTTTCAAAGTTTCAGAGTTTCAAAGCTTCAAAGTTGCTAAGTTTAGTTTTTTTACCCAACACCTTGAACCCAAAACCTTGAACCCAGAACTAGCAGTTACAACTCCTTAATATCTTTTCTCAACTTCTCCAACGCTCCATAAATCCGTTTTTCAACTGCTTTGGTAGAAATTTCCAATAGTTCAGCAATTTCTTTAAAACGTTTGCCTTCAACCCGGTTCATCATAAAGGCTTCACGTTGGGCATCAGTTAAATTTGAAAGTGCTTTTTGAAGTTTGTCCATATACTCGGTTTCCTGCATTAAAAACTCAGGATTTTCGTTGGTATATGTTTTTGGTTTGTTTTGTTGGTGTCTTAATACCACCTTTTGGTGTGCTGTTTCGTTCAGCATTAAATTATTGGCAGTCGTAAACACAAAACTTTTTGCCTTGTCTGGACTTACCTTGGCGCAATTTTCCCAAAGTTTAATAAAAGCTTCCTGTACTTTATCTTTTGGGTTTAGCAAATCACCATACTTATAATATAAAAAGTTGTGTAAATCTTTAGCGTATTTATTAAATATAGAAGAAAATAAGCGCTCTTCGCAAATATTTTCATGTAGTTGTTTAGTCATTTTAGTTGTTGATTGTGCCACTAAAATAAGGTTTTTTGAAGTTTGGAATTTTTAAAGTTTGAAAAATTTTTGAAAAATAGGGTAGGAATTTTTAAAGTTATCCTGTTTTATAATCAAAAAGCTATGTTGAACCCAAAATCAAGAATCATGAAAACTAAATTAAGAACATTATTACTACTGCCTTTTTTTGCCCTTTTATTATTTACGTCTTGTCAAGATGAAGTCATTGAAATTACTGAACCTACCGAAGCCGAAGCACTTGTAGCAACATCTGAGTTAACAAGTATGATAAGTGCCACGTCTAAAATGGACGGATCTGCCGATAATATTATAGACAGGGCAAGTTGTTTGTCTGTTAAATTGCCTGTTACTGTTAAAGCGAATGGAATAGAAATAATTATAGATTCTAAAGAAGGCTATAAAACCATTGAGGCTATTTTCAATAAATTTGAGGATGACGATGACAAGTTAGAAATTATATTTCCCATCACCGTCACACTAGCAGATCATGACGAAGTTGTGATTGAAAACCATGATGCTTTAGAAAACTTAATTAAAACATGTCATGGTGAAAACGAAGAAGATGACGATATTGAATGTATCGATTTTCAATATCCTATATCGTTTTCAGTTTATAATGCAGACTTTCAGGTTATTAATGTGGTGACTGTTGAAAGCGATAGGCAATTATACCAATTTATAAGACGTGTCATGGATGCCGAAGTTTTTGCTAGTCTTAATTTTCCTGTAACTATGGAATATTCAGATGGCTCTACTATAACAGTAAATAACAACCTTGAGTTACACAACGTTATTAAAGAAGCAAAAAATGCTTGTAATGAAGACGATAACAACGATTATCATGACGATGATTTCACAAAAGAACGTTTAGATAATTTGTTAAAAATGTGCCCTTGGGTGGTTTATGAAGTAAATAGAGACCAAAATAGTTTAACCGATACCTATCTAGAATATGTTATGATATTTAAAGAAGATGGTGTGGTCAAAGTTCGTAAAAGAGGAGGCGATATATTAACGGGATCTTGGAGCACTCGTGTTACAGACCATGGTGTGGCTATTAAATTAGAATTCGATACCCTTGTAGATTTTTCTTTAGAATGGTTTGTGTATGAAATTGAATACGGAAGAATCAAATTATATACAGAAGGAGGTAATAAAATCATCTTAAAGAAAAATTGCGATGTTGTCGTAGATATTACTAAAGAGCGTATAGAGAGCTATTTACAGGAATGTTTATGGAGAATAGCAGGTTTAAGTGTTAATGGTATCGATAATGAAAAAGAGTATATAGGAACACCATTAAAATTCTTGCCAAACAACGAAGTTAATATTAGAATTAATGGCGAGTTTGTAGCGGGTACTTATGAAATAGGTGTTAGGAATGCTGGTTTTATTTTGAGAATAACTCTTGAAGGCAGACCGGATTTAAAACTAGAATGGTTAATTACATTTTTAGAGCCAGGTTTGATTAAACTAGAGAACGCCAATAATAAAATGGTTTTGGAAAGACACTGTTTAAGAGCCGACAGCGATGTAAACTATATTGAAGACGTTCTAGTCGTAGGTACTTGGGAAGTTACTAAATATGAGGATGGTTTAGTACATGTTCAAGATCCAACAGAGAATTTTGCTGGTTACACTATTAACTTTTTAGAAACCGGAAGAATAAAAGTAACTGATCCCAATGCTGGTATTACAGCAGGATCTTGGTTAGCATACCGTAATAATGGCTTGTTTTTAGGGTTGCTTTTTGCAAATGAAGCACCGTTTAACGAGCTTACATTTAGATGGAGAATTAAAGAGGTTTCACCAAACAAAATCGAGTTAAAAGATTTAAGCTCAACAGGAGAGATTGAAAGACTATTAGTCCTTGAAAAGAAAAATTAAGTATGCTTTTGGTAAAAAGGGAACTTAATGTTTTGATTGGTTAGGTTAATTATTAAATAAAGTTTCCTTTATAAAGGTTGTTAAGCACATGTTTTAACAACCTTTTTTTTATTTGTCTTTTTTATAGCATGTTACTTCTATTATATATATCAAATACTTAAATTTGCAGTTCTTAAAATTTCAAGAAAAATTATGTTCAATAATTTAAGCGATAAATTAGATAAGGCTTTACACGTACTAAAAGGTCACGGAAGCATTACCGAGGTCAACGTAGCCGAAACATTAAAAGAAGTACGTCGTGCTTTGTTAGATGCCGATGTTAACTTTAAAATAGCAAAAGACTTTACCGTAAGAGTTAAAGATAAAGCACTTGGTCAAAACGTATTAACAACGTTACAGCCAGGGCAGTTAATGGTTAAAATAGTAAAAGACGAATTAACCGAACTTATGGGTGGTGATGCCGAAGGTATCAACCTTTCGGGTAACCCAAGTGTTATTTTAATGTCTGGTTTACAGGGTTCTGGTAAGACAACTTTTTCTGGTAAACTGGCAAATTATCTTAAAACAAAAAAATCAAAAAAACCTTTATTGGTTGCTTGTGATGTTTATAGACCGGCAGCGATAGACCAGCTACATGTTGTAGGCGATCAAATAGGAGTAGAGGTTTTTAGCGATAGGGGCAATACAGATCCAGTAGCTATTTCAAAAGCAGGTATTGCACATGCAAAAGCAAATGGATATAATGTAGTCATCATAGATACTGCGGGACGTTTAGCGGTAGATGAAGTGATGATGACCGAAATATCGAACATCCACAAAGCCATTCAGCCACAAGAAACCTTGTTTGTTGTAGATTCTATGACAGGGCAAGATGCTGTAAACACAGCAAAAGCTTTCAACGATGTATTGAATTTTGATGGTGTTATTTTAACCAAATTAGACGGTGATACCCGTGGTGGAGCCGCTATTTCCATTAAATCGGTTGTAAATAAACCAATTAAGTTTATCGGTACTGGTGAGAAAATGGAAGCTATTGATGTGTTTTACCCATCGCGAATGGCAGACCGTATTCTGGGAATGGGTGATGTGGTATCGTTAGTTGAACGTGCCCAAGAGCAGTTTGATGAGGAAGAAGCACGTAAACTTCAAAAGAAAATTGCCAAAAACCAATTTGGGTTTGATGATTTCTTAAAGCAGATTCAGCAAATCAAAAAAATGGGAAACATGAAAGACCTTATGGGTATGATTCCTGGAGCTGGAAAAATGTTAAAAGATGTCGATATTGATGATGATGCGTTTAAAGGTATCGAAGCCATTATACATTCTATGACCCCCAAAGAACGCAGCAATCCTTCTATTATAAATTCCAGTAGAAAACAACGTATAGGTAAAGGGTCTGGAACTTCGGTACAACAAGTCAATCAGCTTTTAAAGCAATTCGACCAAATGAGCAAAATGATGAAAATGATGCAAGGTGGCGGCGGTAAAAAAATGATGCAAATGATGAAAGGGATGCGTTAATTGGTATTTAGTCCCAGTCGCAGTCTCAATCTCAGTCGCAGTTCTAAGTAGTGAAAATTAAATTTTATGGATTTCAAAAAACTATTAGCTTATCAAAAATCTTTTGAGTTGTCTATGTTGATTTTTGAAATTTCTAAATCCTTTCCAAAGGAAGAAATATATTCTTTAACAGACCAAATAAGAAGAAGTTCTAGGTCGGTTTCTGCAAATATAGCTGAAGCGTATAGAAAAAGAATCTACCCAAAACATTTTATAAGCAAACTTACAGATGCTGATGGTGAGAATTCGGAAACGAGTACATGGTTAGATTTTGCTTTAGCATGTAATTATTTTGATGAAGAAAAACATTTGGAGTTAACCGAATTAGGTATTGAAGTCGGGAAACTTATAAACTATATGATTAATAATCCAAGCAAATTCGGAGTAAATACAGGCAATGAGTAAGCAAACTGTGACTGCGACTGCTACTGAATACTATTTTTATGATAATTTTAGACGGAAAAAAAGTAAGTAACGATATTAAAGAAGAAATTGCAGAACACGTAAGTGCTATGATTTCTAGAGGAGAAAAAGTGCCGCATCTTGCTGCTATTTTAGTAGGAACAGACGGAGCCAGTATGACCTATGTAAATGCAAAAGTAAAAGCTTGCGAAAAGATCGGTTTTAATTCTACTTTGATAGATTTGCCTGATTATACTTCAGAAGAAGCGTTGTTGTCCAAAATTAATGAGCTAAACACCAATGATGATATCGACGGTTTTATAGTTCAATTGCCATTGCCAAAACATATTGATGAGCAAAAGGTTTTAATGGCGGTGCATCCAGATAAGGATGTAGATGGGTTTCATCCTACCAACGTTGGTAAAATGGCTTTAGATTTGCCTACTTTTTTACCCGCAACACCTTATGGTATTTTGGAATTGTTAGAACGTTACCAAATTGAAACCTCTGGTAAGAATGTGGTAGTTATGGGAAGAAGTCATATTGTGGGGCGTCCTATGAGTATTTTAATGAGCCAAAAACGTAAAGCAGGTGATGCAACAGTTACGGTAGTACATAGTCGTTCTAAAAATTTGGCTGAAATAACTAAGGCCGCTGATATTATTGTAGCCGCTATTGGTATTTCAGAGTTTTTAACAGGCGATATGGTTAAAGAAGACGTTGTGATTATTGATGTTGGAATTACCCGTGTTCCAGATGCTACAAAAACAAGTGGTTACAGACTTGCAGGTGATGTGCATTTTGAAAGTGTCAGCAAAAAAGCAAGTTATATCACACCGGTTCCTGGGGGAGTTGGTCCTATGACGATTGCTATGTTGTTAAAAAATACGCTATTAGCTCGCGAGAGACGTAGCTCTAATTAGGAGTCAAAACGATTCTCTATCTTAATTATAGACAAAACGGTTAGCTAAATTTTCTATTCGATTGGTTTAACGGGGTCATCCTTTCTATATTTTAGCATGGATACACCTGCGATAAAGAAAATCCCTCCTAATATAGTTAATGCCCAAGGACTGAGTGTGACAAAGTTATTTCCAAAAACACCTAAAACCCCTATAATCAAGGCTATTGTGCCTCCAACGGTCAAAATCAATGCCAATATTCGTATCATAGTTTCAAAATTTATTTTGATGCTAAGATAGTGTCAAAGGGTACGATGCCCATTACAAAATTAAGGGAGAGCGTTTTATAATTCCCATATTAAGTAATTGGTTTGTCCGATAGTTTGGATTAATTTCGGCGAAATTTATTGGGTTTGTACTCTTTAGTTGAATCGCTAATCAGTCTGTTTAATTCACTAAATTCTTCTTTAGTGAGTTCTCGGTATTCACCTAAAGGCATATCTAGTTTTATGTTCATTATTCTAACACGTTTCAGCGTTTCAACCTCGTAATTTAAGTATTCGCACATGCGGCGGATTTGTCGGTTTAAACCTTGTGTTAAGATAATTTTAAACTCGTAAGTACTGAGTTTTTCAACCACACATTTATTGGTGACTTTGTTTAAATCTTCAAGAGGAACACCACCTGCCATGCGTTCAATAAAGGTTTGCGAAATAGGTTTATCTACCCTAACAATATATTCTTTTTCGTGATTATTGCTAGCACGAAGAATTTTGTTTACAATATCACCATCATCGGTTAGCAGAATCAATCCTTCGCTGGGTTTGTCTAACCTTCCAATAGGGAAAATACGTTTGGGGTAGTTTATAAAATCGATGATGTTATCTTTTTCAACATTCGTGTCTGTTGTGCAAACAATACCCACAGGTTTGTTAAAAGCTAAATATACAAAGGCTTCATTTGATGTGTTAATTTCTTTTCCATCTACATGAACCACATCATTAGGGGCTATTTTTGTGCCCATTTCTGGTACAACGCCGTTTATGGTTACACGTCCTGCTTCAATAAGTTTATCGGCTTCCCTGCGTGAGCAATACCCAACTTCGCTTAAAAATTTATTGATGCGTTTTAATTCTGTTTCCATTTGAATAAAAAAATCAAAAACCATTTAAAATCAATCCAGATAATTTGGTAATAATAATGGTTTTGTTGTTAAGAGACTGTTTAAGTTTTATCCTTTGGCTCTTTTATGTGTCTTTTTCCGCCGTACGTCAGCTATTTTTCGGTCCATAGCTGTGGCTATGAATCTCAAAATACCTTAGTCTGACAAAAAAATACCCTATAAAACATTCCAAAAACAAAATTTAAACAGTCTCTAAAAGCCCTTTATGGGCTTCATGTTTCAAAAGTACAACAAATCTAGGTGTTTAAAAACTCTAATATATGGTTGTAAACGGTATCGTTTTTTAAACCATGACCCAATCCAGTGGTTTTTATAATTTTAGAATTTTTATAGTATTTTGAAATATGTAAAGCATCTTTATACGATATGATTCGGTCTTTTTTATCGTGAATGATAAGTCCTTCTGCTTGAATATTCTTCGAGAAATTTTCAATGGTATAAAATTCAGGAAAATATCCAAAATGTTTTAAGTAATAGTTGTTTATTGCTTTAATTACTTTTTTGTTGTATCCCATGATTTTGACGTAATTATCGATAACTTCATCAAAATTTGAAGGTGCTCCAAGTAATACCAGCTTTTTAATAGGAAGTTTATGATTGTTAATAGCTAGGGCCGAAGCTGTACCGCCAATAGAATGCCCAATAACAATGGAAGGATTAAACTGTTTAATAACCAGGTTAATACATTCTGAATACAGCACCGCATTGAAAATTTTACTTCCAGAATTGCCATGTGCAGGTGCATCTAAAGCAATGATGTTGTAATCTTCGGATTTTAAAATTTTTATTAAATCTTTCCATCTGAATGCATTGCTTTCCCAACCATGGACCAGTAAAATAGTGTCTTTTTTCCCGCTCCAGCAATATGTTTTTATGGGGACATCTCCATAAGTGATACTCTCTTGAGCGGCAGATTTTAGATAGTTTGTTTCGTCATCATTCAGTTTGCCTTTTCGAGGTGTTGAAAATATTTTAACGGCTAGTTTAGCAGCGTAATAGGGGGAAAGAAAACTTGTGAAGTTTATAAAGCTTCCAATAGTTTTGACAAGGTATTTGTTCATTTAATCTTCTCGGTTTACTAAATCCATAGAAAAAGCAGGCGTACAAATGGCGATGTATTCGCAAACTTCGGTAAACGGATTGGAATATTGCACTCTGGTATTTTTGTTTATTTTGATGGATTGACCAGCTTCTAAAACAACGGTTTCGTTTTCAATAATAAACTGTTTTTTACCGCGAATTATAAAAGTGTATTCATCAAATTCAGGCGTTTGAAAAGGTTCGCTCCAGCCCGCAGGTGCTTTCATATGGGCAATACTTATTTGGGAATTACCATTGGTTGCCACCCCAAAATGTTCCTTTATTATTTTTCCATCGGTTGTTGGAACAATAAAAGGACTGTCTTGTATGGTATATTTTTTATCAGTCATGGATTTTAATTATTCATTTTTAGTACATGACACGTTATATTGGGCCTTTTGGTTCAAGATAAACTAAGGTCAAAATACGATTAAAAACAATTTTTCCAATGTCTTCGACTGCGCTCAGATTGACATCTGAATATATTTGGATTTTTGTCATGTACTAATTATTAATTCTTCAATTATTTAAGTGGTTTCTTTTTAATCATTCCACCCTTTAAATCTTTTACAATGCCCATAATTATAAAAGCATTTCTATCAATTTTATCAATTTCGGTTTGCAATTTAGCAAGTTCTAATCTGGTAACAACGGTATAAATAATATCTTTATCGTAACTGTCACCGCTTTTCCCCAAACCACCTTTGCCAGCATAAATGGTACAGGCTCTACGCAGTTTTTCGGTAAGCATAATACGCATATCTACGTGTTTATTGGAAATGATTGTAACACCCACATATTCTTCAACACCATCTACTATAAAATCGACCGTTTTTGCAGCTGCTAAATACGTTAAAATGGCATATAGTGCTGTTTCCATAGATAGAATATAAGCACCAACCGAAAATATTAAAATGTTGATTAATAAAAGAATATCTCCAATAGTTAACGATAATTTTTTGCTTAAGAAAATGGCTAATACTTCGGTGCCATCAATGACGCTTCCACCTCGCATAGACATACCAATTCCTAGGCCTAAAAAGAAACCGCCAAAAACCGAGATCAATAATTTATCTTCCGTAATAGTTGGATATTCTACAAAATGAACGACAAAAGCTAATAAGGCAATGGCAGCAATGCTTCTAGCAGCGAATTTTAACCCAATGGTTCGTGATGCTAAAATTAGAAAAGGTAGGTTGACAAGGATTAAAAAATAACTTAAATCTAAATTGGTAACGTTTTGAAGTAATAACGAAATACCTGTAGCACCACCATCAATAAAACGATTTGGTAGCAAGAATCCTTTTAAACCAAATCCAGCCGAAAACACACCAATTATAATGAAGATATATTCTTTAATGGCATGCGATATTTCAATCTGAAATTTCCTTACTAGGGGAACGATCTGTTTTTTGCTTACAGTTTGATTTTTCTGTTTAGATTGAATGCGCTTTCGAGCAATGTCAACCAATAGTTTTGATAAGAATGGATTCATCATGCCAATTTTTTAAAGTCTATACCAACCTATTTCTTCATTACTTTAGTTAAAATACCAAAAACGCTGCGAATAAAAGTAGCACTAGTGAGTACTTTTACTATGGGATTCATTGCTGTGCTTTTTCTTCTAGAAGATGTCGTAGTGTGTTGTTTAGAAGCTGCTTTTTCAAGGGCTTCTTTTTCTAATTTAGCTTTTTTCTTGGCTTCTTCGGCTTCAGCTTGCTCTATTTTTTTGTTAAGTAGTTCGTAAGCGCTTTCCCTGTCTATGGTTTCGTTATATTTTTTAACGAGCTTCGATTGTGAATTCAATGTCCTTAATTCATCATCGGTTAGAATGTCCATTCTGCTCATTGGCGCACGCATCATGGTAGCGGCTAGGGGTGTAGGGCGTCCTTTTTCATCAAGAGCGGAAACCAACGCTTCACCTGTGCCAAGTGATGTTAATACTTCAACGGTGTTATAATAATCGGAGTCTGGATAATTTTGAGCAGTTAATTTTATAGCTTTTCTATCGTTAGCTGTGAAAGCTCTAAGCGCATGTTGAATTTTTAAACCTAACTGACTTAAAACCGCTTCAGGCACATCGGTTGGATTTTGGGTTACAAAATACAGGCCAACCCCTTTACTTCTAATTAATTTAACGATGCTTTCAATTTGGTTGAGGAGTGCTTTGGATGCTTCATTAAAAATTAAATGCGCTTCATCTATAAAAATCACCAATTCTGGTCTGTCGCTATCGCCTTGTTCCGGGAATGTGGAATAAATTTCAGCTAGTAGACTCAACATAAAGGTTGAGAATAACTTCGGTCTATCTTGAATATCGGTTAATCGGATGATGTTTATATAGCCTCTACCGCTATTATCAATACGTAGTAAATCATCTACATCGAACGAGGTTTCGCCAAAAAATAAATCGGCACCTTGTTGTTCTAGCTCGACCACTTTGCGCAAAATAGCACCTGTAGATGCTGTAGAAATACGTCCGTAAGCATCATCAAATTCTGCTTTACCTTCCTGGGTGGCATATTGTAATATTTTTTTAAAATCTTTTAAATCGAGAATCGGCAGTTTGTTATCGTCACAATATTGAAAAATAACTGCCACAACACCCGATTGTGCATCCGATAAATCTAAAATTCTTGAAAGTAAAACAGGACCAAATTCGCTAATGGTAGCTCTTAATCGCACGCCATCTTGCTCAGAAAGTGTTAAAACTTCAACAGGAAAACTTTTGGCTTCAAAAGGTAAACCTATTTGGGCATGGCGTTCATCAATTTTCGGGTGTCCAGCACTTGGTTGTGCCAAACCACTTAAGTCGCCTTTAATGTCCATTAATAGTACAGGAATACCTTTATCGCTTAAATTTTCGGCTAATACTTGCAGTGATTTTGTTTTTCCTGTCCCCGTGGCTCCAGCTATTAAGCCATGACGGTTTAAGGTTTTTAATGGAATATTTACCAAGGCATTGGTTATGGTTTCGCCGTTTAACATGGCAGCACCAACAGATATAAAATCGCCTTTACAAACATTGCCTTCTGTTATGTATTTAAAAAAAGTGTCCTTCGTGTTCATTTACTAAAATTTTTATAAAAATAGGTATTCTATATGAAATCAAAATAAAACTTTGAACAATTAAATAACAAAGGTTTATCTTTGCAGCCTTATGAATAAAGAGATAAAAGAATTAGTTGATACTGGCAACATGTTGCCATTAATGGAAGAGTTTTATACCATACAGGGTGAAGGTTTCCATAAAGGAACCGCTGCGTATTTTGTTAGAATTGGTGGTTGCGATGTCGGTTGCCATTGGTGCGATGTAAAGGAAAGTTGGAATGCTAATTTACACCCACCAACAGATATCTTAAAAATTGTTGAAAACGCCAAAAAGTATAGTAATACCATCGTCGTTACAGGTGGCGAGCCATTAACTTGGAATATGACGCCCTTAACCACAAAGCTAAAAGCCGAAGGCTTACAGATACATATAGAAACCTCTGGTGCTTATAAATTAACGGGTATTTGGGACTGGATTTGTTTATCACCTAAAAAAATAAAACTCCCTACTAAAGAAGTGTATGCAAAAGCCCACGAGCTTAAAGTAATTGTATATAATAAGGACGATTTCCGCTTTGCGGAAGAGCAGGCTGCCAAAGTAAATAAAGATTGTATTTTGTATTTGCAACCTGAGTGGAGCAAACGCGACAAAGTGATTCCTGAAATTGTAGATTATGTGATGGCAAACCCTAAATGGAAAGTGTCGTTACAAACACATAAATATTTAAATATTCCCTAAATTGGTGCATATTTAATTGGTGCATATTTAAATGGTATGGAAAAATTATTAAGAATTATTGGAGCCGCTTGGGGCGCAAAAAAAATTGGTGGCGGAAAATGCGGATGTTTTGGAACCATTTTTGTATTCCTGGTTTTATATTGGCTATTAGGTTACGTATTTAAAGTTTTATAGAATAAAAAAAGTTCCATTAGCATTTCGCTATGGAACTTTTTTTTGCCTAAAGCCTAAAGCCTATTTTGTAAAAGGTACAGCAACCCTAACCGTGTCCCAGCCTAAATACATCGTGCCATCATCGGAAAAAGCAATCGAGAAAGCTTCTAACGAATCTCCAGAGCTTACAGGTGCTGAAATTCTAATAACATCATTGGCTTCGTTATACGAATAAGCGCCCCAAACATTAATATCTTTATTTAAAATAATAATCCATTCTTTATCTCCAGGAATTGTAAACAGCGAATACTCTCCAGCTTTAACTGCTTTCCCGCCAACTTTCATGTCTTTATATAAGGTGATATTGGCAGCTTCGTTCGCACCGGTACGCCATACTTTCCCGTTGGGTGCTAAAGTACTTAGATCTCTTTCTTTAAGTTGTGGTCTGCTATAAACTACTTTTACTAGTTTGTTAGGTTCTTTGTAGTTACTAGGATATGCAGTGGCATCCATAGGGCTTTTGTCTATAGAACTGAATTTTTGCGCCTCCATAGTAGAAGATAAAAGCATGATAAAGATGCAAGCAATACTTGTAATAAATGTCGATTTTTTCATAGAACTAGTGTTTTTATTATTTCCACAAAGGTGGAAGTCTGTTTAAAGATTAGTAAAGTTTTAAAGATAGATCTAAATAATCTTAAAGTTTTTATAAAAGTCGATGATGAATGTTAAAGTTTATATTTAAGATAAATTTTTACCGGTTATAAGAGGATTACCCCAGGTTGTCTACTATATTGTTACAATTTGGTAAATTCCATTAGTAGATTTGACAGTTTTGAAATGAGCTGATTTACTTTTATAAAGAAATTCAATGTGTGCCCAATTCCATATTCTCATTCAGCCCATCAATATAGTTTAAAACAGCATCTTTTCCTACTTCGTTGCTCGATGAGGTTATAAAATAATTAGGCATGTCTTCCCAAGTTTCCAAAAGTACGTTTTTGTAGTCTTCAACATGTCTTAAAATAGCGTTGGGTTTTAGTTTGTCGGCTTTAGTGAAAATGATAGAAAACGGAATGCCATGTTCGCCCAACCACTGCATAAATTCTAAATCAATAGGTTGGGGTTCGTGTCTTATATCTACTAAAACAAAAGCGGTTACTAGTTGTTCGCGCAGGCTAAAATATTGGGTAATAAATTTTTGAAACGTTTTTTTTGCGTTTTTAGAAACTCGCGCATAACCATATCCCGGTAAATCTACCAAGTGCCAATTTTTATTAATTAAAAAATGATTGATTAATTGTGTTTTACCTGGTCTTCCCGAGGTTTTTGCTAAACTTTTTCGACTCGTTAGCATGTTGATGAGTGACGACTTTCCAACATTACTTCTACCAATAAATGCATATTCGGGCAGTAATCCTTTAGGGCATTTTGCCACATCGGAATTACTCATTACAAACTCGGCCGATTTTATGTGCATTTATTTTTTGATATTAGTCTAAATCACCATTTATACCTTATTGAGATTTGGGATTTTGTAACTTAATTAAAGATTTCTTTTTTGTAGCCAAGCATCAAGAATTTGATTAAACTGGTCGGGGTGTTCCATCATAGCAGCATGCCCACATTTGTCAACCCAAAATAACTCGGAATCTGGTAAAAGACTGTCAAATTCTTCGGCGACTTCCGGCGGTGTTACGGTGTCGTTTTTACCCCAAATAATACAGGTGGGGACGTTCATTTTTGGTAAATCCTTTGCCATGTTATGCCGAATGGCACTTTTGGCAATGGCTAATGTTTTTATAAGCTTATTACGGTCGTTTACGGTTTCGTAAACCTCATCTATAATGGCTTTGGTTGCAATGGAAGGGTCGTAAAAAACATCTTGTGCTTTCTTTTTAATAACTTCATAATCACTGCGTTTGGTGTAGCCTCCGCCCATGGCGCTTTCATATAGACCAGAACTTCCTGTTATAATCAATGCCTTTACTTTGTCGGGGTATTGTTTTGTATGATATAAACCAATATGCCCACCCAACGAGTTGCCTAGTAAAATAACTTCTTCGTAACCTTTAAATTCTATAAAATCGTGTAGGTATTTAGCAAAACTCTTTACATTGGTTTTAAGTAAAGACATAGTGTAAATAGGTAGTTCAGGAATAATAACTTTATACCCTTTTTGGCTAAAATACTTAATTACCGAATCAAAATTACTTAAACCACCCATTAGTCCGTGTAATACTACAATTGGTGTGCCTTCACCAGCTTCAATATAGCTGTAATTTCTTTCTTTTTTTAAACTATGCGTCATTAATCGGTTGTCATTACTTTAAAAACAAATATAGTTATTTCATTCATATTTCAATCATTTTATTGATTTTCAAAAATAATATTTCAAAATGGAGATGTTAACAATTGAAGTGTTGTTGAAAAGTTGTGTTTAACCTATTGATACTAAGTGGTAGTGGGTGTTGTTGACGTTTAAAAACATCAATAAACTGCGTTTAGTCGAAAAATTATCAACAAAGTGGTATAAAGTGGTAAAAAGTGGTAAAATTTTCAATATATTTGAAACTTAAACACAAAAAATCTAACAAACCACATTGGACTTATTAACAGGGACATATGATTGTAAAGTGGATGCAAAAGGCAGGCTGATGATGCCTTCTCCGCTTAAAAAGCAACTATCTTCGGTTTTATCTGATGGGTTTGTGTTGCGACGTTCAGTGTTTCAAAAATGTTTGGAATTGTACCCCATGAGCGAATGGCAGGTGCTAATGCAAAAAATGAATAAGCTTAATAGGTTCAATAAAAAGAACAACGATTTTATCCGTCGTTTTACAGCGGGTGTTAAAATGGTTGAGGTAGATATGAACGGACGCTTACTAATACCTAAAGATTTAACGGTATTTGCAAATATTTCAAAAGATATAGTGGTAGCCTCTGCCATTAATATTATTGAGATTTGGGATAAAGATTTATATGAACAAGCCATTGATGATGCTGCTGTAGATTTTGCAGATTTAGCTGAAGAAGTTATGGGACAAGATGATGATGACCATGGAATATCATAACCCAGTATTATTGAAAGAAGCCGTTGACGGGTTGAATATCAATCCAGATGGTATTTATGTAGATGTCACTTTTGGTGGTGGTGGGCACAGTAAAGAAATATTAAAACGACTTGGTGATAAAGGAAAATTGTTTGCTTTCGATCAAGATCAAGACGCTCTTAAAAATACAATTGACGATTCAAGATTCACTTTAATAAATGAAAATTTTCGCTATATAAAACGCTTTTTAAGGTTTTACGGTGTAAAGAAAGTAGATGGGATTTTGGCGGATTTTGGTGTGTCGTCACATCAATTTGATGTAGCGGAACGTGGTTTTTCAACGCGTTTTGAGGCGAATTTGGATATGCGAATGAATCAGCAAAATGTATTGTCGGCTTTTCAGGTTGTAAACAAATACGAGGAAGAGCAATTGAAACAAGTGTTTTTACAATACGGAGAATTGAGGGCTGCACCTGCTATGGCAAAATTAATTGTTGAACATAGGGAATCACAACCTATTGTTACTAGTGAAGAGTTGAAAGCGGTATTGAAAAAGTTTTTGCCGCCTCGACATGAAAATAAAGTGTTGGCCCAAATATATCAGGCTATAAGAATTGAAGTGAATCAGGAAATTGAGGCTTTAAAAGAGTTTTTGGGGCAAACGCCAGAGCTTCTAAATGAAGGTGGTCGATTAAGTTTGATTTCTTACCACTCGTTGGAAGATAGATTGGTAAAGCGTTTTATAAGAAATGGGATGTTTGAAGGGGAGCCAGAACGCGATATGTATGGAAATTTTGAAGTGCCGCTTAAAAAAGTAAATGGTTTGATAGTGCCTTCAAAAGAAGAAATAAGGAATAATAGTAGGGCAAGAAGTGCAAAACTTCGAATTGCGGAAAAAATATAATTCCATCTTTAACCCTTTTCAAACTGAAAGGGGCCTGCTGAAAGCAGTAAGGGTGTTTAGTAATAATTAAATAATTAATTCTCTCCTTTGGAGAGGTGTCTCGGAGAGGCAGAGAGAATGAAAACAAACATCTATAAAATATTAAAAGGCACTTTTTTGGTAAGTGACGACTCTTTTAAGAATTGGAAGTTTATCATATTCATTTCGGCTTTGGCTATAGTGATGATTGCGAGTTCGCATAGTGCTGATAAAAAGGTGTATGAAATAGCGCGATTAAAAAATGAAGTAAGCGAAATGCGGTCGGCCTTTATTGATGGTCGCTCAAGGCTTATGAAATTAAAAATGGAATCGCATGTTATGGAAGTGATGTTGCAAAAAGGCATAGAACCATCGGTAATTCCACCAAAAAAAATAAAAGTAAAATCTCAAAAATAACACAGGCTTAGTGATAAACGAGAAAAGCATATTAAACCGATTGTATTTTGTGGCAGGATGTATGTTCATCTTCGGGCTTGCTGTGCTGTTCAAGTTGGTTAGTCTTCAGTTTTTCCAAGGTGATAAGTATAGAGCTTTGGCTGGCGAGCGTGTCATTAAAAATGTGGTGATTCCTGCAAATAGGGGGAATGTGTATTCTGTTAAAGGAAATTTACTGGCAACATCCATTCCTAAATACGATATTAGGTTTGATGCATTGACACCTACAGCAAAAACCTTCGAAAAATACGTGAAGCCTTTAAGTGATTCACTTTCAAAATATTCTGGAAAGCCTTCTGGTTATCATGAAAACGAACTTAGAAAAGCACGTGTAAATAAAAACAGGTACTACTTAATTGCTAGAAATGTTGGGTATTCTGATTATATCCGTTTACGCAATTTTCCATTGTTGGAATTGGGAGCGTATAAAGGCGGGTTGATTGTAGAGCAAACGACCAAGCGTGAGCATCCTATGGGTGGTATTGCACAGCGTTCTATTGGTTATGAGCGTTTTGACGAAAAGGGAAATGTGACTAGAGCGGGTATTGATGGTGCTTTTGGAGTGAAGTATTTACGAGGAACCGATGGGCAAAGAAAAAAACAGCAAATAGGAAAAGGGCAGTGGAAACCTTTGAATGATGCCAATGAAATTGATCCTAAAAACGGCTATGATGTTTATACAACCATTGATGTCAATATTCAGGATATTGCGCACCATGCACTTTTGGAGCAATTGGAAAAATACAAAGCAGATCATGGTTGTGTGGTGGTGATGGAAACAAAAACTGGCGAAGTTCGTGCTATTTCAAATTTAGGAAGAAACAGCGATGGCTATTATTACGAGCGTTTAAATTATGCGGTTGGTGAATCCCATGAGCCGGGTTCTACTTTTAAATTAATGGCCTTAACTGCCGGCATTGAGGATAAGCTTATTGATACGAGCGATGTCGTAGATACCGAGAGGGGGATTATAAAATTCTACGGTGAATCGGTTGAAGATTCGCATCATGGTGGTTATGGTAAAATTACGGTGTCTAAAGCATTTGAAGTGTCTTCAAACACAGGAATTGTAAAGGCTATTGATAAAGCTTACGGTAAAACACCGAGCAAATTTGTGGATAGGTTATACGCCATGAATCTCAATAATGATTTAGATCTTCCTATTATTGGCGAGCCAAACCCCATTATTCCAGACCCAAGAATTAAAAACGGACGTTGGAGTGGTATTGCATTGCAGTGGATGGCTTATGGTTACGGGGTATCTTTTACACCTTTACAAACCTTAACCTTTTATAATGCTATTGCTAATGATGGTGAAATGGTTAAACCTCAATTTTTAAGAGAGGTAAAAGAGTTTGGCGACGTGGTAGTGCCTTTTAAAAAGGAAGTGATAAACGAGCAAATTTGTTCAAAAGAAACCATTTTAAAAGTAAAGCAATTACTTAAAAACGTAGTGGAGAAAAAACATGGCACAGGGCACAGGTTGTACTCTGAAAACTTCTCGATGGCAGGAAAAACAGGGACCTGTCAAAAAGATTATGCTAATAAAGATAAGTTAAGTTATATCTCATCGTTTGCAGGTTATTTTCCTGCTGAGAACCCAAAATATTCATGTATTGTGGTTATTCACGAGCCCGATAAAAGTGTTGGGTATTTTGGTGCCGATGTGTCTGGTCCCGTATTCAAAAAAATAGCCCAAAAAATATTTACCGATACGCCCATTATAGATGAGGTAAAGTCTTTGGATGTTAGAGTAGCTTCAGTGGAAACCGAATATGAAAGCTTTTATAAAACAGCCCAAACGTATAAAACCATCATGCCAAATGTGGTTGGTTTACCCGTTATGGATGCTTTGGCATTGCTGGAAAATATGCAGGTTAAAGTAAAAGTGAAATTAGAAGGAAATGGTGTTGTAAAAAAGCAGTCCGTAGAACAAAATATAAAGTTGAAGAATAACCAAGTAGTCGTTTTAAAAGCTTCATGATCATATTAAAAGACATATTGTACAAAGTAACTATTAACGCTGTGGTGGGTTCTACGGGTATTGGAGTGACTGCTATTGATTTCGACTCTAGGAATATTAAGAGCGGCTATGTCTTTATTGCTATCAAAGGAAGTGTCTCAGATGGTCATAAGTTTATTGATATCGCCATAAAACAAGGAGCGGTTGCTGTGATTTGTGAAGTTTTGCCTGAAAAATTAAGTGATGGTGTTACATATGTTGAGGTAGATAATAGCAGTAAAGCCTTAGCGATAATGGCTTCAAATTTTTATGAAAATCCTTCAGGTAATTTAAAACTGGTTGGTGTTACGGGTACGAACGGAAAAACGACAGTCGCAAGTTTGTTATATCAGTTATTCAAAAAAGCGGGTTATAAAGTGGGGTTGTTGTCTACCGTAAAAATTATGGTGGATACTATCGAGTATAAAGCCACCCATACGACTCCCGATTCTTTAACTATCAATAAGTATTTACAGGCAATGAATACTGAAGGTGTTGAGTTTTGCTTTATGGAAGTAAGCTCGCATGGCATTCATCAACATAGAACAGAAGGCTTGCGGTTTGAAGGCGGTATTTTTACCAATTTAACGCACGATCATTTAGACTATCACAATACATTTTCCGAATACCGCGATGTGAAAAAATCATTTTTTGATGCGCTTCCGGAAAAAGCATTCGCTCTTGTGAATACAGACGATAAGAACGGATTGGTGATGCTTCAAAATACCAAAGCACGAAAATACACGTATGCTTTAAAAGGGTATGCCGATTATAAATCCCAAATTTTAGAAAATCAATTTGGAGGCTTATTGTTGAAGATAAATGATGCTGAGGTTTGGACACGACTTATAGGGAATTTTAATGCTTATAATATTTTGGCAATTTACGCAACGGCAGAATTGTTAGGTCTTGAAAAAGTGGAGATCCTGCGTTTTATAAGCGAATTGGAAAGTGTAAGCGGTCGTTTCCAGTATGTCATTTCAAACGAAAAAATCACAGCTATTGTTGATTATGCACATACCCCCGATGCACTCAAAAACGTATTGGAAACCATTAATAGCATTCGTACAAAAAACGAAGAATTAATAACCGTTGTAGGTTGTGGTGGAGATAGAGATAAAACCAAGCGTCCTAAAATGGGGCATATTGCTACGGCTTTAAGTACCAAGGTTATTTTTACTAGTGATAATCCGCGAAGTGAAGAGCCAGAAGCCATTCTAAAAGACATTGAAAAAGGAGTAGAACCTCAAAATTATAAAAAAACATTAACCATTACCGATAGGCTTCAGGCTATAAAAACAGCCTGCCAAATGGCGCAGCCAAATGATATTATTCTTATAGCGGGCAAAGGGCATGAAACTTATCAAGAAATAAAAGGGGAACGTTTCGATTTTGATGATTTTAAAATAGTGCAAGAATTTTTAAACCAGTTAAGTAAATAACATGATTGTTACACCTCAAGCGCAGTCGAGAGGTTTCATAGTAATAAATAATATAAATAATAATAAATAACCAATAACCAAATGCTGTATTACCTGTTTGATTATTTAGAAAAACAATTTCAATTTCCAGGAGCATCTCTTTTTGGGTTTTTCACCTTTAGGGCTGCCACAGCCATGATTTTGTCGTTGTTAATTTCTACTATTTACGGAAAGCGAATCATTCGTTTTTTACAAAAACAGCAGGTAGGCGAAACCATTAGGGATTTAGGTTTGACAGGGCAAAACGAAAAAGCAGGCACCCCAACAATGGGCGGAATTATTATTATTCTAGCAACGCTAATTCCGGTATTATTATTAGCAGAATTAGGCAATGTTTATATTGTTTTATTAATTATCACCACGCTTTGGATGGGGGTTATCGGGTTTATAGACGATTATATTAAAAAATTCAAAAAAGATAAAGAAGGATTAAAAGGACGTTTTAAAGTGCTTGGTCAAGTAGGTTTAGGGATTATTGTGGGTGCTACCTTATATTTTAATCCAAACGTAACGATCAAGGAGAAACTACCCGTTGAAGTACGTCAGCAAATGTTAATAGATGATCCTAATGTGTCTCCAGCTCAGCTTTTAAAAGCAGAAACAAAATCAACCAAAACAACCATTCCTTTTGTAAAAGGAAATGAATTTGATTATAAGAATATAATCACTTGGATAAGTCCTAAGTTGGAAAATTATGGGTGGGTTATATTCATAATAATTTCGATTTTCATCATTACAGCAGTTTCAAATGGAGCAAACCTAACCGATGGTATCGATGGATTGGCAGCAGGAACTTCCGCTATCATTGTACTTACCTTGGGCATTTTTGCATGGGTATCGGGTAATATTATTTTCTCAGATTATCTCAATATTATGTACATCCCAAGGATAGGAGAAATCACCATTTATATCGCTGCTTTTGTGGGTGCGCTTATTGGGTTTTTATGGTACAATACCTACCCAGCACAGGTGTTTATGGGGGATACAGGTAGTTTAACTATTGGTGGCATTATAGCGGTTATTGCTATTGCGGTGCGAAAAGAATGGCTGATTCCGGTGCTGTGTGGTATCTTTTTAGCAGAAAATTTATCGGTGGTTATGCAGGTAAGTTGGTTTAAATATACTAAGAAAAAACGTGGTGAAGGGCGACGTATTTTTAAAATGGCACCATTACATCATCATTATCAAAAAATTGGATATCATGAAAGTAAAATAGCGACTCGTTTTTGGATAGTAGGCATTTTGCTAGCCATCCTATCTATAGTGACATTGAAAATAAGATAAATGAATTTACGAATTATTTTTATGGTTATGTGGTTATAAGGTTATAAGGTTAAAAAGTTAAAAAGTTATAAAGTTATAAGGTTATGCGGTAAATCAAAAATCGTGAATCAAAAATCAAAAATCGTGAATCGTAAATTAGGAAGATTAGTCGTATTAGGAGGAGGAGAAAGTGGTGTAGGAACAGCACTTTTAGGAAAAGCAAAAGGTTACGACGTTTTTGTTTCCGATAAAGGAAAAATTAAAGATAAATATAAAGAAGTTCTTATACATAATGAGATTGAATGGGAAGATGAAAAGCATTCAGAAGAGAAAATACTGAATGCCGACATCGTAATGAAAAGTCCAGGAATTCCAGATAAAGCACCTTTGGTAAAACAAATTCGCGAACAAGGGATTTTAGTGGTTTCAGAAATTGAATTTGCATCAAGCTTTACAAAAGCGATCCTTGTTGGAATTACAGGCAGTAATGGCAAAACAACCACAGCAACTTTGACGCACCATATTTTAAAGCAAGAGTTGCAAGTGGGATTGGCGGGTAACATAGGCGACAGTTTTGCAAAACAAATTCTGGAAAAAGATTATCCAAACTATGTGTTAGAGATCAGTAGTTTTCAGTTAGATGATATTGTTGATTTTAAACCACACATAGCAGTAATTACAAACATTACGCCCGACCATTTGGATAGATACGATTATCAATTAGAAAATTATATCGCTTCAAAGTTTAGGATTGCTGAAAATCAAACAAAAGATGATTATTTGATTTACGATGCCGATGATGAAGTGCTAACAAATTGGTTAAAAAATCACCCAGTTCAATCAACATTATTGCCGTTTTCATTAACAAAAACTATTGAAAATGGCGCCTATTTAAAAGAGAGAAATATAATAATAACAATAAATAACACACAAATAATTATGCCAACATCAAGTCTTACTTTAGAAGGAAATCATAACGTTAAAAATGCGATGGCTGCTTCTACTGTGGCTCACTTATTAAAAATTAGAAAACAAACCATACGCGAAAGCCTTGAAAATTTTCAAGGAGTAGAACATCGTTTGGAACATGTGCTTAAAATTAATAAAGTGCAATACATAAACGATTCTAAAGCAACCAACGTAAATGCGACTTATTACGCATTAGAAAGTATGGATGCACCAACGGTTTGGATCGTTGGAGGAGTGGATAAAGGCAACAACTACGAAGAATTATTTCCATTTGTTAACGAAAAAGTGAAAGCTATTATTTGTTTAGGTGTTGATAATGAAAAGCTTATGAATGCTTTTGGAGGGATGGTTGATGTTATTGTAGAAACCCAGTCTATGAATGAAGCTGTTAAAATAGCTTATAAGCTAACCGAGGCAGGTGATAATGTATTATTATCTCCAGCATGCGCCAGTTTCGATTTATTTGAAAACTATGAAGATAGAGGGCGTCAATTTAAAGAGGCTGTAAGAAACTTGTAATAAATTATGCTTTTGTTATGCTGAGCTTGTCGAAGCATCTCATTATAAAAGAAATTAGAAATATAAAAAGTGCAAACAGAAATATAAAAGTGCAAACACTGTTTAATAACATAAAAGGCGATAGGTTAATTTGGGCAATAGTTGCGTTGTTGGCAATTGTGTCGTTCTTGCCGGTTTATAGTGCTGCTAGTAATTTGGCATATAAAAGTGTTGGCGGAAATACGTTTACCTTTTTTGTTAAGCATTTAGTGCATTTAGCATTAGGATTTGGGATTATGTATGGCGTTCATAAAATTCCGTACAGATATTTTAAAGGCTTGTCATTGATCATGATTCCTATTGTATTGGTTTTATTGGGAATTACGATGTTGCAAGGAACCACCATTGAGGGTGCAAGTGCTAGTAGATGGATTCAAATACCCATAGTAGGCGTGTCTTTTCAAACATCCACTTTGGCATCGGTGGTACTCATGATTTATGTGGCGAGGTACATGTCTAAAATAAAAGATAAAGCCATCACTTTTAAGAGCTCCATTTTACCACTTTGGGCACCTGTGTTTATGATTTTGGCATTAATACTGCCTTCAAATTTTTCAACCACAGCCATTATATTTTTAATGGTGTTGATATTGGTTTTTTTAGGAGGCTACCCCATGCGTTATATAGGAATTATACTGGGGTTAGGTTTAGTGGTGTTAGTGCTTTTTGTAATGGTTGCCAAATTAACGACGGGGCCATTAAGTGTTAAAGTTGAAACTTGGGAAAACAGAATTAAGAACTATTCAAACAACGAAGATACGGAAGCCGATTATCAAATAGAAAAAGCTAAAATAGCGATAGCCTCAGGGGATATTTTTGGTGTAGGTCCGGGTAAAAGTATTCAAAAAAACTTTTTACCACAATCATCATCCGATTTTATTTTCGCCATTATTATAGAAGAATATGGTATTGTAGGCGGTTTTTTTATAATGATACTTTATATGTGGTTGTTGTTTAGGGTTGTTATAGTAGCACAAAAAGCCGACACGGTTTTTGGTAAATTATTGGTGTTGGGTGTCGGGTTGCCCATTGTATTTCAGGCATTAATCAATATGGCGGTAGCAGTGGAATTATTTCCAGTAACAGGGCAAACATTGCCCTTAGTAAGTAGTGGAGGAACATCTATTTGGATGACCTGTTTAGCAATAGGAATCATATTAAGTGTTAGTTCTAAGAGGGAAGAAATAAAAGAACAGGAAACAAAGGAAGAAAACCCTTTGGAAATTCTTTCGGAAACGATATGAAAGAAGATAGAGGATAGAGAAGAGAAAATAGAGAAGAGAAAATAGAGGAATGAATGAAGACGGAAGAATGCAAACATGTCACATTAAGGTGTTTTTTATTCTAAAAAAGAGCAATATAAAATGACGTTTAGTTTGTCAGACTGAGCTTGTCGAAGTCCTAATTTAAAAACGTCATTGGTAGCATGTTGAAGTGTAAGCTGGAATTTAGAATTTATTTTTCTAAAGTTATAAAACAAATATTTGTGTATTAGTGGAAAAATCTAAAACATATAAAATCATATTATCGGGTGGGGGCACAGGCGGTCATATCTATCCTGCCATTGCTATTGCAAACGAGTTGAAGTTACGTTTTCCAGATGCTGAATTTTTGTTTGTTGGGGCAAAGGATAGGATGGAAATGGAAAAAGTGCCACAAGCGGGATACGAAATCAAAGGGCTTTGGATTTCTGGAATTCAGCGGCAGTTAACATGGAAGAACTTAAAGTTTCCTTTTAAGCTGATTAGTAGTCTTTGGAATGCTAGAAAAATAGTGAAGGCATTCAAACCAGATGTGGCGATTGGTACAGGGGGGTTTGCAAGCGGACCTTTGTTACAGATAGCTGCTGCCAATAAAATTCCATACTTAATACAAGAGCAAAATTCTTATCCTGGAATTACCAACAAAATGCTTGCTAAAAAAGCCCAAAAAATTTGTGTGGCTTATGATGGGCTGGACCGTTTCTTTCCAAAAGATAAAATCATAAAAACGGGAAATCCGGTTCGTAAAGGCTTATTGGATGTTGAAACAAAAACTGTTGAAGCCAAAAACTTTTTCGATTTAAAACACGGAAAATACACGCTTTTGGTTTTGGGTGGTAGTTTAGGTTCTAGACGTATAAACCAGTTAATTGAAAAAAAACTGGATTTTTTAGATACACAAAATGTACAAGTTATATGGCAATGTGGTAAGTTGTATTATAGTCAGTATAAAATTTATAACAACACGAATAATGTGCAGGTTTATGAATTTTTAAACAATATGGATTTTGCTTATGCTGCTGCCGATATTGTGATTTCAAGAGCAGGTGCGAGTTCTGTTTCAGAGCTTTGTATTGTTGGTAAGCCAGTCATTTTTGTGCCATCACCAAATGTTGCTGAAGATCATCAAACTAAAAATGCTATGGCGATTGTAGATAAAGATGCCGCTATGATCATTAAAGAAGAAGATTTAGAAGCAGATTTTGAAAATAAGTTTTCACAGCTTATTGCCTCGCCAGAGAAACAAAAGAAATTAGGAAGTAACATAAAGAAGTTAGCATTAGTAAATGCAACAAAACAAATAGCCGATGAGGTTGAAAAACTTTTAAAGAGTAAATGAATTTAAACACCAAACATAATGTTTATTTTATCGGCATTGGCGGTATTGGCATGAGTGCTTTGGCACGCTATTTTGTTGCCAACGGAAAAGTGGTTGCTGGTTATGATAAAACACCTTCTGATATTACCGATAGTTTAGGGGCTTTAGGTATTGAAATTCATTTTGAAGATGCGGTTAAGAACATTCCCCAAGCTTGTTTAAATATGGAAAACACGTTGGTTGTATATACGCCAGCAATTCCACAAGGCCATTTGGAATTAGAATATTTTAAAACCAATAATTTTCAGAT
This sequence comes from Mariniflexile sp. HMF6888, assembly GCF_044335535.1. NCBI lineage: Bacteria > Pseudomonadati > Bacteroidota > Flavobacteriia > Flavobacteriales > Flavobacteriaceae > Mariniflexile > Mariniflexile sp. HMF6888. The sequence continues at coordinate 479,346 of NZ_JBIQVZ010000001.1, read as the reverse complement.
ATTAAAACGTTCCCAGATTTTAGGCTTAATAACCGAAAACACCTTTTGTTTAGCGGTTGCAGGAACGCATGGAAAAACGACAACTTCCAGTATTTTGGGGCACTTGTTAAATGAATGTGATGTGCCGTTGACTGCTTTTTTAGGTGGTATTTGCGAAAATTACAACTCCAATTTAATTATTAACGGTACCGAGGTTTCGGTGGTTGAAGCAGACGAATTCGATCGTTCATTTTTAACCTTATCACCAAATTTAGCCTGCATCACTTCTATGGATGCGGACCATTTGGATATTTATGGAGATGCTTCAGAGTTAATAAAATCATTCGAAGATTTTTCAAAAAAAATCAAGCCTAGCGGAAAATTATTTGTTAGGAATGGTTTGCCCATTCACGGCATTACTTACGGTATTGAAGATGACTCCGATTATTCGGTTCAAAACATAAAAATAGAAAACGGTAGCTATGTTTTTGATGTGAAAACACCGAAAACAGTACTTGAAAATATACAATTTAACCTACCTGGTAGACATAATCTGTCTAATGCACTAATAGCCTTGGCGATGGCTGTAGAATATGGTTGCCCTCACCAACAGCTCGCCAAAGCATTAGCGTCTTTTAAAGGTGTAAAGCGACGATTCACCTATCAAATTAAAACGGATAATTTCGTTTATATTGATGATTATGCACATCATCCGGAAGAGATTAATGCTGTGCACCAAGCAGTTCGGGAAATGTATCCTAATAAAAAAGTGTTGGCCATTTTTCAACCACATTTATTTAGTCGAACCCGCGATTTTATTGATGATTTCGCAAAAAGTTTGTCACAGTTTGATGAGGTTTTGTTGTTGGATATTTATCCAGCCAGGGAATTGCCAATAGAAGGGGTTACTTCGGCGTGGCTATTAAGCAAAATGACTAATGAAAACAAACAACTAGTTAGTAAAGCAGATTTGTTGCAAAAGATACACGAAAGCCATGCGCAGATTGTGCTGACCATTGGAGCAGGTGATATTGGGGAAGAAGTAAAACACATTAAAAAAGAATTTAGCCTTGAAAATTAACTGGAATTACATAAAGATGTTTGCTTTACTAGGTTTAGTAGCCTTTTTGTTTGCTTTTGCATCAGCAAGAAATTCTGCTAGAAAAATATCGAAACCTAATGTTGAGTTTATTGGAGAAAACAACCTGTTTATAACAAATGAGAATGTTAGTAAATTGTTAATACAAAATTTTAAAGGAGCTAAAAATATACCTAAAGAAACTTTAGATTTGAATGAGTTAGAAAATGCCCTGAAATCTAATCCAATGATAAAAACGGCAGAAGTGTATGTTACTGTAAATGGTACACTTAATGCTGAAGTTGAACAAAAAACGCCTATTGCAAGAGTAAGTACAAGTGCGTCTTATTATATAGATGATGACGGTTTTTATATGCCACTGTCTAATAATTATTCTGCTAGAGTGCCACTAGTTACTGGTTATGTTGAAAAAAGTAATTTAAAAAACATTTATAAAGTTGCAAGTAAAATTAACAAAGATGAGTTTTTAAAAAAGCATGTAATAGAAATTCATCAAGGCACAGACAAAGTTATTTATTTAAAACTGAGACAATGCCAATTTTTAGTGCAACTGGGAGATGTGACATTTTTAGATAAAAAAATTAATAACCTAAAAGCGTTTTATCAAAAAAACCTAAAAGATAAAACACTCGATAGTTATAGTAAAGTCAATTTGCAGTTTGATAACCAAGTAGTATGTACCAAAATATAAGCCATGGAGCATAATTTAGCAGTAGGATTAGACATAGGAACCACAAAAATTGTGGCTATGATTGGTCGTAAAAACGAGTACGGAAAAGTTGAAATTTTAGGCATTGGTAAATCTAAAAGCTTGGGAGTGCATCGTGGTGTGGTAAATAATATTACACAAACCATTCAATCCATACAGCAAGCGGTTCAAGAGGCAGAAGTGGCTTCCGATATAAAAATTGAAGGCGTAACAGTAGGTATTGCAGGCCAACATATACGTAGTTTGCAACACAGCGATTATATAACCAGAGCAAATTCTGAAACGGTTATTGATGAAGAAGATATTGACAAGTTAATAAACCAAGTGCATAAACTAGTAATGCTTCCGGGTGAAGAAATTATTCACGTATTGCCGCAAGAATATAAGGTAGATGGGCAAGGTGAAATTAAAGAACCTATCGGGATGTATGGCGGCCGTTTAGAAGCCAATTTCCATGTGGTAGTTGGGCAAGTATCGTCAATAAGGAACGTAGGTCGTTGTGTGCAAAGTTCAGGTTTAAATTTAGAAGGCATTACATTAGAACCTTTGGCATCGGCAAATGCCGTATTAAGTCAGGAAGAAAAAGAAGCAGGTGTCGCACTTATTGATATAGGAGGAGGTACAACCGATTTAGCCATTTTTAGAGATGGTATCATCCGTCATACTGCGGTCATTCCTTTCGGTGGAAACGTTATTACGGAAGACATTAAGGAAGGATGCTCTATTATAGAAAAACAGGCCGAATTATTAAAGATAAAATTTGGTTCTGCATGGCCAGGAGAAAATAAGGATAATGAAATAGTGTCCATTCCAGGTTTACGTGGCAGAGAACCAAAAGAGATAACCCTTAAAAATCTCTCTAAAATAATTCATGCACGTATTGTTGAAATCATTGAGCAGGTGTATGTGGAAATTAAAAACTATGGACACGAAGAACAAAAGAAAAAATTGATTGCCGGTATTGTTTTAACAGGTGGTGGTAGTCAATTAAAACATTTAAAGCAGTTAGTGGAGTATATAACTGGAATGGACACCAGAATTGGTTATCCTAACGAGCATTTGGCGGGTAATAGCGATGATGATGTTACAAGTCCGTTATACGCCACTGCCGTTGGTTTGGTTTTAGATGGTTTAAAACGCAACGAACGAAAAAAAATTGAACTGCAAGAGAAAAAGCAAGAGGCAGAAAATGAAAAGCCCATTGAAGAAATTAAAGAAAAGCCAGTAAAAGAACGTCGTTCTTTTCTAGACAAATTAACCGAGCGTGTTAAAGATTTTTTAGACAACGCAGAGTAATAGAAAAATATCCATAGAACAATAAGTAATAGTTAAAAGTATAATACCAGTAAAACAGAATTTATGAGCAGCAAAAAAGAATTCGAAAGTATTGCATTTGATTTACCAAAAAATCAATCAAATGTTATTAAGGTTATTGGTGTTGGCGGTGGCGGCAGTAATGCCATTAACCACATGTTCCAACAAGGCATTAAAGGAGTCGATTTTTACGTCTGTAATACAGATGCACAAGCGCTTCAAAATAGCGGTGTACCAAACAAGATTCAATTAGGGGTAAACTTGACCGAAGGGTTGGGCGCAGGAGCAAACCCACAAGTTGGAGAACAATCTGCGGTTGAAAGTTTCGAGGATATTTCAAATATGCTTGATACCAATACCAAAATGGTTTTCATAACAGCGGGTATGGGAGGTGGAACAGGCACTGGTGCAGCACCTATTATAGCTAAAATGGCTAAAGATTTAGATATCTTAACAGTAGGAATTGTAACCATGCCATTTCAGTTTGAAGGCAAAATGCGTATTGAGCAATCCCAAATAGGCATTGAGAAATTAAGAAATGTGGTGGATTCATTAATCGTAATAAATAATAACAAACTTCGTGAAGTATATGGTAATCTTGGTTTTAAAGCAGGATTCTCTAAAGCCGATGAGGTGCTATCTACAGCTGCTCGTGGTATAGCCGAAGTTATTACACATCACTACACACAAAATATCGATTTACGTGATGCTAAAACCGTATTAAGCAATAGTGGAACGGCTATAATGGGGTCTGCATTGGCGTCGGGAAAAAGCCGTGCACAAGACGCTATCCGTAAGGCTTTAGATTCGCCATTGTTAAATGATAATAAAATTACTGGAGCTAAAAATGTATTGCTGCTAATAGTTTCAGGAACCCACGAGATTACCATTGATGAAATAGGAGAAATAAACGATCACATTCAAAATGAAGCGGGTCATGGTGCCAATATCATTATGGGTGTTGGTGAAGATGAAAGTTTGGAAGAATCTATTGCTGTAACTATTATTGCTACAGGCTTTAACATCGAGCAACAAGACGAAATTTCCAATACGGAAACAAAAAAGGTTGTGCATTCATTGGTTAGTGAAGATTTAGATTTCAGCCCTAAAGAAAAAGAACCTGTAATTATCGCTCCCGTTATCGAGTTAAAAGAAAAGAAAGAACCCACAATTGTAAAACATACTTTAGATTTTGATATTGAGGAAGATGAGCCTGTTAAATCTGAAAAAACGATTGTAAACGAAGAAAAAGTTAGCAAACCTTCGGTTAACAACAATATAGACTTAATTCCAACTTCAGAACTTATAAAAAACATTCAAGTGGTTTATGAAGAGGTACGTGCAAACGTTCAAGAGGAGGATGATTTCATTATTAAACCGGTTACTAGAATGTCTAAAGCAGACAAAGACATTGCCGATATAGAAGTGGTTTCAGATTATATTGAAGAAGAAAAACAAATCACATTAACGTTTGATTTGCCTTTATCTTCCAACGACAAAGTTGAAAAAGAAGAAGACCAAATAACATCATTTCAGTTAGACGATGACGTTAAGAAAATTCAGGTAAATGATTATGTGGAGTTAATACCAGTTAACGAAACAACCGAAAAAGGTGATATGCGTTATGCTTTGGAAGATTACATTGAAGTTGAATCTTCAATGAACAAAAAGCAAGCAAAAACCAAAGAGATGGTAGAAGAATTAGACCAAGAGATCATATTCGAAAAGAAAGTGGTTAAAGAACCTGTTCGTGAAGAAAGCACGGATGATGATTTAGACCCGATGAACAGTCCTATTTCAGAATTGCTTAAAGAGCGCGCCGAAGAACGCAGGCGTAAAATGAAAGACTTTAACTATAAATTCAATAATGCCAAGATTGATGATATAGAAAGAGTGCCAGCTTACAAGCGTCAAGGTGTTAATTTAGATGACGCAAAACACTCTTCTGAAACAGATTTATCTAGATCTAGTGTTGGGTTTGATGATAATGATGAAATTCAAATAAGAAGCAATAATTCATTTTTACATGATAATGTAGATTAAAAGTATACTGACCTTACTTAGTTATGAACCCGAAAAAGTATCCCTCAACTTTTCGGGTTTTTTTATATAGCATATTGAGTAATAGTTGAACCCAGATTAACCACCAAAAGTATTTGAAGTATATGAGAAGTAAACCCAAACATGACACGCTAGAATTTAAGCAAAAAATAGTAGAATTAGGAATAAGACTATTATAAGTATATAGGATACCTTATTAAAAGTAATATATTGCATGAATAAATGATACAGCATCATTCAGATGATGGGTAGTGTAGCTACCGTTAACCGATCTGACCGGAATAGTGAAATACCCACTTCCTCTAATGCCTGTAGCAGCGGAAAGCGCTTGCTCTGTTCCGCCAATAACAGCAGCTAAACTGTATGAATGATCAGTACTGGTTGCATCAACATAATTTGAAACGTTAAGATTGGAAGCGATTAGTGTTGACCCACGATATAGGTTGTAGGTCGTATTCTGGGCGTATTCTGGGCGTATTCTGGGCGTATTTGTCACCGGGAATTCGTCAACTTATTAGCACTGAATTAGTATTGGTTCGCATGGCAATTAATCCTCTGTCAAGGTTTTCCATGTAACGCTGCCCGAAAAGTGAGTAACTCCAAAGCGTCATGATGCCAATTAAAGACAGGCTCACAAGCAATCTGTTCTCAAATAATTTTTTAACCCTGAATTGATGAATAAATGGGGTGTTTTTAACGGTAAGCTTCGTTTTTATAATTAGTTTAATTGGTTATTTTTTAAGCCGAAGCTTGGTTTTCATAGATGAAGTGATTTAAACTTTTTCAAATTGGCTACAAAAGCCTTATAAAGTATAATATTTTCAAGGTTTTACTTTTAGGGGATTATTTTATTCTAAAAAAGGGTCTATTGAATTTGGTTGAACCTGAAATTGTAATCATTTTTAGATAATATGATGCGTTCGTATTTTACTATAATAATTCTTCCAACTCTTCTGAAGTCAGTGTAAAATTAGGTTTAAAATCCTCAGAATTCATATAGTTAATTATAGATTGGTACAATTGAAGCGCTTCGGGTTTATCCAATATTTTGTTTAGCTGAGACATACAAACCATCAATTTTCCTTTGCCAACTTTAAATTCAAAAATCAATCCCAGTTTATGATTCCGTTCTAAGTTATCAATAACCTGTACTATGGGTTTATAATCTTTTGAAGTGATATCGAGTCGTAGTGAATTTGAAGCTTTAATTATGGAAAACCATTGCCAATTAGTATGAAAATCGGTTGGAAAAGAATTAAAGAGCTTATGTTCAGGATCCATTAATAGTCCTAAAGTTCCTGGAGATACAGGCTTGTTTACATATTCGCTAATGGTTTTAAACATGCCATAGTTCCAAAATTCGGGAGGGAAATGTCCTGGTAAACTGGTTGATTTTACATCTTCGGTTTTAGGAAATAGCAATACTTTAGCTCCCTGATTTAATTTGTTACGTATATTATTACTCAAATCCTCTGTAACTAAAATATCATCAGGGATTTGAATAGTTGTTTTCTCAGGATACACCCAAATAGGATGGGAATTGGAATATTTGGTGTTAACTATATAGGTGTAAAGGGTTAATTTCCCAGCTTCAGAAATACTTGTAAGACGGATGTTAATGCTTCCAACATCATTCAGTCCGCTTACAATCTTTAAACTTGAAAAATGACCTTGCTGAATCATGGTTCCATCTTGTTTTCTTAGTTCCCAATGCAGTGGGTGGCTAATGGTTGTGTTGGAATAATTTGCTACTTTAATTTTTGCTTGGAAGTTTTCTTTATTAACATAACAGTATTTTGGGAACTCAGGTAGTATGACTAAATCATTACATGATTGTTTCCAATCTTTCGGGGTAACGACATGTTTACTATCCATAAAGGCATCTAAAACACCAACAAGAGCAGTGCCTTGTCCAGGGAAATCCTGTAGATCCAATAGTTGAAATCCTGCCAATCCTTTTGTTCGTAGAGCAGCTTCCATTTCTGCTTTGTAGCAAAGTGCAGACCATGCTCCAGATGCTTTTTGAAACAGGCTATCCATTTCTTGCATTCCAGAATTTTTAAGACGATTCTTAAAAACTTCTAAATTCCAGGCTCGTAAAACACCTGTGTATTTGTGAATTTCTTTATAGTTTGGATATATTTGATATTGCCCTATTTCATGGCTGATAACAGGGATGTTTAATTGCGACACCGCATCATCGAAATTGATTTCGGTTGAAGGTTGTCGTGTATTCAATATGCCACCATCATTGGCGTCGGCAAAAGCATGGGTTAATCGGGTATGTCCTTGTATGGTGTTTCCGTTTATAGGAATACGTGCGCCCACAAAAAAATCGGTATAGTCTGTGGGTGGCATATATCCAATATTATTGTTGGAACCCATGGTGTAAAGTGGTCTAGAGTCAGATTTTTTAAAGGCGAGCATTATTTTTTCGACCTTGTCGTGTCCACCCCATATTTCGTTACCGGGTGAAAACATAACGAACGAGGGGTGATTTGCATAGGCTTTTAACATGGCAAGTCCTTCTTTTTTTAATTCTTGTGTAATAGTATCGGATTCCAAACCACCCCAGAATGGCAATTCGGCTTGAATATAGATGCCTTCTTGATCGGCAGCAGTAAAAGCAGCTTCTGGCGGACAATACGTATGAAAGCGATAATGGTTTATTCCATAAGATTTTGAAATTTTAAAAACGCGTAGCCAATCATCAATATTCATAGGTGTATATCCGGTTAACGGAAAAACGGCTGCTTCATGTTTCCCTCTTAAAAAGGTTGTGCGCCCATTTATCGCAAATTGTGTGCCCTTCGTTTCAAATTTTTGCATGCCAAAACCAACCATTTTAGCATCTTTGGTTTTTTCGTTGGATATGATTGCTTTTAACTGATACAGTGGTTGCTCGTATTCATCCCATAAGTCTGGTTTTTCATCAAATACATAAACTAGCTTTATTTTCGATTTATAATCGATGGTCGATTTGTGCGACTTTAGTTTTGTGGTTTTACCTTTATATGTCTTTTCAACAACAAGTTCAATATTAAATGTGCTATAGTTTAAAGGGTTTTCTATTTCCAATTCAACATCAAATTTATCTTCATCTACATGTGGGTACACTTGAAGGTTTGAAATATAGGTTTTAGGCGATGCTTCTAAGTATATGTCGCCAATGATACCATTCCAGTTGGTTTGTGTGTCATCTGAATAAATATGAACATTGCCATAAGGCGTTTGTTTCAAATCATTATTTATTTGAATGGTTATATAATGCTCACCAGGCGATAGATAATTAGAAACATTGAAAGTTTGAGCAGATTGAAGTAGTTTGGATTCTCCAACAAAATTACTGTCTATCCATATTTTTGATGCTTTGGTGCGTTCTAGAAAAAGTTGAATATGTTTATTATTGAAATTCTTGGGGACGACTACTTTTTTTCGATACCATGCGATTCCTTCGTATGTATACACCCTATTAAGGTGCATGGTGGTCGTGTCTTTATTGTGAATGCCTTTTTGATTGGTATCTGTAGTTCCAGGTAGTTTAACGACATCATTTAAATTATTATTAAACCATTGCTGTTCCATACCAATATTTAAGGGATCTAGGGAAAATTGCCATACGCCTTCAAGATTGAGACGTGCTCTATAATCTTCTTTATTAGAATGGCAAGACACACAAGCTATCAAAAAAATGAGATAAATATTCTTCATACTATTTTTTATGGCTAATAATTTTTTCAAAAAGCTTTCACTATATAAGTTACTACTCTTTTAAAGTAACCATCAACACATCATGAGATCCTATTTTTGCTTTTAAATTAGTGGAAGTGTCTCCTAAATTTTTATGGTTGAATACATCTCTTATTTTAAAAACGTTCTTTTTCATGTCTACATAGCGACCATTTACATCATCACCAATGTCATGTTTTTTCCAATCAAAAACAAAATCTACAGGATTATCACTCATATTTATAAAAGCCATGGCCCATTGATTATTGTCAAGAGGTTTTAACCAAATCTCCATATTATTTTCATTTGAAAAACGGAATCCTTGAATACCCAATTTATCTTGATTTACGGCAATTACTTCTTTATTGGACAGTGTTTTTATGGTTTCTTTAGAAGCAGTTCTTAAATCATTACCCATTATTAAAGGAGAAGCTAGCATACTCCACATGGCAAAATGACTTCTATCTTCGGCATCGGTCATACCATTGCCAACTTCCATCATATCATAATCGTTCCAATGGCCAGGACCTGCTACTTTACGAATATCTTTCCGCATATTGATAATCTTCCATACTCCATTGGAAGACCAAGATCCATGGCCAACTTCACAATCCCAACAATTAATAATATCTCCAGTTACCCTCCACAAATGCCCAACATCTTTTGCCCATTTCCAAGGGTCATTATCTCCCCATTCACAAATACTGAAAACCATTGGTCTTCCTGCAGTTTTTAAGGCATCTCTCATGGTTATGTAAGCTCCTTCTGCATTTAATTTTTCTGTATTGCACCAATCGTATTTTAAATAATCTACATCCCATGAAGCGTATAAAAGCGCATCTTGATATTCATGTCCTCTACTTCCAGGATACTCACCACATGTTTTAGAACCCGCACAATTATAAAGTCCAAATTTCAATCCTTTTGAATGGATGTAGTCTGCCAAAGCTTTCATGCCATGGGGGAATTTTTCAGGATCGGCCATTAAATTTCCATTGGCATCACGCTCCTTGGCCATCCAACCATCATCTAGAACAACATATTCATAACCAGCATCTTTTAATCCAAGTTCCACAAATTTATCTGCAATATCTTTTACCAGTTGTTCATTTATGTCTGTCCCAAAAGTATTCCAACTATTCCAACCCATAGGTGGTGTTAGAGCCAATCCTTCAAATTTTTGGGCATTACAATTCACTGATGTTATAAGTAATACTATTAAAATTGTTTTTTTCATAATAATAAAATTATTGGTACAGTCTAACATAATCAACTTCCATTGTAGATTCTGTGAAATTAGGGTCTATTCCAAACCAAGACCCACCCATTGCTATATTTAATACAATAAATTGATCTGTAGTGTAAGGATAATTGTCATTGGTTTCTGGTGTAGGTGCATAACTATATTTAAATTCTCCATCAATTAAAAATTTTAATTCATTTTTATTCCACTCAAGAGAGTATATATGAAATTCAGTCCCATAATCGGGTAACGTTGAAGAGCCAACACTTACATCAGTACAACCACCAGAACATGCTGTAGTGTGTGTGGCGCTTGATACAATTCCAGGTTTATGTCCCCAATGTTCCATAATATCTATTTCTCCGCAAGCAGGCCAACCCACTGTATCAATATTAGCTCCAAGCATCCATATAGCTGGCCAAGTCCCATCGCCCTTTGGTAATTTTGCTCTAACATCTACCCGCCCATAGGTGAATTCAACTCTGTCTTTTGTAATAAGTCTGGCTGAGGTATATTCTTTGGTACTATTTCCGTATGTATAGGTTTCCTTTTTTGCTACAATTTTGAGTGTTCCATTAGACACATACACATTATTAGCTCTGTCTGTATAGTGTTGTTTTTCACCATTAAACCAACTACCATTATCTGGAGGCACCACTTCAGCGATCCAGTTAGACGTATTAAAGCTACCATCAACATCAAATTCATCAGACCAAACCAACTGTAGTTCGGGTTCTGTAACATAGACTGAAGTTGTTGTAAATCTACTTATTGAATTTCCAGTACTTGAATAGGCATATACTGTTATTGTATAATTATTGTTGCCAGGCTCAGTAAATGTATAGTCCATGGTTCCATTAGTACTTTGTGTTTCTAGAGCATTACCAAATTTAAATCCGAATTTAACGGTATTATCTGCCGTTGCCACACATTGTACTTTTCCTGAACCATCACCGTTAGGGTTTGTTGCATCTGTATTTAAAACAGTTACGGTTATTTCTATATTCTCTGGAATTATTTCCTCTGGTGTAACTATAGGATTTTCAGGAGCCGGATCTGAATTACTACAAGACAGGCATGTCATGCTAATTACAAAAAGTATTAATACTCTCGCGATTTGTTTACAAATTAATTTCATTTTTTTATTAAATTCTGTTTTAATTTGAGCATATAGGACATGCCGTTTACTTTTAAAAAAAGGACTTTACAATATTGTAAAATCCCTTTTTTTATTGAATTAGTGAGAATTATTTAAACAGTTTTGATAATTAGATTTCTAAACTTTATTGAAAAATATCAGATTAAAAAGATATTCTTTACTGGTTTTAATTTTTAAAACCAGTAAAGGTAAATATCTCACTAAATTAAATAACTCAAACTAAAAATTTAATAAAATAGGATACTATTTATTTAAAGCTTTTATTCTGGAACGAAAACAAATGTCCAACCAGTACCATATGTTTCGCTATTGCTTAAATAAAGAACCATTTTGTCTTCAGTAAGAGAAACAATACTATATACTCCATCTGCATTACCTGCATCTGCACCTAACAGTTTTGCTCCACTAATTATAAGTTTTTGATTGTCAACATCTAGCACAAAACTTCCTGATTCACTTGTGCTGCTACTAGCATCTGCATAATGAGTGTAATTGGCTGCACCATCTAAATCAAAATGCATTTTACCTGCTGCATCACTTGGAGGACAACAATCTCCTCCTGCATTCCACCATAGTGACCAAGCATTGTCTGTACTTCCTGGAGCAGACATAAACCACCATTGTCTTCCGTCAGGGTCTGGGCCTCCATCAAAAACCCATGTTTTACCGGCAGCAGTATCTGTACCTACAAGGTCATACCAGTCTTGGTCCAATGAATGGTCAAGTTGGTCTACTTGAACATCAATTGTTTTTGTAAAGAATTCTGACCCTAAAGTTCCTGTATAGGTAAACGTAGATGTACCAGGTATCGGATAGATAAATGTAACCTTATTTGTAAGTGCTTTGCCTAAGCCGTAATCCCAATAACCCGTAATACCAGGAGTCACCATGTTCAAGGTGATTTCATTACCCCCCTCTGTACTTTGGGTGGCTACCAATTCTACACCGGCAACATCCGTTGTGTTTTTCAAATGTTGTTCATCTACATTAGGTTCACATGCTACTAATATTAGCACTAAAGAAGCCATAAATAGATTTATTATTTTATTTATTTTCATTTTTTCTGATTTTATAAATTAAACAATTAAACTACCATCCTGGGTTTTGTTGGTAAATCCCATTTGATAATCTTATTTCAGTTTCTGGGATCGGAACCAAGCCTTTTGTTTCTGTTCTATAGTTTGCATGATACGTAGCAGGAGTTCCTGAATTGTTTACATTTAATGTATAATCAAATGCTGTATCAACATCTCCCCAACGCACTATATCAAACCAACGCAACCCTTCAAAAGCAAATTCGTGTAGACGCTCTTGTTTCAAAGCAGCTAAAGAATAACCAATTGCTGGCAATCCTGCTCTTGCCCTAACGGCATTTAACCCATCAGCGGTTTGGGTAATTTCAGAATGCATTAATAGCACATCCGCATAGCGCATAAAAATAAAATCTTGTGCATGCATTAATTGAATATCTGCGTTACCCCAATCATACATCTGCACAAACATACCTTTAACACTTCCCGATCCATCATCATGTTGTAAAGCTGTATATTTTTTACTAAAAAAACCAGTTTCATGATCGCCTTGATTAGGAGCATAAGCTCCAGTTCCTTGATCTGCATTTCCTACCTCAAGAATAGAACCTTCTTTTCTCGGATCTGCTGCGTCCCAACTATTCCATAATTTTGGGTTTACAGTACACCAACCCCAGCCCTGTCCAAAAGGAGACAGCGAATTACCTCGTAACGCTGTAAATAAACAAAGCCTGTTGGTATAAATAGCCCCATTGCTCCATTGCCAATCTCCAAATGAAAATCGTTGCACAAACATGGTTTCAAAGTTGCCGCTACCAAAGGTTGGAGACGATCCATCTTGACCTACCCAAGATAAGCCTTCTGTTGCAGCCCAAGGCAATACGGTTGTTCCTGCAGCTTGGTTTACATAGGAATAAGGCCATAGGTTTCTAAAGTCTGGAGTTAATTGGTGTCCACTATTGTTTATACAATCTTCTAAATATGAGGCAACATCTGAAGCACTTAAAGATCCGCCATCAACCAAGGGTAGCTCACTTGTTGAAGTTCCCTCCATATTAGTCATATACCCTGTGTAGAATAAATAGACACGTCCTAAATAGGCTTCGGCCACCCATTTATTGGCATGTCCGTAACTAGATGTGGGAATGCTTGGAAAAGGAGTATCTGGCATTGTTTCAATGGCCAATTTTAAATCTGAAGCAATTTGAGCAAACGTCTCAGAATAGGTAGCTCTTGGAGAATCTCTCGGGGTGTCAAGAGCAATAATTAGCGGCACACCACCAAAGAATTTCGCCAGTCTAAAATAATAAAAAGCTCTCATAAACAATGCTTCTCCAATGGCCTGATCTTTAAATTGCTGAGCTTCTTCTGGACTACTGAAATATGAAGAAAAATCGGCATCGGCTGTTTTTTCAATAATGGCATTGGCCCTTGAAATACCATTGTATGATTGTGTCCACATATTACGATAAGTATCTTCTAAGGGATCTTCAAAATTATCAACCCATTTAGCTGATTTATCATCTGGCCCACCGCCACCTAACATCATATCTGACATTAAACATGCAGCCATGGATTCATTACTATGTACATTGGGCGTGTACATAGCATTGTATACCCCTGCCATTGCTTCTTCTATATCGGTAGGTGTCTTGTAATAAGACTCCAAACTTTTTCCGTAAAGATTCTCTGTGTCTAAGTATTTATCTGTACAACTAGTAGCAACAATCACTGTTGAAATAGCCATCACTATGAAATATTTTATTTTTTTCATCATCTCAATTTTTTATATTAAAAGTCTACACTCAATCCAAACATGACTGTTCTAGCCTGCGGATACAATCCAAGATCTATACCTGAAGCCCATGTAGCATCTGCACCATCTACAGCTCCTCCAAAATAACGAACCTCAGGATCCATGCCATCATAATTGGTAAACGTATGCAAGTTATTTACAGAAACATATATTTTAAGATCTGTTATTGCTGCTATATCAGCAAATCTATTTCCAAAATCATACCCAACGGTTAAATTATTAATCCTTACATAATCTGCATTTTGCATAAAAATATCAGAAACGTATTGCAAGTTTCTGTTTGAGGTATAACTCAACCGTGGCCATCTATTTGAAGTGCCTTCTCCATGCCAACGATTGAAAATACTTGATGTATAGTTTTGGGTAAAATTGTCAGCAAATGAACGGTACGATTGCATGACTTGCATTCCAAACTTTCCAGAAAGTGTTGTATTTGCATAAACGCCTTTATACTCAAAATGCAACTGAAGACCAGCTTCAAAATCAGGGTTAGGATCTCCTAAATAAACCTTATCCGCTTCATCAATAACACCATCTTGGTTTTGATCTACAAAACGAACATCTCCTGGACGTTGGTCAGCAAAGTATGGTGTGCCATCGGCAGGTTTTACATAAGCATCAACTTCATCTTGATTTTGTAAAATCCCATCGGCTTTGTAACCATAGAAGAAACCAATAGGTTGCCCTACCTGGACTCTTGAAATTTCACCTGTCCCTTGTGATAGTACATTACTTGGTCCATGGATTATTCCATCAGTATTGGCTATTCTTGTAACCTCATTCTTGTTATGTGATCCGGTTAATGTGATACCATATTTAAAATCACCAATGTTATCATTCCAGTTTAATACCAATTCTACACCTGTGTTGTCAATATCACCACCATTAATATATGGTGCGCCTGCACCAGATGTGCCAAGAATAGCTGCTTGTACCAACCAGTCTTTAGTTGTCTTTTTATACCAATCAAATGTTATACCTAATTTTGAATTGAACATACGTGCATCAAAACCAAGATCTAACTGTTCTGAAGTTTCCCAAGTAACATCAGGATTCACAACCTTTTCAGGATAAGATGTTGTTCCAGATACAGGTTTTGTGTCTCCAAAGAAATATCCTGGGAATGCGTACGCAATTTGTGATGAATAAATGAAATTAGGAATGGATTGATTACCATTTTGTCCCCAACTGGCTCTAATTTTAGTAAAATCAAGGAAACTTGAAGTATTTGACATAAAGTCTTCTTTTGTTAATACCCAACCCGTAGATACCGAAGGAAAAATTCCCCATCTATTGCCTTTTGCAAAATTTGATGAACCATCGGCACGCACTGTAGCCGAAATAAGATACTTCTCTTTGTAGTTGTACTGTGCTCTTCCAATGTATGATAATAAACCACCACCACCAGCGGCCCAATCAGCTCCCCAAGTGTTAATATCACTAACAGAACCAGGACTCTGCGTGTTGTTTATATAAGCATATTTAGGATTCCCAGGGAATAATAAATTATTTCTGGAACCACCTACTTCAGTATTGATTTGATTTTGAAGCAACTCAGTACCAATCAAGGCATTTATTTTGTGATCACCAAATTGCATATCGTATGAAAGCGTTGTTGACCACGTATAATTATTACCAAAGTATTGACTTTGTTGAGCACCATCTACATCATCTTGGTAAAGCAAGCCTAAATGATAGGTAGGGTTCATGGATCGGTTATGGCCAAACCACGCATCAATACCATAGGACGTTCTAAGTTTTAAATCTTTTATTGGCTCAAGTTCTACAAATACATTTCCTGTAACTTTGTTTCCTTTACCATAATTATAGTTATTTCTGTAAAACATGATGGCCACTGGATTGGTAAAACCAGTACTTATACCATCTAAAGTAGGTGTAAAGCCAAATTCATTAACATTGCTGTCAATAGCTTGTTGCCAGTAAGCAGGCTGCAAAGGCGTTTGAATCAGTGCGTCATGTAAATCATTCCAGTAAATATTTCCTGTTGCTATACCTCTGTTTTCTGTATTTGTGTATGTGAAGTTTTCACCAAGCGTAATGATAGCGTGTTCGTCATTCTTTTTTAATACCATTTGCGTATTAAGTCTTGCTGTTAATCTTTTATATCCAGCATCAATGATGTTACCTCCTAAAATACCTTTTTGACTTAAATAAGAAACGCCTGCTGAATAAATAATATCCTCACTACCTCCCGTAATGTTTACGGCATGGCTTTGAATCGGGGCGTTTTTTTGTGTCATTTCATCAATCCAGTTGGTACCTTTCCAACCGTTTTGAAGCTTTGACCAAATTTCTTTACCTAATTGCGTTCCTAATCCCGGGTAATTTGTTTCCAGCCAAGTATTGTTTTTAAGCAGGGTTTCCCAATCATTTGGAGGTAAGCCATCATTAACACGGCTTTCATCCATAATATACATATACTCTTGAGCATCTAAAGGATCTAAGTTTTTGTATATGTTTTGGTATCCGTAGTAGGTGTCATAACTAATTTGAGTAGGACTATCTTTTTTTCCTTTTACTGTAGTTACCAAAACCACACCATTTGCTGCTCTTGAACCGTAAATGGCTGCAGACGCTGCATCCTTTAAAACATCAATTGATGCAATATCAGATGAGTTCAAATAATCTATATTCCCTACGGCTACCCCATCAACAATGTATAATGGGTCTGAGTTTCCAATGGTACCTAAACCACGAATGGTTATTCTTGTACCGGCTCCTGGGGCACCATTATTTCTTGTAACGCTAACACCTGCAGCCACACCTTGAAGTGCTTCCATAGCTGTTCCGGTATTTAGGGCAGCAATATCCTCCCCTTTTATATTGACACTTGCACCTGTTACTAAAGCTTTTTTCTGAGTACCATATCCAACCACTACGACTTCTTCTAAAGATTCTAAAGACTCTTGAAGAACTACATTAATTGTTGTTTGGTTTCCCACTAATATGGTTTGTGTAATCATTCCAACGAAAGAGAATGAAATTTGATCTGAAGGACTAACATTGGAAAGAGAGTAGTTACCATCAAAGTCTGTAATAGTTCCATTATTTGTACCTACCACAATAAGTGTTGCGCCTGGAAGAGGCATGCCTGAAGCGTCTGTTACATTTCCTGAAATTGTCTTTTCTTGAGATATGGCATTTTGTGCATAAAACATTAGACATGTAATAATTGCTAGTTTAAGCTTTATTCTCATATTGATTTAGTTTGAGTTAATAAATTAGTTTGTTATTAAAGAAAGTGGTTGAAAACATGAAAAAACGCATTACTAAAAAAATCCATGTTTTTATTTGTGAATTTTTAATTCATAGGCATTTTTTTAAAATTATGATTAATCGTGTTGAATTGGTTCAAATTTGTTATATGTCTTTTTGTGTTAGCTATGTTAATTGTTCATTTAATAACCAACTATTTTGTGATATATATAATTAGTTGTTAAGTTTTTTGTTAATTCCAAAATTAGATTAAATGTTAAGCTAACGTTAATATTATTTTGTCAATTACCAATAAAATATTTTCGCCAAAGACGTGCATGAGAACTCTTCTTATAATCATTTGTTTAAAAAAGAGCTGTTTGAAGAAGTGAACATTCGCTTTTGAATGAACTTTTGAAGGTTTTGAAAGGGATATTTTGATAAAAAAGTATTATCAATGTTATTAAATTATAGAATCCTTTTGATTCCGGAAAAGTCATTTTTATATTGACTTGGTGTACATTTTTTAGATTTTTTAAAGACTCTATTGAAATTGGCTATATTATTGAAGCCACAGTTAAATGCGATTTCAGAGATGCTTACATCTTTTTCGATTAGCCTAATGGCGGCATAACCAATTCTAACATCGTTAACATAATCAACAAAAGTCTTGCCTGTTCTTTTTTTCATAAATCGATTAAAAGATACTTGACTCATATTCACAAGTTCAGAAGCTTCGGCGAGTGTTATCTTTTTATCATAATTTTCCTGAACGTATTCGTAAATCCTTTTAATTTTATCACTATTTTCAAAACTATCCCGATTTGTAGTGTAACTGGAAAGAAGTCTTTGGTTTCTTGAGTTAGCTAGATCATGGAGAATGGAGATTATTTCCAAAAAGTAGTCCATACTATCTAATTTAGAAACCTGCGAAATACGTTCAAACATGTCAGTGCTTACCTTTTTAGAAAACAAAATACCATGTATAGATCTGTCAAACATATCTTTAATAGGTTTCATTATCTTTCTTGATAAAAACTCATTGTTGAATAAGTTGTCATGAAACTGAATAGTGATTTCGCGAATTTCTTTGCTTTTGCAATTGTGGGTTAACCAGCCATGATGGAGATTTGGACCTACTAAAACAAGTTCGATATTGTCAATCTCTTCAATACTATCGCCAACAACTCTATTAACCCCTTTGCCATTGCTGATAAAATTCAATTCATATTCAGGATGGAAATGGATAGGAAAATCAAATTCATCCTTAACTCTATCGAAGACTAAAAAACTGTCTTCTGGAGATAGAGGTGTTATTTCTCTGTGTAGTTTATTTAAGATATTCATTTTAGTTGTAATTATATTTTATCATATTGATAAAATAATATCATAGATGGGCTCTATATAATTGTTAATTTTGACTTTCATAAAATTGTCGAAGTAAAATTATATATTTTATATTTAATGTAATATGAAATTATCAAAAAATGGTTACTAAATAAGTATGGGTTGTAAAATATGTGATTTTCAAAAAAGACTAGCAACGATTTTAATTGTGGGATTCATCACTATTTTTAATTCCTGTAAGCCTTTTTATAATATGGTTTATAAAAAGCCACTATTGGTTGATACTAAAGCGTCAAAACAAGTTAAAATACTTCATAAAAAATTATTCTACCTTTCAAAAGAAGGATTTGCTGTTGGTCATCAAGATGCCACAGCTTATGGTATTGGCTGGAAACATGCTGATTTTCCAAATCTCATTAAAAGTGATGTGTATGATATGGTAGAAGATTTTCCTGCCGTTTACGGATTTGACATCAGTGGTATTGAATTAGGAAATGCCAATAATATTGATGGTGTTCCTTTTAATACGATGAAAGCCTTAATGGTTGATGCATATAGTAAAGGGGGGATCATAACGGTAAGTTGGCATGCCGATAATCCAAAAACCAATAGTAATTCTTGGGACACAACGCCAGCTGTAAATGAAATTATAGGAGAAGGAGCGCTTGTCGAAAAATATGAGTCATGGTTGAGCAAAGTAGCCGTTTTTCTAAAATCCGTAAAACATAAAGGAAGAGAAATTCCGATCATATTTAGACCTTATCATGAAATGAATGGCGGATGGTTTTGGTGGGGTAATCCTAATTGTAATTCCATAGAATACATACAATTATGGCGACATACTGTTTACTCATTACGGGATAAGTATGAGGTTCATAATTTAATATATGTGTATGCTCCAAATAAATTGAACCCTAATGATGATTATATGGAATATTATCCTGGAGACCGTTTTGTAGATGTTTTAGGTATTGATATTTATGACTTTCAAAATGCTGTTGAATACAGTAATTCCGTTGTAAACGATTTGGGAATTATAAAAAATATTGCAAACGAAAAATATAAACTATATGCACTTACAGAAACGGGGATACATAAATCAGGTGACATAAACTGGTTTATAGAAGCATCTTATCCTGACCAGAATTGGTTTAATAACGTGTTGTACCCAAATATTGAAAACTCAGGAATTTCCTGGGTGCTTTTTTGGAGAAATGGCTGCGGAGGCGAACAATACATGCCAAACAAAGCGCATAAGAGTGAAGCAGATTTTAAAGCATTTGCAAAACAGCCCCAAGCATTATTTTTAAAAGACATTAATAATATAAAATACTAACCTAAACGAATTTTATGAAATTTCTCCATACTGTAGATATATTAATTATAGCGGCTTATTTAGTGACCATTATTGTAATAGGATTAGTACTTAGGAAAAGAGCTCAGCGTAGTAAAGACGATTATCTATTGGGAGGTAAAACGATTCCTTGGTATTTACTTGGTCTTTCCAATGCATCGGGAATGTTTGATATTTCCGGTACCATTTGGCTTGTTACCATCATGTTTGTTTATGGTATTAAAAGTGCTTGGATTCCTTGGTTATGGCCAGTGTTTAATCAGATATTTTTAATGGTTTATTTATCGAAATGGTTGAGACGATCTAATGCCACTACGGGAGCAGAATGGATAGGAACGCGGTTTGGATTTAAAAAAGGAGCAAAACTATCGCATATCATTGTTGTGGTTTTTGCTTTAATTATGTGTTTGGGGTATTTGGCTTACGGGTTTATAGGTTTAGGTAAATTTATAGAAATCTTTATTCCTTGGGAAGTGATAAGTAACTATATTCCTTTCTCTGTAACACCAGAGTTTGTACCCCATTTTTACGGTATTATTTTTACACTTTTTGCAGTTTTCTATTCGCTCCTTGGTGGGATGTCTGGTATTGTTTGGGCAGATGTTGTTCAATTTGCGATTATGACGATTGCAGCATTGGTAATTGGGTATTTAGGCTTCGTAGCAATTGGCGCAAACACACTTAACGTTCCAGATGGTTGGTTAAGTCCGTTTTTTGATTGGAAATTAAATATGGATTGGAGCGCCATTATTCCTGAGGTCAATCAAAAGATTAAAGAAGACGGCTTTAGCTTATTTACTATTTTCTTTATGATGATGGTTTTTAAAGGCGTTTTGGTAAGTATCGCAGGTCCAGCACCTACTTATGATATGCAAAAGATACTCTCAACAAAATCTTCTTCGGAAGCATCAAAAATGAGCGGATTTGTATCTGTAATCTTAATGCCAATTCGTTATTTAATGATTGCAGGATTTGCAGCTTTAGCCTTAGTGTATTATGAAAAGTTGGATTTGTTAACGGTTTCTGGTAATATTGATTTTGAATTAATTCTACCAACGGCCATAAAAGCATTTGTCCCTGTTGGTTTATTGGGTCTTTTGTTAGCTGGTCTAATCGCAGCGTTTATGTCAACTTTTGCAGGTACCTTAAACGCCGCACAAGCTTATTTGGTAAATGATATTTATTTAAAGTATAAAAATCCAGAGGCCAGTGCCAACCAATTAAAAATCATGAATTATGCTACTGGTATTATTGTGGTTTTTATTAGTATTGTATTAGGCTTGTTTGCAAAAGATGTTAATTCTGTATTGCAGTGGATTGTTTCGGTGCTGTATGGTAGTTATGTAGGGGCTAATATTTTAAAATGGCATTGGTGGCGCTTTAATGGGGAGGGGTTCTTTTGGGGTATGGCATCAGGACTCTTGGCAGCAGCTATTGTGCCAGAATTATTTCCAGATGTTTTAGGGTTATATCTATTTCCTGTTTTACTTGTGATATCAATTATTGGCTCTATTATAGGGACTTATTCCGCCCCTCCAACCGAGGAAGCTGTTTTAAAAACATTTTATAAAAACGTCAGGCCTTGGGGCTTTTGGGCACCGATTTATGAGAAATTAAAACTCGAAAATCCAGACTTTAAAAAGAATTCAGATTTTGGACGGGATATGTTCAATGTTGCCATAGGTATTATAGCCCAAACAGCTTTAGTGATTATCCCCATGTATCTCATATTTAGGCAGAATACACCACTATATATATCCATGGTAGTTTTAATCGTTTGTATAGTTCTATTAAAGAAATATTGGTGGAATACATTAGAAGAAAAATTAGATTAGTAACTTTTAAAAAAGAATACATTGTACAAAATAATTAACCATATAGAAGATGTAAAAATGGCTCATCAAAGATTGATTTGCAGAGAAAATGAGCCTGTTTCTAAATCAAATGGAGTTTATAATAGATATAAAAATCCAGTTGTAACTGCCGAGCATGTTCCAATCCATTGGAGATATGATTTAAATCCAGAAACAAACCCAAATGCTTTAGAAAGAATAGGGTTTAATGCGGTAATGAATTCGGGAGCAATAAAGTGGCATGATAAATATGTATTGTGTCTTCGAACAGAGGGTAATGATAGAAAATCATTTTTTGCCATAGCTGAAAGCCCGAATGGTATTGACAATTTTGAGTTTTGGGATAAACCTTGCGTGATACCCCAAATTGAGGAAAATCCAGATACCAATATATACGATATGCGCTTAATAACTCATGAAGATGGTTGGATTTATGGTGTTTTCTGCACCGAACGAAAGGATCCAAATGTTCCGCCAGAAGACACTAGCAGTGCTATTGCTAATGCTGGAATTGTAAGAACAAAAGACTTGATCAATTGGGAGCGATTGCCAGATTTAATTTCAAATACCGGGCAGCAACGTAATGTGGTACTTCATCCTGAGTTTGTTAATGGAAAATACGCTGTTTATACAAGGCCACAACAAGGGTTTATAGATGTTGGAAGTGGTGGCGGCATTGGCTTGGGGTATATTGATGATATGACGAATCCAGTTGTAAAAGGTGAAAGCATAATCAATAATAAAGTATACCATACCATCTACGAACTTAAGAACGGTTTGGGACCAGCACCAATTAAAACAGATAAAGGCTGGTTGCATCTTGCTCATGGTGTAAGAAATACAGCTGCAGGATTGCGTTATACCTTGTATATGTTTATGACAGATTTAAACGATATCTCAAAAGTGATCCACCGCCCAGCAGGTTATTTTATGGCACCGGAAAATGAAGAAAGAGTAGGAGATGTGTCTAACGTATTATTTTCAAATGGTTGGATAGCCGATAAGGATGGCACTGTTTATATTTACTATGCATCATGCGATACAAGAATGCATGTAGCAACTTCAACCATTGAAAAATTAGTGGATTATTGTATGAACACACCAGAAGATAAATTTACTTCTGCGGGTTCAGTACAAACAATTTTAAACCTCATAGAAAAAAACAAAGGTTTGTACTAATTATGAATGCCTACAACCAACTCAAATCAGAGCTGAATTCTGAATTAAAAAACATACTAAGTTATTGGACTAATAACACATTAGATTTAGAACACGGAGGGTTTGTAGGCAAAATAAATCATTATAATAAAGTTGTTTCGGAAGCCCCCAAGGGTATTATTTTGAATTCACGCATTCTTTGGTCGTTCTCAGCAGCTTCAAATCATTTAAAAACAGATGAATACCAAGATATTTGTGATAGAGCATTTCAGTATTTAAAGACTTTTTTTAAAGATGAAACTAACGGAGGGGTTTTTTGGGAACTTGATTATAAAGGGAATCCTTTAAACAAACGCAAACAAGTTTACGCTCAAGCATTTACTATTTATGCACTGTCTGAATATTATATATTTACAAAAAATGACGCAGCAAAAAAGTGGGCTATAGGAATTTTTGAACTTATAGAGAAGCATGCAAAAGACCCATTAAATACAGGTTATTTCGAAGCTTTTAATGAAGATTGGAGTCCGATAGAAGATATGCGATTAAGTGATAAGGATATGAATGCTTCCAAAACAATGAATACACATTTGCATGTTTTGGAAGCTTATACGACATTGCTTAAAATTTATGACACTATTCAATTAAGAGATTCTTTAAAAACACTTGTAAACCTGTTTTTTGAAAAATTCTTGAACAATCAAAATCATTACGATTTATTTTTTGATGACACTTGGACTTTATTGAGCCATACAGTATCTTATGGTCATGATATTGAAACCGCATGGTTGGTTATTGAAGCAGCGAAACAATTGAATAATGAAGATTTGGTAAATCAAGCGAATGTTATAGCTATAAAAGTAGCTGATACTTTTTTAAATGAAGCTATTGATGATGATGGCGCTGTTTTAAACGAAAAAAATTTAATCACCAACCATATAGATACAGATAAGCATTGGTGGCCACAAGTGGAAGCTTTAATAGGATTAAAATATGCCTTTGAATTAAATCCCGATAAAAACTTTAGAATCACTTCAGTAAAAATATGGGATTATATTAAAAAACATCTCATAGATCATGAAAACGGGGAATGGTTTTTTAGGGTAGATAAAAAAGGAAATGTTTATACGGAAGAAAATAAGGTAAGTATGTGGAAAGCACCTTACCACACATCTAGGGCATGTATAGTTTTAAATAATTAAACCATCTATAATATGTGCATAAGCAAATGAACAATCAAAACGAACCAATGTTAGGCAAAAGTAAGGTGTCCTTAATGCTTGTAATAGTTTTATTATCTGTAAGTTGTTCTAAAGATGAACTTACTGAAGATACGCCAATTCCAGATAATGGTTTTGTTTTGCAGCCACAAGATGCTACACTTTATATGGTAAACCCAAATGCTACAGCCGAAACAGTTGCTTTGTTTTACAATCTTAAAACACTATCAAGAACACACTTTATCGTTGGTCAGCATAATGCGTTTCATGATTTTTATAATAACATGGCAGGAGATTCCGATATTAAGAAAACAACAGGGAGTGATCCTGGATTATTAGGATCGGATTTTTTGTTTATTACAGACGACCTGAATGATGGCACATCTTCAAATTGGTTTTATCAACAAGAACAACGCATTAAATCCGATGCCATTGAAGCCTACAATAAAGGTATGGTAAACGCCTTTAGTTGGCACTTAAGAGAACCTTATGAAGGCGTTTCTTTTTACACCAGTGAGATGACGGATTTCCAGAAAAGCAATGCCTTTATTAGCATTTTACCTGGAGGGGAAAATCATGAATATTATAAACAAAAACTTGAAAAAGTTGCTGAAGTTGCCAAAAGTATGGTAGGTGCCGATGGTAAATTAGTACCCTTTATATTTAGGCCTTTTCATGAGTTTGATGGTGATTGGTTTTGGTGGGGAAAATCATATTGTACACCGCAACAGTTTATTTCTCTTTGGCAATTTTCGGTTCAATATTTAAGAGATATTTTGAATGTTAATAACATTCTTTTTGCTTTTTCTCCTGATAATAGCTTTGATTCTTCAATTGAATATTTAGAAAGGTACCCAGGGGATAGTTATGTAGATATTCTTGGAATGGATAATTATGGGGATTTAAATAACCAAGGGCAAACAGGTGTTAATAATGCCAATAAAAAACTTCAAATTATTTCAAATTTGGCGATAGAAAAGGTTAAAATAGCAGCACTCACCGAAACGGGTTATTTTATCACACCAGGAACAAATAATCCAATTCCTAACTTTTACTCAATAAACTTGTATAATGCCATAACAGCTAATAATACTGAAATTGGTTATATGATGTTTTGGTATAACACGGAGACTACATATTGTACACCCGCACCAGGGTTGCCAGATACTGCTGATTTTATTGCCTTTGCAAATAAACCAAAAACGGTACTTCAAAACGAATTGCCTACTATGTATACATTACCAAACTAAAACCAATTTATGATGAAAATAAATAAATTTATCCTGTTCATTTCGACAATTATGCTCTTTTCGGCTTGTAAAAGTGCTAAGTACAGAAAAGCTGTAAGAAGTGTAGATATCGACCAAATTAGAGTTCAGGATTCCCAGTTTGTAAAAGATGGTAAGCCCTATTATTTTGTTGGTGCAAATTATTGGTACGGCCCATTAATAGCGGCTAAAAATATAGGGGATAGGGATCGTCTTATTAAAGAATTGGACTTAATGAAAGAAGTTGGTATTGACAATTTGCGCATTCTGGTTGGAGCAGAAGGCGATGGGGGAGATTCTAAAGTATATCCCGCTTTACAACCAGAACAAGGGGTTTATAATAAGGATTTATTGGACGGTTTGGATTTCTTGATGGCAGAAATGCGCAAACGACAGATGTATGCCGTTTTATATTTAAACAATAATTGGATTTGGTCTGGAGGTATGTCCGAATATTTAAAATGGAATGGTTATGGAGAAGTTCCAAACCCATTTTTAGAACAATATTCTTGGGACGAGTATATGAATTACACCAAACAATTTCATAGCTGTAAACCGTGTAAAGAGGCTTATTATAATCATCTTAAATTTATTATTGGCAGAACCAATAAATATTCTGGGATAAAATATATGAATGATAATACGATTATGTCTTGGCAAGTTGCTAATGAGCCTAGAGTGTTAATGACTCCCAATCACGAAAAAGCTTTTGCTGGTTGGTTAAATGAAACCGTTGATTTAATTAAGTCTCTAGATCCAAACCACTTGGTATCTACAGGGGCAGAAGGAAAAGCTAGTTATTTAGATGACATCAAGATGTATGAAAGATTGCATTCCAACAAGAACATTGATTATTTAACCATGCACATGTGGCCTAAAAATTGGAGTTGGTATGATATCAATAATGAAAAACAAACGACACAAGAATCCATTGTAAAAGCTTATGAATATATGGATGAACATATCGAAATAGCCAAGAAACTCAATAAACCCATTGTGGTGTCTGAATTTGGTTTTCCACGTGAAAAAGAAAGTTTGTCTCTAGGGGCTTCTGTAGAAAATCGAAATATATTTTACAACGCTATTTTTGCTAGAATTACCGAAAGCTATAAAAAGCAAGAGATTCTTTCGGGATTAAACTTTTGGGGATTTGCTGGGTTTGCTAAAACCAATCCTGAAAAAGGCAAATGGCAACATGGCGATGATTTTACGGCAGATCCGCCACAAGAACCCCAAGGTTTGAATTCCGTTTTTGCCACAGATATTTCAACCTTGGAGCTGATAAAAACAGCCAATAAGGCGTTGGTTAATCAATCAAACTAAAGTCTGCCTCTAGAGTTGTTACAGAGCTTCCCCCAATAAATACTTTGAAATCTCCTGGTTCTACAATATATGTCCCATCATTATCGTAGAACCCTAAGTTTTCTTTGTTTAAGATGAAATGAATGGTTTTTGTTTCCCCAGCTTTTAATTCAACCAATTCGAAGCCTTTTAACTCTTTTACAGGTCGTGTTACAGAGGCAAATAAATCCCTAATGTATAGCTGAACCACTTCTTTTCCTTTAAGGTCCCCGGTATTTTTTAAAGTAACAGATACGTTTACATCTTCACCTATTTTAAACGAATTTTTATTTAGTTCTAAATTTGAATATTCAAAAGTGGTATAACTTAACCCGTATCCAAAAGGATATAAAGGCGTTTTTTCTACATCGGTGTAATGCGACCAAAACACATTGTTGTCTTTATTTGTAGGGCGTCCTGTGTTTTTATAGTTGTAATAAATGGGTACTTGACCCACGTTTCTAGGAAATGTCATAGGCAATTTTCCGCTTGGGTTGTAATCACCATATAAAATCTGGGCAACGGCGTTACCGGTTTCTGTTCCTAAATGCCAAGCTTCAACAATCGCTGGAATATGTTCATCAGCCCAATTGATTGCTAATGGCCGGCCGTTGTTTAATACTAAAACAATGTTTGGATTTACTTTATACACTGCTTCCAATAACTCCTGTTGCACACCAGGTAACAGTAAATTGGTTCTGCTTCTGCCTTCACCAGTTTGAAACCCATGTTCACCTAATACCATGACCACAACATCAGATTGCTCAGCGATGGCAAGGGCTTCAGCAAACCCACTTTTGTCGGTTGTATTGATAACTACTTCTTGAACAAAGTCGGCTTTTTCAGTTGTTACATCTGCTCCTTTGGCATAGGTCAGCGTATTGCCTTTATATCGCTGCATCCCTTCTAAAACAGATACGGCTGTATCGTCTTCGGCGGCAATTCTCCAGCTTCCTAAAGGACTGGATTTGTCATGAGCCAATGCGCCAATCAAAGCGATTTTTTGACCTTCTTTTTTTAATGGAAGCAACTTGTTATCGTTTTTTAAAAGCACAATGGATTTTTTAGCCATATCCAATACCGCTTCATGATTTTTTGAGTTGCCAATGGTTTCCTTTTCACGTGTTTCATCGCAATATTTATAGGGATCATCAAATAGACCCAACTCAAATTTGACTCTTAATATCCTTCTAACGGCATCATCTACTATCGATTCGCTTACAACACCATCTTTTACTAATTGTGCTAATGCTTCAATATACACATAGCCTTCCATATCCATGTCTGAACCTGCTGTAACTGCTATTTTTGCAGCTTCACGTTTGTCTTTGGTATATCCCCAAGTGATCATTTCATTTAAAGAGGCCCAATCTGAAACTACAAAGCCATCAAAACGCCACAAACCTTTTAAAATGTCTCTTTGTAAGTAAGCGTTTCCTGTAGCTGGTATGCCATTTACTTCATTAAAAGAGTTCATTAATGTTCTAACCCCTGCATCAACAGCTGCTTTAAATGGTGGTAATACCATATTATGTAAGGTTGAAGTCCCAATATCAACTGTGTTATATTCTTTTCCTGCTTCTGAAAAACCGTACCCAGCAAAATGTTTGGCACAAGCAGCAATGGTGTTTACTGCGGATAGGTCGTCACCTTGAAATCCTTTTACTCTGACTTCGGCGATTTTGCTTCCTAAGAACGGGTCTTCACCTGCACCTTCCATAACACGTCCCCAACGGGCATCACGAGAGATGTCAACCATAGGGCCAAAGGTCCAATTTATTCCAGATGCCGATGCTTCGGCGGCGGCTGCTTGAGCCGATTTTTTGATGGCTTCTAAGTCCCAACTGGCAGCTTCGGCCAATGGAATGGGACTGAGTGTTTTATAGCCATGAATCACATCAAAGCCTATAATTAAAGGAATACCCAAGCGCGTTTCTTCTACGGCTATTTTTTGAACGGCTCTGACTGCTTTTGCACCTCTTACGTTAAGCATGGAACCGACCCAGCCTTTTCGTAAATGGGCGTATTTCTTTTCTGCACTTCCTCCTTCAGGCGCAGGTCCAGTAACATCCCAAAATCCGTTGTATTGATTCATTTGACCTACTTTTTCTTCTACGGTCATTTGTTTTAAAAGGGTATCAATTTTTTGTTCTATGGTGTTTTTAGTATTCATTTGTTTTGGTTTTTGAGCTTGACAACTCATAAAAGCTATGAGCATTAAAGTGAAAATGAGTTGCGATTTTTTTAAATTCATGATATCTAATTTACGTTTTTATTTTTCTGTTGTAAAACTAGAAGCTGGTAGGTCAGCCTTGTTAAACAGATTGGATTGCAAAGTATTTCCCCAAGCGAATCTAATGTATTTGGGGGTTGTAATTTTATTTGATGAAAGGATAATATCTGTGCCTGATAGCTTACAAGTTGCTGGGTAAAACAATGTATCGGCTTCGGCAATTTCAAATAACGTTTTTTTGTCTTTTAAGTAAAGCCCTTCGGCATTTTTAAAAGAAACAATGGCTTTATTTTTTTTGAATGTGACACTGGAAAAGCTTGGACTTTCAACTAGCCCATCTAAAGTGTTATAATGTTTTTTTAAAGCTAAATTAGCTAATCTAATGCCCACTGATTTTTTGTCCTTTGGATGAATATCGTCTATCGGAGATATGTCACTGATAATGACCATGCCAGTATTTTCAATTTTATCATCGACTTTGCGTTGTGCATCCCTAACTTCAACACCTGAAAAATGATTTTTCCCATACTTGTAGGGAGCTATTTGGACAAAATAAAAAGGAACATTTTTCTGCCATAAATGACGCCAAGATTGAATTAATACTTCAAGGGTTTTATCATATACCTTTGAGCCCACATTTGATTCTCCTTGATACCAAAGTATGCCTGAGATGTTGTAGCCAATCAATGGATTGATCATGGCATTAAAGGCTCTAGCTGGCTCTATGGGGCCGTATGTGGTAGGTGCTAATTTATTTGCGGCTTTATTCAATATAGAATCTCTTTTTATAATTTCTTCAGGCATCCAAATTTCGGCAGGTGTTCCGCCCCACGCAGAAACCAATAGTCCAACGGGAACATTGTTTAGGTTTTCCTGTATTCTTTTGGCAAAAAAATAAGCCAAGGCACTCGTGTGTTCCATGCTCTCGGGGGTGCAGACTTGCCAATTGGCTATTAAATTATTTTGAGGTTTTTCAGCAGAAGCCTTTGGAACTGTGAAAAATCGAATGTTTGGGTGATTGGCTTCAGCTATTTCTTGTTCACCATTTTCAATTCCCCAGCTGGCCGACATTTCCATATTGGATTGCCCAGAGCACAACCATACCTCTCCAATTAAGATGTCCTTTAAAACAATTTCATTATAACCTTTAATTGTAATGGTAAATGGTCCGCCAAATTTCGGGGTCTTTATGGTAAGCTCCCAAAACGCTTGATTGGTTGCTTTTGTTTTGTAATTTTCATCTGTCCAAGAGGGTGATATAACCACTTCTTCATCTGGATTTGCCCAGCCCCAGAACCTTACGTTGTCTTGCTGCTGTAAAACCATATGATCTGAAAATACTGAAGGTAGAACCACATTTGCATAGGATACTTTTACAACCAATAATAGCACGATGATTTTTAAGAACTTCATTATTTAGTATGTAAAATGCTTTTAAAAAAAGGCGTTAGTTTTTCGGCTATTTGTCTATGATTTTCAACACTAGGATGCCATAAACAACCGTTTGTATATGTTTTGTCAAACTCAAATAATAAAATAGATTTATTATTGTTTTCAGCAAAATAGGATTGCACTTCTTTTAAACATGAAAGCAATAATATATTATTTTCGCCACCAACCATGGGGCTATTCAGTAAAACTATTTGTGTGTTGGGATAGTGGTTAAAGACTGTTTTTACAAAGTTTATGTAATTGGCTGTGTACTTTTCTTTATTAAAAGCTAAGCGAGATTTTATACCATCACCATTTGATAAATCGTTGGTTCCTAAACAAATACTAACAATGTTTGGCTTGCGTTCAAAATTGTATTTTTTTGAATGATTGGTATCTAGATACAAGTTTTCATAAACCTGTGGCATAATAGGTTCTTCTATGTTTTCATCGTTCCAATTTCTGTACATTCCGATGCCTGATACAGAACTTAACATAAAATCTGCTTGTAGTGCTCTGGCTATATTGGCGCCATAAGAATAATATACATTTTCATGGTCAAAATAGTCACCTTCATCGCAAGGGGTTACACTACCGTCTGATACGGCACCACATGTAATGGAATCTCCAATATATTCAATATAATATTTTGGTTGTTGAGTATAGCCCATAACTTTCTCTACCTTAATCCCGCTAAATAAGACAAATCCATTACTGGCTTCAGACTCTTTAATAATTTTTAAGGTATGTGTCTTTTCTTCTGAAGAGACTTCTAAAATATAAGGTTCAGTGGCTTCGCTTTCAATTTTTTTTCTGCCGAGGTATTTTCCATCTAATTCAAATGCTACGTAATTATAGGGGGCTTTTTCAGCCTTTAAATAGATTTCGCAAACATTCCCTGAAAAGTTGATAGATACAGAGGCTCCCGGAGATATTAATGCGGCACCATTTTCAATAAGGTCATATCTGCCATTATATTGGAAATTCTTGTTGTCTGCACCATATTTTGTTGGCAGTGTTTCATTGCAATTAAATAATAGCGAAAGTATTAGTATTTGAAGGAGGTGGATGTTCATATATATTATTTTTAATCTATGGAACCTTTATTAATTGTAGTTGTAGCTTTGAAGTTTTTTCTTAAAATACTTTCCATGTCTTGATGGGGTGTAGTTCCAGTTTTCAAATAATCTTGGCGCCCAATTAGGATCAAAAACCCAAACCACATATGAAATTTCTTTTTCATCACAATAATTGGTTATGGCATCTCCATAAGATTCATCTCCTATAACGGGATGGTGCTGACCTATATCTTCAGGGCCACAAAACCCAATCTCAGTTAGTATTACTGGATATGTTTCTTTTACAAATCCCCAATCTGCTGTCCATGCGTCTTCCCATGGCTTTTCTCTTTTTTCTGGGTAAGGGTGACTTACGTATGCAATACCTTCTGCATGGATAGGATTATTAATAATTGGGGTCAAGTCATAGGCCCAATTGAAACCTGCCACAAGCGGAATGCCTTCGCCGCCATTAGCTCTAACAATGGTTATGATTTCCTCATTAAGTGTTTTCCATGTTTCCCAATCTGCTGTACCTAAAGTATTATTGTATGTGGTAGGTTCATTAAATAACTCATAAAAGGCTACCGTTGTGTTTTTTCCATATTTTACAGCGATGGTTCTCCAGAAATCATAAGTTTGTTTTAATGTGGTATCGTACATATCGTGCTGATACATTTCTGTTTGTAAATTACCAATGCTATGCCAGTCAATTATAACGTAAAGACCTAACTCTTCCGCCCATTTTATACCATCATCTAGAAGCTTAAGGTAATTTTTCTTTCCTCTTTTTGTCCAAGTTGTTGGATGTACTGGGAAGCGAACTATGTTTGCTCCCCATTTTTTTATTTCTTTAAAGTAGGATTTGTTCCAATGACCTTGGGATTCCAGCTTATCGGGGTCGCTAGTATTCAAACCTCTAAAAACAAGGATATGTCCTTTTTCATTAATAAAATTGTTTAAACTTACCGATACTCTCTCTAAAGAGCTTTGCGTAAAGCCAAGGGTTATATATGAAAAATAAATACATATTATTAATTTGCCTTTAAAATTATTCATGTCTTGGATTATGGTGTTGTGAACTCATCTTGACTTTTTCTATTTCCTAAAACCTGCCTGCCGGCAGGCAGGAATGGCTAAAATTTATCCATATTTCGTTACTTTTTTTATGCGTAGCGATGCTATGCCTTACAAAAAGTGCCTCATCTGTACAAATTTTATCTCATTTTCGGTTAAAAACAAAAAATCAAGATGAGTTCGTTTTTAAATACAAAATAAATCATAGCAATTTATTTTATTATTAATTAATTTGAAAGTAAAAATTGTGGATTGACAAAATTGTAAATGTAAATGACAATATTGTACGGATTTAAGCAATGATTCATTTTTACATAATATTATAATTAAAAGGAATGCCGACCTTGCTTAGAGACTGTATAAGTTTTATCCTTTGGCTCTTTTACTCTTTTATGTGTCTTTTTCCACCATACATTAGCTATTCTTCGGTTCGTAGCTATGTTATGAATCTCAAAACACCTTCATCTGACAAAAAATACCCTAAAAAACATTTCAAAAAAAAATTTAAACAATCTCTTAGTTATGAACCCGAAAAATACCCCTCAGCTTTTTGGTTTTTTTATTCCCGTAATTTAGACATTCCTAATATAGGCAGGAATGTGTTAGGGCAAACGCACCAGTTTAGAAATAAAAAATTAGCCACGAATGACACTAATTTGCACAAATCTGGATGTTATAATTTAAATATTTCCCCGAAGGCTCAGAACTGCTCGAAAGGCAGTTCTGGGTGAGGTAAAATACAAAATTTCGGTTTTTTGACCCTGAGGTCAAAATGAAACAGGCGAAATACCTCTATGATTCTGCGAGGACAGTCTGTTTAAAGAAATTTTTTATTCCACGAATCTGCCAAAGGCAGATAAAATTTGTGTGATTTTTTAGAATCATTAAAATTTGTGCAAATTAGTGTCATTCGTGGCAAAAATAAAACTCAAGAGTTTGCTCTGAGGAATCTGTTTTTCATCTATATTTTATTATAAATTTGTTTTATCTTCGCATTCTAATAAAAACAAAGCAATGAGTTTACAACAGGATATTATGGTGGCTTTAAAGGAAGCTATGAAAGCTAAAGATCAAACAGCATTGACAGCTTTACGAGCTGTAAAATCGGCTATTTTATTGGCGCAAACAGAAAGCGGAGCAAAAGAAGAACTGACAGAAGAACAAGAACTTAAAATACTTCAAAAACAAGTTAAGCAGCGTAAAGATAGTGCTGCCATTTATTTGGAGCAAGGACGTGAGGATTTAGCAGCACCAGAATTAGCCGAAGCTAAAGTTATCAGTCAGTTTTTACCAACTGCGCTAAGCGATGACGATGTTGAAAAAGTAGTTGTAAATATTATAAATCAAGTGGGTGCGCAAGGCATGAAAGATATGGGCAAAGTTATGGGATTGGTTAGTAAAGAATTGGCAGGACAAGCTGATGGCAAAACCATTTCCAATATTGTAAAAGCTAAGTTGTCTTAAAAAGACGAGTTGTAATATTAATGTATTACAATAATAAATAGCGAATAAAAAATAATTAATATTTCGGCTGCGTAGTTCAATTGGATAGAATATCAGAT
The DNA here is from genome assembly GCF_044335535.1 of Mariniflexile sp. HMF6888. Taxonomy (NCBI): domain Bacteria; kingdom Pseudomonadati; phylum Bacteroidota; class Flavobacteriia; order Flavobacteriales; family Flavobacteriaceae; genus Mariniflexile; species Mariniflexile sp. HMF6888. Next base: position 445,088 of record NZ_JBIQVZ010000001.1, on the reverse strand, counting down.
TTCGGCTCTGAGGGTTGGGGGTTCGAATCCCTTCGCGGTCACTAAAACTAAAATTGTTTAGTAACAAAACCATGTAATTTTTATTAATTACGTGGTTTTTAGGTTTTTAGGAGTACATTAAATTTGAATCATTTTGGTTTAAAATGTTCGCTAATCGACAGTAAAATTTAAAGTGTCGGTTGAATCGTATGGAGAGATAAATAAATAAGCTTAGAGTAAGTAACAATTAAACGAGGGCAAATTCCACCTACAAAAGTAAAACGAGAGTAAAAAAGCTTAAAAAACGTCTATGTTTATATATTATTTGAGATTAACTATATGTTCCAAGGTAAATTGCAAACGGTTACATTGAGAAGACCTTTCGATTTTAATAAATGGGTAGATAATCTTACTGATAATAGAGTTAATATTATTAAAGCTATTCATAAAAACTATAAAGTTTCTAAAAGAGAACTTGAAGAAATAGTTGGCTTAAGTCCTATTGCTATTGATAATAATCTAGATGCTTTAAAGAATATTGCTCTTATTGAAAGAGTTGGTGGTGCCAAAGGTGACCATTTGAAAATCCTTGTTGCGATGTCAAGTTTTTTGAGCAAAAAACTTGACATATAGTATTTATTTGTACCTTTGCAGGATTATGAATATAGCAACTAAAATAGCAAGCCAAATAAAACAGTTTCCGCAAGGTAAAACCTTTGGTTATAAAGATTTAAATATAACTACAGACCAGTATGTAACGGCAGCAAAGGCATTGGAACGCTTACTTAAAAAGGGGATTATTAAAAAAGTAGCTAATGGTAAGTTTTATAAGCCAGAAAACACAGTTTTTGGTGAGCTTAAACCGAGTGAAGCAGAACTGTTAAAACCGTATTTGTTTGAAGGAAACACACGTATTGCCTACATTACTGGAGCATCTTTATATAATCAAATGGGATTGACAAGACAAGTAGCTTCTAAAATTAAAATTGCTAGTAGAGGAAAACGAATATATGTGCAAGCTGGAAATATAAAGGCTACACCTGTTAAAAGTTATGTCGAGGTAACAAATGATAATTATCGACAATTAGGATTTCTAGATGCACTTAAGGACATTAATATAATTTCAGATCTAGACCCAAAAGCAGCAGTTGTTATATTGAGTAACATGTTAAAAGAGATGCCAAATAAAAAATTGGCTGACACTATAAAATATGCCTTAGTATATCCTCCTAGAACTAGAGCGTTATTAGGGGCATTACTTGAAAATATGGAGAAGAATGAGTTTATACAAGTACTTAAAGAAAGTTTAAACCCATTTTCAGAATACAAAACGGCTATTAGTAAGCAACTTTCAACAGGAAAAAATTGGAATTTAGTATGAAGCTCCATGAGGATATAAAAATTTTTGAAGACGCTATTAGAATTACAGCACAGCAATTAAACATTGCTGAAATTCATATAGAAAAGGATTATTGGGTGACGTTAGCCTTGCATACTATATTTAACAATCCAATAGGAAAGCAGACCGTTTTTAAAGGTGGAACGGCATTATCAAAATGTTTTGGTTTTATAGAACGGTTTTCTGAAGACATTGATTTGGTGGTTTTGAATAATGAAGGTGAATCTGGGAATCAATTAAGAAACAAGCTTAAGAAGATAACTAAAGTTGTTGCTACAAAAATTGAAGAAGTCGATGTAGAAGGTATTACGAATAAATTGGGTATGATAAGAAAAATAGCTTATAACTATCCGAAGTTATTTCAAGGTGAATTTGGTCAAGTAAGAAATGTGATTGTCGTTGAAGCCACCTGGTTAGGACGTTTTGAACCTTATCGCAAACAACATATTAGTTCTTATGTTTTTGAGATGATGCAGATGAATAATCAATTAGATATAGCTGAAACTTATGATATGCTGCCGTTTGAAGTACAAGTATTGGATGTGAAAAGAACTATTTGCGAAAAGATTATGAGCCTTGTTCGGTTTTCTTATGGTGATGATGTTATTTATGACCTAAGAAACAAAATACGCCATACATATGATATTCACCAATTATTAAAGCAAGACACTATAAAAGCCTTTTTTAATTCACCTGAATTTGATAGTATGCTATTAACAGTGGGCAATGATGATGTATTCAGTTTTAAATCTGGAAATAAATGGTTAGAGAACCATCCAAAAGACGCCTTATTGTTTACCAATACCGAGGATGTATGGAATGAGTTGAAAGGGACATACAATAATGAATTTAAGGATTTGGTGTATGGTCAATTACCTAAGGACATTGATGTTTTAAAAACATTATTAGAAGTAAAACAGCGGCTTCAAAATATAAAGTGGAATGTGAAAGTATAGGAGCTAAAAGTTCTGATAATAAGAAAATGAAGTTTTAGTTTTGAACCATAATTTATATCTTTTAAATAAGATAATTTTATATCTTTATTTCAGATTGAAAGTCATTGGTCAACAAACCAATTTAATTAAAAGGGTAGTTATTTAACCACCATGAATTAATGACATCTTCAAGCACCTATAAAGATTACTAGTTTAAGATAGGGTTATAATCCCTCCGCGGTCACTAAAACTAAAATTGTTTAGTTTCAAAACCATGTAATTTTTGTTAATTACGTGGTTTTTAGGTTTTTAGGAGTATATTAAATTTGATGCAATTGGTTTAAAATGGTAGCCATTCGTCAGTTAATTTTCAAAGAGTCAGTTGAACTGGCTTTTTGTAAATCCTAACAAATCGGTATAGTTGATTTGACTTTAGACAAAAATCTTTAATAACTTAAAGACGAGAACTATACCTACTACAAATTCACTCTCAATTTTTTTGATTAGACCAAAAAAAGCAATCTTCAACTATGCGTTAATTTATGCCAGAGTTAACGTAAATGCTAAACATGTGGCTACGTCAGGGGCACTTGTAAATTGTTCAATGCAATCAAGATTGTTTAATTTTTATTGTCTAATTTTTTGTTCGATAGTATATTGTTGAATAACAAAATGTTACGTAACAAAAGTCATATTTTTTTTCATTATCAATCTTTACATTGTATAGCTATTCTCAATAGTATATTTTATAGTATTAAGTAACATAAGTTACCATACCAAGTAACATAGGTTACTAAAAGACTTCAAAAACACCTCTACATTTGTTCTGTTAAATAATAATTTTTTAATGAGCAAATGTAGAGGTCGATATCAACGAAAGTAATGCATGACTCATTCAATTTGACAATAAAAACAATAAATCAACAAATGAAAAACAACTTAAATATTTTAACTTTTTGTTTTTTAAGTTTTGCTTCTATTCTTAATGCTCAAGATATTATCCCAATATCTAAAGCAGAAGTGTTAAACAGAGTTAAAGAAGGCAATCAAACCATTAAAATTTCAAAAGAGGACTTTAATCAAGCAAGAGCTGATTATAGACAAACCAATGCCATTTTTTTGCCAAACATAGCAGTTTCCCATACAGGGATTTCTACAACCAACCCTTTAATGGCTTTTGGTTCAAAATTAAATCAGGAAATATTGACTGCCAATGATTTTAATCCAGCATTATTAAATGATCCCGATCAAACCCAAAATTTTGCGACACGCATTGAAGTGAAACAACCACTTATAAATATGGATGGTCTTTATCAGCGCAAAGCAGCTAAAAGTAAGATGGAAGCCATGACTTTACAAACTGAAAGAACCAGTGATTATTTGATGTTTGAAGTCAATAAAGCGTATATGCAATTGCAATTAGCTTATAAAGCATTAGATGTTTTAGAAAAAGCACTTAGAGCAGCAGAATCAAATAAAAAATTAGCAGATAACAGCTTTAAACAAGGCTATTTACAACAAGCCGATGTGTTGGCTGTAGAAGTTAGAGTTACTGAGGTTAAGAATCAGTTGCAAATAGCTAAAAGTCATGTTGAAAACGCTTCAGATTATATATCATTCCTTATGAACGATACCAGCAATGCTATACTAAAACCTACAGATAGCTTAACTGTCAATAATTTTGATTTAGTTGCAGCATCTCAAGTGCCCACAGAACGTTCAGATATTAAAGCCATGCAATTAGCATCCAATGCCTATCAAAGTATGAACAAAGCTGATAAAATGACGTTTCTACCTACTTTAAATGCTTTTGGAAGTTATGAATTGTACGATGACAAAGTTTTTCAAGGTGACGCCAATGGCTATTTAGTGGGTGCCCAATTAAGTTGGACTATTTTGGATGGTACCAAGCGTTTTGGGAAATCTCAAAAAAGTAGAGCAGCATATGAAAAATCAAAATTACAATATGAGCAATATCTATCACAAAGTCAGTTAGAATTGAATAAAGCCAAACGTATGTTTATGGATGCTGAAAACAAATTACAACTTTCAAAACTAGCTATGGAACAATCCCATGAATCTTTAAGAATTAGAACAAATCGTTTTGAAGAAGGCTTGGAAAAAACATCAGACTTATTAATAGCAGAAACGCAATTCGCACAAAAACAATTAGAATATTACCAAACCATTTTTGAATATAACTATACACAAGCATACTTACAGTTTTTAACTAAAGCTGAATGAAAACTATGAAACGAGCCATGTTAATGATGTTGATATCAATAAAAAAATTATTGGCGAATGACATTAACTTCTAAAAACAATAAAAAATAAATAGATGAAAACTAAATATACAATAGCCTTTTTAGCACTCACATTTTTAGCAGGAAGCTGTGGTAGTGAAGAGAAAAAAACAATAGCAGGGAATCCGCCAATTCCTGTGAAAGTAAGCAAAATAAATGAAAATAGTAGCAGGCCGTTTTTAACAGCTAGTGGAACCATACAAGCCGTTAAAAGTGCCAGTTTAAGTACACGGATGATGGGTTTTATTACGAACACGCCTGTAAATGTTGGTGATCATGTAAAAACGGGTCAGTTACTAGTCGCTATTAATAATGCAGATTTACAAGCTAAACTGTCACAAGTTAATGCAGGCATATCAGAAGCGATAGCGGCCTATAAAAATGCTGAAAAAGATTATAACCGTTTTAAAAATTTGTTTGCAGAAAATAGCGCATCTCAAAAAGAATTTGATGATATAACAGCGCATTACAATATGGCTAAAGCCAGATTAGAAGGTGCAAAACAAATGAAAAATGAAGTAGATGCCCAATTTGCTTATGCTAACATTCGTGCGCCTTTTGATGGTGTTATTACGGGTAAATTCATTAAAAATGGCGATATGGCGAACCCAGGAATGCCTTTAATAGCTATAGAAGCACCAGGAAAATTTGAAGTGATGGCTGGTGTGCCAGAAAGTGACATTTCAAAAATTAGTTCAGGAATCTCTGTCAATATCCTTGTAAAATCAATTGACAAAACGGTTGAAGGTAAGGTTACTGAAATAAGTAGTTCTGCAAAAAATACGGGTGGGCAATATATGGTGAAAGTGGCTTTAGATAAAACAGATGATTCAATCCTGTCCGGCATGTTTGTAACGGTTCAGTTTCCAATTACGACCCAAGAAAAATCTGAAATGGTTTTGATACCTAATGAAGTGCTTGTTACTAAGGGGCAACTTTCTGGAATTTATACGGTTAGTGAAAGTAATACGGCGTTATTACGTTGGTTGCGCTTAGGTAGAACGTTTGGTGACCAAGTAGAAGTGTTATCTGGGTTATCATCCAATGAAAGATATATTATTTCGGCTGATGGCAAATTGTTTAACGGAGCTAAAGTAATCCCATCCACAACTCCTTAAGGAAGGTAGTTTGATAAAAGACTTTAAAAAGAAATCAAAATAAGTTAAAAAATTAGTTCATAAGTCTTTGTGGCTTTGGAGTAGTTAAAAACGCGTTAAGGATAGCAGCGGCATCCTTTTTTATATCAGATTGAGTGCCTTGAGGTAACGAAAGGTATCGAGAACAAGTAAAAAAGATATAGCGAATAGCCTGTTAAAACGCCCAAAATAAACGAACATGAAAGAAGGAATTTCAGGTAAAATAGCTCATTTTTTCATCAACTCAAAACTTACCATTTTGTTGATGATTGGTTTGATGGTTATTGGCATATATAGTTCATTTCTCATTCCTAGAGAGGAAGAACCACAAATAAATGTGCCTATGGCCGACGTTATGGTTGGTTATCCAGGAGCAAATCCAGGCGAGGTTGAAAGTCGGGTTATAAAACCTTTAGAAAAGATTATTTCAAACATTAAAGGTGTTGAACACATTCACAGTATGGCTATGAACGGTCAAGCGGTTATGGTGGTTCAATTTTATGTTGGTGAAGATACAGAGCGCTCTTATGTAAAATTATATGATGAGTTGATGAAGCACAAAAATATGTTTCCTGAAGGTGTTTACCAACCTATAGTTAAAACACGTTCTATTGATGATGTGCCCATGCTAGGATTAACCCTTTGGAGTGAAAACTATGATGATTATCAATTGCGTCAAATTGCTGAAGAATTAATTTCGGAAATTGAAAAAGTAAAAGATGTTTCCATTACTAAAGTTATTGGTGGCAGAAATAGGGAGGTAAAAGTGTCATTAGATAAAGATAAAATGGCAGAAAGTGGCGTGGATGCTTTGGGAATTATGCAAATGATAAAAGCCAATAACAGCAGTTCACAATCCGGAAGTTTTGTTAATAATGATACGGAGTATTTAATTACTACCGGACGTTTTTTGGAAACCAAGGAAGATGTTGAAAATTTAGTTGTTGGTGTTAACCAAAATATGCCTGTTTATTTAAAACAAGTGGCTACTATTACAGACGGCCCTTCATCACCGAAAAGTTATGTGTCTTTTGGTTTTGGGCAAGCTAACGAAGGTTTTAAAGACTTTAAATCAGAATATCCTGCTGTTACCATTTCAATTTCAAAAGTAAAAGGGGCAGACGCCATGAAAATATCTGAAAAGATATTAACGCATATTGATAAATTAAAATCAACCTTAATTCCAAATGATGTCCATGTTGATGTGACGCGTAATTATGGTGAAACCGCATCAGATAAAGTAGGTGAGTTGTTATTGCATTTAGGTGTTGCCATATTAGCTGTAACTATTTTAGTCATGTTGGCGATGGGTTGGCGAGGTGGATTGGTGGTATTTTTCTCGGTGCCATTAACCTTTGCATTGACCTTGTTTGCATATTATATGCTGGGTTACACATTAAACAGAATTACATTATTTGCTTTGGTATTTGTAGTTGGTATTGTAGTAGATGATAGTATCATCATTGCCGAGAATATGCATAGGCATTTTAAAATGAAGCGCTTACCATTTAAACAAGCTGCCATTTATGCCATCAATGAAGTAGGGAATCCGACCATATTAGCCACTTTTACAGTAATCGCTGCCATATTGCCGATGGCTTTTGTATCAGGGATGATGGGACCTTATATGAGCCCAATGCCTATTGGAGCATCTATTGCCATGATATTATCATTATTTGTTGCATTAACTGTGACACCTTATTTAGGCTATCATTTATTACAGGGAAAAGAGAGGCAAACCCATAAAGAAGAAGCAGGATTAGAAACAAGTAAAATCTACAAAATTTATAAAAAAGTTGAGCAGCCGTTTTTAAACAGTTCTAAAAAACGTCATGTCATGTTTGCCATTACTGCTTTACTGCTTGTTGGTTCCGTACTCATGTTTTTTACCAAGACTGTTGCTGTTAAAATGTTACCTTTTGATAACAAGAATGAATTTCAAGTAGTTATCGATATGCCAGAAGGCACCACTTTAGAAAGGACAGCTGTTGTTACCCAAGAAATTGCACACTACTTAAAAACCGTTCCTGAAGTTGTAGATTACCAAAATTATGTTGGAGCTTCTGCGCCTATTACCTTTAATGGTTTAGTACGTCATTACGATTTACGAGGCGGTAGCAATATGGCAGATATACAGGTAAATCTGTTACATAAGGAAGATAGGGATTTACAAAGCCATGATATCGCAAAAAAGGTACGACCAAGTATTCAAAAAATTGCTAAAAAATACCATGCCAATGTAAAAATTGTTGAGGTTCCGCCAGGACCACCAGTACTTTCTACATTAGTAGCTGAAGTTTATGGACCAGATTATGATGAGCAAATAAAAGTTGCCCAACAAGTTAAAAATATTTTAGAGCATACTGTTGATGTGGTTGATACCGATTGGATGGTCGAAGCGAATCAAGTTGAATACCGTTTGGTGGTAGATAAAGAAAAAGCCATGTTAAATGGTATTGCTCCGCAGCAAGTGGTTGGAAACTTGACATATTTACTCCAAGAATATCCTATAGCTAATTTATATGATGAAACATCAAACGATCGTGTAAGTATGGTGCTTTCTTTAGATGATAAAGATAAAACATCACTTCAGGATATTCAAAACCTGAAAATAAAAGGAAATCGAGGACATGTTATTCCAATAAGTGATTTGGTGTCGGTTAAAAAAGAAACCTTAGAGAAAACCATTTACAGAAAAGATCAAAAACGTGTTGTTTATGTACTGGCAGATATGGCTGGTGCGCTAGAAAGTCCTGTATATGCCATTTTAGGGATGAATGAAAAACTTCAGAAAATAAAACTGCCCAAGGGCTATAAAATTAACGAACTGTATGTGGATTCACCTACCGAAGAAACAGATTTTACTGTGAAATGGGATGGCGAATGGCAAATTACTTTAGAAGTATTTCGCGATTTAGGGACTGCATTTTTAATTGTTATTGTTATTATCTACATGTTAATTGTTGGTTGGTTTCAAAACTTTAAAACACCTTTGGTCATGATGGTTGCCATTCCGTTATCGTTAGTCGGAATTGTTCTTGGTCACTGGATTTTAGGAGCATTCTTTACGGCGACGTCTTTCATTGGAATGATTGCCTTGGCAGGTGTGATGGTGAGGAACTCTGTTTTATTAATCGATTTTATTGAGATAAGATTAAACGATGGTATTCCTTTAAAGCAAGCTATTTTAGATGCGGGTGCCGTAAGGACAACGCCTATTTTATTAACTACTGGAGCAGTTGTCATTGGAGCATCTATTATTTTATTTGACCCGATTTTTCAAGGTTTGGCCATATCATTAGTAGCTGGAGCTATTGTTTCTACGCTTCTTACTCTTATTGTAGTGCCGCTGATTTATTACATCACGGAAAGAAAAAAATGGGAACATTAATTAATGTATAATCAAAGTAATGTAATATATAATCAAAGAAATGAAACTAGTTATTATTACCGCAATCAAAGAGTTTGAAAATGATATTAAACTCCAATTAAAAGAAGCCGATGTGAAGACATTCTCATTTAGAGATGTTACCGGTTATAGGGATAGCACTGAAGATGCTGTTGAATCTAATTGGTTTTCGAGAGAGATGAATCAAACGGAATCCATTCTTTTTTATGCATTTGTCAAGAAGGAAAATGTTGATATGCTGTTTGAATTAATCGATAATTTCAACCAGCAACAGCAAAGCTTGTCGCAAATTCATGTAGCAGTTATAAACATAGAAAAATCAAATTAAAATTATTCAAAATGAAAAATAGAATCGTTAGGGGGATTGCAGGAAGCTTTATATTAATAAGCTTATTACTTGCTGCTTATGTAAATCATAACTGGTTGTGGTTTACAGCCTTTGTAGGTGCCAATTTATTACAATCATCATTAACAAAATGGTGTTTAATGGATACTATTTTAGAAAAAGTATTCAAAGTAAAAAACTAAGTTTCAAAGCTGATAACGGTTTTCAGAATAAGCAGTTTCGTATTTTTTAAACGGCTTATTTTTAACCATCTTTAATATAAGTTTTCCAAAACACCGAACTGTTTAAAAGTGTGTTCATTTATTGTTTTTTAGTAAAATAGTTTCGTTGCCAACATAATCAAGTCTTTTTTAGTAAAAAATGGAATCCTATCAAATAAAGTTTTCATCAAAAACCTGAGTTTAAAATTCAATATTTTAAACTCAGGTTTTGTACTTTTAAGCTTTATATTATTTAACCTTTGTAATGACCGTAATATAACACCTGTTTACCTCTTATAGTAATTTCAAAGATGAAATGGTATTGATATATAATTAATTTTTAAAACAGACGTTTTTACTTGATGTTAAGCCTACTGGTTACTAAAGATTTTACTTTGGGTGGCAAAATTCTTATTGGAATTTTGTTAGTCATATTGTCCTGTATTATTTTGAATTATATCTTCAAAATGATAGAAATGGGTTATGTGCTAAAGCAAAAAAAACCATTATATAATCATTTTTATTTTCGACTAAGGCGTTTAAATAGAACGCAAAAAGATATTTTGCAGCATCAATTTTCATTTTATAAAAAACTTAGTAATGCAGAGAAAAAATACTTTGAACATCGTGTGGCATCTTTTATTAATGATAAAGATTTTATTGGTAGAGATGGTGTTGTAATTAATGATGAAAAAAAAGTTTTAATTTCGGCAACAGCTGTAATGCTTACGTTTGGTTTTCGGGATTTTTATATTGGCTTAATTTCTAAAATTGTCATATACCCAAACGCTTTTTATTCTAAAACAAACAAGGCATATCATAAAGGGGAGTTCAACCCTAGGCTAGCCGCTTTAGTACTCTCATGGGAAGATTTTGTAAAAGGATTTAATACCGATAATGACAATATTAATTTAGGCATACACGAGTTTACCCATGCCATACATATTAACAGTATGAAAGAACGTGATGTGAGTTCAACTATTTTTAGCGATTCGTTTAAGGAACTGTCAGGTATGTTAGCTTCAAATGAAGCTTTAAGAAATAAATTAAAGGAGTCGGATTATTTTAGGAAATATGCATTCACCAATCAATTTGAATTTGTGGCTGTAATAATTGAGAATTTTATTGAAACACCTAAAGAGTTTAGGTCGCAATTTCCGCAGGTCTATGACAAAGTGAAACAAATGCTCAATTTTAATGTTATTAACTATTGAGCATTTTTAAAACTCGTTTAAAATGAACCAATAATAAAACACGCACCTTATATTTTAAAACAATAAAAGGTGCGTGTTTTTTTTAAAGCTGGCCTCTAATTTCGCCTCCACCAAATGTTGGAAAGGTGTGAACATTTACATAAATAAGCCCATTTCTCATGGCGTCTATAAGACCTGGCATGTCACCTGCAAGTGAACCGGTTATATCTTCAGCTGTAACGTCGCCTTCTGCTAAAATACCATTCGCTGGACCTGAAGGTTGTTCATTCGGATTTACATACAATGTAACCACAACACCTCCGTTTACGCCCACAGGAGCCATATGGAAATGGGAAAACCTTACATTTTCTATGTTAGCCGTAATTAACTTGTAGTGAATAGTGCTTTCGTCTTTGCTAATAGTAACAATAGCTTGTCCGGTAGCTTTCGAACCATTAGGAGGAACTTCATTGGCGCCACTAAGGTTGGTTGTAAAATGCAATCTAGTGTCAGAGGTTTTTTTAGAACTGGTTTTAGCACTTTCTTGCAACATGCTTGCTGCCTCTGTTTGTGAGTCAGGTAGTGTTTCGTTTGAGCAAGTAAATAGTGACATGCTCGCTACAAAAAGTAACGCAATACTTTTCATAGAGTAATTTTTTATTTTCATAAATATTTAGTTTTAATATTTAGTTATATATACTAAGACTAAAAATTTGGGGAAGTGCACAGCATACACTCCTAAATAAGTTATATCTCCATAAGATAGTGAACAATTTTTGTTTTAGAAAAATTAATTGCTAACAGGTGATATTTATTATTTTAATGGTACAAACTTATTCATTGGTTTACATGATTTTTGTCATGCTTTTCTATGGTTTGATTTTATAATTTTAGTGATAGTAAAAACTAAAATTGAAAAGTCATGATACGTAAAGCGCCTATTTCAATGATAATGACAGCGCCTGTTGTTACGTTAAAAAAGAAGGATAGTTTAGAAACAGCAGAGCGTCTTTTCAAAAAGTACCATATACGACATTTGCCCGTAGTTAATGACAATGTCGTTGTGGGCATGCTAAGTTATACAGATTTACTTCGACTTAGTTTCGCAGATATTACAGATAATTCAGATTCCGACGTTAATGCCGATGCCATGGTATATAATATGTTTACTATAAAGCAAGTAATGAAAAAGCATATAATGACAGTTTCAACTTCAAATTCAATAAAAGAGGTAGCAGAGATCTTGGCAAGTAAAGAGTTTCATGCTTTACCTGTTGTCGATAATAACAAATTAGTTGGTATTGTTACCACTACAGATCTTATAAAGTACTTACTAAAACAGTTTTAATATCATTTAATCTTTCAATTAATAAAAAAAATGAACCGAAGAGCACCAGTTTCAGAAATAATGAGTAAAAGTGTTGTCGCATTAAAAAGAGGCGATAATTTAGAGAGAGCCGAAATGCTTTTTAATAAGCACCGAATCAAACACATTCCAGTTGTTAGTTCAGATGTGATAATAGGAATGTTAAGTTATTCCGATTTACTAAAAATTAGTTTTGCTGAAACCACAAAAGACGAGCATGATGTAAATACTGTTGTATATAACTCGTTTACAATAGAGCAGGTGATGAGTAAGCGCATCGTAACTATAAATAGCAATACCACTATAAAAGAAGCGGCTACTATTTTAGCTGAAAGAGAGTTTCATGCACTGCCTATTGTAGATAATGGTATTTTGGTGGGTATGGTAACGACTACCGATTTGTTAAACTATTACATAAAGCAATATTAAGAGACTATTTAAATTTTGTTTTTGGAATGGTTTATAGAGTATTTATTTATCAGACAGGGCCGAGCGTATAAAAAAGGTATGGGAGACCTTTTTAGCGAAGGAGCCAGGCTGCTGCGAGAGAGAGGTACATAGCTATGGACCGAAAGATAGCTGAAGTATGGCGGAAAAAGACACATAAAAGAGCCAAAAGATAAAACTTAAACAGTCTTTAAGTATTGGCAATAGCTTTAAGTTGCTTTATGGTTTCAAGTGGATTGTTGCTTTTGAAAACAAAACTTCCGGCAACTAAAACATCAGCACCAGCGTCGGTAAGTGCTTTTGCGTTGGCAGTTGTTACACCTCCATCAATTTCTATAATGGTGGAAGCGCCTTTACGTGTAATTAATTCTTTTAGCTGTTTTACTTTATCATACGTATTTTCAATAAAGCTTTGACCACCAAAACCAGGATTCACACTCATAATAAGCACTAAATCAATGTCGTTAATGGTGTCTTCTAAAAGACTCACATTTGTATGTGGATTTAATGAAACACCAGCTTTCATGCCTTCGGCTTTAATGGCTTGTAACGTTCTATGTAAGTGTGTACAGGCTTCGTAATGAACCGTTAAAATATGGCTTCCTAAATCTGCAAATGTTTTAATGTATCTATCAGGGTCAACAATCATTAAATGCACATCAACCGTTTTTTTTGTATGCTTAGTTATGGCTTGTAGAACAGGCATACCAAATGAAATATTTGGTACAAAAACACCGTCCATAATGTCTATATGAAACCAGTCGGCTTCACTTTGGTTTACCATTTCTATATCGCGTTGAAGGTTGGCAAAATCGGCAGCAAGTAGCGAAGGCGCAATTAATTTAGAACTCATTATAAAGGTGTGTTGTAAAGTTTATGCAAATATAGAAAAGTCTTTTAGAAGTCCCTTTCCTTTATAGGGGGATTTATAATTAAGGAAAAAAGTTTCTTCCCTTAGGGAAGACGGAAGATGGGAAAAATAAACCCCCGGTAATCAGCCGGGGGTTCTTTCATCAATCAAAAAACGAACAGTTATGTGTAACTGTTTGTTACTGTTATTTAGTCGTAAAAAGTTTACTAACCTAAATATGTTTTTAATATTTTACTTCTAGAAGTGTGTTTTAACCTTCTAATAGCTTTTTCTTTTATTTGACGTACACGCTCACGAGTTAAATCGAACGTCTCACCAATTTCTTCTAAGGTCATTGGGTGTTGGTTTCCTAAACCAAAGTATAAACGAATCACGTCTGCTTCACGAGGTGTTAAAGTTTCTAAAGCACGTTCAATTTCTGTACGTAACGATTCGTGTAATAACTCTCTATCTGGGTTAGGCGATTCACCACTATTTAATACATCATATAAGTTAGAATCTTCACCTTCAACTAGAGGCGCATCCATACTTACGTGACGGCCCGAATTTTTCATAGACTCTTTAACATCGTTAATAGTCATGTCCAATTCTTTTGCAATTTCTTCAGCACTAGGTGGACGCTCGTGACTTTGCTCTAAAAACGCAAATGTTTTATTAATCTTGTTAATAGAACCAATTTTGTTTAAAGGTAAACGTACAATACGTGATTGTTCAGCCAAGGCTTGAAGAATCGATTGACGAATCCACCAAACGGCATACGATATAAATTTAAAACCACGGGTTTCATCAAAACGTTGTGCCGCTTTAATTAAACCTAAATTACCTTCATTAATTAAATCGGGCAATGTTAAACCTTGGTTTTGATATTGCTTAGCTACCGATACAACAAAACGTAAATTTGCTTTTGTCAACTTCTCTAAAGCAGCTTGGTCGCCAGCTTTAATGCGTTGTGCTAATTCTACTTCTTCGTCTGCGGTAATTAAGTCAACTTTTCCAATTTCTTGAAGATATTTGTCTAACGAAGCGGTTTCTCTGTTGGTAACCTGCTTCGTAATTTTAAGTTGTCTCATCTAAAGTTCTCCTAAGTTATAAAATGAATATTGTTATTCAATGGTTATACGTAACTATATTAAAAAATGTTACAAAAAGTTTTAAATTTATTATTGCATGACCTTAAAAAAGGTCACGTTATCCATTATATCTTTTATTTACAAAAATAAAAGGATGCCGCTCCTATTGTTAATGCAGATTTTAGTTCTGAAAATTTTATTTTAAATCTTAATTAATGTTTTGTTATTAAGATTTATTGCCTCCAACATTTCTTGTGTAAAAGCATAATGCCCACGAGCTGTAATAAGTCTAAATCTAGACGATTTTAAATTGCTTAAGGTGTTGAGAAATAACCATTTGGATTTTAATAATTTTGGTTTTTCGGATTTCAAACTTAAATCAAAATAATGTTTCCTACCTTCCTTTTCTGCTACAATGTCAGGGGTAATGCTAATATCACTTCCTGCTTTTAGATAAGATTTTGGGGTTTCATAACCATCAGTATCAGCTTTAATTTTTTTAAAACCGTGGTTCTCTAAATAAGTAATAGAGTTCTTTAAAATGTCTGAGTATTTTGCTTTGTCTTCGTATATCATAACTCATAATATAATGAAAATGAGTAGAAAAGCAAATTTTTAACAAGGTTTAACGTTTGGTGTCAGATTATATGAGCTAATAATTTTTGAATCAATTAAATTAGAAATCAAAAATATTATTGTATATTTACAATTACATAGACGTAAAAATACAATCATGAATGTAAAGGAAAAATCAAAAGATTCAAATAAAAAGAAAGGTGTAACAAAAACGAGGGTTGCTACAAAAGGAAGGGAATCAGTTGGTCCTGCAAAATTTTCGCCTTCTTGGGTTGTTGCAAATGCTAAAGATGCTCCAGGGTTTAAAATGGAATTAATAGGACGTATCAGGGAAGGTGTGAAAAAGACAGATTGGAAACAATTAATACATTTTACAGGTTCAACTGAAAAAGAGTTTGAACATATACTTCCAGCATCTATTAGTAGTATGCAAAAGAAAACCGTTTATGGAAAAGAAACTTCAGAACGAATCTACGAATTGGCGAGATTATTCGGATTAGGTTATGAGGTTTTTGATTCTAAAGAAGACTTTAAGAAATGGTTAATGACTCCATCCAAGACTCTTGGGAATAAAATTCCATTTGAACTACTTGATAGTAGTTTTGGTTTTGAAATGGTTGAAACCGAAATTGTTAGAATTCAATACAATGTTTATAGCTAATGATTGTCTATCGGGTAGCTAATGTGAAATATAAAGATCTAACACTTTCTGGAATAGGGGCTGAAAAGGTTGGCGGTAGATGGAACGAAGTTGGAACACGCGCTGTTTATTGTTCAGAAAATATTTCATTGGCCTTGCTAGAGTATTATGTTCACTCTGAAAACATCGCATATTTGCCAAAAGAAATATTAATTGTGAAAATTCAATTTCCAGATGATTTTGTAATAGAAGAGTTAAAAGAGCTTCCGGAAAGATGGAATCAATACCCATATTCTTCTAAAACAACAGGAATTTTCACGGATTTGGCAAAAGATCGACATGTTTTTGCATTACGAGTACCATCTACTATTGTTGGATTAGAATCAAATATTATTTTAAATCCTTTATATAAAGAATTTGGGAAAGTAGAAGTTATTGAGTTTATTGAATTACCTATTGATGAAAGACTTAAAAAAGACAAACGCGAATAATGTTAGATAAATTAATTGAGTATTATATGACAAAATTGCCGTATAATTAATTGGCATTTGTTTTATGAACAAGGAACAACTTAAAAAGAAAATTGGTCAGCGTATTGTTGAGTTAAGAAGTCAGAAAGGTTGGAGTCAGTCCGATTTAGCTCTTGTTTGTGATAAAGATATTGCTATTCAAAATCAAACGCATCATTATCGATAATGATGCGTTCTCGCAATCGGTTTATTTTTTGATGCATTCTATTAAAAAATAAGGACCTGTCTTTTTCGCCGGCATTCACCAATAGCTTAGAAATACTCATTTGTTTTTCAAAAAAATCGTGCATAAGTTCACAAGTTGGTTGATGCTCTATTTTAAAATAACTTATTACTGTAAAAGGTGTAAAGAATACTTTTTTATAAGGTGTTTTTACCATAATAGTATTGCTCATGGTATGGATATCGTTAATGTATAGATTGTAAATAGCTTTGTTTTTGGAACCAATTATAGACTGTTGAATGGCTTGTTTTTCTACATGTCGAATAACATCTTCAATGTCTGAACAAATAAGCAATGCCAATTTTTTTGATAGCGCTCCTGCTTCAAAATAGTATAATACTTGTTGTAATGTACCATTAATGGTGGTATTGTTCCAAATCTCTGTAATGTTTATGTCTTTGTAAACTTCACCTAATTTGTATGCGTTTTCAAGTAATGAATCAGGAATGGTCTTTATAAAATCATCAAAAGAGACTTTGCTTTTGGTCATATTGGTATCAACATCTTTTAACCAAACATAAATTTTATAACGCGATAAAAAGGAATCTTTTAATGTATGAAAAAGGGGGATGTCTTTAGCTGAATAAATTATGGAAGCACTTTTTAATTGTGTTAATGGTAAAACATTATTAAGCGATTGTTTAAAGTAGCGTTCTAAACCTTCTTTATTGTGTATTGGTGGTGATAATTCTGTAAGGATAGAATTTTGACTGCCAACTTCAAATAAATTATTTAATGATATTTTATAGTGTTTTGCAAGTTTTACACTTTCCTCAAGAGATAGGCTGGTTTTTAAATTAATACGTCTATATGCCGCATCATAACCTATATCTAAAATAGTGGCTATTTCTTCTACAAATGAGGTATGATTTTGTGTTTTTTCCTTTAGATACCTAATAAATTGTTCTTGCATTTTTTGAAAGATTACAAGTAGGTTTCTGGAAGGCTTTGTGAAATTTAAGAAAAAAAAATCTAATTATCAGCGTTTTAGTCAAATGATTATCAAATATCACAAAGTACATTTGAACTGCTAACCATTCATGTGTTTTTTAAAATAAAAAGCATGACTTTAAACACTGTTATTATGAAAGCATTATTGAATTTATTATTGGTGATTATTGTGAGTTCTTGTGGGGTTAAAAGGGTTTATACCACAGGTTCGTATGGCTCGATAAAGTCCTATACAGAAAAACAACATTTTATAGATAAAAAAACAACAGCAACCTATGTGTCTGGTGATGTTAGTTTTGGAAAACATTCGCAAGAGGATGGTAGTTTTAATGATACTAAAACTATAGCAGCAATTAATATTCATAGAAATACTACGGGAAGGTTTTATAATTATTATTATGGATTGGGAGGAACCTATGGTACTTATAATTTTAAGGAAGGATATAGTGATCTAATTGTTAAAGGTGAAAAGAGTCATTTTTATACCATTAATATTAAATCTGGAATAAACTATACTTATACAAGACCTAAAGTGGATTGGCGTTTTATAGGTTTAGAATTTGCTTATCTAAATGAATTTGGACCTTATCAAGATAAATTATCTGAATTAGAATTAACTACAAATAATGATGTGGACCTGATTATTGCCAATCAAAAATCTATGTTCACTTTCAATTTATATTCAGAATATGTGTTTAAAATTTCTAATGAAGAAGCGTTCACTCTAGGTTTTTATCTAGGTGATTTGTTAAATTACAAAAACACAGAATTATATAGTGATAGCACGGGATTTAGCGGTATAACATTAGGGTTGAGGCTTAAAAAATACTCCGTTAATGCTATTTTTGAAACAGGTGAAGGAGACATTAAATCTTCTAAAATCGGACTTACTTATAAACTCTAATAAAATTAATTACAATAGCTAACTATATAAATTTAAAAAATCATGAAATCGCCATTATTTGGAAACACACACCCCAATGAAGATAAAAGGGATACCATATGATCATTAAAAACAATAAATATTTACATATGAAAACACTAAAAAAGCAAATCAGAATAATGGCTTTGGCTATAGTTTTGGTATTTAGCACAAGTACGTATGCTCAAAACGAAGTAAAAAAGTACAATATATACCTTAGAGTATATAATTTGGAAGGCAAGCAGATAAATAAGGGGTCGCTAATTTTTATTAATGATTCACTTCTGGAACTAAAAGGCAGTAGCAAACAAGAAAAAATAAGTTTACAAGAAATTGGTTTTATAAAAACCAAACGTGCAGCAGGTAATAATGTGCTTATTGGTGCTGCGTCTGGAGCTGCTTTAGGAGCGATTGTAGGAGTGTCAACAGCTGATCCGGATGCTTGGGTCCTAGCATATACTGCGGGTGAAGGAGCACTTGCTTTTGGAGGAATTGGTGCTTTAGGCGGTGCAGCTATAGGAGGTGTGACGACTCTTTTTAAGAAATCGGAAACTTTTATTATTAATGCTAGTGACGTGAATTGGAGTTTATTTCAAAAAGCAATGGGTAATCAAAGGTTTAAGTAAATTAAAAAACCTCACAAAAAAATATCTTGTGAGGTTTTAAATTTATCAGATTATTAAACTTAGTCGTCTTTTCTGTCTTCTCTAGGCCTTCTATCGTCACGACGATCATCTCTACGATTATCACGTCCGCGATTATCACGACTTCCACCTCTGTTATCACGTCCACCACGGTCGTTGTTATCTCTTGGTGGTCTTGCTACATAACCTTCAGGTTTTTCCAATAATGCTTTACGGGATACTTTTTCTTTACGGGTTTTTGGATCTACACCAAAATACTTCACGTTAAAGACATCACCCATATTAACCACATCGGTTACATTTTCAGTGCGTTCCCAAGCTAGTTCGCTTACGTGTAATAACACCTCGTTTCCTGGGGCTTCTGTATATTCTACAACAGCTCCAAAATCAAGCATTTTAATGACTCTTACTTCGTATGTACCACCAACTTCTGGTTTAAACATTAACGAATCTATTTTGGCCAATACAGCAGCAATACCTTCTGGGTTTGTTCCTAAAATTTCAACAATACCTTCTTCGGTAATCGGATCTTCGTTAATAACGATGGTTGTTTTAGTAGCTTTTTGTAATTCCTGAATCACTTTTCCACCAGGACCAATTAAGGCACCAATAAACGCATTAGGAATCACTCTTGTAATCATTTTAGGAGCATGTGCTTTTACATCTGCGTTTGGTTGCGCAATTGTTTCAGTAAGTTTGCTCAAAATATGCAAACGTCCAGCTTGTGCTTGTTTAAGAGCATTTACTAAAATTTCATAAGAAAGGCCTTTAACTTTTATGTCCATTTGGCAAGCAGTAATACCATCGGCAGTACCGGTTACTTTAAAGTCCATATCGCCTAAGTGATCTTCATCACCTAAAATATCAGATAGCACAGCGTATTTTCCTGTTTCAGCATCAGAGATTAATCCCATGGCAATACCTGAAACTGGTTTTTTAATTTGAACCCCTGCATCCATTAATGCCATTGTACCGGCACAAACAGTAGCCATAGAAGAAGAACCGTTTGATTCTAATACTTCGGACACGATTCTTACGGTATATGGACAGTCTTCAGGCACCATACCTTTTAAGGCACGTTGCGCTAAATTTCCATGACCTACTTCACGACGAGACGTTCCTCTTAAAGGACGTGCTTCACCAGTTGAAAAAGGAGGGAAGTTATAATGTAAATAGAAACGCTCTTCACCTTCAAACGATGGCATATCTATTTGATTTGCTTCTCTAGAAGTTCCTAAAGTGACTGTTGCCAAGGCTTGAGTTTCCCCACGGGTAAAGATTGAAGAACCATGTGTAGATGGCAAATAATCAACTTCACACCAAATAGGTCTAATATCTGTTGTTTTACGTCCGTCTAAACGTAAGCCTTCATTCAAGGTTAAATCTCTAACTGCTTTTTTCTCAGCTTTATAGAAGTATTTGGAAACCATGCCTCCATAGTCAGCCAATTCTTCTTCGGTAAAAGTTGCTTTTACTTCTTCTTTAATAGCATCAAAAGCAGCACTACGTTCATGTTTTGCCGATGCAGCTCTTGCTACGGCATATACTTTATCGTAAGTTAAAGCTTCTACTTTTTTAGCTAATGCCTCATCTTCACGTTCTGGTTCGTATTCACGGGTTTCTTTTTTGCCAAAGGCTTCCGCTAATTTTACTTGAGCAGTACATTGTATTTTAATGGCATCGTGTGCAAATTTAATGGCTTCAACCATTTCTTCTTCAGAAATCTCACTCATCTCACCTTCAACCATCATCACAGAATCTGCAGACGCTCCAATAACCATATCGATATCGGAAACTGCTAATTGTGCTCTTGTTGGGTTGATGATGAATTGACCATCTACGCGACCTACTCTAACTTCGGAAATTGGTGTTTCAAAAGGAATATCAGATAATTGAATCGCTGCAGAAGCTGCTAATCCAGCCATAGCGTCTGGCATCACATCCTCATCATGAGACATTAACTGAATCATTAATTGGGTTTCAGCGTGGTAATCTTTTGGAAATAACGGACGTAAAACACGGTCTACTAAACGCATTGTTAATACTTCGCCGTCACTTGGTCTTGCTTCTCTTTTGAAGAAACCTCCTGGATAACGTCCAGAAGCAGCAAATTTTTCTCTGTAATCTACCGTTAACGGTAAAAAGTCAACATCACTTTGTTGGTAGTTGGAAACAACTGTACACAAAAGCATACATTTTCCAGATTGCACAACAACAGAACCATGCGCCTGTTTTGCTAATTTTCCGGTTTCGATGGAAATTGTACGTCCATCACCAAGGTCAATGACCTCTCTAAAAACTTTTGGAATCATAAATTTTTTAATTCTAATTAAACAATGGTCGTTGTGTTGTTGTGTGTAGTTGTTGTGTGACCAATGAAAAACTATAATAAGCTTCTTCAATACGGGTTTATACTCTACGCAGAGTTATATTTAAAACGAAAAAGAGGCTGAAAAGCCTCTTTTTTTTATTTTCTCAATCCTAATTCTTTTATTATTGCACGATATCTTAAGATATCTTTCTTTGTTAAGTAGTCTAGTAAACTTCTTCTTTTACCTACTAATTTTACTAGTGAACGCTCTGTATTAAAATCTTTACGATTCTTTTTTAAGTGTTCAGTTAAGTGGTTGATTCTGTAAGTGAACAACGCGATTTGTCCTTCTGCAGAACCTGTGTCTTTTGCATCTTTACCATATTTTGTAAAGATGGTTTCTTTTTCTTTTTGATCTAAATACATGCTAATATTGTTGTAAATAATTTTTATGTACACGAAAGTCTTTCTTTCGAGCGGCAAATATAGTAATTTTTAATGATTCGCAAATAAATCTACGGAAAAGATAAGCAGCCAATAGGCTGTTTGCCATATTATGCTCTTAAAGGTTGATTTAAAATTAAATCCAAATACTGATTTACTTTGGCTTTTAAATCTTTTCTTAGTGTAATAAAATCTAAGAAACCGTGTTCCAATAAAAACTCTGAGGTTTGAAAGCCTTCAGGTAAATCCTTACCAGTCGTGTCTTTTACTACACGAGGACCTGCAAATCCAATTAAAGCACCTGGTTCTGCAATATTAATATCTCCCAGCATGGCAAACGATGCTGTAGTACCACCAGTTGTTGGGTCGGTACATAGCGATATGTATGGAATGCCAGCATCTGCCAATTGTGCTAATTTCACCGATGTTTTTGCTAATTGCATAAGCGATAATGCTGCTTCCATCATACGGGCACCACCAGATTTAGAAATGACCATTAGTGGAATGTTGTTTTTTAATGAATAATCTGCAGCACGTGCAATTTTTTCGCCAACAACACTTCCCATAGAGCCACCAATAAATGCAAAATCCATACAGGCAACGACCAAGTCTTTTCCTTTAGATTTGCCAACGCCCACTCTAATAGCATCTTTTAATTTGGTTTTTTCTTGTGCAGCTTTTAAACGGTCTGGATATTTTTTAGTGTCGACAAATTTTAACGGGTCTTTAGATTCTAAATTAGCGTCCAGCTCTTTAAATTTATTATCATCAAAAAGAATTTCGAAGTATTCTTTACTTCCTATTCGAACGTGGTATCCATCTTCCGGACTTACATAAAAGTTCTTTTCAAGTTCATCTGCATCGACAATTTTTCCAGTTGGAGATTTGTACCAAAGTCCCCTAGGGGTGTCTTTTTTTTCCTCCGTTGTAGTTGTTATTCCTTTTGTTTTTCTTTTAAACCAAGACATAGTGATTTATGATTTTAGATTTACGATTTTAGATTAAAAAAAACCTTGTACATCGATATTTTCGTTAAGGACAGTTGCTAAATAATTTTTTTTTTTAATAAATTCTTTATGTATAAAATAAAAAATGATAAAGCAAAAAGCCTGACTACAAAATTAAGGCTTTATTTTAATTTAGGAGTAAAGCCATTCTGTTTTTATTAATTGATTTTTTTAATTGTTTTGGATACTTTATTGCTTAGAAATGAAAAAATCCTGCGTGAAGCAGGATTTTTTCTATATTAAGAATTCTGTTTTATAGTGTATTTACGTTGTTAAGGTCTTCGAAAGCCTTTTTTAAACGTTCAATAAAAGTCACTTCGCCCGAACGTAACCAAACACGTGGGTCGTAGTATTTTTTGTTAGGAACATCGGAGCCTTCTGGGTTTCCTATTTGTCCTTGTAAATAATCTTTTTTACTACTCATATAATCACGAATACCACTCATAAAGGCATACTGTAAATCGGTATCGATATTCATTTTAATAACACCGTAGCTAATACCTTCTCGAATTTCTTCAACTGTAGAACCAGAACCACCATGGAATACAAAATCAATATGGTTATGACCTACACCGTATTTTTTAGAAATATAATCTTGAGAATTTTTTAAGATTTTTGGTGTTAATTTTACGTTTCCTGGTTTGTATACACCATGTACGTTACCGAAAGCAGCAGCAATAGTAAACTGGTTACTTACTTTACTTAATTCTTCGTAAGCATAGGCAACTTCTTCTGGTTGTGTGTATAATTTAGAATCGTCTACATCGCTATTATCTACACCGTCTTCTTCACCACCTGTAATACCAAGTTCAATTTCTAATGTCATACCCATTTTGCTCATACGCTCCAAATAGGTTTTACATATTTCTATGTTTTCTTCGATGGGTTCTTCCGAAAGGTCAATCATGTGAGAACTGAAAAGTGACTTCCCGGTTTCAGCAAAATGTTTTTCACTGGCGTCCAATAAACCATCAATCCAAGGTAATAGTTTTTTTGCACAGTGGTCTGTATGTAAAATTACAGGAACACCGTATGCTTCTGCTAATGTGTGTACGTGTTTTGCTCCTGCGACAGCTCCTGCAATAGCAGCTTTCTGCCCATCGTTACTTAAGCCTTTTCCTGCATTAAATTGTGCACCACCGTTTGAAAATTGAATAATTACAGGTGCATTTAGTTCTGCTGCAGTTTCTAATACACCGTTAATTGTATCAGAACCAATTACGTTTACAGCTGGTAGAGCAAATCCTTTTTCTTTAGCAAGTTTAAAAATGGCTTGTACTTCTTGTCCCGTAGCAACGCCTGGTTTTATATTATGTCCCATAATTATTTAAGATTTTATTTTAGTTTGTAAGTTTCAAAAGTAATCAATTTTTAAAACATCTCTAGTATTTTTATGGTTTGAAAACACTAAATAAGTACTAAAACGTTATAGTTTATGAAGAGTAATTTAGATGTTAAAACGGGTAATTAATACCTATATTATACACGGCATTAGAAAAATTATAGTCGTTAAACCAACGATTTTGGTCTTGGTATGAAGGGTCGTAAGTTTTAAAGCCGACATCAAAACGGAATATGAAAAAACTAAAATCATAACGTAAACCAAAACCTGAACCAACAGCAATATTTTTTAATGAGCTAAGGCTTGAAAATGTAGCGTTTTCATCTGTAACATCGTCTAGCACATTCCAAATGTTTCCAGCGTCTACAAATACAGCACCATTTAATTTCCCAAAAATATTAAAGCGCTGTTCAACGCTTAAGGCTAATTTTAAGTTGGCCTCGTTAAACTCGTTAGTAGATTCTGAACTTCCAGGGCCTAAGCGGTAGGCGGTCCAAGCACGATTATCGTTAGCGCCTCCGGCAAAAAAACTTTTAGAAAAAGGAATATTGCTGGAATTTCCATAGGGTATGGCAATACCAAAATAACTTCTGGTAGCTAGTATGTTTTTTTTGCCTAAACTCCAATGTTTTATATAGTCGAATTCGGTTTTTACAAATTGTGAATAGGCTACATTAAAAAGTTCATAACGGTTGTCAGTGTTTTTTTTCAGACCAACAAGATTAGACATGCTAGAAAGTAGGTTTCCTGCCAATTCTAATTTAAAACGGAAAATGGAGAAATCATCGTCAAACAAATTGGTGCGTTCATCGTTGGTTAAGCTGAAGCTTGATGAAATTATCAAGTTGTTTTCTGTTAAACGTTGTTTGCGTTCATTAATACTGGAAACCGACTTGAAACTAGGATCATTAGGGTTTAAAGAGGTGTTATTGGTTAACACATCATTTATAAAAATATCTGCTTCATTTACTGGGTTTTCAGAATTTGGAAGATTTAAGCTAGTACCATCTTCAATGTAATTAATATCTCTTGCAACTTGATTTAATGCACTAAACGAGTTGTCATAAATTCTAAAATAATTTTGAATGTTTAAATTTCTAACATATTGAATATTAAAAACGTCGAGCCTGTTAGTCACTTTGGGAGAAGGTTGCCAGTTGTAATTAAAAATACCAGTGAAGGTTTGTTTATCTAATCCTATGTTAGTTTGACTGGTGGTCGCTAAGCTTATTCTTGTACTTGGCGACATGTATTTTGGGATGATTTTTTCGGTGTTAAAAAGGAAAAAGAATCGTGGAATGGTTAATTTTAAATCGGCACCAATTTCATTAATATCAAAAAACGGGTCGTTAATATTGTTTTTGTCTTTTGATGCGCCAATAGACCCAATGGCCGATAGTTCTAAAGTTTCGGCACCTCTAAAAACGTTTCTAATCAATAGACTGGGGTTTAATGAAAAACCTACTGTTTGTATATTGCTTTGCGATACATCGGCACTAAAACTTAAACTGAATTTCTTTAAAGGTGTTAACCTAATGGTATCTGTTAGTGTATTGTCAACGTTTTCTATGTACTCAATATTCGGGTATTTGAAGGTGCGTAATTCGTTAATGTGCCTATAGGTTAGCGTTCGGTCGCTGTCTTTGAAAATAGTGTTTGGTGTAATAAAAACGGCATCGGTTAAAGCTTTGGGACGGTATTTTATTTTGTTATAACCATATATTTTGTAGCCTTCATAGGTTATGGAATCAAGAAAAGGCTTGTCTCTGTTTTCAAAAGTATAATCGGTTATAATATTAACATCCTTGATTTTGTAAATGTCAAACGGTACACGTTTTATGGAGTCTTGTGTTCTAACCGCCCTATTTTGAATTTGAACCTCAACATTTACTTTTTTATTAGTGCCAATGGTATCCATTTCAAAAGTGATATAATCTTGATTGAAATGATAGACGCCAGAGTTGCGTAATTCATTAGAAATACGTTCGCGTTCCTGTGAAAAGTTTGAAGACCGGTATTGCTCGTTATGCTTAATTACCGTGTTTTTCTTGGTTCTTTGGTATATAGAATTAACAACATCCGATTTTATTTTTTCTGATATGGAATCTAAAATATAGGGTGTTCCTGTTTCAACGTAGTATTCCACATCGGCACGTTTATTTTCTTTTTTGTTAATGTTGTAAGTTGTTTCAATGTCAAACCATCCGTTGTTTATATAGTAAGCCTCAAGTCTTTTTGTAGATTTCGTTGTTTTTTCCTCATCAACAATTACTGGAGCTTCCCCCGTTTTACGTAGCCAATTATTAAAGCCTATTGAAGATTCTTTTAATTTATCTAATTGTTTTTTAGACAGGCGTTTTGTTAAACGTTCTCTACGATTCGGATTTTTATCTAGCCATGCTTCAAATAAGGAATCTTTATTATTACGGGCTAAATTATATATATGCAAACGCAAAGGGGTACCTATAACTGGTATTCTGCTATTAGGTTCTTGGTATAACAAATTATTTATTAGTTCGGTTTTGTCCTTTTTACCGTTTATAAAAACAGTGTTATTGGTAAGTAAATGTTCATCTTCGGCAACTCGTTTTACTGCATCGCAAGATATTAAGTGCACTGTAAATACTATTAAAAGTGTTATTTTTGAGAATTGTTGTTTCATCTGCTAATTTCTATTTTTAAAATGGTCAGATGCAATTCGTAATGTTGAAATTCGTATTGTGCTATGGGTTTTTTATAACTCATTTCAAATGAAATAAAAATTAATTGAGGTTAAAGGAGCCAATTTGACTGTTTGATTAAAAAAAGACCTTTGCCGAATCAAAAATACATTTTTTCCGTCTAAAAAAATATTTAAAATAATTGAGTTCAAGACAATGGTATTTTTCATTTCTTTATAAAAGTTTAAATGAGTTCTATAAAAAAAAATTGATATATTAAAATAATTACATGCTCTCTAAAAACCAGATAAAATTAATAACGAGTTTAAGGCAAAAAAAATATAGACAGCAACACGGTTTTTTTGTTGTTGAAGGCGTTAAAACAATTAAAGAACTATTGCAATCTCATTTAGTGCTTCATGCGTTATATACGACAGAACCATTCAATATTGATGCCAAAAATGAAGTTTTAATTTCTGAAACCGATTTAAAACGTATTAGCTTTTTAACAACACCTAATACGGCACTGGCAATTTTTGAAATACCACAGCCAAAAACTATAGAAAAGAAAGGGCTTATTGTTGCGTTGGATGCAGTTAGAGATCCAGGGAATTTAGGAACCATTATAAGACTTTGCGATTGGTTTGGTGTAAAAAATTTGGTGTGCAGTAAGGAAACGGTAGATTGTTTTAATCCCAAAGTGATTCAAGCAACTATGGGTTCTATTACTAGAGTGGCTATTAATTATATTGATTTGGTTGATTTTTTAAAATCGACAAACTTACCCGTATTTGGTGCTTTTATGGAAGGTGAGAATGTTTACACCAAACAATTACCTGAAAATGGTATTTTGGTTATGGGTAATGAAGCCAATGGCGTATCAAAAGAAGTGGAGGCTATTATCACTAATAAAATAGCTATTCCAAGGTTTGGGGATTTGCAAGCAACAGAAAGTTTAAATGTGGCTACGGCAACCGCTATTTTGTTGAGTGAGTTTAGGAGAAGCAATTAACAATTGATAATTAGCAATGAACAATTAACAATTAACAATGAAAAATTAAAAAATGAAAATGTTTTTTTAAACAGCCTGTGAAAAGTGAATAGTGAAAAGCGAGACGTGTGAAAGGAGTGTGTTGTATGTCCCTAATATAAATATACCTAGCACCCAATGCCTAATACCCAGTACCCAAAACCCAACAACCTAAACCCAACGACCATCAACCAGTCTTATTGAAACGTAAAATTAATAAACACCCCTCTGGTTTTCATAGTGTTTATGTTACTGGTCCAAGGGCTGTCTGGATTTTCATCACGTACTAGTTCATCATTAATTCCAAAAACGCCGCGAATAGATGGCGTGAATTTAAAATTGTATAAATAAAGATCGATACCAAAACCTAGTTCGTAAAACAAGTTGTTTTTGGTCGTTCTAAATTGCCCATTAGTGTTGTCGTTTGGGTTTTCCTCATTACTCGATAAGTTTAAAGCTGTAGAAAAACCACCCACTATAAAGGGTTTGAAGTTATTTATGCGTTTGGTTGAAACTTTTAATAATAAAGGGATATGTATGTATGTGGATTTTACTTCTCGTATTAAATCGGACGAAGTAAAAGTGGTGCCTTGAAAATACGTTTGACTATAATAAAGTTCTCTGGTTGTAATTAGTAAACCAGGTTCTAAACGCAAATCTAAAAACTCGTTAATGCGTAAATTTCCTATTAATCCAACACTAAAGCCTGGACTTCGTTTTACATAAATATCCCGCAAATCTTCGTTGTAATCAAAGTTGAAGTCGTAATTGTTAATACCTAAAAAGTACCCCCAGCGTAGTAAGTTGTTGTCAGTAGAGCCTCTTCCTGAGTTTGCATCATAGGTTACCTTTTCTTTTTTAAACAACTGTGCATTAGAAGTTTGTATGATGAGTAAACATGTGGTTAATGCAAAAAAATACTTCATGTGTTTATATGTTTTTTTTAACGGACACGTGCAGTTCGCTATTAATCATTCCCTTGGGCGATAAAATTTTTAACATGCTCGTTTCATAGTTTTATTTTGATGATTTATAAATGGTCGCAACACCAAAAGTTTGCGGAAAATCTTCAACATTAATAAACCCAATTTTACGTAAAATATTGTTTAAAGCTTCACCATAAGGAAAAACAGATGCCGATTCACATAAATATTTATAAGCACTTCTGTCTTTAGAAAACATTTTGCCAATTAAAGGCAAAATATTTTTGGTGTAAAATTTATAGCCTTGTAAGTAAGGAAATTTAGTAGGCATTGAAGTTTCTAAAATAACAAAAGTACCATTGGGTTTTAGTACTCTGTAAATTTCTTTTAGTCCATTTTCAAGTGTTTCAAAATTACGTACACCAAAGGCAACGGTAATGGCATCAAACGAATTGTCTTCAAAAGGCATGTTTTCGCTATCACCCAAAACCATATCTATTTTAGATTCCAAGGCTTTCTTTTTAATTTTTTCTTTGCCTATTTCGAGCATGCCACTACTAATATCTAGGCCAACAATTTTGGTAGCATTTGTTTCGGCTAGATTAATAGCCAAATCGCCCGTTCCGGTGGCAATATCTAAAATAGTGTTTGGGTTGCTTTCCTTAACCAGTTTAACTACTTTTTTTCGCCATGTGATATCAATTCCAAAAGAAATAACACGGTTTAACCCATCATAATCTCCGGAAATGGTATCAAACATTTTAGTTACCTGTTCTTTTTTTCCTAAATCGCTGTTCTTGTAAGGCTTAATTTTCGACAATGCTCTGTTTTTTTGGCAAACCTACATAATTTATTTCTACTTTAAAATATCAATTAAAGTCTAAATACTTTAAAGTAATAATAATTTTAGCTTTTCTAAATCATTTAACTGATACAGCTTACACGATTTATTGGTTACATAAACCTAATTTTAATATGCAAATTGCAAATTATAGTATATTGCAGTACCTTTATAAGGTAGTTAGAATGAATATTAATAGATGAACCACCCATGCTAAAAACACTTTTAACATATAAGAGCATAATTATGGATGTGTCGTCTAACAATCAATTAAAAAACAAATAAGAAAGACAGATGAAAGTAATTATTGCTGGAGCAGGTGAAGTTGGATTTCATTTGGCTAAATTATTGTCATACGAATCGCAAGAAATTACTTTAATAGATCCAAACAAGGTAAGTTTAGCTTATGCCGATACCCATTTGGATATTAGAGTTATTAGAGGTGATGCCACGTCTATTTCTATTTTAAAAGAGGCACGTGTCAATGTTTGCGATTTATTTATAGCCGTAACATCTAGCGAGACGACTAATATTACAATATGTGTATTAGCAAAGCAATTAGGCGCTAAAAAAACCATTGCTAGAATATCCAATACCGAATTTATACATTATAAAGATGAGGTAGGATTTACAAAGTTTGGTATTGATGAGTTAATTTCTCCTGAAGCTTTAGCAGCATCAGAAATTGAGTTATCGTTAAAACAGTCTTCATTTAACGAAAATTATGAGTTTGAAAATGGGGCACTTACTATGGCAGGTTTAACATTGTCTAGGTCGGCGTCATTTGTTGGGAAGACGGTAAAAGAAGCTGCTGAAATTTTTCCGGAAATACACTTTGTACCTATTGCCATTCAGCGTTTTGGTACGCAATATACCATCATACCTCGTGGTGATACTAAGTTTAAACGCGGTGATAACGTGGTGTTTATAACATCGGAAGGTGGTGCCGATGAACTTTGCAGACTTACCGGGAAAGTAAATCGAGTCATAAAAAACATTATGGTTTTGGGAGGAAGCCAAATAGGGTTTAAAACCGCTAGGGATTTGAGCGAAAAGGGGTTTAATGTAAAGCTTTTAGAAGGTGATAGAGATAGAGCCTTCGAAATTGCGGAAGTGCTAACCAAGGTGTTGGTTATTAATAGCGATGGACGTAATGCAGACTTGTTAGATGAAGAAAATATTAGTGATATGGATGCTTTTGTTGCAGTAGGTGCAAATTCTGAGACTAATATCATGTCTTGTTTAGTTGCTAAATCTAAAGGTGTTAAAAAAACCATTGCTTTGGTTGAAAATATGGACTATTTTGAATTGTCACACTCCATAGGAATTGACACCTTGGTAAATAAAAAATTATTAGCAGCTAATAATATTTTTAGGTATATACGTCGCGGTGAAGTTGTTGCCATGACAAAACTTAACAATTTAAATGCAGAGTTGTTGGAATTTGTGGTAAAAGGCACTTCGGCAGTTTGCAATAAAACCATTAAATCAATAGACTTTCCTAGGTCTGCTATTATTGGCGGTGTTATTAGAAACGATGTTGGTATGATTGCGCTTGGTAATTTTAAAATTCAAGAAGGAGATAAAGTGGTAGTATGTTGTTTGCTCCAATCTATAAAAAGGGTTGAGAAATTATTCCTTTAAAAACGAAATAAACCTAATTAGATATTGAAATTCAATTATAAAATCATTTTTCACTTTTTAGGCTTGCTGCTATTATTTAATGGTGGTTTCATGCTGTTATCGTCGCTAGTCAGTTATTTTTATGGTGATGGTGTAACGTTACAAATATTTTTTGCTGGCCTGTTTACCATAATCGTTGGTATTGTAACCATGATTCTTACTGCCAAGCACAGAAAAGAAATGAACAAGCGGGAAGGCTATATTGTAGTGGCCTTTGGTTGGATTATTATGTCTTTATCTGGTACGTTACCATATGTGTTAACAGGAAGTGTTCCAAATTTTACGAATGCTTTTTTTGAAACCATGTCTGGTTATACGACTACGGGAGCATCCATTTTAAACGATATTGAAATATTACCCAAAGGCATATTGTTTTGGCGCAGTACCACACATTGGATAGGTGGCATGGGTATTATTGTACTTGCCGTAGCTATTTTGCCATTATTAGGCATAGGAGGGATGCAGCTTTTTGCCGCCGAAGCACCAGGCCCCAGTGGCGATAAATTACATCCAAGAATAACCGACACCGCCAAACGTTTATGGCTTATTTATTTTGGTTACACGGCAGCCGAAACACTGTTGCTAAAATTGGCAGGTATGTCTTTTTTTGATGCCATCAATCATTCTATGGCAACCCTATCTACAGGCGGGTTTTCTACAAAAAATGCCAGTGTTGCTTATTGGAATCATCAGCCAATTATTCAATACATCATTATATTGTTTATGTTTTTGGCAGGCTCAAACTTTGTGTTAAGTTATTTTGCGTTTAAAGGAAAAGTTCAAAAAATAATTAATGATGAAGAATTTAAGCTATACTTTAAATTTATAGCTGTTTTTACCATGATAGCAGCCCTTGTAATTTACTTTCAGGCAGATGTCTCAAAATCGTCCATAAACCACCCTATGGTTTGGGGAAAAGGTGAAAGTGTTTTTAGGCACGCCTTGTTTCAGGTGTTAACTGTTATTACTACAACAGGGTTTATCTCTGCCGATTATACCTTATGGACACCATTTTTATTGGTTTTCTTTTTCGGACTTATGTTTTTGGGAGGCTCAGCAGGAAGTACGGCAGGTGGTGTAAAAGTTGTACGCCATTTAATACTTATAAAAAATGGATTTTTAGAGTTTAAGCGCACACTTCACCCTAGTGCCATTGTACCTGTTCGTTATAACAATAAAGCCATAAACAGGTTTATTGTGTTTAACGTATTGGCATTTTTTATCCTATATATGCTGTCGTTTATTATTGGTGCTTTGGTGTTTTCTATGTTCAACATAGATTTTATATCGGCAATAGGTTTATCCGCTTCCAGTTTGGGTAATATTGGTCCGGCACTTGGTGATTTTGGCCCGGTTAATAATTATTCGGCATTACCTGCATTGGCAAAATGGTGGTCATCTTTTTTAATGCTTATTGGGCGTTTGGAACTCTTTACGGTACTTATTTTATTCACACCTTTCTTCTGGCGAAATAGATAGTTTGATAATTCATTTGTCATTTCTGCGTAGGCGGGAATCTCGTTGTTTTTTGAACTTTGTATTAATTGGGCGTTACCACACCCTTCGTCTGCGCTCAGGGCAAGAGGTCGCGCTATCCGTTACTAGTTTTGGCTCGATGCGCGCCTCGCCAAAAGCTATTTACTGCTATCACTAACGCAAAAAAGCAAATAACTTTTGTAACATTTTAATAAAATGCCATACTTATAATTTAAAGCAGCTTTTTACGATTGTTAACTGATAATCTTTGAGCAAATCTCAAAATAATCTTTTATACTTTTTAATGCATTTTAGCAAACATGAGTTTGTTAACGAGCATAACCATTAAAACTTAGAAATTATGGGTGGAGAAGGTGCCATGATGGCTGCTAATAATTCACTGAAAAACAACCGAAGTCTTTTAGCAAAACGTAAAGAAACTAAAGCGTTAGAAGGAAGCTATGCTGCTATTGAATTAAAAGAATTTCCTAAAGCTACAGCAGAACAATTAGAGGAGATTAGAGAACGAATTCAAATTAAAAATAAACAGAACAGGATTCGGCAGCTTATAGTTTTAGGAGTATTCTTAATAATTTTAAGTTTCATTTACTATATATCTTAATCATTAAAAATTATGAGTTTTGGTGTTGTACAATCTATGATTGCGTCTTTGAAGAGTAATAGGAATTTACTAGATAAAAGAAGTAAATTGAAGGGTACTTTGTCTGGAAAAGAAAGTGGTAAACTTGAATTTAAAAGTTTAGAAGCAACCCCAGAACAGCTCAAAAAAATTAAAGAAAGGCTTCAGTTAGAGAATCAGCATAATAGAATCAAGCAAATAATATTATCTGTATCAATTACATTTATTGTAACTTTTATAGTCATGTATTTTATACATTAATTATGTTAAAGTCACTTCATCAAGTATTTTTTTTATCCCTAAAACACCTTATTAAAATTCTATAATAATCTGTAATAATTGTGTAACAGCAAATGTTTACTGCTATGCTACCTTTGTATTAAATGATTAAAGCTTTTTTATAACTTATTAAATTACTAAGCCATTTAAATTACTAAGCCATGAATAAAAGTGTAAAAACAATTTTAATAATAGTAGGTGTGGGGTTGTTGGCTTATGGTATTTATACCATGATAATTCCAGAAACACAATTAAGTATTGGAGATTTAGATATTGTCACACAACAAGACAATACCAATGCATACATAACTATTGGGTTAGGTCTTGTAGCACTTCTTATTAGTTTTTTTGGAGGTAAAAAAGTTTAGAAAGTAAAATATAAACCCAAAAATTTGAAATTATGAACACAACAGAAATTAAAGGAAACTGGAACGAGCTAAAAGGGAAATTAAAGCAAAAGTACGCCACATTAACAGATGATGATTTGCTTTTGGCAGAAGGAAAACAAGACGAGTTAGTTGGTAGATTACAAGAAAAACTTGGGAAAACTAAAGAAGAAGTGCATGAAATTATTTCTAATCTATAGAAAATAAATATACTGTCTAGAATGATTACAATTACGGTTGTTTGGTTGGTTAGTGAAACCGTTTTTTGTAACTTTTAGGCAGTTTTTTTATTGTATAATAATGAATATGAAAAACCACATCAATCACAGTGCTTTAAGCCTATTGTCGATTATTGCTGTGGTTTTTATTCTATACATATCAAAGCCTTTTATAGTGCCAATATTATTTGCTATTATTTTTAGCGTTATGATATTTCCTATTCAAAGGTTTCTTGAAAAAAGGTGGCGTTGTAACAGGTTGTTTGCAACATTTGCATCATTAGCAACCTTGTTTTTTTTAACCGCATTAATCTTTTTTTTAATTAGTACACGGTTAATTTATTTTATGGATAATAGCGAGGTTTACTCGCAAAAATTGGGAGAGCTATTTCATGAATTCGTAAATGGTTTAGAGCGTACATTTAATATAGGAAACAATAGACTTTTTGCAGAGCAGGAGTTTAAAGCCGAAAACATTATTAAAGCCAATTTAGATAAAATAGGTGTTGTTATATCTGAATCGAGTAGTCTTTTGGGTGATATGGTTTTAATTCCTATTTATGTATTTTTCTTCTTGTATTACCGTGCCTTTTTTAGAACATTTTTTTATAAAGTGTTTAGATCCAAATCAAAATCGTTCATAAATAGTATCTTAAAAAAGATATACGAAATCCAACAAAATTATTTATTAGGTTTAATTAAGGTCATTATTATTGTTGGCTGTTTAAATAGTTTGGGTTTGTTGCTTTTGGGCATAGGTAATCCGTTTTTCTTTGGTTTTTTAGCAGCATTTTTACTGTTAATCCCTTATATAGGTGTTGTTATTGGGTCGTTATTACCGGCCATAATAGCTTTGGCAACTAAAGATTCTGCGTGGTATGCATTTGGTGTTATTGCTGTTTTTGGGTTTATTCAATTTTTAGAAGGTAATTTTATAACGCCTAAAATAACGGGTTCTAAAGTAAGTGTTAATGCTTTCGTTGTTATTACATCGTTGGTACTGTTTTCAATGCTTTGGGGAATAACGGGCATGATTTTAGCGTTACCTATTACTGCAACTTTAAAAATACTGTTTGACAATGTGCCTGGTTACGAAGCTTATGGATTTCTTATAGGTGAACCTGTAGATAAGCATCTTCAAAGTAAAGCAAGGAGCCGTTTAAAAAAATGGAAAAGCATCAGGAAAGCTAAATAGGTATAACCTATAATAAATTGAGGTTAAGACAAAATGCTTTCTTAACTTTACAGTGAAGTGATTTGAATTTTTTGTTTGTAGGCAAAAGAAAAGTTTAAACGATTTTATTAATTAAACTTTATATGAAATTGCCATTGATAAATGCGTTTTAAATAAAGTTTAATGAAGATAAGGAGATACCCATGACTTAAAAAAACAATCATTATTAGCGTATGAAATTATTTATAAAGTTCGATTTTAATACCATTTGTAAGAAAGTTTTAGAAATAAAACTTGATGAGCTCAATATAAAGTACAGAATTTTAGCTTTTGGAGAAGTTGAGTTATTGGAAAAAGTATCAGATGAAACCTATAAAACCTTAAATAATGCTTTAAACGATTATGGCATCGAAATAGTTGAAAATCAAAAAAGCATTTTGGTTCAAAAAATTAAAGATGTTATTGTAGATATGGTTTTTAATGAAGATGCTACTGTAAATGTTAAAAGTTCGGTATATCTGTCAGAAAAATTAGGACATAGCTACGGGTATCTTTCCAATTTATTTTCAGAGGTTACTTATACATCCATTGAAAATTTTATCATCATCCAAAAAATAGAATATACCAAACAACTGTTATTAACTACTAATTTAAGCTTAACAGAAATAGCCTTTAAACTTAATTATTCCAGTGTGGCACATTTGAGTACACAATTTAAAAATAGCACAGGAATTACACCTTCTGCTTTTCAGCGTATTATTTCAAAAAGAAGAAGTATTGCACAACAAAAAAACTAACCAGTATTTATATTAAATTTATTTATGCCAAACAATTATATACATATTATTCTTACCGATGATGACGAAGACGACAGACTGTTTTTTATCGATGCTTTTGATGAACTAGACATGAATACCAAAGTAAGTACCTTTAACGATGGGGTAGAACTTATGGATTATTTAAACAACGAAGATTCCATTTTGCCAAATGTGCTTTTTTTAGATTTAAATATGCCAAAAAAGTCGGGAATAGAATGCTTAAACGAAATTAAGGCGAATAGTAAAATGTCCGACATTGCCATTGCTATTTACTCAACATCAGCATCGGAAGAAGATATTGAAGAAACTTTTGTCTTAGGCGCCAATATTTATATTAAAAAGCCAAGTAGTTTTAAACAGCTTAAAAAAGCACTTTCAGAAGTCGTGTCCATTAATTGGCAATATCACACCAACGGTTTAAACAAAGATAATTTTTTAATGAGGCTGTGATGATTAGGCAAGTATTTACACAATCGGCTTTATTTTTAAGAATCGTTTTTTTGGCTAGTGTGTTCCTCATTCTAGTAATAGGTGGTTTTACATACCGACATATTTCTAATTTAACAAACTCTACCAAACAGGTCGTTAGCACTTATAAAGTTAATGTTGAGTTAGAAAAAGTTATTTCGTACTTAAAAGATGCCGAAAATGGTCATAGAAATTACATTTTAACAAAAGATACTACCCACTTAGAGCCCTATTTAACCGCCAGGGAAAAGGTTAACGAGTCGTTTGCCGAATTAAAGGAAACAGCAAGCGATAGCAAGACTCAAGAAGAAAATTTAAAAACATTAAGTAAGTATATCGATGCTCTATTCAACAATTTTACACAAACAAATGCTTTTGTTGAAAACAAGCGAACACTAACAGAAGAATTTAAATCCAATTTTTTTGAAGAAAAAATAATCATGGATTCTATCAGGCAAATAATCAACGAGATGATTGCGCTTGAAAACAACCAACTTAAAGAACGCCAAAAACAGTACCAAAGCAATTTACAATTTACGCCATTATTCTTGTATTTATTATTGTTGTTTACGTTGGTGTTAATCATAATCTCATACAATAGAATAAGTAACGATTTTAAAAACATAAAGATCTTTAATAACCAATTATCAATATTTAAAGAAGCTACTATTCAATTAGAAACTATAGGGAAACATGGTAATTGGGTTTGGCATGTTGATACAAATACCTTTGTTTTTTCAGATAATTTGTATAGGGTTTTAGGCGAAAAGCCAGGAGCATTTAAGTCTACTTTAGAAAACTTTATGGAATTTGTTCATCCAAATGATAAGAAAAAGTTTGCTGCCGATATAGAAAAAATGATGGAGGTAGATGATTTGCCTTTTACATACTTCAGAATTATTAAAAAAGATGGTACTGTAAGACATATAAAAGCCTACGGTAAATTACTTGTAATTGGAGATGGAGATAAACGAATTGTTGGGAATATTACTGATATTTCAGATGAAATTGAGAACTATTTACAGCTTGAAGAGCGTAATTTAGAGCTTGAAAAAAACAATGCTGAACTTTCAGAATTTAATTATGTTGCCAGTCACGACCTGCAAGAACCTTTGCGAAAAATACAAACCTTTATATCTAGATTGGAAGAAAAAGAAGCCAAAAACTTTTCGAGTTTGGGACTTCAGTACCTTGAACGTATCAATGTGTCTGCCGCTAGAATGCGCCTGTTAATAGACGATTTGCTTCAATTTTCAAGAACCAACAAACCAGATAAGGAATTTGTTTTAACCAATTTGAATGAACTTCTTGAAAATGTAAAACAAGATGTAGCAGAAACCATTTTAGAAAAAGAAGTAACTATTACCAGTGATGTGTTGCCATCATTGTCCGTGATCCCTTTTCAAGTGCATCAATTGTTTTTAAACTTGCTAAGTAATGCGTTAAAATACAGTAAAAAAGATGTAGATCCCGTTATTAAAATAACATATTCAAAAATTAATTCAAAAGATGATGAAGATTTGATGAACGTACCAAAGAACAATTATCATAAAATTACTTTTTCAGATAATGGTATAGGTTTCGAACAGCAATATGCAAATCAAATATTCGAACTATTTAATAGACTTCATGACAAACATGACTATTCCGGAACAGGTGTAGGCCTTTCAATTTGTAAAAAGATTGTAGATAACCACGATGGGTTTATTATGGCTCATGGAGAACCTCAAGTAGGTGCCACCTTTAGCATTTACTTTCCCGAATAAACGAGTTCAATTAAAAAAACCTTTTTAGAAAGCCCTAAAGTAAAATACTTCAGGGCTTTTTTATGTTTTGAGATTAATTTTTTTACTGTGTATTGAAATTCTATAACAAACGCTAAAAATGCTGTAACGTAAAACACCTATTTGGTTTGCATCTTTGCAATGTAGAGAAAGAATAGCAAGTGATAATTAATAAAAACATAAAAAAGTATGTAGCACTCTCACTAATTATAACGATATGTGTGAGTATTGTTTCTTGTGATTTAGATAGAAATGAAAATGAGAACTATTTGTACAATAATGATGCTATAACTGAAAGAGTTAAAATCAATATTGAAGAAGCAAAGGCAATGTCGGATATATCAATGTTGAATGAAACTATAATTGCTTTGAGTAGGTTATCACTAGAAAAAACCAGTGCTTATCGCGTAAAAACCATATCATATAAGCTAAAAAAGGACAACATAGAACTTAAAAAGAACTTAAATGATTTAGCTAAAAAAAAATTGATACTGCTGCCAATAAAGTTGGATGATAAAGAAATGAATGAGCTATCTAAAATTGATGAAGCTGGTTTTTCTGAAGCGTACTTAAATAAAGTTAAAGAGTTATTGGAAAGAGAAATTACAGAATTAGAATATTTGTCTGCCATAACAAACGATCTGGATTTTAAGGTATTAACAGTTAGATCATTAGTGAAGTTAAATTATAATTTAAATCAAGTACAAAAAATACTTAAATAAAATCATTAACAATTAAAAAATAAATATTATGAGAAGTTTATTATATCTAGTAGCGATAGTGCTTATAATAGGTTGGGCTTTAGGGTTCTTTGTTTATAGTGCGGGAGGATTAATCCATATATTATTGGTCATTGCTGTAATAGCCATATTACTAAGGTTAATTGGTGGTAGAGGCTTGTAGTTTTTACACAAACTTAAAATAACAAAACTCCACCACATAAGTGATGGTAATTTATAAATCAAAAAAAAATAAAATCATGAAATCAAGTGTATTAGGCGTATTAGCAGGAATTGCAACAGGTGCTGTATTAGGCATATTATTTGCCCCAGATAAAGGATCGAAAACAAGAAAAAAAATTAAAAATAAATCTATAGAAGCCAAAGAAAACTTAAAAGAAGAGTTCGACAATTTTTTAGAAACCGTATCAAAAAAATATGATTCGGTAGTTAAAAATGGGGAAGAAATTCTAGAAAAAGGAAAAAAGGAAATAAAAGATACAGTGAATTCTAAACTGTAAATTTTAAATTAAAAAAAATGAACAGCAACACAGACATGGCAAAAAGCATAGACATGCTTTATGAAAAGGCTAAAAAGTACACAGGAACAAGTGCGGAGTTATTTGCATTAAATACAGTTGATAAAACTGCAGATGTACTTTCGTCTTTAACAGCTATAGTGCTTCTTGTTATAGTTGTTGCCATGTTCACACTGTTTGTTAACGTGGGCTTAAGTCTTTTTATAGGGAGCTTGTTAAATGCGTATTATTTAGGTTTTTTTATTGTGTCAGCGTTCTATTTGGTATTGGCTTTAGTGCTTTATGCGTTTAAAGATAAATTTATTAAAATGCCCGTTGCCAATTTAATCATCGCAAAATTATTGAAATCTAAAAATTCAGATTTTAACATTCCAGACATACTTAAAGAAACCAATCATGAACATGAAGAAGTCTAAAAATCAAATAGAGTCATTAAATGATGCTATGGTGCTTCTTGAAAAAAGGAGAAGGAAGGAATATGAAGATTTAAAACTTCAGTTTTATGAAACTTCCGAAAGCTTTAGACCCATAAATATATTCAACCAAGCTGTAAGAGATTTCAGGGAGTTTCCAGAAGTAAAAACAAATCTTTTTGAAACGATACTAAGTGTTACAGGAGGTTATTTTTCAAAAAAGATAATTGTAGGTAAATCAAATTCTTTCATAAAGAAGATTTCAGGATATGTTTTGCAGTATGCTGTTACCAATTTTATTTCAAAAAAAGTAGGTGCAGATACAGATAGTAAAGAGTAAATATAACTAGTGAAGAATAAATACTTAATTATTAATTAAAAACTAAATAAAATGAAAGCATTAAAATTAACAATAGTACTAATCGCTACATCGGTAATGTTTGTAGCATGTAATGATAGCCAAAAAGAAAAGGCTCAAAAACAAGTAGATAGTTATAAAGCTTATGTGGATTCTATAAGCGAAATAGCTGCTGATAAAGCCGCTGAAAACTGGGAAGCTATTGAGGATAAGTACCAAGAAAAGAAAGTAGAAACCAGTAATGCCATTGTGTCTGTTAAAGAAAACACCGATTTACAAATGGAAATAGACGAAACTACTTTAAAATATGAAGCGTTTAAGGCAGAAGTAATTGCAGAACATGAAAGAGTGGAAGTAGAAAATTCTAAAATGATGATGCGTCAGTCGTTGTTAGGAAGTCACTATACAGGAGGCGATATGAAGTTTACATGGATTAATAAAGATAACATTTTAAGTGTTTACGAAAACTTTGTTGATACCGTAGATAAAAATAAAGATTCGTATTCTCGAGAAGATTGGGATGAAATCAAGTTGATTTATGAAGCCATCGATACCAGAAAAAATACTGTTGAAAAAGAAGGTTTGTCAAGTGCCGATAATAGAAAAATAGCTGGGTTAAAATTAAAATTTGCACCTATGTACACATTTAACAGGATGGGTGCCAAATCGGAAGAAAACGCCGAAGCAAAAGAATAAGCATTAATACAAATAACTTAAAAATCAAAAAAATGAAAATATATTTAATTACAGGTATTCTAGCATTAATAACGAGTGTGTCAATGAATGCACAGGAAATTTCAAAAAATGCATTAGGACTGCGATTAGGAGATAGCAATGGTTTTGGGAGCGAAATATCTTACCAAGCTCGCTTAGGAAATGACCATAGATTAGAGTTGGACCTTGGTTGGAGAGATGGTAAAAACTATGATGGTTTTAAACTGGCAGCACTGCACCAATGGGTTTGGAATATTGATGGAGGTTTTAATTGGTACGCTGGTCTTGGTGGGGGTGTAGGGTCATATAGTTTTAATGACGATAACTTCAATGATGGTAATGATTATAATGATACTTTTATTTTTGGCGCAGGTGATATAGGGATAGAATATAATTTTGACATTCCATTACTTCTTTCATTAGACTTTAGACCAGAATTGGCTTTTGGTGATGAACGTTATAATAATAATGATCTAGATTTAGATATAGCCTTAGGTCTTAGGTACCAGTTCTAAATGGAATAAATATTAAACGGTATAGTACCAAATTTGAATTAGGTTTCAAAAACAATTAGTCAACTTAAAAAAACAAAAAGATGAAAAAATTAGTATATACATTTTTATTATTAGCTACTGTTGGAACTATTTTTACAAGCTGTAGAGAGAAAAAAACAGCTGGAGAAAAAATTGAAGATGGTATTGAAGAAGTAGGGGATGGTATTGAAGATGCTGCTGATGAAATTGAAGATGCTGTAAACTAATATTTAAATCTTTAAAATAAAAAAGACTGCTTTAAGCAGTCTTTTTTATTACATATATTTAAAACGTTTTTAGCTTACAGCAGCTTTAATACGTTTAATAGCTTCAATAATTTGCTCTTGTGAAGCAGCATAAGAAATTCTTATACAATCTGGATTTCCAAACGATTCACCATCAACAGTAGCTACTAAAGCTTCTTCTAATAAATACAAAGAAAAATCGGAAGCATTGTTTATTGTTTTTCCGCGAAGCGTTTTTCCAAAGAAATAAGAGATGTTTGGAAACACATAAAAAGCACCTTCAGGAACGTTTGTGACAAAACCTTCAATCTCGTTCAATAATCCTAAAATTAAATCACGACGTACTTTAAACTCGTCAATCATGTACTGAACACGACTTGGCGATTCGTTAAGCGCTGTAATAGTCGCACGTTGCGCAATACAGTTAGCACCACTTGTAATTTGCCCTTGCATTTTGTTGCATGCACGCGCAATTTTTTCAGGAGCACCAATGTATCCAATACGCCATCCAGTCATCGCAAATGCTTTCGATACACCATTTACAGTAATGGTACGATCGTACATATCTTCAAATTGAGCCATACTCGCATGACCACCAACGTAGTTGATGTGTTCGTAAATTTCATCAGAAACCACATAAATATTTGGGTATTTCACCAATACATCTGCCAATCCCCTAAGTTCCTCTTTACTATAAATAGAACCACTTGGGTTACAAGGCGAACTAAACCAAATCATTTTAGTTTTTGGTGTAATGGCAGCTTCTAGCTGTGCGGGTGTCATTTTAAAATCGGTAGCAATCGTTGTTTTAACTTCAACAGGAATACCATCGTTTAATTTTACTAAATCGGCATAACTAACCCAGTAAGGACAAGGTATAATGACTTCGTCACCTTTGTTGGTCATAACCGCAGCAATGTTAGCCAACGATTGTTTTGCACCTGTAGAAACTACTATTTGGTTTGGAGTATATGTTAAGTTATTATCACGTTTAAATTTAGTGATGATGGCTTGTTTTAAATCGCCGTACCCATCAACAGGTGAGTACGAATTGTAATTGTCATTAATTGCTTGAATAGCGGCATCTTTAATAAAATCGGGTGTGTTAAAATCTGGC
The DNA here is from genome assembly GCF_044335535.1 of Mariniflexile sp. HMF6888. NCBI lineage: Bacteria > Pseudomonadati > Bacteroidota > Flavobacteriia > Flavobacteriales > Flavobacteriaceae > Mariniflexile > Mariniflexile sp. HMF6888. The sequence continues at coordinate 401,826 of NZ_JBIQVZ010000001.1, read as the reverse complement.
TCACCCAAACTTAACCCAATAATGTCTTTGCCTTCTTCTTTTAACTCTCGTGCTTTTGCAGCCATAGCTAACGTAGCAGACTGAGCCATGTTTAAAATTCTATCGGATAGTAATTGCATTTAAAAATAAATAATAGTTGTTAGACGTGTAAAGCTGGTTTCGTGCCCATCTCCTTTAAGTGCTTAAAATGTGCGATAATGGCTTTACGGGTAGTTTTATATTCGTTGTATGGTAAGTTGAATTCCTTAGCAGTTTCCTTAACTATTTTTGAAATTTTAGTGTAGTGAACATGGCTAATATGAGGAAAAATATGGTGTTCTACTTGATGGTTTAAACCACCAGTAAACCAGTTTATAATTTTGTTTTTTGCACCAAAGTTAACAGTTGTTTTTAGTTGATGGACTGCCCAAGTGTTTTTCATGGAGCCATCTTTTTCAGGGAGAGGCATTTCGGCATCTTCCATAACGTGAGCCAATTGAAATACGACGCTTAAAATTAAACCAGCTGTATAATGCATTAGAAAAAATCCTATTAAAATTTTCCACCAAGCAATATCTAAAATTAGCATGGGAAGCACAATCCAAACAGCAACATAAATAATTTTGGAAATCACCAATTTACTCCAATTCCAAACTGGATTTGGGAATTTACCGTATGATAATTTACGTTTCATGTAGCGGCTCATTTGCTGAAAATCGGTAGTAATTGCCCAATTGATAGTTAGCAATCCGTAAAGCAAAACAGAATAATATTGTTGGAATTTATGATACCATTTCCATTCAGAGTGTTCTGTGAAACGCAAAATGCGGCCTGCTTCTAAATCTTCATCATGACCATGAATATTTGTGTAGGTATGGTGCAATACATTGTGCTGTACTTTCCAATTGTAAACATTTCCGGCAAGAATATAGATACTGCTCCCCATTAAGCGGTTAATCCATTCTTTGTTAGAAAATGAGCCATGGTTGCCATCGTGCATCACATTCATACCAACACCAGCCATACCTATGCCCATAACTATGGTTAGCAGTAATTGTGCCCATCCAGGGATGCTTAATGTTAAAAGTAAAAAATAAGGCGTTAAAAAAAGAGAGAACATCACAATGGTTTTTGCCCATAATTTCCAGTTGCCTGTTCTTTTTATGTTATTATCTTTAAAGTAATCGTTGACACGTTTGTTAAGTGTTCTGAAAAACTTTGCAGAGTCTGTTCTTGAGAATGAAAGGGTTTGTTTTGACATGCTATTAATTTTAATATGATTCATAATAAAAAATTGTTGATCATACCTGTGGCAAAGATAGGTATAAACCAACTTAAGTTATAACGTTTTTTTGTAAAAATATGTACTTAAAAAGTATATTTTTGTTGAAAATTTAACAAGAATGGACCTGATATTAAAATACTTTACGAATCTTACGGACGATCAAATAAGTAAATTCAAACAATTGGAAGCTCTTTATCAAGATTGGAATTTGAAAATAAACGTCGTATCCCGTAAAGATATTGATGAGCTTTATTTAAGACATGTTTTACATTCGCTAGGTATAGCTAAGGTTGTTAAATTTAAAGATGGTAGCAAGATTTTGGATGTTGGTACAGGTGGCGGATTTCCAGGTATTCCGTTAGCTATTTTGTTTCCAAATTGTTCGTTTCATTTGGTTGATAGTATCGCTAAGAAGTTAAAAGTGGTTGATGAAGTGGTAGAAGGCTTAGGGTTAACCAATGTGAAAACAACCCACAGTCGTGTTGAAGAAATTGACGATACTTACGATTTTATTGTAAGTCGCGCCGTAGCGGTTATGCCAACATTTGTGCATTGGGTAAAAGGTAAAATAGCCAAACAGCAAAATCACGAACTCAAAAACGGAATACTGTATTTAAAAGGAGGTGATTTGGCAGAAGAGCTTCAAGATTATAAAACAGTTACTATATACAATTTAAGCGATTTTTACACTGAAGATTTCTACGAAACCAAAAAGTTAGTCCATTTGCCTTTAAAGTATAGAGGCTGATTTTTTTATAAAGAACTCGTTTAAATTATAACTCAGATACTTCTTTGAAATTTTCATTAAAAAAGAAATATTGGTTTTGATACCAATACGTGTTTTTAAATTGGTCAATTGTTTTTGCATCACCTTCGGGTGATACAATAGCCTTTGCTTTTTGAAAATATAGCTTAGCCTTATTTGCATCTTTCATTTTGTAATAGGTTAATGCCAGTCCAATAAGAGCATCAAAATCTAAAGAATCATAGCGTAAAGCGGTATCGAAATCGGTAACAGCATCCATGTATTTTCCTAAAAACAGATTTGAAGTGCCTCTGTAAAAATAAGCGTAACTATTGTTTTCGTTTAGCTTTAAAGCAATTGAAAGATCTAAATTTGCTTTTTCATAGTAATTGATGCCTAAATAAAACACACCTCTATTGTAGTATGAATTTGAACTCGGATCTGCCAAAATAGCGAGACCATAATCATTCAAAGCCAGCGGGTATTTTTCTAAGGCACTATATGCAGATGCTCTTAAAAAATAGGTTTTAGCTTGTGAAGGCGCAACCTTTATTACCGAAGTAAAATCTTTTATGGCACCTTCATAATCACCTAAATCATACTTTACGCACCCTAGGCTATAAAGAGCATCAATAAAGTTTGGGTCAAGTTTAAAAGCGTTTTGGTAATCTTCCTGCGCCCCAACAAAATCTTTTAAACTATATCTAGAATTTCCTCTGTTATAATAAGTATCGGCATCTGGTTGCAAAACGATTATTTTGGAATAATCTACTATAGCCCCAGAATAATCACCTAAATCATTTTTAGCAATACCTCTATAAAAGTAGGCGTCAAGGTTTTTAGGTTCAAGTTCTATTACTTTGGTGTATAACTCTATTTTTTCATTCAAATCAGTGGCTTTGTTAGCTTGCCTAAAAAATTTGTTTGCTTGTCCATAGGAGAACCCATGGCACATTATTAATAGTATAACAATAAATGTTCTTTTCATTTTATAATAATGAAATTTAAGATTTGAGTTTTGAAAAATTAAAGTTACAATATTTTTATGCATTTTGGATAAGGTCATTATTTTTTCTAAGTCTATTTTATTGAAGGATACTCATATTGAGATGTAGTATGTAACTTATATATAAAATTTAATTAACATAAAAGATTGTTAAAACATTAAAATAAATACATTTTATCGGATTAATATGCTTTTAATCGATATTTTTGTTTATGTTTGCTTTTTTTAAATAAAAAATTAACATATAAGTCTCTCACATGAAAATCAAGTCTCTCAAAGAATTGTTTGTTTTAAGGATAATTCTATTTTTTTTTCTAATTAGTTTTATTGGTAATGCACAAGATATCCAAGTTGAAATCTTAGGAGGATCAACAGTTTCAGAAGGCGCTTCTGTCGCTATTTTTGTGGGCAATACAATTTCATTCAGAATTACAAATATAAGAACGGATTGCGATAAAGTTAAAATTGAAGATATAAGTTTGTCAAATACAACTGACTTTTCAATTTCCACCGACAAAACCCCAATAAATATAGATACCCAAGACTGTAATGGTAAAGTCAAGTATTTTGATTTTACCATTACAAATACAAGTGGTAATTGTGACGCTTTTACAGATGTCATTATAGAAGTTAAGCAAGACCCAGACTTTTCCTTTACGTTTTCTATAACTGGAGACCCTGAAATTAATGTGCTAGGAGGGAGTCCTTCTGCCGATATAGTTAATGGTTCAACAATTACAACTTCAATTAATGGAACTTATTTTGGAGTCGTAGACGAAGGTGCAAGTGTCACACGTTATTATATTTTATCAAATACGGGGAGTTGTCCTATGGATATTTCTGCAATCTCTAGTTCGGTAGCTGACTTTTCGGTACCGGGATATGTTTTATTGCCAAATTATACACTAACTGGTATTCCTGTAACTGTTATTCAAGGGGCTTATGTTATCTTGCCTGTTACTTTTACGGGACCGGTAGCTGGTACAGGAACACAAACAGCAACCATAAGTATTACTAATACTGCCAATACGACGTTTACTTTCGATGTAAGTGCAGAAATGTTTAATTATAGTATTCCTGGTCCAGGTGGTGTTACTGCCGATTTTAGGTTATGGCTAAAATCTACCAGAGGAATCACTACATCAGGTGCTAGTCTCACTAACTGGACCGATGTAGGGACTAATGGGAAAAATGCCAATACAGTTTCTGGTAAGGAACCAACATATTTAGATATACCAACCGATAATATAAATTTTAATCCGGTAGTGAAGTTCGTAAATGATGGTGGAACTACAGAACAATATATGTATAACAGCGATTCGCCTTTAAGTGGATTTTATAGTGCTGATATATTTATTGTAATGATTCCAGATACAAACATAACCAATGCTTCTGCAAGAAATACTATTTTTGCTGGAGTAGATTCCGAAACCGCTGGCGATGTTACCGGATTAGGCTTTGGTGACTATTCATCGGGTTTTACTAATGAAACCTTATCTTATAATCAAGACGTTGCCGGAACTGGAAGTTTTAATGGTGTTGCAGAAATCGGTTCAACTTATTCTAATGTTGGTATTATAAATATTAGAAATAATACAACAACATCTCCAACGGGTCAAGAAATTTTATATAATTCTAACCTTTTAACAGCATCTACGGTTACTAATTCTTTTGCTAATATAAATGGAAGCAAATACTGGATTGGTAGAAATTATGATCTTGTTGGCAGTCTGAATGGGAGAATTGCTGAAATTTTCACCTTTGCTACCAGGGTAGATGCCGCTGCAAGACAAAAAATAGAATCATACTTGGCTATTAAATATGGTATTACTCTAGGGGATTCGACTGAAGCTCAAAAAGATTACGTTAATTCTTTTAATACGACTATTTGGGATATAACAGCAAATGCAGGCTTTAATTACCATATTGCAGGAATTGGTAGAGATGACGATTCAGATTTAAATCAAAAACAATCAAAAACAATCAATACGACTAATGAAGTAACCATTGGGCTAAATGGTATTTTTAATACAAATAGTGCAAATACCAATGAATTTAATGAAAATGGTGACTTTTTGGTTTGGGGATGTAATAATGCAAGTTATACAGGGTCAAATACCAATACAATTACTGTAGCATCAGGAATTACCACTTCATTGACGCGGATTGACCGCAAGTGGAAAATTGTAGAATCTATTGAATCTGGCTCAGGAGGAGATGTTGAAAATGTATATGTCTCCATACCAAGTGATGCTTTTAGTGGTTTTACATTGGGTACAGATGAAGAATATGTGCTAATTGTTGCTGATAATTCTAATTTTTCTAATACAGACATTATAGATGTTATTCCTTTAAAGTCTGATGGTGCTGGAAATCTGAAGACTTGGTATGATTTTGATGGTGCTAAATATTTCACATTTGGTAAGGCAGCTCGATTTTCTGAAAATCATTCAGTTAGCATTGATTCTGGAGATTATTTGGTGGGCGAATATGCCCTTAATTTAAATATTAACGACTTTACTATTTCTGCTTGGGTTAAAAACAATACTGCAAGTGCAAACCCAAGAACAATAATGTCTAAGGGAAGTAAGCTACAACTAAGGTTAAATTCAAGTGACCAAATTGAAGTGATGGTAGATAATGATATAACGCCAAGATTTACATCTACAATGCAGTTGAATGATGGTAAATGGCATCAAATAACATTTGTTTACATCAGTGGAACAATATATTTATATGTAGATGGTGTTTTAGACAAGTCGGAACAAAACGTTACCGCACCTTCTCCAAATTTCAATCGCTTTGCTGTTGGCGCATTGTATGTTGACAAAAATAACATTTTAAACCCGTTTTTTGGTGAAATAGATGAGGTGTATGTATGGGATCAAGGACTCAATGAAGATCAAGTACGTTATCTTATGAATCAAGAAATAGAAAAGGTTACAGGAGATTTTGTAAGTGGTAAAATAATCCCTTCGGCGAGTTCCAGTAACGAAGTGTCAACAATTGCTTGGAGTAAGTTAAAGGCCTATTATGATTTTAATTCTTTTTATGGTTCAACTGTAGAAGGCTTAACAGACGATAGAAACTTTTTGCGATTAAAATATTTAGTAAAAGACAAAGCACTTGTTGATGCACAAACAGCTCCTTTACCTTACATTTCTGCAGCAGATGGTGACTGGGATACAAGTGCTGTCTGGAGTAATAATGCCGATCAAGTCATACCAAACTCAATAAGTTTAGATGGTACTACTAAAGTAGATTGGAACATTGTTCAAATGGCGCATAATATAAGCTCAGGCGATAGGGATATTTCACTTTTAGGTTTAATACAAACCGATGGAACTTTAACAATTGCAGATCCAGTAGCTACAACGCCCGAAGAAAACAATGCAGGTCAAGAATTAACAATTACCCATTATTTAGAGTTAGATGGTGTCATAGATTTAGTAGGTGAATCGCAATTAATCCAAACCGAAGGCAGTATTGTTGATGCCGATAGTGGCGGTTATATTGAAAGAGACCAACAAGGTACAGCTAATGGGTTTAATTATAATTATTGGTCGTCTTCAGTAGGTCCCACCTCTGGAAATAGTGCCACAAGAGGTACAGGTGTTTCAAGTACAAATGCTAACTATACCATAAAAGATGTTTTAAAAGATGGAACCATGTCGTCATCATATCAAGATCTTTTATTTAGCACATCCTATAATGGGAGCGGTTCTATTCCATCAGCGGGCTCCCCAAGAACGATTAGTACGGCGTGGTTATATAAATTTTATGGTACGGCAAATAATTATAACGCTTGGGGAAAAATAAATGAAACATCTTCTTTGCTTGCCGGCGAAGGTTTTACAATGAAAGGAACAGGGGGTTCGGCAGCAATACCAATAGCAACACTTCAAAATTATGTGTTTAAAGGCCTGCCAAATAATGGTGATATTACTTTGTCTTTAGATAAATCGTCTGGCGATGTTGAAAGGTTAATTGGGAATCCATATCCTTCTGCCATAGATGCAACAGAGTTTATATTGGATAATATAAGTGTAGCGGAAGGTGGTAACAATACAAACACCGTTATTAATGGCGCTCTGTATTTTTGGGATCATTTTGGTCAAGCAAACTCACATATGTTAAAAGACTATATTGGCGGTTATGCCACGTATAATTTAATTGGAGGAGCAGCCGCCATTTCAAATGATGCAAGAATTAACAATACATCCAATGCAGGTAGTGCTGCTGTAGGAACCAAAGTGCCAGGGCAATATATTCCAGCAAACCAAGGCTTTTTTGTGTCTACAGTATTAGAAGGAAACCCTAATGATAATAGCGGAACAATTTCTAGTGTAGATGGAGGAACCATTATATTTAAAAACAGTCAACGCGTGTATGCAACCGAAGATGGTTCAACGTCGCTGTTTATGAAATCTTCAAAAGATAAAACATCAAGTAAGATTGCAAATAATAAAACAAAAAAGAACACACCAACCATTCGTTTGGTTTACGATTCTCCTTTAGGATACCATAGACAAATTGTTGTTGGAGCTAATAGTAAAGCCTCAAGTGGTTTCGATTTAGGCTACGATGCCTTTATGGTTGATGTGAATGTGGAAGATATGTATTGGACTATTGATAACAACAAGTTAGTAATTCAAGGTGTCGATGCATTTGATGCGTTTAAAGAGCTTTCCTTAGGAATAATTGTTAAGAAGAGTGGTGTCGTAAAAATAAAGCTCGATGCTATAGAATATTTAGAATCGAAAATGCCTATTTATATCAAAGATGAATTAACAGGTGAAACAAATGAAATTACTAAGAATCCTTTTGAAGTGTATTTGGAAAAAGGTATTTATAATAATAGGTTCAAATTAGTGTTTCAATCCAACCAAGCGAAATTTTTAACAGCCAATGAGGTTGAAATGACCGATCTATTTATTCATTTTGATGCAAGTACTTCTTCTGTGAAAATACTTAACAAGAATAAGATAGATCTATTAGAGGTGTCGCTGTACAACCTTTTAGGACAAGAAGTTAAATCGTTAAGATTAAACACAACTTCAGATGCTTTAATGCCTGTATCTGTTGATACAGGCACCTATATTGTAAATCTAAGAACGGCTAAAGGATTGGTTCGTAGAAAGATAGTTATGGATAGGTAATAATAGAGTAGTTATTGTCAAATTTTAAATTAAAAACCCACCAGATTTTGGTGGGTTTTTGCTATGATATATATTAATATTATTCTCCTAAAAACGGGTAACGATAATCGGTTGGCGTCACAAAGGTTTCTTTTATTAATCTTGGAGAGACCCAACGCAATAAGTTTTGAGCACTTCCGGCTTTATCGTTCGTTCCCGATGCACGTGCACCACCAAAAGGCTGTTGACCAACAACAGCACCCGTTGGTTTGTCGTTGATATAAAAGTTTCCTGCGCTGTTTTGTAAAGCTGTAGTAGCCTCGGTAATGGCATATCTATCAGTTGCCAAAATAGCACCTGTTAATGCGTAGTCGCTGGTTCCGTCAACCAATTTTAAGGTGTCTGCGTAAGCGTCATCTTCATATACATAAATAGTAATTACAGGTCCAAATAACTCGGTACACATGGTGGTGTATTTAGGATTTGTAGTTACAATTACCGTAGGTTCTATAAAATAACCTTTGCTTTTATCGTGGTTACCACCGGCAATAATTTCAGCATCCTTGTCTGTTTTAGCTTGATCAATATACTTTGCTAATTTATCAAAAGAGCCTTCATGAATAACAGCAGTAATAAAGTTATTCATATCGACAGGAGAGCCCATTTTAAAAGATTTTATATCCTCAATAACCAGTTTTTTAACCTCAGGCCATAAACTTTTTGGTATGTAAGCTCTGGAAGCGGCACTACATTTTTGACCTTGAAACTCAAAAGCACCACGAATAATGGCAGTTGCTACTTGTTTTGGAACGGCACTTTTGTGCGCTATGATGAAATCTTTTCCACCAGTTTCCCCAACAATTCTTGGGTAAGACTTATAGTTGTGAATATTGTTCCCTATCTGTTTCCAAAGTTCTTTAAATATAAATGTAGAACCCGTAAAGTGGAGTCCGGAAAAATCTGGACTTGCTAAAATAGTATTGGTAATCATAACAGGGTCGCCAAAAACCACATTAATAACGCCCGCGGGCACACCTGCTTCTTTGAAAACATCCATAATGACTTTAGCCGAATATATTTGGCTATCGCTTGGTTTCCATATAACGACATTCCCCATTAAAGCCATGCATGATGGCAAATTACCAGCAATAGCAGTAAAATTAAAAGGTGTAACCGCATAAGTAAACCCTTCGAGTGGACGGTATTCAATACGGTTCCAAACATCACTGGTGCTTTCAGGTTGTTCTGCGTAAATATCTGTCATGTACTGCACATTGTATCGCAAAAAATCGACAAGCTCACAAGCTGCATCAATTTCAGCTTGGTGTATGGTTTTAGATTGCGCTATCATAGTAGCAGCATTTATTTTTGCTCTATAAGGGCCTGCAACCAATTCGGCAGCTTTTAAAAAGATGGCAGCCCGTTGTTCCCAAGGTATTTGAGACCAGGTTTTTCTGGCTTCTAAAGCAGTTACAATGGCTTTGTCTATATGTCTTTTTTCTGCTAAATGATAGGTTCCAACAACATGTTTATGGTCATGTGGAGGCGACATGGTTCTGGTGTTTCCTGTTATTACATCTTCTCCATTTATATACAAAGGCACATCTATAGTACTAGTATACATCTCTTTGTAAGCCTTTAAAACAGCGTCGCGTTCAGGGGTTCCTGGAGCATAACTTTTTACAGGCTCGTTAACTGCAATTGGTACATTAAAAAAACCTTTTCCCATAATTTGTTTATTTTTGTTGTTGAATTATCAGTAAATAGGTTACAAATTTAAGAATTTTTAAACGATTTTTAGGTTTGACACCTTCTTAAATGCACGTTAAAGTTTATTTAATTTTTGTAAGTTGCCAATCTGTTTTTAGACTATATTTTCATGTGTACAGTAACTATTATTCCAAAAGGAGACAACGATTTTGTGTTAACCTCAAATAGAGACGAGGCTCCAAACAGAGTTTCGCTTCCGCCAGATTTTTATATAAATAAGGACACCAGGCTTTTATATCCTATGGATAAACTCTCAGGTGGTACTTGGATTGGTTTAAGCGAAAAGAACAGAGTGGTTTGTGTGTTGAATGGTGCATTTAATACTCATGAACGTCAAGAGGATTACCTAAAAAGTAGAGGCGTCATTGCTTTGGATTTTTTGACTTCTGAAAGCATTTTAACTACCGCTGAAGCCTACGATTTAATTAACATCGAACCCTTTACGATGGTATTAGTAGATTGGAATACTACTTTGAAGTTCTATGAATTGGTTTGGGATGGCACAGAAAAACACTTTAAGGAATTGCCATTGGAACCTAAAATTTGGTCATCCTCTACACTCTATACTGCAGCAATGAAACAAGAGCGCCTACAATGGTTTGAAGATTTTAAAGCTGAAAATGATTTGAATGCACAAACCTTATTGAGGTTTCATAAAACAGCAGGAGCCGATAATAAAGAGTTTGGTGTTGTCATGAATAGAGGTTTTGTAAAAACGACCAGTATTACACAAATTGAAAAATTTAGAGAATCGCTTGAAATGTATCATGAGAACTTACAAAACAAAACCATTTCAAGTAAAACCTTTAAACTTTCTGAAACAGTAAATGACTAACACAGGTATTATTTTAACATTAGCCTATCCAGAAACTATTGTGATGGTGTCAAAAGAATGGTTTTCGCCATTTTTAAGGTTTTTGGGTGTTGGGAAAAAGAACTATTTGCGTGCAGGTCATGCTGCTTTGGTACTTATAAATAAAGAAAACGGTGTTTTAGAATACCATGATTTTGGTCGTTACATTACGCCCGAACCAACAGGGCGCGTTCGAGGAAGTGATACCGATAACGAACTGCATTTTCCGTTAGTGGCACAAATTGAAAATGATAAAATCACCAATTTAAACGCTATTTTAGAGTTTTTAGCAACCCATCCTAAACTAACACATGGCGACGGTAAAATGTTGGCATCGGTTTGTAACGCCATTGATTATAAAAAGGCACGGGCACATATTACCAACATGCAGGAAAAACATTTTATTTGTTACGCCGCTTTTATAAAAGATGCCTGTAATTGTGCGCGTTTTGTAACCGATACCTTGATTGCTTCGGTAACCGATAATAGTATTAAAAAGAATTTGGAAAACTCCAAATGGTTTACACCCAGTACAGTCGGCAATGTGGTGTTGGCAAATACCGAAACACATGCTTTTGAAGTGAGTGAAACGGGTGTGATTTCAAAATTTGAAGGCTCTCAAAAAAGTGAAAATGTGCGTTGTTTTTTAGATAAACTTAAAAACCACAGGCCAAATTTTGTGGGTACTTTAGAGCCTAAACTTGTTGATGGTTTACATGAAAAAGCACAATGGTTGCCAGGTATTGCAGCAGGCGCATGGTTTGAATTACATAAAACGGAATCCGACTTGGAATATCTTTTTAGAAGAATCTCACCTGTTGGGCATGTTGATGTTGAAGCTGTCTTTATGGCTGACAGTGACACTTTTAATTACCACGAAGCTTTTGAATTTGTACATTATTCAAACTGTAAATTCTTTCACGTGAGGCAAAATGGGACTGTTTTTAGGTTTGTGAAACGGAATTGATATCCATGAAGTGATTTAAACTTCTATATTTCAGTTTTTTGTTAATAGAAATAAGGGTGGAATAATTTTTGATTAACTTTATAAATAAAATTAGTGTTATGAAATTCCTTAAAGCTACCATTTTACTTCTTTTAATAGCATCTTGCGCGCCCATTCATGTTAATTATGATTTCGAAAAAGGAACTGATTTTTCAAAATACAAAACATATAGTTATTATGCCGATATGAAAACTGGTATGGGTGAATTGGATACCAAACGGTTTTTAGATGCTTTTGATGCGCAAATGGCAGCCAAAGGGTTTATGTTTTCCGAAACCCCCGATTTTTTTGTAGACATTAAAAGTAGCGAGTACCAAGAAGCACAACGTAACAACGTAGGTGTTGGTTTAGGAGGTGGCGGAGGTCATGTTGGCGGAGGTATTTCCATAGGATTGCCTATTGGTCAAGCGCATGTTAACCGCCAAATTACTATCGATTTTGTTGATGAAAATAAAAAACACCTCTTTTGGCAAGCCGTAACCGAATCGAGTTTTAACCCAAACGCCACACCAGAAAAACGTGAACAACTTTTTAATGCTCTTGCTGAAAAAGTATTGGCAGCATATCCCCCAAAGCAATAAGTTTAGATGAGGCTGTATAAAAAGTCTAGTCCTATGTCATATTGAGCACTTCGACAAGCTCAGCACAGGCTTTGTTGAAATATTTTAACTTGCTAGTAATCAATATCGGTTTCGACAAGCAACCTGACAAATTAAATTTAAAGGTCTTTTTAGACAGTCTCTAATTTTTAACTAGTTTTTTGCTGGCAATACGTATGTTTTTTGAGTAGAAGTTAGTTAAATAAATGCCCGTACTGAAATCACTTATATCAACTTGGTTTGTTTGATAGTTGCTTACTGTAATTGTTTTAATTCTTTTTCCGTCTAAACCAATGATATCAACCTTTAAAGTGTCATCTGTATCACTTTCAAATTTAAAATTTACAAAAGTGTTTGTAGGGTTTGGATACATGGTAATATTATAATTAGCAATGTTGCTGGTGATGTCTTCAATCCCTAAAGCCGAATTGTCAATGTCCCAAGTTATGGTGTAAACATGAAACGCATCGTGATTATCAACTTTTAATAATGTGGCAGCATCGGTAACGGCAACGGTCAGTGTGTTTGTTCCAGTATTCAAATCACTTTCTGTAAGGCTTACATTATCAACATCATTTGCAAAATTGGAAGCATTAAGAGTCCAAGTGCTTTTTAAAGTATTCGGAATGGGTTTTATTAAATCTAATTGAAAATCAACGGGAAATGCTGGACTCATTATAGAGGTTGAAATTGGTGTGTAAGAACCAATTGGTGAAACCAAACTGTGTATTTTTTCAACCATACCTTCTTTACAAACCGAACAAAAGAATTTATCAATGCTTTCCATGATACAGTTTTGGTGCGGTTTATACCAGTCAGCACAATTACCTGTCGAACAGGTGTATTGATAAATGCCAACGCCATTAGTGCCTAGCCAATTTTTCCATTTAATGGAAATGGGATCAGTTTCTTGAGTCATATTTATGGCTTCGGCAGCTAGAATATCTCCAGGATAATATTCATCTTTTAAATTAAATAAGGAATGTCCCAATTCGTGCATAATAACTTTGCTGCCCCAAAAACCTCTATAAGCCATAGGGAACATACCGCCACTACCACCATATTCAGAGGAATTAACTAAAATTAAAGTTTGGTCGTATGTTGGAAAATTAGTGGCCAAGACATTCATTATTTTTGCTTGCGTGTTATTGGAACTAAAACCATCAATTTCATAGTAAAGTAATCTGTGATTACCATAGGAATCGTAAGTAGCATTGAAATAAGTGTCCACATTCAGTATCGGGGAAGCTGGTTCTGTAACATCTGTAGCAGTTCCAGGATGATCTGCACCACTTTCATTGGAAGGCACTTTTATAATATGCACATTAAAATAATTGGCATATTCTTTAAAAGGAGATTGGTTGAACATAGCATTGGTGAAGTTAATAGCATCGGTTTTAAACTGAGCCAATTCACTAGCTTGATAACCTTCACTTAAAATAACCAGATTGATACGTTTATCATTATCTCCAGAATTTTTAATGGTTTCCACATCAAAAACCTGGGCAGAAAGCCATTGGAAACTAAAAAATAAAACGATGGGTAGAATATGCTTCATTTTTAATCCAGTTTTGTGGTAATTAAAGGGAGACTATTTTGTAATGAATCTATAATGTTACTAATGGTTATGTACTTTGTTTTGTCATGTAATGGTAACCTTAATGACAATGGCGCACTTTTTAACTCTACTTTTTTGCTTTCAAAGATAAGAGAATCATTGACGTATTCAATTATTTTCGATAACGGGTTTTTTATAATAACCGTTTTAATTTCCAGGGAATCTTTATCTAATTGACTGCATTTTAAATCGCCTACAGCACCCGTTTTGAGATATGCTTCGGTATTATTTTTTAGTTTCCCATCTGTAATAATCTTGTTTATAAACTGAACATGTTTGTTACCATGGTCATCTTTAGAGATGGTGTAATTTAAAAAAATAAGTTTAGGAGGGAGTTCCTCAATGACAGTTTCATTTACAGTTACGTTTCTTTTAGAAGCGCAAGAAATTTGTAACGCTAATAGTGCTATTAACAAAAAGATATGGATGTGGTTTTTGTGCAATGTTTTCTTTAATTAAGGTAAGGAGATGTTTTTGTATTAGCAATTAATACTATACGGTTTGTTGTGTAGGCTTTTTATTCAGTTTGTTTTTTAATTCAGATTTAATATTTTCATTCCACTCATTTTTAAGAATGCTTAATAAAATCCCGTCAGTTCTTCCAATTCCGTTAGTTGCTGGAAAAATTCCACGTAAGATTCCTTCTTTTTGACATCCGACACTTTGCATTGCAGCAATACTTATTTCGTTTTCGATATAGGCTCCAAGTCCAATTCTTTCAGCTCCCATTTTTTCAAATGCGAATTCGAATAGCAAGTATTTACAATGTTTATTTAGTCCAGTGCCCCTAAATTCTTTTCCGTACCAAGTATATCCTAACCGGATTGCTTTTAGACTAGGAACGATTTCACAATATCGAGTACTTCCAGCATATTGATTTTTAATTTTGTCATAAACCACAAAAGGATACTCCTTTTCTTCTTTTCTGTTGTCAATAGTTGATTGAATATATTTAGTCAGATTTTCAACGCCGTCTCCTTTTACGAAAGAGTATTTCCAAATATCAATTTCGTTTGCTATTTCGAGTAAATTTTCAACATGCTCAATTTTTAGAGGACTTAGTTTTACAAAATCGTCTTCTAAAATATAATTTTTCTTAAAGTTAAAATTTAGCATTTAGTTGGTCTTTTCAGTTTACACATATCTCAGTTTCTTCTTGTTTTCTCAAAGTAAAGCTAATCATAAAAAAAGAGGCTTTTAAGCCTCTTTAAGAAAAATTTATCCAGCGAGTAAATCTTTATATTTGTCTTTATAACCGTATAGTACGACGATATTTAAAATTAAAACAGCCAATGCAGGACCTATGCTTTCAGGATCTAAATTGATGTGGAAAAGAACAGCGTTTACAGAAACGCTCATTAAAATAAGAGCCATTAAAGCACCGTATTTATTCAAAATTAAAGCTAAACCGGCTAAAACTTCAACAATCCCAACCAAATGAGGGATTACTTTAGCTGACATTAAAGCGCCAAAATAAGCACCGGCCGCTTCAGACATTCCTTCTGGTGCGGGTAAAAAATTTAAAAACTTGTTAAGCCCAAAAACAAGGAGCAAAAGACCTAGAATAATTCTAATTACCATAAAAACTTTTGAATTCATAATGACACATTTTTAGTTAGTAAGTTGAAATATAATAAATTAAAATTAATTTTTTATTCATTTCATCGAAATTTACTTAATCAACTAATAAGCGAACACCTTCACTATGGCTACTAAATTCTGGCGCATACATGCTTTGAATCGTGGTGATACCATTACTCATATTACCGGCATTATTGACCCTTAAATCGTATTCAAATACAAAAATACCTTTGGGTAAATAATCGAAAAAGAAGTTTGTCGATGCATCTTTGGTACTTTCATAATACCCCAAGCCGTCTTGCCATTTGTATTGGGAAAGCACATTTACAGGTTCTAATCCAGCGGCGCGCATGTCTTTCATATGGACAAATTCCATAGGTCTATCACTTTGTAATTCAATACGAACTCTTACTAAATCACCAACTTTTAAATTTGTTTTTTCTGAGATTTCCGAAATTTGCTCGCCAGTATCCGTATTCTTTTTAAGGAATAATTTTTTCTTTAATTTAAGTGGTGTTTCAGCCGAAGTTATTTTATCTAAATCTTCAAAATATTGCCAGTATAAACTGCCCCAAGCGATACCTTCTCCTTTTTTGGTGAGGGTCACTTCAGCCATTTCCGGTTTAATTTCTGAAGCGTTCCAAGCCGTTTTATAATACCCGGTTCCAGCTTCAACTTTTACATTTTCAAGTTTAGAAGGCTCTATTTTTTGACCGCCTAAAACCACGTCGACTGCATCGGTCACCGATAACCAATCACTTCCTTGTAGCAACAAAGCATAAACAGCTTCGGTAGTTGCTTTGGTGGTTTTCCACTGATTGGTTTGTTTGTTTTTAAGTAACCAGATTTTTAAATTATCGATGGTTTTGGTGTCATTTTCAATTTCAGAAAATGCTTCAATTAATAAGGACTGTGTTTCAACGGGTGCTTGGTACCAATACCAAGAAGGGGTGTTTTCTTTCCAATACATGCCTAATTCTTCATTGGTAATGCTGGTTTCCTTTAATGATTTTAAAATTTTGGCAGACGTTGATTTGTCATTCAATCGTTCTGAAACCAATGCCATGAGTCCTTTTGAATACAGCGAACGACTTAACCAGTATTTTTGAATTTGTGTTTGGTAATATTTAATGATGTCTTCTACTTCTTTTGATTTTTTAATATCTGGAAAGAAGCTACGCATGTATAAATAATGCAATTGGGTGTAACTTAAATGGTCTTTGCTTAAATCGACTTTAGCATCATATTTTCTAATGTCTTTATATTCTTTTACAAATTCAGCATCTAAATAGTTGATGGCTTTTTCGATCATTTGATTATGCGATTTCTCATCACTCGTACCTCGTTCTGTCGAAATGACACCAAGTTTGTCCAAATGTCCAAAACCAATGATGATGTGTTGGGTGATGTAACGGTTTTCACGCCCGCCATTGAACCATGCCCAAGCGCCATTTGATAGTTGGTTGTTTTTAAGTTTACGAATGGCCGATTGCAATTCGTTATTCATTTTGTTTAAGTCGAATAACAAGGCAATACGTTTTTTCTGTTCCGTTTCGCTTTGAGCATCGCGTAGCCAAGGTGTTTCTTGAATAAGAATGGATTTTAATTCTTCATTCTTTTCAAGATTGCTTATAAGTGCGTCTTGAGATGCCCATTGATTAAAAACTTCCTGAATTCTTGGATTACTATTCGCAATATGACTTGCCAATGCATTAGCATAATAACGCGAGAATGTTTGTTCGTTGCATTCATACGGATATTCCATTAAATAAGGCAAGGCTTGAACGGCATACCAGGCAGGGTTGGAAGTGATTTCCAAGGTTAACTTATGGTTTTTAAGGGTTGTTGAGGTATTAGTTTTAAGCTTATCTAACGTGAATGTTCTGGTTTCGTTACTGCGAATCCACATAGGTAATGTTTCGGTAACTAACATGCGGTTACTTAAAACGGGAAGCGTATTTTGTTCGCCATCGCTAAAGGTTTCAGATTTCGCTATGATTTTGTATTGAACGGCATCAACATCATCAGGAATGGTTAAACTCCAAGAAACTTGTGTGTTGCCTTTGGCATTAACAGCAAATGATTTATTGTTTTCTGAATTACCAAGTTTGGAATCAATTTCTTTTCCTGTGATAGCATCTGTTAACATAAAAATAGCTTGACCGGAAAGTTGCTTATCCGTTAGATTGGCAATTTTTGTACTGATGCTTATTTGATCGCCTTGACGTAAAAAACGAGGGGTGTTTGGAATGACCATCAATTCCTTTTGTGTAACGGTTGTTAAGGTTTTGGTAGCATTTTCCAAGGTTTTCGTATGTGCCAATAATTGCAATTTCCATTGGGTTAATGCTTCTGGCGTGGTGAAACTAAAACTCACATGACCTTCTGCATCGGTTTGTAACTGCGGAAAGAAGAACGCTGTTTCTTGAAGGTTTTTACGAATTTGAACGGTGTCGAAGTTTTGGTTTTTATTTTCTTCAGGAACATCATAAAGCATTAAATTAGCCATTCCATTAACTACTTTTTTACCTGACTTAATCGTGACTTTTCCTTGAAGTGCCTGGTCGAATGAAACGGGTTGTGTTTCAAGAAGTTCATCACCCGATATAGATGATATAGCCCCCGTAAGGTCCTTCCTTTTTGTGCTACCATAACCCATAACAACGACTTCACTTAACTGGGCGCTGTCCTCAGCCAAAGAAATGCTTAAACTATTATTGCTGCCAATATTAATTTCTCGAGTTATAAAACCAATATAACTAAATTGTAATTTATCATTTTTATCAGCTTTAATTGAGAAGTTTCCATCAAAATCTGTAGTTGTTCCTGTTGAAGTTCCTTTTACCATAACATTTACTCCCGGTAAAGGCGTTCCACTTTCATCATAAACAGTTCCAGACACAAAACCTTTTTTTATGGAATCATCATGTTTTGATTCACTTTTTAACCTTAAAGATTTAATGTAATTATCATATTGCCACTTATTAAAATTAAAACTAAACCCGAACCAATTTAGTTCATCATAATATTGCTGAGGATAGCTTAAATTTGGACTCGGTTTATTATAAACCCTAAAGTTTTTAGTTCCAAAATTTTGGTATGCATTCCTACGGTTATAAGAGTTGTAAATAGGTTTGTCAATAGGATTAAATCTCCAAGCATGTGGTTTAAACTGGTCTAAAGACGCATCATACATACTTGCTAATAATTCCGCAGATACTTTATCGCCTTGAGGCCCTTTGATTTTAAAACTCCAAGTCTCATCGGTTCCCGGTTGTAATTTGTCTCTAAAAGTGGTGGTTTCAATATCTAAATCGGTTTTAGGATAAGGTACCAATATATCTAAACCGCCTGATTGAAAATTATTAAAAGCGGCGTAACTATAATTAACAACAAACCCACCAACATCTTCTTTTGTAACAGGAATTGAAATGGTTTGTTTGTTATTATTTAGTTGAATGATTTGGGTTTGAACAATTTTATGGTCTTTTTCAATATATACGGTGATTTTTAAATCTTCAGCAGCTGAAGCAAATGTTACCATAGCAGTTTCTCCGACTTTATAGGTTGGTATATTGCTTGTGATGCTAAATAGTTGATTGTCGGCTACGGTTTTATCATGATCACTATACAGCATGGTTTTTATTTCATCTTTAACCAATTGACCAAACTTGTCTTTGCTTTCCAAAGTAATGATGTATTGCCCTGAGTCCCATTTCTTAATGTTTCCTAAAGGAAGTTCTTTGGATGTTTTAGTATCAAAGGATTTTTTAAAAACCAAATCGCCTTTTTTCCAATTGCTGCTATTAGCTTCATTGGTATAGGCATCATGTGGGAATAGATTTTTAAAGGCTTCTTCTGAAAACTCTTGGTAGTCGGGTGCTGCCCAAGGCCTGGTTCTTAAAACAGACTTCGGTGCTTGTAATTTATATATTTTAATAGTACCCGTTGCTGGCACGAATTCGCCATTAAGGTTTTTGGTGTCTATATCTATTTTTTGGTCTTTTTGGTTTTTATCCAGTTTGTCAGCAATAGTCATAGTTGCCAACAATGCGTGATATCCCACATTGACAATCGTCGTAGCACTTCGGGTTTCACCATTTAAATCGGTCACATCTGCCGTAATTTCATAATTGAAAATGGGTAAACTGCTTTTGTCAACACTTTGGTCGGGGATGGCTTTAAAAATGATCTCAAATTCGCCTTTCTCATTGGTGGTGCTTTTGCCATGGGTGATTTCTTGTGGTTCGCTGTTAAACCAAGGACGACTCCAAAAATACCAACGCGGATATTCCACTTTTCGATGTACCCGATATACGACTTTAGCATCGGTAATATTGCTTCCTGCATACGCCAAAGCCGTGCCTTTAACGGTTATGGAATCGTTGACTTTAAAGGTTTCGGTAACGGGAGTGAATTTGGTTTCGAACTTCGGACGTTTGTATTCTTCAACAGAGAAATAATGTTCTAAATAAAAATCTTCTTCATCACCATCAAATTCAATATGGTATTCACCTGTTAATCCAGAGCTTGGTAAAATGAATTCCCCTGAAACAGAACCGAATTCATTGGTTTTAAACTCAAGTTCTTTTATTTCATCATCATTGACATCATATAGGGTAGCATAAACAGGTTCGTTTGCGACGACTTCAGACTTCCGATTTTTGGTTTTCATAGCAATGGCTTTAAAATAAACGGTTTGTCCTGGGCGGTAAATGCTTCTGTCGGTAAATAAAAAGGCTTTGTATTCGGTTTCTTCTTTTTCGGTTTTATATTTAGGGGTAACATAATAATCGCCAAAATAAGCGATGTCATTGCCGTATTTAACTTTTACTGAGAGGTTTCTGTAGCGGTCTTTGGTTTTCTCAATGTTGATTTCGCCCAAATTATTTGTAGACAGGTTTTCATATTGAATGTTTCGGTTATTGTTTTCTGTATAACTTAATTCAACGGATGCATTATTTATAGGCTTTCCATTGTTTCTATCAATAACTTGAAAGGTTTTATGAGCTTGGGTTTCTGTTTCAACCAAAGCTAAATTGGTGACTTGAATGGTGCTAAACGCCAAGGTTTCATCATCATTTTTTGTTGAAGCAAAAATTAAATACGTACCATTATTAAGTTTGGGTACAGCAACTTCGGTGGTATGATTTTGATAGTCATTCTCGTTTCGAAGTTTAGTTTCCCATTGGTTGTTAACATCCAGTTTTTTTATAAAAGCCAGTTGCTCTTCCTTTTGGTAGGTTTTATTGAATTTTTCTAATTGGTTTCGTGTTAGTTTGAATATTTTAAATCCAAGCGTGTCTAAATTTTTATAGCTTACTAATAATCGACTGTGATGTTGAATAGGCAAGTAGCTTTCGGTAGTAATTTGCAGTGTTTGCTGAAGTATTTGTTGTTTTAAAATAGCGCATTTTTCCGCGGCTTTACTTTTTGGGAATTTTAGAATGACTGCATTACAAATATCTAAAGCTTCTTTGGCTTTCCATCGGTTTTCTTCTTTAGTTGCTGGTTGATATTGGTTGCTTTGTTCATAGAAAATAGTGGCGATTTCAAAATCATATAACCCAGAAACTTCATGCTCTTTGAGTTTATCAGTTTCAGATTTTAAAGCTTTTAACAATAAGGATTCCTTATCGCTAAAAGTGCCATATTGATTAACAAATTTTAAACGTTCAATATTCACATCCGCCAAAGCAAAAGGTTCTTTGTCCTTTAAATGAAATTGAATGACGTCTTGATAAATTTTTAAAGCATGCAATTGTAAAGACGTGGAATCTTTAGATTTTAATTCTATGTTAGCAAACGTGAAAGCATCCCCTAGGAATTTTGGATCATCAATTTCAAATTTATAAGCAGGTTTGGTAATATGGGTTTCGTTGGTTTTATAAAAATCCAAGGCTTCATGATTTAAAAAATCGAACAGCGTAGGTCTGTAAATTTTTGAGTCCTTTTGAATATTTAAAATAGCATCGTACTTTCCTAAAGGCTCCAATTGAAGCATTAATCCGTTTTGTAATGCGTTTTGGTAATGCAAATGGATTTCGTCGAACAAGGTTTGTAAATCCCAAGTTCTAAAGTCAACAGGGTCGACCTTGCTTTCTGTATTTGTTCTATTATAAAATTGCCATCTGTTTTGGTTAAAATATTGCCAATACAAATTTGCCAAAATACTTTCAAGGATGTTTTTTGTTGGGAACGCGCTAAGCTCGATTTGTTTCTTAAAATCGTTTATAATTTTTAACTGGGCATCTTCTTCCAAAACCAAGGCAAATTTGCTTTTAAAAAGCATGGTTTTTATAAGTTGCGGCTGGTTTTTATCTTTAGTTGCCAATGTGGAAATTTGGTTTACAACGTTTAAAGCCGATTTTGGCAAGCCTTCAATTTCATGCTGTTCAACGGTTTTCCAAAGGGTGTCGTAATCTGGATTTTGACTGTAGCCCAAGCTTGAAAGCAAAAGAATTGTTAAAAAAATTATAGGGTGTTTCATTTGTATATGTTTATTGTTTTAATTTGGTCAAATGGAACACCCTAAATAATCGCCCTCGTGTGTGCGAATGCCATTTTCATGGATGTTTCATTTCATTAAATTTGTTACTAAATTACTTTCAAAAGTCATTCCGAAAAAACAACAAATGAGTAAATAGTTAATTTGACTGAGTGAAGTTAGCTATTTTTAGTTAAAAGACGTTTTGATATTTGATAACAAATCATGTTATGAAACATTCATAATTAAATTTTTGTTACACAGTGATAATAGTTATATGAATGTTGCATCTGACCGATGAAAAATTATATGCTTGAACCGATGAAAAAATTTATTTACCTACTACTTTTTCCGATAGTATCATTTAGTCAAACCCCGTTAGACAGTATCGATTATTTTTTTAGGCAAAAGCAATTTGAAAAAGCTGAAATACAATTAACAGCATATCTAAAAAAACAACCGAACAGTCTAAAAGCTATTGAGTTATTAGGCGACACTTATGGGCATCAAGAAAAATGGGATGAATCCATAGCAAGCTACAAACAACTCGTAGATGCCAATCAGAAAAGTGCCGAGTATCATTATAAATATGGTGGTGCTTTGGGTATGAAAGCATTAGCGGTTAGCAAACTAACAGCGTTGGGTATGGTAGGCGATATTGAAGCAGCGTTTCTTAAAGCCGCAGAATTGGATCCCAAACACATTAACGTACGCTGGGCATTGGTTGAATATTACACGAAATTACCGGGTATTTTAGGAGGAAGCATAAATAAGTCGTTAAAATATGCTTATCAGCTAGAGCAACTCTCAAAAGTAGATGGCTATTTAGCAAAAGGCTATATTTATGAATATGATAATGAACCGGAACTTGCCGAAAAGTATTATAAACTGGCCATAAACCAAGGTGGTTCTTTATGGTGTTACGATAAGTTGACGACCTTTTATGAAAAACAAAAGCAACCTGAAAAAGCCTTAGCGAATTTAGAAGTAGCTAAAGAAAAGCACAAACGTAATGCGCTGGATTACCAAATGGGCAAAATAGCTGCAGAATATAACATTGAGTTGCAAAAAGGCGTACAGTGTTTACAAACCTATCTTAAAAATTATTCGCCAGAAGATGGTGTTCCGAAAGCTTGGGCGCACTATAGGCTGTCCCAAATTTACGCCCATAAAAAGAATAAAGAAGCCGCTTTAAAGTATATTGATTTAGCACTAGCCGAATCGCCAAAAACCAAGTCGTTTAAAGACGAGAGGCAAAAGATATTGAGGCTGTAGTTGGTCTCAGTCGCAGTTTGCAGTCGCAGTTTGCAGTTTCAGTTTTCAGTCTCGGTTTTCAGTTGGAGTCCCAGTTAGCTTGTACCTCTGAAACTTTGCATCTTTGCATCTTTGCAACTTTGAGCCTTTGAAACTTTGCATCTCAGAACCTTTGAAACTACCTAACAAAAAAGTATATTTGGTGCATTCAAAACAACTCCATGAACGTACATTTTATAGCAATTGGTGGCTCTGCAATGCATAATTTAGCCCTAGCACTTCACAATAAAGGATATCAAGTAACAGGTAGCGATGACGAAATTTTCGAGCCTTCAAAATCCCGATTACAAGCAAAAGGGTTATTGCCAGAAACTTACGGTTGGTTTCCGGAAAAAATTAATACAGCCATCGATGCGGTTGTTTTAGGCATGCATGCTAAAGCAGATAATCCTGAACTGCTAAAAGCCCAAGAATTGGGTTTGAAAATATACAGTTACCCAGAGTTTTTGTACGAACAATCAAAACACAAAACCCGAGTGGTTATTGGAGGAAGTCATGGAAAAACCACTATAACCTCTATGATTTTACATGTGATGCATTACCACAATCGTGATGTCGATTATATGGTGGGCGCACAATTAGAAGGTTTTGATGTGATGGTAAAACTCACCGAAACAAACGATTTTATAGTGCTTGAAGGTGATGAATATTTAAGTTCACCTATTGATAGACGCCCAAAGTTCCATTTATACAAACCTAATATTGCCCTGTTAAGCGGTATTGCTTGGGACCATATAAATGTATTTCCCACCTATGATAATTATGTAGAGCAGTTTCGCGTTTTTGTGGATTCTATTGTTAGCGGGGGAAGCATAACCTATAATGAAGAAGACCCAGAAGTGAAACAGGTTGTGGAAGCGTCTAATAATACCATTCGTAAATTACCATACCAAACACCGGAATACAGCGTAGAAAACGGACAAACATTATTAGAAACTCCAGAAGGGTCTTTACCCATTGAAGTTTTTGGGAAACACAACCTAAACAATTTGGCAGGAGCTAAATGGATTTGCCAACACATGGGCATTGATGAAGACGATTTTTATGAAGCCATCGCCACCTTTAAAGGTGCAAGCAAACGTCTTGAAAAAATTGCAGAAAGTAAAACCAGTGTGACCTATAAAGATTTTGCGCATTCACCAAGTAAAGTGGAAGCCACTACCAAAGCCGTAAAAGAACAATATGCCAACAGAACTTTAGTGGCCTGTTTAGAATTACATACCTATAGCAGTTTAAATGCCGAATTTTTAAAAGAATACAAAGGCGCGTTAGATGCTGCCGATGTTGCCGTGGTGTTTTACTCGCCACATGCGGTAGAAATTAAAAAGCTTAAAGAAGTCACCCACGAGCAAATAGCTACAGCCTTTGAACGCGACGATTTAATTATTTACACCAACCCAGACGATTTTAAAAATTTCCTGTTCTCGCAAAATTTTGATAATAAAGCATTGCTTTTAATGAGTTCTGGAAATTATGGCGGATTGGATTTTAATGCCGTAAAAGAGTTGATTGGGTAAGCCATTCCTGCGAAGGCAGGAATCCCATTTCAGATAGTAAATTATATAGTTACTATTTTCTTAGTTGTAGCTGGGCTAGATCTTTTTTGTTTTATAATTAGCTTGTAACTTTTAACAAATAATTTATACTCATATTTTATATGTGATAATAATGAAATTAAAAAGACGTTTTTATGATTCTTCAGTAAACTTTAGAAATATATCTTCTGAACGTCTTGTTTTAAGTCTTGCCATTGGTTTAGCTTCTGCATATGCAATTTATTCTTTTTTTTATGTTTTAAGAGAGTCTTTTAGAATATTATCTTTTGACTCTAGCATTTTTCCGAATATTTTAAGTGAATTAGATAGGAATTTTTACAATCTATTCTTTGCAGGTTTATCACTGATTTTTGCAAACTCAATCGTTCTTAATTTAATTATGAGTAAACCTCAAAATATAGTATCGAGGTTTAATCCTAAAAGGAGAAGGATATTAAATGAACAGATTTTTTTAAGTTTCAATTTTTCGTATTGGTTTACAAAAATAGGATTGGTTTTTGGAGCTTTTTCAATGTGTTGTATGGATTTTGACTTTTTGCCATACTTTACGCCATTATCTTTTTTATTGCTATTTACACTGTATTTGGAGTCATGGAAAACTTTGAGTATGATTTTTAAAAAGAATCGATTTAAATTTCAACTACTCCATTTCATTGTATTATTACTACTCACTTTTGGTTTAAGTAGATTGGATATTATTGATTACAAATCCATAGATGAGTTAGCATTAAAGTATAATCCTATTATTGATTTGCCGCATTCAAATTTTTCCAATGATAAATGGAAAGGGTATGATTATGAAATAAGTCTTAAACTTAAAATGGGCGAGAATGAAGATTTAGAGATTTTTACCGAGAACAAAGAGAGAATTAATTTAAAAGATATTGCTTCTTTTATTAATAAAAAAAGAACATCTGTTAGGGAAGAATTGATGCCATTTTTAACAGTACGTATTTCTGCTAACAAGGATATGTATCTCAAGTATATAAAAATGGTAGAAGCAGAATTATATATGTTAAATATACAAAGGGTTATTTATAATGTTCATAATGATGATTTATTATCCGCTAGATATGAATATAAAGGAATTAATAAATCTGTTTTAGAATATAAGGAAGGAAAAGAAGGGCCGTTATTCCCTGAACCGCTAACTGAACCAGACAATATTTCATTTGTCGATACTTTGAAAGTTTCTGTCAATAATCAAATAAAAGTTAATGGATTTGTTATTCCAAATGATATGTTAGTTCGATATTTTAAAAACCACATTAGCAAAGAAACTCTTTTTTTATACATTTTTGAAATGGATACTAATTATCAAGATTATATAACAGTTTTAGCTTCTCATTTTACTGCAGCTAGTGAATTAAGAAAACATGAACAAACTATTTTTAGAGACTACGAATGGCAATATGATAAGCCGTATAAAGAAGAACAATATAAATTAAAAGAGAAGTACCCAGTAATTATTTTGGAAAAACTCAATTGAAAATAATGCCGTTAAGGGAGTGATTGAGTAAGCCATTCCTGCGAAGGCAGGAATCCAGTTTCAGACAGTAAAGTTTTAATTTTGTTATAGTTACTGTTTTCTTAGTTGTGTTTTGTGTTAAATTAGAGTTTGAGTTTTTTAAATCTTATCAGCAAAAGTGTTTAGTTGCAATTTTCTGCTTGATTATATTCTTCTTCAGTAAAATGATATTTGAATTCGTAATATCTTTCAGATAATTTCCTATATTCATAATTTTGAATTCCTAATGGACCTTCTCCCTGTCCAGCTTTTATGCCAGAGTTTAAAAAATCACATTTTGACTCACCATATTTTATAATGCTCACTTCATTAAATGGATATGGTGGCACATAACCAGTTTCGTTTATGTTTTTAGAACCATCACTTTCAAAGAATATTTTTAAGGAGTCATTTGGATTAATCGTTTCAGAAGATTCTAGATGGATAACATAATTGGTGTCATTATAGTAAACAAAATCCGCTTTCACAACATAATCTATATCACTGGCACAAGCACTTGCTAAAAAAAATAAAATTGAGCTAATCCCAATAATTGAATAATGCATCCAAGTTGTTTTCTGTATCATTTTCATAACTATTTTTAAGGTTGTTTTTCTTGTAGTTTGTTTTCTGTTAATGCCTAGTTTTACATTTTTTATAACTATCATGATATAAAATCGTTTTAATGTTTTATAGCAGACGCCAAACGAAGATAGTTAAAAATCTTACATAATATTTTTTTCTTTCACAAAAACATTAAATAACCTACAAACACTTGCCAAAACCCAAGTGGCTTCAAAAACTAAAATATGTAATAGATATAAACCATCAAATATAAAGCAGTTATAAAAGTTTGGTAAAACAGCACAATTATTAACTTAAAAACAACCTGTTTTTTTATTGCTTAACGCCAAGGTGTTCAGTATATTTGTGCCTTTAAAAAAGAAAATAAAAATATGAGTGAGAAAACCCCATTAACTTTTGACGTGTTAATCGAAATACCAAAAGGAAGTAGAAATAAATACGAATATGATTTCACATTACATAAAATCCGTTTCGACCGTACCTTGTTTTCATCTATGATGTATCCTGGCGATTATGGTTTTATTCCTGAAACTTTAGCTTTAGATAAAGATCCGCTGGATGTACTTGTATTAGGTATCGAGCCAACTTTCCCAATGGTAGTAATGGAAGTAAAACCTATAGGTGTTTTTTATATGACAGATGAAAAAGGCCCAGACGAGAAAATAATTTGTGTACCAGTTTCAGACCCTGTATGGAGCAATAGAGAAGATATTTCTGAATTAAACCCACACCGTCTTAAAGAAATTGAACACTTTTTTCAAGTTTATAAAGATTTGGAAGAAAAGAAAGTTGATGTTGGTGGCTGGGGAAATGCAGAGGAAGCTGTTAAGATTTACCATGAGTGTGTAAAGAGATATGATGAAAGCGACCATAAGAAAAAACGAACGTTTACTATATAATTGAGGTATTCTTAAAATATTAAAAAATAAATGAACCATCTTTAGCTAAAGGTGGTTTTTTTTATCACTTATATTTTACTATTTTTAGCTCCGTTAAAAAATATTTAATTATAACTAACTAAACTTATATGGAATTAATAGTGAAATTTTTGCCACTTTTCGGGGTTTTGGCATTGGCATTTGTATTTATTAAAAGTGCTTGGGTAACGAAGCAAGATCAGGGTAATGAACGCATGATAAGGATTGCTAAAAGCATTGCCGATGGTGCCATGTCTTTTCTTAAAGCAGAATATAAAATTTTAGCAATTTTTGTGGTTGCAGTTGCCATTTTATTGTTTTTCAAAGGGAGTAATGAAATAGGCTCTAATGGCATGGTTGCCGTCTCTTTTGTTGTGGGCGCTATTTGTTCCGCTTTGGCAGGTTTTATTGGTATGAAAGTAGCAACTAAAGCCAATGTAAGAACCACTCAAGCAGCAAGAACGTCATTAGGTAAAGCCTTGGAAGTAGCGTTTGCTGGAGGTGCTGTTATGGGCTTAGGAGTTGTTGGCTTGGGGGTTTTAGGATTAAGCGGTCTGTTTGCTATTTATCAAGAAGTATGGCCAGGTGCTGAAAACTTATCTATGGTACTTAATGTGCTTTCAGGATTCTCATTAGGAGCATCATCCATTGCATTATTTGCTCGTGTAGGTGGTGGTATATATACAAAAGCTGCCGATGTGGGAGCCGATTTAGTTGGTAAGGTTGAAGCAGGTATTCCTGAAGATCATCCGTTAAATCCAGCAACCATTGCAGATAACGTTGGTGATAATGTTGGAGACGTTGCCGGAATGGGAGCCGATTTATTCGAATCGTATGTGGGTTCTATTATAGGAACCATGGTTTTAGGTGCGTTTGTTACATCAGCGATACCTAGCTTTAATTTAGGTGCTGTTTATTTGCCATTGGTATTAGCTGCGGTTGGTATTATTATGTCTATTATAGGAACATTTTTCGTAAAGGTTAAAGACGGAGGAAATCCGCAAACGGCCTTAAATATAGGTGAATTTGGTTCGGCCGGATTAATGGTTATAGCATCCTATTTTATTATTGATGCCTTAATTCCTGAAACATGGGTTTATAGCGGCGTTGAGTACACATCATTAGGTGTTTTTTTAGCGACCCTAGCAGGTCTACTTGCTGGTCTAGCTGTTGGTAAGATAACCGAATATTATACAGGTACAGGAACAAAACCAGTAAGTTCTATTGTTAAACAATCTGAAACGGGGGCTGCTACAAACATTATCGCTGGTTTAGGTGTTGGTATGATGTCAACGATGTTCCCTATATTATTCATTGCTGCTGCTATTTTGATTTCTCATCATTTTGCAGGATTATACGGAATTGCCATTGCAGCGGTTGGTATGTTGGCAAATACAGGAATACAATTGGCTGTAGATGCTTACGGACCCATTTCTGATAATGCTGGTGGTATAGCTGAAATGGCTGAATTACCAAAAGAAGTTAGGGAGCGTACCGATAAATTAGATGCCGTTGGTAATACAACTGCTGCTATTGGTAAAGGATTTGCTATTGCTTCGGCTGCTTTAACAGCGTTGGCTTTGTTTTCTGCGTTTATGAAAGTGGCAAACGTTAGTTCCATCGATGTATCTAAACCAGATATTATGGCAGGATTATTAATAGGAGGGATGTTACCATTTGTGTTCTCTGCATTATCTATGAATGCAGTGGGTAGGGCAGCCATGGCTATGATTGAAGAAGTGCGTCGACAGTTTAGGGACATTCCACAATTGAAAGCGGCATTAGGAGTGATGCGTAAATATGATTCAGATATGAGTAAAGCAACTGCTGAGGATCGTGCTATTTTTGACGCTGCCGATGGTTATGCTGAATATGAGAAATGTGTTGCTATTTCAACAAAAGCATCTATTAAAGAAATGGTATTGCCTGGATTGTTAGCCATTGCAGTACCTGTAGTTGTAGGGTTTGGTGGTAAATTATTTGGAATTGGTGGTGCTGAAATGTTAGGAGGTTTATTAGCAGGAGTTACCACATGTGGGGTATTAATGGCTATTTTTCAATCGAATGCAGGTGGCGCTTGGGATAATGCCAAGAAAATGATAGAAGCCGACGGACGTAAAGGTACCGATGCACATAAAGCAGCCGTAGTTGGAGATACTGTTGGAGATCCGTTTAAAGATACTTCTGGACCTTCATTAAATATCCTATTAAAATTAATGTCGGTTGTAGCCTTGGTAATTGCTCCAAGTATTGCATTGTCATCGGACGTTGTAACAGCTTATGTTTCTGAAAACGCACCAGAGAAAGTTGAAATCACCAAAGAAGTGAAAGTAGCTATGCATAATAATGATGATGGTACTGTTAAAGCAGTAGTGACCACTGTAACTACCAATAACGGTGAAAAGTCTACAAGTTATGAAACCTTTCAAGGTGGAGAGACTGAAGTAAAAGCAAGTATTGCAGCTTTAAATGACAAAGAAATTGAAGAAGACGTTGTAAATTAAGTTTATAGCTTTTAATTATAAAAAAGAAACCACGCAATTAGCGTGGTTTCTTTTTTATTTAGAATGTACCGACAAAGCCTAAAGTACCATAGCCAGCTTTCAGTTGCCAGCTTATATGTTTTGGTTTTGAATAGTTGTAGGCGTTTTTCTTCTTCATAAAATTATCCACACCATCAACTACCACAATACTTACAGCTATGCCAAGCCCTACATCACTCAGCCAATGGGCGTCTGCCCATAATCTAGAAATAGGAGCAATGGATCCAACGGTGTAAATACTAGCCTTTGCCCAAAAATTATCAAACTGCTTAGCAATAGCATGTGCCATTGAAAATGACAAAATAGCGTGACCTGATGGGAATGAATGATACCCTGCCGTGCCTTCAAAAGGTTTAAATTCGTCTCGGTTACCAGACTTTGGTCGGGCGCGTCCAACAGCGGTTTTAGAAATGGATTGAATAATACCCGATGTCGCTGCCGATGCAATTATTAATACACCTGTATGGCGTACTTTTTCGTTATCGGTTATAAGTCCGAAGCCATAAACCCCAGCCGAAATCATAAAGAAGTTTTGTGGACTTCCAAAGTACCAACCGAACTCTTTTAAAACCTGTGGCACTTCGCTTTGATGGTTTTGGAAAAAAGTCTGTGCATCATTATCTGCGAAATAAAGAATTCCAGTGCCAGCAACTACGCCGCCTGCAGTGATAAAATCATCTTTTTGCCATCGTAAAGGTTGTGTAAATCCATTACCGATGCTTTGTAAGGTGAATTTCCCATCATTGACAAGTTGCTTCCAAATTCTATTTTTTGTTGCCGTTGTGTCTTCTTGGGAAAAACTATTAATTGAAAATAAAATATAAGCAGATAGAGCTATTAAGGTTTTAAAATTCAGCATGTAATATAAATATCAAGTTTATTCTAAAACCTTTTAAAACAATCATTAATTTTGGTGTCTATAGCATTAATTTCTAATTTATATTTAATGTTTCCAAACATAAGATGTGTTGATTTTCGAAATTTCAAATGTTAAATTAAACTATTTTTTAATATTTAAGATTAAAAGTGTTTATATTTATTAAATTGTAAGTAATTTGGCGCAACCTTTTACAGTATTTAACATCTATAAGAAAATTGTGAATTTAAAGTTTATGAAAAAATTAAATCCCCTCCTTTTTGTATCATTATTAATTTTCATTGTTCAATTGATTAACAAAGTTTACTGAAAAATTCTCGTATGCAAAACCATTCTCTTCAAGTACAAATCATTGTATTTTCTTACTTATGAAGTTTTCCTCCTTCTTGTTATTGCTTTATTGTATGTTTCCCAATTCAGGATTTTCTCAGGCTGAATTATCAAATGACACATACTATACACTATATGATTCATTTAATTTATATGAAAATAATGATATTTTCAATGGATTGGAATATGTTGATGAGTATAAAAGTTTGAAAGTAGACAACCATAAATTTTATAAATCATATGATTTTATAGAGGGATTTGTTATTTATAATGAACAGCCTTATTACAATATAAAGATGAAGTATGATTTGTTGAGTGATTTAATTGTACTTGAATTTGTAAGTAAAAAGGTTAACAATTTAAGCTTGAATTCAAGTGCTGTTAGTGAATTTATATTAGGTGGCGATAAGTTTGTTAGACTTGATAAAAATGAGGTGTTAAATGCTTTTTATGGAAATGGATTTTTTAAGGAAACTTATAAAAGTGATGAGTATACTTTATATGTTAAATATTTAAAAAATAAAGTAGAAAAGATATATGACAAAAAAATTTATTATGTTTTTACAGATGATGAAGTATATGTATTGTTTTATAAAGGGAAATATTACATGATAGATTCAAAAAAGGATATTCTAAATGCAGTTCCAAAGAGAGAAAAGGAAATCTTAGCTTATTATAAAGTTGGCAAACGGTTTAGCAAGAATGATAAAGGGCAATTTTTATTAAATCTTTTTAAAAACCTTAATAGTCTAGCAAACTAAAACTGTAAGCTGAAGTGTATGAGAAAATTAAGATTAGCAAGTTTACTGTTTTTATATAGTCAACTAATTGTTTGTCAAACAAGTATAAGAGTATCTATTGATTTTGATAACGTAAACAGAGTCGATGCACTGCTTAAATTAGAAAATCTAATTGATTATGATTTTTATTTTGAAAGGGATTGGTTTAACGATTCCACAATCTCAAAATCATTTAATAATGCTGAAATAGAGACTATAGTAGAAGCGGTATTGGAAGATACTTCTATAAATTATTTAATTTTTGATGGTAGAATAATTTTAACAAAAAACAATGCCATTACAACCAAGCTCCCTGACAATTTTTTTGACACAGAAAGTGAAACAATAAAAGACGGAGTTAAAGTACCAATTCTTCAAAAACAGTTTATAAATAATAGGGCCAGCAATTCAAAAGAAGTATTTGCCATAGGAAAAGAGAATAGAAAAAATTCTAACGGAAAGTTTTTGGTTTCTGGTTATATAAAAGATTTAAAGACAGGCAAGCCAATTGAAAATATAACGGTTTTCTTAAAAGACAAAAGTGCTAATTCAACCACCAATAGTCTCGGTTTTTATTCTTTAGAAGTACCATCGGGTTTTAATATTTTAGAAGCATCATCTTTATCTTATGGCAAAAGCGAAAAACAAATAGTTGTGTATGGAGCAGGTACGTTTAGTTTCTTTTTAGAAGAGCAAGTAGAACAGTTAGGAGAGGTTTTAATAGAATCTAATAGAGATGACAACATAAAGAAAGCCGAAGTTGGTGTTACAAGAATTGATGTACAGGGAATAAAAAACATTCCTTTGGTATTAGGCGAAAGGGATGTTTTAAAAGTAGCTACTACAATGCCAGGAATAAAAACTGCAGGAGAAGGGGCTTTGGGTTATAATGTAAGAGGTGGAAAAGCAGATCAAAATTTAATTCTATTTGATAATGCGGTTATGTACAACCCTTCACACTTTTTTGGAGTGTTTTCTGCTATAAATCCTTTTGCAACAGGTAGTGTAAATATTTATAAAGGAAGTATTCCTGCTGAGTTTGGTGGGCGACTATCTTCTGTAATTGATATTTCTACAAAAGAGGCCAATATGGAGAAGTTTTCAGGAGAAGGTAATATTGGACCAATTACAGGAAACCTTATGATTGAAACTCCAATAGTAAAAGATAAAATATCAATTTTAGCAGGCGTGCGAGCTACTTATTCGGATTGGGTACTAAAAGCTATTTCAGAAGAATCTATAAAAAACAGTAAAGCTTCGTTTTATGATGCTGTGGTGAAATATAATCATAAAATTAACGACAAAAATGACTTGCAGGCCACAGCTTATTATAGTAATGATAAGTTTAGTATAACTTCAGACTCTGTTTATAATTATAGTAATAGATTGGCTTCCATAAAATGGAGTCATATTTTTGATGATAAAAACAGAGCATCAATTCAATTAGCTACAAGTCAATATAAATTCAATATTATTTATGATGGCATCTTCAATAGAAATTTTGATTTTGGGTACAATATCAATGAAACACAATTTAAAATAATTGCTAAATATTTATACAGTAAAGAGCATAAATTTAGCTATGGTTTAAGCAGTAAATTATATGCTATACAACCAGGAGATATAAAACCTTTAGGAGGTGAATCTGTTGTGGAAAGTAAAAGTGTAGATAGAGAAAGGGGTTTAGAATCGGCAATATTTATTTCAGATTTGTTTGAAGTAAATAAAAAACTATTAATAGATATTGGCTTTAGATATTCATTTTATGCTGCTTTAGGAGAAGGCACTCAAAATGTTTACGACCCAACACAACCAAAAAGTTTAGAGTCTATTGTTGAAACGAAAACTTATGGAAAAAACGAAGTTATAAAAACCTATGGCGGACCTGAAATACGTTTTTCGGCAAGATATTTTTTATCACCCAATGTTTCAATCAAAGGAGGCTATAATAATACAATTCAATATTCCCATTTACTATCAACAAATACAACGGCGTCTCCTGTTGATTCATGGAAGTTATCAGATTTGAATATAGAACCACAAAGAGCAGAGCAATATTCATTGGGCATATATAAGAATTTTGAAGATGATTCGCATGAATTGAGTATAGAAGGTTATTATAAAAAAATGAACAATCTTTTAGATTTTAAAGTTGGGGCTGAATTATTGTTAAATCAAAATATTGAAACGGAACTTTTACAAGGGCAAGGAAAAGCTTATGGTGTAGAAATGTTACTTAAAAAGAAAAAAGGGAGGTTAAATGGTTGGCTTGGATATTCTTATTCCAGAACTTTAGTAAAACTGGATAGTGAATTTTTGACAAATCAAGTTAATAGTGGCGATTATTTTTCGGCAAATCAAGATAGACCACACGATGTAAGTGTAATATCAAACTACAAACTAACAAAGCGTTATAGCCTTTCCTTAAATTTCAATTATCAATCCGGAAGACCAATTACTTATCCTGTAGGTAAATATGTGTATAATGGCAATGAGCAGGTTTTGTATAGTGATAGAAATAAATTTAGAATTCCGGATTATTACCGAGTTGATTTAGGTGTTAATATTGAAGGCAATCATAAAAATGTAAAGTTGGCGCA
This sequence comes from Mariniflexile sp. HMF6888, assembly GCF_044335535.1. Taxonomy (NCBI): domain Bacteria; kingdom Pseudomonadati; phylum Bacteroidota; class Flavobacteriia; order Flavobacteriales; family Flavobacteriaceae; genus Mariniflexile; species Mariniflexile sp. HMF6888. The sequence goes on along the minus strand of NZ_JBIQVZ010000001.1, from coordinate 366,751 downwards.
TAGTTTCTGGAATATTTCTGTATATAATGTTTTAGGAAGAAATAATCCGCATTCTGTTTTTTTCGTAAATGAAAATGGCAAAATAAAAGGTTATAAATCATCTATTTTTTCAGTGCCAATACCCACAATAACATATAATTTTAAATTTTAAACATGAGATTAGTTAAATTATATATTGGAATTTGTTACGTAGTTAGCCTATTTCTATTTACTTGTACAGAGCCATTTGCATTGGTAACAGAATCATTTGAAGATCTTTTGGTGGTTGAGGCTACAATTACAGATGAGTTTAAATATCAAGAAATTAAAGTTTCAAGGACCTATTTGTTGGAAGACAGCGTTCCAGTTTTGGAAACAAATGCTGATGTAAGAATAGAAGATAGCAACAAAAATACGTATAGATTTATACATACAGGAGATGGTTTGTACAGATCTGTTCAACAATTTCAAGCTTTAGTAGGTGTTTCTTATAAATTGATAATAGACACAGATGGAAAGGAATATGTCTCAACTGAAGAGCTTTTAGCGGGGAAAGCGGAAATTGAAAATCTTTATGCGGAATTAGTCAATTTAAATGGAACAATAGGCGTACAAGTTTTAGTTGATACGAATGAAAATTTAGGAACAGCAAATTTTTTTAGATATGAATATGAAGAAACTTATAAAATTGTAGCTCCAAGTTTTGTTGCCTTTGATGTTGTTATTAGTAATGTGGAACCAGGTATAAAATCCTATGATGTTGACTACGTAAGAAGACCCGAAGAGCTAAAAGTTTGTTATTCATCAAATTATTCAACTGAAATAATTTTGACTAATACAAATGGGTTGGCGGAAAATAGAGTATCAAAGTTTCCAGTTAGATTTATACCTTCAAATAATAGTATGCTTAGGGATAGGTATAGTATTTTAGTTAAACAATATGTTCAATCTGCCGATGCAAATAATTTTTACAAAATATTAAAGGATTTAGGAACAGAAGATGGAGTGTTTATAGGTAGTCAACCAGGGTATATTCAAGGAAACATTTCTTCTAAGCAAGATTCTAAAGAAAAAGTTATTGGTTTTTTTGATGTGTCTTCTGTAACATCAAAAAGGATATATTTTAATTATTCTGATTTTAATATAGAACTGCCACCTTATTTTTATGATTGTGATTTGGTTTACTTAGATTATAAGAAAGATGGCCCGCCTCCTGATACCGAACCTAATGAACGTTATTTTTTGTATCAATTTTTAGTCTATAATAATTATAAATATTTTGCCGGAGATAAAGATTCTGTCTTCATTATTGTAAGGCCTGAATGTGGAGATTGCACAACATTTTCATCAAATATAAAACCATCGTTTTGGGAAGATTAGTTAATAAAATAGTATTTGGAAGTACGGTTTTAATGTGTTTATTAAACACTCAGGTTTATAGTCAAGTAAATCAAGGTGATTTTAATATTTTCATTACAAATATCCCAAAAGAAAAGATTGCTATAAATATAAATACAGACATTATTCTGGCTGGGGAAACATTGTATTATAAATTGTATAGTTTAAGCAATGATAATAATAAACCAAGCCATATAAGTAAAATAGCCTATGTAGAATTAATAGGAGAAAATCAAAACCTACTTTTTAGCTACAAATTAAAATTGGTTGACGGATTGGCAAATGGTGATTTTTTTATTCCTGCAAACACAAAAACAGGAAATTACAAAATGATAGCCTATACAAAATGGATGAATAATAATGAAAATAATCCTTTTTGTCAAACAGACATATTTATAATTAACCCATTTTTATTAAATGAAAACACTTTAGATGAACAGTTAATTATTAAAAATAAATCGGCTAATGTTTTAGAGATAAAAAAGGGTGAAAATAGTGCGGAACAACATCTAGATAATAATACAATAAACCTTAAAACAAATTCAAATACATATAAAACTAGAAGTAAGGTTGTTTTGGAATTAGTTAATAACTTAGAACAAACTAATTTTGGTAACTATTCGCTATCTGTAAGGAAGATAGATTCTTTAAATATAATTAAAGAAGATACAGGTATTAATGATTATTTTGAAAATTCTCAAATAAATAGTAATTCTATTCCAGAAGTAAGAGGTGAAATTATTTCAGGCAAAGTAATTTCAAAAAGTGGAGACAAGTTAGTTTCTGATAAGATTGTGTCATTATCTATTTCAGGAAGTAATTTCATATATAAAAATGTAAAAACCGATAAATCCGGTAATTTTTATTTTAACATTTACGAGAATTATACAGATACAGACGCTATTGTCCAACTTTTAGATGAAAATAAGGGTGATTATAAAATAGTTATAGATGATTTATCTTTTAAGTACTATAACAAATTTGAATTCCAAAGAATCAATTTAAACCCTAACATTCAAGACTGGCTATTAAAGCAAAGTATTTATAATCAAATTGAAAACGCTTTTCACCGTTCAAAAGAAGATAGTATTATAAGCAATAAGCCATCGGCTGTTTTTTATGGACAACCAACGGTTGAATATGTGTTAGATGATTATAAAAGGTTTCCAACAGTAAAAGAAACTTTTGTAGAAGTTATCCAGGAAGCAGCCATTAGAAAAATAGGAAACACATATAGATTTAAAGTATATAATTATGAGGAGCTTAGGAATAATGTATTTAGTGACTATGATCCGCTGGTGCTTGTTGATGGTATTTTGATTCAAAACAGTGATGATGTTTTGGCGTATGATAGTAATAAAATAGAAAAAGTAAATATCGTTAGAGGGATTTATTTTTATGGACCTAGTATCTTTAATGGGATTATAGATATTAAGACTAAAAAAGGGGATTTCATTTTACAAAGAGATAGAGAATACTTGAATTATTTTCATCTTAGTTCACCTAAAGAAAACAAACTTTATTATCAGCCGAAATACAATGATGGACATGAAAGTTTAAAAAGAATTCCCGATTATAGAAATCAGCTATTGTGGGAACCAAATGTCTATTTAAATTCTAATTTAAAAGCATTTGAGTTTTATACTTCTGATATTGAAGGAATGTTTGAGATATTGTTAACAGGTTTTACATTAAATGGTAAGTCAGTAACTTTAAAAAAATATATTGAAGTTAAGAATGAATGACAGATTTAAAACAACCCATTGATTTCCGCATCTATGGTATTGATTACATGGCCTAAATCTTCTGGTTTGTCTACAAAATTAAGCTTGTCAACATCAATAATTAAAAGTTTGCCTTTATTGTAACCATGAATCCAAGCTTCGTAGCGTTCATTCAATCTGCTTAAATAATCAATGCTTATAGAGTTTTCGTAATCGCGTCCACGTTTATGGATTTGCGACACCAAATTAGGAATGGTGCTTCTTAGATAAATTAACACATCAGGGCCTTTTACCAACGATTCCATTAAATCGAAAAGCGATTTGTAGTTTTCATAATCGCGATTGGTCATTAAACCCATAGCATGTAAGTTAGGAGCGAAAATATGGGCATCCTCATAAATGGTTCGGTCTTGAATAATGTCTTTGCCACTCTCTCGAATTTGCAAAACCTGACGAAACCTACTGTTTAAAAAATACACTTGTAAATTAAAACTCCAACGTTCCATTTGATTGTAAAAATCGTCTAAATATGGATTGTCTACAACATCCTCAAGTTGTGCCTCCCACTTATAATGTTTTGCTAGTAATTTTGTAAGGGTTGTTTTTCCTGCGCCAATATTTCCGGCAATAGCAATATGCATGTTAGTTGATTTTTAATTGGTACTTATGTAGGGTTTCTTTGTTGTAAATATACAAGGTTTCGTTGGTTACATGAAACTGATTTATTAACAAATTTGGTAAACTAATGGGAATGATTGTTTCTGAATCTTTTTTCAGATAAAACAAAGCATTATCTTTTTTAAAAATGATATTTTCATTATCAATTTCTATGGATGTATATCCTTGATTCTTCATTTTCTTTAAAAGATTGCCAAAATAATCATATACATAAAGTGCTTTTTCAGTAAGAATCCAGCAATTATTATAATTACTTTTTAAATCTAAAACAGTACTCTTAATAGGTAATGTTTTTGCACGTGTACTATTGCTTTTATAGTCGAAAAGCTCTAGTTGCTGGGTATTTTCATTAAAAATCCAAAGCGTATTATCGGAGCCTGTAGCCACATGCGATACGTTTTTATAATCGGAAAGGGTATTAAAATCAATTTTAAATATTTCGGCTAATCGGTTGTCTAAAACGATAACCGTATTAAAGTCTTTGTAAAAAACATTGATTTTTAAAGGGTTGAAGGTGTTTATAGATGTTATGTTGCCTAATTGGAAGTTATTGTAGCCAATATCAATCCCCTTGGTTTCTGAGCTATGTTTAAACAGCACATTTTCTAAAACATAAAACGTGTTGTTAAAGTTATTGGTGCTAACAAAAACATCGGCATCTAGTTCTGTTTTTTCAATCAATGAAGCTTCAGCAAATTCTTGGGCATCCATGGACATTGAAAGAAAAAAGAATAAATATAAAGTGTATTTCATAGTGGGACGAAAAATACAAAAATTAATAAAATAATTCGGTTATTCGTTATTTAATAGCTTTTAAATTAAATGAGTTTATTCAAAAAGTCTTTTGTAGTAGCTTTTTAAACTAATTGGAGTTTTTTAAGTCTAACCAATTTAAAAACAATAAATATAAACTGATGAAACGCCATTTTATTAAAACACGTATTATTTATTTAGCCTTTTTCACGTCTGTTTTGGCATTTGCCCAAAAAGATTTTCAAGGAAAAGCTTACTATGAATCTAAAACCGCAGTCGATATGAGCAGTTTTGGTGGTAGCGATATGAGCGAAGAACGAAGAAACCAAATAGCCGATCGCATGAGGAGCAGACTTGAAAAGACATTTGTGCTAACTTTTAATCAATCGGAATCTTTTTATAAAGAGGAAGAAAAACTAGAGACTTCAGGAGGAGGCAATCGTTGGGGCGCCATGATGAGCAGTTTTACAGGCGGTCCGCAGTATAAAAACGTTAAAAGCAACTTGTTATTACAAGAACAGGAGTTTTTTGGAAAGCAATTTTTAATTAAGGATTCGCTGCCCAAGTTCAACTGGAAAATGGAAGCTGAAACCAAACAAATAGGGCAGTACACGTGTTTTAAAGCCACAGCAACAAAAACAGTTGATGCGGTAGATTTTACAAGTTTTAGAAGACCGCCGAATGATGATGAAACCGAAACTCCTACAACCAAAGAAATACAAATAGTAGCGTGGTACACCATGCAGATCCCTGTTAGTCTAGGACCCGATGATTATTGGGGACTTCCCGGTTTGATTTTAGAAGTGAATGCCGATAGAACGACTATGTATTGCTCTAAAATTATATTAAATCCAGAAGAGAAGGATGTTATTGTAATGCCTTCAAAAGGAAAAGAAATAACAAGAGAAGCATACACATCTATTGTTAAAAAGAAAACCGAAGAAATGCGTCAAAGTTTTAGAAATGGCGGCGGCGGTGGCAGAAGATAAACCAATAATTTAGTTTCATTTAAATATGAATTTCATTAGTGTCTGATTCAAGATTCAAGGCTTTGTTAAAAGAAAATAGAGAATAGACTATAGACTATATGGCAACAAATTATTACAGAAGCAAGCCTGCGAATTCATAATCTCTTAAAAAGCCTATTATCATTGCGTTTTCAGAGAATTGTAAAGGTTTTGTCGTACAACAATGATATGAATTATAAAAAGCGCATTTTTATTTTGCATAGTTGCTAAACTATAATATATTTGCGCTCGGTTTTGGGGAGATACTCAAGCGGCCAACGAGGGCAGACTGTAAATCTGCTGACTAAGTCTTCGCAGGTTCGAATCCTGCTCTCCCCACAGAAAAGCAAGCTAATTTTAGCTTGCTTTTTTTCATAATAACAGTTAATATTTAAAATTAGTAAATTTGAATTATTAACTGTCCTATTTTTAGGGAAGGCTACAGCCTAATATGAATAAACTTAGGTAAGTTTATTATAGTGTTTTTTTAAAATTATGGAAATTAAAACCTTATGCTTTCTTGTAAACCCCAAACAATCCCCAAAAGCTAACCAAAACCCAAGTAGCTTCTAAAATAACAAAAGGGGTGTAGTTAATTAAAACAGAAGCATAACATGCCAAACTGGCACCAATAATGTTTAGTATAAAATAGAGAATGCCGTTTTTGGGTATTAAGGCTCTTATGTTTAAAAAATAGGCAATAAGGATAAGCCCAACGCCTATAGTACCAATAACATCATTGTATTGCATCGTTTAAGAGGTGGTTTATAAAGGGTTATTTAAGCTTTTCCTTAAAAAAGGCAATGGTTCTGTCCCAAGCCAAGGTTGCTGCTTTTTCATCATAACGGGGTGTGGTGTTATTATGAAAGCCATGATTGACATCGGGGTAAAAATGAGCGGTATATTCAACGTTGTTTTCTTTTAAAACCACTTGATATGCAGGCCAACCTTCGTTAATTCTCGTGTCTAAACCGGCAAAATGCAGTAGCAATGGTGTTTTTATTTGGGCAGCTTCTTCGGCAGTTGGTTGTCCACCATAAAAAGGCACTGCTGCCAGTAAGTTAGGTAGTTTAACCGCCATCATATTAGCGATCCACCCACCAAAGCAAAATCCAACCACACCAATTTTTCCGTTGCAGTTTTCGTGGGTGCTTAAATAGTGAAAGGCAGCGATAAAGTCTTCAAGCATCTCGTTACGGTCCCGTTTGCGTTGCATCTCGCGACCGTCGTCATCATTACCGGGATAACCACCCAAAGGTGATAAGGCATCGGGAGCTAAACTTATAAAACCATCAAGCGCGGTACGTCTGCCCACATCTTCAATATAAGGGTTTAAGCCCCGGTTTTCATGAACTACAATAATTCCGGGTAATTTGCCAGAGGTATTGTCAGGTTTTGATAACAGCCCCTTTATAGCACCGCCACCTTTAGGCGATTGGTAGGTGATGTATTCCGATTGTAAGCGTTCATCGTTTGGTTTTACCAAAATATTGTCCAAATAATTGGGTGTCACATAGCTTAGTAATGCCGATACGGTTAAGCCTCCAATGGCATAAAGCGACAATTTTTCAACAAATTGGAGTCTGTCAATTTTGTTGTGGGCATAATCATCATACAAATCAAATACCTCTTGATTGATAGCTGCTTTTGTTAGTTTTTTCATGACATTAAGTTTAAACAAGTTCGAAAATTATATTCCTAATTTATTCAAAAATTTCCAAATGCTTTTACTTAGTAGTATGTTTTGTTTTTTTGTAAACTTACCGTGTTTGCCTTTTCTAAGAGTTAATAGTTCCGTTTTAACCCGATTCGCTTTTAGTTTTTTATAAAGTATTACCGATTGCATATAGGGTACAATAGGGTCTGCTGTACCATGTGCTATAAAAACAGGCGGACTTTTATAAGACACATAGTTTATAGGCGAAACCGATTTAACAAAAGCAGCGTCGGTATTATTAAGAGATAGCCAATTGTTTGCCGATTTCCAATATGCCAAAGGTGTTAAATCGGTGACGCCATATTTGTCTATAATGGCAGCTACCTTTATGTTTTCTGTGTTTGGACAATTGGTGTCAAATTGTTTATTGTTTCCCAATAAACCAGCCATTAAAGCTAAATGGCCGCCAGCCGAACCTCCCATTAGTACAATTTTGGACGTGTCGATATTTAGTGATTTGGCATGTTTGTGAATATATATTAAAGCACAACGTACATCTTCAATGGCTGCCGGGGCAGGAGCCACATCTACCAATCGGTAAGCGACATTGGCTACGGCATAGCCATTTTTAAAAAAGGTGCTTAAGCTTGTTTGGGATTCTTTATTGCCGCTTCGCCATCCGCCACCGTGTATATTAATAACTATTGGAGTAGGTGTTGTGTCATTAGGTTTTGTGTATAAATCCATATATCCAACCCAATCGTTAACTTCTGTGTAAGCAACATCAATCTGTACGGTGTAATCTTCCGGATAGATAACCGAAGTGTATTCTTTTTCTTGAGAAACTGCCAAGAGCGAATAGCTTAAAAATGTAAATAAAAAAACGATAAAACGTTTCATAGTTTATGGGTGTGGGGTTAAAACACTTTGTTTAAAAAGTGTTCAATACTTTCTTGGTTGGCGCGTATCAATTCTGCTCGGGCATTCTGTATGTCTTGAGGCTTTTTGTCTTGTGAGAGTTTAAATTTTCCTTCCCAAGAATCTATGGTTATTTCAAACATGTCAATGTAATCCAAAGCTCCGAGCATGCGCGGGTTATCTGGTTTTAAAACGTATTTGTGTTCTGGAGCTTCTAAAAACTTGGTCATTTTAATAATAGACTCTTTTAAGGCCTCTTTACTCTCTATAGCATTAACCGTGCCTTTTAAATGTACTTTAATGTAATTCCAAGTAGGTAATTGGGTTGTTGTATAAATACTGGGCGATATGTAGCATTGTGGGCCAGAAAACAGAACCGTTACTGGCTGGCTGTCTTTTAATAAGGGGACCTGTGGGTTTTGTTTGTCAATATGTCCAATTAATTTGCCAAATTCGTTGTAAACCAAAGGTAAATGGGTAATGAAAGGCATGTTATCTCTTACTGAAATTACAGTAGCAAGTGGATAGGATTTTATTACATCAATTATGTGATTTATCTCGTTGTTTTGATGTATTTTTGGTGGATAGTTCAATGGAATGTACGATTTTAAGTTTAAAATTGTTTAATTATAAAATTACAATATATATCTTTACTTTATGCAAGAAAAGCCAGCCTCATTTTCAATAAAAAATTGGAGTCAAGACGACCAACCACGCGAAAAATTACTCAATAAAGATAAGTCAACTTTAAGCGATGCCGAATTGGTAGCCATTTTAATTGGATCGGGTAACCGAAGCGAAAGCGCTGTCGATTTATGCAAGCGCATTTTGGCAAGTGTAGATAATAACCTAAGCGAATTGGGGAAACTATCTATTATACAACTTATGGAATTTAATGGCATTGGTGAAGCGAAAGCCGTTACCATTGCCGCAGCTTTAGAGTTAGGTCGCAGACGAAGAGGTGAGGAGGCTTTGGAAAAGAATAAGATAACGAGCAGTGAATCGGTTTTCGAGTTGATGCAACCTATTATTGGCGAACTGGAGCATGAAGAATTCTGGATTATTTATTTAAACAATTCCAATAAAGTTATTCTAAAAAACCAGTCGAGTAAAGGTGGTATTACGGGTACCTTCGTTGATGTGCGTTTGGTACTTAAAAATGCTTTGAAAGTTGGCGCAACGGGACTTATTTTGGTGCACAACCATCCATCGGGCACCTTAAGACCCAGTAAAGCTGATAAGCAAATTACCAGTAAACTAAAAGCAGCAGCAGAAAGTTTGGATATAAAAGTGTTGGACCATTTAATTGTAACCGAAAATGCATACTTTAGTTTTGCCGATGAAGCTATTTTATAACTATGCTTATTGCTGCTAAAAAAGGACAACTTATTTTATGCTTTTAGTTTATACACATCATATTGCACCACGCTTAAAGTATGTTTTTAAACATATCTGTACACGGATTTTGGGTGTTGAGGTCTCTTTTACTACTAAAATTGAAGAATTTATTGCGCATGGTGGTTTAAAAATTTCATATACAAAACAGCAACTTGGTAATGAGTTTTTTATTAAAAGCCACGATATTTTATTTGAACAAGGTTTGAATGATATTGAAATTCATGTTCAAAATTGGGGACATACCAAATGCTTCTTTTTTAATGGAGATAAAAGTGCCATCCCTTTCGATATTTTTGCAGCATCCTTTTACCTACTTTCAAGATATGAAGAATATTTACCTCATGTAAAAGACGATTTTGGACGTTTTTTAGCAACAGAAAGCATTGCTTTTAAGTATGATTTTTTACATCAACCCGTTGTAGATATTTGGGCTTATAAGTTTAAGGAAGCATTACAGATACAATTTCCGGAATTTGAATTTCCCCAAAGGAAATATCGTATTAAACCTTTAATAGATGTGCCCAGTCCTTACCGTTTTAAATTGAAAGGGCTTATGAGGAGTTTTGGTGGCTCTGTAAAAGACCTGGTTAAGTTCGAATTTAAAAGTTTGTACAACAGGTCTTTGGTAATTTTTAATTTAAAACATGACCCTTACGACACTTTTAAGTATATTATCAATAAACAAAAGCAAAGCAAGTTTAAATTTTTGTTTTTCTTTTTAATTGGCGATTTTTCAACCTACGATAAAGGCATCAACCCCAATAAAAAGGAGTTTATGTCGCTTATTAAACATGTTGCCGATTATTGCGAAGTCGGTTTGAAAGTATCGTTTTTTGCTATTGACGATTTTTCTATTTTGAAAAAGGAAAAACTTAAAATGGAAGATATTTTAAATACAGCACTAAAAGCATCCCGACAATCGTTTTCAAAATTAAACCTACCAGAATCTTATAGAAATCTTATAGAGCTTGAAATATTGGAAGATTATACCATGGGTTATGTTAGCCAAATTGGTTTTAGGGCAGGCTCTTGCACGCCTTTTTTCTTTTACGATTTAGATTATGAAGTTCAAACGCCTTTAAAGGTTCATTCTTATCATGTTATGGATTATGTGTTGTTGAAAAACCAGTCGTTATTAGATAAAAAGAAAATGTTGAATAACGTTATTGATGAAGTGAAGCAGGTAAATGGCGAGTTTATTCCAGTGTTTCATAATTATACATTTAGCGACATAGAGAGGTGGAGAGGTTTTAAAGAATTGTTTAATATTATTTTAGAATCAGGAAATGAAACGAGCATGTAAAAAAGCTGACGATTTAATGGCGTTATTATTAGCGAATGGTATATAACCATTAAAAAAAACAAATAGTTACATATGAAAATTAGTGGTATTACCGATGTGTTTTTCGATTTAGACCATACACTTTGGGATTTTGATAAGAATTCAGAACTAACATTTGATAAAATTTTTAAAATGAATGCTATAGCTATTGATTTGAATGAATTTCTATTGCACTACCGCGAAATAAATTTTCAGTATTGGAAACTTTACAGAGATGCTAAAATTGATAAAGAAGTGTTGCGTTTCGGCCGATTGAGAGATACTTTTGTGGCTGCCAATTTACATGTTGAAGATGCTATGATAAGTAAACTATCAACCGATTATATCACCTATCTTACCGATAATAATTACTTATTTAAAGATGCCATTGAAATTCTGGATTACCTAAGTTTAAAATACAATCTACATATACTATCTAACGGGTTTGAAGAAGTTCAATACAGAAAATTAACAAAATCGAACATTCATCATTACTTTAAAACCATTACCAATGGTGAAGATATAGGCATTAAAAAACCACATCCTGAAATTTTTCATTATGCCATTAAAAGAGCCGAAACAGAAATAAGCAGAAGCATTATGATTGGTGATGGTTATGAAGCCGATATAGAAGGTGCTGTAAATGTAGGAATGGATGTTATTTATTTTGATACAAATAATATGAATATAAAAACAAGCGTTAAACAAATTAGAGGATTAATAGAATTAAAAAAATATTTATAAAAGTGTATCTTTACAAATATTGTTAACTAAACATTTATTAACTTTAAACGAGTCCTATATAAATAATTAAATAAAAATGAAGCTTAAATATTTTGCCATACTAATTACATGTTTACTTTCTACAAGTATATTTTCCCAAGCCAATTTAAACAATTATAAATACGTTATTATACCTAATAAATACGATTTTTTAAAGGAAGCCGACCAATATCAGTTAAATTCATTAACCGAGTTTTTATTTAACAAATATGGTTTTCAAACACTCATGGAAGGTTCCAATTATCCTGAAGATGTTATTAGAAACAGATGTTTAGCGTTGAAATCTAATGTAATAAAAGATTCGGGGCTATTTAAAACCAAATTAACGATAGAGCTAAAAAATTGCAACGACCAGTTGGTTTATACTTCCGAAATGGGAGAGAGTAGAGAAAAAGAATATCAAAAAGCATATAGCGAAGCACTACGAGATGCTTTTAAATCTATTGAAGCGCTTAATTATAAATATGTGCCAAGTACTAATAACAGCATTGCAGTTTCACAAGACGTAGAAACCGAGAGTGCAGTTTCCAAAGAAATACAACAGTTAAGGGAAGAAATCCAAAACTTAAAAAAGGAAAAAGAAGCTGTTGTAACTGAGAATATTGAGCCAAAGGTTGAAGTGGTTGCAGAAGTTCCAGTAAAAGAAGCAGTAGTTGAAGAAGTTGTTACAACGGTTACGCCACCTGTTGTAAAAGAAGCACCATCGGGTGTTTTATATGCTCAAGCCATTGAAAACGGTTTTCAGTTGGTAGATAGTACGCCTAAAGTAGTTTATAAAATTAAAAAAACCGGTATTGATGGGGTGTTTTTAGTAGAAAACAAAAATGCCACTTTATATAAAAAAGATGCTAATTGGATTTTAGAGTATTATGAAAATAATATTTTAAAGCAGGATGTTTTAAATATTAAGTTTTAAAATGTTTGGTTGTTTGTCGTTTAGTTGTTAAGTCGTGAAAAAATAAATCAACTTACCCAACCCATCAACCAACAACTAATACCCATACTTATCCTTCCAGCGTTGTTTTAAGAACTCCCGATGTGCATTTTCGCGTGCGTTATTTCCGGGATCGTAAAGTTTGGTGTTTTTTATGGTGTCAGGCATAAATTCCTGATTTGCAAAATTATTTTCATAGTTGTGTGCGTATTGGTAATTTTCGCCATAACCCAGTTCTTTCATGAGTTTTGTAGGGGCGTTTCTAATGTCTAATGGCACAGACAAATCGCCCGTTTCCTTTACCAATTGCTGGGCTTTACCAATAGCCATGTAAGCGGTGTTGCTTTTAGGCGAACAGGCTAGATAGGTAGCACACTGGCTAAGCAAAATTCTGGATTCTGGGTAGCCAATTGCCGTAACCGCTTGAAACGTGTTATTGGCAATAACCAATGCCGTAGGGTTGGCGTTTCCAATATCCTCACTTGCCGAAATGAGTAACCTGCGGGCTATAAATTTTACATCTTCGCCACCTTCAATCATACGTGCTAACCAATACACAGCGGCATTGGGGTCACTACCACGAATGGATTTTATAAACGCCGAAATAATATCGTAATGTTGCTCGCCTGTTTTGTCGTAGCGAACCGTGTTATTTTGAACTTTTTGTAATACGCTTTCGTCAGTAATTTCAATAACATCGGTGTTTTCAGAATTTACAATCAGTTCGAAAATATTCAGTAATTTTCTGGCATCGCCACCCGAAAGCCTTAAAAGCGCATTGGTTTCCTTTAGGTTTATGTTTTTTTTGGATAAGGAGTCATCGTTTTCTATAGCACGCCTTAAAAGCGTCTCTAAATCGCTTTTGTCAAAAGCATTTAAAATATATACATGACATCTGGATAAAAGTGCAGGAATCACCTCAAAACTTGGGTTTTCAGTAGTCGCGCCAATAAGGGTAATCCATCCTTTTTCAACGGCTTGTAATAAAGAGTCTTGTTGCGATTTGCTAAACCTATGTATTTCGTCAATAAACAAAATAGGATTTTTAGTAGTAAACAAACCGCCACTTTGTTTTGCTTTATCAATAACATCCCTAACATCTTTAACACCAGAATTTATGGCACTTAAGGTGTAAAATGGTCTGCCAGATTCGGTAGCAATAATATTGGCCAAGGTTGTTTTTCCCGTTCCAGGAGGTCCCCATAATAGCATCGACGGAATTAAACCCTGTTTTATATGTTGGGTTAGCACACCATTTTTACCCACCAAATGTGTTTGGCTTACATAGTCATCCAAGGTCTTTGGGCGTAATCGTTCTGCTAAAGGTTCATTCATAATGTAAAGTTAAAATAATTCCTCCGAAAATGGGAGTCTTCTTAATTGAAGTTTTTTTTTTAACCCAAAACCCAAAACCCAAAACCCAGAACCTTGAACCTAAAAGATTTTAATGCCATTTTAGCATAAACTCAAAACTTGGTCAATTATTTGCTATATTTAGTTCTATGAATGATCAGCACCATTTTAAATTTTCAACAGGCGTTTTAGCATACCCTCTTTTTTTTGTGCTTGTTATTTGGTTTGTGTTTTGGCTTGAAGTACGTTTTGGGTTCAACTTTAGTAAGTATGGGATTTACCCACAAACATTAAAAGGGTTGAGAGGTGTTGTTTTTAGTCCGTTTATTCATGGCAGTATCCAGCATTTGTATCATAATACCATTCCGTTGTTTGTCTTGTCCATGGCTTTATTTTATTTCTATAGGCCTATTGCATGGAAAGTTTTATTCTTCGGTATCATCGTTTCCGGTTTTTTAACTTGGTACATTGGTAGACCTTCTTACCACATTGGTGCTAGCGGAATAATTTATCTTTTGGTAAGCTTTATCTTTTTCAAAGGTGTTTTTGCAAAGTATTATCGGCTTATTGCCTTGTCGTTATTAGTTGTTTTTCTCTATGGGAGTATGATTTGGTATGCGTTACCATTAGAAGAAGGCGTTTCGTGGGAAGGGCATTTATCAGGATTGATCATAGGACTTTTGTTTGCATTAATTTTTAGAAGATCTATAGCCAAACCTAAAAAATATGTTTGGGAACAAACCGATTATAATGAAGCTGATGACCCATTTTTAAAACACTTTGATGAAAATGGGAACTTTATTGAAAAGGCAAATCCAGAAGTAGAGCAGGAGCAACCTAATATAAATTACACGTTTAAAGAAAAGAAAGATTGATTTATTTATTGGTTGTCTGTAGATGGTTTATGGTTGTTAGTTGAAGGTTTGAGTCATCTGTCTTCCTTGGTTAACTCATAACTCATTGGTCAATTGTCAATCTTTGTCTCACAGCTTCATATAAAAAAGCACCACAGGCTACCGATACATTTAAAGATTCAATCTCGCCAAGTAACGGTAATTTAGCTTTAGCATCCACTACTTTTAAAATAGAAGGGTTTATACCCCTATCTTCCGACCCCATAATGATGGCACAAGGCTCTGTAAAAGAAATATCATATAGTGTATCATCTGTTTTTTCAGTTGCAGCAATCACTTTGATGCCCGACGATTGCATATAAAAAACGGCATCTTTAATATGGTCTACTTTACAAATAGGTATTTTAAAAACAGCACCAGCACTAGTTTTAATGGTATCACCGTTTACTGGAGCACCGCCTTTTTTCTGAACAATAATACCATCAACTCCAGTACATTCTGCAGTACGTATAATAGCACCAAAGTTTCGAACATCACTCAATTGGTCCAATAATAAAAATAAAGGTGTTTTTCCTGATTCCATAACGTTCAACACAAGTGTTTCTAAATCATGAAATTCAATGGGTGAAATTTGAGCGACAACCCCTTGATGGTTTTTATTGGTAAGCCTATTTAACTTCTCAACAGGCACATACGATTTGTTAATCGAGTTTCTGTTGAGTACAGATTCTAATTCACTAAACAGCTCACCTTTCAAGCCTTTCTGTAAAAAAACTTTATCAATAGTTTCACCTGCATTCACGGCTTCAATAACGGCGCGTATTCCAAAAATTTGTGTTTGGTTTTCCATGGGGGTAAAGGTATAAAAAAACCGAAGAAATTAATTTCTTCGGTTTAATTTAATTGAGCTAGATTTATTCTTAATGTTCGTCTTCTAAGAAACCGGTTCTTTTATAACCAGCTACTTGATAAATTGTTCCAGGATCATCTGAAAATTCAACATTAAATGAAATGCTATCAACTACAGTGCCACTAGGTGCAACAGTACCTTTTTTAATTATTACACCATTAGTTATGTCTAATGTTGGATATACTTTAACCCCTCCTGAGGTATAAAAATATTCATTTTCTAATTGACTGCCAGAAAAAGTCATTGCACTTAAATCGATATTTGCTTTAACTTTTGAAGGCCATAATTCATGATCATCAAACCACATTTGAGTTCCGTCATTTGAAGCGGTATTATAAGTGGAAAATTGGTAGTAACCTAAACTATATATGTCACTACCATCTACTAATAATTTAACATACCAATCTCCAGCCATTTCTACAGTAGCAGTTGCTCCTGGATCTGGTTCACCACCCTCATCACATGCTACAAATAAACTTACAGTAAATAGTAATATAACTATTTTAAATATATTTATGTTTTTCATAATTCTTTATTTATTTATTAATCGTATTGAAATGTGTATGAAAATCCTGCTGGAGAAATATCTGTCGTAAAAATCCCATCAACAGGATCATAAGTTAGGGCAACAGACGATTGACCAAAAGCATATGTTTGTGGAATCTCTAAAATAGTGTCTCCATCCATCATAAAATAAACAGGAAAAGTTCCACCAAATCCAAAATCACTTGCCAAAAATATGTTTGTTGTTCCTTCTACTAATGTTATACAGCCAACCCTTTCAGGACGTCCAGTATCGTGGTAGCATCCAGTAACATCAGAAGCTATTATAGAAGGATCATACACTACAACAGTTTGATTAACATTAGCTGTAAAACCATCTGAGTTTACCGCAGAATAAGTTACATCATAAACTCCAGGATTATCTACATCCAAATTACTAGTTACTGTAACTGGTAAATCAGCACCGCCTTCTGTTGCAGTAGCACCACCTGAAAAAGTAGATCCCTTCTCAATTACGGCAAAATCATTATATTCAAATACAGGGTAATTTGTCACGGATGAAACATTGCCTGTAGTTTCCGTATCACAAGAACTTAGAAAAAGTACCATAATACATGTTAAACTCTTTAATATATTTTTCATAATATTCATTTTTTTTTTAATTATTGATTCCACCAGATTGGAGTTGTAATAGGCACAACGTCAGGAGCATTTGAGTTTCTGGATGTTTCTGTATTTGGATATAACAAACGTTGAGGAAAACCAGTACCTAATACACCATTTACAGAAACTGTAAAGAAATCTGGATAGCCTGTTCTCTGCCATTCAAAAAAGGCATCTGCACCATTACCAGGGTAGCTTGCCACCCACTTTTGAACAATAATTGCTTCTAATTGGTCATCAAAACCACTAGCAGGATACTCATATGCGCCACCAGAAGCAATATATGGAGCTGCATTAAAATATACTGCTTTAGTCCAAGTTTGGGCTTCTTCAGTTGCCAACTCATCATCAAAAAAGTCTGGTTGTTGAGCAAAGGCAGCAGTAACACCCGCATCATATAATGCTTTAGCTCCAGTGCCACTATTATAACGTAGCATAGCCTCCGCTTGCATAAAATAACTTTCAGCAAGACTAATAAAGTAAACGGGTGCTAATGGACTAATATCAGCAATAGAGAAAGTTGCTGGGCCAAGAGGATTATTATAATCACCTTGAACAACAGGGTTTCCTACACCATAAAAAGCGGCAAGTCGTTCATCATCATTGTCAGCTAAAAACGAATGCATTGTAGCACTTGCTCTTAAATTATTTTTAGTATTTAACTGTCTTCTATCAGATTCGTATAAAGGGTTGCTGATATTTGGTGCATCAGTAAATCCAGTTACAGCAGCACTTACATTTAAGAATGCTGTATTAGCATTTAACATGGCAGTTATTCCTGCTTGAGCAACAGAAGGTCTTGCTTCAGTTTGGCGTAAATATATTTTTAATTTTAAAGTGTTTGCGAACTTGACCCAATTAGTCATATCACCACCAAAGAGCAAATCATCATTTGTTGGAGCACTTCCTTGAGATGCATTTAAATCTTTACTCAAAGCATCATCTATGGCTATTATTAGGCCATCATATACATCTTGAGCAGAATCAAACACAGGATTAAAAATTAAAGGATCAGTAGCTTCTGTGTAAGGAATGTCACCATACCAATCTGTAAGCATTTGATAAGTATACGATTCTAAAACTGTTGCAATTAAATAATAATTCCAATTTTCAGCAGCTAAAGCTTTCTTCTTGATGTTTTTGATGTCTAATAAAGCATCATATGCATTTATCCAGCCAGTTGTTGAAATTCCATCTGTTGTTCCTAATGTGTAATTGTCTACCACTCGATACTGGCTAGACCCAGGGCTTTGCGCCCAAAATTGTGACCAAATACCACCTACTAATGCCCAAGGAGCACCTTGTACACCAGCAATTCCTGTTATACCACCAGGTAGCTCAACTGCAAAGTCTAAATCGTCTGGAGTTAAATCATCTGGGTCTCTGTTAATATCCAATTGCGAACTGCAAGATAATAACATTCCAAATCCTATAATTGTTATTAATATTTTTTTCATTTTGATTTTTTTTATTTGTTAAAAGGACATTTTAAGAGCCACTCCGTAAGTTCTTTGAGCTGGATTACCTCCAAACTCTCCAAATTCTGTAACTAAATCATTACCCCCAAAAGATGTAACCTCTGGGTCAACATATGGGTTATCATCTGGTGTCCATAACATTAAATTTCTACCATATAAGCTAATAGATAAACTATTAAATCCTGTATTACCAATAATGCTTTGTGGAACATTATAAGATAAAGATAAATCACGTAATCTAATGAACGTTTTGTCTACAACATGTTCAACAGATTCTGTACTAG
Organism: Mariniflexile sp. HMF6888; assembly: GCF_044335535.1. Taxonomy (NCBI): domain Bacteria; kingdom Pseudomonadati; phylum Bacteroidota; class Flavobacteriia; order Flavobacteriales; family Flavobacteriaceae; genus Mariniflexile; species Mariniflexile sp. HMF6888. The sequence goes on along the minus strand of NZ_JBIQVZ010000001.1, from coordinate 348,155 downwards.
GATTATTACTAGCACTATAATAGCCAGTTACGCTAGGGAAATCAATTGGAGTTGTGTTCTCTTTATATCCCCCATTACCGTCATCTATAACAGAATTTGGAACTATAAATGGGTTTCTATCGTTATAAGTTGTAGCAATTGAACCACCAGTAAAACCTAATAATCTAGAAGTATAAGAATACATTAAGCCACCTTCTTTCCAATCGAATGCAAAAGACAATCTAAAATTTTTGTATTTGAATGTATTTTGAAGACCCATAACGAAATCTCTTTGAGAATTTCCAAGCTCAACTTCTTTGGTAGTTTGTAATGGAATACCTGTATTAGGATCGACAACTGTTTGTCCTGCCTCGTTTACAAGAGGTTTACGGCCATAGAAAACACCTAAAGGCTGTCCTTTAATGGCATAGAAGTTTATATTGTAAGCACTATTAATTAAAAGTTCGTCTAAACCTTCAGGTAACGAGGTTACTTCGTTTTTGTTTTTTGTAAATGTCCAGTCAATATTCCAACTAAAATCATTAGTTTTAAGAGGAACTAATCCAAGTGCTACTTCGATACCTTTGTTTTCAAGATCAACATAATTACCTACAATTGAACCATAACCTGTTGAGGCAGGTAAAAGACGAGAAATTATTGATCCATCAGTAGTTTTATGATAATAAGCAACGTCAGCTTTAATTCTATTATTAAAGAAGTTACCTTCAAGTCCTACTTCATATTCATCTGTGAACTCAGGCTTAATATTTATATTACCTAAAGCCCTTGCTATTTCAAAAGAGTTTAATCCTGCAAACGGATAAGTAATGGCTCCAAAATAGGCTGTTCCAGAAGCTTGCAATGCAGAACTTTCAGTACTATAAATGGGTGCTGAATTAGCAAGAGATGCGTAGCCTCCACGTATTTTTAAGAAATGTGTGCCATTATCAATGGCTATGGCACTTATGTTTGCAGAGGGATAGAAAAATGAATTATTACCAATTGCTAAAGTTGATACCCATTCGTTTCTTCCCGTAAGGTTTAAATATACTCTTTCTTTATATGATAAAGTTACAGCTCCAAAAGCTGAATAACGTTTGCTTTGACTATCTTGTTGGGATGTTGTTGGCAATACAGCAGAATTTGATATTTCGTAATAATTAGGAATATCTAAATCTGTAACACTAACAAAAAGACTACTTGCTATAGAATTACTCATAGTACCACCTAATTGTGCATCAATTCCAAAATCATCAGATAATGTAGAGTTGTAATCAAATGTTAAGAATGATTCGTAACGTCTGTTTTGATTTGTTCTTTCCGATACACCACCTACATTTGTTGCAGCACCTAATAAAGAGTTTGCAGATCCAGGTGTGTAATTAACTACAGCCCCATGGCTATGACGGCTACCGTTTAATATATCTGCTCCTACTTGAACGGTTCCCACAAGATTGGATAAAATATCATAAGAAAAGTTAATGTTTCCATAAAAACGCTCACGGCTTAAATTGGTAGCATTTTCATTAATTACCCAATAAGGATTGCGAGCATAAGGTGTATAAAAATAATCGTTGCCATTAAACGGGTTGTTCTTATAATCGGCTAAATCAATTACACTGACCCCTGTTGGCACTTGCAATAACTCTTGCATAAGAGTTTCACCTTCACCAGCATTATCCCCTTGTCCAGTATTAACAGCATTTTGTCTTGTTTGGGCATAATTTCCATTGACTCTTAATCTAAACTTTTTCCCTGAGATACCAGTATTTATACTTAAGGTATTTCTAGTTAAGGCATCGGCATCAGTTGGAATAATACCATCTGTATCTACTCTGGTAAAAACCAATGAGAAATCAGAATTACTGCCACCACCACTTAATCGTACTGAATTTGTATACGTGTTACCTATGTCGTAAAAATCTTTAATATTGTCTTTTAAAGCCACATAAGGTTTTATTTGTTGCGAATTATCTACAATTTGACCCCATGGTCTAATTTGACCATTAAATTTTGGACCCCAAGAACCATTTTCGTTGGTTGCGCCCGTACCGCCTCCTGGTAAACCAGAATAATCAACACCGTTCCAGCCTTGACCAAAAGTTTGCTGTAAATGAGGTATTCTAGCTACTTCTAGAAAGTCTAAGGAGCTATTAACTTCTACTTTAACTTTTTCTCCAGCTTTTCCTTTTTTAGTTGTTATAATAATAGCACCACTTGAGGCTCTAGAACCATATAATGCCGTTGCAGCACCACCTTTAAGTATGTTGATGCTTTCAATATTATTAGCATCTAAATCGTTAATGTTAGTACCACCGTCAAAAGATCTATTAACGTCAGTTGTTAATCCACTAAGACTACTACTATTTGATGAAGAAGATATAGGTGTCCCATCAACTACATATAATGGGCCACTACCATTTAATCCGCTATAACCTCTTAATATAACTTTGGTTGAAGCACCTGGCTGGCTTGGTGCTGTGATGTCAACACCAGCAATTTTACCAGATAAACTTTCAAATGGGTTGAGAGTGGCCACTTCAGTTAATTGTTCGTTAGAAACTGCTGTTGCAGCATAACCAAGCGATCTTTTTTGTTTGGTTTTACCAAAGGCCGTTACCACAACTTCTTCTAAGACAGCGGCATCTTCACTAAGCGTCACATTAATTGAATTTGAAGCACCTACATTAACTTCTTTGGTAGTATACCCAACAAAACTAAATACAAGTGTAGCACCTTGATTAGCTTTAATTGAATAATTACCATCGAAATCTGACGATGTGCCAGTTGTAGTACCTTTTACTAAGACAGTCGCTCCAGGCAAAGGTAAACCAGATGCATCTGATATTGTACCTGAAACAGTCTTTTCCTGTGCGAACGTTAGTTGCACGACAAACGCTAGTAATAGCGTTAGAATTCCACTAAACTTTGTTTTCATTTTATAATTATTTGAATTAGTCAATGTCAAAAATCATAATAAAAAGTTAATAAAACAATAAATAATGGTTAAAATTTATGATTTAGGACAAAAAATTAAGAAAATAGCAATTACAGGTTAGAAATTAGCTGTCAAACTGAGGTGTATTTTAGAATTTGAAAGTTTAAATGGCGTATTCTCAGTTTTACCATTGGCGTAATTGAACTTTAGAAGACCTGTTTTTGTTAAAATGCCAAAGCCAAAACCTACTCCTAATAGTTTTTCTTCTATACTTGAAATTTTATTTTCAAAATAAGCAACATCGGTAATGGTGTGGATGTAAATAGAGTTGTTAAGCTGAAATCGGTATTCGGTGTTTGTTACTCCCAATAATGTTGCGTAAATACTGTTTTCTTCAAAGCCTCTTATGGAATTGATGCCGCCAAAGCGGATAAGTTCATTTTCAAAATAAGTTTTAGAGTCAAGTGTTGTGCCATTTACTCTTAAATAAATGCTGTTTTTAATATCCAAATTAAAAATTTTAAAAGCATCAATGTTTAATAAGGATTGCTTTTCTTGTTGGTTTGATTGATTTCTTTTTCCAAAGTTGCTTTCAAAGTATAGCTGTGAGTTAATAGGGAAAAGAAGATTGAAACTTTGGTTCTTTAAATACTGATAAGCAAAGGTATAATAAGTTGTTTTGTAATCAAATATAGTCGAGGAGGACACTTGGTTTAATAAATTACTGGATTGTGTAGATGAAATTCCCGAATAAATTTTATGCTTAGCGTTTATTTGATAATGTATTTTGGTGTTCTGATTTACCGTAGAAAATGACGAATCTCTTTTGAAAATACGTAATGCAAAATCTAACCCAATAGGCGATTTTAATAGGTAAGGAAGCGATAAATTAGTTTCGAAAGTCTTTTGGTCGTTCTCATCACTTTTGTAAAGAAGCCTAAACGATTCGCCGTAATTTAAATTGTTGGTTAAGTTCAGATTTAAATAACCATCAAATTGCAATTTATTGGTGTCTTCATTCGTGCCAAAACCTAAAAAGCCGTCAAACGAATTGCTCTTTGTTTTTTGAAGATATAAATATAAAGTTGTAGAATCTTTCGAAAATAAAACTTCAGGTGGCTTTATTTCGCTTGCAAATTTTAAATTATTTAACTGTTCGGTTTTGGCTTTTATAGCATTGATATTAAAGATTTGATTGGGTTTGATCTTTAGGTAGTGTTTTAAATACGACCGAGGGAATTTATCATATCCTTTTATTATAATGTCACTTATTACTCGTTTTTGATGTGTCGATTCTATAATTAAGTTGGCTTTTAAGCTAGATTTACTGGCTACTTCAATGTTTGATAAATACAATTTTGAAAACGGAAACCCTTTTTCAGATATTTTCGAGTTTATAAAATTTAAGGTGTTTTCAAGTTCACTAACAGGTATGGTGAAATAATGATCAAATACTTTTTTTGATATGGTATTTAATAATTTTTGGGAAATAAGCAATTTATCATAATATATAGATATGCTGCTATATTTCTTTTTTAGATGAATTTCGGCGGAAAAAATGGAATCATTAAACCTATTAATATGTTTCAATTCATTTTCAATGTAACCAATTCTATATAAGGTTTTTTGAAGCGAATCTACTTCTCTTTTAATAGATAAATAATTTTCATGGTTTTTAGTATAATTCAAAGAGTCGATAGTAGCAGTTTCAACGACAGTACTTCCCTCAATCTTAAGTTGCAGATTTTGGCAAAACAGTCCTGAAGAAAATAGTATATATATAATAAGGTATAAAAGGAGTGTTTTACTCACGGTTTAATGGCTGTTTTATTATGTAAATCTAACGGAAAATTGGCACTAATAATATAACTAATAAAAAAATATCATAAATGATATGAAAATTAATGAATTAGGATTTGAATTTTACATTTTAATTTCTACCTTTGCAGCCCTCTTAAAAGAGGATTTTTAAATTTATATATAATATATATGCCAACAATTTCACAATTAGTACGAATAGGAAGAGCCAAAATAACCAAGAAGAGTAAATCGGCTGCTTTAGATTCGTGTCCACAAAGACGTGGGGTTTGTACGCGTGTTTACACAACAACACCTAAAAAGCCAAACTCAGCAATGCGTAAAGTTGCAAGGGTAAGGTTAACAAATGGTAATGAGGTAAATGCATACATCCCAGGTGAAGGTCACAATCTACAAGAGCACTCGATAGTATTGGTTAGAGGAGGGAGAGTAAAAGATTTACCAGGAGTTAGATATCACATCGTTCGTGGTGCCCTAGACACAGCAGGTGTTGCAGGTAGAACACAACGTAGATCTAAGTATGGAGCTAAACGTCCAAAACCAGGACAAGCAGCTGCAGCTCCAGCAAAAGGTAAGAAAAAGTAATTAAAACTTTTAAGAAGAAGACATGAGAAAAAGAGCAGCAAAAAAGAGACCGCTTTTACCAGATCCACGTTTTAACGACCAGTTAGTAACTCGTTTCGTTAATATGATGATGTGGGACGGAAAGAAGTCTGTGGCTTTTAAAGTATTTTACGATGCGATTGATATTGTAGAGTCGAAAAAAACAAACGAAGAAAAAACAGCTTTAGAAACTTGGAAAGATGCTTTGTCTAACGTTATGCCTCACGTAGAAGTACGTAGTCGTCGCGTTGGTGGTGCAACATTCCAAATTCCAATGCAAATTCGTCCAGATCGTAAAGTTTCAACAGCAATGAAATGGCTAATTAGCTATTCTCGTAAAAGAAACGAAAAATCTATGGCACAACGTTTAGCTTCAGAAATTTTAGCAGCAGCTAAAGAAGAAGGAGCAGCGGTTAAGAAAAGAGTTGATACTCACAAAATGGCAGAAGCTAATAAAGCATTCTCTCACTTTAGATTTTAATACGACATGGCAAGAGATTTAAAATATACAAGAAATATAGGTATTGCTGCTCATATTGATGCTGGTAAAACAACAACAACAGAGCGTATACTTTATTATACAGGAGTTTCCCATAAAATTGGTGAAGTACATGATGGAGCTGCAACTATGGACTGGATGGAGCAAGAGCAAGAGCGTGGTATTACTATCACATCTGCTGCAACAACTTGTGAATGGAAATTTCCATTAGAAAATGCAGAGCCAACTCCGGATACTATGGACTATCATTTCAATATCATTGATACTCCTGGTCACGTTGATTTTACCGTAGAAGTTAACCGTTCATTACGTGTATTGGATGGATTAGTATTTTTATTTAGTGCAGTTGATGGTGTAGAACCACAATCTGAAACTAACTGGAGATTAGCTGATAATTACAAAGTGCCACGTATTGGTTTCGTAAATAAAATGGACCGTCAGGGTGCTAACTTTATGGAAGTGTGCCAGCAGGTAAAAGACATGTTAAAATCTAACGCAGTGCCAATCGTTTTAAATATTGGTGATGAGATCGATTTTAAAGGTATTGTTGATTTAGTAAAGAACAGAGCTATTGTATGGCATGACGAAACTCAAGGGGCAACTTTTGATGTTATTGAAATACCGGAAGAGCTTAAAGCAGATGCAAAATTACTTCGTGGAAAACTTATAGAAGAAGTTGCCGCTTATGATGAAAATTTGCTTGAAAAATATATGGAAGATGAAGATTCTATTACAGAAGAAGAAGTGCACGCTGCACTTAGAGCTGCTGTAATGGATATGTCAATCATTCCTATGATTTGTGGTTCTTCATTTAAAAATAAAGGGGTGCAGTTCCTATTAGATGCTGTATGTCGTTATTTGCCTTCTCCAATGGATAAGGAGGGTATCATAGGTATTAATCCTGATACTGAAAAAGAAGAACTTCGTAAGCCAGATGTAAAGGAGCCTTTTGCTGCTTTAGCATTTAAAATTGCTACCGATCCTTATGTTGGTCGTTTAGCATTCTTCCGTGCATATTCTGGTCGTTTAGATGCAGGTTCTTATGTGTTGAATAACCGTTCAGGAAATAAAGAACGTATTTCACGTATTTATCAAATGCATGCTAATAAGCAAAATGCTATTGATTATATTGAAGCAGGAGATATAGGAGCAGCAGTAGGATTTAAAGATATTAAAACTGGTGATACACTTTCAGCTGAAAAAAGCCCTATTGTTTTGGAAAGTATGAACTTCCCTGACCCAGTAATTGGTATTGCTGTAGAGCCTAAAACCAAAGCAGATGTTGATAAATTAGGTATGTCTTTAGCTAAATTAGCTGAAGAAGATCCAACGTTTACAGTTAGAACTGATGAAGCATCAGGACAAACGATTATCTCTGGTATGGGTGAGCTTCACTTAGATATTATTGTTGACCGTTTACGTCGCGAATTTAAGGTTGAAGTAAACCAAGGTGCACCACAAGTAGAATACAAAGAAGCTATTACACGTAAAGCTGAACATAGAGAAGTTTACAAAAAACAATCTGGTGGTCGTGGTAAATTTGCTGATATCGTATTTACACTTGAGCCAGCTGAAGAAGGTAAAACAGGGCTAGAGTTTATATCTGCAATTAAAGGTGGTAACGTTCCTAAAGAGTTTATCCCTTCCATTGAAAAAGGATTTAAAATGGCTATGCAAAACGGGCCTTTAGCAGGATACGAAGTTGATGCTATGAAAGTAACATTAACTGATGGTTCTTACCATGATGTGGATTCTGATCAATTATCATTCGAATTAGCTGCAAAATTAGGATTTAAAGCTGCTGCAAAAGCTGCAAAAGCTGTAATTATGGAGCCTATTATGAAACTAGAGGTCATTACTCCAGAAGAAAACATGGGTGATATTGTTGGTGATTTAAACAGACGTCGCGGACAAGTAAATGATATGGGTGACAGAGCAGGAGCAAAAACTGTAAAAGCACATGTGCCATTATCAGAAATGTTTGGTTATGTAACTACATTAAGAACATTGTCATCAGGTCGTGCAACATCAACTATGGAATTTTCACATTATGCTGAAACCCCTTCAAATATATCTGAAGCCGTTATTAAAGCAGCAAAAGGCGTTGAAGCTTAAAATCTAAGAAAATGAGTCAAAAAATCAGAATAAAATTAAAGTCTTACGATCACAATTTGGTAGACAAGTCTGCTGATAAGATTGTAAAAACAGTAAAAAGTACAGGTGCGGTGGTTACAGGTCCAATTCCATTACCAACAAACAAGAAAATTTTCACTGTATTACGTTCTCCACACGTAAATAAAAAGGCTAGGGAACAATTTCAATTAAGCTCTTACAAGAGATTATTGGATATCTATTCTTCGTCTTCAAAAACGATTGACGCTTTAATGAAACTTGAATTACCAAGTGGTGTTGAAGTAGAAATAAAAGTTTAGTTAATTCAGAATTCAAAATTTTGAATTCAGAATTAAAAAAAAATGTCCTTAACGATGGTTAAGGAAAAACGGTAAAATACAATTCAAGGCTGAAATGTATTTTCAGCCTTGAGTTTTAAGAAAGGACAAGTCGCGACTTGTCCATATCAACAATAAAGGGTAAGTCGCGAATTACTCATAAATAAATAATAAATATGTCTGGGTTAATTGGAAAAAAAATCGGTATGACCAGCATTTTCGATGAAAATGGAAAAAACATTCCATGTACAGTAATCGAAGCTGGACCATGTATCGTTACCCAAGTCAGAACTGAAGAAGTTGATGGTTATAAAGCCGTTCAACTTGGTTTCGATGACGCGACAGAAAAAAGTGCTACTAAAGCTGACTTAGGTCACGCTAAAAAAGCAGGGACTTCTGTAAAACGCAAAATCGTTGAATTCAAAGGTTTTGATAAGGAGTACAAATTAGGTGATGCAATCACTGTAGAGCACTTTGTAGAAGGTGAGTTTGTTGATGTTTCTGGAATATCAAAAGGAAAAGGTTTCCAAGGTGTTGTAAAGCGTCATGGATTTGGTGGAGTTGGTCAAGCAACACATGGTCAGCATAACCGTTTAAGAGCCCCTGGTTCTATCGGTGCTGCTTCGTATCCTGCAAGAGTTTTTAAAGGAATTCGTATGGCGGGAAGAATGGGTACAGACTCAGTAAAAGTTGAAAATTTAAGAGTTTTAAAAGTAGTAGCGGATAAAAATCTACTCGTTGTTAAAGGTTGTGTACCTGGGCATAAAAACTCTTATGTAATTATTAGAAAATAATGAAAGTAGCAGTTTTAGATATAAACGGAAAAGATACAGGAAGAAAGGCAGACCTTTCTCAAGATGTATTTGCTATTGAGCCTAATAATCACGCAGTATATTTGGATGTTAAACAGTATTTAGCAAACCAAAGACAAGGAACTCACAAGGCGAAAGAACGTGCTGAGATTTCTGGAAGTACTCGTAAGATTAAAAAGCAAAAAGGAACTGGTACCGCGAGAGCTGGTAGTATTAAGTCTGGAGTTTTCAAAGGTGGTGGTCGTATGTTCGGTCCAAGACCAAGAAGTTACAGCTTCAAACTTAACAAAAACGTTAAACGTTTAGCACGTAAATCGGCCTTAAGTATAAAAGCAGGAGAGCAATCCATTGTAGTATTGGAAGACTTTAATTTTGATACAGCAAATACTAAGAATTTTACAGCTATTTTAAAGGCTTTAAACTTAGAAAACAAAAAATCTCTGTTTGTGTTGGGTGGGTCAAATAATAATGTATATTTGTCGTCACGCAATTTAAAAGGCTCAGAAGTTATAACTTCTTCAGAATTAAATACTTACAAGATTTTAAATGCTAGTCAAGTAGTGCTTTTAGAAGGAGCTTTAGAAGGAATTGAAACAAATTTAAGTAAATAGAAACCATGAGTATCTTAATTAAACCTATAATCACAGAAAAAGCGACAGCAAATAGCGAGTTGAGAAACTGCTATACTTTTGCGGTGAATACAAAGGCGAACAAGGTAGAAATCAAAAAAGCGGTGGAAGCTGTTTATGGTGTTTCTGTTGAAAAAGTTCGTACTATAAATGTCCGTCCAGAAAGAAGAACTCGTTATACAAAAACGGGTATTCAACATGGTAAAACAAATGCTGTTAAAAAAGCAATTGTACAACTGGCGGAAGGTGAAATGATTGATTTATACAGTAACATGTAATTAAAGACTAATGTCAGTAAGAAAATTAAAACCAATCACACCAGGACAGCGATTTAGAGTAGTAAATGGATTTGACGCCATTACTACTGATAAGCCGGAAAAGAGTTTACTCGTTCCGAACAAAAGGTCTGGTGGTAGAAACAGTCAAGGAAAAATGACCATGCGCTATATAGGTGGAGGTCATAAAAGAAAGTATCGTATTATCGATTTCAAACGTAACAAAGCTGGTATCCCTGCTGAAGTTAAGTCTATTGAATACGATCCAAACAGAACCGCTTTTATCGCATTATTGAATTATCAAGATGGCGAAAAAAGATATATCATTGCACAAAACGGTTTACAAGTAGGTCAAACTGTAGTTTCAGGAGAGAATGTTGCTCCAGAAATTGGAAATGCAATGCCACTTAGTCAAATTCCATTAGGAACTATTATTTCTTGTGTAGAGTTACGTCCAGGTCAAGGAGCTATTATGGCTCGTAGTGCTGGTGCTTTTGCTCAGTTAATGGCAAGAGATGGTAAGTTTGCAACTATTAAATTGCCTTCTGGTGAAACAAGATTAATTCTTGTTAACTGCTTAGCAACTATAGGTGTTGTATCTAACTCGGACCACCAATTGTTAGTGTCTGGTAAAGCAGGTAGAACAAGATGGTTAGGAAGACGTCCACGTACAAGACCAGTAGTAATGAACCCTGTTGATCACCCTATGGGAGGTGGTGAAGGTAAATCTTCTGGAGGACACCCACGTTCTAGAAACGGTATTCCAGCTAAAGGTTATAGAACACGTTCTAAAAAGAATGCAAGTAATAAATATATTGTAGAACGTAGAAAGAAATAAGACATGGCAAGATCATTAAAAAAAGGACCGTTCGTTCATTATAAATTAGAGAAAAAAGTGGCTGATAATGTTGAGGCTAACAAAAAAACCGTAATCAAAACGTGGTCTAGAGCCTCTATGATTACTCCGGATTTTGTTGGACAAACTATCGCAGTTCACAATGGCCGTCAATTTGTACCAGTGTATGTAACTGAAAACATGGTAGGTCATAAATTAGGAGAATTTTCACCAACACGTTCATTCCGTGGACATGCAGGTGCTAAAAACAAAGGTAAAAAGTAGTAAGCTATGGGAAGTCGTAAAAAACAAATGGCAGACGCTATTAAGGAAGGAAATAAGCTAGTTGCTTTTGCTAAACTTAATAATTGTCCTACGTCACCGAGAAAAATGCGTTTAGTAGCCGATTTAGTAAGAGGTGAAAAAGTAGAAAAAGCACTTAATATCTTGAAGTTCAATCAAAAAGAAGCTTCGTCTAAATTAGAGAAATTGCTTTTATCGGCAATTGCCAACTGGCAATCTAAAAACGAAGAAGCTAGCATTGAAGATGCAGAGTTGATTGTAAAAGAAATTAGAGTTGATGGAGGAGCAATGTTAAAAAGATTGCGTCCAGCACCACAAGGTCGTGCACACAGAATTAGAAAACGTTCAAACCACGTAACAATCGTAGTTGGAGCTAACAATAACACACAAAGCTAAGATAGAAGTATGGGACAAAAAACAAATCCAATCGGAAATCGCTTAGGTATTATCAGAGGATGGGAATCTAACTGGTACGGAGGTAATGATTATGGAGACAAGCTTGCCGAAGACGATAAGATTAGAAAATACGTACACGTACGTTTAGCTAAAGCTAGTGTAAGTAGAGTAATTATTGAAAGAACTCTTAAACTTGTAACCGTTACTATCACAACGGCTCGCCCAGGTATCATTATTGGTAAAGGCGGTCAAGAGGTAGACAAGTTAAAAGAAGAACTTAAGAAAATTACTGGAAAAGAAGTTCAGATTAATATTTTTGAAATCAAAAGACCTGAACTTGATGCATTTTTAGTAGGATCTAGCATTGCACGTCAAATTGAAAATAGAATTTCATATAGACGCGCTATAAAAATGGCTATTGCTGCTACAATGCGTATGAACGCTGAAGGAATTAAAGTTCAAATTAGTGGTCGTTTAAATGGTGCTGAAATGGCACGTTCAGAGCACTACAAAGAAGGACGTATTCCTTTATCAACCTTTAGAGCCGATATTGATTACTCACTTGTTGAGGCACACACTACTTATGGTAGATTAGGTGTGAAAGTGTGGATTATGAAAGGTGAAGTATATGGTAAAAGAGAACTTTCTCCGCTAGTTGGATTATCCAAAAAGCAAGGAAAGGCAGGTGCAGGAGCACCACGTGGAGGAAATAATTCTAAACCACGTCGTAGAAAGTAATTTTTTATAAAGTAAAGAGAAATGTTACAGCCTAAAAGAACAAAATTTCGTAAGCAACAAAAAGGACGTATGAAAGGTCTTTCTCAAAGAGGACACCAACTTTCAAACGGTACTTTTGGTATAAAATCACTCGAATCTGAGTTTTTAACATCGCGACAAATAGAAGCTGCACGTATTGCTGCTACACGTTACATGAAAAGAGAAGGTCAACTTTGGATTAAAATATTTCCAGACAAGCCAATAACAAAGAAACCTCTTGAAGTACGTATGGGTAAAGGTAAAGGTGCTGTTGAGTATTGGGTAGCGGTTGTTAAACCTGGAAGAATGCTTTTTGAAGTAGGAGGAGTATCGTTAGACATCGCTAAAGAAGCGTTACGTTTAGCAGCTCAAAAACTACCAGTTAAAACTAAGTTTATAATTGCTCGCGATTACGAAGCATAATTTATTTGATATTATGAAACAATCAGAAATTAAAGAATTATCAGTAGCCGAGTTACAAGAGAAACTTGGTGAAATAAAAAAGAGTTATTCAGACCTAAAATTAGCTCATGCAATATCTCCTTTAGAAAATCCAATCCAGTTACGTAACGTAAGACGTTCAGTAGCTAGAATTGCGACAGAATTAACTAAAAGAGAATTACAATAATTCTGCTACAAGATGGAAACAAGAAATTTAAGAAAAGAACGTATAGGAGTTGTTACTAGTAACAAAATGCAAAAATCAATAGTTGTTGCAGAGGTTAAAAAAGTAAAACACCCTATGTATGGTAAGTTCGTGTTAAAAACAAAAAAATACGTTGCACACGACGAAACAAACGATTGTAACATTGGTGATACTGTAAGAATCATGGAGACAAGACCTTTAAGTAAATCTAAATGTTGGAGATTAGTTGAAATCATAGAAAGAGCTAAATAATTATGGTACAGCAAGAATCAAGATTAAAAGTAGCAGATAACACTGGAGCAAAGGAAGTTTTAACTATCCGTGTTTTAGGTGGTACTAAAAGAAGATACGCATCTGTAGGAGACAAAATTGTTGTTTCTATAAAAGACGCAACACCTAATGGAAACATTAAAAAAGGTGCTGTATCTACAGCAGTTGTAGTACGTACTGTAAAAGAAGTAAGAAGACCAGATGGATCTTATATTAGATTCGACGACAACGCATGTGTGCTTTTAAATGCTCAAGGAGAGATGAGAGGAACACGCGTATTTGGTCCTGTTGCTAGAGAACTTCGTGATAAACAATTCATGAAAATTGTATCATTAGCACCTGAAGTGCTTTAATACATTAATTTAAGATGACAAAGCTTAAAATAAAAACTGGAGATACTGTAAAAGTAATTGCTGGAGACCACAAAGGTGCTGAAGGTAAAGTACAAAAAGTATTAATAGACAAGAACAAAGCGATTGTTGAGGGTATTAACTTGGTTAAGAAACATACTAAACCAAGTGCTAAAAACCCTCAAGGAGGAATCGTTGAAAAAGAAGCTCCTATTCATATTTCAAACTTATCGTTGTTAACTTCTAAAGGAGAAACAACTAGAATTGGATTCAGAATAGAAGGCGATAAAAAAGTAAGATTTTCAACAAAATCTAATGAAGTAATATAGTTATGGCATATTCACCGAGACTTAAAGAAGAGTATAAAAGCAGAGTAATTGCAGCTCTTACAGACGAATTTGGATATAAAAATGTAATGCAAGTTCCTAAACTAAAAAAGATAGTAATATCTAAAGGTGTTGGAGCTGCAGTTGCAGACAAAAAGTTAATTGACTACGCAGTAGAAGAATTAACTACAATATCTGGACAAAAAGCTATAGCAACAATTTCTAAAAAAGACGTTGCATCTTTCAAATTACGTAAAGGTATGCCAATTGGGGCAAAAGTGACTTTACGTGGAGAGAGAATGTATGAGTTTTTAGATCGTTTAGTTACTTCTGCACTTCCACGTGTAAGAGATTTTAACGGAATAAAAGCTACAGGATTTGACGGACGTGGTAACTACAATTTAGGAGTTACTGAACAAATTATATTCCCAGAGATTAATATTGATAAAGTTAATAAAATCTCAGGTATGGATATTACATTTGTAACTTCTGCTGAAACTGATAAAGAAGCAAAATCATTATTAACCGAATTAGGATTACCTTTTCAAAAGAACTAAGTTATGGCTAAAGAATCAATGAAAGCCCGCGAGGTAAAAAGAGCTAAAACAGTAGCTAAATATGCTGAGAAACGTAAAGCTTTAAAAGAAGCTGGAGATTATGAAGCATTGCAAAAGTTACCAAAAAATGCTTCTCCTATTCGTATGCATAATAGATGTAAATTAACAGGAAGACCTAGAGGATATATGAGAACATTTGGAATTTCTCGTGTAACTTTTAGAGAAATGGCCAATAACGGTCTTATTCCTGGAGTTAGAAAAGCAAGTTGGTAATATTATTTAAATAATCAGATTTAAGGTTCAACATAGGTTGAAAACCAAAATCACAAAATCAATTCATTATGTACACAGATCCAATTGCGGATTATTTGACAAGAATTAGAAATGCAGTGCGTGCTAACCACAGAGTGGTTGAGATACCAGCATCTAATCTTAAAAAAGACATTACTAAAATATTATTCGAACAAGGATATATTTTAAGTTACAAGTTTGATGATTCTTCAGTACAAGGTACTATTAAAATAGCACTTAAGTACAATAAGGAAACTAAAGAGCCTGTAATAAAACAGATTCAAAGAATAAGTAAACCAGGTTTACGTAAATACGCAAGTTCAAAAGAACTTCCTAGAATTCTTAATGGTTTAGGCATTGCCATCGTTTCTACTTCTCATGGAGTAATGACAGGTAAACAAGCTAAAAGGGATAATGTAGGTGGAGAAGTATTGTGTTACGTTTACTAAAAAGATAAGATATGTCAAGAATAGGTAATAACCCAGTAGTAATTCCAGAAGGCGTTACAGTTGATATAAAGGACGGAGTAGTTACAGTAAAAGGTAAATTAGGAGAATTAACTCAAAATTACGATTCTGTAAATATTAAAGTTGAAGATGGAAATGTTTTAGTAACACGTTCTTCTGATTCTAAAGATCAAAAAGCTAAGCATGGTTTATATAGATCATTAATGCTTAACATGATTGAAGGCGTTTCTAAAGGATGGACTAAAGAATTAGAATTAGTAGGGGTAGGATACAGAGCTAGCAACCAAGGTCAGAAATTGGAATTAGCTTTAGGTTTCTCTCATGCTATAGTTATGAGTTTGGCTCCAGAAGTTAAAGTTGAAACAGTTTCAGAAAAAGGTAAAAACCCAATCATTAAACTAACATCTCACGATAAACAACTTGTTGGACAAGTTGCTGCAAAAATTCGTGGATTTAGAAGACCAGAACCTTACAAAGGTAAAGGTATCAAGTTTGTTGGTGAGGTATTAAGAAGAAAAGCAGGTAAATCAGCTTAATAAGTAAGTTATGGCATTGACAAAATACGAAAGAAGAATAAGAATTAAAAGCAGAATACGCAAGATAGTTTCTGGTACAGAAGCTAGACCTAGATTAACTGTTTTTAGAAGCAATAAAGAAATTTATGCTCAAGTTGTAGATGACGTAACTGGTGTAACAATCAGTGCAGCATCTTCAAGAGATAAAGATATTAGTTCTGCAAAAGCAACTAAAATTGAAGTAGCTAAATTAGTAGGTAAGGCGCTTGCTGAAAAAGCTTTAAAAGCAGGTGTAGAGACTATCGCTTTTGATAGAGGTGGTTATTTATATCATGGTAGAGTAAAATCATTAGCTGAAGGAGCTAGAGAAGCAGGACTTAAATTCTAAGAAATTATGTATCGTAAATATAAAAGCGCAGAATTAGTAAAACCAGGTGGATTAGATCTTAAAGATCGTTTGGTTGGTGTACAAAGAGTTACAAAAGTAACTAAAGGTGGTAGAGCATTTGGTTTCTCAGCAATTGTTGTAGTTGGTGATGAAGCCGGAGTTGTAGGACAAGGTTTAGGAAAATCTAAAGACGTTGCTAGTGCAATTGCAAAAGCGGTTGAAGATGCTAAGAAAAACCTAGTTCGTATTCCTTTAAAAGGAAAAACTTTACCGCATGAGCAAAAAGGTAAATTTGGTGGAGCAAGAGTAAATATTATTCCTGCTGCTCAAGGAACAGGTGTTATTGCTGGTGGTGCTGTAAGAACAGTGCTTGAGGCAGTTGGTGTACATGATGTATTATCTAAATCTCAAGGATCATCAAATCCTCATAACGTTGTAAAGGCAACTTTTGATGCTTTATTACAATTAAGAGATGCCAATACCATTGCTCGAGATAGAGGTATTTCACTTGAACAAGTATTTAAAGCTTAATACAGACAGAGATGGCAAAAATTAAAGTAACAAAAGTTAAAAGCGCAATCAATTGTCCGCTAAGACAAAAACGAGTATTAATATCTCTAGGTCTTAAAAAGATCGGTCAGGTAAAAGAGCACGAAGCTACATCAAGTATTCTTGGTATGGTAAGTAAAGTAAATCACTTAGTTTCTGTTGAAGAAATTAAATAATAATATACTGAAAAATGGATTTAAGTAATTTAAAACCTGCAGAAGGTTCAGTTAAAAATCAAGGAAAAAGAATAGGACGCGGACAAGGTTCTGGTAAAGGTGGTACGGCAACCCGTGGTCACAAAGGTGCCAAATCCCGTTCTGGTTATTCTAAGAAAATAGGATTTGAAGGAGGTCAAATGCCACTTCAAAGACGTGTTCCTAAATTTGGTTTTACTAACGTTAACCGTGTAGAATATCAAGGTATTAATCTAGATACTTTACAACAATTAGCTGACGATAAAAAAGTTAGTGATACCGTAGATTTTGAAGTGTTATTCACTAACCGTTTAATTGGGAAAAACGACCTAGTTAAAATATTGGGTAGAGGTGAGTTGAAATCAAAATTAAAAGTATCAGCACATAAATTTACTGCTTCAGCAAAAGCTGCTATTGAAGCTGCTGGAGGAGAAGCTGTAACGTTATAAGACCTTATTGTAAGTATGAAATTTATAGAATCGTTAAAGAATGTTTGGAAAATAGAAGAACTAAGAAACAGAATCATAGTTACGCTTGGTCTGTTATTGGTTTACCGTTTTGGTGCTCAAGTAGTACTGCCAGGTATTGATGCTGCCCAATTAGAGGGTTTAGCCGATAGTACAGATGGTGGTTTATTAGGGTTACTTAATGCCTTTACAGGTGGTGCTTTTGCAAATGCTTCGGTTTTTGCATTGGGTATCATGCCATACATTTCAGCTTCTATTGTTGTTCAGTTAATGGGAATCGCAATTCCTTATTTACAAAAACTGCAAAAGGAAGGTGCTAGTGGTCAAAAGAAAATTAATCAAATTACACGTTGGTTGACTATTGCAATCTGTTTGTTACAAGCACCGGGTTATTTAGCTAGTTTACCTGCATTGGGAATACCTACAAGTGCATTTTTATTAGGCACAGGACCATTATTCTATTTCTCTTCAGTTACTATTTTAGTAACAGGTTGTATCTTTGCGATGTGGTTAGGAGAGAAAATTACCGATAAAGGTATTGGTAATGGTATTTCCTTATTAATTATGGTGGGTATTATAGCAAGATTACCTGCATCTTTTATTCAAAATGCTGCTACAAGATTGGAAGGCAACAACGTTATGCTTATTCTTTTTGAATTGGTATTATGGTTCGCTATCATTCTTGGCTGTATCATGTTAGTAATGGCTGTTAGAAAAATTGCAGTACAATATGCAAGAAGAACTGCTTCAGGTGATTACGAAAAAAGCGCCATGGCAGGTTCTAGACAGTATATTCCATTAAAGCTTAATGCGTCTGGAGTCATGCCTATTATATTTGCACAGGCAATTATGTTTGTGCCGAGTTGGATTGGTGGCTCTTCACTTTTAAAAGAAACTACTTTTGGATCTTGGATGCAAACAAACTACGCAGATATTTTCGGATTGGCCTATAACATCACATTTGCTATATTAATTATAATATTCACATATTTTTATACAGCAATTACGGTGCCTACCAATAAAATGGCAGACGATTTAAAACGTAGTGGTGGTTTTATTCCTGGTATTCGTCCAGGTTCTGAAACTTCTGAATATTTAGATAAGATAATGTCTCAAATTACCTTACCGGGTTCTATATTTTTAGCATTCATTGCTGTGTTCCCAGCGTTAATAGTTAAAATTATGGGTGTTCAACAAGGATGGGCATTATTTTTTGGAGGCACTTCATTAATCATTTTAGTGGGTGTAGCTATAGATACTATGCAACAAGTAAACTCTTATTTGTTAAATAGACACTATGATGGCTTGATGAAAACAGGTAAAAATAGAAAAGCAGTAGCTTAATATTATACTATGGCAAAACAGGCAGCAATAGAACAAGATGGAACCATTATAGAAGCATTATCAAATGCGATGTTCCGTGTTGAATTAGAGAACGGTCACATTGTGACAGCACATATTTCCGGTAAAATGCGTATGCATTACATTAAATTATTGCCAGGAGATAAAGTGAAATTAGAAATGAGTCCTTATGATTTATCTAAGGCGAGAATAACTTATAGATACTAACAGATGAAAGTAAGAGCATCAGTAAAAAAAAGAAGTGCAGATTGTATAATCGTACGTAGAAAAGGTAGACTTTACGTGATAAACAAAAAGAATCCTAGATTTAAACAAAGACAAGGGTAATTATGGCAAGAATTGCAGGTGTAGACATACCAAAAAACAAAAGAGGAGTTATCGCTTTAACTTATATCTATGGAGTAGGTAGAAGTAGAGCTAAAGAAATATTAGCAGCAGCTAATGTTGATGAAAGTATTAAAGTTCAAGATTGGAACGACGACCAAATTAGTGGTATTCGTGAAGCTGTTGGTACTTTTACAATCGAAGGTGAATTACGTTCTGAAATCCAATTGAACATTAAACGTTTAATGGATATTGGATGTTACAGAGGAATTCGTCACAGATCGGGGCTTCCGTTAAGAGGGCAACGTACAAAAAACAACTCTAGAACTAGAAAAGGTAGAAGAAAAACTGTTGCTAACAAGAAAAAAGCAACTAAATAACAATTAGTCTTTAGTATTTAGACGTTGGAAGGAATCTGTTTGAAATTATAAAAGGTTTAGGATTCTAGCGACTATCAACTAATAACTGAAAACTATAAACAATGGCAAAAACAAATACAAAGAGTACTAAAAAACGTAAAGTTATAGTAGATTCTGTAGGAGAAGCTCATGTTAATGCTTCTTTCAATAACATTATTATTGCACTTACCAATAAAAAAGGAGATGTTATCTCATGGTCGTCTGCTGGTAAGATGGGATTTAGAGGTTCTAAGAAAAACACGCCTTATGCTGCACAATTAGCTGCTGAAGATGCTTCTGCTGTAGCTCTAGAAGCTGGTTTAAAGAAAGTAAAAGTATATGTTAAAGGACCAGGTAATGGTAGAGAATCTGCTATCCGTTCTATTCATAATGCAGGTATTGAAGTAACAGAAATTATTGATGTTACACCACTTCCACATAATGGGTGTCGTCCTCCAAAACGTAGAAGAGTATAAATTTTATACTTTAAAATAAAAATTAATATCAACTGTTTTTAAATGGTTGATATTAATTTTTTATGTGTAAATTTGCAAACTGAAAAAAATAATAACAAGTATTAAAAAGAGATCAACGATTATCGAAGGATAAGATTAAGACCTTAATTCATAATCACTCTTAAAAAAACAATTTTAAAATGGCAAGATATACTGGTCCTAAAACTAAAATAGCTCGTAAATTTGGCGAAGCTATATTTGGAGAAGATAAATCTTTTGAAAAAAGAAATTATCCTCCAGGTCAACACGGTAACGCAAGAAAACGTGGAAAAAGATCTGAATACGCAATCCAATTAATGGAAAAGCAAAAAGCAAAATATACTTATGGTATTTTAGAGCGTCAATTCAGAAACATATTTAAAAGTGCTAGAGCTGCTCAAGGTATTACAGGTGAGGTTTTATTACAACTTTGCGAATCTAGATTAGATAACGTAGTATATAGAATGGGAATTGCTCCTTCTAGAAGTGGCGCTAGACAATTAGTATCACACAGACACATTACTGTAAATGGAGAATTAGTAAATATTCCTTCATACCAATTGCAAGCAGGTGATGTTGTAGCTGTAAGAGAAAAATCTAAATCTCTTGAGTCTATCGAAAGATCTCTTTCAAACTCAAGTCATGTTTATGAATGGATTACTTGGAATGACGATACAAAACAAGGAACTTATGTTTCTGTTCCTGCAAGAATTCAAATTCCAGAAAGCATAAACGAACAATTCATCGTCGAATTATATTCTAAATAATAAATTAATCATATTGGTATTTGGCCAAAGGGTTTTTTAGTCTTCTTCAAACTTTTAAACCGCGCAACTAAATAACAATTAAAACGAAGAAAATATGGCAGTATTTAATTTTCAAAAGCCCGACAAAGTAATCATGATTGATTCAACAGATTTTGAAGGGAAATTTGAATTTCGCCCTTTAGAACCTGGTTATGGTTTAACAGTAGGTAACGCATTAAGAAGAGTTTTATTATCTTCTCTAGAAGGATTCGCAATTACATCAGTTAGAATAGAAGGTGTAGATCATGAATTTTCAGCAATTGCTGGAGTGGTTGAAGATGTTACTGAAATCATTTTAAATTTAAAACAAGCTCGTTTTAAAAGACAAATTGAAGATATTGATAATGAATCTATTTCTATTTCAATATCTGGTCAAGAACAAATTACAGCTGGTGATTTCCAAAAATTCATTTCTGGATTCCAAGTTTTAAATACAGAATTAGTAATCTGTAACTTAGATCCTAAAGTTAATTTCAACATGGAAATTACTATAGAAAAAGGTAGAGGCTATGTTCCTGCAGAAGAAAACAAAAAAGCTGCTGCACCAGTTGGAACTATCTTTACAGATTCTATATACACTCCAATAAAGAATGTTAAATATAGCATTGAAAACTATCGTGTTGAGCAAAAAACAGATTACGAAAAACTGGTTTTTGAAATCATTACCGATGGTTCAATCACACCTCAAGATGCATTAACCGAGGCTGCTAAAACATTAATTCACCACTTCATGTTATTCTCTGATGAGCGTATAACTTTAGAAGCCGATGAAATTGCACAAACCGAAACTTATGATGAAGAATCGCTTCACATGCGTCAGTTGCTTAAAACTAAGTTAATCGATATGGATTTATCTGTACGTGCACTTAACTGTTTAAAAGCTGCGGAAGTTGATACTTTAGGAGATTTGGTGTCTTTCAACAAAAATGACTTAATGAAATTCAGAAACTTTGGTAAAAAGTCTTTAACAGAGCTTGAAGAGCTTGTAAACGTTAAAGGTTTAAACTTCGGAATGGATTTGAGCAAATATAAATTAGATAAAGACTAGAAGATTTTAGATTTACGAATTACGATTTTAGAATTTTAAATATCGTAATTCATAAATCGTAATTCGTAAATAAAATTAACCCATCATAGTTTGCTCCCTTAAAAACAGGTATAGAAGCAAGATGATGATAACAACAATGTCATGAGACACGGAAAAAAAATAAATCATTTAAGTAGAAAAACTGCGCATAGAAAATCTATGTTGGCTAATATGGCTTGTTCTTTAATAGAACACAAGCGTATCAACACTACAGTTGCTAAAGCAAAAGCTTTAAAACAATTTGTAGAGCCCATGATTACTAAGTCTAAAGAAGATACAACACATAACAGACGTATTGTTATGGCGAAGTTAAGACAAAAGGATGCCGTAGCAGAATTATTTAGAGATGTTGCAGCTAAAGTTGCTAATCGTCCAGGAGGTTACACAAGAATTATTAAGCTTGGAAATCGTTTAGGTGATAATGCAGATATGGCAATGATTGAGCTTGTAGATTACAATGAGCTTTACAATGCTGGTAAGCCAGAGAAGAAAACAACACGTAGAAGCAGAAGAGGCGGATCAAAACCTGCAGATGCTCCGGTTGTTGAACCTAAGGCAACAAAAGAAGAGGAAGAATAAATGTTAATAAGCATTTAAAATATAAAGGATAAACTATTTTAGTTTATCCTTTTTTTTTAGCAATTTTGCAAAACTTTGTTCCCACACTGTCGGGAATCTCATATAAATCAGAATGAAATATCAAAAACGACAAAAGGCCATCATTCTTTTAGCAGATGGCACCATTTTTTACGGAAAAGCAGTAGGAAACAAACAAGGAACAGCATTCGGCGAAGTATGTTTCAATACTGGAATGACTGGTTACCAGGAAATTTTTACAGACCCATCTTACTTTGGTCAGTTAATGGTAACAACCAATGCACATATTGGAAATTATGGGGTTAATGATGAAGAAATAGAATCCGATTCTATTAAAATAGCTGGATTAATATGTAAAAATTTTAGTTACGATTATTCTCGTGAAGCAGCTGACGGTTCATTAGAGGATTTTTTAAATAAAAACAATCTTTTAGCTATATCGGATGTAGATACTCGAGCTTTGGTAAGCTATATAAGAGACAATGGTGCTATGAATGCTGTTATTTCTACAGATGTAGATAATATAGAAGGCCTTAAAAAGCAACTTGCCGACGTACCTAACATGGAAGGCTTGGAATTGGCATCAAAAGTGTCTACTAAAGAACCTTACTATTTTGGAGACGCTAATGCCACTTACAAAATAGCAGCCTTAGACATAGGTATAAAAAAGAACATCCTTCGCAACATAGCAAAAAGAGATGCTTATATAAAAGTGTTTCCTTATAACGCTAAGTTTGAAGATTTAGAGGCTTTTAAACCAGATGGCTACTTCTTATCTAACGGACCTGGAGATCCCCAACCTTTGGTAGAAGCGCAAACCTTAGCAAAAGAAATTATTAAAAGAGACTTACCATTATTTGGTATTTGTTTAGGACATCAAGTGATAGCCCTGGCAAATGGTGTTTCAACTTATAAAATGCACAATGGACACCGCGGAATTAACCACCCGGTAAAAAATATAAACACAGGAAAAGGTGAAATAACGTCTCAAAATCATGGTTTTGCCGTGAATAGAGAAGAAGCGGAAGCACATGCAGATTTACAAGTGACACATGTGCATTTGAATGACCACACGGTTGCAGGATTAGCTATGAAAAGCAAAAATTGTTTTTCTGTACAATACCATCCAGAAGCTAGCCCAGGCCCACATGATTCGTCATACCTTTTTGACCAGTTTATAGAGAATATAAAAAATAAGTAGTACGAAATCCTCAAAAATATATAATTTTTTTTTGAGGATTTTGTTTACTAAAACGTTATAGACGCTTTTTTGAATATTTCTGAAAGAACATCTCAAAATAAACAAGATTTAAGCGTAAATTTGAAATATTAAAAGTTTAAAAATAACCAATTATGAGTGTAATAATTAATATCCATGCTAGACAAATTTTAGATTCTAGAGGGAATCCTACTGTTGAAGTAGATGTTGTAACCGAAAATGATATTTTAGGAAGAGCTGCAGTACCATCTGGAGCATCAACAGGAGAACATGAAGCTGTAGAACTACGCGATGGTGGTAAAGCATATATGGGTAAAGGTGTTTTAAAAGCTGTAGATAATGTAAATTCTATTATCGCTCCAGAATTATTGGGCGTTTCAGTTTTTGAACAAAATTTAATCGATCAAATTATGATTGATTTAGATGGTACCAAAAATAAATCAAAATTAGGAGCTAATGCTATTTTAGGTGTTTCTTTAGCGGTTGCAAAAGCAGCAGCAAACGAACTTAACATGCCTTTATATCGTTATGTTGGTGGGGTTTCTGCCAACACACTTCCCGTACCAATGATGAACATCATCAACGGTGGTTCGCATAGTGATGCGCCTATTGCATTTCAAGAGTTTATGATTATGCCTGTTAAAGCTAAAAGCTTTACACACGCTATGCAAATGGGAACTGAGATTTTCCATAATCTAAAAAAAGTATTACACGACAGAGGTTTAAGTACTGCAGTAGGTGATGAAGGTGGTTTTGCACCAACTTTAGCCGGAGGTACCGAAGATGCTTTAGATTCTATTAAAGTTGCTGTTGAGAAAGCGGGATATACTTTTGGAGGTGACATCATGATTGCTTTAGATTGTGCTGCGGCAGAGTTTTATGTAAACGGAAAATATGATTACACCAAGTTTGAAGGCGAAACAGGTAAAGTAAGAACATCGGCTGAACAAGCTGAGTATTTAGCGGAATTAGCTGCTAAATACCCAATCATCTCTATTGAAGATGGTATGGATGAAAACGACTGGGAAGGATGGAAATTACTAACCGATAAAATTGGTGATAAAGTACAATTGGTAGGAGACGATTTATTTGTAACCAATGTAGAGCGTTTGTCAAGAGGTATCGAGCAAGGTATTGCAAACTCCATATTAATTAAAGTAAACCAAATTGGTTCGTTAACCGAAACTATTGCAGCTGTAAATATGGCTAAAAATGCAGGTTACACATCTGTAATGTCACACCGTTCTGGTGAAACTGAAGATAATACGATAGCCGATTTAGCAGTAGCTTTAAACTGTGGTCAAATAAAAACTGGTTCTGCGTCTCGTAGTGACCGTATGGCTAAGTACAACCAATTACTTCGTATTGAAGAACAATTGGGTGAAGTAGCTTATTTTCCGCAGGAAAAAGCATTCAAAGTAAAATAAGAAAATTAATTTTTTTTAAAAAGCGGTTATTATTTTAATAATCGCTTTTTTTTTTACATTAATTTCAAACAATTTGTTAAATGATTAAATCTTTGCTTTCAACACTTCCATTAATAAAGGGATATTTCGTAAATTAGCAATCCAATTTAAGAATTAAAAAATCATTCACATTTATGGCAAATACTGCGACCATTGAAGTCAACGGAAAAAAAATAGAGCTTCCCGTAATAGAAGGAACAGAAAAGGAATTAGCTATTGATATTTCAAATTTTAGAAGCGCATCAGAAGGTGTAATTACCATCGATCCGGGTTATAAAAATACAGGTTCTTGCGAGAGTGCTATTACGTTTTTGGATGGTGAAAAAGGTATTTTAAGATATAGAGGATATTCTATTGAAGAGTTGGCTGAAAAAGCTGATTTTTTAGAAGTTGCCTATCTTTTGATTTTTGGAGAACTTCCAACTAAAGAGCAAAACGAAAAGTTTCATGACGATATAAAAGCGCAATCGGTAGTAGATGAAGATGTAAAAAAAATTGTAGAAGCATTTCCAAAGTCTGCTCACCCAATGGGGGTTATTTCTTCATTAACAAGTGCATTAACAGCATTTAACCCTTCTTCAGTAAATGTGAATTCTGAGGCAGATATGTATAAATCGGTGGTGAAAATAATGGGTAAATTTCCAGTGTTGGTAGCTTGGACTTACCGTAAAAAATTAGGATTGCCATTAGATTATGGAGACGATTCTTTAGGTTATGTAGAAAATATTTTAAAAATGATGTTTAAAAAACCAAATGGTGATTATAAACAAAACAAAATATTAGTTGATGCTTTAGATAAATTATTGATTTTACATGCCGACCACGAACAAAACTGTTCTACATCTACTGTTAGAATTGTAGGTTCATCACACGCAGGTTTATTTGCTTCACTATCTGCTGGTATTTCGGCACTTTGGGGACCACTTCATGGTGGTGCTAACCAAGCTGTGTTAGAAATGCTTGAAGCCATAAAAGAAGATGGAGGTGATACTAAAAAGTATATGGCTAAAGCGAAAGACAAGGAAGATCCATTCCGCTTAATGGGCTTTGGTCACCGTGTTTATAAAAACTTCGACCCACGTGCAAAAATCATTAAAAAAGCTGCCGATGAAGTATTAAGCGATTTAGGTGTTGAAGACCCTATTTTAGATATAGCTAAAGGTCTTGAAAAAGAAGCTTTAGAAGACAAATACTTTGTAGATAGAAAATTATATCCTAATGTCGATTTCTACTCAGGAATCATATATAGAGGTATGGGTATACCAACCGATATGTTTACCGTTATGTTTGCATTAGGACGTTTGCCAGGTTGGATTGCACAATGGCGTGAAATGCGTTTACGCAAAGAGCCAATTGGAAGACCAAGACAAATTTATACAGGAGCTACCGAAAGGTCTTTTGTGCCCATTGAAAAAAGATGATTTTTAGTGTAAAAAAATATGAAGCTCCATGACTAAACATTATGGGGCTTTTTTATATTTACACCATGCTACAACTCAACATAAAAAACGAAACATCAAGGCTAAGAGCTGTTATTTTAGGAACTGCTGAAAGTAACGGTCCCATACCAAGAGTAGAAGATTGTTACGACCCTAAAAGTATTGAACATGTATTGGCTGGTACATACCCTCAAGAAGCTGATATGATTCTAGAAATGGATGCTGTGGCAGCCGTTTTTAAAAAGTATGACGTTCAGGTTTTTAGACCCCAAGTTATTAAAGATTGTAATCAGATATTTTCGCGTGATATTGCATTTGTTATAGAAGACAAAATTATTAGAGCCAATATTTTGCCAAACAGAGAGCCCGAAATTGAAGCCATTCGCTATGTTTGGAATCAAGTTGATAGAAAAAAACGTATTGTATTACCACCAGAATGTCATGTAGAAGGAGGTGACGTGATGCCTTGGAATGATTATATTTTTATCGGGACCTATTCAGGGGAAGATTATCCTGAATTAATAACAGCCCGTACCAATATGGATGCGGTTATTGCTATACAAGAACTGTTTCCAGAGAAAACGGTCAAGTCATTCGAACTTAGAAAATCCAACACCAATGCCAAAGAAAATGCCCTGCATTTAGATTGCTGTTTTCAACCCTTAGGGAAAGGAAAAGCCATCATACATAAAAATGGGTTTTTAAAAGAGAACGAGTATAATTGGCTGGTTAATTTCTTCGGAAAAGAGAATGTTTTTGAAATTACCAAACAGGAAATGTATGATATGAACAGTAATATTTTTTCAATTTCTGAAGATATTATCATCTCCGAAAAAAACTTTACACGACTAAACACTTGGTTGCGTCAAGAAGGGTTTACGGTTGAAGAAGTGCCTTATGCGGAAATTTCCAAACAGGAAGGGTTGTTGCGTTGTACCACCATGCCTTTAATTAGAGATTGATTTTAAGTTTATTTGTAACAACAATTTTTTGAACAGAGCTTTTGTCCATAATAATTAATCACTACAAGATAAACTCATGTATTTAAATTGCTACAATTAATTTCTAATTTATGTGTGCCTGTATTTTTAAAACCTTCAAAAATAGTCGCTATTTCGACTCCATAGATGTTAATCAATTTAATAGAAACTTTTGAAGATTCTGCTAATTGGTATTTCAATAGACCAAATGATGAAATAGGGTTGGGGAAAATTTGACTCATCGATTGATTGTCTTCGGCATTTTTTACATTTAAATTTGGTTTAATCTCCATAAAAACTTCAGGATTAAACGTATCATGAGTTACTTTTATGTTAAACCATGAAACCTGATTCATCCTAGCCCCTAATGAGGTTTGTCCAGAGATAATTTAAGATACCTTCCAGTTCTTTTTCTCTATTAACATAATGCATCACCATCTTTAAACACCAAAGTTGCATAAACCCATTCATTTAAGCTGTGAACATAGGCGTAGTCTAATAATGCTTGACTTGAACTCCCCGATTTTATTGAACTCATCTTGGCTTTTTCTATTTCCTAAAAAATGGTAAAAATAAAAAGTCAAGATGAGTTCATTATATAAAAGATGAGTTCATTATATAAATAGTTATACTTTTGTAATATAAATTATGTTATGCAACAGACTACAAACACCATTTTAATGATTCGCCCTATAAATTTTAGGATGAACGAGCAAACGGCTGTAAACAACTATTACCAAAAAGTAATAGATACTATATTGCCACAAACGGTTAATGCCAAAGCCCAACAAGAATTTGACGCCTTTGTTGAAAAGCTTCGTGGTATTGGTGTGAATGTCATTGTGGTGAATGATACTAATGAGTTTGATACGCCCGATGCTGTTTTTCCAAACAATTGGGTGTCGTTTCACGAAAACGGTGATGTTGGTTTGTATCCTATGTTTGCAGAAAACAGGCGTTTGGAACGTAATGAAGATGTGCTTGAAGCTGTCGAAAGTGCAGGCTTTGTTATTAAAAATATTTTTGATTACACAGATGCAGAGGAAGAAGGTGTGTTTCTTGAAGGTACAGGAAGTGTGTTGCTGGACAGGGTAAACAGAAAAGCCTATTGTGCCTTGTCTCCCAGAGCCGACGAAGAGTTGTTCATTGAATTTTGTGAAGATTTTGAATATATGCCTGTTATTTTTACTGCAAACCAAACCATAAATGGGCAACGAAAAGCCATTTACCACACCAACGTTATGATGTGCTTGGGAGAAACTTTTGCCGTTATTTGCTTAAGCAGTATTGATGATAAAAAAGAGCGTAAAAATGTTATTGATCATTTAAATCAAGATGGTAAAGAAATCATTGATATAACCGAAGCACAGGTCAATAATTTTGCTGGTAATATGTTACAAGTTAAGGGAAGTAATGATGAGCGGTATTTAGTGATGAGTCAGGCAGCTTATGATTCTTTAACTGCAAGTCAAATAGAACGGCTTGAAAAACACACCAATATACTTTCCAGTTCTTTAGATGTTATTGAAGCTTGTGGTGGTGGTAGTGCACGTTGTATGATGGCTGAAGTGTTTTTGCCTAAAGCTTAATTTGAATTGAAACTGTAACTTGCGTTAGGGATGGCAGTGAAAATCCTTTTTGAGAGGCACGAACAAAAAGATTGTAACGAACAGCCCGACCCTTGGGTAACGCCCAAATAACAACTGGTATAAAATACTATGATGGTCTAGATTTAGGTAACTGTACGTAAAAAGTGCTACCAACATTAACGGTGCTTTCCACCCAAATTTTGCCATTGTTAAGTTCTACCAATTCTTTACAGATTGATAACCCTAAACCTGTACCTTTTTCGTTATTAGTACCTACGGTAGTAAACGAGCTGCTTTTAAATAATTTGTCAATATTTTGTTTAGAAATGCCAACTCCTGTGTCGGCAATGCTAATAATACAGCTACCGTTACTTATGTGGTTTGAAATGGTAATGGTGTCTCCGCTTTTACAGAATTTTAAAGCATTGGCAAGCAAATTTTGTATAACTATCTCAAACATACTCCTATCGGCATAGGCAAAATCGCGTAGCGAGTGGTCTATTAATTCGATGCCTTTGCTTTCCATGCGTTGTTCTATAAGTCTTACTTTTTCTTCAAAAACTTCTTGAACATCGAATAATGTTGGTTTTGGTTCTAAAGATTGCATTTGCGATTTAGACCAGTTTAATAAGTTAAACAGCAATAATGAGGCATTGTTAGCGTTTTCGCTTAGTTCTGGAATTAAATTGTCGAATTCTTCTCTAGATAATGAGCCGTCTTTTAATAAATCTATAAAACCATTTATTGAAGAAAGGGAGTCTTTTAAATCGTGCGATACGATTGAAAACAATTTATCTTTTACATTATTAACGTTTTCTAAATGCTTGGTTTGCTCTTGAAATGCTTCGTTTTGTAACTCAATTTTAAGATTTTTTTCTTCTAATTCTTGGGTGTATTTTATATTGTTATTTCGCTTTAAATAAATTAATACCAAAAAGGTAGAAACAATGGCAAGTGCTGCTAAAAGTCCGTAAAAAATTAATTTGAACTTATCTGAATTTTCATTTAAACCAATATAGGAACTACTGGTAGCAGTTTCGGTAAGGTTGTTTGTTAACTCTTTTTCAAAATCTGGATTAAAGTCTAATTGAACTGAATCTGAATTCTTTAAATTATTGGACTTATTTAAGCTGCTTTTTAAATTGTAATACTCGCGTTGCCACATAAAAGCTCTATCAAATTTGTTTTTTGTAGAGTCTA
Source organism: Mariniflexile sp. HMF6888 (assembly GCF_044335535.1). NCBI lineage: Bacteria > Pseudomonadati > Bacteroidota > Flavobacteriia > Flavobacteriales > Flavobacteriaceae > Mariniflexile > Mariniflexile sp. HMF6888. The sequence continues at coordinate 317,881 of NZ_JBIQVZ010000001.1, read as the reverse complement.
AGGCAATCATTAATTTATAATATTTAAGTAACTCCGGTTTGTTGTTAATGCTTTCGGCAATAGCACCCGCCTCATAAAGTTGCTGTTCGGCTAAAACTAATCGGTTGGTTTGTAAATTTAATTCTCCAAGACCGTTTAAAGCCAATAATATGCCATCTTGATTATTGGACTTTCTATTAATATTTAAACCCTCAATTAAGTATTGAGATGCTTTCTCGTAATCGTTGAATTTTAAGTATTCAGCACCTATTTTTGGATAAATAATACCTTGAAGAGAGTCTACATTGGTCGTTTTACCATTCAGAACCTTTTGGTAATATTCAATGGCTTTTCTGTTTTCATTTTTAGATGAATATAGTTCAGCTAATTGGTGGTACGATTGTGTAAGTGCAGTATTATCGTTTAATTGTGTTTGAACTTCTACAGCTTTTAAGTTATAAGTTATAGCTCTATCAATGGCATTTATATTTTGGTATGCTTTTGCTAAATTGCTATAAGCCAAACTAAGATCATTTTTAAGATTTTGTTTTTCTAATTCTTTAATGGCTGACAATGAATATTGTAATCCCTTGGAATAATTACCGCGTTTAATTTCTATAAAGCCGATACTGTTGTTAACTTTTGCAATCCCAAGAGTATCATTTAAATGTTTAAATAGTTCTTTAGCTTTTTCATACCCACTTATGGCATTAATGTAGTCTCCTTTTTGTGCGTAAATAAGTGATTTAAAATAGGTTGTTTCGGCAATACCTTTTGTGTAATCTAGATTGGTTGAAAGTTTTTCACTTTCAATAGTATATTTTAAAGCCTTATCATAATCGTTAATTTCATAAAGTGATTTAATAAGATTTAAAGAGGTTTTTATTTTTAAAGAATCTTGAGTTTCAAAGGCAAGTTGTATGTAAAGACTATCCAACTCTTTGGTTTGAGAGAAACCTAAGAATACGGATAAAAGAATAATTAAAGTAATTATTTTCCTCATACTAGCATTATATTACAACAAGTAATAAAACCATAATTAAGTATGTCTTATTTGAGGGAAATAAGTATTACCTATTAAGCTGTAATCTTTTTGTTGGTTAAAAAAAATCCATTAAATGGATATATTAATAGCTTTACTTAACAAAAGTTGGAAAAAGCATCATTAAAATCTAATTTCTGCGTTTTTCTACCAATAAATTAGATAAAAGGATATACCAAAAAATGGCAAAAATCCGACGAATAGATTAACGGCAAAAATCATGGAAAAAGAGCACTTTTATCGATGAAATGCACATATATTTTAATGGCTTTCAAAAAAAGCTTGAATAAGTAATATTGACTATTTTTCTTTGTTTTTAATAAACCAAATTTTGCAGTAATCCTTTAATAAAAGTTTTATCTTTGCTCACCTAAAAATTACATTATTAATGAGCCTTCAAGAGACTTTATCAAACCAAGTAAAACAAGCTGTTTTAGCATCTTTTAATATTCAATTGGAATCGGTAGAATTTCAAGCTACGAGAAAAGAATTTGCGGGAGATATTACCGTAGTGATATTCCCCATGTTGCGTTTTATTAAAGGAAACCCAGTTCAAATTGGCGAAACGATTGGTAATTACTTAGTGGAAAAAGTTGTAGAGGTTAAAACATTTAATGTTGTAAAAGGCTTTTTAAACATTGAAGTTAGCGATGCTTATTATTTAAACTTTTTTAATAACATTAAAGATGAAGAAACCTATGGTTTTGTATCTCCAAAAGCAGACGATAAAGCTATTATGGTTGAATATTCGTCGCCCAACACTAACAAACCCTTGCATTTAGGGCATGTTCGAAACAACCTTTTAGGGTATAGTGTCGCTGAAATTTTAAAGGCATCAGGAAAAAAAGTTTATAAAACGCAAATTATAAACGACCGAGGGATCCACATTTGTAAAAGCATGTTGGCTTGGAAGCTTTTTGGTAACGGCGAAACTCCAGAAAGTACTGGTTTAAAAGGTGACAAATTGGTAGGCAATTATTATGTGAAGTTTGATCAAGAATATAAGAAAGAGATTGAAATATTAATAGCCTCTGGTAAAACTGAAGATGAAGCCAAAAAAAGCACACCACTTTTATTGGAAGCTCAAAATATGCTTCAAAAATGGGAAGCAGGCGATGAAGAAGTTGTTGAACTTTGGAAAAAAATGAACGGTTGGGTATATGAAGGTTTTAATGAAACTTATAAAAATTTAGGCGTTGATTTTGATACTTTATATTATGAAAGTGATACCTATTTATTAGGAAAAGAATTTGTTGCCGAAGGCTTAAAGTCAGGAGTATTTATACAAGAAGAAGATGGTTCGGTTTGGTGTGATTTAACCGAAGATGGCTTGGATAAAAAAATAGTACAACGTTCAGATGGTACAGCCGTTTATATGACCCAAGATATAGGCACTGCTATACAGCGTATTAAAGATTTTCCAGATGTAGGCGGTATGGTTTATACCGTTGGTAACGAGCAAGATTACCACTTCCAAGTACTGTTTTTAATTTTGAAAAAGCTAGGCTTTGAATGGGCTAAAAACCTATATCATTTAAGTTACGGTATGGTTGATTTACCTAGCGGAAAAATGAAAAGTAGGGAAGGAACTGTGGTTGATGCCGATGATTTAATTGATGAAATGGCTTCAACAGCAGGTGAAATATCGGAAGAATTAGGGAAATTGGATGGTTATAGTGAAAAAGAGAAGCAAGCGTTATACAAAATCATTGGCTTAGGTGCTTTAAAATATTATATTCTTAAAGTCGATCCTAAAAAACGTATTTTGTTCGACCCTAAGGAATCTATCGATTTTCAAGGGAATACAGGACCATTCATTCAATATACTTATGCAAGAATTCAGGCCATTTTAAGAAAAGCAGATTTTGATTTATCCGTTAATATAGATATACCGCTTCATGCAAAAGAAAAAGAACTACTAAAGCAATTGGAATTGTTTCCAGAGGTTATTCAAAATGCCGCTTCACAGCATAGTCCGGCATTAGTTGCTAATTATACATACGATTTGGTAAAAGAATTTAATTCGTTTTATCAAAATGTCTCTATTTTAGGTGCAGATAATGAAAATGAAAAAGTATTTAGAGTACAGTTGTCAAATAAAGTAGCACAGACTATTAAAAATGCGTTTAGTGTTTTAGGAATACAGGTACCTGAACGTATGTAAAAAACAGTATTTGGTAAAATGAATTTCTTATCTTCCGTACAAAAAGTACTTATTTACTAAATCGATATACAAACGTTTGGCTTCGTTTTGGGAAATATCTTTTGCTTGAAACAAGGCATTGGTTTTAAAAGCATTTATAATGGCTTTTTTACTGCTTGGGCGGCTGTAGTTGTTTGTTGCCTTTTTGTAGTAGGCATACAGGTTTAGAAGCACATCGGCAGGGAAAGGTTCGGTGTATGCATTTACGCGTTCAACCGCATCCAGAAATTCTATTTCTAATTCTTCATCAGTCATTTGCTTCTGCAATAATACTTTCACCTCCACGAACTTTTTGGTTAAGTTGTACTTTTATTTTTGTGTCTAGTGGTAAAAATAAATCAACTCTCGAACCAAATTTTATAAATCCAGACTCACCACCTTGGATTGCTTTATCGTTTATTTTAGCATAGTTTACAATACGTTTAGCCAAAGCTCCGGCTATTTGTCTGTATAATACTTTACCATAAATTTCATTTTCAACAACAACGGTAGTACGTTCATTTTCTTCACTTGCTTTAGGATGCCATGCTACTAAATATTTACCAGGATGGTATTTACTAAATATCACGTTGCCACTAATAGGATAACGTGTAACGTGAACATTTATTGGAGACATAAAAATACTCACCTGCAAACGTTTATCGTTAAAATATTCTTTTTCAAAAACTTCTTCAATTACAACTACTTTACCGTCAACGGGGGCCACAACATTTTTGTTATTTAAAACAGTACGACGTTTTGGGTTTCTGAAAAATTGAAGAATAAGTATTAAAAATATTAATAATACAATTAAAACAATGGTGCGCAACCAAGTTATGGGTATAAAACTATCGGCCAATAAAGAACAGCCAACAACGAATACAAATGTTAGAAATATTATTTTATGCCCTTCTTTATGAAACATAGTGCAAAATTCTTAAAAATAAATAAATAAAAGGCGCTGCAAAAATAATGCTGTCCAATCGATCCAACAAGCCACCGTGACCAGGCATAATAGTGCCACTGTCCTTTACGTTTGCTTGTCTTTTGAACTTAGATTCTATTAAGTCACCCAAGGTGCCAAATACGGTTATTATAATACCTAAAATAAGCCAACTTGTAAAATCTAAAGTTTGTGTAAAGGTAGCAATAAAATAGCTTGCTATGCACGAAAAAAGCAAACCTCCTAGAAAACCTTCTACTGTTTTTTTTGGTGAAATTTTTTCAAAAAGCTTTTGCTTACCAAAATTTTTACCAACTAAATAGGCAAAAGAATCGTTAACCCATACTAAAATAAATGCCCCTAAAAGAATATTCGGATTGTAGTTTTCATGATAATCGGCTATTAAAACTAAAAAAACAAAGGCACTTGAAATGTAAAAAGTGGTTAATATAAACCGTTTAGAACTAAATAGTGGTGTTGTTTTTTCTGAAAACAAATCTTTAATTAAAAACAATTCAATAAATATCGTCAGTACCATTAGTATTTGAATAGCTTCATCGATACCAGCATTTGTGTTTAAAATGAGCTGCCAATACACAAAAAAAGCATACAAGACACCAAATATAAAATATGGGATGATGTTTTTAAGTTGAATGAGCTTTTTAAATTCGGCTAAACAAATAATACCAAACACAAAAAACAAAGCAATCAGTGATTGTAGATGGCTTAAACACAGAATTAAAAGCAAGACATAGAGTAAACCAGAAAGTGATCGAATAAGAATTTCTTTCATCTTATAAGTCTTCTAAAAGAAGTAGGTATAGGTTTTTAGCACTACTACCATAGCTTAAAAAATCTTTTTCGTCGTTAGATTTAAAATGCTTTATGGTTGTAATGTTTGTTGGTATTTTTTGTTTGTTTTTGGATTTGATACCTCTTAAACCTTCTCCAATATTTTCTACAATTTGACTTGTTGTTGCATAAACAATAAAGTTTGCTGGTAACTCAGGTAATTTTTTTTCAAAAATTTGTTTTGAAGAAATAAGCAGGGATCCATCGTTTGCAATTAAATTTTCGCAAGTAGTTAAGAAAAGAGTGGAATCGCTAATGTTAGTAGTAGGCTTTAAATTGGAGTCTTTAAATTTATTTTTTATATTTTCGTCCAATATCAGTGTTTCCTTATCCTCCCAATTGTTTTCCTCAATGATGTGTTGTAAATTCTGAAATATTTCATTTAAATTTTCACAATACAAAAACTTTCCACCATTTCCTTTAAAGTTTATTGTAAACTTTTCGTCAATTGGAAGTTTTATTTCAGGCATATATTTGCCTCTTTCAGAAGACTTTATTCCTTCATCTGATTGATCTGGTTTCAGTCCGAAAATTTTTCTAAAAAGGCTCATTTAGTAAGCTGCTATTAATATAATTCTTTTTGAGGTTACCAAATATAAAAAATCTTAAACTAAACACGTGCTTAATTTAAGATTTTTACTATTTATCTAAACAATATAGTTGTCAACTTGTTTTTATTGATTGTCAGCGTCTTCTTTTTCAAAAGCGCGTTCGCCAAATATTTTCTCTAAGTTGTCTTTAAAAATAACCTCTTTTTCAAGAAGAACTTCTGCAAGCTCTGTAAGTTTATCTCTATTATCTTCTAGCAATTTAATAGCACGTTTATATTGTGTTTCAATAATATCTGAAATCTCTTTGTCTATTAATTCCGCTGTTTGTTCGCTATATGGTTTTGTAAAACCATATTCGTTTTGTCCAGAAGAATCGTAATAGGTTAAGTTGCCAATTTTGTCACTTAGTCCATAAATTGTAACCATGGCTCTTGCTTGTTTGGTTACTTTTTCTAAATCGCTTAATGCACCTGTAGATATTTTGTTGAAAATAACTTTTTCTGCGGCACGACCACCTAAAGCAGCACACATTTCGTCCAGCATTTGTTCTGGGTGAACAATTAAGCGTTCCTCTGGTAAATACCATGCGGCACCTAAAGAACGTCCACGAGGTACAATGGTAACTTTGACCAATGGAGCAGCGTGTTCTAACATCCAACTAACTACGGCATGACCCGCTTCGTGGAATGCCACAGCTCTTTTTTCACTAGGGGTAATAATTTTATTTTTCTTTTCTAAACCACCAATAATTCTATCTACAGCATCTAGAAAATCTTGTTTGTCAACAGACTTTTTGCCTTTCCTTGCAGCTATTAAAGCGGCTTCGTTACAAACATTTGCAATATCGGCACCTGAGAATCCTGGCGTTTGTTTTGATAAGAAATCAAGGTCTAAATCTTTTGCTTTTTTAAGAGGTCTTAAATGCACTTCAAAAATTTCCTTGCGCTCACGAACGTCTGGCAAATCAACATAAATTTGTCTGTCAAAACGACCTGCACGCATTAAAGCGGTATCTAAAATATCGGCTCTGTTGGTTGCGGCAAGTACAATAACATTGGTATTTGTACCAAAACCATCCATTTCTGTTAGCAATTGATTTAAGGTGTTTTCACGTTCATCATTACTTCCAGACATGGCGTTTTTTCCTCTGGCACGACCAATGGCATCAATTTCATCAATAAATATAATTGAAGGTGATTTTTCTTTAGCTTGTTTGAATAAATCTCGAACACGAGAAGCACCCACACCCACAAACATTTCAACAAAATCTGAACCGGATAATGAAAAGAAAGGTACTTTAGCTTCACCAGCAACCGCTCTTGCTAATAAGGTTTTTCCTGTTCCTGGAGGACCTACAAGAAGTGCGCCTTTTGGTATTTTTCCTCCCAAAGAGGTATATTTTTCAGGGAACTTAAGGAAGTCTACAATTTCCTGAACTTCTTCTTTGGCACCTTCTAACCCAGCAACATCTTTAAAAGTCGTTTTTACTTCGGTATTTTGGTCAAAAAGTTTTGCTTTTGACTTACCTATGTTGAAAATTTGACCTCCAGCACCACCTCCAGCACCACCAGACATACGGCGCATGATAAAAATCCACACAGCAATAAGTAAGATAAAAGGCAAAAGGCTCATTAACAGGCTGCCCCAATTATCGGTTTCAGTATCAAATTTTATAACAGGTTTGCTAGGTAAATCCTTAGCAACTTCATTTAACTGGTTTTCAAAATTTTGAAGATCACCAAACTCAAATTTATAGTTAGGTAGTTTTGTAGTAGATGGTAGAAATGATGTAGGCTTCGATTTTTTATGAATCTCCTTACTCTCAGCTTCCGAAGTTAAATATACTTTAGCAACCCGCGTGTTTTTTATAATGTCAACTTGAGCAACATCGCCAGCTTCCAAAAATTTAAAAAATTCGGAGGGTGTTGTAGCACTGCCGTCTTGATACGAGTTGTTGTTTAACAATTGAAACCCTAAAAATAGGGCTATTAATATGCCATAAATCCAGTACGGGCTGAATTTTGGCTTATTTTCATTTATTTTTTTTTTATCGTTTGCCATCCTTAATTTTTAATAACTAGTTTGTATAACTGTTGTTTTTGCATCACCCCAAAGACTTTCAATGTCATAATATTGTCTTATTTGTTTTTGAAACACATGTACGACAACATTAACATAATCCATAAGTACCCATTCGGCATTATCCATACCTTCTGTGTGCCAAGGATGATCCTTAAGTTCTTTGCTTACTTTTTTCTGAACAGAATTAACTATAGCGTTAACTTGCGTGTTTGAAGTTCCTTCGCAAATTATAAAATAATCGCAAACCGTATTTTCAATCTCTCTTAAATCAAGAATATTTATTTCTTTTCCTTTAACGTCTTCAATGCCACTAATTATAACCGATATTAATTGGTCTGCACTTATATTTTCTTTCGCCATTAAAATTTTTTAAATTTTTGCAAAGTTATTATTTTTTTAGTTCTTTATGGCTTAAAATTATCATAAGATTTTATTGACTAATAATAACTATTTAATGCATATAATCAAACTTAATGCCACCGATTCTACAAATAGTTATTTAAAAACGCTTTGTGCCAATGCGTATGTCGCCGATTATACAGCAGTAGTGGCTAAGGAACAAACTAATGGAAGAGGGCAAATGGGGACGGTTTGGAGTTCGGAGTCGTCCAAAAACCTTACATTCAGTGTATATAAGGATATTTCGGAATATAATTTAGAACACCCTTTTTATATAAGTATTGTAACTTCACTGGCGATATTAAAGACCTTGAGATTTTTTTCTATTACTAAATTAAGCGTGAAATGGCCTAACGACATTTTGTCAGAAAACAAGAAGATTTGTGGTATTTTAATAGAAAATATGGTTAAGCAAAATAATTTCAGTAGTTCTATTATTGGAATTGGACTCAATGTAAATCAAGTTGAATTTGAGAATTTGCCTAAAGCGTCTTCTTTGAGATTAATCTCCGGACGTATTTTTGATTTAGATGAAGTGACACAGGTTGTCGTCAATAATTTAAAACATTATTTTAATATATTGAAGAAAGGACAAGTAGATGTTTTAAAAGCAAAATATGAAGCCTCTCTTTTTAGAAAAAATAAACCTTCAACATTTCAAGATGTTGAAGGTTTGGTGTTTTCTGGTTTTATAAAAGGCGTTTCAAATTCTGGAAACCTTCAAGTTTTGCTTGAAGACGCTGTTATAAAAGAATTTGATTTAAAAACAATTACTCTTTTATATTAAGAGGACAGTCTAAATAACTTTAGGAATGCTTGTGGCAAGTGTTTCTATAAATTTGCTGATGGGACCTTTAATCATCATGGCCATCATAGGGTTAAAGTCGCCCGAAAATTCTAATTGCACTTCGCTGGAACTCTCGTCTGTTTTTGTGATATTACCAATAAGTGAAAAGTCTATTTTTCCGCCAGCGGCACCTAAAACTATTTTATTAGGTGGCACAACTTCTTTCTTTTTTAAAATTATTTCTGGCATGCCTTTTAGAGCAAATACAAAGGTGTCCTCGCTTAAAACTTCAAATTTGCTAATGTTCTCGGGCATTAGAAATTCAAAATTTTTAACATCTGCTAAAAAATCAAAAACACTTTCTGGAGATTTGCTAACGCTTATTTTTGGAGATTCTAAATTCATTTTGTTATTTGTTAGTCGTTAAGTTGTTTAGATGTTAGCCAACTAAACGACTTAACAGCTAAACAGCATACTTTTTACATATCAATTAGCATTCCATTCGCTTGGGTTGGTGTTCCATTCCGATAAGGTTTTTAATTCTTTTTCAGATATGTAATTGGTTTTCAAAGCCTGTTCAAGTAAGCTGTTATAATCACTTAAGGTTTGTAGTTTGATGTTTTCTTTTTCGAAATTTTTAACTGACACATCAAATCCATAAGTAAATATGGCAATCATGCCTTTTACATTAACATGAGCTTCTTTTAAAGCTTTTACGGCATTTAGGCTGCTTCCGCCAGTACTTATTAAATCTTCAACAACAACTACATTTTGACCGTGTTCAATAAACCCTTCTATTTGGTTTTTGCGTCCATGATCTTTAGCGTCGGGTCTTACATAAATAAATGGCAGTCCCATGTATTCGGCAACCAACATGCCAATGCCAATGGCTCCAGTAGCAACACCAGCAATTACATCGGGCTTACCATACTGTTTTTCAATTTGTTTCGCCATGGTTTCACGAATGTAATTTCGAATTGGAGGAAAAGACAATACAATACGGTTGTCACAATAAATGGGCGATTTCCATCCAGAAGCCCAAGTAAAAGGCTTCTGTGGGCTAAGCTTTATAGCATTGACTTGCAATAAAACTTCGGCAGTTTTTCTAGCGGTATCTTTGTTAAAAATCATAAAGGCAAAAATAAACATAAATTTAATTTTATATTGCAGTGATTCATTTAATAAAAATATTTTTTTCAACAATGTCCAGTTTGTAACTAAAAATGATATTTTTACCAAAGTGTAATTATTAAAGTAAAGCATGTACAAAATTTTTGTTGGCGATAAACCTATAATTTTAACAACAGTTGTTGAGCAAGAAACCAATTTTAAAAACTATTTACTAAATACCGTAAATATAGGTAAGGTTATAAAAGAGCTCAATACGACCAAACTAGAGGAAGTACGCCTTATTCATAAAAATGGCGAAAAGCTTTTAAAAAAGTTTTTAAAAAAATTACCCAATGTGGTTGCTGGCGGTGGCAAGGTGTATAACAGTAACAACGATATTTTATTTATATATAGAAATGATAAATGGGACTTGCCAAAAGGTAAAATTGAAGGCAATGAATCTATTGAAAAAACAGCGATTCGTGAAGTAACGGAAGAAACAGGTGTTGCTGGATTAAAAATCACCAAACCCCTAGAAACCACTTACCATATTTTTAAGCGTAATGGAAATCATAAAATAAAGGTAACCTATTGGTTTGAAATGAAAACCAGTTTTGAAGGCAATTTATATGCCCAAGAAGAAGAAGGCATTACCAAAGTAGAATGGTTAAATCAAGAACAGGTTTTTGATGCGCTTACAAACTCCTATGCCAATATAAAGGGCTTAATTTAGAAAGGAATCTTGTATGCTACTCAAATGTTTTCAAACGTTTGAGTGCTATTTATGGCTTAAAAAAGGATTTCTACTGGATATATTTATTTATTGGTAATAAATTTGCTCCTTAAAAAATAAACCATGACAGAATTTGTAAGGAAGATAATGCCAAATGCTAAAGATGATGTTTTGGCAGGTATCACAACATCTTTAGCCATGATTCCCGAAGTAGTTGCCTTTGCCTTTGTGGCTCAAATAGATCCCTTAGTGGCACTTTCAGGCGCTTTTATTATAGGCTTAATTACAGCTATTTTTGGAGGTAGACCTGGTTTAATTTCAGGTGCAGCAGGTGCGGTTGCGGTTATTTTTGTGCATTTAATTTCAGAAGGGCATGCCAAAGGCTTGTTGTTCGACACGCCTGTGGAAAACATGGGATACTTCTATTTACTGGCTGCTGTTGTATTGATGGGTGTGTTCCAAATAGGTGCTGGTTTATTTAAACTAGGGAAATTTGTAAGACTCATTCCTCATTCAGTAATGATGGGGTTTGTTAATGGATTGGCTATTGTTATTTTTCTAGCTCAAGTGCGTATGTTTTCCCATAAAGAATTAGAAATATCTACAGAAGGCGTAAAATCATATAATAGTATCCCTATGCACGGTACAGAACTATACGTTATGCTAGGTCTGGTATTGCTTACCATGGGTGTTATTTGGTTGTTGCCAAAGATAACCACTAAAATTCCTGCAGCTTTAACGGCCATTCTTGTTACTACGGCTATTGTGGTATTTGGGGGAGTTGAAGTAAGTACTGTTGGTTCTTACATTATTGAAGGCGGAGGAAGCGGTTTAAAAGGCGAATTTCCGACACCTAATTTACAGCTTTGGGAATATTTACCCTTTAACATGGATACTCTTACATTTATACTGCCTTATGCTTTTTTAGCGGCTTCGGTAGGGTTAATTGAATCGTTAATGACCATGAATTTGGTTGATGAATTAACCGAAACAAGAGGAAACGGAAATCGAGAATGTTTGGCACAAGGAGCTGGTAACATTGTAAGTGGTTTATTTGGTGGTACAGGTGGTTGTGGCATGATTGGCCAAACAGTTATAAATATTAATGCAGGTGGTCGTGGAAGGCTATCGGGAATTATGATGGCAGTAACGTTACTGACATTTATCTTATTTGCTGATAAATATATTGAACAAGTGCCCATTGCAGCATTAGTAGGGGTTATGTTTATGATGGTTATAGAAACCTTTGCGTGGTCTAGTTTTCGAATTATTCGAAAAATACCAAAATCGGATGCTTTTGTGTTGGTAATAGTATCGACGGTAACCGTTATTTACGATTTGGCAATTGCCGTTTTTGTTGGGGTTATTATTTCGGCTTTAGCTTTTGCTTGGGAAAATGCCAAAAAAATTAGGGCAAGAAAGCGTTTTTCTGAAGATGGAAAAACCAAAACCTATGAAATTTGGGGGCCTTTATTTTTTGGTTCCATTCAGGCTTTTAATGAAAAGTTTGATGTGAAAAACGATCCCGAAAATGTTGAAATAGACTTTGTAGAATCGCGTGTTAGTGACCATTCTGCGTTAGAGGCTATTTTTAATTTGGTGAATAAATATGAAGTCGAAGGAAAAACAATAAAGTTGAAGCATTTAAGTGAAGATTGTAAAGTGTTGCTCTATAAAGCGAGTCCTAAATTTAGGGAAGTTATTGTTGAAGCTATAGACGACCCTCGTTATTATTTAGCCGAAAATCCAGAAAAATTTCCAAAATCTTTATCGGAATATAAGTTTTAAAGTTTCAGAGTTTCAGAGTTTCAAAGTTGCAAAGCACCAAAGTTACAAAGTTTCAAAGATTCAAAGTTATGGGGTTATAAAGCTACAGAGTTTCAAAGCAGTAGAGTTGCAAAGTTTCTGAGCTACATAGCTTCAGAGATATGAAGTTTATGAGTTCGATGTAATATTCCTGTAAACCCAGAACCCAGAACCTAAAACCCAGAACCTAGAATCTAGAACCTATTTCACCCTCACGCTATCTGGTACAAACTTGGTGTAATCGCCATTGTTTTTAATAACATCACGCACTATTGAAGATGATATAAAAGATGTTCTTGCTGAGGTTAGCAAAAATACCGTTTCAATGGTTGCTAGTCGCCTGTTGGCATGGGCAATGGCTTTTTCAAACTCAAAATCGGCAGGATTTCGTAAACCACGTAAAATAAATCCAGCTTCAATTTCTTTACAAAAATCAACGGTTAATCCTTTGTAAGTTACTACTTTTACTTTAGGTTCGTCTGAAAAAGCATTTTCAATAAACATTTGTCGTTCTTCAAGAGAGAACATGTATTTTTTATCGGAATTCACACCAATAGCCACAATGACTTCATCGAAAAGGGTAACGCCACGTTTTATAATATCGTAATGTCCCAATGTTAAGGGGTCAAAAGACCCAGGAAATATGGCTCGTTTCATTCCAGATTTTTGTTTTGTCATTTCCGCGAAGGCGGGAATCTTATTGTTTGAATGACTAATATCAAATATAGTCAATAATTATTATTAATTTTTCAAAGCTTCTTTAATAGCATTATCAAATAATTCTACTAGAGTAATACCTGCCGCCGCGGCTTGTTGAGGTAAAATACTAGCCAAAGTTAGTCCGGGGACGGTGTTTACTTCTAGTAAATGGGGCTCACCATTTTTAAAAATATATTCGCTTCGGCTAAAACCTTTCATTTTTAAAACCTCGTACACTTTTTTTGCAATGGTTATAACTTTTGTTTCTTCATCTTTGGTTAATCGGGCAGGGGTTATTTCTTGTGATTTTCCTAAATACTTAGCTTCATAATCGAAAAAGTCATTTTCACTAACAATCTCTGTAATTGGTAATACTTTGGTTTCGTCTTTAAAGTTTATAACACCTACCGATACTTCGGTGCCATCTAAAAACGATTCAATGATAATTTCATCATCTTCTTTAAAAGCCACTTCAATGGCGTTTTTAATAGCTTCTTTTTTATGCACTTTAGTTACACCAAAACTACTTCCGGCTTTATTGGCTTTAACAAAACAGGGTAGCCCCACTTTGGCAACAATGGCATCTTCGTTAATGGCATCGCCTAGATTTATATAAAACGATTCGGCAGTTTTTATACCATAGGGTTTTAAAACACTTAAACAATCGCGTTTATTAAAGGTTAGTGCCGTCTGATACATATCGCAACTTGTATGTGGAATGTCTAGTAATTTAAAATATGCTTGCATAAACCCATCTTCTCCCGGTGAGCCATGAATGGCATTAAACACACAATCGAATGTGACTTTAGAGTTGTTTATAGTCACTGAAAAATCGTTTTTATCAATAGGGAATTCTTTATTATCGCTATCAACATACACCCACTTTTCTTTAAAAATATGGACTCTGTAAGCATTATATTTTGAAGCATCGAGGGTTTCGTAAACCACTTGCCCGCTTTTTAATGAGATTTGGTATTCGCTTGAATAACCTCCCATAATGATGGCAATATTTTTTTTCATAAATTATATTTTGTCATTCCCTCGAAGGTGGGAAATCTTTTATCAGTCTAAAAAATACAATAAAACGTATCTATTATTAGTTAAGCTAAAATATCACTTAAATTGCAAAAGAAAAAACAGTTCTGTTTTTATATATTTGCCTAATCGAAAATTTTATACATGAGCATTATTAAATTCCTAACCAGTAAAGTGTTTTTCAAACAATTATTATTAGCAATGGGTGCCATAGTGGTGTTAAGTTTTATCATTTTACGATGGTTAAACTTTACAACAAACCATGGTAAATTTGAAACCGTACCCGATTTAAAAGGTAAATCTTTAAGTGTTGCAGCGATAGAATTAGATGAGAATAATTTAGAAATGCAAGTTCAAGATTCGGCTAATTACAACCCCGATTACCCTAAATATTCTGTTATAGATCAAGCTCCTATTGCAGGTGCCAAAGTAAAAGAAGATCGCAAAATATATATTACCGTAAACCCTTCTGGATACCGCAAAATTACAGTTCCAAATTTAAACGAGCGTACCTTTAGACAAGCAAAACCAACCTTAGAAGCAGTAGGTTTTAAAGTGGGAAAGCTTACTTATGTTGATAATATTGCTAAAGACTTGGTTTTGGAAATGACCTATAAAGGTGAAAGGATAAAACCAGGAGACAAGTTACCAAAAACAACTGCGATAGATTTGGTGATTGGAAATGGCAATAGACCATCTTCGGGAATGTCTGTTGATGAGGGAGAATCTTCAAATGAATCTGGTGATAGTATCCCTTCGGAAGATTTAAACTAAACTATTTAAAAAAATTGCTGTGGTGTATCGCAGTTAACATAATACATGGAAGATTATACTCCAGAATTTTTAGAAGATGAAAGTGATCTTTACGAGCATCATGCTTTTGATGTAGAAAAAGGGCAGAAGCCACTGCGAATTGATAAATACTTAATGAATTTTGTTGAAAACGCCACTCGTAACAAAATTCAAGCTGCTGCAAAAAACGGAAGTATTTTTGTGAACGGAGTGCCCGTAAAATCAAATTACAAAGTAAAACCTTTCGATAAAATTAGAGTGTTATTTACACATCCACCTCACGAAAATTTGTTGGTTGGTGAAGATATCCCTCTTGACATCGTTTATGAAGATGATGAACTATTGGTTGTAAACAAACCTGCTGGCATGGTAGTACATCCTGGGCATGGAAATTATTCGGGTACACTTATAAATGCATTGATTTATAGATTTGAAAACTTGCCAAACAATTCAAGTGAACGCCCAGGATTGGTACATAGAATAGATAAAGATACCAGTGGGCTTTTGGTTATAGCAAAAACCGAACAAGCGATGGCACACTTGTCGTTGCAATTTGCTGAAAAGACTAGTGAACGTGAATATGTTGCTATTGTTTGGGGAAATATTGAAGAAGATGAAGGGACGGTTGAAGGCAATATTGGGCGTCATCCTAAAAACCGATTACAAAATACAGTCTATCTTGGTGATGATGCCGATAAAGGAAAGCCTGCCGTGACGCATTATAAAGTTATAGAGCGTTTGGGTTATGTTACTTTGGTGTCGTGTAAACTCGAAACAGGGCGTACCCACCAAATCCGTGTTCATATGAAACACATAGGGCATACCTTATTTAACGACGAGCGTTATGGTGGTGAAAAAGTTTTAAAAGGCACTACGTTTACCAAATACAAACAGTTTGTGGATAATTGTTTTAAAGTGTTGCCAAGACAAGCACTACATGCAAAAACGTTGGGGTTTGTACATCCAAAAACAGGCAAATTCATGAGTTTTGATACGCCTATTCCAGATGATATGGTACAATGTATTGAAAAATGGCGTACTTATTCAAAACACCAAGGAGCGGAAGAATAAACGTTTTCAATAGTAATAACTAGCAAATTCAATTGTTTTCAGAAACAACAATTGTACAGCACCAGGAGTATATTCTTCAGCTATATAAGTATCATGACAATATTATAAATATAAAAGCTACTTTTTTAGAGTAGCTTTTATATAATTGTTTTTAGCTTATTTTATTCAATAATGCCACCGCAGCTTACACGTCCACCAGCATCACCAGTTGGTTGGGTTGTAAAATCGTCAACGCCGGCATGTACAATAATGCCTTTGCCAATAATGTCTTTGGTTTCATCACCACAACCTATGCACCATTCATCCGTTGAAATAGAAATACTGGCATTACCGTTTTCATCGGCAGTAAAATTTCCAATGTCACCTTTATGGTAGCCTGTTTCAGCACCCCATTTTCCATGTGGTTGGTTTGTTGGGTTCCAATGGCCTCCTGCAGATTTTCCGTCCGGTGACGAACAGTCAGACGATTCGTGTATATGTATAGCATGTGAGCCGGGTTCTAATCCGCTTGCGGTAGCCAACATACTTACAGTGCCATTTTTATCAGTAAAAACAACAGTTCCGCTAACGTTACTTTCGCTTTTAGCCGATAATTCTACAGTAATACTTTTAGGTTCTGCTACTTGGCTTTCAATAGTTTCGGTTTCAGTGGTTTCGGTATTTTTTTTCTCGTTTTTACAAGAAATGATACTTAGGGATAAAGAGATTAACAGAATACTTAAATTTTTCATTTTTTGATGATTTTTATTTTTAGGAAAGTTAAGACACTAATATACGAATTGTAAATGTTATACATGATATATATCATATTTTTAACAAACGCATCTGTATATTTTTGATACATAAATGTTAGGTATGTTAAGTTCGTTAGTAAATAAATATAATATTGCGGGACCTCGCTATACAAGTTACCCAACGGTTCCTTATTGGAATGAAGACACGTTTTCGTTAAGTAACTGGAAATCGTCTTTAATAAAATCCTTTAGGGAAAGTAATGCCAAAGAAGGTATAAGTTTGTATATTCATTTGCCTTATTGTGAAAGCTTATGCACATTTTGTGGATGCAATAAGCGTATTACCAAGCAACATGGTGTAGAAAGTCCTTATATAGAAGCGGTTTTAAAAGAATGGCAATTATATTTAGAATTGTTTGATGAAAAACCAATAATTAAAGAATTGCACCTTGGTGGTGGAACCCCCACTTTTTTTAGTCCAGAAAATTTAACCCGACTTATAAAAGGCATTTTAAAATCCGCTCTAGTTGCTGATAGATATGAGTTCAGTTTTGAAGGACACCCAAACAATACGACAAAAGCACATTTAGAAGCACTTTATAATGTAGGTTTCAGACGGGTGAGCTATGGTGTGCAAGATTATAATGAAACGGTGCAAAAAGCCATTCATAGATTGCAACCTTTTGAAAACGTAAAGCGTGCTACAGAAATGGCAAGAGACGTAGGATACACATCTGTTGGCCATGATATTATTTTCGGTTTGCCGTTTCAAACGTTAGAGCATGTAAAGGAAACTATTTTAAAAACCAAGGCTTTGTTGCCCGATAGGTTGGCTTTTTATAGTTATGCCCATGTGCCTTGGATAAAAGGAAACGGACAACGTGGGTTTAATGATTCCGATTTACCATCGGCAGATTTGAAAAGACAGCAATATGAGTTAGGTAAGCAATTGCTTGCCGAAGTTGGCTATCACGAAATTGGTATGGACCATTTTGCATTGCAAACCGATTCGCTTTATAAATCGATGCAAAATGGTGATTTACATAGAAATTTTATGGGTTATACTGCATCAAAAACTCAGGCTATGATTGGTTTGGGCGTATCTGCCATAAGCGACAGTTGGTATGGGTTTTCCCAAAATGAAAAAGGCATTGAAGCCTATTACCATTTATTAAACGAAAATATTTTACCTGTTTACAGAGGACACATTTTAAATGAAGAAGATTTGGTAATTCGAAAACACATACTTAACTTGATGTGTCAGTTTAAAACAACATGGTCTGGTCATTCACTTTATTTTAAGGAACTTCCCGAAGTTCTTATTAAATTAAAGGAAATGAAAAATGACGGATTACTCAATATCGGTTCAAATACTATTGAGGTTACTAAAGAAGGCCAACCATTTGTTAGAAACATTTGTATGGCTTTCGATTTGCTTTTACAACGAAAACAACCCGATACGCAGTTGTTTTCTATGACTGTATAATTTAAAATAAGCATTATGAAATACCCATAAGAATGGCATTCACGCACACAGGATGATTATTAAGGGTATTCCATCTGCCAAATTAAAACAATAAATATGAAACAGATGAAAAAAATTATTGTACCAGTAGATTTTTCTGAACATTCAGAATATGCATTACATGTTGCAGCACAATTTGCAAAAAAATACAACGCCGAGGTATTGGTGCTACATATGTTGGAAATGTCCGATATTATGCTAACCGCATCCGATGGTCTTCAATATGAAAAGGCGGCTTATTTTTTCAAGTTATCTGAACAAAAGTTTGAAGCATTTTTAGAGAAAGATTATTTAAAAGGTTTGAAAGTAACACCAATAATTAAACATTTCAAGGTTTTTAGTGAGGTTAATGATGTGGCTAGAAAAAATGATGCCGATCTTATTGTTATGGGGTCTCATGGCTCTAGTGGTGTTAAGGAATTTTTTATTGGTTCTAATACAGAACGTGTAGTTAGAAATGCCGATATTCCTGTATTGGTTGTAAAAAACAGGATAGTGGATATTAATTTTGAAACGGTGGTTTTTGCTTGCGATTTTTCAGAAGAATCCATAAAGCCGTATATTAATGCTATTAAAATGTTCGAGAAAATGAACTCTAAAGTATATATGGTTTATGTGAATTTACCCAACGAGCGTTTTAAAACTTCTTTGGAAATTGAAAAAAGTGTGGTTAATTTTTTTACCAAAGCCGATAAAAATTTAGATAGAATGAGTGAAGTGCATTATGTGTCAGATTATACAGTTGAAGAAGGCGTTATAAACTTTGCATTAAAAGTAGGGGCCGATATTATAGCTATACCTACACATGGTAAAAAAGGATTGGCACACTTTTTAGAAGGAAGTATAGGTGAAGATGTTGCAAATCATGCTAAATTCCCCGTAATAACCTTTAAGATTTAGTATATTTTAATTATTTAGTGTTTTTTTCTATTAAAGAGTAGTTGGTTTCCAGCTACTTTTTTTGTTTAAACCAGATTGTACAATAGAACTTTGTGATGAGGACTGAAAGACCAATAAAATAAGTGATTTTACTGAGGAGTTATAGCACTGTTATGGTGAAGGACGGAAATCAATCGCAGCACCTTATTTTTCAGGTATTTAGCTTATGGTTTTTTGTCGTTTTTTTTGTATTCGTGAATCTTACTTCGTTCCATTTCAGGCTTTAATAAATTTTCTATTGGATAAGCTGATTTAATGACAATTTATTTGGTTTGAGATCATATCACCAATAGGAGCAGGAGAGATGTAAGGGATGCCCAAACCCAAACCCCGAAGTATAAATAGAATACCAATAAGCACTACAAAAACAGGAATGGCTTTTTGAATTTTTTGTCGCATATTTCCCTTTAAAAAATGACTAAAATAAATAGCTGTTGTCATTAACGGGATAGTTCCCATTCCAAAAATGGCCATGTACAAGCTTCCATTTAAAGCATTTCCACTGGCAATGGCTGCAAATACCGCCATATAAACCAACCCACAAGGTAAAAAGCCATTAAGAAAACCAATGGTTAAAAAGGTGTCCGCTGTTTTTTTCTTTAAGGCACTGCCTAAAGCTGATTTAACTTTACTTATAAGTTTGTAAATGGGTTTGGAAACATTGTATTTGCTTAATGTATGTTGCGGTATTATAACAAAAGCAATCATTAAAATGCCAATAGCAATCGATAATTGTTGCTGAAAACCAAACAGGTAAAAGCTTTTGCCAACAAGCCCAAAAACCAAACCTATAATACTGTAAGCTAACAGTCTGCCAGAGTGGTAAATAGTTATTTGAGATAGTTTTTTATAAGCACTTGTTCTGTTCACAGGAAGCATAAAAGCAATAGGTCCGCACATGCCAACACAATGAAAACTTCCTAGTAAACCTAAAACAAAAGCCGAAATAAGCATATTTAATAATTTATGGTCTCTTTATACAAATACAATTCATTGTTGTATTTCCAATCTACTTTTATGTTCCAGCGACCATCTACCAAACGTTTGTCAGGTATGAGCAAATAAGGTTTAGACAATGATATAATAGTATCAAAGTCTAATTGTTTGTTAGATGGTCTATATAGGAACACATTTCCTGTAATTTTACTAAAATCTATATTTTTAGGAAACACAATAAGTAAGCCTTTATCGGTACGTTCGTAACTTATATTTTTATCCAAATTTTTGGCATTGTTTAATTTATCAATATCGTTTTGGTAGCTTAGTTCCTCGGCATAATAATCTTCGGTTACCAAGTCGTAGTCGTACTTGTCATTTACATTCAACGTGATAATAAAATACATGATAAAGCTTATAAAGCCTATAAAAGCCAATACAATCCCTGTTCCCCAATTTATTTTCATAATCTTATTTTTTTTTCATCCTGAACTTGTTTCAGGATCTCATTATTATTTTTTTAACATGCCTTTTTTCCAAGCCCCAAGACCCAGTACCCAACACCCAAACTATCTATAACTCCTAGGTCCTAAAAAGTTAGCAGTCGTGGTTTCAATTAATTTGTCACCTTGGTAAACGCCTATTTTTATTCTGTTCCTATCGCCAGTTAAAGCCGCATTATTAATTTCAACAAACAAGGTTCCTTTGGCAATGCCAGACTTAGGAACCGTAAAACTATTGCTGGTTGCCACCAACTTTAAGGTGCCTTTATGGGACAATAATTTAAAACTCACGTCCTCAATATCATTTGTCGTTTTATTTATCAGCTTATAAGTAAACACATTACTGATAATGTTATTTTCTTTATGTTCAAACAACTGTCCTGGTAATCTTAAAACAGTGGCTTCTACATCATTCCTTAAAAAGAGCATCCCTATTAACAAGCCAACTAAAATAGTAAGGACAGCCATATAGCCCTTCATTCTTGCTGTGAGTTTAAAGGGTGTTTTTTTCTCGATATTATCTTCACTGGCGTATCTTATCAAACCTTTGGGTAAGTTAACACTGTCCATGATGCTATCACATTCGTCAATACAAGCAGTACAATTCACACATTCTAGTTGCGTGCCGTTTCTAATATCGATACCTGTTGGACATACATGCACACATTGAAAACAGTCTATACAATCTCCATATCCTAAAGCATGTCTGTCTTCATTTTTCCTGATTTTCTTTCTGCCATTTTCACCTTCTCCACGTTTGTGATCGTAAGCGACCACAATCGATTTGTTATCTAACAATACGCCCTGTAACCTACCATAGGGACAGGCAATAACGCAAACTTGTTCTCTAAACCATGCAAAGACAAAATAGAATACAGCCGTAAAAATGAGTAAGGATATGAGAGTGCTTATATGTTTAAGCGGATTGTCGGTTATATAACTTATTAGTTTATCACTACCTATTAAATAAGCTAAAAACACATTTGCAATTAGAAAGGAAATGAAAAGGAAAATAATCAGTTTCAACCCTTTTTTTCTTATTTTTTCGGCATTCCAAGATTGTTTGGCTAAACGTATTTGTTTGCCTCTGTCACCTTCAATCCAATATTCTATACGTCTGAACACCATTTCCATAAAAATGGTTTGCGGACAAATCCAACCGCAAAAAATGCGTCCAAAGGCAACCGTAAATAGCGTAATAAATACCACGCCAATAATCATGGAAATTACAAACAGGTGGAAATCTTGTGGCCAAAAAGGAAATCCGAAAATATTAAAACGGCGTTCTAAAACATTGAACATTAAAAATTGGTTGCCATTTATTTTTAAAAATGGGGCAAAAAGTAAAAATGCCAATAAAAAATAACTAACAAGTTTTCTGTATTTATAGAATTTACCACTAGGTTTTTTGGGAAATACCCAAGCACGCTTGCCTTCGGTAGTTACGGTAGCAATAGAATCTCTAAATATGTCTTCTTTAGGCGTTTCCACTTTTTGTTTTCTAAATCGAGTTATAAAATTGTTATGCTTTTATAATATGCAACAAACTATATTAGTTCATGTTTTCGATATGTCCCGATACTAACATCGGGACAATCGAACATGCTTGCTATTAATTAGTCACCATTTGAATTGAATCTGTTGCGGTTTCTTTAGGTGTTTCGGTGGTGGTATCTTCTGCCCAAAGATCACCTTCCGGTTCTTTTGGATTTGCTGGTGTCGTACCTTGTAAGCTTAACACATAACTTGCTACTTGAGCTATTTGTGATGGTTTTAACTGGGTTTTCCAAGCAATCATCCCTTTGCCAGAACGACCACCTTCAGAAATGGTATGAAATACACTTTTAATGTCACCACCTAAAATCCAATGTTGGTCGGTTAGGTTTGGGCCAATACCACCACCACCATCTGCCATGTGACAGGCAATACAATTGGTTTCGAAAATGGTTTTACCAGCACTTAAATCAGTAGCATCGGTAAGCAAGGTTACGGTGTTGACATCTACCAAATCTTTAGCTGTTTTTTTGTAGGCTTCAATGGCAGTTCGTGCATCAGCTAATTCGGTTTCTAGTTCATCATACTGGTTAGCCCCATTAAATACATGGTATCTTAACAGATATACAGCTCCAAATATAATAGATATGTAAAAGCCATACAGCCACCATGGAGGTAAAGCGTTGTCTAATTCTTTTATGCCATCGTAATTATGGTCTAAAATAATCTCGCCTTCTTCTTCAATGGGTTTAGAACCTAAAAGCTTTTTATAAGTGTTTTTTAGCCAAGTAAATTGATAAGTTTTATTTTTTTCAGCGAAAAAGCGTGCTTTTGCTTCTTCATCTAGCTTATAGAGCATCACATTTTCTAAAGCACGAACTATGGCTTCAATAGCAATAAGGATAAGCAGTACTAGAAAAAGAAATAGCAATATGACAGGGTATTCTATGAATGCAGGTTTTTCGCCTGAATCGATAACATATTCAGTTAATCCGAAGATGATGAAGAATACAACAGGAATGCGTATCCAAGATGGTATTAAATGTTTCATTTGATTGGTTTTTTATTGTTCTTTAATGGACAAATGCAACCGCCAAGAATGTTCAAAAATAAATGTATGTTTAGAGAGGTCGGTTTCATAATAAATCGTCGTTTTGGTTGTCTAATGGCAAGTTGCTAACTGTTTTTATGTACTCATTTTTTGCTGTAATTACCCACCAAAAAAGCAATACAAAAAATGTGAAAAATATAAGTAATGATATGATGGGGTATATTTCTATTCCTGAAATACTGTCCATATAATTTTTTACGAATTTTAACATGGTATTTAATGGTTTTTGGTTAATGGTTTTTAGTTGTTGGTTTATGACCATAAACCAACAACTAACTACCAACTACTTTATAGCTGTTTCTACTTTGATATCTGTTCCTAAGCGTTGCAAATAGGCTATAACGGCTACGATTTCTCTGTTTTTCATTTCAACAAAAGGCTCGTCATTATCTTTAGCATATGCTTTGTCTGCTTCATAAGAATTCACAAAATCAGGATCGCTATAGAGGTTTTTCTCAATTTTAGTTCCTTGTTTCAGCATATTGTCTTGGGCATTGGCTATATCTTCCTCGGAATAAGGAACACCTAATGAGATCATCGCTTTCATTTTGGCTTCAGTTTGTGATGTATCCAATTCATTTTTAATTAACCAAGGGTAACGAGGCATGATGGAACCCGATGAAGTACTTTGTGGGTCATACATATGATTAAAGTGCCAGTTGTCGGAATATTTTCCACCAATTCTATGTAAATCGGGACCAGTACGTTTACTTCCCCATAAAAAAGGATGGTCGTAAACATATTCACCAGCTTTTGAATAGTCACCATAGCGTTCTACCTCACTTCTAAATGGACGAATCATTTGGGAATGGCAACCCACACAGCCTTCGCGTATGTAAATATCGCGTCCTTCCAGCTCTAAAGGGCTATATGGTTTGACACTGGCAATGGTTGGTATGTTGGATTTTACCATAATGGTCGGTACAATTTGTATAATACCACCAATTAATATGGCTACAGTCGCTAAAATGGTTAATTGCACAGGTCTGCGTTCTAACCAAGAGTGCCAACCTTCACCAGAAGTACGTTTTTTGGTAACACGTTCTAGAGCAGCGGCTTCGGCTAATTCGTCTTCGACCTTGCTGCCTTGTTTTATGGTTACAATCACATTATAAATCATAATGAGCATCCCTATAATGAATAGGGTACCGCCAATAGCACGCATCCAGTACATAGGTATAATTTCGGTAACGGTTTCTAAAAAGTTTCCGTAAGTTAAAGTGCCATCCGGGTTAAATTGTTTCCACATACTGGCTTGGGTAAATCCAGCTACGTACATGGGTAGCGCGTACATAATAATACCCAAGGTACCAATCCAGAAATGTAGATTTGCTAATCCAATAGAGTATAATTTGGTTTTAAAAAGTCTTGGTACCAAATAATAAATCATACCAAATGTTAAGAATCCATTCCACGCTAGGGCGCCAACGTGTACGTGGGCAATAATCCAATCGGTAAAATGCGCAATAGCATTCACGTTTTTAAGTGATAATGTAGGACCTTCAAACGTTGCCATACCATAACCTGTGATAGCAACGACCATGAATTTTAAAACAGGGTCAACACGTACTTTATCCCAAGCACCACGTAGTGTTAACAGCCCGTTTATCATACCACCCCAAGACGGCATTAATAACATCACAGAAAACGCCACACCTAAATTTTGTGCCCATTCCGGTAAAGCAGTATATAATAAATGGTGAGGCCCTGCCCAAATATAGATGAAGATTAACGACCAAAAGTGAACAATGGAAAGCCTGTAAGAATACACAGGTCTGTTAGCTGCTTTTGGCACAAAATAATACATCAATCCTAAAAACGGTGTGGTTAAAAAGAATGCTACGGCATTATGCCCATACCACCATTGCACCAAAGCGTCTTGTACTCCGGCGTAAACTGAGTAGCTTTTTAAAGCACTTACAGGAAGTTCCAAACTATTAAAAATATGTAATACGGCAACGGTTACAAACGTGGCTATGTAAAACCAAAGAGCAACATATAAATGACGCTGTCTTCTTTTTAAAATGGTACCTATTAAATTCCATCCAAAAACGACCCATACAAGAGCGATAGCAATATCAAAAGGCCATTCCAATTCGGCATATTCTTTAGATGATGTGTAGCCTAATGGTAATGTTATGGCAGCTCCTACAATAATAAGTTGCCACCCCCAGAAGTTGATTTTGCTTAATACATCGCTAAACATTCTGGCTTTAAGTAAACGTTGTGAAGAATAGTAAACTCCAGCAAAAATAGCGTTACCCACAAAGGCGAAAATAACGGCATTGGTATGTAATGGTCGTAAACGGCCAAAACTTAGCCACGAAATACCATCGGTTAAGTTTGGGAATAAAAACAGAAATGCAAGAAGTAAGCCTACCAACATACCTACAACCCCCCAAAGCATGGTGGCGTAGATAAAGTTTTTAACGATTTTATTATCGTAGTGAAATTGCTGGATGTCCATAGTTGTGATTGTTAATCTTTTTTGGTTAGTATTGATTTTTCAGGTTTCTCTTTAATAAGTTCGTCTTCAAATAGCATGCGAACGGATGGGGTGTAACTATCGTCGAACTGTCCATTTCTTATCGCTACTATAAAAGCGATAAAAAAGCTAACAGCCACAATAATGCTAATCGTTAATAAGACGTAAATAACACTCATACCTATTTGAAGTTATGGTTCAAAAGTATCTCTATCTGTTTTTGTAAAAAATGACTTTTGTCATATTTGATTGTTTTTCCTCTCCCTAACCCTCTCCAAAGGAGAGGGAACTGTTATGTGCTTACTCATCCTCAACATTTTTGGACAATGGTTTCCTCCCCTTTGGGGAGGCTAGGAGGGGACTTTGAGGAGATTAGGTAAGAAATATTGTTTGTGCAAATGGTTGTAAAAGCAACAATACTTATAGAGCTTAAAGGCATTAGAATAGCGGCAACAACAGGTTCTAGTTGACCTGTAACCGCAAAGTAAAGTCCGATGCAGTTGTATAGGAACGACAATAAAAAACTCCATTTAATGATGTTGATAGCCGATTTTGATACTTTTATATAGTTATATAATTCATTGAATTTTGAGGCATCCAAAATAGCATCACAAGCAGGTGAAAATACATTCACATTTTCTGAAATGGCAATACCAACATCACTTTGTGCTAAGGCACCGGCATCATTCAAGCCATCACCAATCATCAATACTTTGGCACCTTCACTTTGATGGTATTTAATATATTCCAGTTTGTCTTCTGGTTTTTGGTTGAACAACAACTTGGTTTTTGTTGGAAGCAACTTGGTAAGATTGTCTTTTTCGCCTTCGTTATCTCCTGAGAGAATCACTAGATCATAATCTTGTTTTAGTTTGTTGAATAGTTGGGACAATCCTTTTCGATACGCATTGTAAAAGGTGAATTTTCCTTTATATGTGTTGTTACTGCTTATATGAACGGCTGTGTTTAATGTGACCGTTTCAGAAGTATGTCCTACAAAAGGCGCCGAACCAATTTTTATGGAATCTTGTTTGTATTGCGCTTCAATGCCTTTGCCTAAATATTCTTCATAGCTATCCAAAGTGAGGATGTTGTTTTCATTTAAAAGATGGTATAACGACCTGCTTAAAGGATGATTGGAACCTCTCAACGTGCTTTTTAGCAACATTTCTTCATCTTTAGAAAGCGAGATGCCTTCATAGGCAATAGATGTTTCTTTGTTGGTGGTAATGGTCCCCGTTTTATCAAAAATGATGGTGTTTATTTTAGCCATTTGTTCAATAACGCTGGCATTTTTTAGATAGCATTTTTTCTTGCCCAGAATACGAAGAACATTGCCAAAAGTAAAGGGAGCAGCTAAAGCTAGAGCACATGGACAGGCAATGATTAGTACCGATGTAAAAACGTTTATGGCCTTGCTGGAATCCACTATCAACCAAAATGAAGTGGCTAATACCGCGATTATTAAAATGCTTATGGTAAACCGTTTACTTATTTGGTTGGTAATATTTGTAAATGCCAACGATTTGTCTTTTTTAAACACATCGTTACTCCAAAGCTGCGTTAAATAGCTTTGTTCAACAGATTTTAAAACATCAACTTCAATAGTACCGTTGAGTTGTTTACCGCCTGCAAAAAGTTTGTCACCCGATTGTTTGCTGACCGTTTTAGATTCACCTGTTACAAAACTATAATCTATTCGTGCGTTTCCTTTTATTAAAATACAGTCAACAGGAATGAGTTCTTCATTTCTAATTAAAAGACGGTCGCCCTTTTCAATATCATACACTTGCACGGATTCTTCTTTTCCTTCCGAAGTAATTTTTGTGATGCCAATAGGGAAATAGGATTTATAATCGCGTTCAAACGATAAAAAGGCATAGGTTTTTTGCTGAAAGAATTTTCCAAGCAATAAAAAGAAAATAAGTCCGGTTAAACTATCAAAAAATCCAGATCCTAAATCGAAAATAATTTCAATAGTACTTCTAATGAATAAAACGGAAACACCTAAGGCTATGGGAACATCAATATTTAAAATTTTAGAGCGAAGTCCTTTGTAAGCCGAAATAAAATAATCTTGTGACGAGTAAAATACAACTGGAAGGGAAAAAGCAAACATAAGCCATCTAAATAGGGGTTTAAATTGCTCGAGCCAAAATTCGCCTACTTCAAAATACTCTGGAAACGATAAAAACATCACGTTTCCAAAGGCAAAACCAGCAACTCCAAGTTTGTAAATTAGAGACTTATCAATATGTTTTTTGCCAACACTGTAATCATCTAAACTAATAAAAGGTTCATAACCAATACTGTTTAACAACGTCACCAGGTTTTTTAGTGACAGGGTTTCTGCATTAAAAGTCACCCGAACGGTTTTTTTGCCAAAGTTTACAACAGAAGCACTTATGGAAGGGTTTAATTTGTTGAGGTTTTCAAGAATCCAAATACAAGAACTGCAATGGATGTGAGGTATGTAAAGTAATATGATTTGGGTAGTACCATCATTAAATTCCAGTAATTGTTCTATTATTTTGGTGTTCTCTAAAAAGTTGTATTTGCCCTCGATATCTTTGGGCGTTGCACCAGGAGTCGATTGCAAATCGTAATAGCAGGTTAAATCGTTTTCAGAAAAAATCTGATAGACAGTTTTACAACCTTCACAACAAAATGATTTTTCGTCATAAACAATGTCTTGTGTCGAGGCGTCTAAACCACAGTGAAAGCATGCGTGTTTGTCCATTTATAATTTGCTCTATTTATACCTGGGGCAAATTTCAAAATTGATGTATCTTTAAAATATGATATTCGTCATGTTTTGTTTAATTTTACACCACTTCAAAAAGTAGATATGAGTAAGCGTATGCAATGTATTGTTTTAATTAAATTTGAATTGTTCATGGTTTTATTGCCAAATATGAATTTAAAAAATCATTTGCCATTATGTTAGAAGACGATAAGCATATTTTTAATGTACTTTTTGAAGCCGTATCCGAAGGTGTTATTGTAGTAAACAATCGGCAACAAATTGTATCCACAAATGCATCTGCTGAACGTATGTTTGGTTATGATAAAAATGAACTTATCGGGCAACATCTTAATGTGTTGATTCCACAAAAATACCATGCTGGCCATGGTACCCATGTAGAAGGATTTATGGAGCATA
Organism: Mariniflexile sp. HMF6888; assembly: GCF_044335535.1. Lineage (NCBI taxonomy): Bacteria > Pseudomonadati > Bacteroidota > Flavobacteriia > Flavobacteriales > Flavobacteriaceae > Mariniflexile > Mariniflexile sp. HMF6888. Next base: position 288,928 of record NZ_JBIQVZ010000001.1, on the reverse strand, counting down.
AGGAAAGTAGGCAAATGGGACGCGGGCGCGATTTGTTTGGGGCTCATAAAAATGGTCATTCATTTCCTGTAGAAGCAGGTTTAAATCCTTTGCAAATTAATGGGAAATCGTTTGTAATGGCATTGGTTATAGATATTTCTATACGAAAACAACAAGAACTTGAATTGCTGGAACTAAACAATCAATTGGAAAAGAAGGTTAGTGAGCGTACAAAGGCCTTAAGTGATACGGTAGAAGAGTTAAAAATTGTAAACTCACAGCGTGATGCCGAAATTAAAAAACGCATTGAGGCCCAGAATAAAATAAAAAATGCCCTTAAAAGGGAAAAGGAACTCAACGAACTTAAAACAAAATTTCTATCGTTGGTATCGCACGAGTTTAAAACGCCCTTAAGCGGTATTTTAACATCTGCTATGTTGTTGGGTAAATATAAGTTAACCGAGCAGCAGGAAAGGCGGGATAAACATATAAAAACCATTTCGGACAAAGTGCATTACCTTAATAATATTTTAAATGACTTTTTATCCATTGAGAAATTAGATACCGGTAAAATTAATTACAAGTTCAGCACGTTTAAAATAAGCAAAGTTGTTAATGAAGTGGTATATAACGCCAACATGCTTTTGAAAGAAGGTCAAGAAATAAAATACCCTGAAAATATTGATGATTACTCCATGTTTCAAGATGAAAAAATTGTAGAGCTGGCATTGTCTAATTTGGTACATAATGCCATTAAGTATTCATCAGAAAACACCTTGGTAGATATTCAAATAAAACAGGATGATAAAAACACTACTTTTAAAATAAAGGATAACGGTATTGGAATTCCTGTTAGTGATCAAAAAAATATATTTAATCGCTATTTTAGGGCAGAAAATGCGTTGCTTACACAAGGCACGGGCATTGGGTTGAATATTGTAAAAAGCCATTTAGAAAATTTAGGAGGCACGATAAATTTTACTAGTGAAGAAAATATAGGAAGCGACTTTATCTTTATATTACCAAATAAAGTTAAACAATGAAATCGCTATTAACGAAAAGTTTGCCTAAGCAAAGACAATAAAAAAAAACGATATCACCTGCCTGCCTGCCGGCAGGTATGTCCTTAAAAAAAATAATAAATATTTTCATATGAAAAAAATATTACTGATAGAAGACGATGTTATATTAAGGGAAAATACAGCAGAATTATTAGAACTGTCCGATTATAATGTCATCACAGCGCCAAATGGTAAAATTGGTTTGGACATGGCAAGAAAGGATTTCCCAGATATTATTGTGTGCGATATTATGATGCCCGAACTTGATGGTTATGGCGTTTTGGAAGCCTTGGCTGAAAATGAAAAAACCAAACATGTTCCTTTTATTTTCTTATCGGCAAAAACAGAGCGTAAAGATGTTAGAAAAGGCATGGATTTAGGAGCGGACGATTATATCACCAAACCTTTCGAGGAAGAAGAATTAATAAGTGCCATTGAAAGCAGGTTAGCTAAGGCCGCTATTTTAAAAGACAGAAGTTTCGAAGCTCAAAAAAGTTCTATTTCTAACCAAGAGGATGAACTTAGAACACTTAACGACCTCAAAAACTTTTTTGATGATAACGGTAGTGAAATAAGCTATGCCAAAGGCGATGTCATTTACGAAGAAGGTCAAAATTCCAATAACATATTTTTAATATCAAAAGGATTAATTAAATGCCATAAACTGGATGAACAAGGTAAGGATTTAACAACAGCTCTATATAAAGAAGACGATTTGTTTGGTTATACCTCATTTACACAAAATACGCCCTATCAAGAAACGGCAACAGCCATAAAAGATACGGAATTGGTGGCGCTTTCTAAAAATGAATTAAAAAATGTGCTCAACACTAACCATAATGTCACTTTGGAGCTCATACAGTTGCTAACGGACGATCTAACGGTCGTAAAAGAACAACTATTGCAAATGGCATACAGTTCGGTTAAAAGGAGAACAGCTACCACCATACTAAAATTTGCCGAAAAGCTTAACCATAAACCCAATGATACTATTAGAATTTCCAGAAACGATTTAGCTAGTGTTGCAGGTGTAGCCATAGAAAGCCTAATAAGAACACTTTCAGGTTTTAAAGATTTAGGTATTATTGAGATTGAAGGTAGAAACATTAAGATTTTAGATATCAATAAGCTACAGCAAATAAGCTAAGAGACTGTTTAAGTTTTATCCGTTGGCTCTTTTATGTGCCTTTTTCCGCCATACTTCCGCTATTTTTCGGTTCGTAGCTATGTACCTCTCCCTCGCGGCAGCCTGGCTCCTTCGCTAAAAAGGTCTCCCAGACCTTTTTTATACGCTCGGCCCTGTTTGAAGAAAAAATACCCTATAAAATATTCCAAAAACAAAATTTAAATAGTCTCTAATTTTATTCAAATAAAAACCAATTATGATTTTGGTCATATTTAGTTAAATTCCATGCCTTTACTTTTGTTTCTTAAGAAGACAAATAGGCATGAAGAATATTTTAATACCAACCGATTTCTCTGAAAATGCATGGAATGCTATAGATTATGCACTCAAATTTTTTAGTAAATCGTCCTGTAACTTTTATTTATTACACGTTAATACAGTCGGTACATCAGTAACCGATAGAAGTGCTTGTGTACAAAATAAAAGTGTTGCTTCTGAAACCTTAACAATATCACCAAAAAAATTATTGAAGGAAACTTTAAAGCGGATTTACGATAATTTCCCAAGAAATCCGAAACACAGGTTTTTTACAATTTCAGATAGTAATTATATCGTCGATTCGATTAGGGAACAAGTCGTTAAAAATAGAATTAATCTTATTGTAATGGGTACAAAAGGTGCTTCGGGATTAAAAAAAATAGCTATAGGTACCAATGCAGGAAATGTTATTACAAAAGTAAAATGTACAACCATGGTTGTGCCAGAAAATGCTAAATATTCAGAACCAAAAGAGATTGCATTTCCAACCGATTTCTCCATTTTTTACCGACCAGAAACGTTGCAGCCCATACTGGATATTGTTGAAGTAAATAATGCAACGGTTAATGTGTTACATGTAAATAAATATGGTTTGGAGCTTAACGAAGACCAACAAAAAAACAAAGAGTATTTAGATGATTATTTTACTAATTACACCCATAGTTTTCATTTTTTAACTAACAAGCATATAGAAAATGCTGTACAGCAGTTTGTAGACGAAAGGGGAATTAATTTAATAGCCATGTTGGCGAAGAATTTAAATTATTTTCAACTCATATTATTTCATCCAACAGTCAATGAGATTAGTTATTATAAAGATGTACCGTTTTTAGTATTGCATTAAAACGATGGTTGAACAAATCTTTATAATGTTTCTTTTATAACCTTCAATTAAATAAGAATGGGAAAGTGTGAACAATGTATTATTAAACAATTTAACGCGCTTAAATCTTTAACTAAAGAAGAGCTTGTTCGAATTTCAGGTTGTAAAACCTCTAAGTTTATTAAAAAAGGCGAAGTTATTTTTGATGAAGGCGAATCTATTAACGGTGTTTATTGTGTAAAAGAAGGTATTTGTAAATTGTCCAAATTAAGCGAAAATGGTAAGGATCAAATAGTGAAAATGGTTGTAAAAGGACAATTGTTGGGTCAGCGTTCCCTGATTACCGATGAGGTTTCAAATTTACAAGCAGTAGCTTTAAACGATATGGAAGTTTGTTTTATTCCTAAAAGCGAAATAATTAGCAATTTACAAAATAACCCAAAATTTTCATTTGATGTTTTAAAGGAAATGGCTCACGATTTAAGGGAAGCAGATAATATTATCGTGAATATGGCTCAAAAATCGGTACGGCAGCGTTTGGCAGAAACCTTGGTTTATATTCATGATAGTTTTGGTGTGAATCCAGATAAAACCTTAAGTATATTATTGTCCCGAGAAGATTTTGCAAATATTGTTGGTACGGCAACCGAATCTGCTATTCGAGTTTTATCACAGTTTAAAAAAGAAGCCTTAATCTCTGTTGTTGGAAAACAAATACGAATAGAAAACTTGGAAGGCTTAAAACGTGTTGAATAATATCTGTAATTCCCACATGTTAAAGAATAGATAAATCTGATTACAGTATCTTCATTTTTGTATAAAAAACAGTATTTTTATACAGCTATGACAAAATACACTACTACAAGAAAGGGTTTCATTTTCAAAAAATATGAAGCTCCAGAACAGACACCTTTCGATAAACTTTTTGATATTTTTAAAGAGCTTATTACACACACGTCTGGTGATTTTGACGAAGCCATAGATTGGTTGCGGGAATTAGACAAAGAATACGAACTAACAACTCCAGATTATACTATTGATGATTTTATAGAAGATCTTAAAAATAAAGGCTATATAAGAGAAAAAATAGACCCAGATGGAAATGGTGGCATGGCAATTACCGCCAAAACAGAACGCGCCATTCGCCAACAGGCACTCGACCAGATTTTTGGAAACATAAAACGCAGTGGGCAAGGCAACCATAAAAGTAAAAGCCCTGGTATTGGCGATGAGCATACGGGCGATTTTAGAACCTATCAATTTGGAGATGCTTTAGATAAAGTATCTATAACCGAAAGTTTGAAGAATGCCCAAATAAATCATGGTATTGGAGATTTTAGTATTTCAGAAGATGATTTGGTTGTAGAAGAAACACTCCACAAATCCCAAATGAGCACCGTATTAATGATTGATATTAGCCACAGCATGATACTTTATGGCGAAGATAGAATTACACCAGCAAAGAAAGTAGCCATGGCTTTGGCAGAATTAATCACGACACGTTACCCCAAAGACACATTGGATATTTTGGTATTTGGCAACGATGCGTGGCAGATAGAAATCAAGGATTTACCCTATTTAAAAGTTGGTCCTTACCATACAAATACCGTCGATGGCTTAAAGTTGGCTATGGATTTACTTAGAAGAAAGCGGAATACTAACAAACAAATTTTTATGATAACCGATGGGAAGCCAAGTTGTGTACGTATGCCAGATGGCCACTATTATAAAGACAGCGTTGGGTTAAACCCATTTATTACCAATAAGTGTTATGCTATGGCGCAACAAGCAAGGCGGTTGCATATCCCCATAACAACTTTTATGATTGCTAAAGACCCTTATTTAATGCAATTTGTACGAGAGTTTACCTATGCAAACCAAGGAAAAGCATTCTATACTGGATTAAAAGGCTTGGGTGAAATGATTTTTGAAGATTACGAAACCAATAGAAAAAAGAGAATAAGGGGATAGCCCCACCCAACCTCCCCAAAGGGGAGGAGTAGAAAACGAAAAAAGTAATGAATTAATATGCCCGTAATAGTTCCCTCTCCTTTGGAGAGGGTTAGGGAGAGGAAAAAATGAAAGACATAAAAACATTTGGAGAATTAAAAGCTTCAGGCTATAATAGTAAATCTATAAAAGATGAATTGCGCGATAATTTAATTCAGAAAATAAAAAATAATGAAACCACTTTCGAGGGTGTTCATGGTTATGAAAATACCGTAATTCCTGAGTTGGAACGAGCCATTTTGTCGCGTCATAATATTAATTTGTTGGGTTTGCGCGGACAAGCAAAAACACGTTTAGCACGGTTAATGTTGAATTTATTGGATGAATACATTCCATATGTAGAAGGTTCTGAAATTAATGACGATCCATTTCACCCTATATCAAGGTATGCCAAAGAATTAATTAATGAAAAAGGTGATGATACACCCATTTCGTGGTTGCACAGAAGCGAACGTTTTGCTGAAAAATTAGCAACACCAGATGTTACGGTTGCAGATATTATTGGCGATGTGGATCCGATTAAAGCGGCTAATTTAAAATTGAGTTATGCCGATGATCGCGTTATTCACTATGGGATGATACCTAGAGCCAATCGCTGTATTTTCGTCATTAACGAGTTGCCAGATTTACAAGCAAGAATACAAGTTGCTTTATTTAATATTTTACAGGAAGGTGATGTTCAAATTAGAGGTTTTAAGTTGAGGTTGCCATTGGATATTCAGTTTTTATTCACCGCAAATCCTGAAGATTATACAAACAGAGGAAGTATTGTAACACCATTAAAAGATAGGATTGGGTCTCAAATTTTAACCCATTATCCAGCAGATATAGAAACCGCAAAGCGAATTACGGCTCAAGAAGCTAAGGTTTTAGAAAGTCAAACAGCGTCTGTTACAGTACCGGATTTAGCTAAGGATTTATTAGAACAAATTGTATTTGAAGCCAGAAAAAGTGACTATATAGATGCAAAAAGTGGTGTGAGTGCCAGATTAAGTATTACAGCCTTCGAGAATTTATTGAGTACAGCTGAACGACGCGCTTTGAAGTCGGGAGACGATAAAACCATGGTGCGTTTAAGTGATTTTGTGGGCATTATTCCATCGGTTACCGGAAAAGTTGAGTTGGTTTACGAAGGCGAACAGGAGGGAGCTGCCATAGTTGCATATAATTTAATTGGTGAAGCGGTTAAAAGTTTATTCCCAAAGCTTTTTCCTAAAATAGAAAAACTAAAAAAACAAGAAGAGGAAAGCCCTTATGATGATATTGTTTCTTGGTTTTTCAATCAAAGTGACGGTTTTGAGTTATTGGATGAAATCAGAGATAAAGAATACAAACATATACTGGATGCTCTTTCTTCTTTAGATGATTTACTAGGAATATACCAGCCAAATTTAAGAAAAGAAGACTCCTATTTTATGAAAGAATTTGTGCTTTGGGCATTGGTTGAATTTAAGCTACTCAGCAAATTCAGGTTTACGGAAGGTACTCAATTTAAAGATCCTTATGGTAGTTTTATAAGCGGCATCTAACGTATTACTTCTTTAAAAGATGTTTGATTAAAAATAAGAGGCTGTCTTCTAAAAAGTCCAGTTCTATATCATATTGATTGTCGAAATATTTTAATTCACTTGCAATCAATCGGTTTCGACTAGCTCGACCTGACAAAATAAACTTAAAGACCTTTTAGAAGACAGCCTCTTTTTTATGACTTTCTTTTAAAATCAACACTTAAATTTTATTATCCTTAATTTGTTTTAGTTATATTTTCTTATTAATAAAATAAACTTCAAAACCACCTATTTTTCATAGGTTTTTTCTTTCTATTTTAAGAAGGGATTCCGATGAACTGCTTATTTTTTTGTATATTGGGATATTGGTCAAAGTCAGTCGCAGCCCTGCATCGCCATAAATTGTTTGAATAAATTATTCCCAAATTCTATAAAATATGGATATTGAAAACACTTCCCAGCAGCATGATATAAAACTATTATCGTTTGATGTAGATAATACATTAATAGAATTTCATACGCTAAAAAGTAATTTTACTAGTATATGGAATACATATAAACCAAATTCTGATATTTTACTAACCTATAATACCGGACGGTTAGTTGACGATGTTCTAAACCTAATAAAAAAAGGTGTTCTGCCCGAGCCACATTATATAATAGCTGGTGTGGGAACGCTTATTTACGACTATAAAAATGAGTGTACGGTTAAAGAGTTTAATGATGTTCTAGATGATGGCTGGAATTTGGAAGCTGTTGAAGAGCTTATCGGTAATATTAATCATCCCATAAGTGAGCAACCTATTAAGTTTCAACATGCTTATAAACGAAGTTATTATTTATATGATGCTGGACCAGAGCTTATAGATAGTATAGAACAAATATTTGTAAACGCAGAAATGCATGTTAATGTTGTTTATTCTGGAGAAAAGTTTTTAGATATTTTACCAAAGTGGGCCAATAAAGGTAATGCTTTACAGTGGTTGTTGAATAAATTAGATATAAAATCAAATACTACGTTAGTGGCTGGTGATAGTGGAAATGATTCCGCCATGTTCGATATGGTAGATGTAAAAGGTATTGTAGTAGCTAATGCCCATGAAGAACTCTATAGATACACAAAGCACCGACAAGTATATCATTCCGAATGCGACTATGACAATGGTGTTGTAGAGGGATTGATATATTATGGCTTATTACCAAAAGAGGCACTTGTGTGCAATATTGAAGATCATGCAGAAGATTTTTTTATTCAACAAGAATTAAACAATACAGACGCAGAAGAGGAAAGTGAAAAAATAGCACTGATACGAGAAGGCTATCATCATGCTGTTGAAGCTTTAAGAAAAAACATCACTCCTCTTGGTTTTTCCGCCTGCTCTATAAAAGATAATATTCCTAATGGAACAGATGAAAATTACCATAGTGTATGGGCCAGAGATGGTGCCATTACTGTTATTGGCTCTTTACCACTTATCAATGATAAAGAGATTCATAAATGCCAACGACAAACATTGGTAACGTTATTAGAACATATTTCGCATAATGGACAGATTCCATCTAACGTGCGCATAAAAGATAATATACCGGATTATTCTGGAGTTGGGGGCATCTGTTCAATAGATAGTGGTATTTGGGTTATTATTGCCTTTTACGAGTATGTTAATGTTACAAAAGATATCGCTTTTTTAAGGAACCATATTTTAGATGTAAAAGAAACCATGAGGTGGCTTGGTGCACACGATGGGAATAACGATGCTTTATTGGAAATTCCAGAAGCTGGGGACTGGACTGATTTGTTTGGTAGAAGTTATAACATTTTATATGATGAAATATTATGGTATAGATCCAATGTGTGTTTTGGTCGCATGCTTGAGATGTTAGGTGATTATGAACAAGCGGGCAAGTATATTCGTTGGTCTCAAGTCATAAAAAAGGAAATACTTCAAAACTTTTGGCCTTCAACACAACAAAAATTATTTCAATCGGTTTCTTTTGCCGAAAGACAATTTACCTTAGGAGACACTACGTATTTAATAGCCCAAGTGACACCGTTTGATTTTAGTTGGCGTTGTGATGTTTTAGGGAATGTACTTGCTTTTTTACACGGTACAATTGACGCAGATAAAGCGCATCAAACTTTACGTTTTATGTTGGGCGTGGGCGTTAATGAGCCTTTTCCCGTGGCAAATGTATACCCTGTTGTAAGTCCGGGAGATCCAGACTGGCGGCCTTATTATACGGTAAACCTTTTAAACCTACCAAACCACTATCACAATGGTGGTATATGGCCTTTTGTAGGAGGTTTTTGGGTTAAGTTTATAAATAAACTAGGTCTAAAAGATATGGCAGTTGCCGAATTGCATAAACTAGCTCTAATAAATAAAGAAGGAGTAAATGAAGAATGGGAATTTACAGAATGGGCACATGGAATCACAGGAAAGCCTATGGGTAAATCGTATCAGGCGTGGTCTGCAGCACAATATATTTCTGCATGCCATGATTTAAAAATAATAAATTAACTAAAATTAAAATTATGAAATCAATATTAATGATCTCTTTACATGGTTATGTTGGTGCCCATGCCGAATTAGGAAAACCAGATACAGGTGGACAAGTGGTATATGTTTTAGAACTAGCAGAACGTTTTAGTAGATTAGGGAAACGAGTGGATTTAGTGACCCGTCAATTTGAAGATCAACCAGAATATGATGTTGTAGATGAGAATTTTAGTGTATGGCGTATTCCTTTTGGAGGAAAAAAGTTTATCCGAAAAGAAGATATGCATGATCATTTAAAAAAGTTTGTGACCAATTGTCTAGCGGCAATTAAAAAAGAGCAAAAAAAATATGATATTGTTTACTCGCATTATTGGGATGCAGGCTGGGCAGGGCAGAAAATTGCTGAAGAATTGGGTGTCTCACATGTACATACACCGCATTCTCTTGGATGGTGGAAACGGCATACTATGGGTAGTGATATGGACGAAAAAGAAATGGAGAAAACCTACCGTTTTAAAGAGCGTATTCGAAAAGAATATTTTGTGTACCAAATGTGCAATTATGTTATTGCAACCACACTACCACAAGTAGACTTACTTACTAAACAATATGATATGTTACCTCGAGATTGTGGTATGATTCCACCAGGAATTGATGAAAATCGCTTTTATCCAGTACCTTCCAAAGAGAATGATAAAGTTCGTTCTAAATATGATATCCATCCCAACGATATTCTTGCTCTAGGCCGGATGGCACATAATAAAGGATACGATCTTCTTTTGCAGGCTTTGCCAACGGTGATACAACTTTGCCCTGAAGCACGTTTGGTTGCGGCGATAGGTGGCGATCAATCTAATCAAGATAACGAAGGCATAGAAAAGCTTAAAAAATTGGCAAGTGAGTTAGGTGTGTTAGATAAAATTAAATGGAAAAATTATATAGAAGATGAAGATTTAGCTAATGTTTATAGATCCGCAAATATTTTTGCAATGCCCTCTAGATATGAACCTTTTGGAATGGTAGCTATTGAAGCGATGGCATGTGGTACACCTAGTGTTATAACGGTACATGGAGGCTTATATGATTTAATTGATTTTGGGCATCAAGCATTATTTGCCGATCCACACCGTCCAATAGAATTTGGAACTATGTTATCGATGCCCCTTTTGTACCCTAAATTGAGAAATGAATTGTCTGTAGAAGGCGCTAGGTTTGCACGTCGTAATTTTGGATGGACAGGTATTGCAAAACGCATCCTTGAGATATTTAATAATTCGATCAATTTACGTTCTATAGAATCAAATATATATTCTCATTAGAGATTACCAATCGCTTCGGCTTTTAATATTATTAGCGCATAACTGAATGATTTCGGTGATGCGTTTTTTTCTGGTCTCTTCTCTTTTGGCTTGATTTAACCAATACAGATAACTTTTTCTGTAAGAAGGTGCAAAGTTTTGATAATTCGAAAAAGCTACTGGATTTCTATCAAATTGTAATTGTAAATCGTTAGGAATGATGCCATTTTCAACGGCATCTAAAACGGTCCAACTACCATTTTCTTTTGCTGCCTCAATGGTTTTTAATCCACTTTTGTGCATCAAATTATTAGCAATTAATTCTTCAATATACTTTTTGTTTAACGAACTCCAGACACTTTTGGGGTTTCTGGGTGTAAAATATTGCCTTCGCTTACCGTCTCCCAAACTTTTTACAGTAGAGTCTATCCATCCATAGCATAAAGCGACTTTAACAGCTTCTTCCCAACGCATGCTATCATATTCATGCTGAACTTTATAAAATATTAAATAAACACCTTTTGAGGTCTCATGATTTTCATGAAGCCACGCTCGCCATTCGGTATCTGTTTTAAAGTAATGTTCGGTAATTTTCATTAATTTCAAATTCTTTTGACATAAATATAGAAATTTGGATTAATTTCAAAAGAAGTATTATTAGAATTTAAAGGTATCGATTTCCATTCAGCATTTGGATAAATCCATTGCTCTTTACCATTAATTGTAACCAAAATGGGCATGTCAAATTTTTTAACAATGTTAGTCCAATGGTATTTTAGCTCTTTATGTTCAATTTTATATTCCAGAGTTGGAATTTTTGTAGTTCTTAAATACTGATTGAAAAACTCGGTTAAATCGATACCTGTTTCTTTTGATAAATAATCTTCAATTTGTTGCGTGCTGACCGTTTGATGATAAAATGTTTTATTTAAACCACGTAAAATTTGTCGCCATTTGTTATCATCTTCTACTAATTGCCGTAAGGTGTGTAGCATATTTCCTCCCTTTGAGTACATATCTCCAGAACCTTCCGTATTTACATGATAGTAACCTATAATAGGGCGGTCATTTTGTATATCTTTTCTAGTACCTATAACATATTCTGCACCTGCTTTTTTACCATAATAGTATTCTACAAACAAACTTTCAGAATAATTTGTAAAGCTTTCATGAATCCACATATCTGCAATATCAATATAGGTTATATTATTTGCAAACCATTCGTGACCAGATTCGTGTATGATAATGAAATCGAATTTTAATCCCCATCCAGTATCAGATAAATCGCGACCTAAATAACCTTGCATGTATTTGTTACCGTAAGTTACCGAGCTTTGATGTTCCATTCCTAAATAAGGTACTTCGACTAATTTGTAGCCATCTTTGTAAAAAGGATAGGGGCCAAACCAATGTTCAAAAGCTTTCATCATTTTGGGTGCATCTTTAAAATGGACTTTAGCTTTTTCTAAATTATCCTTTAAAACATAATAATCCATATTTAAATTTCCAGCTTCACCATCAAATACTTCCGAGAAATGTGCGTAATCACCAATGTTAACATTAATACCATAATTATTTATTGGGTTTTTTACAATCCAATTATAGGTTTTTGTATCTCCATACTGTTCTACACTTCTTAACCTGCCATTAGATACATCCATAAGCTTGCTAGGCACGTTAACGCTAATAAGCATGCTATCTACTTCGTCGTACATATGGTCTTTACAAGGCCACCAAACGCTGGCACCTAAACCTTGGCATGAGGTAGCAATAAAATCATTACCATTGTTGTCTTTTTTCCATGAAAAACCACCATCCCATGGAGCATTAACGGCTTCTTTTGGATGGCCCTCATAATGAACATCGATGCTATTGATATTGTTTATGTTTTGAGGGTCTTTTAAAGTTATAAAATGTGCATTACCATCATGCCTTATGTCTAATTCTTTATTGTTTTGAACTGCTTTTGTTATTTTTAATGGCGGTTGCAAATCAATTTGCATCACCGAATTGTTTTCAAGTACCTTATATTGAATGGTGTTCTTTCCAGAAATATATTTTTCATCTGGATTTACTTTAATGTCTAAATGGTAATAAGTTAAGTCCCACCAAACACGTTCGGGAGTGATGCTTCCTCTAAGTGTATCTTGTCTTGTGAAATTGTTTTTTTCTGAAAGCAACTGTGCTTGTACAGAAATGAATGATAAACTGAATAGGAGAGAGGTTATAAAAAAACGATGTGTCATAAGGTTATTTCTAAATATAATGATATGTTTTTTGATTTGAAAGTTACTTTTTATAATTGAATTTTACGGTTTCAACAGTGCCATTTTCCTGTTTTGTATCTACGAAGTGGTTTGAACTTTTTCTAATTGGCTAAAAAATCGCCCTTTTTTGCCCACTCTACGTCTTTTTTTCTTTCCGTAGCGATGCTATGCAACTCAAAAAAGGCTTCGATTGAACAAAAAATGACTGATTTTCGCTTCAATCGAAAAAGTTTAAACCACTTCTACTAAAACATTCATTTCATTAGCATCAATCTTTTCAAAAACCATGCCTTCAAAGATCACTTTGTTTGCTGTTATTTCTTTTAATGGAAAATCGACTGTTTCATCTTTAGTTTCCCAACCTTTCAAATCGTTATTAAAATGTTTTATCTGAAGTATTAATGTGTTGTTTACTTCCCTAATTATTTCAATTTCGTAAAAAGTAACTTTATTATTTACTATTAATTTAAAGGTAGCCATCATCGAGTCACCCGATGGTTCGCTCCAGTTTTCTTCGGTCAATCCTCCAAATGCTTCACCTTTCCAATGGCCCGAAATCCAAGCTATATTTTCTAATTTAGGTTCAAGTACTTGCTCTTTTTGTGCATAAATTGCAGCAGATATAAAAAGCAGAATAAGAATACTTAATTTTTTCATTTGATTTTTTTTACTAAAATACTTAAAAGTGGTTTAAACTTTTCTAATTGGCTAAAAAATTGCCCTTTTTTGCCCACTTTACATCTTTTTTTCTTTCCGTAGCTTTTCCAACGCGACAAGCTGGCTCCTTCTCTAAAAAGGTTTACTAAACCTTTTCTTTACGCTCGGTCCCAACTCGAAAAAGGCTTTAATTGGACAATATTGCCATTGCGCTGGCTGGCTCGTTCGCTAAAATAGCCCACTGGGTTATTTTTTCACGCTCCGTCCTGCTTCAATCGAAAAGTTTAAACCACTTTAAAATTAAAAAGCGCTTCAAAATTTATTTTGAAGCGCTTTAAGAATTGAATCAGTCACTATATATAATTTATTAAAAGCAGTATTTGTTTTCTTTAATAACTTTACTTGCTATAATATTTCTTAATTCTATAATGTTTGGCATATTTACATATTTAATATAGCGTTTTAAACCCATTAGCATCATACGTTGTTCGTCGCCAGTCGAGAATGAAATGATGGAATGTTTACCTGCGGTTTCAATTACATCTATAGCGTGGAATAAATTTAATTTTGCCATAGCTACTTCTTCTTTAGCATTCTCCTCGCCTTCTTTTTTAGCTATTTTTTCAGCACGTAGAATAGCGGATTCGGCTAAGTAAATTTGAATTAAAATATCTGAAGCAGCCAACATGAGTTGTTGATGTTTTTCAATTTCCTCACCATATTTCTGTAAAGCAGCTCCTGCAACCATTAAAAATAATTTTTTAAGATTGACTATAATACTTTTTTCCTCTGAAAATAATTCTGAAAAATCAGGCGTGTCAAATGATGGGATACCTGTTAGTTCATTAGCAACAGCAGTTGCTGGTCCCAATAAATCTAGATGCCCTTTCATGGCTTTTTTAATAAGCATCCCTATACTTAGCATGCGGTTAATTTCGTTAGTGCCTTCATAAATTCTGGCAATACGGGCATCTCTCCAAGCCGATTCAATAGGTGTTTCTTCAGAGAATCCCATGCCTCCAAAAATTTGAATGCCTTCATCGGTACATCGTTGTGTAAATTCAGAAACAGCTACTTTTAAAATAGAACATTCAATAGCATACTCTTCAACGGCTTTTAATTCCGCTTCTTGGTGGGTGTCTTTTCCGTTGTTCTGACGAAGAATAATACGGTCTTCAATATTTTTAGCTGCACGATAACTAGCAGTTTCCCCAACCCAACAATTGGTTGCCATTTCTGCTATTTTTTGACGGATAGCCCCAAAACTGGAAATAGGTGTGTTAAATTGAATACGTTCGTTAGCGTATTTAACCGATTCTGTTATAACACGACGTTGCGCATCCAAACAAGCGGCGGCTAATTTAATTCTACCAACGTTTAAGGCATTCATGGCTATTTTAAAACCATTACCTCTGGTTGACAACATATTTTCAATAGGAACAACGGTGTCATTAAAAAACACCTGTCTTGTTGAAGACGCACGGATACCTAATTTGTGTTCTTCTTCACCCATGGTAATCCCATTAGGGTTGTTTTTATCGTATTCAACAATAAAGCCTGTAATGTTTTTATCGTCTTCAATTCTTGCAAAAACAATCATTAAACTACAAAACCCGGCATTAGAAATCCACATTTTTTGTCCCGTAATGCTATACGATTTTCCATCGGCAGATAACACAGCTTTTGTTTTACCTGAATTGGCATCACTACCAGCACTAGGTTCTGTTAAACAGTAAGAGCCAAACCACTCTCCAGTTGCCAACTTTGGTACATACTTTTGTTTTTGTTCTTCAGTACCGTATAATAGTATGGGTAAAGTACCAATACCTGTATGGGCACCAAAAGCGGTACTAAAAGAACCTGTGGCACCAGAAATATAATCACATACCAACATGGTGTCTACAAACCCCATACCCATACCACCATATTCAGTGGGGACAGAAACACTTAAAAACCCCATTTCTCCAGCTTTTCGCATGCAAGATTCTGTTAAGGCATAATCTTTAGCTTCAAAGCGAGGTTTATTAGGCCAAATTTCCCTGTCAACAAATTCGGTAACGGCCTCTTTCATCATCAATTGTTCTTCCGAAAAGTCTTCAGGCGTGAATATGTCTTCACAGTTTGTTTCTTTAACTAAAAACTGACCGCCTCTTAAAATATCTTTTTCTTCCATTTTCTTTAGATTTATAGAATCAAGAATCAAGAACCTAGACTATAATTTTAGTCCAGATTGGAATCCTGAAATCATTTTTTGTATTTGTTTAATTTTTTGTTCTAATTCATTAAATTTTTCTTTCGAAAGATATCTCTCATTATATGCAATATTAAGTTGTGTTTCCCATTCAAAGGCTGAACCTAAACTATCTTCTAAATATTTATTAAAATGTTTATCTGAGCTTTTACTAGAGCCTTCAGAAATATTAGAAGGAATAGAAACTGCACATCGATTCATTTGACTCGTTAACCCATAAGCTTCAAATTCAGGAAAAGTACGAGTGAGCTTGTATGATTCTGAAACAAGTAACATACTTTCATCCCAAATTTTTAATTTCTTAAAATTATGCATAGTCTTTTTTTGGTGTCTTGATTCTTGGGTCTTAAAATCTTGATTCTTAACTTAGGAATTCAAAAACACCACAAGCACCTTGTCCTGTACCAACGCACATGGTAACAGCACCATATTTGTTTTTCATATTACGTTTGCGCATTTCGTCAAATAATTGCACCGACAGTTTTGTACCCGTACAACCAAGTGGATGTCCTAAGGCAATAGCACCTCCGTTTACATTCACAATATCTGGGTTTAAATTTAACTCTCGAATAACAGCTAGTGATTGTGATGCAAAAGCTTCGTTTAATTCAATAAGTTCTAAATCTTTTTGTTGTAATCCCGCAAAATTTAATGCCTTTGGAATCGCTTTAACAGGACCGATACCCATAATACGAGGTTCCACTCCAACTGCAGCATAACTTACTAAACGGGCAATGGGTTCGAGGTTTAATTCTTTGACCATATCTTCACTCATAACCATTACAAAAGCAGCACCGTCGCTCATTTGTGACGAGTTTCCCGCTGTGACACTTCCCCCAGCAGCAAATACAGGTCTTAATTTGGACAATGCTTCTAGACTTGTTCCAGCACGAGGACCTTCATCTTTAGTTACAGTATAAGATTTTGTTGCTTTTTTTCCGTTGTCGTCAATATAAACTTGCTCCACATTTATAGGAACAATTTGGTCTTGAAATCTATTTTCAGCTAATGCTTTCAATGCTTTCATATGTGAGTTGTAAGCAAACGCATCTTGGTCTTCACGAGATACTTTAAATTGGTTGGCAACAGCTTCGGCGGTATTTCCCATACCCCAATAGTAATCTTCATGTCCAGCTTTTACAGTATCATAATTCAATTCAGGTTTAAAACCAGTCATAGGCACCGAACTCATGCTTTCTGAGCCCCCTGCAATAATGCATTCTGCCATTCCTGTTTGAATTTTTGCTGCAGCGATAGCGATAGTTTCAATGCCTGAAGAACAAAATCGGTTAACCGTTACCCCAGGTACATCAACGCTGTTTAGTCCAATTAATGAAATAAATCTTGCCATGTTTAGACCTTGAGCGCCTTCTGGCATGGCGTTGCCGACAATAACGTCGTCAATACGCTTTACATCTAAATTTGGTAATTCTTTCATCATGTACTGGATGGTTTCAGCACCTAATTCATCGGCTCTTTTAAAGCGAAAGACACCCTTTGGTGCTTTGCCAACGGCCGTTCTGTATGCTTTTACTATATATGCTTGTTTCATTTTTCCTCTCCCTAACCCTCTCCGAAGGAGAGGGGATTTTAACGGGTATATTTTAATTATACATTATTTTTAGTTTCCAATTCCCTCCCCTTTGGGGAGGTTAGGAGGGGACTAGTTGCGAAGTGGTTTCCCAGTTTTCAGCATGTGTTGAATACGTTCTAAGGTTTTACGCTCTATACATAAACTTAAAAAGGCTTCACGTTCTAGGTCTAGTAAATATTGTTCACTAACTAAAGTAGGTTCCGATAAATCACCACCTGCCATCACATAAGCTAATTTGTTGGCGATTTTATGATCGTGTTCACTTATAAAGTTAGATGCTTCCATAGAATCGGTACCTACTAAAAACATACCTAAAGCTTGTTTACCAAGTACTTTAACATCGGTACGCTTTATGGGTTGTGTATAGCCTGTTTCTGCCATTAATTTGGCATAAGCTTTTGCGGTAGCTATTTGGCGATCTTTGTTTACAACCACCACATCTTTTCCTTTTTGAAGTACACCCATATCGAACGCTTCGTAAGCCGATGTTGCCACTTTTGCCATACCAATGGTTAAGAAATATTCTTGTAAGACATTCAATTCAACATCGCCTTTTTTAAAAGAATCGGAAGCTCGTAAAGCCATTTCTTTTGAGCCACCACCACCGGGAATAACACCAACTCCAAACTCAACCAAACCAATATAAGTTTCGGCAGCAGCCACAACTTTATCAGCATGCATCGAGAGTTCACAACCACCACCAAGTGTCATGCCATGAGGCGCAGATACCGTTGGGATAGAAGAATAACGCATACGCATCATGGTATCTTGAAAATATTTAATGGCTGCATTGAGTTCATCGTATTCTTGCTCGACAGCCATCATGAAAATCATGCCTATATTGGCACCAACCGAGAAGTTTGCTGCTTGATTACCAATAACCAAACCCGCAAAATCTTTTTCAGCAATATCTATGGCTTTATTTAATCCTGCCAACACATCGCCGCCAATGGTGTTCATTTTCGATTGGAATTCGCAGTTTAAAATACCGTCGCCCAAATCCTCAATCACAACGCCTGTATTTTTAAATACTTCTTTGGATTTTCGAATATTATCTAAAATGATGAAGGCATCTTGACCAGGTATCTTTTCTTGTGATTTTTTAGGAATATCATAAAAATAGGTGGCTCCATTTTTTACAGAGTAGAACGAGGTGTTTTCTGAAGCCAACATCTCATTTACCCAAGCGGCAGGTTCTAAACCTTCGGCTTTCATTATTTCTATGCCTTTTTCTACACCTATGGCATCCCAAATTTGAAACGGACCATGTTCCCAACCAAAGCCAGCTTTCATGGCGTCATCTATTTTATATAATTCGTCTGTGATTTCTGGAATTCTATGTGATACATAAGCGAACATAGAAGCGAAATTTTTTCTGTAAAAATCGCCTGCCTTGTCTTTTCCTGAAACCAAAACTTTAAAACGGTCGATAACTTTATCGATGGTTTTAGTTAGTTCTAAAGTTGCAAAGTTTGTTTTTTTTGAGGGTCTGTATTCTAGTGTATTTAAGTCTAATGCTAAAATGTCTTTACCTTCCTTTTTATAAAATCCTTGCCCTGTTTTACTTCCTAACCATTTTTTTTCCATCATGGTATGGATGAAATCGGGTAGTTTGAAAAGTTCGTGGGCTTCATCATTGGGACAATTTTCATAAATACCATTGGCAACATGCACCAAAGTGTCTAATCCAACCACATCGACAGTTCTAAAGGTTGCCGATTTTGGACGCCCAATAACAGGGCCTGTTAGCTTATCAATTTCTTCAACCGTTAATCCTAATGATTTTACTTGATGGAATAAGCTTTGAATACCAAAAATTCCAATACGGTTTCCTATAAATGCCGGTGTGTCTTTAGCAATTACCGATGTTTTTCCTAAAAATTGTTCGCCGTAACCATTTAAAAAGTCTAAAACTGAAGCATCTGTTTTAGGGCCAGGAATGATCTCAAATAATTTTAAATACCGTGCAGGATTGAAAAAGTGTGTGCCGCAGAAATGCTTTTGAAAATCCTCACTGCGTCCTTCGCTCATAAAATGAATAGGAATGCCTGATGTGTTGGAAGTAATTAAAGTGCCTGGAGTTCTGTGTTTGTCTAGCTTTTCAAAAACACTTTTTTTAATATCCAATCGTTCAACAACAACCTCCATAATCCAATCTACTTGGGACACTTTAGCAATATCATCTTCTAAATTTCCCGTAGTAATTCTACTGGCAAAACTTGAATGATAAATAGGAGAAGGTTTGGATTTTAATGCGGCAGCCAACGCCTCATTTACCAATCGGTTTCTCACTGTTTTGTCGTCAAGTGTTAACCCTTTTGCTTTTTCGACATCATTTAATTCTCTGGGGACAATATCGAGCAACAACACATCTACACCAATGTTTGCGAAATGACATGCAATACCGCTTCCCATAATTCCAGAGCCAATAATGGCCACTTTTTTAATTCTTCGTTTGCTCATTTTAGTTACTTATCGTTTTGGTCGTATATTTTTTTGTTTGAAATCATTTCGTTAATCATTTCGGTAACTTCATAGAAATGGTTTAATTTCTCTTCTGAAACATTCTTTTTGATACTTTCATTGAAGATTAAAACCTTTTCTTTGGAATGGGCTCTTTTTTGACGTCCAAAATCAGTAAGACGGATAATAACACCTCTACCATCTTCAGGATTAGGATGACGTTCTATCAATCCTTTTGCTTCCATTGTTTTTAATATTCTTGACAAACTGGTAGCTTCCATACCCATTTTTGGGCCTAAGGCTGTAGACGCTGTTCCTTTTTCTGGATCTATACTCAATAATGTAAAGCCAGTAGCCATGGTGCTGCCAAATTTTGCAGCTTCTTCATTATACATTTTTTGAACAGCAAGCCATGTGGTCCGTAACATATAATCAATTGTTTTTTCTTTCATGTTTTTTGGTTGGATAGTCCAAATATATGAAAATATATTATGCATGCATAATATATTAAGAAAAATTGTGACGTTTTATTTAGATTTTTGGCTTATTTAGGATCTATAGCTAAGGTCTGTAAATTTTTTCGATAAGGTCAGCGTATTTTTCTTTAATAACTTTACGCTTTAATTTCATGGTAGGAGTTAAGTGTCCTGCATCTATAGACCACACATCTGGTGTTATTTCAAACTTCTTTATTTGTTCCCAATTACCAAAGTTGGTATTGGCTTTATCTATTTCGCTTTGTATGCGCTCCAATAGTTTTGGGTTTGTAATAAGGTCGCTACTATTGTTAAAGACAATAAGGTGTTTTCTTGCCCATTCTTTAACAAAATCGAAGTTAAGTTGTATTAAAGCAGCGGGCATTTTTTCGCCATCACCAATAACCATGATTTGCTCTATAAAACGCGATTGTTTGAATTGGTTTTCAATAAGTGCTGGAGCTACATATTTTCCACCAGAGGTTTTAAACATTTCCTTTTTGCGGTCTGTTATTTTCAAAAAACCATCGGCATCAAATTCGCCA
This sequence comes from Mariniflexile sp. HMF6888, assembly GCF_044335535.1. Lineage (NCBI taxonomy): Bacteria > Pseudomonadati > Bacteroidota > Flavobacteriia > Flavobacteriales > Flavobacteriaceae > Mariniflexile > Mariniflexile sp. HMF6888. The sequence goes on along the minus strand of NZ_JBIQVZ010000001.1, from coordinate 268,051 downwards.
ATATCTCCAGTATGAAAGTAATCGCCCGTCATTACTTCGGCTGTTTTTTCGGGGTCTTTAAAATAGCCAAGCATAACGTTAGGACCCTTTACAAGAATTTCGCCATCTTCAGCAATTTTAACTTCAATATTATCAATTGTTTTTCCAACGGTTCCAATTCTAAAGCCACCATTTCTCATATCGTTTACTGATATTACGGGCGAGGTTTCAGTAAGTCCGTACCCTTCCATAATAGGTAATTCAGCTGCTGCAAAAACACGGGTTAATCTTGTTTGTAGTGCGGCACTACCAGAAACCATAATTTCTAAATGGCCACCTAAGCCCTCTTTCCATTTGCTAAAAATGAGTTTTCTAGCTATTTTTAACTGAAATTCGTACCACCAGCCATTTTTTCCGTAAGGCTCAAACTTTAGTCCCAGATTTAATGCCCAAAAGAACAGCATTTTTTTGATGCCTGTTAAATCGGCTCCTTTTGCTACAATTTTATCATAGACCTTTTCGTAAAGTCGAGGAACAGCTGTCATAACATTCGGGCCGACTTCTTTTAGGTTGTCGCTCATTTTTTCAATAGATTCTGCAAAATAAATTTCGACGCCGCAGTATATATATAAGTACAGAATCATACGCTCAAAAACATGGCAAATGGGAAGGAAGCTTAAGGCTTTGGATTTTCCATAACGAAAAGGTACACGCTTTTTACTATCCAGTACGTTTGAAACTAGGTTGTTATGGGAAAGCATGACACCTTTTGGTTTTCCAGTAGTTCCCGAAGTGTAAATTAAGGTTGCCAAATCGGAAGGTTTTACGGTGTCTTTTGTTGCTTCAACTTCTATTTGATTGCTAATGTCTTCTCCTAATTTTAAAACATCGGTCCAATGGTTTTCGCCTTCTATAGCATCAAAAGTATATACGTTTTTTAAGTTTGTTTTACTTTTTATGGTATTTAACTTTTCAAGAACTTCAACATCAGAAACAAAACAATATAAGGATTCTGAATGATTCAGAATATATTCATAGTCTTCTGAAGCAATGGTTGGGTAAATAGGTACGTTTTGTGCACCCGTTTGTAATACACCAATATCCAGAACATTCCATTCAGTTCGATTCGTTGAAGAAATAACAGCAATTTTGTCATTTGGTTTTACGCCCAAGCGAAGCAAACCTCTACTTATAGCATTGGCTTGATTAATAAATTCCTGAGTAGAAATTGATTTCCATTCACCGTCATATTTTGTAGTCAAAGCCTTGTTTAAATTATAGGTTTCAAGCTGATAATAAGGGAAATCGAATATTCTGGTAACGTTTGTCATTAGGTCATTGTAATTTGTACGATGCAAAGTAAGAAATTAATAGTGATTTACAAATTTGCTTATTTAAATCTGTTTTTTTTATCTAAGGTAAAATATTTTAGTACTTAATAATAATATGATTTATATCATTGAAATTACCCTTTTTACAATGTAACTTTAAAGGTCATATCTATATTTTTTTAATTTATAAATTATTTATTATGGAACTACTACAGGAAGCAAAAAAAAGAGTTTACAGATTTGGAAACAAAACGGCTGATGGAAATAGCAACATGAAAAATTTATTAGGAGGTAAAGGTGCTAATTTAGCTGAAATGAGTTCGATTGGAATTCCTGTGCCTCCTGGTTTTACAATTACTACGGATGTATGTACCGAATATAATTTATTAGGTAAAGAGGCTGTTGTAGATTTAATAAAAGAAGATATAGAAGAATCAATTGCGAATATTGAATCTCAAATGACTGCTAAATTTGGCGATAAAGAAAACCCTTTATTGGTATCGGTACGTTCTGGAGCCAGAGTGTCTATGCCAGGGATGATGGATACCGTTTTAAATCTTGGAATAAATGATGAGGTTATTAAAGGATTGGCCAAGAAAACAGGAAATGAACATTTTGCATGGGATTCTTATCGCCGTTTTATTCAAATGTATGGCGGTGTAGTGCTTGGGATGAAACCAGCTTCTAAGGAAGATATCGATCCTTTTGAAGAAATTATGGAAACCCTTAAAGAAAAAAGAGGTATCCAATTAGATACGGAATTTTCCATTCAGGATTTAAAAGATTTAGTTTATGGTTTTAAGGAAGCGGTAAAAAAACAAACGGGTCATGATTTCCCAACATATCCTTGGGAACAGCTTTGGGGAGCTATCATAGCGGTATTTAATAGCTGGAATGGTGATCGCGCTATTTATTATAGAAATATGCATGGATACCCAGAAGACTGGGGAACTGCTGTAAATGTTCAAGCCATGGTATATGGTAATATGGGAAATAATTCTGGGACAGGTGTCTGTTTTACTAGGGATGCTGGAACTGGAGAAAATGTTTTTAGCGGTGAATATTTAATAAACGCACAAGGTGAAGATGTTGTTGCCGGTGTTAGAACGCCTCAGCAAATAACAAAACTGGGTTCACAGCGTTGGGCAGAATTGGCAAAAGTTAAAGAATCGGAAAGACTGGAAACATACCCATCATTAGAAGAATTGATGCCTGCTGTTTTTAATGAACTCAATGTGTATCAAAAAACACTTGAAAACCATTATAGGGAAATGCAGGATATGGAGTTTACTATTCAAGATGGTAAACTATGGATATTGCAAACCCGTAATGGTAAACGCACAGGTGCTGCCATGGTTAAAATAGCCATTGATTTATTGAAAGAAGGAAAGATTGATGAGAAAGAAGCATTGTTACGAATTGAACCTAATAAACTAGATGAATTATTACATCCGGTTTTTGATGATTCCGCTTTAAAACGAGCACATGTCATTGCCCAAGGATTGCCAGCTTCTCCTGGTGCTGCCACTGGTAAAATTGTGTTTTTTGCTGATGAAGCATCTAAATTTAAAAGTAGCATTTTAGTACGTATTGAAACATCACCTGAAGATTTGGAAGGGATGCATATTGCCAAAGGTATTTTAACGGCTCGAGGTGGTATGACCTCACATGCTGCTGTTGTTGCCCGTGGTATGGGTAAATGCTGTATTTCTGGGGCAGGTGCGTTAAAAATTAATTACAAAGCAAGAACACTTACTGTTGATGGCCATGAGTACCATGAAGGTGATTGGATTTCTTTAAATGGTTCCACAGGAAATATTATTGAAGGTAAAGTAGAAACTGTTGAACCTGAATTAAGTGGTGAATTTGCGGAAATCATGAAGTTGTCTGATAAGTATGCCAACATGAAAGTGAGAACCAATGCAGACACTCCGAAAGATGCTAAAATTGCTAGAAATTTTGGAGCACAAGGTATTGGCTTAACCAGAACCGAACACATGTTCTTTGAAGTGGATAGAATTAAAGCCATGCGTGAAATGATTTTATCCGATACCGTAAAAGGTAGAAAATTAGCTTTAAATGAATTGCTACCGATGCAGCGAGCAGATTTTGAAGGCATTTTTGAAGCTATGGACGGTTTGCCAGTAACAATTCGTTTGCTAGATCCACCATTACATGAGTTTGTGCCTCACCAATTAGCAACACAAAAAGACCTTGCTGATGATATGCACATTTCGTTACAAGCTGTAAAAAATAAAGTAGCAGAATTGGAAGAATTTAATCCTATGTTAGGGCATAGAGGCTGTAGATTAGGAAATACCTACCCAGAAATCACGGAAATGCAAACACGTGCTATCATTGAGGCTGCTTTAAACTTAAAAGCTAAAGGCATTGTTTCCAAACCTGAAATTATGGTGCCTCTCGTTGGCACTGTTAAGGAGTTCGAGATGCAAGAACAAATTATTAGACACACTGCAACTACTGTTTTTAAAGAAAGAAATGATCGTATAGACTATTTAGTAGGCACTATGATTGAGATTCCAAGAGCAGTATTGATGGCAGATAAGATCGCAGAACAAGCAGATTTCTTTTCTTTTGGAACGAATGATTTAACGCAAATGACTTTTGGATATTCGCGTGATGATGTCGGTAAATTCTTGCCCATTTATATTGAAAAAGGTATTTTAAAAGTGGATCCTTTTGAAGTGTTGGATCAAGAAGGCGTAGGGCAGTTAATAAAAATGGGTATTGAAAGAGGTCGAAGTGTTAAGCCAAATTTAAAAGTTGGCATCTGTGGTGAACACGGTGGCGAACCAAGTTCTATCGAGTTCTGCTACCGTAACGGTATGAATTATGTGAGTTGTTCCCCTTTTAGAGTTCCCATTGCTAGATTGGTTTCTGCACAGGCTGTCATTAAAGAAGCTCTGTAGTATTAATGATTTTTTCACAATTTAAAAGCCCAGGTAATTGAATTATCTGGGCCTTTTTATAAAGTAAAACAATTTTTTTCTAACCAGATCTGAGAAGACTGTGATTTCGTAACAATATAAAAGAAAAAGTAAGCATATCTAAGAAACCACATTTTACAATAAGGCGTCGTTTTTTATTTAATACCTTAATTAAAAAGTAATATATTGCATACATAAACAATATAACAATTATTGCTATTTGTTGTGGTTGTATGATTGTTACCACGATTTGAACGCAACCTTTTGATTAGAAATTCATCTTACACATATACTTATACTAATTAACTTGACTTATGAAAAATTTAATCTTTTTTGTTTTTATTGTTTTATTTTCAACACATATTAACGCACAAAAAAACTTTCATTATGGAATTAAAGGGGGTTTTAACTTTACTAATTTAACCTCTGACTATTTTGCAGAGAACAATACAAGAACTGGGTACTACCTAGGGATTTTAGCCGAAATTTCCATAAGTAGTAAGTTTTCTATTCAACCTGAAGTTTTATATGCTAATCAAGGAACAAATGCAAAAGTTATAATGCTTGGCAGTGGACCAAAATCTGAAGAATACTCTTTGGACTACTTACAAGTACCTATTTTAAGTAAGGTTTACTTACTACCAAACTTTTCGGTTGAAATCGGACCTTCTTTTAATTTTCTCGTTAATGATAAGATTTCCGATTATGAAAGTAATCTTTTAAATAATTTTGAATTCAGTGGTGCAATTGGTATTTCGTATAAACTTACTAACGGATTTTTTTCAAATGTTAGATATAATCAAGGACTTTCAAATGTCTTTGATAAAGAAAATTATTTAAGTTCATCTAAATTTTATGGATTTCAACTTGGATTAGGGTATCTATTCTAGATTTAATTCTTAAAAAAAATTGTAGGTAATAACTAGAATAACTAGCGTTCAATAACTAGAATGTATAGTTTATTGCTTCTGATTTTAATACCGGAAAATCCTAGCGAATTTTTAAGCAACGCAACCATTGACAAACAGGTTAGCAACAAGCTGAAATCATTAACTAAAATCTAATAAAGCCATCTACATTATGAAAAATATTCTTATCTTATTATTTCTGACTTTTTCATTACTTACAAATGCACAGAGAGAACAAACTCATATTCCCGCTTTAAAGTCTATTGTTGGAATTTGGAGACAAACAGGAATAGCTCTCACTAATGGCAATACTATGGATAGATTAAATGGAAATTACAAAGTAATTAATGCTGATGGTTCCTATTATACTTTTGTGACTTGGCCTAATGAAACAGTAATTGGACAATATGGCACTTACAAAATCAAATCTGATAGTATCTTGGTCGAACATATTATCATGCATGAAATGAACTCCAATTTAAATGGAAAAGATTGTACCATTAAATATAAATTAATAGATGAAACAACGCTAATGATGGCTTGGAGTTTTGATAATGAAAAATGGGTGAATGAAAAATGGACTCGTTTACCATTAGCTAGATAAGAAAAACTATTTTAGCAAATTAGTTGCTTGCACATGTGACTATCCACAAACCGTTACTATATTAAAATAATATACAATTAGAATTTAAACAAACTATATGAAAAGAATATTAAATATAGCTTTATTAGTAGTACTAGTAAATTTTATTAGTTGTACAACAAATGAAAGCAAAAACACCCAACAAAAAATTTTTAAAGCCATTATAAATGGACAGGTAGTAGATTATGGAAATCCCTCAAGTGAAATATTTTCTTTTGTCGATGCAACTCTATGGGATAATAAGAGATTAGTTATAAACGGTTGGGACACTAATCTGAATACTTCTTTAGAATTAATTATAGGAGAAACCTTTATTGAAGAGCCAATCCATGAAGGAATATATAAAATAGGAACTCTACAAGACGATCTAGAAACTAATCTGTTTTATTTTAATTCCAATGACACAAATATGAGTAACTCTGCATCTTCAGAATATTATTTAGGTGTATACGGGTGCAATGTTTTAGCTAGTAATCAGGTAGGTGAAATCAATATTACAGATTTGGATAGAGAAAATAAAATTGTATCAGGAACTTTTAATGGCACTTTATTTAGGTGGTTAGATGTTTCCACTGGGGAATCAAAAAGTATTGAAATAGAAAACGGAATTTTTACACTGCCATATATTGATAAAAACGAAGAACTAAACCCTGACAGAAATTTAATTTCAGCTAGAGTTAATGGTTTTCGTTTTATGTCTGACGACCCAGGGTCTCCTAACTCTCGTAGGTCAGAAGCTTCAGGTATAGATAAAATTGTGATTCACGGATATGACGGAAACTTTGGAAGAATGCAAATATCAATCCTTTCAAATGTGAAATCTGGAAATAATTATTTATATCAGCCAAATGGTAGCTTTCAATCTTTGGGAGTAAATTTTGTGAATAGAATTAATATTCCTGAGGGTTTGTTAACAAATAATCCTAACCAATCTAATGATTCATTTATTCATATAATAAGTCACGATCCCGAAAAAAACACCATTGAAGGAACTTTTTATATTGAAAATTCTGAAATAGAGGGTAGAACTGTTGTTGATGGGTATTTTAATGTAAACTATATTGATGATGTGGATTAAACATTAATTTAAGTAGCTCTAAATTTTCTAAAATATCAGCAAACCATTTTAAAAAAATACTAAAAAACTAAAGCCCATTAAAGTACTTGACTTAAAACTATAGTCAAATTACCGCTTAACTATTATGAATGACTTATCATTCATTTATTCTATTTTTAAGTTATTTTGAATTATTTATCATTCATAAGTATTATGTTTTCGAAATATATTGCATATATTTGTATTAGATAGCATTCAGAACAGTTAAAATAAGTTTATTATGAATGACAAGTCATACACGGAATGGAAAGCAATATCAGATAAGTCTTTAATGGAGACTATTGGGAAATTTATTCAATCACATCGTTTAAATCAAAACAAATCCCAAGACCAAGTAGCAGCTAGAGCAGGAATTAGTCGTTCTACGTTAAGCTTGCTAGAAAGAGGAGAAAAAGTAAGGATTGACAGCTTTATTCAAGTATTAAGAGTTCTTGATTTACTATACATCATGGATGTATTCAAGGTTCAAGATCAAATAAGTCCAATCGAATATGCAAAACTTAAGAAAAAGAAAAGAAAGCATGCTTCACCAAAGAAAATTGATGATAGTAAAAAAGAAGATTTAGGATGGTAGATGTAGCTGAAGTAAGAATATGGGGAGAATTCGCTGGAGCTATTCGCTGGGATGAATCACAACGATTAGGTTATTTCCAATATGACTCGAAATTTATTGAAAAAGGCTGGGATTTATCACCAATTAAAATGCCAATTGCTCAAGGCTCTAGAATTTATAGTTTTCCAGAAATAAGAAAGGGACGTAATGAAACTGAAGATACTTTCAAAGGGTTACCAGGACTGTTGTCTGATGCCTTACCTGATAAGTATGGAAATAAACTGATTAACACATGGTTATCTCAACAAGGCAGATCAGAAAACAGCATGAATCCTGTCGAAAAATTATGCTTCATTGGCACAAGAGGAATGGGAGCAATAGAGTTTGAACCAGCACAAATAAAAACCGAAATAAAAACCTTCTCACTAGAACTAAATAGCTTGGTTGAAGTTGCAAGCAAAATTTTAAATGAACGTGAAGAATTCTTGACTAACCTTAATGAAAATGAGGAGAAAGCAATGATGGAAATATTAAAAGTAGGAACTTCTGCTGGTGGAGCGCGTCCAAAAGCTGTAATTGGATATAATCCAAAAACCAAACAAATAAGGTCTGGGCAGGGTAATGTCCCTAAAGGTTTTGAACATTGGTTACTAAAACTTGATGGTGTTAGTGGAGAACAGTTTGGTGAAAGTTCTGGTTGGGGTCGAGTAGAATATGCATATTACCTAATGGCAATTGACAGTGGAATTGAAATAAGTGAATGTCAATTATTAGAAGAAAGTGGAAGGGCTCATTTTATGACCAAACGTTTTGATAGGGAGGAAAACATCAAGCACCATATACAATCATTATGTGGTTTACAGCATTATGACTTTAATGACATGTATGGCTACAGTTACGAACAAGTGTTTCAAACAATGCGATTACTGCAATTGGCCTACCCTGAAGCTGAACAAATGTTTCGAAGAATGGTATTTAATGTATTAGCTACCAATTATGATGATCATACAAAGAATTTTTCTTTCATATTAAAAAAGAATGAAAAATGGAGATTAGCACCAGCCTATGATGTATGTTTCTCTTTCGACCCTAGCAATCATTGGGTAAACAAACAAACATTAAGTGTTAATGGAAAGAGGCTGGGCATTAATAAAGATGATTTAATGACAATAGCTAAGGATAATAACATTAAAAAAGGAGAGAAAATTATTGATGAAATTAACTCTACAATAAAATCATGGAACAATTATGCTGAACAAGCACAATTGAGAAATGATTTAAAAGAAAGAATTCATGACAATTTAAATACATTCTAAAATTTCAAAAAGTACGATTGCACAACAAAGAACTCCTATGAAAAGCCTTAGTTCAGTTCTTCAAAGTTGTATTCTATTTTTAATACCTCATTAAAAAAGTAATATATTGCATACATAAACAATATAACTACAATTGTATTGCTTTTATTGTGGTAATATGATTGTTGTGCTTAATTAATGAAACTGAATGACAAAACAGAATGTACTTCTAATACTTTGGATTATTTATGGATTTATTTTCATTTCTGCGGTTGACGCTATTTTATACTTCATTATACACTTAATCTATTTTTCATTTGTCTTAATGGGCATGTCTTTTACCTTAATGATGGTATGGGTTCCAATTATTACGTTTGTGTTGTATGTGTTAACAACCATGTACCTCCTTTATAATATCTCGACAAAATCAAACAATCAGGGAATTTATCTGACCAAATTTCCAAAGAAATGGGCTATTGGACTTGGGATTATTTCTTTCGCACTTTCACCGCTAACTAACAAACTATCAGGATTCTTTAGTGAAAAATATATTTCGAATTTGGAAATGGATATGACTGATTTTTATTCGTTCTATGGGTGGTTTTATATCGGCTTTGGTGTTTCACAAATATTGATTGTAATTTCATTATTTATTTTCTTTATAATTAAATTGAAGTCGACCAATTTTAGCTAAGCACAACACCGGTAACCATTTCACAAGCTCATAATTTCACAAAAGCAAGATGAAAATGCGCTTTTTTGACGTTTGTTTTTTATGGAAGTTATTGCAATCTAAGTTAAAGGCGATTATAGCTCAGTAAAACATGACCTATGATGGCTTTTTAAGCAAAAAGCAGAGACCTTTGTATATCCATAGGTAAAAAAGTAATATATTGCATACATAAAACAATATAACTACAATTGTATTGCTATTTGTTGTGGTTGTATGATTGTTGTGGTGCATTTCACCACACGTTTCTAAAACAACGATTTAGGAATGACCCAAGAAGAATATATGGAAAAACACAGGAATTCAAAATTCGCAAAACTGAACAGAGAACAGAGAGCTAAATGTGTGCCGATTATAACAAAAATTATGATACTGCTTAATAGACTTTACCTTGAAGAAATTGAAGTAATAATGGAATCGTTGAAAGGAACATTTAAAGAATCATCACAATATATTATTGAACATATAGCGCATAGAGATAAAGAAGATTAAATTAAATCCAAAGCATTTTCAACATAAAAATTAGAATTACATTTTATGTCATTTATAATCGCTTCACTTTTTTCTTCCGTTGTTTTTATAAGAGCTAAACCAATAGCTTCAAAACCATTAATATAAAGTTTATCTCTGTAAGTATCATCTGTGACTAATTTTTGAAACTCAACTTTAAACCCAATTAAAGCAAATCCAGTATAAGTATTTTCAAACCTTGTAACAGCTACACAAACACAGTTATCGTGTGTAAAGGATTCATCAAAAGGATAATTATAATAATAAGTTGGTGGATAAGGATATAAACAACCTTGCGGACTTTCAATTGGAATTTTATTTCCTTCCATAACAAAAATATTTTTTACATTGCAGAGATAAGAATAATAAACGGACTAAAAAAGCAAAATCGGACAAAATAAAAGACGACAACACAACACAACACCGTGTCCTATAGTTCATTGCTAGTTCTATGCTCTTTTGGAAAAATTTCGGCAAAAACAAAATAAATTATTAACCAAAAATGGCAGTTGTCAAACCAACGCCACAAGCCATATACACGTTGTGGGCAATCCTCCATATTCCGAAGCATTGACTTCTTGAGCTAACGCGAAGGTGAATGACAAAGCAAATGAGAAGAATAAAAATTAAACTTATAATATATTGAATTTCAACAATTAAAAAAAACGTTAGTCAGAATTAAAACAGAAACTATTTGGCATCAAGAAAAGTAACATACAATGTTCCTGGAATTGGGAATCTAACTGCAAATTTATTTGACTACACTCAAAACCTTTATGAGTTTCTTGATAATTATGGGCATATAAATCGATTAAGAAGAATTAATCAACTTGGAAGATTACGAGATGTTTTTCAAGGTGCACATCATAATCGCTACGAGTATGTTTTTTTGAAACTTTCATTGATATCTGAACTGTGTCAACATAAACGAGGAGATTTAGGTTTATCAGGTGAAAGAACTTTTTGCGGAAAAATTAATGAATTACCTAATCACCCTAGTACTGGCGAATTATTACAATGTCTAGTTTTGCTTACTAATATGGGATATTTAGAAGGCACATTTTCAACTTCTCGTGCTTGGCTAACATTTCTAAAAGAAAATCAAAATGCTTATAATAATTTCAGAAAAGGACTTGACCCACTCGACAGGGAAACTTTCAAGCAAATTGTAGATAATTATGATTATTATAAATTTAGTATTATAGTTGCACTTTTTCAACTTCAGAGATATAAAAGAACTGGGTTAGACAAAGTAAATTTCGCTTCTAGCCTGTTAAGGACTTATTTATCGAGTGATAGAAGTGACATCCAAATAATACAATTGAGTAAATTGTATGATAGTATACGTCAAATTGCGTTTGTTACACTCGATTCGCTATATGCACCAGTACCTTTCAATCTCGATTTATCTTCTATCCTTTTAAACTTTGATAGTCTAATCGAATCTTTATTTATAAAAAATACAACTTATCGAGTAGCATTATATAATCTAGAACAAGTTCTTCAAAACTCTGTTTATATGTCGTCTGACTCATGTATAAATACCGCTCGAGCTTCAGAAGAAAAATTGGAAGAATTAAAAGGCATAGGCTCAAGTATTTCTGGTATTACTGACATTTATAATATTGTTTGTCCAAGCTGTAATATAAACTACGAATATCAAGAAATTAAAGAATTAGATTGGCATAGAGAAAGAAAATTAATTCAAGAATTTCGAATAGGCTTCAGGGACAGAGAGAATCTACCTGATTCAATAAAAGATGAAGTTAAATGGGAAATTAAAACTCGGAACAGATTAGGTGTTTCAAGAGTCAGAGTTGGTCTACTTTTGAATTCAAGAAAAAATTTGGTTAAAGTTGCTTTTGGCATAAAAACTTCGGATAATATTCAAAGTCTAAAAACTGCCTTAAAAATAAGTTTAGAGGCTGTAGCCTTAAAATCAACAATGCCAAAAAAGAGGTATTTCAATTCAGATGGAGATAATGATGAATTACTTCTTTCTTTTATTTGTAAGTCAATTTTTGGTTGGAGTAAACGATTTATTTTTGGAAATAAAAACAGAGGAACAAGTGCTATCCTAATCTGTAATGGACGAGTTAGAATGGTTAGGCAAATTAATGATTATATAGAATCTTCTCGACCATATTTAGATAATGACGAAATATTTGAGGTAGAAAAAGTTAGGGATTTTATTGAACATTTAAATTATTCTGGTTTAACCATAGCCTTTGTAGGAGGTTTAAAATTATTTAATGAAAATAAAAATCAAGAAAGTGCGGAATTTGACGGTTTAGTTATTTGTCCAAGCGTCAATATTTGCAATCCCTTTGCTCATATAATTGAAGCAAAAAATTATAATAATGGAGTTACAGACGCTAGAAATCAACTGACCAATAGAGTTAGTACACATCTAATTAACGAACTAGAAATGAATGTTATAGACTTGAATAATCGAGCAGCATTTGCAGAAATAACTGCCCACAATAACTAAGCGTTCGTGTGGACGGTACGGCCAAACATGAACGCCCTGTTCAACACCGTATTAATTGCTAGTTCAAGCCCAATGTCATTAAGTTAAGCGTGGTTATTCTAAATTGTCACATTGAGCGCAGTCGAAATGCTTGACAGAAAAGGGTTTGGCAAGGGTTTCGACTGCGCTCCTTTAGATTTGTTTTAATAAATTTAAGAAAGAGAAAGAAAATATAATTATGCACATTCTGTTGAGCATTAATTAAAATAATTGTTCAATTCGTTGTGCATTTTAAAAACAAAAAAGCTCTTACCAAAGTAAAAGCTTTTTTCAAGAATCTATAAATAACTCCTTATTTTTTTTCCAACCAAAGTCTGGCGTTCACAAACGCTTCCAACCATGGTGATACTTCGTCGTTTCTGTTTTCAGGATAATATGCCCAGTTCCATTGAAAGGTAGAACGTTCAATGTGTGGCATGGTTACTAAATGACGCCCTGTTTTATCACACATCATAGCGGTGTTAAAATCGGAACCATTTGGGTTGTGTGGATATTCACTATAACCATATTTAGCAACAATATTGTAATTGTCTTCTGTTAAAGGCAAGCTAAATTTGCCTTCGCCATGTGAAATCCAAACCCCTAGGGTGGCACCTTCTAAGGTTGAAAGCATGACCGAATTGTTCTTTTGGATCTTAACGGAAGTAAAAGCGCTTTCGTGTTTATGCGAATCGTTATGCAGCATTTTTCCGTGAATGTTGTGTTCTGGATTGATAAGTTCCAATTCCATCCATAATTGGCAGCCATTACAAATACCTACCGATAAGGTATCTTCTCTTTTAAAGAAGTCCTGAATTACTTTATTGGCCTTTTCGTTATATTTAATAGCACCAGCCCAACCCTTTGCAGAGCCTAAAACATCGGAATTTGAAAAGCCACCAACAGCTCCTAAAAACTGAATATCCTCCAAAGTTTCACGACCCGATATTAAATCAGTCATGTGTACGTCCTTCACATCAAAACCTGCTAAATACATCGCATTTGCCATTTCACGTTCGGAGTTACTGCCTTTTTCCCGTAAAATAGCTGCTTTGGGTCTCGCTCCACTTTCCTTTGGAGAGGGGCTGGGGGTGAGGCCTGTAAAGTGACTTGGGAATGTATAGTTTAAAGGTTGATTTTTGTAATTATCAAATCTATCTTTCGCTAAATTATTTGCCGTTTGTTTTTGGTCTAATAAAAACGAGGTTTTGTACCACACATCGCGTAAACGAGATATATTTAAAGTGAAAACGTCGTTATTGTTAATGATGCTCAAAACATCACTGCTAGTTACTTTTCCAATGTTATAAAAATCAATTTGCGCTTGATTTAAAACAGTTTCAATTGAAGCGTCTTTTGCTTGAATCACAATACCGGAATTTTCAGCAAATAACACTTTTACGGAGTCTTTTTCAGCTAAAGCAGAAAGGTCTAACTCAGCAGCTAAATCATTGTCAGCAAAACACATTTCCAATAAAGTAGTAATCAATCCGCCCGAAGCAACATCGTGCCCCGCAACTATTTGTTTGTCTTTTATTAATTTTTGAATGGTATTGAAAACGGTTTTTACGTAAGCGGCACTTTTTACCGTTGGTGTATCGTTTCCAATTTTATTCAATACTTGCGCAAATGAACTTCCGCCTAATTTGAAATGATCTTGTGATATATTGATGTAGTAAATATTACCAGCATTTTTTTGGAAAACAGGCTCAATGACATTGGCAATATCATTACAGTTTCCTGCTGCGGAAATAATAACCGTTCCGGGAGAAAGTACATCGCCATCAGGATATTTTTGTTTCATTGATAAGGAATCTTTCCCTGTAGGCACATTAATGCCTAAATCAATCGCAAATTCTGAAACGGCTTCAACAGCTTCATACAAACGTGCATCTTCACCTTCGTTTTTACAAGGCCACATCCAGTTTGCCGATAAGGAAACCGATGTTAAGCCGTCTTTTAACGGTGCCCAAATAATATTGGTTAAGGCTTCGGTAATAGCATTTCTACTTCCTGCGATGGGATTAATTAATCCAGAAATAGGGGAGTGTCCAATGGAGGTTGCAATGCCTTCTTTTCCTTTATAGTCCAACGCCATCACGCCAACATTGTTTAAAGGTAGTTGTAAAGGTCCAGCACATTGTTGCTTTGCTACTTTTCCGCCAACACATCGATCCACTTTGTTTGTTAGCCAATCTTTACATGCCACCGCTTCCAATTGCAAAACTTGTTCTAAATACTCATCAAATTTATTGGCGTTATAAGTAACATCATCATAGTTTCTTTCAACGGTCTTATCGGTCATGATGGTTTTTGGTGAACTACCAAACATATCTTCCATAGCTAAATCCATTGGTTTATGGCCGTTGGTTTTAGATTCAAATGTAAAACGGTCGTCACCTGTAACATCACCTACGGTGTACATAGGTGAGCGTTCTCTATCGGCAATACGTTGAAGGATATCGATATGGTCTTTGTCAATCACCAAGCCCATACGTTCTTGTGATTCGTTGCCAATAATTTCTTTATCGGAAAGCGTAGGATCACCAACAGGTAAGGCATCTAAATCTATTTTTCCACCAGTATCTTCTACCAATTCGCTTAAACAATTTAAATGGCCTCCAGCACCATGATCATGAATAGAAACGATAAAATTTTCATCACTTTCCACCATGCCACGAATGGCATTGGCAGCACGTTTTTGCATTTCTGGATTGGAACGTTGCACAGCATTTAATTCGATACCAGATGCAAATTCACCAGTATCGGCACTAGACACCGCAGCTCCACCCATGCCAATTCGGTAGTTTTCACCACCAAGAATGACAATCTTATCACCAGCTTGTGGCTTATCCTTTAAAGCCTGGTCTTTTTTTCCATAGCCAATACCACCTGCTTGCATGATCACTTTATCGAAACCTAGTTTTCTTGCTGTCACATTGAGCTTGTCGAAATGTTCATCATGCTCAAAGGTTAACACCGAACCACAAATAAGCGGTTGCCCGAACTTGTTTCCAAAGTCGGATGCACCATTGGATGCTTTTATTAGAATATCCATTGGGGTTTGGTATAGCCATTTGCGCTCTGGAAAGGCTTTTTCCCATGGGCGACTTTCTTCCAATCTGGAATAGGATGTCATGTAAACCGCTGTACCTGCTAATGGTAATGAACCTTTTCCTCCGGCAAGTCTATCGCGAATTTCACCACCCGAACCTGTTGCAGCACCATTAAATGGTTCTACGGTGGTAGGGAAGTTGTGGGTTTCTGCCTTTAATGAAATAACCGATTCGAATGCTTTTGTTTCGTAAAAATCTGGCTTATCTGCAGTTTTTGGTGCAAATTGTTCCACTTTGGGACCTTCAACAAAAGCCACATTATCTTTATAGGCCGAAACAATACTGTTGGGATGTGTTTCAGATGTTTTTCTAATTAATTTGAAAAGTGATGTTGGTTTTTCAACACCATCAATCACAAAAGTTCCGTTGAAAATTTTATGGCGACAATGTTCTGAATTCACTTGTGAAAACCCAAAAACTTCAGAATCTGTTAACGGACGCCCCATTTTTTTTGCAATCCCTTTTAAATAGTCAACTTCTTCATCACTTAAAGACAAACCTTCTTTTTGGTTATAAGCCGCAATATCTTCAATATTTAGAATAGATTCAGGCTTGATATTTATAGTAAATGATTCTTGGTTTAATCCATTGAATTTTTCAGAAATCATCGGGTCGAAACCTTTAAAATCTTCAGAAACTGCTTGGAATTCTTCAATTCGTATAATATCGGAAATGCCCATATTTTGGGTGATTTCTACAGCATTAGTGCTCCAAGGTGTTATCATAGCAGCACGTGGACCAACAAAAAAAGCATCGAGCGATGCTTGTTCTATCTTTGGTTGGTTGCCAAATAACCACGTTAATTTAGCGATGGTTTCGGTTGATAATTCTTTTGTTGCCTGCCTGTCCGGTAGGCAGGTTTGAACAGCAAATACCTTGCTGGTTACGTTTCCAAAGAAATGAATCATTATGTATTGATTTGTGTTGTGTTTAACAAAGTGCAAATTTACTTTTTTTCGGCGTAAATTCACGTAAATATTACTGTGAAAATTTAGAGTTATTCACTAGGTTTTGAACATGAATGAGCATTCTGTTTTTAATTTAGCTTATTAATAATAATTCTACCATAAAAAGTATAAATATGTGAAGAGAATATAAAACTAAACCTTCCTCTCCAGCAAAGCCATGAAAAACCCGTCAAATCCCGATTTGTGGGCTAACACTTTTTTGTCTTTTATAAGCGTGAAATTTTTACCGGATTCTGATGTTAAGAATTTGTCAACTTGTTCCTGGTTTTCTGATGGTAAAATAGAGCATGTTGCGTAAACCAATTGGCCACCAACTTTTACCATTTTAGCGTACTGCTGTAAAATATCTTGTTGGGTTGTTTTTATTTTTTCGATAAAATCTGGTTGTAATTTCCATTTAGCATCTGGGTTTCTGCGCAATACACCTAAGCCAGAGCAAGGGGCGTCAATTAAAACACGATCTGCTTTATCATATAGTTTTTTAATGACTTTTGTTGAATCGATAACCCGTGGTTCTATGTTATGGGCACCATTTCGTTTTGCGCGTCTTTTTAATTCATGAAGTTTGTTTTCATAAATGTCCATAGCTATAATTTGCCCTTTATTTTCCATTAAAGAAGCAATATGCAACGTTTTTCCACCGGCACCGGCACAAGCATCAACCACGCGCATGCCGGGTTGTACATTTAAAAATTCGGCAACTAATTGAGAAGAGGCATCTTGGACTTCAAAATAACCATTCTTAAAAGCGTCGGTAGTAAATACATTAGCACGCTCTTTAAGCTTTAAAGCATTTGGGTAGTCTTGTAAATATTCGGTCTCAATATCTAAATCAAATAACTCGGTTTGTAATTTTTCTTTAGTTGTTTTTAAGGTATTTACTCTTAAAATAACATCGGCTTGTTCATTTAAAGCGGTAATTTCCTTGTTCCAAACAGTATTTCCTAATTCTTTTTCACCTAGTTCGTCCAACCAATCTGGAATCGATTCCTTAAACTTTCTTATTTTTGAAAGCTCATCAAAACGTCCTTTTATTTTTCGGGTTGGTGTGTCTTCAAAATATTTCCAATCGGGTAATTTGATACCTTTTAAAGTTGCCCAAACAGCAAACATGCGCCACAAATTATCTCTATTAAAAGGTTCTTTTACCTCAGCAATTTCTGCATACAGGCGTTTCCAACGTACAATATCGTATGTGGTCTCGGCAACAAAAGCACGGTCGCGAGCGCCCCATCGTTTATCTCGTTTTAATAATTGTTGAATAACTTTATCGGCATAATGTCCTTCGTTAAAAATTAAGGTTAATCCGTCTATAACCGAAAAGCATAAATTTCTGTGTAATCGCATGGTGTTTAAATAAGTGTGCAAAGTTACATTAAATGCTATGAATACACGAATATTTTTATTTTATGCTAATTTTGAAAAAATTAAATTAATTACACAAGTTTTTTATTATGTTGGTGTTTCAATTTAATTAGACCACAAATAATATTTTTTTTGACTGAAAGTGAATTTATAAAAGCATTGAAAGATCATAGTGAAAAAGCTTATGGTCAATTGATTGATGATTTTCAGCAAAAAGTATTTTCTACTTGTATATCGTTTGTTCCCAACAAAGAAGACGCCGAAGATATTGCACAAGAGGTTTTCGTAGAGGTCTTTAATTCTATTGAAAAATTTAAAGGCCATTCTAAATTATCGACGTGGATTTATAGGATTACAACAAATAAATGTTTGGAATTTATTAGAAAGAAAAACACAAAAAAACGATTTGCGTTTCTGCAATCGTTATTTAGGAGTGAAATACCTTTAGATAAAACGATGTATTTTACAGATATGGACCATCCAGGTATTCTATTGGAAAACCAAGAAAGAAGTGATACGTTATTTCGTGCCATAAATAAATTGCCAGATGCCCAAAGAGTTGTATTTACCTTAAGTAAGATAGATGGTAAGAGCTACCAAGAGATTAGTGAAATAATAGATAAAAGTATTCCGTCTGTTGAGTCATTGATGTTTCGAGCTAAAAAAAAATTACAGGAACTCTTGGGTAATTTTTATAAAAATGAAAAGTAACGCAAGTTTTTTAAGTTAAAAGTATCTAAATACTAATAGAATGAAAACAAATAAAGACATACAACATAAAATAGAGGACACTTTTGAAGTGCTCAAGACTGTCCAAGAGGTTAAAGTGTCTCCTTTTTTCAAGGATAGGACTATGCAGGTGTTGTTTGCAGAAAAGGAAGCGGAGCAGAATAAGTTGCCTTGGTTTTCACCAAAGCTTCAGTTGGCAACTTTGGTTTGTATTATTTTATTGAATGTGTATGCATTTGCAAAAATAAAGACGGCCATCTATGAAGAGAAAGTGAGCGATTTTGCAAGTGCATATGGCTTATCGTTAGATTCAGAAACCAATTTGTTTAATTAAACTAAGTATGTTATGAAGAAAAATGCAATCTTATATACGTTACTCGTGTTCTTAATTATTGTAAATGGGTTTTTCTTGTTCAATTATATTGGAACCCCTGTTTTTAAAGAAACGAATGAGCAACAAGACCCAGACGATTTTATTGCAAGAGAATTGCAATTCAATGAGTCGCAAATGCAAAAAATGCATATGCTTTCTAGGGAACACCACCATAAAATAAGGCAAATACATACTAGTTTAAGAACATTAAAAAATGCGTTATTTAAAAATATTTCAGTCAGTCCTTTAAATACTTCAGAGATTGATTCTATTTCCAATGAGATAGGTTTTTTAGAGAAAGAAAGAGATATAGCAACCTTTTATAATCTTAGAGAGGTATATAATCTTTGTAATGAAAAACAAAAAGAGCGATTTAATGAGATAGTCACTGAAGCATTGCATAAAGTTGGAGAAAAAAAGCAAAGGCCACCTATTCCACACGAAGAGAATGGCCGTATGTTACCGCCGCCACATCCAAATAATTGATTCTATGATAATTAAAAGACTTTCAGCAATTGAAAGTTTTTTTTTGAAAAAAAATAAAATATCGCACAAGTTTTTTGAAATAAACACATCTAAAAAATCATACCTAAATAAAAAGGATGATTGATAAAATGAAAATTTTAAGATTTAGCATTGTTTTATTAACGATAACAGTATTGATACTAAACATCATAAATATACATAACTCATGGGAGTCTAATAATGATAAAATAAGCAATCATGAAAAGGATATTAGTGAAAATGATTATTTCCAAAATAAATAGACTATGAAACACCTAGAAAAGCTTTTAGTACTACCTATGCTTATAGTTGCGGCTTTTATTGCTTGTTCAAGTGATGACGCTTCACCAGCAGAAGAATCCATTTCAGACACCAATTATGATATAACACCTATTCTGTCAAAGTTTGAAGGTATCGGTCTGTCTTATGCAATAAATGGCAGTACAATAACCTTTACAACCCAAGATTTACCCAATCATACCAGTCCATATTACCCAGTAAGCAACCCATTATATGAAGATTATAATGGAACCAATGCGAACTGGAACCAAAACCCTAATATGATAAGCACACAAAATATAGTATTTGCCATTTCATTGCATCCTAAGGAGGCCGCAAGTAAGCAGTCTACTAGTTTAGGCCCCATTGGGATTTCTAGAAATGGAGTTGTGTTTTTTAATCAGTATGCGGGGCCCAATAGACCTTTGACCAATGAAATAGATTCCTTTGATCAGTGGTTAGGTCACCCACAACAATCTGGACAATATCATTATCATATTGAACCAGTTTATTTAACACAGGAATTTGGTGAGGATGCGTTTTTAGGATTATTGGCAGATGGCTTTCCAGTCTATGGGCCTAAAGAAAATGGTGTTGTTATAGCTAATGATGATTTGGATATATATCACGGACATACAGGAGCTACGGTCGATTTTCCTGATGGGATATACCACTATCATATTACTAGTCAGGATCCCTATATTAATGGAAGCGGGTTTTTTGGAACACCTGGAAACATTACCAATTAATTGAAAATGAAATGGGCCTATATCGTTTGTTTTTTAGCTGTGGCTAGTGCCTGTAATAAAGATAGTTTGTTGGTTTTAGATGTTTCCAAAGCAACATTAGTTCTTGATAATGGGGTATTGTTTTATAAAGAAATCCCTTTCTCTGGAATATTAAAATCTTATTTTCCGACAGGAAATCTTGAATCAGAAATACAGTACAAAGACGGAAAGAAGCAAGGTTATGAAAAACATTGGTTTGAAAATGGGAGTAAAGCCATAGAGCGCTACTATTCAAATGGTCTTAAAATAAGTGTCCATAAAGCTTGGTGGGAAAACGGCAATCTGAAATTTGAATACCATTTTAATTCTAATGGTGAGTATGATGGCAATGTTAAAGAATGGTATTCTTCAGGGGTGCTATATAGAGATTTTAATTATAAGGATGGCAAGGAAACCGGAAGCCAGCAGATGTGGAAGCTTGATGGAACTATCAAGGCAAATTATGAAGTAGTCAATGGCGAACGTTTTGGGCTTATAGGATTAAAAAAATGTTATGCAGTAACTGTTGGTAAAAATGAAGTTAGGTAATGGAAAACAGTGTTCCAAATCTTATTTGGAGATCAAAGAGAACAATAAAATGAAACAGATTTTCGTCATATTATTAATGGGACTTACTATTTTTTCATGTAAGCAAAAAGCGAAGGAAACACAAGTTCTTGCTCTGCTACCATATTTTAATTCTGCCGATTTTACACCAGAATGGACTAATAAAACCCATAAAATCCCTGACTTTTTATTTACCAATCAACATGGTAAAACAATTACCAATAAAACCTATCAAGGAAAAATATATATAGCCGATTTCTTTTTCACAACCTGTCCAGGTATTTGCCCCAAACTTACCAAGAACATGTCCATATTGCAGGATTCATATAAGACCGATAATGAAGTGATGCTTTTATCACATTCCGTCATGCCTTGGGTTGATACCGTTGATAGGCTTAAAGACTATGCTGAAAAAAACGGGGTTGATGATACGAAATGGAATTTAGTAACAGGGGATAAAGATTCCTTATACAACATGGCCAGGAACGGTTATTTCGCAGATGAGGATTTTAACAAAACTCGAGATAAAAGAGGGTTTATACATACAGAAAAATTTATTTTAGTAGACAAAGAAGGCTATATACGCGGTGTTTATAATGGTACTTTAGAAGTTGATATAGAGCGTTTAAAACGACATATTGAAATATTAAAAGGAGAGATTTAATTAATTATGTCTGTTTAAGTATTTTGAAAAGGATAAGAACCAAGCACTTTTTGTTAAAAGCTTCATGATAGTTCATGAAGCTTTTCTACTTTTATGGAAATTTACAATTTATGAAGCACATTGTATTTGTATTGATTGCTGTAGTTTTATTTTCGTGTATCGGAAAGAAAAAAGAAGCCATTGGAAACTTTAGTAAAGTAGACATAGAAACTATTTTACAAGATTCGTTATTAAGTATTCGAGCTATTGAAATATTAGAAGACAATAGCTTAGCTTTTGCTGCCAATAATGGAGCTTTTGGACTTTATAACCCATTGAAGTCGAGTTGGACAACTTCAAAACAAGCGTTTGATAGTTTAAATCTGCAATTTAGAGCAGTGGCACATACAGCAACCGATTTTTTTATGTTAAGCATCGAAAGTCCTGCTATTTTATATAAAACAGGTAATTCTGGACAGATGGAAATAGTTTACAAAGAAGATCATCCAAAAGCTTTTTACGATTCTATGAAATTTTGGAATAACCAAGAGGGCATTGCCATAGGTGATCCTACCGATGATTGTATGAACATTATTGTTACAAGAAATGGGGGAGAAACTTGGAAGAAGCTTTCTTGCGATGAGTTGCCAGAATCTAAAGAAGGCGAAGCTGCTTTTGCTGCCAGTAATACCAATATTACTATAGTTGGTAGCCATACATGGGTGGCAACTGGTGGTAAAGTAAGCCGCATTTTATATTCGCCAGATAAAGGCAGCACTTGGGAAGTCTTTAACACACCTATTGTACAAGGTTTAGAAACGGCGGGCATCTATTCCATCGATTTTTATGATGAATTAAACGGTTTTGCCATTGGTGGTGATTACACCAAGCCTGAAGACAATATGACTAATAAAATAAAGACTGTCGATGGAGGTAAAACATGGCAATTGGTGGCTCAAAACCTAAACCCAGGTTATAGAAGTTGTGTACAATACATACCAAATAGGGCAGGAAAGGAACTTGTTGCTATAGGTTTTAAAGGCATTGATTATAGTAACGATTCAGGAAATTCATGGAAACATTTAAGCGATGAAGGATTTTATACCATTCGCTTTTTAAATGATAGTATTGCTTATGCTGCTGGAGCAGGGCGAATTTCTAAGCTAGTTTTTAAAGAATAAAAGAGGCTAAAAAGTCTAGTTCTATGTCATATTAGCTTGTCGAAGACCTAAATAAACAATAGCCAGTAGTCACTAGTCAATAGTCACTAGTCACTAGCCAATAGTCACTAGCCAATAGTCACTAGCCAATAGTCAATTCAACAAATAAACAATATAATATAGCCAATAACAACCTCCAATGTCAGTCTTGTCGAAATATTTTAACTTACTGGTAATCAGTGTCAGTTTCAACAAATCTCAGTCTGATAAATTTAAAATTTAAAGGATCTCATCAATGGCGTCCTCTTTTTTTATACTCTTCAAACATTTTTCTTTTAAAGTCGTCTTCAATTCTGTGTAGAAGAATAACCTTTTTTGCTGAAATAACTTTAGTTAAGTTGTTTATATAGTCGTTTTCAAGTTCTTGCCTTTTATTATCGTTTAAACGCCATTCCTTTAAAATTTGTTTTGCATCTTCTTCGGTAATGGTTTCAAAATTTATTTTTTTTCTAGCTTCATATGCTTCTTTTCTCAATCTTGAATTTTCTTCTTCAAAATTATTGTAAATAGGCCAGAATTTTTGAGCTTCCTTTTCGCTTAAATTCAATTTTTCGGTTATATACGCAATTTTTAAAGTCTTAATCTTATCTCTATTAGACTGCGCAACGGTTACTAGCGAAAAACTTAATATAAATACGATGCTTATAAGTGTTTTCATCTGTTTGTGTTTATTTTGTGATAAAATCTTCAATATCTAGGTTGTC
This sequence comes from Mariniflexile sp. HMF6888, assembly GCF_044335535.1. NCBI lineage: Bacteria > Pseudomonadati > Bacteroidota > Flavobacteriia > Flavobacteriales > Flavobacteriaceae > Mariniflexile > Mariniflexile sp. HMF6888. The sequence continues at coordinate 244,293 of NZ_JBIQVZ010000001.1, read as the reverse complement.
AAATATAAAATTATCCAATGTTTCTGAGTTGTAACCATCAGTAATTAAACGGACTTCTGATAAATCTTCTTTAGTGAAAAGAGATGCAAATTCATTTGTTTCTAAATCTTCATTTAAGATGTAATTTTCAATACTTGCCGTTTCTATGTTCTTAATGGTAATATCTTTATTGTTATTAAAGAAAATATTAATTATTAAAATGAAGCTTGCAGCTATAGCGGCAACATAAGACGCTTTACGCCATGTAAATAATTGGACTACTTTAACCTCTTTTTGTGGTTGAACCGCATTCATTATTTTGTCTTCTAACGAATCGAAATAATTATCGGGTGTTTTATAACCAGGATCAGATAATCTTTCCTTGAGTTTTATCTCGCTTAAAATAGTGTCTTCAAGTAATGCAAAGTAGTCTTTAGGAACTTTAAATCCGGTATTTTTTATATTATTATGTATTTTATTCTTTTTCATATGTAGGTATATATTGTTTTTTAAAGGTCATATGGAGTTTATCTCACGAATTTTATTTTCATTGGTGTTCGATGATTATCAATTGTGTTTCTGAATCATGGTAATTTCATTGTGTTAATAAGACTCCATATTTTAGTAATAGTTTAATTTTGAGCTAAATAAGTTTCAATTTTTTTTACGGCTATATGATAAGAAGTCTTTAATGCCCCTTCACTTGTTTCTAATATATCTGATATTTCTGAATACTTTAAATCCTGAAAATATTTCATGTTAAATACTAATTGTTGTTTTCTTGGCAATGTGGCAATAGCCTTTTGTAGTTGAAGCTGAATAGCATCGCCTTCAAAGTAAACATCTGAAGTTAATTTGTTGATTGCCGATGATTGAGCTTCTTCACTGGTTATTTGTGATTTTTTTGCATTTTGGTTAATAAATGTAATGGACTCATTTGTTGCAATGCGGTACATCCAAGAAAACAATTTACTATCTCCTTTAAAGTTATGAATATTCTTGTAAATTTTAATAAAGGTGTTTTGAAGCACGTCGTCGGTATCGTCGTGTGACTTTACAATGTTTCGTATGTGCCAATATAGCCGTTCTTTATATAACGTTATTAACGTTCTAAAGGCTTGTTCTCTATGGGTTTCAGATTTTAATTGTTCTACTAATTGTGCTTCGTCAATCACAAAAATACTTTAGTTATTAGACTTATAAATTTACTAAAAGTTTAAAATAGATTTTTTTGATTTTTTAACATTCATTTAATGTTTTGAAAATCAATATTTTAAAAATAAAATAATCGACAAACTGCATAATAAATACGATTAAATGCGTTTTTTCTTGTATGATATGTTTTTTTGTTTTATGTTTGTTTCAGAAACCTATTTATGTTGTTAGTCGTCCCCAAGTCTAACTGAACAAAAAAAAGGATAGAAACCCAAATCTCTATCCTTTTTTAATTGAACTCGTTTAAACTTTTCATAATTGGCTAAAAAATTGTCCTTTTGCACTCCCTTTTTGCCTTTTCTTCCTTCCGTAGCCCTGCTATGCAACTCAAAAAAGCCTTCAACCGAGCACAGGACGGAGCGTGTAAAAATAACCCAGAGGATTATTTTAGCGAACGAGCCAGCTGGCGTAAGGTTAAATTTTCGCTTCAATCAAAAAAGTTTAAACGAGTTCGTTTTATAAACTTTTTGGTTTTATTCAAAACTTTGCATTTCAACAAGTTTTTGGTACACACCTTTTTTTGCAATAAGTTCCAAATGCTTACCTTTTTCTACAATTTCACCTTTGTTTAAAACCACAATTTCATCGGCATTTTGAATAGTCGATAATCTGTGGGCAATAACAATGGAGGTTCTGTTTTTCATCATGTTTTCTAAGGCTACTTGTACCAAGCGTTCGCTTTCGGTATCGAGTGCTGAGGTAGCTTCGTCTAAAACCATGATTGGTGGGCTTTTTAAAACGGCACGTGCAATACTTAGACGTTGTTTCTGTCCTCCAGATAATTTATTTCCAGAATCTCCAATATTAGTTTCGATGCCATTAGGCAATTCTTTAACAAATTCCCATGCATTGGCAATTTTCAGGGCTTCAATAACTTCGTCGTCGCTAGCATCCTCTTTTCCGAGCTTCAAATTGTTTTTAATGCTATCGTTAAATAAAATAGCGTCTTGCGTAACAATGCCCAATTGTTGTCTTAAAGATTTGGTTGAAAACTCTCGAATATCAATACCATCAATTAAAATGCTTCCTTTGTTCACATCATAAAAGCGGGTAATTAAATTGGCTATGGTCGATTTTCCACTTCCCGATTGCCCAACCAATGCTATGGTTTTTCCTTTGGGAATGGTTAATGAGAAGTCTTTTAAAACATAGTCGTTTTCATATTTAAAAGAAATGTTGTCAAACACAATTTCAGAATCGAACCCTGTTTTTGTAATAGCGTTTTCTTTGTCTTTTAATGGGTTTGGGGTGTCTATAATTTCTTGAATACGCTCAGCGGCGGCATTACCTTGCTTAACATTATAAACGCCTCTTGATATGGCTTTTGCAGGTACCATGATATTGTATGCCAACCCCATATACGCAATAAATGAACTGCCATCGAGTGAGTTGTCTACAAGTACTAATTGCCCGCCATACCATAATAAAACAGAAATAACTAAAATGCCCAAAAACTCGCTTGTTGGTGAAGCTAAATTTTGTCTATTAAATAATTTATTTGAAAAGTTGTACGAACGGGTTGATGATTCTTGAAATTTAGTGTCAAACTTATGTTCGGCATTAAAACCTTTTATAATGCGTAATCCTGTTAAAGTTTCTTCTATAATAGATAAAATAACACCTTGTTCTTTTTGAACACGATCGGATTTTCGTTTTAAACTTTTACCAATTCTAGAAATTATAATGCCAGATAAAGGAATAAATATAAAAACGAACAAGGTTAATTTTAAACTTATTATCATCATCATAATTATGGTGAAAATAATGGAAAGAGGTTCTCTAGCAATAAGTTCTAAAACAGGTAGCATCGAGTATTGAAGTGTTGATATGTCTCCGGTGATACGCGACATAATATCGCCTTTTCTTTGTTCGGAAAAGAATGAAAGCGGTAGCTCTACTGTTTTTTTGTAAACCTTGTTTCTTAAATCTCGTACCACACCATTTCTTAAAAATACCATGAAGTAATTAGCTAAATACCCAAAAATATTTTTTAAAAGAAATAGGATGATGATTAAACTAACAACCAGAAACAATGCTTTTTGTGGGTCGTCTTCAGCATATAAATTTACTTGGTATGCGAGATAGTCTTTATAATAATCTTTTAAAGAAGATAGTCCTTCGTAAATGGGTTTAACAGTTGGTTTTACTTGATTTTTTTCAAATAAAATATCGAGCATAGGTATTAAAGCTACAAACGATAAAGCACCAAATAAAGCATATAATATGTTTGAAGCTATATGTCCTAAAGCATACTTTTTATAAGGTTTGGCATACTTTAGAATATTTAAAAACTGATTCATTAAATAAGATTTGTCTGTTTATAAAACATGCTTTTATGATAACCATAAAAGCATGTAAATTTTTCGCAAAGATACGGGTTATTATATTAATTTCATGTCTTTTAAAATGGCTTCGGCTTTAGCATCCAGTGCGGCCTCCGTTTTATTAAAATCGGCAGCCGAATTCAATTTAGTGTTGACACTTACATAAAACTTTATTTTTGGCTCTGTTCCGCTAGGTCTTAAAGCAACTTGGCTACCATCTTCCAAATAGTAAATAATAACATTTGATTTAGGAACATCGATAGTACTTTCTTTTCCGGTTTGTATATTTTTTGAAATGGATAAATCGTAATCTTCAATTTTTAAAACTTTAGAACCGTTCACAACTTTAAATGGATTTTCACGAGCGTCAATCATCATTTGTGTAATTTCTTGTGCACCTTCAATACCTTTTTTGGTTAGTGATACTAATTTTTCTTTGTAGCAACCATGTTCTACGTAAAGATTGATAAGTTCGTTATAAAAAGAACTGCCATTTGCTTTTGTTATAGCTGCGATTTCACAAGCCAATAGGGTAGAGGTAACGGCATCTTTATCGCGCACAAAATCGCCAACCATATACCCAAAACTTTCTTCGCCACCACCTATAAAATCAAGCTCAGGGAAGTCTTTTATTAATTTTGCAATCCATTTAAAACCTGTTAAAACAATTTTGCTTTCCACTTTATAAGCCTCGGCAAGTTTATTTAGCATGGGTGTGGAGACAATGGTTGAGGCTATAAATTCTTTTCCTTTAATTTTTCCAGCGGTTTTCCATTGTTTTAAAAGGAAATCGGTCATCATTAACATGGTTTGATTTCCGTTAAGCAGTTGTAATTTGTTTTCAGAATTACGAACCGCAACGCCTAAACGGTCGCAATCGGGGTCGGTTCCAATAACAATATCAGCATTTACTTTTTCAGCCAACTCTAAAGCCATTTTTAATGCCGCTGGTTCTTCTGGGTTTGGCGATGCTACTGTTGGGAAATTACCATCTGGCACTTCCTGTTCTTTTACGATATGAACGTTTTTAAACCCAGCACGTTTTAAAGTTTCAGGTACTGCAGTTATGGAGGTTCCATGAAGTGAGGTGAAAACAATGGTTAAATTGTTTTTTGCTTCTTTAGACGTATTAAAATCGGCATTTTTAACAGATTCATTTATAAATGCATCATCAACTTCCTTACCTATATATTTGATTAATGAATTGTTAGCTTCAAACTTAATGTCGGAATATTTTAAGCTATCAATAACGTTGATAATTTCTCCATCTTGTGGTGGTACCAACTGCCCGCCATCTTGCCAATATACTTTGTAGCCGTTATATTCTGGTGGATTGTGTGATGCGGTCAATACAATACCACAGTGGCAGTTTAAATGTTTTACAGCAAAAGATAATTCTGGAGTGGCACGTAAATCTTCAAACAAATACACTTGAATACCATTTGCTGAAAACACATCGGCAACCACTTTAGCAAGGGATTTACTGTTGTTTCTGCAATCGTAAGCAATTACGGCTTTTGGTGTTTCGTTAGGAAATGATTTGTTTAAATAATTACTTAAACCTTGTGTGCTTTTTCCAAGGGTATATTTATTAATACGGTTGGTTCCCACACCCATAACCCCACGCATACCACCAGTACCAAATTCTAGGTCTTTATAAAAACTTTCTTGAATATCTTTTGGATGGTGTGCAATACTATTCTTTATAATAGACTGGGTTTCTGCATCAAAAGTTGGGGTTAACCATGTGTTAATTCGATCTAAAATTTGTGGTTCGATGTGTATCATAATATCTTAAATATAATAGGCCTCAAAAGTAAACAATTGAAAAAGAATAATCTTTGAAAAGATGTTATTTTGAAGGTGGTGAAACGGTTTTTTAAAGTTATTAATTTAAATTTAATTCTTCTTTAATTGAATAACGTTTTTTGTCTTGTTTGGTACGTAAAATAATTTCGCCTAAAAAGCCAGCTACAAAAAATTGCGTGCCAATTATCATAGTTGAAAGCGATAAGTAGAATTGAGGACGTTCAGTAATAAGCCTTCCAGCTCGGTTTAAAAACAATTTATCAATGCCTAAGTATAAGGCAAATCCAAATCCAATGGTAAACATGATGACTCCAAGGGCGCCAAATAAATGCATAGGGCGTTTGCCAAAACTAGATAAAAACCAAATGGTAATTAAATCTAAAAAACCGTGAACAAACCGATTCATGCCAAATTTGGTTTCGCCATATTTTCGGGCTTGGTGCTGTACAATTTTTTCGGTAATTTTTGTAAAGCCGGCATTTTTTGCCAAAACAGGGATGTAACGGTGCATTTCGCCATTAACATCAATATTTTTAACAAGCTCTAGCCTGTAAGCTTTTAGGCCACAGTTAAAATCGTGAAGTTTAACACCTGATGTTTTTCTAGCTGCCCAATTGAATAATTTGGAGGGCATATTTTTGGAGATAACAGAATCATAACGTTTCTTTTTCCAGCCAGAAACCAAATCATAGCCATCGTTTGCTATCATGTTGTATAGCTCTGGAATTTCGTCTGGATTGTCTTGTAAGTCGGCATCCATAGTAATCACCACATCGCCAATAGCTTTTTCAAAACCAGCATGAAGTGCTTGTGATTTTCCAAAATTCTTTAAAAAGCGAATGCCTTTTACGTTTGGGTTTTGTGATGAAAGAGTACTTATGGTTTTCCATGACTTGTCGGTGCTGCCATCGTCAATAAAAATGATTTCATAGGAAAAACGATTGGACTGCATCACTTTTGCAATCCAATCATGTAATTCGGTTAAAGAATCCTGTTCGTTAAGTAGTGGTATAACTACTGATATATTCATTTAAAAGCTTTCAAAAAGTTGATGCTTCAAAAATACAGAAATTATTCGGTGTCAGGTTTACTTTTTTTCATTGCAGCAGCAACTATTAAGCCGATAATGCTAAAAAACACTAAGTAACCAGCCAATCCTTTTATGATGTTGCCTATTCCGAATTGATTTTGAGCCTCAATTTTATCGGCAGCTTCAGCTATGGCTTCACTTGGAGCATTAAAATTTTCCATCATTTGAACTGTTTTTTCAATGGTTTTTTCTTTTAAAACTGCAGCAGCATCGGTATCAACAACATTAAATAATAAATATGAAACCAATGTACTTACAAGCAACCCAATTAAAACAGTAATAAAATAGGAAGTAAAAGCATCTTTAAAACTGGCATAGCCATCTTGTGCTTGTTTTGTTTTTGCTACAGATACAATTCCGAAAGCAACTATGGCTATTAAAATAAAAATTCCATACCAAGTATTTGTAAGCAACTCTAGGTTTATAGCATAAGAAAGTACGGTTAATAAAGCCAATAAAACACCTAAATATAAACCGTAATTTGTAGCGATTGATTTCAAAGATTTTTCCATAATTTTGTATTTTCGTGTTAGTTGTTTAGTTAGTATTCAAATATAGTAATTCGTTACATTAATATTAGCAATAAAAAATGTAAAAAAGTATTGCAAGATTGTAAAAAATGCTTATTTTTGCACTTCCAAAATTGAAAAGAATATTAAAACTTTAAGCAGTGAAACACTTTTTTAGGTGTTATATTTGTCAGAAGAAAAAATAAATATCAGCAGATGAAAAAAGATATACATCCAGAAAACTATAGAATTGTAGCATTTAAAGATATGTCTAACGAAGACGTGTTTTTAACAAAATCTACAGCAAACACAAACGAAACTTTAGAGGTTGATGGTGTTGAGTATCCACTTGTTAAAATGGAGATTTCTAGAACGTCGCACCCGTTTTACACTGGTAAATCTAAATTAATTGATACTGCTGGTCGTATTGATAAATTCAAAAACAAATACGCTAAGTTTAGTAAATAAACTTATCAAAACTATTATACAAAGCCTTCATGTATTTATATTGAAGGCTTTTTTATTTTATACAATTAGCCTACTTTTGAATAGATAACCAATAAGTTTAAGTTTTAAGAGAACACCTTCTAACTTCTAACTTCTAACTTTTAACTTCAATATGAACTATATTCTTTTTGATGGACCTTCGCGTAACAATTTATTGCCATTTACTTTTACCCGTCCAGTTGCCGACATTAGAATAGGTATTTTGACCATTCGTGAAAAATGGGAAACGTTTTTAGATTCTACAACCACAACCATTACCGAAGATTATTTGTCTAATAAGTATCCTATGGTAGAAATGGATGAAAATGTGATGATAAATGCGTCTTACCTCCCAAATTTAGAATTGGTTGAAATGGTAAAAGATTTACAGGAAAATCAAGCCATTTTTAAAGACGAAGATGTGATTGCGTTCTATTCAAAAAATTCGCAAGAAGAAGTGGATTTTGAGACTTACGAAGCCATTGAGTTTAATGATGATGTAATTAAAATAGAGTATACTTGGGACATATATTCAAAAAACGGCGAAGTTATTCAGGAAGATTTTAATTTATTAACCCATGGCAGGCAATCCCAACCCATTCCGTCTAGCAATAATGTTATTGCTGCCGAAAATATTTTTATTGAAGAAGGTGCCAGATTAGAGTTTACAACACTTAACGCCAGCAATGGACCTATTTACATTGGAAAAGATGCCGAAATTATGGAAGGCTCTTTAGTGCGTGGCCCATTAGCACTTTGTGAGGGTGCTACTTTAAAATTGGGCACCAAAATTTATGGACCAACAACGGTAGGGCCATACAGTAAAGTAGGTGGCGAAGTTAATAACTCCGTAATTTTTGCTTATTCCAACAAAGGACATGATGGCTTTTTAGGAAATTCTGTTTTGGGCGAATGGTGCAACTTAGGTGCCGATACTAATACGTCGAACTTGAAAAATAATTATGCTGAAGTGCGTTTATGGGATTATCAAACAGAAAGTTTTGCTAAAACAGGATTACAGTTTTGCGGACTCATGATGGGCGACCATAGTAAATGTGGTATTAATACCATGTTTAATACCGGTACGGTTATAGGGGTTAGTGCCAATGTTTTTGGAAGTGGTTTCCCAAGAAATTTTGTACCAAGTTTTAGTTGGGGTGGAAGTGCTGGCTTTACAGTTTATTTAACTAAAAAGGCTTTTGAGGTTGCAGAGATTGTAATGTCGAGACGTCATGTTGAATTTACCGAGCAAGACAAAGCTATTTTAGAACACGTTTTTGAAGAAACAAAGAAGTATAGACGGGAGTAGTTTTATTAGGAGTCGCAGTCTCAGTAGCAGTCACAGTCACAGTCACAGTCACAGTCACAGTCTCAGTCACATTCTCAGTCTCAGTTGCAGTTTTCAGTAATATTCTCATTTAGCTTTGTGACTTTGCGACTTTGCGAGAAAAAGTGATTTTACTAGAAGTTAGAAATTTGAAGCTTTAATAGATGAAAAAGCAGTATTGCTAAAGTTTTGTATATTTGGATGTTACATTTTACCTAAATGACAAAATCATTGTACTTTATATTGTTTTTAGCAGGTTTTTTTGGGTTTTCACAATCTGAAACATATACCATCAAAAATATTGAAATGAATACCAAATACCCGCATTTTGGGTTGATGTTGGTAAGCGATTCTCAAATTTTATTCACATCTTATTTATTAGATAACAAAGGCCGATTAAAACGATTTCAAGGAAATCCTGTGCTTTCAATTTTTGAAGGGGAGTTATCTGAAAATGGCGCTATTAAAAATATTAAAAATATTGAAATAGCTCCTGATGAAAAAATAAAGTATATAACCAGTGCTGCTTTGTCTCCCGATAATAAAAAGCTTTATTTAACTACAACAGCAAGCAATGATTTTAATGAAGATAACTTTCAAATTAGAGTTGGAGAGTTTCAAGAAGGTATAGGTTGGGTAAATTTTAAGGAACTTCCATTTTGCAATCCTAAATATTCTTATGCACATCCTGCTATAAGTAAAGATGGGAAAAGCTTGTATTTTACATCGAATATGAGAGGCGGAAAGGAAACGACCAAAGGTGGTTCTGATATTTTTAAAGTCGATATTTTAGAAAATAATACCTTTAGTGAACCTAAAAATTTAGGCAGTAAAGTTAATTCGTATAGTAAAGACATGTTTCCTTTTATCAGTTCAGACAACACATTGTATTTTGCTTCTAATAGACCTAGCGGTTTTGGTGGTTTTGATATTTATAAAAGTAAAATGAATGATGATGGCACTTTTGAAAAAGCCGAAAAGCTACCCGAACCCATTAATAGTCTACAAGACGATTTTTGTTTGGTTATCAATGGGGTGAATAAATCTGGTTATTTTTCATCAAAACGCGATGGAGGTAAAGGCGATGATGATGTTTATTATTTCACTATAGATTAATCTTTTGTCACCCTTTTTAATTCCAATAAATTAATAGGATTGATGCCCAAACCACTCACATTTTTTCTTGTGAATCGTACCACTTCATCATAGAATAAAGGCACTACTGGTGCTTTTTTCATTACTAAACTATCCATTTTAGTGTAAAGATGTTCTCTTTTAGCAGTATTTGTTTCGTTAAAGGCTTTTTCATACCAAGCATCAAATAAATCACTTTTATAGTGTGTGTAATTCGGTCCATTTGGCGCAAAATTTTTGCTATAATAAAGTGATAAATAGTTTTCGGCATCGGGATAATCGGCAACCCAGCTGGCTCTAAATAAATTGAGTTTGCCATTTGCTTTGGCATCTTTTAAAGTGGCAGCGGGAATAACATCGACATTAACAATCAACCCGATTTTGTGAAGTTCACGCTGAATGTATTCGCAAAAACTTAAGTAGTTGCTGGTCGTTGTAATAGATATTTCTGGGTTTTTATTACCGGTTTCGGTTTTAAATTGAGCAATTAATTGTTTTGCTTTTTCTGGTTGATACGTAAAACCAATATGTTCATTATATCCTGGCAACCCTTTTGGAATAAAGCCACCATTTGCAGGAATACCTACGCCGTTTCGTAAATAAATCATCATTTTTTTTCTGTCGAAACCATAATTTACTGCTTTTCTAATAAGCTCCGATTGAATTTCCGGTACATCAGAATCCATATAAAATGCTAAATATTCGGTATTTAAATAAGGGCCACGAATCATGTTCACGTCTTTTGAATAAAAATCGCGAAGTCGCCCATCTGCCGTTAAAACTTCATCTTTATAAGAAGCATCCAATCCAGAAACAAAATCAATATTTCCTTGAGCAAATTGCAGAAATTCACTTTGTTTGTCGGGCAAAAAAGTAATGGATATTGCTTCTAAATAGGGTAACGACTTGCCTTTTTCATCTGTTTCAAAATAATTGTTATTTCTTCTAAATACCAATTTGATGTTTTCTTCCCATCGTTTAAATTTAAATGGCCCCGTGCCAATAGGGTGCGACCGAAAATCGTTTCCGTAATGTTCTATAATTTCCTTTGGAACTACCGAACAGTATTTCATGGTTAATAACCCCAAAAACGCAGGAAAAGGTTGTTTTAATTGAATTTGAAAAAGCGTGTCGTTTATAGCTTTAAAACTATCAACTTTAGCTAATACCCAACTACCGGGTGAAGCGACTTGCTTGTCTAATAATCGGTTTAAACTATATTCAAAATCTTTTGCAATGACGTTTCTCGTAGAATCAATGCCAAATAAAATATCTTTATGAAAATAGACGTCATCGCGTAAAGAAAACGAGTAGATGAGGGCGTCTTCAGAAATTGTCCAATTTTTTGCAATACAAGGCTGTACATTAAGATTTTCATCCATTTGCACCAATCCGTTAAAAAGTTGGTTGGTAGCCCATATATCAGCAATATCTTTGGAAAAAGCGGGGTCTAAGGAACCGATGTTTTTGTGTTCGTTGTACTTAAAAACTAAATGATTATTATTTGTCTTTGAATTGTTTTCGCAAGAAGTGGCGAGTAATATTATACAACTAATTGATAAATAGTTTGTTATTTGTTTTAAAACATGTTTTACCATATAACTTATTAATTGTAAATTTGCAGACTTATTACGAAAGAAGGTAAATATAATGAGATTTCTACCTTCATGGAAATAGCAAAACAATAAATGAGAAAAAAAGTTGCATTTTATACTTTAGGTTGTAAGCTGAATTTTTCTGAAACTTCTACCATTGCAAGAGGTTTTACAGATGAAGGTTTCGACCGTGTAGATTTTTCTGAGCAGGCAGATATTTATGTTATTAATACGTGTTCAGTAACCGAAAATGCAGATAAGCGTTTTAAAAGTATTGTTAAGCAAGCACAAAAAGCAAACCCCAAGGCATTTGTAGCTGCTGTTGGTTGCTATGCACAATTAAAACCACAAGAGTTGGCAGATGTTAATGGTGTGGATTTGGTTTTGGGTGCGACCGAAAAATTTAAGATTACCGATTATATAAACGATCTTTCCAAAAACGATTTTGGTGAAGTGCATTCATGTGAAATTGAGGAAGCCGATTTTTATGTGGGAAGCTATTCCATAGGTGATAGAACACGTGCTTTTTTAAAGGTACAGGATGGTTGCGATTATAAATGCACCTATTGCACCATTCCGTTGGCCCGCGGTATTTCTAGAAGTGATACTATGCAAAATGTGTTGCAGAACGCTAGGGAAATTTCAGCTCAAAACATTAAAGAAATTGTACTAACAGGTGTTAATATTGGCGACTACGGTAAGGGAGAATTCGGAAACAAAAAACATGAACATACGTTTTTGGATTTGGTAACCGAACTTGATAAGGTAGAAGGGATTGAGCGTTTAAGAATATCATCTATCGAGCCGAATCTTTTAAAGAACGAAACGATTGATTTGGTTTCAAAATCCAGAGCTTTTGTGCCTCATTTCCATATTCCATTACAATCGGGAAGCAATGAGATTTTAAAAAAAATGAAGCGTCGTTACATGCGCGAATTGTATGTGGATAGGGTTTCAAAAATAAAAGAAGTGATGCCAAATGCCTGTATAGGTGTTGACGTTATTGTTGGTTTTCCGGGTGAAACCGACACTCATTTTTTAGAGACTTACAACTTTCTAAACGAACTGGATATTTCGTATTTGCATGTGTTTACCTATTCTGAACGTGACAACACAGAAGCAGTAGAAATGGAAGGTATTGTTCCTATGAATGTTAGAAATAAGCGTAGTAAAATGTTACGTGGGTTATCTGTTAAAAAGCGTCGTGCTTTTTACGAAAGCCAATTAGGAACTACTAGAACCGTTTTGTTTGAAAGTGAAAACAAAGAGGGGTATATAAACGGCTTCACCGAAAATTACGTAAAAGTTAAAGCACCTTGGAACCCGGAATTGGTTAATACATTGCATCAAGTAGCGCTTACCAAAATAGATGAAGACGGTTTGGTACGGTTTGAGTTTGTGAATATGGAAGTATTTTAGAAACTAAAAGTCTTGCGCCGAAAGTGCATAGTTTCCACTAACGAATGAGATTAATGAATTTTTTTGTTGGTCAGTTTAAATTAAACCATTAGAGCGTTACTTTGCTTGGAGATTCTAGATGTTTTTCATAATCAGAATTGTATACAATTCCGCTATCAACTCCATTTTGAATGGCATTTTCAAAGCAATTAGGGTACTATATCCTAACCCCCACAGGAAGCATGCGTTTGTACTTTCGGTTGCTTCTTACAAACTTAGCAATTTCAGGGCTTGTGGGAACAACGCTTAAGTTACGTTCTTCAATTTGTTCAAAAACAGCAGCCAAAAACTCTTCACTAAAGGTTTCATTATTAATTTCTTCAGGAATAATAAGTTTTGTTAAAAAAATCTTTCGCTCTTGTAGGGAGTATTCAATTTTAGCTAAGTGGTTGTCGATTTTTAGTTCGTATTGGCGTAAAAAATCGTTATCAACTAAATCTGCAACATCAATCATGGCAAGTATTTTTAATTTTCAGGAAACTTTAAATAGTGAGGACTATTACATAACTTTGTTTTGCAAAAATACGAAAAATAATCGTTAATAAAAAGCAAAAAATTGGTTTAATGCCTTATAAAATAAACTATTAGAGGTTATTTGGTGTTTTTATTTTTATATTGAAATGCATGAGTGAAGAAATAATACACGTTTATTTGATGCCAGGAATGGCGGCAAGTCCCAAGATTTTTGAATATATTAAATTGCCGGAGAATCAATTTGAGATTCACTACTTGGAATGGATTTCGCCTTTAAAAAATGAATCTGTTAGCGTTTATGCTCTAAGAATGACTGAGCATATAACACATGAAAATATTGTTCTAATTGGTGTGTCTTTTGGAGGTGTTTTAGTGCAGGAAATGAGTAAACATAGGGCCGTTAGAAAGCTAATTATAGTATCCAGTGTTAAATCCATGCACGAATTACCAAAAAAAATGGTACTTGCCAAAACAACCATGGCATATAAATTGTTGCCAACACAGTTGGTGAGTAATATTGAACTTTTTGCTAAGTATGCTTTTGGTAGCAATATTACAAAGCGGTTGGAGTTATATAAAAAATATTTATCGGTAAATGATAGTAACTATTTAAGTTGGGCAATAAAAGAGATGGTTTGTTGGAACCAAGAAACCTGTCTTGCAGATATTATTCACATTCATGGAGACAATGATGCGGTATTTCCAATAAAAAATATTTCAAATTGTATTACAATAAAAGGTGGAACGCATATCATGGTTATTAATAAATATAAGTGGTTTAACGAAAATTTACCAAGGATAATTTTAGAGAATTAAACATAATAGTTACCTTTAAATAAAACTTTTTAGAAATGAAGACTGTACAGAAAACATTGGCGTTTGTAGGATTATTAAGTTTATGCGCATTATTTGTTTATGCTCTGCAAGAGGCGCCTACCGATGAGAATTTTGAAAAAAAGCTTATAAACGATTATAATGTTTATGCGCTTCAAGTGCCTAGCAATTTAGATTTTGCAGGAGAACCCATGCCACTTAAAAACCCCGATATTTTAGAACGCATGGATAAAGAACTATTGGTTAATACCTATTGGCAATCAAATGGGTTGTTAATGTTTAAACGTGCCAAAAAATATTTTCCAATTATAGAACCAATTTTGGCAAAACGTGGAGTTCCAGACGATTTTAAGTATTTAGCAGTTATAGAAAGTGGTTTAACAAATGTTGTTTCACCAGCTGGAGCTAGAGGCATTTGGCAAATTATGCCAGCTACAGGAAGAGAAAATGGATTAGAGATTAATGACAATGTAGATGAGCGCTATCATTTGGAAAAATCCACCGAAGTGGCTTGTGAATACCTGTTAAAATCTAAAAAAGAATTAGGATCGTGGACATTGGCTGCTGCTGCGTACAATGCAGGTAATTCAGGTATTGCAAAGTATTTAAGGGAACAGAATGTTAGTAACTATTACGATTTGTTATTAGGAGAAGAAACAGGGCGCTATGTGTTTAGAATAGTCGCGCTAAAAGAGATTTTGACTAACCCAGCAAAGTATGGTTTTAACTTTAGGGAAAAAGATTTATATAGCAACGTACCAACTTATAAAGTTGAAGTTAATACAGAGGTAACCGATTTTACAAAATTTGCGGAACAGTACGGAATCAATTATAAGATCCTTAAAATTCATAACCCATGGTTAAGAGAACCAAAGCTTATTAATAAATCTGGTAAAAGTTATACGATTGAAATTCCTGAGAAAGGATATTATACCAGAGCTAATTGAAGACTGTTTAAATCTTGTTTTTGGAATGTTTTATAGGGTGCTTTTTTGTCAGGCTAAGGTGTTTTGAAGTTAACAGCCATGGTTATGGACCGAAAAATAGCTGAAGTATGGCGGAAAAAGGTACATAAAAGAGCCTTAACACAGTCTCTAAGATTAACTTCTTCTTTTCTGAGATCTAATAGAGCCACCAGCACCAAAATGTTGGTTAGGCATTTGAGCACGCTTCATGTTTTCCTTCATCATTTTTATTTGATCGGTCAACATGCCTTGTTTGTCTAATTTTTGTGCTTCAGAAAGTAATTTTTCAGCTTCTAGTTTTCTACGTTTAGAAAAAGCAATGCCCGATAAATTTAATTTTGCCATAGCCAAATCGTGATTCATAGATAGTCCTAAAGCAATCGCTTTCTTAAAATATTTTTCAGCTTCGTTCATATTTGTTTGGGAAACCATCAAACCATGTAAATAATTATAATATCCTTGTTGTTTAGTAACTAAGGCGGTTTCAGGATTTTTAATTTTATCTAACCATTTTTTAGCACCTTCAAAATCTTGTTTACGCAATCTTAAAAATGCCAGTAAAATGAACTCATTTTTAAAATAAAGAAAAACAAAAATTAAAGAAAGTAGTATAAACATAATGCCATTACCTATATTTCCTTCAGTAAATTGATAAACGGCAAAGGCTATGATGCCAGCAGCTATGATAAGTTTTATAATTTTATTGTACATTTTTTATAGTTTGAGTTGTTGTTGCAGACATTTTTAGGTATCCGATTCAATTATACAATGCAAAGAAACTAAATTTTTATCAAAATCAATCCATAGATATTTAACAAAAAAACGATGTTCAACCCAAATAAATAAAGCGTTTATTATGCTATTTGATTCAAAAAAAATAATTCAAAATATTTTTAAAATAAGATTTGCCAAAGTAAAAACTCTTTGTATATTTGCGCTCAGTTTTGGAGAAAGCCAAAATTATAAATAATAAAGTACAATTCAGATTTTAAAGATATAAGATAATGAGTAAAAGAACATTTCAGCCATCGAAAAGAAAAAGAAGAAACAAACACGGTTTTAGAGAAAGAATGGCTTCTGCTAATGGAAGAAAAGTACTTGCTCGTAGAAGAGCTAAGGGTAGAAAGAAATTGTCTGTATCATCTGAATCGAGACATAAAAAATAAATGATTAACAATTGTTGATATTTAAAAGGTATTACTTAAGTGTAATGCCTTTTTTTATATCTGTTAATGCCTATTTTTGTAACTTATTAAAACACACTATTTAAACAGTAAAAATGCCAAAAAATTCAAAACTTAAATCTATTCTAATTATTGGATCTGGTCCTATCGTTATAGGGCAAGCATGCGAATTTGATTATTCAGGGACACAAGCTTTACGATCGTTAAGAGAAGATGGAATTGAAACGATTTTAATTAATTCGAACCCAGCAACTATCATGACCGACCCTTCAATGGCAGATCATGTATACTTACTACCTCTTACAACCAAGTCAATAATTAAAATTCTAAAAGATCACCCACAAATAGATGCTGTTTTACCAACAATGGGAGGACAAACGGCATTAAATTTATGTATTGAGGCAGATGAAAAAGGTATTTGGAAAGATTTTAATGTAGATATTATTGGTGTTGATATTGAAGCTATAAATATTACCGAAGATAGAGAAAAGTTCAGGGAATTAATGCTTAAAATAGGCATTCCTATGGCACCTCAAGCTACTGCAACGTCTTACTTAAAGGGAAAAGAAATTGCACAAGAGTTTGGTTTTCCGTTAGTTATTAGGGCTTCTTTTACTTTGGGTGGAGCAGGAGCTTCTTTTGTATATAAAGAAGAAGATTTTGACGAATTATTAACGCGTGGATTAGAGATTTCTCCTATCCATGAGGTTATGATTGATAAAGCATTGATAGGTTGGAAAGAATACGAGTTGGAATTACTTAGGGATTCAAACGACAACGTAGTAATTATCTGTTCTATCGAAAATATGGATCCAATGGGGATTCATACTGGGGATTCCATTACTGTTGCACCAGCAATGACATTGAGTGATAGAACGTATCAACGTATGCGAGATATGGCAATTCATATGATGCGCAGTATAGGTGACTTTGCAGGTGGCTGTAACGTGCAATTTGCTGTGAGTCCGGATGAAAAAGAAGATATTATTGCCATAGAAATTAACCCACGTGTGTCACGCTCATCAGCATTGGCAAGTAAAGCAACGGGTTATCCTATTGCGAAAATTGCGGCTAAATTAGCCATTGGGTACCATCTTGATGAATTACAAAACCAAATTACAAAATCTACTTCGGCATTATTTGAACCGACTTTAGATTACGTAATTGTAAAAATACCACGTTGGAATTTTGATAAATTTGAAGGGTCTGATAGAACATTAGGGCTTCAAATGAAATCTGTTGGGGAAGTTATGGGTATTGGGCGCTCGTTTCAAGAAGCACTTCATAAAGCAACACAATCGCTTGAAATTAAGAGAAATGGATTGGGTGCCGACGGAAAAGAGAATAAAAATTACGATCAAATTATAGAAAAACTAACCTATGCTTCTTGGGATCGTGTGTTTATTATTTACGATGCTGTTGCTATGGGGATTCCGTTAAGTAGAATTCATGAAATCACAAAAATAGATATGTGGTTTTTAAAGCAATATGAAGAATTGTTTTTACTTCAAAAGGAAATTTCTACGTTTAATATTGACACCATTCAAAAAGACTTATTGCTTGAAGCGAAGCAAAAAGGTTATGGTGACAGACAAATTGCTCATATGTTGGGTTGTTTAGAAAGTCAGGTTTACAGTAAGCGTGAAGAATTTGGTGTCAATAGAGTTTACAAGTTAGTAGATACTTGTGCCGCCGAATTTAAAGCGAAAACACCATATTATTATTCAACCTTTGAAAGTGATATGGAAACTGCCGATGGCAAACGATATGCAGATAATGAGAGTATCGTTACGGATAAGAAGAAAGTTATTGTTTTGGGTTCTGGTCCAAACCGAATAGGGCAGGGTATTGAGTTCGATTACTGTTGTGTGCATGGGGTTTTGGCTGCTGCCGAATGTGGTTACGAAACCATCATGATTAACTGTAATCCTGAAACGGTTTCAACCGATTTTGACACCGCCGATAAATTATATTTTGAGCCTGTTTTTTGGGAACATATCTATGATATTATTAAGCATGAAAAACCAGAAGGTGTCATCGTTCAATTAGGTGGACAAACCGCATTAAAACTTGCCGAAAAGCTAACTAAGTATGGCATTAAAATTATAGGAACAAGTTTTGAATCGCTTGATTTAGCCGAAGACAGAGGGCATTTTTCAAACTTATTAAAAGAAAATAACATACCATATCCTGAGTTTGATATTGCTACTACAGCTGATGAAGCTTCTGCCATTGCCGATGTGTTGGACTTCCCTATTTTAGTTCGCCCTTCTTATGTGCTTGGTGGACAAGGCATGAAAATAGTTATCAATAAAGAAGAGCTTGAAAAACATGTGGTTGATTTATTAAGTCAGATGCCAGGGAACCAACTGCTTTTAGACCATTATTTAGATGGTGCTATTGAAGCCGAAGCCGATGCGATTTGCGATGGCGAAGATGTTTACATTATAGGTATTATGGAGCATATTGAGCCTTGTGGTATTCACTCGGGCGATAGTAATTCTACCTTACCTCCATTTAACTTAGGGGAGTTTGTAATGCAGCAAATTAAAGACCATACTAAAAAAATTGCTTTAGCACTTAATACGGTTGGTTTAATAAACATTCAGTTTGCTATTAAAGATGATATTGTTTACATTATTGAAGCGAATCCAAGAGCATCCCGTACAGTGCCATTTATAGCCAAAGCGTATGGTGAGCCTTATGTAAATTACGCTACTAAAGTGATGTTGGGAGATAAGAAAGTTAAAGATTTTAACTTTAATCCGAAGCTGACAGGCTATGCCATTAAGCAACCTGTGTTCTCTTTCAACAAGTTCCATAATGTGAATAAGAAGTTAGGGCCTGAAATGAAAAGTACAGGTGAAAGCATCTTGTTTATAGATAGCTTAAAGGACGATGAGTTTTATGAGCTATACTCAAGACGAAAAATGTATCTTAATAAATAAAATAGAAGAGGCTAATCCAAAAAGGTTAGCCTTTTTCTTTTAAGGCAGGAATCTTAAATATATACAAAACAAATTCTTACTTTAGTTTTATTATATGGGTAAGGATAAAATTTTAGTAGACTTGTTTTATGTTACATTTTCTTTTAAAAAACCAGAAGAGGTTTTGAAGAGATGTTATAGTACTGTAGGGTATCTTGAAAAACTGACAACTTCTTTTAATTTGTATTTTGTTGCAAGAACAACCGAACATAGTTCGTTTTCAGAAGATAAACCTTTAAAAGCATTCTTGTTTAAAGGAAAAAAATTAAAGAAATGGATGATTCCTTTTCGATTTAATTGGTTTATAAAGTCTTTGCAACCAGATTATATTTTAGTGCATGGTTTTGGTTTTGTTCATTATTTAATTTTTTTAAAAATGATACTTCCGAAATCCAAAATTCTTTTGCAAAGCAATGGTTTTGCTCCTAAACCTAAAGGAATTAAAAAATATATTTATAAAGTTTCGGATTATTTCATTGATGGTTATTTATTTACAGGTATTGAAAATGCAAAGCCTTGGTATGAAAATAAAATCCTCACAAAGAATAAAATTTTCTCTGTCATGGAAGGTTCGACTCATTTTAAATTTTCTGGGAATGCAAAGCGTAAGCCAAATAGTTTTCTATGGGTTGGAAGATTGGATGCTAATAAAGACCCATTAACCATTTTAAAAGCGTTCGAACGTTTTCTTGATATTGAGGAGAACGCCATTTTAACAATGATTTTTCATGAGAATCATTTATTATCTCCAGTTCAAGATTTTATTTTGAATAGTGAAAAATTAAAAAAAGCCGTAATAGTAAAAGGATATGTTGAACATCACTTATTAGAAGAAATCTATAACGAAAACGAGTTTTTCATATTAGGTTCGCATTATGAAGGTAGCGGTTATGCTTTAGTTGAGGCAATGGCATGTGGCTGTATTCCAATAGTAACATCGATTCCATCTTTTCAATTTATGACTAATGATGGAGCATGTGCTTTTTTGTTTACACCAAATAGAGAGGATGAGTTGTTTCGTCAATTAAAAAGAACAAGAGATAATGATTTATTAGTCCTGCAAAAAAAGGTATTAGAACAATTTAAAAACAAATTGTCTTTTGAAGCTATAGCAAATGATATAAAGTTTATATTTAAAAAAATTGAGAATGAATCTATCAGCATTAAAAGAGAATAAAACATTTTATAACGAAAAATCGATACTTGATATTTTAGATATTGTTGCATGGAAAAAAAGCAACAAGAGTTACAATTTTGAAACCTTACCTAAAACGGTAATATTATCGTTAAGCCGTTTCCTTTTGAGTAAAAAGCAACGAATTTTCAGTAAGAAACTAAAAGGATTATTCGGGCAGAATTATATTTTAAATAAAAATTACGTCTATTGTTCTGAGTTTGGTAATGGCGCTCCTGCAATAATAGGATTAATGGAAGAGTTGAGAGTTTTTGGAGTGGAAAATTTCATTTTTATAGGTTTAGCAGGCTTGTTAAAAGATGAAATTGAAGAGAAGGTATGTATTGTAAATAATGCATTTTCGACTTCTGGGTCTACTTATTTATATTCGGATAAAGATTTTTTTCAACCTAAAAAAGAGAAATGGTTTGAATTTTTTGTAAAAGAATTAAACTATAAAGAAAGTATTTGTTGGAGTACTGATGCGCCATTTAGAGAAACCAAAATGCTATTTACTTATTTTAAAGAAAAAAATGTAACGCATGTCGATATGGAATGTGCTTCAATTTACGCTTTTGCCGAGTTTTATAAATTGAATGCACTTTGTATTGTTGTATCAGCAGATTCTATATCAAATTTTACTTGGAATCCGCCAAAATATAAAGGTGAAATTAACTTGGTCTTAAAAAAAACAATTGAGAAAATAATAGCTATAAAATATGAAGTATGATGAACCACTTGTGTCAATAATTATCACTTTTTATAATGAAGAAAAATTATTGTCAAGATGTTTAGAGTCAGTTAAAAATCAAACTTACAATAATTTAGAAGTTGTTTTAATAAATGACGGTTCAACAGATAATTCTTTGGAAATTGCTAAAAAGTTCTATGAAGAATTTTATAGTTGTAAAATTATTACTATTGAAAATTCAGGTCATGCAGAAGCTAGAAATATAGGTGTTCAAACATGTACAAGCGGTTATGTGACTTTTTTAGATGCCGATGATGAATTAGAATCTAACATGGTTTCATCTTGTATTGATGAAATGATTGTTAATAAGGCTGATTTAGTTATATGTAAATTTTCTATTATTAATAGTGATGGGAAGGTTGAGTTAATATCAGGTTGGAAGGATTACGTTTTAAATAGCAATGAAGCAAAAGATTTAATTCCACAGATGTTTACAAATGGTATTTCTGAAACCGTTTGGGGAAAAATTTATAAATCTGATATTGCCAAAAAAATTAAATTTGATAAAGGATTATGGTTTGATGATAGACCCTATGTTTTTGAATATTTGTTTTTGGCTGATACGGTCTGTTATGTAAATAAAAGCCTTTTAAAGATCCATAAGAGAGATTCATCAATAACTAGAAGAAGAATAGAAGAAAAAAGAATAATAGATTGTCAAAGAGTGTTTGAATTAGAACTTAGTACTCTTAAAAAATACCAAGGGGAAAGTAAATTAAAGAATAAAATTGCTAAGCATTATTTAGATGTTATTGTTGGTAATTATTTATTTCAAGTTATTGATAAAGATTATATCGTTGATTTAATGAATGTTAGAAAAGTTTTTTACGATACTTTAATAACTTTTAAAAAAGTGCTTAAGGATGAAAAGATTAGCCTTTCAATTAAAGATAAGCTACAATTACAATTATTAGAAATACATCGCTTTTTAGGATGGGATTTATCGAATCAAATTTTCAAATTTTTAAAACGAGAAAGAATAGTTGCGATTAATAAACTACGTTAGTTATAAAAAGAATCATAAATTTCCTTTACAGTATCTTCCATTTTGAATTTCTCAATTCTTTTAGCTTTAAAATCACTTTTTAAAACTGTTAATATTCTATTTTCTAATTCTGTTTTGTTAGTGCTATAGAAAAAAGAATCTTCAATATGGCTAGGGTTTTCTATTGGAATGGTGCTTACTACATTACAACCTGCGTAAAGCGCTTCATGTAAAACAGTACCGCTACCTTCAAATTTTGATGTGTGTAGAAATATTTTAGCATTATTCATGTATTCTAAAACTTCTTTTTGGGAAATACTTCCAGTAAATAGAATATCGTCTTGTAAATCTAAAGCATTTATTTTTTTTTCAAGATTGGCTTTATCACCTGTGTCGGCTCCACAAATGACGGCTTTTACGTCTTTAAATTCTTTTTTTATAATGGATAGAATATCAATAAAAAGAGAATAATTTTTTAAATCACTTAAATTACCAACACCTAAAATTGTGATTTCCCTATTGCTAGTATTTAATTGAGGAAATTTTCTAATATCAATTGATGCATTAGCAATTCGTTTTGCTTCAACATGATGGTCATTTAAAAATATTAATTTTTGATGTTCGGAAAGCATTATTATTTCTTCACCTGATAGTTTTAATAGCTTTGGGTATTTATTAGTTGATTTGGCATCTTGACCTAGCATCCAAACGCGTAGTTTTATTTTGAAAATAGAAGATAATATCTTTCCAAGTAAACTACTTTCTCTATACCAAAAGCATAAAATACCATCATACTTGTTTTTTTTACAAAGTATAAAACCTTTATAAATAGCTTTTATTAAATAGGGTAAGAATACATAATATCTTTTGAAACCACTTCCAATGGGATATACGTTTATGTTGTTATACTTGTAGGGTTTTGATTTTGGAAAAAATAGGCTAATTAAATCTACCTTTACATCTACACTTTCTGTAAATATAGTAGAAAATTGAGAAATAAAAGGAGCAATATGATCTTCTTCATGATTTTGAGGAAATAAAGGAGCAATGAATAATAATTTTTTAGTCATTTACAAAAGTGTTAAATTCCTATTTTCTATTTTATAAATAGTTTTATAAAAAATGTCATTATCATCGTCATGTGATACAGATAATATAGTTGTATTATCTTTTCGATTTATTTCACTTAAAAAATCAAAGATTACTTTTTCTAAATGCTTGTCTTGTTGATTCGTAGCTTCATCTAGAATTAATAATGAAGGTCTTGTGTATAAGGCTCTTACTAATGCTAAACGTTGTTTTTGTCCACCTGAAAGACGCGAACTTTCAAGAGTGATTTCTGTTTCATATTCATTATCCATTTTTCCAATAATTTCATGTAATTCCAACTTTTTACATAAATAATAAATATAATTATAATCTATTTTATTAGGGTTTTGCCCCAAAACTATATTTTCAATAATGGTTCCATTGAAGAGAAAAGGTTGTTGAGGTACATAATTAGCGAAAGGTAAGAAATCATAATTTTCAATTCTTGTTTTATCAATAAAACAATTTCCTTTTTTAGGTTTGATGATTCCTAAGATGATATATAATAATGTTGTTTTTCCTATGCCAGAATCACCTTTTATACCAATAAAAGAACCTTTGTCTATTGTTAGATTTATATTTTCTAGAATAGAGTTACCTTCATAATCAAAACTTATATTCTCTAATTTGAATTGACTTTCATAATTTATTTTGAGATTATTAATCACATTATTTTGTTCATGATTTAATAAAATATCTAACGAATACCTATAAGTTTTTATCAATGTTAAAGCACTTAGTATTTTACTGATTGAAGGGATCAATCTCAAACTTGAAGTTCCAAAAACAGTTAAAAGTATAATGACATTTTTATTACCAAAATTTATTATTGTAAATAGAACTAACGATATTATTAATGCAAACTCTAGATACCTACTGTAATTTGAATTGAAAGAAATTAATCGCCCTGTAACTTCGTTAAGTATCTTTTTTTCTTTTTTAAAGCGTTCTAAAAAGATTGGATAATTCCCGGAGTTTCTAATCTCTAAATAACCATTTAAGATATTTAATAATTCTGAATTTGATTTCGCTTGTGATTCTTTATAAATAGAATTTATTAGGTTTAATTGTTTTTTTTTGTTTAAATACATCAATGCTGCTAAAAGAAAAAGGACAAGCACAGCAATTAAGGTTAGTTTAAAATAAGCAATTAGAAGAACAACTAAAATAAGAAATAAGACAATTGTTTCAGTGATTAGATTCACAAATGACAATAAGAATTTGCAACTAAAATCTTCGGGTATTGTATTAATATCTTGAATGATTTTCCCTTTATTCAAATGTTGATGTTTAGTGTAGCTTTGGAAAACAAAATTATTTGTGCTTTCAATGGTTATTTCTGTAGATATATTATAAAAGAAAACATATAAAGACGTATTGAATTTTGTTTGTAAAATAATTTTAACTAAATAAAAAAAGATTAATGAACCTAAAAAAAATTGAACTTGAAAAGTAGAGATATCTAAACTAAAAGAAAAATACTTAATACTTAGTTCTTTGATTTTTTCAGGGTTAAAAAGCAGAATAATTACAGGAATCAGTAAAGAAATAGAGATTAAATCTAAAAAAGCAAATAATATACTTTTATATATAAAGTGCTTTATTTTTCGCCTGTTATTACTTGGAATTACACTTTTAATATTTAAATATGTTTGTTTTATATTCACTTTTATCTATTTAAAACCATCAATCCACTTGCTAAAACCGCTTTTGTTTTATGCTTCAGTGCAGCCGTTAAGTTGTTTTTTCTTTTTTTATAAAATTCTACTTCGTTTACTACTTTAGAAACTGCATAATCATAATATTTTCGAGAATAAGTTCTCTTAAAATCAATATCCCTGTCAGTAGAGGTTTCCCAATCTGGAGCCATTGTTATCTTGTCTTCAATGTCATTATACAAGCTTGTTCCTTTTATAGGATATGCGATGGTTATGGTATAGTGTGTAGGGTTAGCATCTTTTAAATACTGTATCGTTTCTGAGATGTCTTTTTCTGTTTCTCCAGGATAACCTAACATAATAAAAGTCCCAGTTTCAATTCCTAATTGATTCGTTTTCTGGATAGCTTTTTTAACCACGTTAACATCAACACGTCTGTCCATTAAATCAATTATTTTTTGGGAACCACTTTCTGCTCCAATCCAAATTCTAAAACAGCCAACGTCTTTTAGTAACTTTAGAATATCATCATTTAGACGTTCCGCTCTGGTAATGCATTCAAATGGAATAACTGCTTCCTGGTTTAAAACCTCTTCTTTAAAAGCTAATAACCATTTATGACTTACCGTAAAGACATCATCTACAAACCATATAGCATCTGGGTTGTATTGTTCTTTTAGCAGCTTCATTTCAGCGGCTACTTGTTCTGCGGGTCTTCTTCTATAACTTTGTCCATAAACAGCTGTACTGCACCATTTACAGGTATAAGGACAGCCACGTTGTGTGGAAATAGTCATCGAACTTTGTCCGTGATTGTTTTTCCAAGTGTCCAAGTATTTTTGCATGTTGATAGCTCCTCTATTGGGCAATGGTAATGCGTCGAGTTCTCTAAATTTTGTTCGCGCTTTGGTTTGAACCACTTTTTCATTTTCTAAAAAAGCAATGCCGTTTACTTCGTTATAGTTTTGATTATTTAATATTGCCTTGTACAATTCAAAAGTGGTTTCTTCTCCTTCACCAATGACTAAAAAATCAGCACCAGCGTTTAAGTAATTTTCAACATTATAAGAAACATCTGGACCACCAAGCACAATTTTTGGATGCTTATATTTTTCCGTTTTTAAGACTTTAATTAATTTGATAACTTCAATCTTAGTCATTAGATTAGTGTAAATACAAACTATTTTTGGTCTCTTGTCTAAAATGAATTGTAGTTGTTCTTCTTGATTTGAAAAAGTGCTATCAAACACATCATTTGGAATATGTTTATTTAATAAATAAGCAGACACATACAACAACCCTAATGGTGGATAGGGTTTCATTATCTTTTGCTCCTTAGGATCATCAGATAAATAATAAGCATGCGTAAATAAAACACTCATTTTTTTTCTAAGATTATCATATAATGATCGGCATATTTTGAAAGTAAAGACCAGTTTTTGATTCTGTTTTCCAAATGATTTAAAAAATTTAAAAGACCTGTTTTATTTTTAAAAAAGGGTTCTAAATAGGAGGGTGGAATAAAAAAGCCAATGGGTTTGCTTTCTAGAATATTAAAACTTGTTTTAGCTAAATTTATAATATCTTTTGGATTATAATAATAGGTTGGTACATTTTCTCCATCTACATTAGCTATTGCAACTTCTTTTTTTCGTATAAAGGCTTTGGAAAATTTTCCTTTTAAAAGGAAGTAAAATTGTTCCCAAGTCGTGTTTTTAGGCATGATTACCAAGGCTAATTTGCCTTTTTTATTAAGATTATTGGTAATACTGTTGAAGAAAAGTTCTAGTTCAGTTTTAGTTAAGCAGTTTAGCCCACCAAAATTGGAGAAAACCATATCAAACGTTCCAATCTCTTTTTTGTCAGAAATTAGATTAATGTCTAATTGTGCAAAAGTTAAGTGATGATATTGATTTTTTGTTTTTCCGATGGCAATCATTTTTTTAGAAATATCAGTGGCCAATACATTGAAGTTTTGTTTGGCTAACCAAATAGCATCTTCACCAGTTCCACAATTGATTTCAAGAATATCTTTTATTTGATGTAAATGTTTTGAGAGTAATTGGTAAACTAAATTGCGTTGAAGCCTGCCAATCTTTGTATTTGTAAAAGATTGATCATACGTATTTGCTGCTACATCAAAACTAGCTTTCATCTTGAAGGTTTTTGAGCATTGTCAAAGTTTTGAATTTTGAAAGGTACTCAACGCTTTCAATTTCAAATTATCTACAAAACTACTAGGAATATAATAACCCAATTTTACAATGGATTTCAATTTCATGACAGATGGTTTTGAATGAAAAAGTTGTTTTAAATTATGAATTCCTTGGCTTTTTCTATATTCTTTATGAACAAAACGTTGCAATTTTCTGTAATAATTTGATGAATAGGTTCCTTGAAACATCATGTCTAAATCGTCCGAATCTTTCCAGTTGGCTTTTAGTTTTAAATCATCTTTTACTTTTTCATAAAATTGGGTTCCAGGTAAAGGATATGATACTGAAATACCTATATTATCTGGTAATAATTCTTTTACCATTTGTA
The DNA here is from genome assembly GCF_044335535.1 of Mariniflexile sp. HMF6888. NCBI lineage: Bacteria > Pseudomonadati > Bacteroidota > Flavobacteriia > Flavobacteriales > Flavobacteriaceae > Mariniflexile > Mariniflexile sp. HMF6888. The sequence continues at coordinate 216,722 of NZ_JBIQVZ010000001.1, read as the reverse complement.
TTGTTTTCTGAATGTCATTTTGATTTTCTGTTAGATAACCAAATTGTAAAAAGAAAGCGACTTTAATGTTTTTTTCTTTTAATAATCGAGTTGCTTGGTATATTTCCTCAACTTTGGTGCCTTTATCCATAGCATCCAAAATTTTTTGAGAAGCGCTCTCAGCACCAACCCAAACTTCTTCCAACCCAGATTCGGCTAAAACATCAATAGTATCTTCTTTCAATAATAAATCAACACGACTTTGAATAAAATATTTAATTTTGATGTTTTTTTTCTTTAATTCTAGATTGAATTCTTGAACCCAATTGGGTTTCAATCCAAAAATATCATCGCACATCCAAAAACGTGAAACCTGATATGTTTTAACCAAATATTCAATGTGTTTTACAATGTATTCCGGCGAATGGGAGTTATACCGATTGCCATAAATGGGTTTTGCACACCAATTACATTTATAAGGGCAACCTCTAGTGGTAGCAATATTTAAAGTAAATGTGTTGCCACCTTGTTTCCAGATGGTTTTGTATGCATCCATATCTACTAAATCCCAAGCTGGTAATGTAAATTCGTCCAAGTTCTTTACGACACTTCGACTAGGCGTCATGACAAACTCATCGTCTTTTAAAAAACAAATGCCCTTTATATTGGAAACATCTGTATTGCTCATTTTTGCATCAATAAGTTCCTTTATGGTTATTTCGCCCTCTCCCTTTATTACAAAATCGGCTCCAGACCCAATGTATTTTTCATAATGATCTGTAGCATCAGAACTACAAACAATTACGGTGCAATTCAGCTTTTTTGCTATTTCGATCATTTTAAAAGCTGCCTCACGCATGGTGGTTAAACACATTTTCGTGAGGTAATTGAACCCATCATCATAAATGACAAAAATTTTTGGTTTATGTGTTTCTAAAAATGGTTTAATTGATTGCGGATTGTCTAAAAGATTTGTGTCAAAAAGACCAACTTTATAACCATTTTCTCTAAGAAATGATGCTGCGTATAGTGTGCCTAACGGCGGGTATGGTGTTTTGTTCTTCCACTGTTTAGGGTCGAATTTATAATAGTATGAGTGTGAGAATACAACATCAAGCATGTTCATGTTCTAAAGTGATATTATGAATTTTTTTAACTTTAGAATACTTTTCGTTTAAAGTATCAATAACTTTTTTTTGAAAATTTTGTGGATGGTGTTTCGACACATTTTTTGTGGATTTCATGGCTATGTCAAAACTAGCTTTGTCTAAGTTTTTAAATTTACTTTTCCATTTTTTATAGGTAAATTTCATAAACCAAATATCCATATAATCTCCAAAATCATTTTTTAACAGATATTCAGTAAGTTTAACTAAAAAGTTTTTTTTAACGGTATTGATTTGATAATCTTTTTTTATATAATTAGAAAAATAATTTTCCACCCATCGGTTTTCCGTATAAAAAGATTGAAAAACATCTTTGCCACACATTGGTATCATGGTGATGAGTTCTGTAGCGGTAAATCTGTTTTTTTCAACAATCTCAAGCATATTGCTTGCAATAAAATAATTAACACAAAAGTATTTTTTTGAATTTAGTAAGAATATTTTCTTGTAAAGAACTAGTATGGTGCGTGCAACCCAAAGCCTTTTTTGAGAAGTAATAATAAAGAAATCTATATCACTTTTTTCATCATGATACCCTTTTGATAATGATCCCGAAATTCCAACACCTTCAACAAAAGGAAATTTGGCAATAAAGTTTGAAATTTTTATTGCTTTAGGAAATATTTTGGTGGCCATATTATTTCCAAGTATCCTTCTTTCGACATGAAGATCTTCGTTTTCACATAAATAATAGTCGTTTATTTTGTATATGGCTTTTTTTTCCAGAAGTAGAGACAGTTCTTCATCCAAAAGAACCTTGTTTTTTAAATTAGAGAATGAAAATATTTCGTCCCGTTTTAATGGATATTTAAAAATGGAAAAATACAATAAGGTTTTTAGAGCATTCATTCAATTCAATTTAAACAAACAATTTAAGCATACTATTTTGATTTGAGAAAAAATTCGAATGTTACTTCAATATCATTGGCAATTTTGGAACGTACTATTTTTGGGATTTTAATATCAAAACTAGAAGCCTTTTCTGTAAAATGACCAGTAATGTTTATTTGGTCTTCTTTTTTGGAGATGTTTACAGCTACCTTTTCAAGAGTTTTAGTTTTTCCGTGGAAAGTGAGAGACCCGCTAAGATAAAATACGCTTGGTTTATCGGAAAGTTTATTTATTAAAAAACCATCTATTTTTCCTTTAAAGGTAGCCTTTGGAAATTTGTCAGATTCAGCATAGTTTTCGTTGAAATGCTCTTCCATTAGGGCATTTTTAAAGCGGAATCCTTTAACCAAAACCAATGCAGCAAATTCCCCATTCTCAGTATTTAAAATAGCGGTTGCAGAATTGTTTTTAGCAGCTACTTCTTCAAAAGAAGGTACCGAAGCTTCAAAATTGACAATCCCCGATTTAGTTATGAATTTAGCCTGGGAAAATGTATTAAAGCTTATTAACACAATAATGTAAATTAATTTTTTCATTTTCTTTATTTTGATGATTATAACTAGGCCTGTCTAAGAAGTTCTTTAAATTTAATTTGTCAGGTTGAGCTTGTCAAAACCGATATCAATTACCAGTGAGTTAAAATAATTCGACAAGCTCAAGATGACATAGAACGAGATTTTTTAGACTGACTCTTTTATTTTAGTTTTCTAGAAAACCGCCATCTTTCCATTGTTGGATAAGATTTTTGTCAGCGTTTGATAAAGGACTGTTAGGTGATGGGGGCATTGGGTTTGATGTGCTATTTATTCTTGTAATTAATCCTCTAGTTTCTACAGCACTTTTTACTTGACTATATGTTGTTAAAGACATGGGTGCTCCATTTGTAGGTGTACTTCCATGACACGACGTACAATTATTAGTTATAATGCTTTTTATATGGTCATTATAGGTAACTGTAGTTGGGTCAGGATTAGGGTCAGGGTTTGGTGATAAATCATCAGTGCTATCACTAGAGCAATTAACCATTAAGAGGGAAATTACTGGGAGATAAATTAATTTTTTGAAATTCATAGCTTAATTATTTAATTGTTAATTAATACGATTCGAGTTTACTATATGTTAAAAGGTTCTACTTAAATTGAACCCAAAGTAAATGTTGCCATCTGCCCAATCTCCAGTTGCTTGACCTAAAAAGGTGTTTGTATTCATGCCTTGGGAATTAGTAAAATGCATTTGGAATACATGCCCGCCAGTTTCTAGGTCAAAGCCTATGGATAATGGGTTTTTAAAAGGCGAGTTTTTATCTCGATTCAAATGCCAACCGTAATCGGCATTTATAGACCATCGTTTACTAATTTTATAACGACCTCCAAGTCCTAAAGCGAATTGTGAATTGTCTTGTTCGCCTACTTTTATATCATTATTATAAATGCTAGAAGTTAGGTTCTCATGGAGATAAGTAGGGGCCAATTCTACTGATAAATTGGTGTTTATTTTTCTTGAAATCAATAATTGACTTGTATAGCTTAAACGGTGTTTAAATTCTAAAAGAGGTAAGTTGTCTTTTTCTAAGCCAGTATTAATGAAAACTTCGTTATGGCCTACAACGGTAAATGGAAACCCGTTTTTAATTTGTCTTAACAAACGGTACTTTATTGATGCTTGGTAGGTTTTATTGAAAGACGATCTAGAAACCCCAACATTGAAACCATCGGATATACCATAAACAAAATTGAGTCGTGTTACAGCATCATCCAATCCAAAAAAAGTGTCAATTCCATTTTCAATGCTACCAAATCTATGTGATACAATAAATGTAAATTGGTTTTTTGCTACTAATTTTGTTGACTCAAAATTAACGATTTTTAGTCCTTTAAAAGTAGCATCTGTATAGTTTGCCCATGTGGAATCTGTATCAATTTCGCTTAGCAAATCATCTTGAGCAATAGTGGATAATGGAAAAAGGGTTAAAATGAAGATTAAAATTCTCATATTCAGTATTTGTTTTATTGGTTTATTATTTTTTTGATTAATCAATAATGGTGCATTGGTCTAGTTTCACTTGTTCCAACAAATCATCATAACCAATGAAACGACCTTTAATTTTGATTTGGTCAGTATTTAAAGTCGTTTGGATTTCATTTGAAAATTGACAAAACACTTTGTCCTCTATAGTGATGCTTTTTGGGTTTTTATCAGAAATACTGCCACTCACTTCAATAGTTTTATTCAAATATTTATTTTCTGATGACAAGGGGTTAATTGCAAATTCATTCGAAATATCCGATGCAGTAAGTTTATATATGGATGTCTCCGTTGCTATATCCCGATGGTCTTGATAAACGTATCTGTAACCTATAATAACAATGACAATACATAGCAATATTAATATGACCCATTTTTTCATAACTTTTCGTTTTTTAAACTGCTTCAGCTGTTAAACTGAAGCAGTTTTGCTAGTAATCAAATGTTTTAACACTTAAAAATAACATTTGAAAATGAAACTTTTCTTTTTCATTAGGCATTTCTACTAGCTATTATTTTTTATTAAATATTTAAAAATTCTTTAGTTTCTTTATAAGTACTTTAATTACAGCTTTTAGCATATCTTAACCTGTCATTATCTCCAACTCTTAAATCAATTTTGGTTTCGGTATATTTGGATATTTCATGTAAAACCCAATCATTATTACAATAATCCAGTCCTGGGACATTTACGGTTACTACCATATTGTTACCTTCCCCAGAAGCCACCCAAGTGCCGTATGCCGTGATACCGTCCCAATAAACTGAAAGTGTGCCATTAGGGTAAAAGTTGAAGGTATAGCCATCATAGTAATTATCATAATCGTTACCGTAACGTTTTAATCTATCAACTTCCCAGCCCGAGCAGTTGGTCAAAACATCAAGTAATTGGTCTTGGTTGCAGTCATTACAATCATCGTCATTATAATCGTAATCATCATCTTCATCACAATTATTGTCATAAGTTTCTATAAGGTTTTTTAATTCAACTAGATTGTTAATAGTTAATTCGGTACCATCATAAAGCTTTACCTTAATGGGGAATGTAATAGCAACAAAATCTGAGCTACTTAAATTTTTGATAAACCCATATAACTGGGCATCGGAAGTTATGGTAATGCTATCTATGATTTCGTTGTTTGAGTTGTATAAAGAAGCCGTAATGGGATAGTAAAAATCTAAGCATTCTATATCGTCATCGATTTCATTTTCCCCATTACAAGTACTGGAATAGTTATATAGCTCTGTATAATTGTTGATTGTTACATTCGTAAAATCGCTAAGAATTATGGTGATTGGAAAAGAAATGGATATCGTATCAACATCATCATCGTCTTCATCAAAAAGATATTCAATAATTTTATAATCTTCTTCAGAATTAATAATTATGGTATTTCCATTGACATTTACGGTTATAGGTAGTTTTATATTAAAGCAATTGGCATTATAGATGATGTTGTCATTAGAACCATCGTTGATAGACGTTTTTTGTATTAAACTGGCAACTGGTGAATTGGCAACCAAAACTTCATCTTCTGGTGCTTTTATAAATTCCGTTTCCTCGGACCTGCAAGAAGTTGTTAGTGTCAATACCATTATAAAGATACAAAAGATAACTTTTCGAGCTATTGTTTTCATAATTTGGTCGCCTTAACGAGGCTTTTATTAATTAAACAACTAGGAATATAAAACTCCTGAAACTTTTTAATAAATTTTTTCATTGTTGGCGGATTAATTTTTCAAAAATATTTTTAAGGTTTTAAATCTCTCGCAAAGGCGCAAAGGCACAAAGAAATACGTTGAATGATTAAAATCTTTGCGACTTAGCGGCTTGGCGTGCAAATAAAATAAAAGGTTTAAAGGAGTTCATTAATAAGAAATACTTTTTAAATCGATTTGCTACGAACTTAAAATTACCTCAATCGGACACTGAAGAATTTTTTTAATAAGGCTTTAAATTTTTCGTATAAAGCTTTAAATCTCTCGCAAAGGCGCGAAGGCGCAAAGGGGCAAATAAATACGCTAAATGATTAAAATCTTTGCGACTTAGTGGCTTAGCGTGTAAATAAAATAAAAAGTTTAAAGGAGTTCATTGATAAAAAATGCTTTTTAACCCATTTGCAACGAACTTTAAAATTATCTTAATCGGACACTGATGAATTTTTTATATAACTTTAAGCACTAAATTAAATACTTTGCCAAAAGAACTTAACGACCATATTTGTGAAGACAAAATTTTTGAGCGTGTTTATAACAAATACTCACAAGATTTACTCAATTTTTTATATTATAAGTACGGATCACAAATAAACCCTAATGATGTTGCGCAAGATGCCTTTATTAAATTATGGGATAATTGCAAAAATGTCACTTTAAGTAAAGCCAAATCTTTTTTGTTTACCGTTGCAAACAATATGATGTTAAACGAGATAAAGCATCAAAAAGTAGTATTAAAATACCATCAAGAAAAGCCAAAGGATTATACTAACGAGTCGCCAGAATTTATTTTAGAAAAAGAGCAATTTTTACAACGATATCAAAAGGTATTAGAAAATTTAAATGAAGAACAACGCGTTGCTTTTCTATTGAATAAAGCAGAAGGAAAAAAGCATAGCGAAATTGCCGAACTTTTGGGAGTTACCCAAAAAGTAGTAGAATATAGGATTTATAGTGCCTTCAATACGTTGAAGAAAGAATTGGAAGGATTTAAAATAAAATAATCAGGAGAATTTAGTTTGAAGTTGTTATATATTAAAGTTAAGGATAGATGGACAAAGATTATTTAGTGGAAAAATGGTTAAAAGATGAGCTTAACGATGCTGAAAAAGACATGTTCAGTAAGTTGGATGATGCTCGGTCAAACGAATATATTATTGAAAATGCAGAATATTTTAAAGCATCACATTTCTCTAAATCGGATGATTTTAATACCTTTAAGACACAGTATAAATCGTCTAAAGTACCTGTTAAAAAATTAAATGGGTTTAGTTTGTTGCTTAAAATAGCGAGTGCTGTTGTTATTGGGTTAGGTATTTATTTCACTTTTTTTTCAAACACATCCACTCATGTAGAAACCTTAGCTGGCGAGAAATCTGTTATTGAGCTTCCAGACCATTCTAAAGTAGAGTTAAACGCCCTGTCTTCAATTGAATTTAATACTAAAAATTGGGATGAAAACAGATTTTTAAAGCTCGATGGAGAAGCTTTTTTTATGGTTGCCAAAGGAAAAATCTTTGATGTTCAAACCAAAAGCGGAACTGTAACAGTTTTAGGTACACAGTTTAATGTAAAACAACGTGAAAATTATTTTGAAGTCAGATGTTTTGAAGGTATTGTAAGAGTAACTTCAGATACTATCACCAGAAAGTTATTGGCAGGTGACGTATATCAAATTTTAAATGGTAAATTTACCCAAGGTAAAATAGTGGCATCTGCTCCAAAATGGAGAGAAAACAGGAGTGAGTTTGAAGCGATTCCAATAAAAGAAGTGCTTTCAGAGCTGGAACGGCAATATAACATACAAGTTACTTTTAAAAATATAAATATTAATAGATTGTTTACAGGAGAGTTTGTACATAATAATCTTGAAAATGCTCTTATTGCCATAACGCTGCCTATGAATATGACCTATGAATTGAGTTCTTCAAACCTGGTAATAATTCATGGAAAGGAGAATTAAAAAAACATCCATTTTTTTTTGCTTTTTGCTTTTTGTGTCTTTTAGTAGTTATGCTCAAAATACCAATAAGCAAGAATCGTTAGTTCATGTTATAAATGTATTGGAAGCACAATACCATGTTCAGTTTAATTATGCTGAAGATACTATTGAAGCTATTTTCCTTATTCCTCCAGATACAAGTTTATCGTTAAACGAAGCTATAACTTATCTAGAAACCCAAACAGGGTTATCGTTTTCGATGATGAGTGATAGCATTATTCTTGTTAAACCTGGGGAAGCTATGGTTTTTTGTGGCTATATAAAAGATAAAGATAATTTACAACCCTTAGCATCGGCAACCGTTCAAACTTTAAATAATTCGACCACAACAGATGAAAATGGGTTTTTTCAAATTAACGTTGAAAATATAACATATCCCATTACCATTCGGTTTATAGGTTATAAAACCATTGTCAAATCATATAATCAATTTTCAAAATCAGGTTGTGAAGATATTTTTTTGTTTCCAAACTTTCAATCACTATCGGAAGTTGTTGTTTCAAATTATATCTCAAGTGGTATAAATAAGATTAACAATGGCTCTTATGAAATAAATTTTTCTGATTTTGACATCCTTCCGGGATTAATTGATAACGATGTCTTACAATCTGTTCAGGCATTTCCGGGTATTCAAAGTATTAACGAGACCGTTTCAAATATTAATATTCGAGGTGGTACACACGACCAGAACTTGATTCTTTGGGATGATATTAAAATGTACCAATCTGGTCATTTTTTTGGATTGATTTCGATGTATAACCCCCAAATTACCCAAAAGGTTTCATTGAGAAAGAATGGGAGTGATGTGAGTTATACCGATGGTGTTTCCGGTACTATTTCAATGCAAACCAATCAATCGGTTAACAACAAATTTAACGCAACTGTAGGTGTTAATTTAACCGATGCCAATGCTTTTGTTGATGTTCCCATTGGTAATAATGCATCTTCTATACAAGTGGCTGCAAGAAAATCGATTAGTGATTTTATTGAAACGCCAACTTACATAGCCTTTTTTGACAGAATTTCCCAAAATACGGAGGTTTCCAGTAATACGACAACCATTACCAATACAGATAAAACATTTGATTTTTACGATACTTCTTTGCGTTGGATCTATAAAATAAGCGACAAAGACGAATTGCGGGTTAATTTTATTAACGTATATAACGAACTTCAGTTTAATGAAAACGCATTTGTAAATGACAAAGAAGAATCTAAGGAAAGTAATTTAACCCAAAATAGTATTGCAGGAGCAGTACATTATAACAGAACTTGGAACGACAAATTACAAACGACATTTGAAGCTTATGAAACCGATTATAAACTTAAAGCTGTAAATGTTAATATACTAGATTCCCAACGTTTTTTACAAGAAAATATCGTGTCTGAAACCAGTTTGAAGTTAAAAAGCAATTATAGATTTAGTGAGGTTTTACATTTATTGGGGGGTTATCATTTTGTGGAAACCGAAGTTACCAATTTAGATGATGTAGACACGCCATTGTTTAGGCTTTTGGTTTCAGAAGTGGTTAGAACACATGGTGCTTTCTCTCAATTGGGTTATAAGTCAAAAAGCGGAAATTCAAGTTTGAATTTTGGTATTAGATATAATTTCATTGAAAAATTCAGTAAGTCTATTTGGGAACCACGATTGAGTTTTAGCCAGCGTTTTTTAGACTTTTTCACCGTTGAGGTTTTAGGCGAGTTTAAGCATCAAAATACCTCACAAGTTATTAACTTCCAAAATGATTTTTTAGGTATTGAAAAGCGTCGGTGGCAACTATCAAATAATAAAGACATTCCTGTTATTACAAGTAAACAGGCATCACTGGGTTTAAACTATAGCCATAGAGGGTGGTTATTTAATATAGAAGGATATGTTAAGCATGTTGAAGGCATTACAGCGCAAAGCCAAGGGTTTCAAAATCAATTTGAATTTTCTAAAAGTACCGGAACTAACCGTATAAGTGGGGTAGATGTGTTATTTCGAAAACATATCAATACGTTTAGTACTTGGATATGCTATGCATATATGCACAATGAATACCAATTTAAAGACTTGTTGCCGAATTATTTTCCAAGTAACTACCATATTAAACATACTGCTACTTTAGGAATGACATATAGTTTAACACGTTTAAAACTATCGGCTGGATTAAATTGGCATTCTGGAAAACCCACAACTTTACCAGTTACCGGTAATGACATTGTAAATGGTGAAGTGAATTATGAAGCTGTTAATGCTTCGAATTTAGAAGACTATGTACGCTTAGATATGTCTGCTCTTTATGATTTTAAACTAACCAACAAAACCAAAGCCAATGTAGGGGTTTCGCTTTGGAATGTTTTGGATAGGGAAAATCAGATAAACCGATTTTATAAAATAAATAATGAAGCGGTTAATGAAACCAACCAGCGCTCTTTGGGTTTAACCCCTAATGCAGTTTTAAGAATAGATTTTTAAAAATAGTTTTAGACAGTCTCTTAACTTTCAATCAAATCTATTTTAGCATTTTGATCTTTTAAAGAATCTAAATACAGCTCCATTTTAAATTCTGAAGTTCTAAACGCCGTAGTTCTATTTTTTGCTTGTTCTTGTCTGGCAATACTTCTGGCAAAGCGCCTTACTTTATTTTTAGTATCTAAAATAATTCCTGGAACAGGGACATTTTTTCCGTTTTCATCTTTAGCAACCATGGTGAAATAAGACGAGTTGCAATGTTTTTTTTCGCCGGTTTGAATGTTTTCAGATTCTACGCGTACACCAATAACCATAGAGGTTCTACCGGTGTAATTAACCGAGGCTTTAAGTGTTATTAGTTCGCCAACTTCTATAGGATTTAAAAAATCGACTTTATTTACCGATGCGGTTACGCAATAATTTCTGGAATGTCTAGAAGCACAAGCAAAGGCGATTTGATCCATAAGGCTTAGTATAAAACCACCATGAATTTTTCCACTAAAATTGGAATGTGATGGCAGCATGAGTTGGGTTATGGTTACTTGTGATTCTTCGGTGGTTTTAAACATATGTAATAATATAAGTGTATATAATTCCTGTAATGATGGCAATACCAAAACTAATGAGTGTGCCTATTAAAATGTATTCTGTAAGTTTTCGGTGCTTAGACTTTTTTAAGTCTCCAAACCTAAAAACAGATTTTGCAGTTATTAAAAAACCAACGGCTTCCCAATGGTTAAATATGATGAAAATAAAAACTAAAATACGTTCCAAAATACCAATATATTTGCCAGCATCTTCTAACGATTGGTTGTCTTTTGTTAGCTTTTCTATGTCCCATTTCGCAAAAATAATTTTCATGATAATAGAAACGGGAATGGTTAAGAATAATAAGCAAACCAATAATAGTAGACTGTTTTCTGTTACTATATCATTTTGGTTGAATAGGCTTTCGGTATAAAGATAATAGCACAAGAAAATAACTATAATATGAAGTAGCTGATCTATAAAAAAGAATAAACGTTTTGTTTTTTTCTTTTGAATTAAAAGTTTTGCAGCATCAATAATTAAATGTGTGATGCCAATGGTTACAACTATAGGCCATAAAGAAATATCCCAAAGAAAAATACTGGTTAAAATAACATGAATTAAAACATGCAGATATAGCTTATCCGACTTTAGCTTTTTCTGTTCTTTTTCTTTGACCCATTTTTTAGGTTGAAGAAAAAAATCACCAATAATATGTGCTAACAAAAGTTTTGTTAAAAGGATCATAATGAATTCATTTTATGTCTGTACATGTGGTCTAACTCTAAAATTTCTTCTAAATGGGCACGTTTTTGACGATTGCTTATTGCATTTTGGTTAATGCCTATCAGTTTTCCTAATTCGCTTTGTAACGCCTTCGGGTTTTCTATGCTTAATTTCACGATTTCAGCCGAATTAACACTCCAACTATCCATGGTGATTAATGCGAATCTAAAATATAAATTTAATTCTTTGTTGATTTCGTTGTTATTGGTTTTGATTCGCAAATTCTGTTTTTCCTTTTTCAAAGTTTCCATAATTTCTCCCGAAAACACAAAAGCTTCGCCATTAGATTCTGTAACGTCATTGCCTTCATACGTTTTATTGCCAATGCCAATCGCCAATCGAACATCTAAACCTTTAATCATTTTAATAGCGGCTTTTATATAAATAGCAGCCATAAAACTAGCATGATAATCTCTTATTTCTATTTGAAAACTGTCACCTCTGTATATTTCCCAATATTTGGTTTCAGCACTTAAGCTCGATAATACCTTTTTTAAGGTGGTCATCCACACTTCAGGCTCTTTTTGTTTTCTAGAGTTTATAATATCTCCCGTTATAACGCTTGTCATTCAATTGAAATTTAAAATATCACACAATTACGTGATATTTAAATATATCATTCAATTAAGTGATAAACAAATATATCATTTAATTACATGATAAACAAATATATCGCTTAAATAAGTGGTATGGGGTGGAAATCTTAATCTTCTTCAGCACGCTTAATAATGGCTTCTGGCAATGCTTTTTTAGCTTTAGCTCCCATTTTTTTAAGACGTTCAACACTCGATATTAAATTCCCTTTACCATCAACCAATTTGTTCATAGCTGCGGAATAATCACTTTTAGCCGCATCAATTTTTTTACCAACCCCCGTTAAATCTGAGACTAAACCTTCAAATTTATCATACAAAGCACCTGCTTGACGTGCAATTTCAATGGCGTTTTGTTGCTGTTTTTCGTTGTTCCACATACTGTCAATAGTACGCAAGGTTGCCAAAAGGGTAGAAGGTGTTACAATAACAATGTTTTTCTCGAAGGCTTTATTGTAAATACTGTTGTCCTCATTAACAATCACTGCAAAAGCAGGTTCAATAGGGATAAACATTAAAACAAAATCCGGTGATTCTATATCGTATAAGTCTTGGTAGTTTTTTTCTGAAAGTTGATCAATGTGTTTTTTAACCGAATTCACATGGGCTTTTAAAAATTGTGCTTTGTCATCATCATCGGCATTCACCAAACGTTCATAATCGGTTAAAGACACTTTAGAATCGATAACCATTTTTTTACCATCCGGCAGGTGTAAAACAACATCAGGCAAAACCCGAGAGCCATCTGGCAGCGTAAAACTTTGTTGTACAAAATATTCTCTGTCTTTTTCTAAGCCAGACTTTTCCAGAACACGTTCTAAAACCAATTCGCCCCAATTGCCTTGCATTTTACTGTCACCTTTTAAGGCACGGGTAAGGTTGGTGGCTTCTTTGGTCATTTGTTGGTTAAGATCTTTTAAACCCAACAATTGCTCTTTTAAAGCCGAATGCATACTGATACTTTCCTTTTGGGTTGAATCTACTTTTTCTTCAAAGGTTTTAATTTTTTCTTGTAACGGATTTAAAATGTTTTTAATGTTTTCCTTATTCTGAAGGGTGAATTTCTCTGATTTTTCATCCAATATTTTAGTTGCCAACAATTCAAAGTCTTTACGCAATTCCTCTTGGCGCTTTTCTAACTCTTCATCACGCTTTAAATTAAGTTGATAGAGGTTTTCGTATTCGGTATTCCGTCTTATTAATTCGGCATTTAAAAACTCCTTTTCGGTTCTTATGGCATCGCGTTCTGCTTCAATTTTATTAAGATTTTGCTTCAACTCATTTATGGTGTTCGCCATTTGGTTTTGGCGTTCTTCCAAAGTACTTTGTTCGCTTTTACTTTTCAATTTAGTAATGGTCATACCAATATAGGCACCAATGCTTCCGGAAATTAGAATGGCGAAAATTAGAATAAGGTTGTCGTTCATTTAAAAAATAAGTTTGACCAAAGATAATTTTTTTAGTCGGAAGAACGAAGAATGATATGGAACTTGTCTTGACTTTTTCGCTTCAATCAAAAAAGTCAAGATGAGTTCGTAATCAGATATCAGGAACTTTAAATTATTTTTATAAGATGGATGAGTCAATTTTTATATCGGCATCACTCCAAGCTTGATTAAATTCTTGTTTTATTTTTTTTGCTTCTGTCATTTTGCCTTGTGCTTTAAGACTTTGATATAATCCCGTTAAAGACCATCCGTTTTGTCTGAGTGTAAGTAAATCTTCATTATATATTTTTTCAGCTTCTTCATATTTTTCAGCTTTCATAAGTATGGCTCCCAAGTTTTGTCTCGTAGGGATATGCCATGCAGCAGGTTCGTTATAGATTAACCCATCTTCTAAAGCAACAGCTTTTCTTAAGTGTTCAATGGCTGAGGTATAGTTACCTTCCAATCCAGCTAATTCTCCAGAAACAACCTCATAGGCTAATTTTGCAATGGTTGTTCCAGAATCAAATCCTGTCGCTATTATGGTTTCCATTTCAGGATCTTTAATCATTTCATTAATAGCATCCAGTTCTTCTTTAGCTTCTTTAATATTGTTTTTTCTGATAAATGCAATACCTCTAGCGTAATGCCAAATAAGTTTTAAATGCTTAATGTTATCATTTGGTTTTGGATAGGAAAGAATATCATTCCATTTTCCAAATCGTGTGTAAGCTAGAAGCGGAGTCGAAGCAAAATTTTGTAAAAAATGAAGGTCTTTCATTTCTCCTACAGGGACTTTCTCTGCTGTTTTTTTTGCAGCATCAATAGCTATTTCACTGTTTCCTAAAAGGCTAGATGCCGACCAAAGAAAATGTATGTTATGGGGATAATAAGCTAATGGATACATGCCTTGGGAAAAACATTGGGAAATATAATCTTCATCAGCTAAAATGGCTTGTTGATTTACTTTTACGGCATCTTTATATCTACCTACCCTAATATAAATATGGGATGGCATATGAACCATATGTCCAGCAGAAGGCATTAAAGCCCCCAATCTTTCGGCGCTAGGAACACCTAGTTCTGGATATGGAAGTTCTACCATATGTATGTAATAGTGATTTGCACCGGGATTATCAGGGTTTAATTGCATGGCTTTTTCAAGAGCGGCTTTTGCTTCTTTAATATTTGGTGATGGATTCCCTTTTTTGTCCCAATAATTCCAAGGTACGGTATTCATAACCGAAGCAGCGTATAACGTTAGAATGTCAGCGTCTTCCGGGTATTTAGCTGCTACTTTAGTCATAGCTTCCACATAAGCCATATTTAAAACAGAAATATCTTTCGATAAATCTTTAGAATATCTATGTGTCAATGCCTCAATGAGTGCTTGTTCTTTTGGAGTTGCTTCATTGGCCAGTTCCATCGCTTTTTCAATAGCCTCATTATATTTATTCTTGCGTTCATCATCGGGTAAGGGATCATTGATATTGGGTCCTAAAACATATGCTTGCCCCCAATAAGCCATGGCACATGTAGGGTCTAATCGTGATACTTCCATAAATGATCGATGTGCTTCGGCATGATTGAAACCGTAAGTAAGCCGCAGTCCTTGATTAAAGAAGCGTTGCGCTAATTCGTTTTTTGTACTCACTTTATAGGTGTGGTTACCAAGGTTCTCAAACAAAGGGGCAATCTGTTTTGTTGTGTCTATATTATCTAATAAAAATTTAGCGGGAGTGCAACTTATCGAATTACGGCCAATTTTTTTAGAATAGTCAAAAGTATCTACATTTCCTATTTTATATGAAATGGTTGCTAGCAGAATAATAGTAGTAAATAAAACGGTTAATTTAGTTTTCATATGCAAATATTTATTGTTTTTTAATGGTCATATGGACACGAGCGATAGCGAACAGGCGAAACAATCGCTTTATTTTCATTGGTGTTCGATGATTATCAATTGGGTTTCCAAATCATGGTGATTTCATGATGTTCGAAATAATGTTAGTAAAGACCAATAGTGTTTAATCTATAGAATTCCTCGTGGCACTGCCTCGGGATAGCGCATTTTACAACCAGTTTTATAAGTAGATTTAAAATTACTGTACTGTGTTGTTTATCAGGAGATAAGGTATATGTAAATATAATAAATTTTAAGAAATCTATAAAGAAATATTATTTTTTTACTCGAAAACTTCCTGTTTTCTCATCAAAGGCGATTAAATCTTTAGGAAATAAAGCATCGAAAACACCTTTTGAAATTAAATTACAAGGTGTATCGGACACCACTTGGTTTGGAGACATGACAATGAGTGTATCGCAAAGTTGAATGGACAAATCTATTTCGTGTGATGAAAACAAAATGGTTTTTCCTGTTTCTTTAGCTAATCTTTGAAGTAGTTTTAAAATATAGGCTTTATGATACATATCCAGATGCGTGGTAGGTTCATCTAAAATCATCAAATCGGTATCTTGTGCTAAAGCGCGTGCAATCATCACTTTCTGTAATTGGCCATCACTTAATTCGAAACACCTTTTATGTTTTAAATCTGATATGTTGGTTTGGGTTATAGCTGTGTTGACAATGGAAATATCATTTTCAGATAGATTGCCAACCCAATTGGTATAAGGTTGTCTTCCCAATGCAACCAGCTCGAAAACCGAGAGGTTTTTTGACATCATTTGCTCGGTTAAAACCAGACTCATCACTTTAGCTAAATCAAGCGCAGGAAATTGTTTTATGCTTTTTCCGTTGATGAAAATGTCACCGTCTAATGCATTTTGAACATTCGTAAGGGTTCTTAAAAGCGTCGATTTTCCAATGCCGTTACCACCAACTAAACCAACCAATGCACCTTTATGTAATTCAATATTAATATTTGAAGCCACAACAATGCGTTCCTTTTTAGAAATATACCCAATAGATAGGTCTTTGGTTTCTAAAATGATATGTTGGTTATCTTTTGTCATTGATTTGATTGAGGTTATAAAGTTATAAAGTTTCAGAGTTTCAAAGTTTCAAAGTTTCAAAGTTACAGAGTTTAAAAAGAGTCTAACAAGTCTAAAAATCTAACAGGTCTAACGATCTAACAATCTAATTCATCCAACAATTCTAAAAAGCCATCTGTCTTTCGTCTTCCGTCTTCTGTCTCCTCTCAAAAAACCATTTTCCGCTTCCTAACCAACAACCAAATAACAACCGGCGCACCTACTAAAGATGTAATGGCATTAATTGGTAAGGTATAATCGCTATTGGGTACTTGCGCAATACTATCGCAAATAAGCATGACGATGGCACCAAATAAAAAAACGGCTGGTAATAATATTTTATGATTGGATGTATTGAAAACTTGACGTGTTAAATGCGGAATGGCTAAACCTATAAATGCTATGGGTCCCGTAAAAGCCGTAATGGTTCCTGCCAATAAACTGGTTGCAATAATAATTACAAACCGACTTCTTTTAATGTTCAAACCTAAACTTTTGGCGTAATTTTCACCTAAAAGCATGGTGTTTAACGATTTTACCGAGGCTAAACTTATTATAAGGCCCAGGCAGTAAATGATAAAAAAGATCATTAATTCATCCCAAGATAAATTTCCTAAGCTACCAAAGCCCCAGAAAATATATTGTTGTAGTTGTTGTGCGGATCCAAAGTACGAAAGCACGCTTACAATGGCTGCCGTAATGCTTGCAAACATCAACCCAATAATGAGTATTGCCATGGTGTCTCGTACTTTTAACGATACCATTAAAACCGCTAGCAACACCAAAAAACTACCCAAACTGGCAGCAATAACAATGCTCCATTTTGAAATTAAAAACGTCATGAAAATACCGCCGAAAACCGATGAACCCAGAATGACTAATGCGACTCCTAAACTGGCTCCTGAACTTATACCCAACACAAAAGGACCTGCTAATGGGTTTCTAAATAAGGTTTGCATTAATAAACCTGAAATGCCCAATCCAGAACCGACTAAAATGGCAGTTAGCGCTTTTGGTAATCTATAATTTTGAATAATATGTTGCCACGTTTCCTGTTCGGTGCTACTACCTATAAGACTATTGAAAACATCTTTAAGTGGAATATAAACAGATCCCAAACTTATGTTTGTTAAAAAACAGAGCATCAGTATCATAAATAATACCAAAAATGACAGCTTATATGTTTTTGAATTCGGCAATTAATCTAAATGTTTAAAAAAGTAAAGGTCATGATTTTTTAAGAGTTCTGGATGGCAAATTTTAATAAGATCTTTTAAAATCAAATCGGGTCGGGTAGTGCCTAGTTCAAAATACAAAATACCGCCAGATTTTCCTGTGGTACTTATAGATGAATAGATAGTGTTATTTTGAAATGCTTTAAACATGGTATGATGCGAATTTCCGTTTTTAAGCGCTTCCTTGCTTACGTAGTTTGACGGACTTAACCAAATATCAGCATCTTTGGCCTTGGAATAAACGGTTTCAAAATTAAGTGATAAACTGCCAGTACCTTTGGAGTCGCTCCACAAATAATTGGTGTTGGCATCCTTTAAAAGTTGGGCTTCGGTACTGGTGCCATTGGGCAAATACCAAATGTCATTATGCATGGCGCCACTTAAAATAGTAGGTCGGTTTTTAGAGTTTTCAGCCAATTTTTTAGCTTCTAAATAATTTTGTTCAATGGTATTGAAAATTGCATCGGCTTCTTTTTCTTTATTGAATAATACTCCAAAAAACTTCATCCATTCGGCTTTTGCAAGTGGTGATTCTTCAACCCAATCGCCATTAAAAATTACAGGGATCCCCGATTTTTTAATGGTTTCGAAAGTCCGGTTGTTGCCATCAATACCAAAACCAACAACAACATCTGGTTTTAGTTCTAGCAACACTTCGGTATTAATGCCTTCGTTTTTGCCTAATTCCCGAACCAGGCCGTTTTCAATTCTATTTCGGGTTTTTTCAGAAGAAATATAATCGATTCCTGGGAAGCCAACCAATGTTTGCTCCACGTTCAATAATTCTAAGGAAGGAATGTGTGTGGTTGATGTTACGACCAGTTTTTTAATGGGAATCGTAATAATACCTTCAAATTCGTCACTATTTAATGTGATTTTTGGTAGCGCTTCTTTCTGAACTAAAGCAAACCGATAGGTTTTTTCAGCTTTTGGCCACGGATTTTTTATTTCTAAAATTTTATAAGTGCCATAATCTACAACCGAAAATCCTTTGGCATATTTCAATACTAATGATTCGCCTTCAAGAACTTCGGTAAGTTGTTTGTTGGGGTCGTTTTTACATGCTATGAAGCATATAAACAAAAGGAACAAGATGTTTTTTTTCAAGAGTCGGTGTTTTTTACTTTTTTCAAAAGTCAAAAGTAAGATTATTTAATCTTTTGAATAAATCATTATACAAAATGTTTACTTTTGCAATGGAATTTGGTTTTATTCACTCCATGTGGATAAATTAAAAGGGAATCAGGTGCGTTGATTTACGAATTTAGATTTAAGATTTACGATTGTTGAAATCGTAATTCGTCAATCGTAATTCAACAATTCCTGAGCTGTTCCCGCAACTGTAAGCTTAGTCCTTTTTTAGGATGCTTAGTAGTGCACTTCAAGTCACTGGATAATTTTCTGGGAAGACAACTACTAAGACGCAAGTCAGGAGACCTGCCTTATTCATCATCTAATTCGATTCTCGGGAGAAGAATCATAAAGATTTATGAAACATATACCAGTTTTTGTCTTGCTTTTTGTAGCCTGTTTTAGCAGTTCAGCTCAAACTATGACGGATTCTATCCAGCAATTGGATGAAGTCGTGATAAGTGATACGAAGTTAATTAACTATGCTTCAGGTATAAAGGTAGAAGTTTTAAACGATTCGGTCTTGCAGCATAATTCAAAATCTTTAACAGGATTATTAGCTTTTAACAGTAACTTATATTTTAAAGAGAATGGTTATGGGATGGTGTCTTCACCTTCTTTTCGAGGCACAAATGCATCACAAACCGCCGTAGTATGGAATGGTATTAATATTAATTCCCAACTCAATGGTCAGACCGATTTTAATACCATAAACACAAATAACTTTAATTCGATAGCCATTAGAAGTGGTGGTGGGAGTGTTCAATATGGAAGTGGTGCTATTGGAGGGAGTATTCATTTAAACAATAAGCTGGCTTTTAATAATCATTTCGAAAATAATATACAGGGTTCTTATGGTAGTTTTAATACCGAGCAAGTAGGATTTAATTCATCGTATGGAACTGATAAATTTTCAATAAATCTAGGGTCATTTTATACAAGTTCCAAAAATGATTATAAATACTTGGGAACTAATAAGGTTAATGAAAATGGTTCTTTTGAAAATATGAATTTTAATATTAACCTCGGCTTTTTTGTTTCAGAGAAGGATGTATTGAAATTATATCATCAAAATTATCAAGGTCAGAGGGATTTTTCGGGAACTCTAGTTGCACCTGCACGTAGTAAATATGAAGATGAAAACTATCGAACCATGTTAGATTGGTCGCGAGTTTCGGGAAAAACTAGTTCAAAATTCAAAGTGGCTCATTTGCACGAGTTGTTTAAATATTTTGAAAATAAAGATAAAGAAAGTTACAGCTTCGGAAAAGTAAATACACTATTACTTAATCATAATTTTAATGTGCGTATTAATGATAAAATTCAATTTGGAACCATTTTAGAATATACCAATTTACAAGGCAAGGGTAGTAGTTTTAAAGAACCGGAAAGAAATGCATTTTCTGCTATTGCATTACTTAATCATAAACCTAATAACTTAATTAGTTATGGCATTAACCTTAGAAAAGATTTTACATCGGGATTTGAGAGCCCCCTTGTGTTTTCGGTCGATGCTGGTTTTGATTTGTTTGAACATTATAAAATTCAAATAAACGGTTCTAAAAACTACCGTATTCCAACGTTTAACGATTTGTATTGGCAACCTGGAGGCAATTTGGATTTAGTTCCAGAATCGTCGTATCAAGTGGATTTTGGACAGCAATTCAATTTTAAACATTTCAATTTTAAACTGAATGGCTATTATATAAGTACCGAAGATTTAATTCAATGGAAACCAGATATAAATGGGTTTTGGAGTCCTGTAAATATTGCCGAAACTCAAAGTTATGGTGTGGAATTAGAATTGGAATCTCAATATAAAGTAAAAGCGCATCATTTTAATGTAAATGCACATTATTCATATACGGTTTCAGAAAATATAGAGACTAAAAAACAGCTTATTTACGTGCCGTTCCATAAGGGAAATGTGTCTTTAGCTTACGGTTATAAAAAAATCAATATGTATTATCAACATATGTTTAATGGCGAAGTATTTATTATAGGCAGTATGCTAAAAGGTTACAATATGGGTAATGTGAGCTTTGGTTATACTTTAAATCAAAGAGGAATCATTAATTATGAAATTAATTTTAAAGTAAATAATCTATACAACACTTATTACGAAAATGTGGCATTACGCCCCATGCCGAACAGAAATTATCAAATACAAACAATTATAAAATTTTAAATTATGAAAATTAACAAACTTACTTTATTTGCCTTAGCAATAGGCCTTATTTTTACATCTTGTACTAGCGATAACGATCCTGTAGATGAAATTAAGGGTGATTATGACAATGGGATATTAATTATGAATGAAGGCAATTTTAACCAAGGAAATGCTTCGGTTTCTTATGTGTCTAATGATTACTCAACTGTAGAAAATTCTGTTTTTTATAATGTAAATTCAAAATTATTAGGAGATACAGCACAGAGCATCGCATTTTTAGATGATTTGGCTTATATTGTTGTTGGCGTGTCTCAAAAAATTGAACTGGTAGATCGTTATACATTTACATCAATTGCAACCATTGATGCAGGCTTAGTTAATCCTAGATACATGGCTTTTGCTAATGGAAAAGGTTATGTAACAGATTGGGGAGACGGAAGTAATGCTACTGATGATGTTATTGCGGTTATTGATTTATCTACAAATACCGTAGAAAGCTCTATTTTTGTAGGCGAAGGACCAGAGCAAATTTTAGCTAAAGACGGTAAATTGTTCATTTCTCATAAAGGTGGATGGTCAACAAATAATATTATTTCGGTAATTGATACAGCAACAAATGATGTTCAAACCATTGTAGTTAATGATGTTCCAGACGAAATGATATTAAATGAAACAGGAGATTTAATTGTTTTGAGCGAAGGTGCTAATCAATATTGGTTAACTCCAGCAGTTGAAACCGCAGGTGCTATAACTAAGATTAACACATCTAACAATTCTATTATTTCAACCTTAAGTTTTGCCGAAGGTTTACATCCAAGTTTAATGGCGTATAGTGATGGTAAATTGTATTACCAAGTGTCTAGCAAAATATATAGTATGACCGATAGTGCAACTAGTTTGCCAACAGAAAGCATTATTAGTGATTCGTTTTATGGAATGGCAGTTAACAACAATACATTTTACGGTGTAAAAACTGATTTTAGTGCAGGAACTGGCGAGATACTTATTTACGATTTATCAACGAAATCGTTAAATACTACTAAAACATTAAAGGTTGGAGCTTCTAAAATATATTTCAATTAAGATTCCTTTATACGAGTTCATAATAAAAAAACGGTATATCACTTTGAGCTAACTGCCGTATTGAAGGGATACTAAGAACAAATAAGCGATTGTTGAATAGAGGTAATTCTATTCTCAATCGCTTATCTTTTAAATATCTAGTCTGTACTTTTATCTCGAAAGATAAAAATATATTTGTGTCCAGATGGTACTTTTTTAGGAGGTATTATTAATGCAATAATAAATCACAATACCAAACCCCATATTTATCATTTTTACAAATAGAATCGTCTTCTGTATTTGGGTTGTCGTATTCACGATATACTTTTTCGCCTATAGTAAACGGAATGGGTTTTTTGAAAATAGGACCATCAAAACAAAAAGTGTGAAACTCACCATTTTCGCCACAAGGATCGACACCTTCGGGTAAATTGTCAATGAAATTTTTGTCTATAACGGTTCCAACAAAGTCTTCATTAAAGTATTTTGAATTGGCACAAACAACAATGGTTTTAAATCCTAAATCTAAAAATTCATTAATAAGCTCTTTAGTGTCCCGTTTCCAAATAGGAAATACAGCTTTTAACTTTTGCTTGGCTAATTGTTCTTCTCTATAAATTCTTAAATCTTCCAGAAAAATATCGCCAAAAGCACTATGTGTAAAGCCTTCATTTTTTAATCGCGATACCGTTTCCATCATTTTTTGCTCGTAGATTTCCATGCTAGGCATTTCAGGTAACTCTATAAGATTGGATGTGATGTTTATGGCTTCTGTTTGGGCTATTAAAAGTTCCTTTCTAAGCCCGTGCATAGACACACGATTGTAATGGCTATTTATGCTTGTAATTAATTCATCAACAGCATAACGGTCGTCTTGTAGCAAATAGTAAAGAGCGAGCGCAGAGTCTTTTCCGGAACTCCAATTAAAATAGGTTTTGATTTTAGACATTTACAAGGCACTTAATTAAAAAAAGCATGATCGATATACATGTCTTTTTCAAATTTGTTTTCAGATAAAAGAGGTAAATCTAAAAATTTGCTACCTATTTTCTTTTGACTGGAATCTTTAGTTACGATGCCTCTAATATCATCAAGGGCCGCTTTTAAAACAACTTCATTCTCATCACCAAAGGGTAAAATGTTGTTCCAGTATTCATGTTCTTTTACTTCAATATCGGGCACAAAGCCTTGGGTGTAATCACTTTCGCCATTTTTATTGAATATTTGGAAAACGATGGGCTGCATGGCGTAGGTATGGCTTGGGTTGGCAGAGGCTCTATCTGTATAATTTTTAGTAGGAGCATCATATAAAGTAATGGATCCCACATTTTTACCGTAAGTGGTTGTGCCAACTATTTTTACCGCATTCATATAAGGTTTCAATCCATTTATAACCATCTCGCTAGCGGATGCCGTGCTATGGGATGTTAAAACATATAATCTATTAAGTGTATTTAGTCTATTAATAGCCTCAGTATCTATTTTATTATCATTTGAATCATAAATGTCTAATGTATTCGCAAAAAAGTAAGAGCCGTTTTCTTCTGTATGTTTAGAATTAAATTTCAAACTAGCAAATTCTTCTATTCCTGCATTCGCATAAATCATACTGGATAAATAAGCAGATGTTGCCACAGAACCACCACCATTTAATCTTAAATCAAGAATTAATTCATCGATGCCTTCATTTTTGAAAAAAGAAAATACCGCGTTTAATTCATCATTGTATGACGATCTAAATCCATTATAAACTAAATAGCCAACTTTTTTACCATTGACATCATTGAAAATTTTATTTAAATAAACAGGGTTTTCAGATATGACGGTTGCTGTAATGGATTTATCTTCCAAAAAAGTTAAAGTGCCTCCATTTTCAGAAACAAAAGAAAGTGTAACAGTATCTTCAAATAAACCGTTTACAACATTATTAAAATTTGATGTATTTAATACCGTTCCATTAATAGCATTAATAATGTCACCTCTTTTAATATTAGCAGCACTTGCAGGTGAATTATCGGCAACATATCTCACATAGATAATAATATCGCCATTGCTTAATTGAACAGATTGATATTTAATACCATGGGATTTGGAGATCCCTTGAAATGCCTGTTGTTGCTCGATGTAATCTTCTACAAACCAAGAAAATCTATCGGTAATGCCATACTGAAATATCAAACCATTAAAAAATGCTTCAGGATTACTGGTTTGATTTAAAAAGGCTGCATATTCACTCGAGTTGTCATCTTTTGTGTCAGATAAGTCGGGAACTTCAGATTGCCAATTGTACCAAGAGTTCATCCCTTTCCAAACAAAATCGTTAATTGAACTTGCTGAAATTTGGTTGTCGTCATTATCTTCAAAACAACTCGTAGTTAAAAACGAAACGATTATTAATAGAATTAGGGCTTTGTAATTTTTCATTTTTAATTAAATAAAATTATTTGATAGGCTTGAAATCCACAATTAATCCAGAACCTAAGGGAATAAAATCTTTACTACTAGCAATGTTGTCTACACGTACTCCAGGCTTGCTGATTTTATCTGAACTAAATTTGGTAGTTATTCCAGTAATTAATTCAAGAGCTTTAGCTAAGAAAGGTTCACTTTCGTCACCTAAGGTACCAAGATTTAAAATATTTTCGCCCTTTGCTATACCAGAGGAGGTGTTGTACGTTATAAAGTAATCGGGAACAAGTCCATTAAAATAATCTGAAACATCATTTACGTTTGTTGATTTTATAACAATAGGTTGCATCGCATATTTGTGATTTGGGTTGGCACCTGCTTTTTCGAAATTAGGTGAATCATATAGGGTTATAGAACCATTGAATTTTCCATAGGTATTGGTTCCAATTTGAACCACGTCAATATATGGATTAAGACCATTAATAATCAACTCACTTGATGACGCCGTACCTTCAGTTGTTAAAATATAAACCTTGTTTAAATTTAAACTATTTATAGGAGTCTCGTCTGTAAGTTCATTAACAAAGCGATTAATTAAAAATTCAGGAGCATTAGCTTCATAAAGGGCTTGGTATTTAGCGTTCCACTGTTCTTTATAAAATATGTCATCAGTAAATTGACCTGTAATCATACTGGCTAATTCAACGGCAATATAACCATATCCTCCAGGATTGTATCTTAGATCTAAAACCAATTCATCAATTCCCTCATTTTTTAATTGGGCAAAAGCATCATTTAATTCATCATCAAAATTAGCAGCAAATTGATTATACATAAGATAACCGACTTTAATGCCATTTGCATCAATCACTTTATTGATTAAAACAGGGTTTTCAGCAAAATTTTCGATTTTGGTCAATTGTACGGTTTTGCCATTTAAACCAATTGAGTTGTTCGAAATATCTGCCATACCAAGCGTGTAGGTGTTATTGGACCCAAAAAGTAAATCGGAATAATTGTTAAGTGTCAATTGTTGTCCATCAACAGTAAGGAAAAATTCACCTCTACTAATATTTTTGGTTGACGCATTAGAATTGTTTGCTACATATCTAACATATCCAAAAATATCATTAGAGCCAGAAAGCCTCACTAGCCTAAAATCTAAGCCATTGCTAAATGACGTTCCCTGAAATGAATTTTCTAGTGCGACATAATCATCAACCATCCAGCTAAATTTATCTACAATATCTTTTTGGTATAATAAATCATCAAACAAACTCTCAGGTGTGTTATAGCCATTCAAAAAAGGGAAATAGGTATCAATAATGTTTTCGGGCAAATTTTCGGTATTGTCATAATTATTGTAGAAGGTAGTATATTCTGCTGTTGTGAAAAATTTAGTGTCAGACAAATTTGAAACATTTGCCTTCCATAAATAGAGATCATTCAAACCTCTCCAAATAAAGTCGTTTATGTCACTATTTAATGTTATTGGTTCTACAACAACTGGGTCAGGAGTTTCTGTTGGCTCATCACTTTTGCTACAATTAAATAGGGCTAATCCCAAAAAGGATAAGAATAAAATGCGACTTGGTTTAAGGATTGTGTTGTTTCTTTTCATATGTATACATCTATTTATTTTTTAAAGGTCATATGGTATCGCTTTAACCTTCATTGGTATTTATGTTTCCAAATCATGGCGATTTCATAACTTTTATATAGCTTGGTCTTATAAACTGTAAATTAGCTTATATTATTATAATTATTATGTAAATATAAATATTTTGTAACAAAATAGATGGTCGTTCGTCGTAATCTCAAATAACCTTAACTAAGTTGTTTTTAAACTAATCAAACCAAAATAATGACTCAAAACGAGTTTTTAAATATTGTGATGCCTTTTAAGGATAAAGTGTTTCGTTTAGCAAAGCGATTGCTGGTTTCTACCGAGGAAGCAGAAGATGCCACACAAGAGGTGTTGTTGAAGTTATGGAATAATAAAACAAAATTTGAAGATTATAAAAATGTTGAAGCATTTTCAATGACAATGACCAAAAATTATTGTTTTGATAAATTAAAATCGAAACAAGCACAAAACTTAAAAATTGTACATAGTAATTATGAAGACGGCAACGCATCATTACAAAAACAAGTTGAGTTAAACGATAGCGTTCATTGGGTATCAAAAATTATTGAAGACCTGCCCGAACAACAAAAATTAGTCATTCAATTGCGGGATATAGAAGAATACGACCTAGACGAGATAGCAAAAATGTTAGATATGAACAATACGGCAGTGCGGGTAGCCTTGTCTAGAGCCAGAAAAACAATAAGAGAAAAATTAACTAATACACATAATTATGGTGTTAAATAATATAGAAAATTTACTAGAAAAGTACGAGAAAGGAGAAACATCCATTAAAGAAGAGCAAGCGTTAAAGAACTATTTTTCACAAGAAACCGTTGCGCCACATTTAGAAATGTATAAACCTATGTTCGTGTATTTTTCAGAGAGTAAGCAAGAACAATTTACTAAAACCCTTCCGTTAAATCCCGATAATTATCGGAATAAAAAGGTATTTAACTACAAATGGATTGCTGTTGCTGCAGTAGCTGTTCTTATGTTGGGGATTTATTTTAAAGAACCTGTTGTTTCATCTTATGAAGACTATGTCTATGGTACTTACGATGATCCCGAAGAAGCGCTTAACGAAGTCACCAAACAGTTAGCAATGATTTCAACTCATTTTAATAAAGGAGTTTCAACTGTAAACTATTTAGATAAAGTAAACGAAGGTACAGAAGCCCTTGGTTATTTAAATGAAATAGAAAGTGCCACAAGCATCATTTTTAAGAATTAATCAAGAACTCATTTTGACTTTTTGTCTTTAACCGAAAATGAGATGAAATTTATACAGATGAGACACTTTTTGCGAGGCATAACATCGCTACGCATAAAAAAAGCAAGGAAGTATGGATAAATTTTAGCCATTCCTGCCTGCCGGCAGGCAGGTTTTAGGAAATAGAAAAAGTCAAAAAGAACTCAATCAAAACGAACAAATAAATAAAATCAATTTAAAACAAGTAAAATGAAAAAGAAAGTAATAGTACTAGTCATGGCAATTATGTTATTGCCAATAACCGGAATGGCCCAAGATATTTTTGAAAAATACAGCGATAATTCCGAGGTAACCTATGTGTCCATTAAACCCAAAATGTTTCAAATGATAGCCAAAATGGGTATTAATGTTGATGAACCAGAAGCCAAAGCCTATATGGATATGGTAAAAAGCATCACCAGTTTTAAAACCATTGTTACCGATAGCAAAACCATTTCTGCAGATATTGGCAAATGGGTTAAATCGCGTTCCAGTTCTTTAGAAGAGTTAATGGAAGTGAAAGATGATGGTGCTGAAGTGAAATTTTATGTAAAAGAAGGTAAAGACGCAAACCATGTAAAAGAGCTGTTGATTTTTGTAAATGGGATTAATAAAGTAATGAAAGAATCTGTTGAGATAAATGGACAACAAAGACGTATTGAAACGGTTATTGTGTCACTTACAGGAGATATCGATTTAAACGAAATTTCTAAGTTAACCGAAAAAATGAATATTCCAGGAGGTAATCATTTAGAGAAAAAGAAAAAGTAAACCATTAATCATGAATCGAACCGTCACCCATATTATTTTAGCTCTCATTATAACTGTAACCTTAGTAAGTTGTAATGATGGTGCTAGTTTACAACGTTATTTTGTAGACCACCAAGAATCTAAAAATTTCATGACACAAGATATTCCAATATCTATGCTGAAAATAGACGAAACTAAATTTACCAATGAACAAAAGGAAGCTTATAATTCTGTAAAGCGTTTGAATTTTTTAGGCTATAAAGCCAATCAAACAAATGAAGAAACACTAAAAGTAGAATTAGAAAAAGTTAAAACTATTTTGAGCAATGGAAAGTATAAGGACCTTGTAGAATTTAGTGATAGAGGCAATAAAGTGATCGTAAAATATATTGGAAACGATGAAGAAGCAGACGAAGTGGTTGTTTTTGGAAGCTCTAAAGAACTGGGCTTTGGAATTGTTCGGGTATTGGGTGATGATATGAGTCCAGATAAAATGGTGACTTTGGTTAGTATTTTACAAAGCGCTCAGGTTGATAAAGGACAAGTTCAGGATATTATGAACTTTTTTAATTAAATTATAGTATTTCTAATAGTAAAAAGGTTTGCCTGAATTTTGGCAAACCTTTTTTATTTTAATTTGTTTTGTTTTTCTTTTTTTGATTTAGAATAGACCATAAAAAAGTTAGTTAAAATCATTAAAAATATGATAGTTAATAGGGTTTTAATAAGGTAACTATCTAAAACATCTAAAATTCCAGATACAAAAATACCACCGACCATTACGCCACAAAGTATTAATGATTGTCTATCGTTTAACATGGTTTAAGTTTAAATTCCCGTATAATTACTAGGAGTAATACGTTTCAATTCGTCTTTTATTGTGTTAGACACCTCTAAAGTATCAATAAAATTAGAAATGGAATCTTTATTTATTTTTTCATTAGTACGCGTTAAACCTTTTAAAGCTTCATAAGGGTTTGGGTAAGCTTCTCTACGTAATATGGTTTGAATCGCTTCGGCAACTACTGCCCAATTGTTTTCTAAATCTTCAGCAAACTTAGCTTCATTCAACAATAATTTATCCAATCCTTTTAATGTTGATTTAAAACCAATCAATGTATGTCCAAAAGGTACGCCCACATTTCTTAAAACAGTGCTGTCGGTTAAATCACGTTGCAATCTCGAAACAGGTAGCTTAGAAGATAGGTATTCAAAAATAGCATTCGCAATTCCTAAATTACCTTCGCTGTTTTCAAAATCTATGGGGTTTACTTTATGTGGCATGGCGCTACTGCCAACTTCACCTGCTTTTATTTTCTGTTTGAAATAATCCATGGATACGTATGTCCAGATATCTCGGTTTAAATCAATTACAATAGTGTTAATACGCTTTAAAGTATCAAACAAAGCAGCCATATGGTCGTAATGTTCTATTTGTGTAGTTGGAAACGAGTGGTGTAGTCCTAATTTTTCTTGGACAAATTTGCTGCCAAATGCTTTCCAATCAATATTTGGGTATGCGACATGGTGTGCATTAAAATTTCCAGTAGCACCACCAAATTTAGCCGCATTAGGTATATTTTTCAGTAAATTAAATTGCTCTTGTAATCTTACTACAAATACTTCAATTTCTTTCCCAAGTCGGGTAGGAGATGCCGGTTGCCCGTGGGTTCTTGCTAACATGGAAATAGCTGCCCAATCTTTTGATAATGTTTTTAGCTTGTTTAAAATAATGGTATATTCTGGTACATAAATAGTATCCATAGCTTCCTTAATACTTAAAGGAATAGCGGTATTGTTTATGTCTTGTGAGGTTAATCCAAAATGGATAAATTCTTTGAATTGTGATAAACCCAATGCGTCAAATTTTTCTTTTATAAAATATTCAACAGCCTTCACATCGTGGTTTGTAACGCTTTCAATCTTTTTAATTGCTAATGCATCCTCGTTACTAAAGTTTTTGTAAATAGCTCTTAAATCATCAAAAACACTGGTGTTTACAGCTTTAAGTTGTGGTAACGGAATTTCGCAAAGGGCAATAAAGTATTCAACCTCAACAAGAACACGGTATTTTATTAAAGCTTCTTCTGAGAAAAAAGGTGCTAATTCGTTTACTTTACTTCTGTATCTTCCATCAATTGGTGAGATGGCATTTAAAGG
Source organism: Mariniflexile sp. HMF6888 (assembly GCF_044335535.1). Classification (NCBI taxonomy): domain Bacteria; kingdom Pseudomonadati; phylum Bacteroidota; class Flavobacteriia; order Flavobacteriales; family Flavobacteriaceae; genus Mariniflexile; species Mariniflexile sp. HMF6888. The sequence continues at coordinate 186,361 of NZ_JBIQVZ010000001.1, read as the reverse complement.
TGATAATTGCATGTGTTGTTTGATTTTTTTGAAGCTGCAAAGATATGAAACATCTATGACTAAAAACGATTGACGATTGACAATTTACGATTTACGATTTCAGATTTCACGATTAACGATTCACGATTGACGATTCACGATTCACGATTCACGATTGATGATTTTGAAAAATAGATGTTTTAAGGTGAAAACCAGTACCTATTTTTTTACTTTTTTAAACTTTAACCTCATAACCTCATAACCTCATAATCTCATAACTTTTTTAGAATGCGTTTTGCACGTACTTTATAACCTGCACTTTGCGTTTGAAAGTCTTTTTCCAAAATTTGGGTTAATTGCGGATGCACCCATGGATAGTTTTTTCCTAAAAGGAACAATGTGTCCATGGCATAAGCTTTGGCAGCAATTTTTTGTTTGCCTATAAGCCAATCGAAACAAACCTCAATAATTTGTTCTCTATGTATTGGTTTCAGCATTTTTTTTAAAGTATTGGGTTGCTTAGAGTCGTATTCTTGTGCTATAAAATAGCACACTTTAGCTATGGGACGTACTGCAGAATCTAAATGAACGTTTTTAATACTGTTACAAAACGTATCTAAATATGGTACTATGGCATAAATATATTCGTCGCAAACAAATTCAAACACCCAAGCAGCATAATAGGACATTTTATCATCAACCCTAAACATAATGTCAATGAGTTTAGGAAATAGACTCATATCGTTTAAAACAAAATGGGCATATTTAAGGCGGCTTTCGCGTGAAGCGTCTACGTCTTTTAATTCATTGTAAAATTCATTTGAACTCATAATTAATTTACTATTTTTATACACTGAAGTGGCTTTAACTTTTTCGATTGAAGCGAAAATTAGTCATTTTTTGTTCAATCGAAGCCTTTTTAGAGTTGCATAGCATTGCTACGGAAAGAAAAAAAGACAGGACAGAACGTTAAGAAACAGTCCAGTGGACTGTTTTAGTGAATGAGCCAGAAGGCGCATAGACAAAAAAAAGGGCAATTTTTTAGCCAATTGGAAAAAGTTTAAATCACTTCACTTTTATACAACCCGATATGAAACACCTATGGGAATTGCATTCACACACATAAGGAGGATAATTCAGGGTGTTCCATCTGACCAAATTAAAATAATAAATATAAACAGATGAAAATAATAAAAAAGATCTTCTTATTCTTGCTAATCGCATTGGTTATTGCGCAATTTTTTGGACCAGAAAAAAATGAAGGCGATTTAGCGTCAATTAATGCTTTTTTAGCTGAAACAAATCCTCCAGAAGATGTAAAGCTTATCTTAAAAGAAACCTGTTACGATTGCCATAGTGATGTTACCCGATATCCTTGGTATAATAGCATTACCCCAGTAAATTATTGGTTGGCTGGTCATGTAAAAGACGGTAAAAAGCATTTTAATTTCTCTAATTGGGAAGGTAATTCCATAAAACGTAAAGACCATAAATTTGAAGAATTAATTGAAATGGTTGAAGAAAGGGAAATGCCGTTAAAATCTTATACATGGACGCATACCGAAGCAAAACTTAGTGATACCCAAATAAAATCTGTTGTAGATTGGGCAAAGTTGGTGCGTGTAACATATAGTTTAATGCCGCAAGCTGAGTGAAGTTTCAAAGTTACAGAGTTTCAAAGTTACAGAGTTTCAGAGTTGTTGTTAGGTAGGGCAGGTTACCGATGTATTTTAGGTTTAACTATCTAAAATGTCTAACAATCTAACAAATCTAATAATCTAAAAAGTCTAATAAATCTAATTGCTTTACATGAAGCATGTCTTAATTATCGGTTTCGTATGGCCAGAACCTAAAAGTTCTGCGGCAGGTAGCCGAATGATGCAGCTTGTTTGCTTTTTTCAATCGCTTAATTACTCCATTACATTTGCAAGCCCATGTGCTAAAAGTGATAATGCGTTTGATTTAACTACTATAGGGATTCATCAAGTTTCCATAGAATTGAATAATACCAGTTTTGATGTTTTTGTAAAAGAACTAAACCCGACTATTGTTTTGTTCGACCGTTTTATGATGGAAGAACAATTTGGTTGGCGCGTTGCAAAGCAATGCCCAAATGCTTTACGAATTCTAGATACTGAAGATTTGCATTGCCTGCGTAAAGGTAGACACCAGGCTTTTAAAGAAGGAAAGCCTTTTGATACACCCTATTTGTTAAATGATACAGCAAAACGCGAAATAGCCAGTATTTATAGAAGTGATTTAAGTTTGATTATTTCGGAAGCTGAAATGGATATTCTTAAAAATCAATTTAAAGTAGCCGACGATTTATTGATGTATTTGCCTTTTATGTTGGAAACTGTTTTAGAGGAAACTATTTTGAAGCTTCCCAAATTTGAAGAGAGACATCATTTTATAAGTATAGGTAATTTTTTGCATGAACCCAATTACAATGCGGTATTGTATTTAAAGGAAACCCTTTGGAAATTAATAAAGAAGCAACTGCCAAATGCAGAATTGCATATTTATGGCGCGTATGCATCTCAAAAAGTAAATCAGTTACACAATGAAAAGGAAGGTTTTTTAATAAAAGGATTTGCAGAAGATGTCAATGAAGTGATGCAAAACGCTAAAGTGTGTTTAGCGCCCATTCGCTTTGGCGCCGGCTTAAAAGGAAAGTTGATGGATGCCATGCAAAATGGCACACCATGCGTTACAACAACGGTTGGAGCAGAAGGGATGTTTGGTGATTTTGATGCGAATGGATTTGTTGAAGATGAACCAGAAGCATTTTCTAATAAAGCAGTTCAGTTATACCAAGATGAAACTATATGGAAAGAGAAACAACAAAATGGATTTCAAATTGCCAACCAACGTTTCAATAAAACCGAATTTCAACAAAAGTTTGCTTCGATTATTGATGAAACCGTTCAAAATCTTAACGAAAAGCGTCTAAACAATTTTGTGGGTCAAATGCTTATGCACCACAGTTTGCAAAGCACCAAGTTTATGAGCAAATGGATTGAAGAAAAGAATAAAAATTAATAACTAGCTTCTAGCCATTTAAAGTTTGTTATAGTAATACCATGAGCGCAGTCGTCTTGACAACCATGAGTGATGTAATAACAATCTTTTATAATATTAGAATCGTCAACACTGAAAATAATAGTGTTATTGTCAGCATCAACAGATAAATAGTTGTTTATGCAAGTACTGTAGAGTTCGTCTATAGTAAAAGGATTAGCACCAGACTCATTGCTTCCAAGTGCTTCAGTGTTTTCGGTATATGATTCTAAAATTTGTCTGTTTTCATAGCCTAAATAAGTATCTTCATCATATAAGGAATACAATTCGTAAACTCTAGATGTAACAATATTATTTAAAACGGTAATGTGTGTTGTGCTACCAAATCCAAAAACAGAACTGGTACTAATTATATAGGAATAGGATGTTCCGTTAGTTTCTTTTAAGTTCTCCCATGCGTTTAAACTTTTTTGGTATTCAGTAATACTTTTGACTTTTGAAGAATCGTTTGTCTCACAACTTTGGTTGGTAATTAAAGTTGAAGTAATCAAAAATAAAACAAATAGTTTATTTCTCATGGGTTACTAGTTTTATAATGATTAGATGATAAAACTAGGAAAAGGTTGCGTGTTTTTTAATAAAACTCGGTTAAGCCTCAACTTCTTGTTTCTTAATTTTTCTATAAGTATACGTATTGAAAATATTGCGTTTTGCAAAACGCGTCATTTTATCAGATTGACAAAGTTTAATATACAATGCTTTGTTCACACCAAAATACTCATAGGTATTGCCATCTAAAAAAGTCACTTCCAGTACTTGGCCTTTATGCTGCCAATCGATAATAGGGCTATTAATGGTTTCGTTATAATTATCTAAATTAGTCGCTATGGTTTCTGGCGCAATACTCACTAAAAAATGGTAGCCATCAATAATTTGTTTACTTTTTATTTCGGCTTCAGCGGCTTTATCATCGCCCGCTTGAAACTTATCAGGATGCCACGCTTTTACTAAATTTCTGTAAGTCGATTTAAGTTCTTTTAAATCAATATCTTTTTCAACATTAAACAGTTTTTTGTATTCGTTTATACGTTTCATCTTGGGCTTTTTTTTAATAAGGCGCGAAGATACTATTTTTTAAGATGTAAGACGCTAGACTAGAGATAAAAGACTAAATATAAGGACGAATGTTTTGGGATATTTATATTTTTTTGCCATCAATTTAACAAATTAGTGTAAATATCAAGCCTTGCTTATTCTTAAATTCATGTAAATCAGTGAAATTCGTGGCTTAACTTTTTAATGTGTTTGCCCTAGAGCAAAAGATGTCATATTAAAGAATAAGTAATTTATTATTTTGTAAAGTCTAAAAGCAAAGCGGTCTAAAATCTAGTATCTTTTTTATAGTTTTGCAACTTTAAAAATTTACTATGATTTCAGTTGATAATTTAGCGGTAGAATTTGGTGGAACTGCCTTGTTTAGTGATGTGTCTTTCACCATAAATGAAAATGATAAAATTGCCCTTATGGGCAAAAATGGTGCCGGAAAATCGACTATGATGAAGATTATTGCGGGCGCCCAAAAAGCATCTCGTGGGCATGTGCGTTATCCAAAAGATGCGGTGATTGCTTACTTACCACAGCATTTATTAACCGAAGATAATTGTACCGTATTTGAAGAAGCATCAAAAGCATTTAATCATGTTTTTAAAATGCGTGATGAGATGGAGCAGCTCAATAAAGAATTGGAAACGAGAACCGATTACGAATCGGATGACTACATGAAAATCATAGAAAAGGTTTCCGATTTAGGCGAGAAATATTATGCCTTAGAAGATGTGAATTATGACGCCGAAGTTGAGAAGGCTTTATCAGGTTTGGGGTTTAAACGCACTGATTTTACCCGATTAACAAGTGAGTTTAGTGGTGGTTACCGTATGCGTATTGAATTGGCTAAAATTTTATTGCAAAAACCCGATTTAATTTTATTGGATGAGCCTACCAACCATATCGATATTGAGTCGGTTATTTGGTTAGAAGACTTTTTACTAAACAAAGCCAACGCTGTTATGGTTATATCGCATGACAAAGCATTTATTGATAACATTACCAATCGTACCATCGAAGTAACTATGGGGCGCATTTATGATTATAAAGCTAACTATTCGCACTATTTGCAATTGCGTGAAGATAGGCGTGCCCATCAAATAAAAGCCTATAACGAGCAGCAAAAATTTATTGCCGACAACATGGCTTTTATTGAACGTTTTAAAGGCACCTATTCTAAAACCAATCAAGTGAGTTCGCGTGAGCGTATGCTGGAAAAACTGGAAATTATTGAAATTGATGAAGTAGATACATCGGCATTAAAATTACGCTTTCCACCAGCACCACGTTCGGGCGATTATCCAGTAACGGTAAAAGATTTATCGAAGTCCTACGATAACCATGTGGTGTTTAAAGATGCCAATATGTCCATTTCCCGTGGAGAAAAAGTATCGTTTGTTGGGAGGAATGGTGAAGGAAAGTCAACTATGATCAAAGCCATTATGGGTGAAATTGATTTTGAAGGCAAATGTGCGTTGGGACATAATGTTAAGGTTGGTTATTTTGCACAAAATCAAGCATCATTATTAGATGAAAATTTAACTATTTTTCAAACAGTTGACGAGGTTGCAGAAGGCGATATCCGTACCCAAATAAAAACCATTTTAGGAGGTTTTATGTTTAAAGGCGATGATATCGATAAAAAGGTGAGCGTCCTTTCAGGTGGAGAGAAAACCCGTTTGGCTATGGTGAAATTGCTTTTAGAACCCGTTAATTTGTTAATTCTGGATGAGCCTACCAACCATTTGGATTTAAAATCGAAAGATGTTTTAAAAGAAGCTTTAAAAAACTTTGACGGCACCTTAATTTTAGTATCGCACGACCGTGATTTTCTTCAAGGTTTGTCGCAAAAAGTATTCGAATTTAAAGACCAACGTGTTATTGAACACTTTGAAACCATTGACGATTTCTTAATAAGAAACCGAATTGAAAATTTAAAACAGATTGATTTGAAGAAATAGGTTTTTTAAAATTTTTTAGAGAAGGATTTGTTGTAATTTAACAAACCGTTTCACAATTAAAAATCAAAAAGTCATGTTTACAGTAGAACAAATCAAAACGGCTCATAGCAAAGTAAAATCGGGAGCTGATTTTCCTGCTTATATACAAGACCTAAAAAAATTAGGTGTTATTTATTACGAAACTTTTGTGGCAGATGGACACACAAACTATTATGGCGCAAATAACTATAAAACCACATCTCCAGCAAAGTATCCTGATTTGGCAATTGCAGAAACATCAAACGAAGAGCAATTCAAGTCAGATTTAAAAGCGCACCAAGAGGGTAAAACCAATTATCCAACGTTCTGTAGTGACTCAGCAAAATCAGGTATCGAAAAGTGGACGGTTTCTATGGACGAGATGACTTGTACGTACTTCGATAAGTCAGGAACCAAAATTTTGGTTGAAAACATATCACAATAAAAATCATTTACCAAAAGTACTTGGCAATGCGTTTTGTTCAGTGCTATTTTTTGGTAAGAAACCATGTTGATAATTTAAAACAAATTGGTTTTAAAGAATAATTAAGTATTTAAAAATCATATATTTAAAGTATTTCTTTTAAATTTAAATAATGCACTTTATTTAGGTTACATTAGCCGAAAATTAATGTCTATAGAATCTAAAGTAAGGCAGATTGAACATTTGTTTGAACGTCTTGATGGTGAAATTTCTAAATTTCAAACCCAAACCAATTTACATTGTATAGCAGGCTGTGGTAAATGTTGTACCAAATTAGATATTGAAGCTTCTCCTTTGGAGTTTTTACCTTGGGCTTTCCATCTTTTTTTAAATGGCGAAGCAGAAAAAACACTCACAGCGTTAAACAATACCACTAAAACTATTTGCCATATCTATCAACCACTGGCATTGTTGGATAGTCATAATGGACGTTGTGGAAACTACAAATACCGTGGATTGATATGTCGTCTTTTTGGGTATGCCGGAAGTAGAGATAAATATGGTCAACTTAGATTAGCAACCTGTACCATTATTAAAGAAAACCAAAGCAATAGTTATAAAAGTGTAGATGAAGCTATTAGCAAAGGGCTTTATGTGCCTATTTTTACTGATTACTATATGAATCTTAATCAGATTGATTTTTATCTTGGAAACACCATTTTACCAATCAATCAAGCATTAAAAGTCGCTATTGAAGAAGTATTGAATTATTATATCTACAGACCATTACCTAACGGATTTAAAAATGCTTCATAACTGTTTTATTGCAGGGAAAATATTTTTTACCAAATCGTTTTTACGATAATTTAATTAATGAACTCATGGGAAAAGAAGCGTTACGTCAAGATAAAACCTGTCTTAACTGCAATTATTTTGTAAAGGAACGCTTTTGCCAAAATTGCGGACAAGAAAACACGGAAACCCGTAAAAGTTTTTATCACATATTTAGTCATTTTTTTAAAGATTTTACCCATTATGATAACGCATTTTGGAGAACCATTTATAATTTACTCTTCAAACCTGCTGCTTTATCCAAAGCATATATGTCTGGCAAACGTTTATATTATCTGAATCCCATCCGACTTTATATTTTTATTAGTTTCATTACCTTTTTTATAATCTCGTTTTTTCCAAATAAAACCACCGAAATTAAAATTGCTACAAACAAAGAATCTATAAATCAGCCCCATTTTCCTTCAATAGATTCATTGCATATTGAAGCGAAGGGTATTGATGGCCTAACAAAAATAGGTGTGATTTCCCAAGAGAGTAATGACACTCTTAAAAAGTTACTTAAGGAAACGAATGAAATTAATTCTAAAGGAATTATAAATTTGGGTTTCAAAAATATTAACGAATTGGATTCATTGGAAAAAAGTGGTGCTAAAAACATAAAGGTGAACTCAGTAAAAAATTATTTTCTTAAAAAGTGGCTTACAATAGAAGAAGATCACACAGAAGAGGAAATATTTAAGGAATTTTCAGAGTCCTTTAGATACAATTTTCCAAAGGTATTGTTTATTTATATGCCCATATTTGCTTTTATTTTATGGCTTTTTAATAATAAAAAAAAGTATTATTATTTTGATCATGCCATTTTTACGCTTCATTATTTCTCTTTTCTGCTTATAATGATATTAGTGCTCTTTTTTATAGATAAACTAAAACCTTTATTAAGCATATCTCCTGTTTTGGGTTGGGTTCATTTTAGTTTGAAAACAATAGGTATTCTATTCATGTTTTATTATTTTTTCCCTGCCCACCGTCTTTTCTATGGGGATAAACTTTTACTTTCTTTTGTTAAAAGTGCTTCGGTGTATTTAATTAATCTGTTTGTTTTTAGTGCTATCTTGGTGTTGTTTAGTTTATATACCTATCTGAATTTAAAATGAGTTTAGGGATTGCGTGTCAATTTATTGACTTACTAATAATTTCATTACCTTTTTTATTCCAATGGTTGCACTTTCAGCGATAACTGTTACATGGTTGTTGCTTTCCATGGCCGGATTAGGGTCGATAAAATAAATAGGTGTCTTTGCAGGAACATAATGCCTTAAACCCGCAGCGGGATATACTTGCATAGACGTGCCAATGATAATTAAAATATGGGCAGTTTCACATATTTCCGCAGCCTTTCCAATCATGGGTACCTCTTCACCAAACCAAACAATATGTGGGCGTAATTGATGGCCATTTGGACACGTATCACCTAATTTAATATCGGTTTTACAATCAAAAAAAGTAAATGCATCCACAACATTTCTCGATTTTAGCAATTCACCATGTAAATGAATGACGTTGGTACTGCCTGCACGCTCGTGTAAATCATCCACATTTTGGGTAATAATGCTTACTTTAAAATGGTTTTCAAGCGCCGCTAAATCAAAATGGGCTTCATTGGGTGCTACCTCAAATAACTGCCTACGGCGCTGGTTATAAAAATCTAAAACAAGTTCGGGGTTTGCATCAAAACCTTCGGGGGTAGCTACTTCCATGACATCATGTCCTTCCCATAAACCATCGGCATCTCTAAAGGTTTTTATGCCACTTTCGGCACTCATGCCTGCGCCCGTAAGTACAACGAGATGTTTCATGTGTTTCTTTTATTTTAGTTCACTAAACTATTATTTGTTAGTAGTGTTCACTGATGTGCTTCGCAGTTGTTTTTCAATGGTCATGCTTCAACTGCCCTCAGCACAGGCTTGGAACATCCTAATATAATCATTCCCTTGAGAGGAAAACTTTGCTATGGATGTTTCATGTTATAAATATAATAATTTTAGCAGATTGCGTTAGGGATAGAAACGGAAATCCTTTTTGTGAGGTACGAATAAAAAGATTGCAGTGTATAGCCCGACCACTTGCCCTGGGCGGAGCGGGAGGGTGTGGTAACGCCCAAATAGTTTAATTAGACCAGAGTTTTAAAAGACAAGGTTGGAAGTTCAGAGTTTTGAGTTCAAAGTTCTGAGTTTGTATCGTTGAAGTTTGTGATACACGATTCAACGATTACACGATTCAACGATTACACGGTTAAACAATTAAAAGTTACAGGGTATGTTTATCAACCAGAACTCAGGTTTTGTAATGATATTGTTTTTCTTTTTATATAACTATTTAAACACTTGAATGTCAGATATATTAAATCGAAGTCACGTTAATTTGGTTGGAATTATAAAGATTGCTTCGTTGAACGCTTTTGATTGGTCGAAACTTTTTTAAATTTGAATTAAACGAGTTCATTATGATAGATTTAAAACTCCTGGAACATTTAGATACTTTTTTAACCGATTCACGCAAAGAAAAATTCACTAAAGTATTAGCGCAACGCACCAAACATTTTACGGTTGCCACGGAAGATGTGTACCAGTTGCATAACACAAGTGCCGTCATACGAAGTTGTGATGTGTTCGGCATACAGGAAGTTAATGTTATCGAAGAGCGAAACTCGAAGCGTATTGATAGGGAAATTGCCATGGGTGCCCAAAAATGGGTAGATTTAAATAGATTCCATAACGTAAAAGATTGCATGGCAGATTTAAAGGAAAAAGGGTATCAAATAGTAGCAACCACGCCACATGCAGAGGATTGTGAGTTACACGAATTTGATGTGACCAAAAAATCCTGTTTTTTCTTTGGAAGGGAAACAGAAGGTTTATCGGAAGAAGTTTTAAATGCTGCAGACTGTTATTTAAAGATCCCCATGGTTGGTTTTACCGAAAGTTTAAACATTTCTGTAAGTGCTGCCATTATTTTACAACATGTTACAACCAAATTAAAGCAAACAACCATTAATTGGCAATTAACCGAAACTGAATTGCTCGAAAAGCGTATGGATTGGATTAAAAAAACGATTAAAAGTTATGATAAAATAGTAGCGCGTTATTATAGCGAATAATTTTTACTACTTTTAAGTTTCTAAAAGCTAATGTGTTATGATGGTATTGTTTTATATTTTTATAGGTATTATAGTTTTGTTAATAATTATCATGTTTGTAGCTCCTCAAGACTATGAGATAAATAGGAGTGTTGTTATTAAAAAACCTGTAACAGAAGTCTTTCAATATTTAAAGTATATTAAAAATCAAGATGATTGGTCTCCTTGGAAAAAGAAAGATCGGGATATGCAACAAACGTATGTCGGAACCGATGGCGAAGTGGGGTTTATTGCTAAATGGGAAGGCAATAAAGATGTGGGTATGGGGGAGCAAGAAATTTTAAGTATTAATGAAAGCGAAAGCGTAAAATCGAAGTTACGTTTTTTTAAACCTTGGAAATCGGAGTCTGAAGCCTATTTAAGGGTTGTTGATTTAACGAAAGACCAAACCAATGTTACTTGGGGATTTAAAGGTAAAAATCCCATCCCGTTTAATGCCTTTATGCTATTTTTTAATATGGATAAAAAAGTTGGAAAAGATTTTGAAGAAGGATTGGATAATTTAAAACGGATTTTAGAGAAATAGCGATTATTCAAGGCATAAAAAAAGAGGCTATCTAAAAAGTCCTTTAAATTTAATTTGTCAGGTTGAGCTTGTCGAAACCGATATTGATTACCAGTAATTAAACTATTTCGACAGGCTCAATATGACATAGAACTAGACTTTTTAGACAGTCTCCTTTTTATTTAAATTTTATTTCCTCGACTTCTATTTAACACCTTGTATTCTTCGTAGCATTCGCTAATAGCATCCAGTATTTGAAGGTCGTTCGCCGTTTGTATAAACCCTTTTGAGTAATTACATTGGCTTACAATTTCATCTAAATCAACCCGATCTACTTGTAATAACGCCATAAGCATTTCCCTATCAAAACGAGAAGCCAAAAGGTTTCTAATTTCATCATCTTCCTTCATCTTTTTTAACTTACGCATTTCGTTTGGGTTTTTACCAAACATGCGATGTAGAAAATCGGCAGGATTAAATATAGAACCAATAATTTTTGTAATAGTTGATGATTTGCCAGCTTCATATCCGCTAGGTAAACCAGAAATACTATATCGGTAATTGTTGTTAATTATAGGAACTTGTTTAATATCGACTTCCAAGTATCCCGTTAATTTTAATTGATTTACCACGACTTCTTCAAGTGCCAAGGCTAATTCGGTAAGCTCAATTTTAGAACTTCCAAACTTTAACCAGTCATTAGTGACACGTACTTTTATAGATTTAAAACCTAAATACGATAAATGTAGTGTATCGTTTACTTTGGCAGCAATTTGGAAAGTTCCTTCGCTATTGGTCGCTGTTCCCTTTACCTGATTAAGGTTTACAATATTTACGTTTTCAAGCGGTTCGCCATTAGATGAGTTTACAACAACCCCTATAACACTATTTATTTCTTGTGCTATTGTTATAGCCGAAATAAATAAACATATAAAAAGGAGTAGGTAATTCTTCATGTAATTAATTTGTTAACGTAAAATATGGTCATAAAAGTACTAAACGAAACACTAATAATGAATTTATAGGTTTTATTTTGACTTAAAATTAACAAAAGCATTAACTAGCGTCTAGAGCGTCTTGGTCTTGAAATACCAGAATCACTGGGTTTAGACTCACTACCAGAACGTCTTGCAGATCTGTTTGGTGCTGAACCATTCGATTTAAAATCGCCTCCGCTTCTTCTGTCTCCCCTGCTTCCAGAATCACCTCTAAAACTAGAACGACGCTCGCCACTGCCACGTCTTTCACCGCCTTTTTTATCATCACGTCTTCCGCCACTACGTCTGTCGTTGCGTCTTCCGCCGCCACCGCGGTTTTCAGAAACTTCAACATTTACAAAACGTCCGTTGTGCTTGTAATCTGTAAAGAAAGCTAATATTTTATCTTTAAGTTCATTTTCAGTATTAAAGAAAGAGAAACTGTCTTTAACTTCTACTTTAAACACATCGTCTCTACCAAGCTCTAAAACCTCTTTTAAAAAGTCTTTTAATTGCATCCAATCGAAACCATCTTTACTACCAACGTTTATAAAATAACGAGTAGAATCTGAATTTCCACCAAAATCACGGCTGCTTTCGCGTCCGCCATCTCTATCGCGACTATCTGCATCTGAAACATTTAGGTTTTTGGATTTTTGGTAATAGTTGAAGAAACGCGTAAACTCAACCGAGAAGAATTTTTTAATCAATTCATCTTTAGAAGTGTCTTCAAACAATTCATTGATGCTGGTTAGGTACTTATCGATTTCGTGATTAATTTCAGTATTGTGAATTTTATTGGCAAGCGACATTAATTGAACTTCGCAAATTTCCATACCATCTGGAATGTCTTTTTTCTCGAAGGCTTTATTGATAATGCGCTCAATGCTTTTTATTTTGCGTACTTCACTTTTGGAAACAATAACCATAGAAACCCCTGTTTTTCCTGCACGACCTGTACGTCCAGAACGGTGTGTGTAGGTTTCAATTTCATCGGGAAGTTGGTAGTTTATTACGTGGGTAATATCGTCCACATCAATACCACGAGCAGCCACATCGGTAGCTACAAGCATTTGAATTTGATTGTTTCTAAACGATTTCATTACCAAATCACGTTGGTTCTGACTTAAATCGCCATGTAATGCACCAGCACTATAACCGTCTTCAATTAAACGTTCAGCAACTTTTTGTGTATCGTTTTTAGTTCTACAAAATACTACCGAGAAAATATCTGGATTGGCATCTGCCAAACGTTTTAAAGCATCGTAACGGTCTCTTGAATTCACTAAATAGTATTCGTGGGAAACCTGACTGGTGCTTTCATTTTTATTTCCAACCGTAATTTCTTGTGGGTTGCGCATAAAGTTTTTTGCAATGGCTGCCACTTCTCTTGGCATGGTTGCAGAAAATAACCATGTGTTTTTTTCTTTTGGGGTATAACTAAGAATATCAGTGATATCTTCTTTAAAGCCCATGTTTAACATCTCATCGGCTTCATCTAAAACAGCATACTCTATTTTAGAAATATCAACCAACTTTCTGTTAATCATATCTTTCATTCTACCTGGTGTCGCCACAATAATTTGCGCACCTTTTTTAACGTCTCTTGCTTGATCTGTAATGCTAGAACCACCATAAACAGCAACCACGTTCAATCCTTTACAGTATTTTCCGTAAAGTTTCATTTCGTTGGTAATTTGCAAACAAAGTTCGCGTGTTGGCGATAAAATTAAACCTTGCGTAGTGCGGCTATCCACATCAATTTTATGAAGCATAGGAAAACCAAAAGCAGCCGTTTTTCCAGTACCGGTTTGTGCAAGTGCAACTAAATCGGTTTCAGATTCTAATAAAATGGGGATGGCTTTGTCTTGGACTTCGCTTGGTGTAGTAAAACCTAAATCGGTAATAGCTCGTAAAAGGTCGTCATTAAGACCTAAATCTTGAAATGTGTTCATTCTTGTATAAGTATTCGATTATTTTATGTGGTGTTACATAAGAAGCGAATCGACATACTTAAACCTAAACTTCTAGCAACACATCCTCACTCTGAGGAATTTAATTTCAAGCGGCAAAGGTAAACAATTATTTGGTATTTCAGCTATATTATGATTTCCTTATGAATTATAGCTAAAATCTTATTCAAAATGGGGTTTTGATTGTCTTTGTTCCAAATGACAGAAAGCGTGGTTCTTTGTGGAATTTTGCTCAGTTCAATAAATTTGATATTTGAATTATTCTCCGTTTGAAGTGATTTAGGTACAATGGAAATACCGAAGTTATTTTCAACCAATTTATAAATGGAATCCGCATGAATAGTGTTGTGCGATACTAAAGGATTAAAACCGTTGTCATCAAAAATTTCCATTACTTTTTCGTAATACGAAGCGCTGTATTCGGGGTCGAATAGAATAAAATGTTCCTCTTTGCACTGTGATAATGTTTTGAAATTTGAAGCATCAATAGGGTGGTTTTTAGGAAGCACTAAACAAAACGGTTCTTTGACAATAGAATGGATTTCTAAACCTCTCGGTACTTTTTCTAATCGCACAAAGCCAATATCGATGTCTTGAGCCAGTAAACCTTCAATTTGTTTGTTGTTGTCCATTTCCTTTAAGCTAAACAAAATATTAGGATGTGTTTTTGTGAATTTTAATAGTATCTCTGGAATTATTTGTTGCATCGCTGAACCTACGTAACCAAATTTTAAATGGCCATCTTTACCATCTTCAAGCAATTTAGCATGGTGCAAAATGGCATCTAAGTTTTTCATGTTTTTGGCAAGTTCTGTCTTTAAATACACCCCAACAGGTGTCAGCTTTACGTTTCGGTTATGGCGTTCAAAGAGTTTAACTCCAAGACTTTCTTCCATTTCTTTTATTTGTCTGCTCAATCCGGGTTGCGAAATAAAAAGCGTTTCGGCAGCTTTTCTAAAATGTAAATGCTCGGCAACTGCCAAAAAATATTTTAAATGCCTGAATTCTATTTGATAACTCATAGTTATTAATATAGTGAATAAATAGTATTATTAGGTATCAAATTTATCAATAATTTTGTATAGAAAGCATTTATAATTAACTATTTATAATAAAAACCATGTTTGTTTACGGAACGGATAGATTAACAGCAGATAAAGTTATAGTGATAGCCAATGGGTCACTAAAAGGCGTATTGTCCGATTATGTGATATCAAAAATTAATGCCAGTAGAAGAAAGGTAGAGATTATGGCGGCTTCTAGTAAAGCTATTTATGGCATTAATACGGGGTTCGGACCTTTGTGTGACGTGAAAATATCACCGGATGAAACCAGTTTGCTTCAAAAAAATCTATTAATGACGCATGCAGTTGGAGTAGGTGATCCCATTTCGAAAGAGTTATCAAAAATTATGATGATTTGTAAGGTGCATGCTTTAAGCAAAGGGTTTTCGGGCATTCGGTTGGAAGTTATAGAGCGTATTATCTATTTTATAGAGAATGATTTGTTGCCTGTTGTGCCCGAGCAAGGATCTGTTGGTGCTTCAGGTGATTTAGCACCTTTGGCCCACTTGTTTTTACCATTAATAGGCGAAGGTGAATTTTGGAAGGATGACACTATGGTGCCTGTAAAAAACGTTTTAACGGCACATAACTTAAAGCCTATACAATTAGCCGCCAAAGAAGGTTTGGCATTAATAAATGGTACACAATTTATATTAGCCCACGCCATCACCGGACTGAGTAAAATGGCATATTTGCTCGATTTAGCTGATGTTGCTGGCGCCATGAGTTTAGAAGGTTATCAAGGTAGCGAATCGCCATTCAAAGCGTTATTGCATAGCATCCGTCCATTTAAAGGGAATTTAGAAGTCGCGAAGCGTATGCGTATGTTGTTTAAAAATTCTAAAAACATAAAATCCCATAAAAATTGTGCCCGTGTACAAGATCCGTATTCGATGCGTTGTATTCCACAAGTTCATGGTGCATCCAGAAACGCTTATTACCATTTAAGTGAATTGGCAGAAATCGAAATGAATGCCGTGACCGATAATCCCATTGTACTGAGTGAAACCGAAGCGATTTCTGGAGGTAACTTTCATGGGCAACCGCTCGCCATGGCATTAGATTATTGTTCCATAGCCGCATCAGAATTGGGTAATATTTCCGATAGAAGATGTTATTTGCTTATAGAAGGAAAATATGGATTACCACGTCTACTAACAGCTAGTGGCGGTTTGAATTCTGGGTTTATGATTCCGCAGTACACCACCGCAGCTTTAGTAACCGAAAATAAGTCGTTGTGTTTTCCGCCTTCGGCAGATAGTATTCCAACCTCGTTAGGGCAAGAAGATCACGTATCTATGGGAAGCATTTCGGGGCGTCAATTCAACCAGATATTAGGCAATATTGAAAAAATATTAGCTATCGAATTAATGTATGCTGCCCAAGCGATGGAATTTAGGCGTCCTAATACCTTTTCTGAAATTATAGAGAACAATTTTAAAATCATTCGAAGCAAAGTAGCTAAATTAGAAGAAGATCGGATGCTTAAAGATGACATTAATGCATTAATTATGTTGGTTAAAAGTCGAAAAATCATTGTGAAATAGAAAGGCTATGACGTTTAAAGAACAACTATTACAAGGGATTCCAAATGAATTGCCATCAAAATACAACTATCCGTTAGATGCTAACAGAGCGCCTAAGCGAAAAGATATTTTAACAAAAGAAGAAAAGCAATTGGCAATACGTAATGCGTTACGCTATTTTCCTAAAGATTGGCATCAGGAGTTGGCGGTAGAATTTGCCCAAGAATTACAGGATTTTGGGCGCATTTATATGTACCGTTTTAAGCCAAGCTATAAAATGTATGCAAGACCCATTTCTGAATATCCTGCAAATGGTGCGCAAGCTGCGGCCATTATGCTTATGATTCAAAATAATCTCGATCCTGCTGTGGCACAACATCCTGAAGAATTAATAACTTATGGTGGTAATGGGGCGGTATTCCAAAATTGGGCGCAATATTTATTGACTATGCAGTATTTGGCACAAATGACCCAAGAACAAACGCTTCATATGTATTCGGGGCATCCTATGGGGTTGTTTCCATCATCTAAAAATGCCCCCAGAGTGGTAGTGACAAACGGGATGATGATTCCTAACTATTCTAAACCAGACGATTGGGAAAAATTTAATGCCTTGGGCGTTACACAATACGGACAGATGACAGCCGGTTCGTTTATGTATATTGGTCCGCAAGGCATTGTACATGGTACAACCATTACCGTTATGAATGCCTTTAGAAAGGTATTGCCTAAAACCGAAACGCCAGCAGGCAAAATATTTTTAACCTCAGGCTTAGGAGGTATGAGTGGCGCACAGCCTAAAGCAGGAAATATAGCAGGTTGTATTACCGTTGCAGCGGAAGTCAACCCTAAAGCAGCCATGAAGCGCTATGAACAAGCTTGGGTAGATGTGTTGGTTGATACGCTAGACGCTTTGGTTTTGAGGGTTAAAAAAGCCCAAAAAAATAGTGAAGTAGTTTCCATAGTATTTATTGGAAATGTGGTGGATGTTTGGGAACGCTTTTATGAAGAAAACATATTTATTCATGTGGGTTCCGACCAAACTTCGTTACATATACCGTGGACAGGTGGGTATTACCCTGTTGGCTTATCGTATGAAGCGTCCAATAAATTAATCGCTGAAGCTCCGGAAATATTCAAGGAAAAAGTACAAGCATCGTTGCGAAGGCATGCTGAAATTATTAACAAACATGCTTCAAAAGGTACGTATTTTTTCGATTATGGAAATGCTTTCTTGTTAGAAGCCTCTCGTGCTGGAGCCCATGTGATGGCTGCAAACAATATCGATTTTAAATACCCATCGTATGTTCAGGATATATTAGGGCCTATGTGTTTCGATTATGGTTTCGGACCTTTTCGTTGGGTCTGTACATCGGGTAAACCTGAAGATTTAGATAAAACTGATGGCATCGCGATGACCGTTTTACAGGAAATCATGAAAAGTGCTCCTGATGAAATTCAACTGCAAATGCAAGATAACATCACATGGATTAAAGATGCCAAAAAGAATAATATGGTGGTTGGCTCACAAGCCCGAATTTTATATGCCGATGCCGAAGGGCGTGCTAAAATTGCGGAAGCATTCAATAAAGCCGTTGCGAAAGGCGATATAGGTCCTGTGGTTTTAGGACGTGATCATCACGATGTAAGTGGTACAGATTCTCCCTATCGGGAAACTTCCAATATTTATGACGGTAGCAAATTTACCGCAGATATGGCCATTCATAACGTCATAGGTGATAGCTTTAGAGGTGCTACTTGGGTGTCTATTCACAATGGAGGAGGTGTTGGTTGGGGCGAAGTCATTAATGGTGGTTTTGGAATGTTATTAGATGGCAGCAAAGAAGCCGAAATACGTTTAAAAAGTATGATGTTTTTTGATGTGAACAACGGCATAGCACGCAGAAGTTGGGCGAGAAATGACGAGGCTTTGTTCGCTATTAAACGTGAAATGGCACGCACGCCCAATTTAAAGGTAACCATCCCAAATTTAGTAGATAATCAATTATTGGAAAACTTATTTTAATGCGAATACTATTCAAAAATATAAAAGAATTACTGCAAGTAAGGGACCGAAGTGTTTCGTTTGTTTCGGGTAAAGACATGGCCAAATTACCTTCCATAAAAAATGCTTATTTATTAGTTGAAAGGGGGCTTATTAAAGATTTTGGTGCTATGGCAAACTGCCCAAATATAGAAGCCGACCAAACAATTGATGCTACCGGGAAAATGCTGTTGCCAGCGTGGTGTGATTCACATACCCACCTTGTTTATGCAGGAAATAGGGAAAGCGAGTTTGTCGATAAAATAAAAGGACTTTCGTATCAAGAAATAGCTGAAAAAGGAGGAGGCATTTTAAATTCAGCAAAGACACTCCAAGATACTTCAGAAAACGATTTATACGAACAAAGTAAAATACGCTTAGAAGAAGTCATAGCCTTAGGGACTGGTGCTGTTGAAATTAAATCGGGTTACGGGTTAACAGTCGAATCCGAATTAAAAATGCTTCGTGTTATTAAACGTTTGAAGGATAATTACCCCATACCCATTAAAGCCACATTTTTAGGAGCACATGCCGTTCCGTTGGCGTATAAAAATAATAAAGCAGGCTATATAAAGTTACTTGTCGAAACCATGTTGCCACAAATTGCAGAAATGCTATTAGCTGATTATATCGATGTGTTTTGTGAAACAGGTTATTTCTCTGCGGAAGATACCGAACGTATTTTAGAAGCAGGAAAGCAGTACGGACTCATGCCTAAGATACATGTTAACCAATTCACATCTATTGGTGGCGTGCAAGCAGGGGTAAAGCATCACGCACTTTCTGTCGACCATCTTGAAGAAATGCGTGACGCAGATATTGAAGCACTAAAAAGCACCCATACCATGCCTGTGGCTTTACCAGGTTGCTCGTATTTTTTAAACATCCCCTACACACCCGCACGGAAAATGATTGATGCTGGTTTACCCTTGGCATTGGCAACCGATTATAACCCAGGTTCATCGCCATCAGGAAATATGAATTTTGTAGTGTCAACGGCCTGTATAAAAATGAAATTAACCCCCGAAGAAGCCATCAATGCCGCCACCATAAATGGTGCGTATGCTATGGGATTGGAAAACGAAGTAGGCAGTATAACCATTGGCAAACAAGCCAATTTAATTTTAACCAAACCCATCAATTCCTATAATTTTATACCATATGCGTTTGGTACAGATCATATAGAAAAGGTGTTTGTAAATGGGGCTGAAATATAATTTTTGGGCGTTTTAACACGCTTTACTCTTGTAATATTATTTCAATATTTGGTAATCGTGAATAAAAATATTTCAACTACTCGCTCCCTCCCGCGTCGGGGAGCTCAAACAGACCGCTTCAAATGCAAAGCATTCACGAATTCAATAATTTAAAAATATAAACGAATGAGTAATCGTTAACGTGATTTCTGTTTAATAGGAAATTGAGCGAACTGAGAACCGTATTATAAATTAGTTTGCTTTTCAATTTCAACATATTTTTCGTTAAACAAATAAATTAAAATTCCAATTGAAGCAAATATGATTTTATTCAATAAATCAGCAATTATTATTTCATCTCCAACGAATATTTTAAAAAGTTTTGCTAATAAAGATATACTATGGCTTATAATAATTACTATCGCCCAAACTTTTATTCCAAATTTAGCATGTTTATTTTCCGTTAAAATAAAAAACAAAACCGTCGCTTGAATTGTAATTGGAATTGAAGCGTTTAAATTTCCACTTATTAAATTGAAGATATTCCAACTCAATAATGAAATGAGGTAGCATATTAGTAATAGGTGAAATAATTTACTTTTGAATACTGTTTTTCCCATTTGTTATTAAAACCTAAAATTACTTCTTCAAATTCTTAATCCGTTCCAACAACGTGGGATGCGAATAATGCATAAATACATACGCAGGATGTGGCGTTAAATTACTTAAACTATTTTTAGATAGTTTTTTAAGCGATGTAATAAGGGGTTCCCCTTTGTAAGTATTTTTGGCATAATCATCGGCTTGGTATTCAAATTTTCTGGAGAATAGGTTCATGATTAATCCTGTAATTTCTGAAATTGGTGCGTACAGTAAACCAAAAGCAATCAGTCCCATATGAAAACTAGGGATTTCAACACCCAAAGCTTGAGACAATAATGGGTTAGAGATAAATAATGATAAAATATAAAGTGTTAAACCAGTCAATAAAATAGAAGTAAACAGATTAAAAATAATATGCTTCTTTTTATAATGCCCAACTTCATGCGCTAAAACGGCAACAATTTCTTCATCATCTAAATCGTTAATTAGTGTATCATAAAGCGTTACGCGTTTTTCACTACCAAATCCTGAAAAATAGGCGTTGGCTTTGGTGCTGCGTTTGGAGCCATCAATTACAAAAATTTTATCGAGCTTAAAACCAACGGATTGTGCGTATTCCGATATTTTATCACGTAAACTACCTGCTTCCAAAGGAGTTTGTTTGTTGAATAAAGGCACAATAAGTTTGGAGTAAAACATGTTCATAAACAAGGTGAAAACCGCCATCAATCCCCAAGCATATAACCAAAAGTAACTTCCTGTGGATTGGTAAAACCAAATAATTAAAGCTAAAATACCCCCACCAACAATAGCCATCATAAGCCAGCCTTTTAGCTTATCTAAAAAGAATGTTTTAATGGTTGTTTTGTTAAATCCGAATTTTTCTTCAATAACAAAGGTACTGTAATAGGAAAAAGGTGTGGTTATAATATCACTACCAATCATAATAATTCCGAAGAAAATCAAAGCAATAATTATAGGGTTGTTGCTATAGCTTCGGGCTATGTTATCAACAAATTCAAATCCATCAAGAAACAGGAAACCTAAGGTTAAAACTAAAGAAAATGAGGAAGTGATGATACCAAATTTGTAATTGGTAGCTTTATAATTTTGCGATTTTTTATATTCGGTGTCATCATAAACATCTTGTAAATCTTTCGGCAATTTGTCGTTAAAATGCTTGGCGTTTAAGGCGTCTAATATTTTATCAACTATAAAATTGATAACGATTATGGCGATGATGATGTAGAAAAGCGTATTTGCAGTCATAATTTATTTAGAATGAAATTTTAATATGTACTATAATAGAAACTATTTGTCACACTGAGCGCAGTCGAAGTGCTTATTTATCAAAATATTTGTAATGTGTAGCATTCCTACATTCTGCTAATATTTGGAGCATATCAAAGTCTCCATTTATCAAGGCTTCTTTTTTGGCACGAGTCCATTTTTTTATTTTCTTCTCAAAATATATAGCCTGCAACACATCATTAAACGTTTCGTAAAACTTAACTTCTGTTGGTTGTCGATTGTATGTGTAACAATCTTTGTTTTTCCCAAATATATGTTCATTTATTCTTTTATCTAAATTATTTGTAATACCTGTATAATAAGAGTCATCAGAACATTTTAGAATATAAACATAATATGAGTGCATTTTGTTTTGGTTTTGTGAGGTCTTCGACAGCGCTCAGACTGACATTGACGTAAATTTCACTTAAAATCCCGTTGTCTTTTAGCTTCAAAAATAAGAATACCTGCGGCAACCGATACATTCATGGAATCTATATCGCCTTGCATGGGGATGATAATGTTTTGAGTTGCATTTTCTAACCATTCGTCACTTAACCCAGTTGCTTCAGTGCCAACAACGATGGCCGTTGGTTTGGTGAAATCTTGCGTATGGTAGGTTACCGAAGCCTGTAAAGCAGCACAATAAATGTTGATGTTTTTTGATTTTAAAAAGGCTATAATTTCGCTAGTCGTTCCAGTGGCAATTTGATTGGTAAAAACGCATCCCACACTAGATCGGATAATATTTGGGTTGTACAAATCGGTTTTTGGGTTGGCAATAATTACGGCATCTACACGGGCGGCATCGGCAGTTCTTAGAAGCGCACCAATATTACCTGGTTTTTCGGGAGCTTCAGCAATTAAAATTAACGGATTTTTGTTATTTAATTTTAAACTTTCAATACCGTGATTTTTGCTTTTAGCAACCGCTAGAATACCTTCAGTGGTATCACGATAGGCTAATTTTTGATATACTTCGGCAGTAATTTCGATGGTGTCAAGTTGTCTGGTCGTTAAGTCGTTTAGTTGTTCAGAACTAATTATCTCTGGATTAAATAAAATGGTTTCTAATTCGTAACCCCCTTTTAGCGCAAGCGTCATTTCGCGTACGCCTTCAATTAAAAATAAACCACTTTTTTTACGCTCGCGCGACTTGTCTTTTAATTGGACCAGTTGTCGAATAAATTGGTTTTGTGTGCTAGTTATAATTTTATTCATACCAAACAAAAGTAATTTTTTTAATGAGTTTAAATACTAGTCTTTTCAAAATAATTAACCAACAAAGCCACAACATAGCTGTAACTTTCCATGCCTTTTGCTTGTTTATTGGCTTTTAGGTACGAACTGTATGTGCTTTTGAAAAGTGGTTCCAAAGGATTTTCGTAGTTGTCCCAAAAATCACGGGCTTCTTTATAATTATTTAAAACACCTCTATTTACGGTTTGGTATAGTTCGTCAAATAAGGGTTCGTCACGTTTTGCAATTTCATTTAGACAAAAACGAAGCGCAAAAGTATAGCCTGAGTAATTGAAGTAAATATCGTCGTGGTTTATGGCGGCTAAACAACCAATAAAATTAGCTTCGTTTTCGGCAGCAAAACCTAATTGATGTGCCATTTCGTGAGAAGTCGTTGTGGGAAACAAATAAACAGGAATCAGCGCATCAACTTGCGCTTCGTTTGTTAATGGATTTAAATACCCGCTAAAGCCCATGTAAGTTAAAGGGTAACTAAACAACGATTTTTTAGCACTTTTTGGGTGGTATTCTAAATTAGGGAAGGTGTTTTTTAAGTTTGTATAGCCTAAAGGGGCCATTCTTAGAATGTTTTTTTTACTATATGGGATGTCAATTTTTAAGGTGTCGCTTCCAGCTATTTGTGTGTAAATGCTATTTGATTTTTCAATTAGTTTTTTGGTGACGTTAACCAGCTGCTCGGTGGTGTATTCAGATTTTAAACCCAAACTTTTATGCAGTGGTAAGCGGTAATAATTCAGCCCCCAAAACATATGAAATGCAAAATAGATTATAGATACTGCACATACCACATCAACAATCCACAATTTCGTGTCTTTTATTAGGCGTTTTTGGTTTATATAAAACCATCTAATGATGTATATAATAGCCATTGCATATACTAAATCGCCAAACGAAAACGGTATCCAACCCAATGTGTACCTAAGCGCTTTAGAAATATAGGGATAAACACCTTCGCTGTAATATGGTTCTATAAATTCGGGATAATTTGATAACCATTTTACCAAAAGGTATTGCGGTATCAATAAAAATGCAATAATCGTTTTTGTGTTTTTCAGCATGTGCCAAAAATAAACAAATGTTCATTAATGACGATTGATATATTATTAGTATTTAAAAACAGGATAATCGTTTTGGCATTCTATAGATGTAGGCTGTTGTGGAACATCACATGTTGATGAAATGGACCATTTAATATTATATTGTTTTTCAGCTAAATTGTATGCTTCAACTTTTTGCAAAAATTGCACGGTATCAATTTCATTTGAATAAGCAATAAAACCTTGAGGACCACCACATGCTTTTGTTCCGTAGGGAGTAAAGCTCCAGTTATTAGAATCTGTACAAGAAATACTATGAGATAGTGTACTAATCTCATCAAACAAATTCATTAAATTTTGATGGTCTATTTCTTGTTCTGATAACTCTCTTTTAACAATTAATTGGTTATTATCGAGAGAAATAATTCTCCACTGAAAATTTCCAGGAAAATTTTCAAGAGATATTAATATAAGGGATTCTTGGCTTTTCCATGTTCCTTGATTATCATAAAAAGTTAGTGGAGGCGTTCCACACCAGCCAGATGTTCTTTGTATAAAAACAGAATTTTCCTTAAAAGATATACCTGGAGCATTTTCATTTAAACTTACTGCTCGTTGAAACGTTATAGTTTCATTGTCATAACTTGAATCAATCCAATTACCAATTAGTAAATTTTCCGAGTTTATATCTATTTCAGTATTACTTTGACAAGCTAATAGAAGAAGAGCGATTAATAAAGTGTATCCAGTTTTCATCTTTTATGATTCTTTATAACTAGATGATAAAAGAATTAAAAGGTTGCGTTAGCTTACATTGATCTTTGGTTTCTATAATAGGTAAATTAATAGTTAATGAAATTTATTAGATTTTCAAGGAACCTAAATTGTAATACTTACCTTTGTAAAACACTATTGGAAATATTATGAATTCAGAAATAAGACAACTTCAACCCACACAACTTTGGAATAAATTTGCCGATTTAAACGCTGTACCCCGTCCTTCAAAAAAAGAAGCGCGTGTTATTGCTTTTATTAAGGATTTTGGAAAAAATCTAGGATTGGAAACCATTGAAGATGCGGTTGGCAATGTTATTATAAAAAAGCCAGCAACATCTGGTATGGAAAACAGAACTACGATTGTGATGCAATCGCATTTAGATATGGTGCATCAAAAAAATAATGATACTGAATTCGATTTTGACACACAAGGCATTGAGATGTATGTTGATGGCGACTGGGTACGTGCCAAAGGAACTACTTTGGGCGCCGATAATGGTTTGGGTGTTGCCACCATCATGGCCATTTTAGAAAGCAAAGACATCCCGCATCCTGCTATTGAAGCGTTGTTTACCATTGATGAGGAAACAGGTATGACAGGAGCTATGGGCTTAAAAGGCGGCTTACTTTCTGGTGGTATTTTATTGAATTTAGATACAGAAGAAGATGATGAAATTGGTGTAGGTTGTGCGGGCGGTATTGATGTAACGGCAACTAGAGCCTATCAAGAAGAAGAAACGCCCGAGTTTAAAATCGGGTTTAGAATAACTGTTAAAGGCTTGCAGGGTGGTCATTCGGGAATGCAAATCCATGAAGGTTTAGGGAATGCCAATAAAATTATGAATCGCTTAGTGTTTGATGGTTTTGAAAACTTCGGACTGCGGATTTCTGAAATTGATGGCGGTAGTTTGCGCAATGCCATTCCCAGAGAAAGTACTGCTGTTGTTGCTGTTGATGCCATTCATGAAGAAACCTTTGTTGCAGAAATTAATGAGTTGGCAGAAACCATTAAAATGGAGCTAAAAACCATGGAACCCGATTTAAAAATAGAAGTTTCTCATTGTAAAACACCTAAAAGCATCATGGATTTAGGAGTTCAAGAAGGCTTTACTAGAGCTTTGTATGCAGCGCAAAATGGTGTGTATAGAATGAGTGCCGATATTCCGGATTTGGTTGAGACCTCAAATAACATCGCTAGGGTTGTGGTTAAAGATGGAGAGATTCATGTGGGCTGCTTAACACGCTCATCGGTTGAAAGCTCTAAAATGGATCTGGCAAATGCATTGCGTGCCACTTTTGAATTGACAGGTTGCGAAGTAGAATTTTCGGGTGATTATCCTGGATGGACACCCCATATGAAATCACCCATTTTGCAAGTGCTTTCTAAAATTTATAAAGACATGAATGGAAAAGAAGCACATGTAGCAGCGTGTCATGCAGGATTGGAATGTGGTATTTTAGGGCAAAATTACCCTAATATGGATATGATTAGTTTTGGGCCTAATATTAAAGGCGCACATTCTCCAGATGAACGTGCTCAAATTTCATCGGTTCAAAAATATTGGAAGTTTGTGTTGGAGATTTTGAAGAATATTCCAGTGAAAAACTAATTTTTCGTCATTCTGAACTTGTTTCAGAATGACGAAAAAACAATCACTTGTCTAATTCTTATCAAGTAGATTTAAGAACCTCGCAATATTTTGTCCATCTTACGTCCTTTTGCCAATTCATCTACTAGCTTATCTAAATACCTTACCTGTTGTGTTAATGGGTTTTCAATGTCTTCTATGCGATAGCCACATATCACGCCTGTAATGAGTTGTGCATTAGGATTTAAGTCAGCACTCTGAAAAAATTGTTCAAAAGTCACTTTTTTTTCAATGAGTTCCTGGAGTTTTTTTTCCTCATAACCTGTTAGCCACTTAATGACTTGGTGTAACTCATCTTTCGTTCTGCCTTTCTTTTCCACTTTTGTGACATAATGTGGATATACTGAGGCAAATGTCATTTTTGCTATACGCTCATCGTGATGGCTTGTATCATTCATAATAGTCGTATTGTTGTTAAACGAATATAATTGAATTTTTTTATAGAGTCAAGGAAGAAGGTTGATGAAAAAATGAATCATAAGTCTATGATTTCAGATCCTTACCATTCAAATATATGATGTGATTCTGAAACAAGTTCAGAATGACGCTTTTATCAAGGCACCGGGTCGTAACCCGAACCACCCCAAGGGTGGCAACTAAAAATACGTTTTATGGCCAACCATCCGCCTTTAAATAAACCATGTTTTTGTAAAGCTTCTTTGCTATAGTGCGAGCAAGTGGGTTGGTATCTACACGTTGCAGGCATTAGCGGCGATATAAGCGTTTGATACACTTTTATCAAAAACAAAAATGGTGCAATGAGTAGTTTTTTCAAAGTTGTTGTTTATTTGTTTGTCGTTTATTTGTTGAGTCGAAAGCATACCTAGAAGTTAACAATAAACAATTTTCCGCCGTACTTATTTATTATTATTTGTTTATGTTTAGCTGTTAAGTCGAAACTATCTTCAACAATTCAACAATTCAACGATTCAATAATTCAACGGTTACACAATTCAACAACATTAAGACAAACTAAAAGTCGTACCTTCTTTTCCATCTTTTAACTGAATGCCCGCTTCTGCCAATTCATCACGAATTTTATCCGATAAAGCAAAATCTTTATTTGCTCTGGCTTCTTGGCGTAATTTTATTAAAATAGCAACGGCACTTGATAGTTTATCGGTTCCTGACTCTGTTTTTGTGGCATTTTCAAGACCTAAAATATCAAACACAAATGCATCAATAGTAACTTTTAAAAGCGACAAATCTTCTGAATTTATAGTTTCAGAACCATCTTTAATTTGATTGATATATTTTACAGATTCAAATAAATGGGCAATTAAAATAGGTGAATTAAAATCGTCGTTCATGGCATCATAACAAGTCTGTTTCCATGCATTTATATTTATTGAAGATGTTTCAGAAGGTTTTAACTCCTCTAAAAGATTAATGGCGTCCATCAATCTATAAAACCCTTTTTCGCTAGCCAATAAGCCATCATCTGTTAAATCAAGTACGCTTCTATAGTGGGCTTGTGCCATAAAAAAACGAATTACACTTGGTGCAAATGCTTTACTAAAGAATTTGTTGTTTCCTGAAAGCAATTCATCTGGATTTACCGTATTTCCTGTGGTTTTAGACATGCGTTGTCCGTTTAACTCCAACATATTGGCATGCATCCAATAGTTGACAGGCGATAGCCCTTTTGCGGCTTCGTTTTGTGCTATTTCACATTCGTGATGCGGAAATTTTAAATCCATACCACCACCATGAATATCAAATTGGTCGCCAAGATATTTGGTGCTCATGGCAGTACATTCTAAATGCCAACCAGGGAACCCATCACCCCAAGGCGAAGGCCAACGCATAATATGTTGCGGTTCGGCTTTTTTCCAAAGAGCAAAATCTTGGGGATTTTTTTTATCACTTTGTCCGTCTAATTCGCGTGTGTTATGAATTAAGTCTTCAAGTTTACGCTTGCTTAGCTTTCCATAATCGTTGGTTTCGTTAAACTTATGAACGTCAAAATAAACAGAACCGTTTACTTCATAAGCATATCCGTTATTTATAATGTCTTTAATAAGTTCAATTTGTTCAATAATATGTCCCGTAGCAGTTGGCTCGATACTAGGTGGTAAAAAATTAAAAGTATTTAAAATACTATGAAAGTCTACGGTATAGCGTTGTACCACTTCCATAGGTTCTATTTGTTCTAAACGGGCTTTTTTGGTTATTTTATCTTCACCAGCATCGGCATCATTTTCTAAATGACCCGCATCTGTAATATTCCTCACATAGCGTACTTTATAGCCTAGATGTTTTAGGTAACGAAAAATCATATCAAAAGACATAAATGTTCTCACGTTTCCTAAATGCACATTGCTATAAACCGTTGGTCCGCAAACATACATGCCTATATAACCTTCGTTAATAGGTTTTAAGATTTCTTTATTACCTGTAAGTGAATTGTATATTTTTATTTGGTTGCTTTGGAATAACTGCATGGGTGGTAAGTCGTGAGTTGTTTGTTGTTAAGTCTTAATATACTATGATTTGAGAAAATGATTTCGTAAAGCGTTTATTTAGTTGGTTATAGATTTAACTTCAAATCTAATAATTTTATAAGTTTTTTCAGAAATAAATTCAAATTCTTTTGAAATAATAGCTTGGTTTAAAGGCTCTAAGGAAGCACTATGAGATAAAGCCATAACATGTACTTTATCTGTATTGCTTCATTTAGCTGTGCCTTCGACAATGTTTGGTGGAATTGAAACAGAACATTGGCGCATTTGAGAAATTAATCCGAATTTTTCAAATGAATAGTCATGCATCTTATATTGTTTAATTATTTGTTGTTTGTCGTTTAGTCGTTAAGTTGATTTTTAGTTACGACTTAACAACATACAACTAAACAACTCACCTAAATTTAAAACTTAGTTTCTAACTTGATGTAATCTAAAAATTCTCTACGCGTAGTTTCTTCTTTAAATTTTCCTCCAAATTCAGAGGTTACGGTGCTACTATCAACATCTCTGATACCTCTAGAATTTACGCATAAATGTTTTGCGTCAATCACACAAGCTACATCTTGGGTTTTTAAAACTTCTTGAAGTTCTTTTACAATTTGGATGGTTAAACGTTCTTGCACTTGTGGACGTTTTGCATAATAATCTACAATACGGTTCATTTTAGATAAACCAACTACCGAACCACTTGAAATATAAGCAATATGAGCTTTTCCAACAATTGGTAATAAATGATGCTCACAAGTTGAATAAACCGTAATGTTTTTTTCAACGAGCATTTCTCCATATTTATATTTATTATCGAAGGTAGAAGCGCTTGGTTTTTTCTTTGGGTCTAAGCCTCCAAAAATTTCTTTAACAAACATTTTAGCAACGCGGTTTGGTGTGCCATTTAAACTATCGTCTGTTAGATCTAATCCTAAGGTTTCCATAATGTGGCGCACATCATCCTTAATAATGTCTATTTTTTCTTCATTGGAAAGTTTAAAAGCATCACTACGTAATGGTGTGTCAGACGATGTTCCTATATGGTCGTCTCCTAAAGATTCGAATTCTTCTATGTTATTTTCAATTTTCATGTGTTGTTATCTATTGTTTTTATTTGTCACATGTTACATCCATATTATCCTAAGTTAGTAGATATCTATTTATCGTTATGGATGTTTCATCTATCAACTAAATCACAATTTTGGTCTGCAAAGATACGTTTTTGATTTACGATTTACGACTTTTGATTTACGATTTTTAATCTTCTAAGTGTTATCTATGTGATTTAAAAAGCAAAAAGCTTGAATTTTTAAAATTCAAGCTTTTATTATTTAAAAAAATAACTTTTA
The DNA here is from genome assembly GCF_044335535.1 of Mariniflexile sp. HMF6888. Lineage (NCBI taxonomy): Bacteria > Pseudomonadati > Bacteroidota > Flavobacteriia > Flavobacteriales > Flavobacteriaceae > Mariniflexile > Mariniflexile sp. HMF6888. Next base: position 156,157 of record NZ_JBIQVZ010000001.1, on the reverse strand, counting down.
TATATTGAAGCTTAATGATAATGTTACGTTAGAGTTTGTTTTGTCTATAACCGCTGCATCTGTTAAACCAACATTGTATAATGGTGTTTCGTTACTGCGATTTGATTGGTCGAAAGTTACATCAAGTTTGGTGTTTCCGAAATTGTAACCAATACCTAGCGAATAACCAGTTAAATCGCCAACGGTAACACCATCTTTGTATGGGCTCTCTTCAAAACGGTATCCACCTCTAAAACTAAATTGTTTTACTTTATATTCGCCACCAAGTCGGTAGGTAGAGGCATCTGTAAGTGTGTTGGCAATTAGGGTGTTTTGGTCTGTAAAAAAGCTATCAGATTCTGGTTTAAACTTTGTTTTACTGTAATCTTTTCTAGAATAATCAAAACTTAATAACCCTTGTGTGCCAAATACATAGGCTAAACTTCCTGTTAATTTTGAAGGCGTTTGGAGTTTGTATTGTGGGTATACGTTTACTGTTTGCGGATTAACAACTTGAGTAATATTAGAACCACCATCGTCTCTAACCGTAGCTAAGTATTGGGAGGTTTGCTCTTCAATAGTGTACCAAGTTGGTGAATCGAAGGCAACACCTAATCTAAACTCTGGACTTAATTTAAAAATCCCACCTAATTGAAAAGAGAAGCCATTACCAGAGGTAGATAAGTTGTTTTCAAATTCAATGCTATTTACAATAGAACCTGCGTTTGAGTTATTTTCGAATAATAATGTTGAGCGGTGAAAGTCAATAAAGTGTGAGTTTAGGTTCAATCCTAAATATAAATTGTCTTCATATTGAGCGGCCATATTAAATGAAATTTTCCCGTTATAGCCTGTTGACGCATACGAATAATTATGATTAAAAGTACCGTTAGCTAAATTTGAAAAATAAGTAGTATTAGCATCATCATCAGCATCAGGTTCTAAAATATAAGACTCAAAACCTAAAAAGGCTTGTTGATGGGCAAAACCGTAAACATTGCCAATGTCTGTATATGCATCAGCCAAAGATTCACCTGATAGAGCAGAAATTTGATCCAATCGTTTTCCGTCTGCATAATTTAAAAAGTATAGATCGATAGATTGATTGTTAGGGTTTGTTCCCCTAGCATTCCAATTATCGTCATAATTATTGGCTCTATCGTAAGCGACACCTATTGTGAATTTCCGCCAAGGCGAATTACTTCGGCTTTCAAAAACAAAGGCTGCACCACCTTGGCTTATATCAAAATTTGATTCGCTGCTGGTAGTAAAACCATTAAAGTATTGTGTGTCATTGTTAGTGTCAACATTTGATAAAGTAAAAGAAGCATGGCTTTGTGCAAATACAGCTGAACTTGCAGGGTTGATGCTAACAGCACTCATGTCGCCACCAAGGGCACCAAACGCACCGCTTAAGGCTCTAAAACGAGCGGTCCCTTGAATTTCATCTTGCGAGTAGCGTAACGCATCCGATATGTCTTGGGCGTTTAATGCAGACACAGATAGTATGCCTATAAATAGTAGGTTTAACTTTTTCATATGTAAATAGTTATTTTTTTGTTTTTTTAAGATTTATCTACGTCTTCCGCCGCCACTTGAAGAACCTGAACTTCTGCTGCTTCCAGAACTACCACTAGAAGATCTTGTACTACTGCCTGAAGAAGAACTAGAACTTCTACTAGGCGTATATGTAGAATTGCTTGAAGATGATCCAGAGTATGTTCTTGAATTATTACTATTTGAAGGCGTATAAGTGCTTCCCGAGCTTCGTCTTACTGTAGAAGAAGACGATCTGGTAGTAGAATTCGCTGAAGGTGTACTATAGGTTGTTCTTCTTTGGGTATTTGTATAAACACGTGTGCCGTTAGAATTGTTTTGTCTCGAATTATAGGTTGAAGTTGGCGAACTTGCATTTACACCGCTTCTTCTGGAAGTATTATACTTTGAAGTATTTCCAGAACTGTTAGTGCTGCTTCGTCTTGAAGTGCTATAATTATTGTTACTTAAACTTCTAGAGTTGGTACTGTAATTGCTGCCTCTTCTGCTGGCACTGTAGGCAACGTTACGTCTGCTATAATATCTATTATTGCCGTAATATCCGTAGTTATTATAGCCATAGTATCTATAAGGATTCCCATAATAGCTATAATAGCCCCAAGGGTTGAAAAATGCCCAACTACTATAAAAGCCTCCATAATAAGGAGCATGCCAATATGGATCGTAATAACCCCAGTTGTTCCAACCATAACCATAACCCCAACGGTTGTAATAAGGACTGTTCCACCAATAATTATTGAAACCAAAACCATAATCAGAATGAATATTTATAGTGACATTTGATTGGTCTTGTCCCCAACCCCCATAACCTTGGTAGTTGTTGTTTAAAGAATCATTTTGAATATAGTTGTTGCCTTCATAGGCATCTATATCGGTAAAAATCTCGTTATTAGACGTCATGTACTCTGTTTCCAAAGATTTATTCTTAAAGTAATTTTGATAATAATTACTATTTGAATTTTGAGGCACTTCAACAACGGTTTCTTCATACTGAACGGTTCTAGGTGTGCTACCATAAATACCATCATTATCTACGCCAACATATTGATACGAACCACATGAGTATAAGCCAAATACTAAGCTAAGAATAGCCAAGTATGGCATTTTTTTTATAAAGTAGGTATTTAATTGCATATCTCTTGATTTTTATTGTTGAACATAACAAAAATAGTTAGTTTTGCTGAACTATTTTTTTATTTAACATAAGCACAATATTTGTGCCAAAACATATATATGAGTAAAAAACTTACTAGTAGAGCAGAAGATTATTCCAAGTGGTATAATGAACTGGTTGTTAAAGCAGACCTAGCGGAGAATTCGGCGGTTCGTGGTTGTATGGTTATAAAGCCGTATGGGTACGCTATTTGGGAAAAAATGCAGGCGGAATTAGATAGAATGTTTAAAGAAACAGGACATCAAAACGCGTATTTCCCCTTATTTGTCCCAAAAAGTTTATTCGAAGCTGAAGAAAAAAATGCTGAAGGATTTGCTAAGGAATGTGCTATTGTTACACATTATAGATTGCAAGCCGATCCAGATAAACCGGGAAAATTACGTGTAGATCCTGAAGCAAAACTGGAAGAAGAGTTGATCGTGCGTCCAACTAGTGAAGCCATTATTTGGAATACCTATAGAAACTGGATTCAATCTTACAGAGATTTACCAATATTAATTAATCAATGGGCGAATGTGGTGCGCTGGGAAATGCGTACCCGTTTATTTTTGCGTACCGCCGAATTTTTATGGCAAGAAGGGCATACGGCACACCAAACTAAAGCAGAAGCCATGGCGGAAGCTAGATTGATGAACAATGTATACGCAACTTTTGCTGAAAATTTTATGGCAATTCCTGTGGTGCAAGGAGTGAAAACCGAAAGTGAACGTTTTGCAGGTGCCGATGAAACATTTTGTATTGAAGCGTTGATGCAGGATGGGAAAGCGCTTCAAGCAGGAACCTCACACTTTTTGGGACAGAATTTTGCCAAAGCTTTTGATGTTAAGTTTGCTAATAAAGAAGGGAAACAAGATTATGTATGGGCAACTTCTTGGGGTGTTTCAACACGATTAATGGGTGCTTTAATTATGACGCATAGCGATGATAACGGATTGGTATTGCCTCCAAGTTTGGCACCAAACCAAGTGGTTATTGTTCCTATATATAAGAGTGAAGAAGAATTTGCAGCTGTTTCAGAGGTTGCTAAAGGCATTTTAAGCGATTTAAGAGCCAAAGGGATTACAGTTAAGTTTGATGATAGAGATACACAACGTCCTGGAGCTAAGTTTGCCCAACACGAATTACAAGGGGTGCCATTGCGCATTGCTATTGGGCCAAAAGATTTAGAAAACGGTACGGTAGAGTTGGCTAGACGCGATACTTTAACGAAATCGGTAGTTGCTTTAAACGATTTAACCAGTACCGTTGAAAGTTTATTAAAAGAAATTCAAGAGGCTCTATTTAAAAAAGCATTGAATTTTAGGGATTCCCACATCACAGAAGTTAATAGTTTTGAAGAATTTAAAGATGTTTTAGAAAATAAGACAGGATTTATTTCGGCACATTGGGATGGTACAAATGACACAGAAGAGAAGATAAAAGAGCTTACTAAAGCAACAATTAGATGTATTCCTTTGGAAATGAAGGAAGAAGAAGGTGTTTGTGTATATTCTGGAAAACCTTCAAAAGGCAGGGTTTTGTTTGCAAAAGCATATTAAATAAATTTTTTTCAAAAAAGTTTGCACAGCTATTGTGACATTTAAAAATAGTTGTATTTTTGCATCCGCAATGGAAACGTTGTGAGTTATTTGAAAAAAGTGATGTAAATTTTTAAATTTTTAAAGTTGTAATTTTAAAAATTAAATTTATCTTTGCGCACTCAAAACAAATGGCCCGTTCGTCTATCGGCTAGGACGCCAGGTTTTCATCCTGGTAAGAGGGGTTCGATTCCCCTACGGGCTACAATTTTTAAAAAAAAATAAAGTATAAAATGGCAAATCATAAGTCAGCATTAAAAAGAATTAGAAGTAACGAAGCTAAGCGTTTGGTTAACAAATATCAGCATAAAACAACTCGTAATGCTATTAAAAAATTACGTGAGTTAACTGATAAGAAAGAAGCTGAAGCGTTATTTCCTTCTGTAGTTTCTATGTTAGATAGATTGGCTAAGAAAAATGTTATTCATTCCAATAAAGCAGCTAACCTAAAATCTGGTTTAGCTAAGCACATTGCTACGCTTTAAGAATGTTTTCTTTATAATATTTAAAAGCTTCTCAATATCGAGAGGCTTTTTTTATGAACTTTTTGAACCTAAAGCAGTGTATTTAGAATTATAAAAGTGGTTAAAATTATAAATGTAAAATCATAGAATAAATAGCGGTATTTGATTTCTAAAAATTTAAATTTGCAAATACAAATAATTAATTATTCACCTAAATATTACCCTTTTGGAAAATAAAGCAGCACTTAAGTTAATAGATAAAATTCTGAATGATCTTGATAAAACAGGTATCAATACAGATACATTAATTAGCGATATTAAAGAATTAAGAACTTATGCCTTGGAAGAGCAAATTCCGCTAGTAGTAAAGGTTCTTAGGCTAACTTATGAGCATATTGAAGAGAACGACTCGTTTTTGATTCCTATGCTTGTTGATGAAGATGATGATGTTGAAGTTGAAACAGAGAACGAACCTGTTGAAAGCTTGAAGTACTTAATAGCACTTATAAAAAACCTTAATAACAGAATAAATATATCTGACTTAAAAGAATATAGAGATCTTTTGAATCAATATAATTAACAATTAGCAATTAGCAATTAATAATTAATCCTGAGCGTTTGCTTGGGATTTTTTATGCTTTGAAGTGGATGTGAATTGTTGTTGGTTGGTTTTTAGGTTCTGGGTCTTGGGTCTTTGGATTGTGAAACGTAAAAGGGTAGTTGGTTAGGTTTTGCTGTTGGTTTGTTAAGTTTTAAATTCTGAATTCTGAATTCTGAATTCTGAATCAATCTGTCAATCGTCAATCGTCAATCGTCAATCGTTAATCGGAAAACAACTCTGTTTATAAATAAAAAAGCCTTAACAGAAATTTGCTAAGGCTTTTTAGGTTTAGTTTAATGTTTAGTTAGTTAGTTAGTTCCTTGTGATTGAAGGAATACTATTGTATTGAATACTTTGTTTAAGTTGAAAGTATTCGTTTAAAATTATCCATTCATGGATATTAAAAATTCTTCGTTATTTCTGGTTTGTTTAAAACGTTCGTTGATGAATTCCATTGCTTCAACAGGGTTCATGTCGGCAAGGTACTTACGCATTACCCACATACGTTGTATGGTGTTTTCATCTAATAGTAAATCGTCACGACGTGTGCTCGAAGATGTTAAATCGATAGCAGGGAAAATACGACGGTTCGATATTTTTCTATCTAACTGTAATTCCATGTTACCAGTTCCTTTAAATTCTTCAAAAATGACTTCGTCCATTTTAGAGCCTGTATCTGTAAGTGCTGTAGCGATAATGGTTAAAGAGCCGCCGTTTTCGATATTCCTGGCTGCACCAAAGAAACGTTTTGGCTTGTGTAATGCATTGGCATCTACACCACCACTTAATATTTTACCAGAGGCCGGTTGCACAGTGTTATAAGCTCTTGCTAAACGTGTAATAGAATCTAAAAGAATTACTACGTCGTGCCCGCATTCTACCAAACGTTTTGCTTTTTCAAGGACAATATCGGCAATTTTAACGTGCTCGTGTGCTTCTTTATCAAAGGTTGAAGATATGACTTCGCCACGTACATTACGTTGCATATCGGTAACTTCTTCCGGACGTTCATCAATTAGTAAAATCATTAAATATACCTCGGGATGATTAGCAGCAATAGCATTGGCAACATCTTTAAGTAACATGGTTTTACCTGTTTTTGGTTGCGATACAATCATACCACGTTGTCCTTTTCCAATCGGAGAAAACAAATCCATAATTCGCGTAGAAATGGTGCTTTGTTTTTCAGCTAAATTGAATTTTTCTTTAGGAAATAACGGTGTTAAATGCTCGAAAGACACACGGTCTCTAACAACTTCTGGTTTCTGTCCATTAATTCTTATTACTTTAATTAAAGGAAAGTATTTTTCACCTTCTTTTGGAGGACGTACGTTTCCTAAAACCGTATCGCCTTTCTTTAATCCGAATAAACGAATTTGCGATTGTGACACATAAATATCATCAGGCGATGATAAATAGTTATAGTCCGATGAGCGTAAAAAACCATATCCATCTTGCATAACATCTAAAACACCTTCACTTTCAATAATGGCATCAAATTCAAAATCTGGCTCGCGGTAACGGTTTCTGGTATCTTTATTTCCAGCATCCACATTAACATTGCCATTTTTTTGGTTTTTATGTTGATTTTGATTTTTTTGAGGTTGGTTTGGGTTGTGCTCTCTTTTTTGGTTTACCGGTTTTTGCTGATTGTCGTTTGGACGTTCGTTTTGAACTCTAGGTTTTGGTGGGTTAACAGGCTTGTTATCTTCTTTGGTTTCTTGAGGAGCTTTTTCTGTTTTTTCTATAGGAGCAACGGCTTTTTCAACTACAGGTTTTTGCTCTTGTTTTATAGGTGTATTTTTTATAGGCTTTATAACACGTTGCCTAGGTTTTTTAGGTTCCTTTTTTTCTGTTTTTTCTGTAGTATTAGCGGTAGGTTGTGGAATTGGTTCTACAACGGCTTCAACAGCTTTTGGGTTTGCAGCTTGGTGGTCTAGTATTTGGTAAACTAAATCCGCTTTTTTTAAAGAACGGTATTTTGGGACGTTCAATTTCTGCGCAATCTCTTGTAAGTCAGAGAGTTTCTTTTCGTTTAATTGTGAAATTTCAAACATTGATGTTTAATATAATATGTGTTTAGAATATAAATTAGAGTTATTCTGAAAAAAAATGAATTTTATTCTGAAGAATTAACAACCTCTACGTGTGGTTGTTGAGAATTAATACTGCAATTATACAACTTTATTTTAATTTTTTACATTTATTTTACAAAAGAAACTATTATTTTTGCCATGAAGTATTATAAATTTATATGTTACAACGCATTCAGACCGTATACCTTTTAATCGCAGCTATTGTATCTGGTGGGTTAATATTTGTATTGCATTTATGGGTTACAAATGAAGGCGTTATAGTATATGCAAAAGATAGTTTGTTGTATTTAGGCTTGTTTCTTGGGTCGGCATTACTATCTTTGATAACCATATTTAAGTATAAAAACAGGAAGTCTCAATTTATGTTGGGACGACTTAACATCATATTAAACTTTATTTTACTAGGATTTTTTGTGTATCAATCTCTAAATGTATCTGGAGAAACGGCGGTTTCTGAGAAAGGTATTGGGATGCTTCTCCCTATTGTTTCTATCGTGTTTTTGGCTTTAGCCAATAAGGCCATCAAAAAGGATGAGGATCTCGTAAAATCTGTAGATCGATTGCGATAAAACCTAATATCTTAGTAGTATTAGTGCGTTAAAACCCAAGGTGAAAGCTTTGGGTTTTTTTATGCCCAACCCTAACCTTGCTAAAAGGAAAGGGAAATCGGGTGTGCTTTTAAAAAATAAGACAAAAAAAAGTCTGGAGTTTTTCCAGACTTTTTTGACTTTTACCGAAGTAAAGGGCTATTTTATTTCAACAAGTTCTAAATCGAATATTAAATCTTGTCCTGCTAATGGATGATTAGCATCTATAATTATGTGTTCTTCATGAACTTCTGCTACACGAAACTGTATTTCAGAACCATCAGGGTTTTGTGAAGCTAGTCCCATACCAACTTCCGGAGTCATGTCCTGTGGTAATTGGTCTTTTTTTACTTCATGAAACAATTCTTTTTGTATATCGCCGTATGCTTCTGCAACAGGAATATGAATTGTTTTTTTCTCATTAACCTTCATGTCTATCATACCTTTTTCAAAACCAGGAATCAGCATACCTTGTCCTAAAGTTATTTCTAACGGTTCTCTTTCTAGTGAACTGTCAAAAACTTGACCATTGCTTAATTTTCCTGTGTAATGAACTTTTACGGTATCATTCTCTTTTACTTGACTCATAAATAATTATGTTTTCTATTTTTAAATTATAACAAAACTACAATTTATGAGGCGATTGCCATAATATTAGCTGATTAAAGCTAAGGTTTGGGAAAACATTAACATAAAATGAGGGGTAAAATAGAAAGAAACGTACTTTTAAATCAATAGTGTTCGATGAAAGGTTCAAGGCTTTGGTAAAAGATAAAGAGACAAAGAGACAAAGAGACAAAGAGACAATAGATAATAGACAAGAGAAAAATAGAAAATTAGAGAAAATTGTACGCCCCCTGATTTTTGAAAATAAATGGAATAAATTGACATTCAAATATTTATTTGCACTTTTGTTTTAATAATTGCTAAATGACAAATTATTACAAAAAGCAAGGCCACAAATTAGTATTCTCTTTTAAAACCATTACCACTGTGTTTGCAGATAATTATAAAAGTTTTATTGAATAACCGTGCTTTAAATAAGTATTGTAGATTATTTCTGAAATTCAATCACTTCCAGGTTATCAATTTTACTGCCATCAATGGTAAAACGTAACATGGTACGCACTTTATGAAAGCCATAGTTACCCACAGCACCAGGATTCATGTGTAGTAAACCAAGTTTTTTATCTGGCATCACTTTTAAAATATGTGAATGTCCACAAATAAAAAGTTGAGGCGGATTTGCTCGAATTTCATCACGAACCCGAATATTATAAGCTTTTGGATAGCCGCCAATGTGTGTCATCCAAATATCAACACCTTCACACATAAACCGATTGTTCTCAGGAAATTCACCTCTAATTTTAGCATCGTCAATATTTCCGTAAACAGCACGTAGAGGTTTTAGTTTTTTTATGGCATCGGTAACTTGTAAATCGCCAATGTCACCCGCATGCCAAACTTCATCAGCTTGTTTTACATATTTTAAAATGGCATCATCTATATAGCTGTGTGTATCGGAAAGTAAAAGTATTTTTGTCATATAAAATGTTAATCGTAAATCTAAAATCGTAAATCTGTTTATCTTTGCTCTTTCAACAAAAGTATAAAAACAAATTGCGATATTTTATAGAACTTTCTTATAATGGCAGTGCTTATCACGGTTGGCAAAATCAGCCCAAAGCCATATCAGTACAAGAAGTTATTGAAAACGCCTTGACTTTACTTTTGAAAGAAGCCGTTTCCATTATGGGAGCTGGTAGAACCGATACAGGCGTACATGCCAAACAAATGTTCGCGCATTTTGATACGGATGTCCATTTTGACGAAGTTGATTTGGTTTTTAAACTCAATTCGTTTTTACCAAAAGATATTGCCATTCATGATATTTTTAAAGTGAAATCTGATGCCCATGCACGTTTTGATGCTTTAAGTAGAACTTATTTGTATAGAATTACTTTAAAAAAGAATGTTTTTAATTTTGATTCTGCTTACTACGTAAAGCAGGATTTAGATGTTGATAAAATGAAAGAGGCCTCAAAAATTTTATGCCAGTATAAAGATTTTCAATGCTTTTCAAAAGTAAATACCGATGTAAAAACGTATTATTGTGACATTATGAAAGCGGAATGGTTTTTTGAAAATGAAGAACTTCATTTTGTTATAAAAGCCGATAGATTTTTACGAAACATGGTACGTTCCATAGTAGGAACCATGATAAATATGGGGTTAGGTAAAATAGAAATGGAAGATTTACATGCTATTATAAAATCTAAGAATAGGAGTGAAGCTGGTTTTTCGGTACCAGCGCATGCCCTTTATTTAATAGAAGTAGAATACCCCAACGATATAAAATTATAATGACTAAAGTGAAGGAAAATATTTTTGATTTTACATTATTCAAACGCCTGTTTCAATATATAAAGCCCTATCAAGTTATCTTTTTTAGCTTATTGGCTTTGGTTATTTTGTTGGCAATTTTAAGTACGGCAACACCTTACATCACCAAATATGCTATAGATAATAGTATTGAGGTTAAAGAGCCTAAAAGCTTTTTGTTTTATGTACTTATTATGTTTGCTGTTTTAATTCTGCAAACCGTATTTCAATTGGCGTTTATTTATTATGCGGCGTGGTTGGGGCAGAATTTGGTGATGGATGTACGTGTCAAACTGTTCAATCATTTGCTGAGTTTTAAAATGAAGTATTACGACAATTCTTCGGTAGGTGTTTTAATTACCCGAGCAGTGACCGATATGGAACGTATTGCCGATATTTTTGGACAAGGCTTGTTTACCATTTTTAGGGATTTACTCGCCATGATAGTTGTTTTTGGAGCGATGATTTACATTAACTGGCGATTGAGTTTAATCGTTTTTATTATGTTACCGTTACTCATGTATGCCACCCGAATTTTTCAAAAGTATATGAAAGTAGCCTTTGAAGACGTTAGAAATGAAGTGTCTAATCTGAATTCGTTTGTGCAAGAACGTTTAACAGGTATGAAGATTTTACAGATTTTTACACGTGAAGATATTGATTATAAAAACTTTATTGCTATAAATGAACGACACAAAAGGGGTTGGTTAAAAACAGTTTGGTACAACTCCATTTTCTTTCCTTTAGCCGATTTGGTGTCGTCCATAAGTATAGGATTAGTGGCATGGTACGGTGGTTTAAACATTGTTTTAAGAGGTACCGAAGTGTCCCAAGGCGATTTGATTGCTTTTGTTATGTTTATTCCTATGCTGTTTAGACCGCTGCGTCAAATGGCTGATAATTTTAATACGCTTCAAATGGGCATGGTGGCTGCAAATCGGGTCTTTAAGATTTTAGATACCACGTCACATATAGACGATACGGGTACACATGTCGCCGAACATTTTAAAGGCAATATCACTTTCCACAAGGTATTTTTTAATTATGTTGATGATGAAGATGTTTTAAAAGGTATTTCTTTTGATGTAAAATCGGGTGAAACCGTCGCTATTGTTGGAGCTACGGGTGCAGGAAAATCTACCATCATTAATTTGTTAAATCGTTTTTATGAAATTAAGGATGGTATTATATCCATTGATGGTATAGATATAAAACAAGTTACCTTAGCATCGTTGCGTACTCAAATTGCGGTAGTTTTACAAGATGTGTTTTTGTTTGCCGATACGATCTTAAATAATATTACCTTAAATAACCCTGAGATTACAGAAGAAGTAGTAACCCAGGCAGCCAAAGAAATAGGGGTTCATGATTTTATTGTCAGCTTACCGGGAGGTTACCATTATAATGTAAAAGAACGCGGTGTGATGTTGTCTTCGGGTCAGCGCCAACTTATTTCGTTTTTAAGAGCTTATGTTACAAATCCTAGTATTTTGGTGTTGGACGAAGCTACTTCCTCGGTCGATTCCTATTCCGAACAACTCATTCAAAATGCTACCGATAAAATGACTAAAGGCAGAACCTCTATAGTTATAGCGCACAGATTAGCCACTGTAAAAAAAGCAGATAGAATCATTGTAATGGATGCTGGTGAAATTGTAGAAGAGGGTACACATGCCCAACTTCTTAAAAAAGAGAATGGGTATTATAAGAATTTATATGAAGTGCAGTTTTTAAAAGAAGAAGTGGTTTAAGCCAAATCTTTCTTAATCATTAAATTTAGTTCTGTTGTATCTTCAAAAACAACAAACTCTCCATCTTTGAAGTATGAAATAGTTCCTGTTTCTTCACTAACTACAAGTGCCAAAGCATCGGTTCTTTCAGTAACTCCAATGGCTGCTCTGTGGCGTAAACCAAAACGTTTTGGAATGACTTTTTCATTATTTAAAGGCAGAATAACTCGAGTTGCTTTTACAATATTATTACTCACTATTATGGCGCCATCGTGTAAGGGGCTGTTTTTAAAAAAGATACTTTCAATAATAGGTTGCGTTACTTTTATATTCATTTCATCACCACTGGCACTTAAAAAGTCTAAGTTGTTGTTGCGCTCAAAAACAATTAAAGCACCTGTCTTTGAATTCCCCATTTTAATACAAGCTGATACAATGGCATCTACATTGGTTTCGTCACTAGTTTCGGTTTTTAAGAAACTAAACTGTTTGAAAAGTTTCCCTCGTTTACTAAAATTTGTGGATCCAACCATCAATAAAAACTTTCTGATTTCTGGTTGAAATACTACAATTAAAGCAATAATTCCCACTTTCATAAACCCACCAAAAATACCCGAAAGCAGCTCCATGTTTAAGAAATTGGTAAGTCGCCACACTAAATAAATAATGATGATGCCTATAAAAATATTAATGGCTACAGTGCCTTTAACCAATTTATAAATATAATAAAGTAGCAGTGCTACCAGAATAACATCTATAACATCAACTACAGAGAATTTTAGGAGGTCATTAAAAATTTCCAAGGCACATTGGGTTTTGGTAAATTTAGTAAAATATGATTAGAACTTGTCTTTACTTTTTTCAATTGGCTGCAAAATAATCTTTTTACCTCATATTTTACCTGTTTTTTACTCCGTAGCACTGCTATGCAACTCTAAAAAGGCTTCGATTGAGTAAAATTGCCATTGCGCTGGCTGGCCCGTTCGCTAAAATAACCCACTGGGTTATTTTTTCACGCTCCGTCCTGCTTCAATCAAAAAAATCAAGACGAGTTCTTAATTTGAGATGAATTCGTGGTTTGATATGGTAACATCTTTTGAATCTAATGTTGATGTTATGGATTTAAAAGTAATGTAATCTTGAAATGTTAAATATTGGTTGAAGCTTAAGATGATTTCGACGGTGTCCAATTCGTTTGCAAGTACAAATTCAATGTCTTTTATTAAATTGGATTTTTTTGAGACCAAAGTACTTAAATCGAAAAGCGGAAACTCTATGTAAATGTCGTCAGAAGCATTAAATTCAATTTTCATTTTGTTTGAAAAGTCTAAATTTGAATTTGTTGACACATAATCAAGAAATGACATGTTATGATAAACCACATCTGTAAATTCAATAAACCCTAAGTTCTTTTTGCTAGTATCATTGCAGGTAAAATAGTTTTTGGCATTGTCATTTTTGTGGCCAGCATTTTGTTTTTTCTCTTGTAAAAATGTAATATGCGGCATGACTTGTTTCAATGTTAAGCGTTTATCAACGTTTACTAACCAGTTAGTAGTACTTATCAAATTTTTTCTATTGAATTCTAGGCTATCTGGCAATGTTTCATCATAAAATAAATAAGCAGCAGATACATCATTAATTTCTGAGATTTCAGAATGGTTTATTTCTGGTAGCTGTACTATTTTATCTTTTCCGCATGAAAAGACAGATAGTAAAATAATAAGTAGTGATATGTTTTTCATGGATTTAGACGGTTAGATGGTTAGACGGTTAGATTGTTGGATGGTTAGATGGTTAAATGGATAGAATAAATAATTAAACGATTCAACAATTAAACGATCCAATTAATTTAATGGTTTCCATAGCTTCTTTTACATCGTGAACTCTTAAGATAGATGCCCCTTTTTGTAAAGCAATAGTATTTAAAACGGTAGTACCATTAAGTGCTTCGTTAGGGGTAGTTCCTAAGGTTTTATAAATCATAGATTTTCTGGAAACACCAACTAAAATTGGTTTTTCAATCATTTTGAATAACTCTAATTGATTTAGCAACTGGTAATTATGTTCTAACGTTTTTGCAAAACCAAAACCGGGGTCAACAATAATATCTACAATCCCTATGGCTTTGGCGGCTGCGATGCGTTCAGAGAAATAAAATAAAATATCTTTGGTTAAATTGGTGTAATTGGCGTGTTGTTGCATGGTTTGTGGCGTGCCTTTCATGTGCATCATAATATAGGGAACATGTAAATTAGCTACGGTTGGCAACATGTTTTCGTCTAGTTTTCCAGCAGAAATATCATTAATTAAAGCAGCTCCAGCTTCAATACAGTGTTTGGCAACATGGCTTCTAAACGTATCAATGGATATTAAAGCCTCAGGAAAGTTTTTTAAAACGACTTCAACTATTGGCAATATGCGTTGTAGTTCAACTTCTTCACTTACAAAATCGGCATTTGGGCGCGAGCTATATGCACCAATATCTATAAAAGTGACACCTTGGTTGAGCATTGATTCTACATGCTTTAAAATGGAAGATTTATTTTTATGAGCGCCTCCATCATAAAATGAATCGGGGGTAATGTTTAAAATTCCCATCACTTTTGGTGATGATAAATCAATGAGCTTTCCTTTACAGTTTATGGTCATTTTGCAGTTCTAAATTCCAGTTCTAAAGCTCAAAGTTAAGTTAAATATCTAAAAATTTGTGCGTACATGAAACATTAAACGCTAAACATGAAACTTTAAATTGTATAAACTTTGAACTTTAAACTATTTAAGCGAAATTTACGCAAAATTCATTTTATTACATGCAAGATACTTCAAAACAATACGATGCCGTCATTGATATCTGTAAAAGTTTATTCACAAAGAAAATGTCCGATTATGGAAGTGCATGGCGCATCTTGCGTTTACCATCGCTTACCGACCAAATATTTATTAAAGCGCAGCGTATTCGTGGGCTTCAGCAAAATGCCGTTAGAAAAGTTGATGAAGGCGAAGAAAGCGAATTTATAGGTATTATAAACTATTGCATTATGGCTTTGATTCAGTTGGAAAAAGGCGTGGTAGAGCAACCCGATTTATCAACCAAAGAAGCCACCGAATTGTATGAAAAGCATGTAGCCATTACCAAAAAATTAATGGAAGACAAAAACCACGATTATGGTGAAGCGTGGCGTGATATGAGAGTAAGTAGTTTGACCGATTTAATTTTGCAAAAACTATTACGCGTTAAGCAAATTGAAGATAATAAAGGGAAAACGTTGGTAAGTGAAGGTATTGAAGCCAATTATCAAGACATGATTAATTATGCTGTTTTTGCTTTAATTCATTTAAAAAAGTAATAGTTTGAAAGGAATGTGCCTTGAGCACAGTCGAAAGGTTTATATAGAAATCATGAAATCGTTATTAACTATAAGTTTTCGTAAGCAAGCACTTATGAAAGAAAGCGATAATATATGATTTTTAAAAACAATAAAAACCCATATATGAAACACCCATGAGAATAGCATTCACACATACGAGGATGATTATTTAGGGGGTTCCATCTGATCAAATTAAAATATATAAACAGATGAAAGTATTAGTAAGTATCTCAAGAATTTTAGTAGGTGTTTTATTTATTATTTCTGGTTTAATAAAGCTAAACGACCCACTAGGGTTTTCATATAAGTTACAAGAATACTTTAGTGTCGATGTTTTAAATCTTCCGTTTTTGGAATCTTATGCCTTAATGATCTCGGTATTAGTTGTTGTTTTTGAAGTGGTTTTAGGGGTGTTTTTAATTATTGGATACAAACCTAAGTTTACTGTTTGGAGTTTGTTGGCAATGATTGTATTTTTTACATTTTTAACCTTTTATTCGGCTTATTTTGATAAAGTTAAAGATTGTGGCTGCTTTGGTGATGCTTTAAAGTTAACACCATGGGAAAGTTTTACCAAAGATGTGATTTTATTGATTTTAATACTCATTTTATTTATTGGTATTAAACATATAAAACCTGTTTTCAGTAAATTAACAACCACGGTTTTCGCGCTTTTAAGCTTTATTTTTAGTTTTTGGTTGGGTTATCATGTGCTCATGCATTTGCCTGTGGTAGATTTTAGAGCCTACAAAATTGGAAACAATATTTTAAAAGGGATGTCAATTCCAGACGATGCGCAAAAACCAGTTGTAGAATATTATTGGAAGTTTAAAATTAATGGTGAAGAAAAAATTATCACCACCGATGGTTCGTATCCAGATGTTGAAGGCGATTATATTGGGGTTGATACCAAAGTTATAGATGAAGGTTACAAACCACCCGTGGTAGATTTTTCAATAGAAAGTGACGATGAAGATTTAACTCAACAGTTTCTTTCAGAAGAGAATCTTATCATTATTGTTTCATACAACTTAGAAAAAATGGAAAAGGCAGGTGCAGAAAAATTAAAAGTGATGACTGATGAAGCTATTAAAAAAGGATATCAAGTTATTGGCTTAACTGCATCAGGTAAAGAAGCAAAACAACAAATAAAAAAGCAGTACCATTTAAATTTCGACTTTTATTTATGCGACGAAAAAGCTCTTAAAACAGTGGTGCGTTCAAATCCGGGCATTCTAGAGTTAGACAAAGGCACTATCAAACAGAAAGTACATTGGAATGATATAGACGATTTAAAGTTATGAGTTAAAAGTTATGAGTTAAAAAGTTAAAAAGTGTTTCGACTACAAGCTTTCAACTGAAAAACCAAAACCCAAAACCCAAAACCCAAACACCAACAACCAAACACCAACAATCAAAAACCAAAAACCTGATTACCTATCTACTAAATAAAATTACATACGCATTACTCACTTTATTTGGGGTAGTTACTGTTATTTTCTTTTTGTTTAACGTGCTTCCGGGAGACCCCGCACAAATGATGTTGGGACAGAACGAGGGCAGCGAACAATTGGCCATTGTAAAACAAAAATATGGGTTCGATAAGCCGATAAGCATCCAATATTTTTATTATTTGAATGACTTGTCGCTCATATCCTTTCATTCAAAAGACGTTCAAGATTATACCTTTTTAAAAACAGGGAAATACTCAGCAGCAAAACTGTTTTCAATTGGTAATACAACAACCGTTTTGAAGTTCCCATATTTACGCGAATCGTTTACCAAACAAGGTAAAAAAGTAAGTGAGGTTTTGGGTGAAACACTCCCAAATACGTTTGTATTGGCAGTTTCTGCTATAATAATAGCTATGCTGGTTGGTATCTTTTTAGGCATTGTTTCAGCACTTTACAAAGACCGTTGGGTAGATAAAACCATACAGGTATTCAGTACGTTTGGTATGAGTGTGCCATCGTTTTTTAGTGCCATTTTATTCGCATGGTTTTTTGGTTTTGTATTGCATAAGTACACAAATTTAGAAATGACAGGTAGTCTTTACGAATTAGACGATTTTGGAGAAGCCAATCATATGAAGTTAAAAAACCTCATACTTCCTGCTATTGTATTGGGTATTCGGCCGTTGGCAGTCGTTATACAGCTTATGCGTAACTCGTTGCTGGAAGTCTTTAATCAAGATTATATCAGAACCGCAAGAGCAAAAGGCTTGAGCGAGTTTCAGATTATAAAAAGACATGCTGTAAAAAACGCCTTGAATCCAGTAGTTACGGCTATTTCAGGATGGTTTGCTTCCATGTTGGCAGGTGCTGTTTTTGTGGAGTATATTTTTGGTTGGAACGGACTTGGGAAAGAAATAGTAAATGCTTTAAATACTTTGGATTTACCTGTAATTATGGGTTCGGTGTTAATAATAGCGTTATTCTTCATAATTATTAATATTTTTGTCGACGTCATTTACGTTTGGTTAGACCCTAAGGTGAAATTAGAATAGTTCCTAAGTAGACAGAAACCCCATAAATAGAAAAATGAAAAAAATAAACTATATATTAATCTTCGTCTTAAGTATTTTAAGCTGTAAAGCCCAAGAAGCGTCTACTAAGTTTTCCGAGACTGCATTAAACGACACCTTTATTACATTAGATGGAAACTCAATAAGCTTTAAAGAAATTTTAGAAGCAAATCAAGGCAAAACCATTTTGGTTGATGTTTGGGCATCGTGGTGTAAAGATTGTATTGGTGGTATACCTAAAGTTAAAAATCTGCAAAGAGCCCATAAAAATGTGACCTATGTATTTTTGTCCTTAGATAAAAACCAGGAAGCTTGGAAAAAAGGCATTGAGAGATATAATATGCAAGGACAACATTATTTTATGCAATCTGGTTGGAAAGGCCCTTTTGGTGAATTCATTCAATTAGATTGGATCCCCAGGTATATGGTAATCGACCAAAACGGAAAAATAAAATTATTCAAAGCTATTGAAGCTGACGATAAAAAAATCAAAAAGATATTATAAAACTTAATAAAAACCCTTCAATAAAAAAAGGTAAATTAAAAATGAGACAACAAATTGTAGCAGGAAACTGGAAAATGAATAATGATTTAGCGCAAACCGAATCATTAATTAGTGCTTTAAAAGCTAAATCGAAAACATCAAATGCCGAGGTTATGGTTGCTCCAACCTTTACAAACCTTTTTCAGGCATTTCAATCATTAAGAGACACCGGCATCGAAGTCATTGCACAAAACATGCATTTCGCAGAAAGTGGCGCTTACACAGGCGAAATTAGTGCGAGTATGCTTAAGAGTGTTGGTGTAAAAACCGTTATTTTAGGTCACAGTGAGCGTCGTGAGTATTTTGGTGAAACAGATGCGATTTTAGCTAAGAAAGTAGATGCAGCTTTATCAAACGATTTGCGTATTATTTTCTGTTTTGGCGAAGTTTTGGCCGATAGAAAATCGGGTAACCATGAAAATGTTGTTGAAAGCCAAATTAAAAACGCCTTGTTTCATTTAGAATCTTCGGCATTTAAAAACATCGTGTTAGCTTATGAACCAGTTTGGGCTATTGGAACTGGCGAAACTGCAAGTCCAGAGCAAGCACAAGATATGCACGCATTTATCAGAAAAACGTTGAGCAATAAATATGGTGCCGCTGTAGCAAACAGTGTATCCATTTTATATGGAGGAAGTGTGAAACCAAACAATGCACAAGAGATTTTCTCAAAACCAGATGTAGATGGAGGTTTAATTGGTGGTGCAGCACTTAACGCAGACGATTTTTTTGCCATTGTAAACGCATTTTAAAAATGTAATCTTTTAGGCGTTACCCAAGGGTCGCGCTATACACTGTATCTTTTTGGCGCTTTTGGCGCCAAAAAGGATGCCGTTTCTATCGCTAACGCAAATTCGTGAACCGTGAATTGTGAGTCATAAATCAAAAATCGTAAATCAAAAAAACACATGTCAAACATCATTTATATAGGCTACGAGTTTAAAGTAACTCCACTTCAACCTGGAGTGGAAATTCTTATTGCAGAACTTGGTTATGCAGGTTTTGAAAGCTTTGTAGAAACCGAAGAAGGTGTTACAGCCTACATTCAAAAAGAGGAATGGAACGAATCTATACTTGATGATGTACAAATATTAAATTCCGAAGAATTTAAAATCGATTTTGCGTTCAACGAAATTGAACAAACCAATTGGAATGAAGAATGGGAAAAGAACTTCAATCCCATTGTGGTAGATAATATATGCTCAGTTCGTGCACCATTTCATGAAAAACCAAACACCCCATACGATATTATCATAGAACCCAAAATGAGTTTCGGTACAGGACATCACGAAACCACCCACATGATGATTCAGCATATTTTAAAAAACGATTTCACCAATAAATCGGTTTTAGATATGGGTTGTGGTACTGGTGTTCTAGCCATTTTAGCCGAAATGAAAGGTGCAAATCCCATAGATGCGGTTGATTATGATAACTGGTGCTATTTAAATAGTTTAGAAAATGTAGAGCGTAATAATTGTAAGCATATCACTGTAATAGAAGGTGATGCCAGTGTTTTAACAGGTAAAAAATATGATATAATAATAGCTAACATTAATCGTAATATTTTATTAAACGATATGGAAACTTACGTATCGTGTTTAAATAAAGGCGGTCTTTTATTTTTAAGTGGATTTTACAAAGATGATATTCCGGTTATTCAAGAAACATGTGAAAAGTACATGTTAAAATTTGAAGAAAAATTGGAAAGAAACCATTGGGTTGCCTTAAAATTTTTTAAATTAGTACATTAATTGGAACTTTCCTCTTCGGGAAGTGTCTGTAAGACAAAGGGATTATGAGTACTCAAGAAAAAACATTGGAAGAAGTACTACTAAAAGAAAAAGTACTTACCCAAAACGAGATTGTGTTATATAACGATGATGTCAATACTTTCGATCACGTTATAGATATGCTTATTTATGCCTGCGAACACACTGCAGAACAAGCAGAGCAATGTGCACTCCTTGTGCATTATAAAGGCAAATGTACTGTAAAAACTGGCTTGTACGATGATTTAAAACCACGTTGCTCCATGCTACTTGAAGCAGGATTAAGTGCCGAAATAGTTTAATGTTAACTTACTTTTATTCAGCGAATAACATATACTAAGAGACTGTTTATGTTTTTACTTTGGCTCTTTTATATGCCTTTTTCCACCATACATCAGTTATTTTTCGGTCCATAGTTATGTACCTCTCCCTTGCGGCAGCCTGGCTCCTTGGTCGCTGTTATTTCTTTGTTTTGCAAGTGTTTATTCCAAAGGGTGCATAAAGTGGACAAAAACTAAAAAAACTTGTTAATAAGAATATAATGGCTAAGGCTATTAAAATGTATGCAAAAGTGCCTTTAACAATATCTAAATAATATAAAAGTGCTATAACAATAGCAATTGCTACTCTTATGCCTTTATCTGTTGAACCCATATTTTTTTTCATAAATCTATAATTTTATAATTATAAAATTATAGAACGAAAATGGTTAGTTATATGACATTTGTCACATAAGCTTTAATTCTGTTGATTAGAGAAAATTAATGGGGAAGTTTGTCTTTTAAAAGGCCGTAAATAAAAGTACCTAAAACAGCGGCAGCAATTACAATTAACATGCTGTAAACACCAGTGCCCAATAATATATACATAGGTCCTGGGCAAGCACCGATAAGCGCCCAACCAAAACCAAAAATGGTTCCACCTACAATATATCTAATAAATCCATTTTCTTTTTTAGGCGCAAATATATTGGCTCCTTTGATGCTTTTTATATAGCCTTTCTTTGAAATTTGAAGAAATAGAATGCCACAGGCAATGGCAGTTCCTATAATACCATACATATGGAAGGATTGAAATCTAAACATTTCATAAATGCGATACCACGAAACGGCTTCAGATTTAACTAAAACAATACCAAAAAATATACCTACTAGTAAAAACTTAAAATATTTCATTTGCTTAAAAAATTAATGGTAAAATAAAGTTAGCCATTAGCAATCCGCCAATAAAAAATCCAATAACGGCAATGAGCGAAGGTTTTTGTAAGCTACTAAGCCCGGTAATGGCATGACCAGAAGTGCATCCGTTTGCGTATCGCGTGCCAAACCCTACAAGTAACCCGCCAATAACTAATAGCAATAACCCTTTGGGGGATTTTATGACTTCTAGGTCGTATATTTCAGTGGGGACTAAATGAGTGCCTGCATTTTCAAATCCCATTTGTTGTAATTCTGTAATGGTACTTGGGTTTAAATCGGTGATACTATCATTTGATAAATAATGAGTAGCAATAAATCCACCAATAATAGCGCCTGCAACAACTGTCAAGTTCCACAATTGGTCCTTCCAACTGAACTTAAAAAAATTAGAAAATTTACCAGCTCCAAGTACGGTACACATGGTTTTTAAGTTTGAAGACATGCCAAATGTTTTTCCAAAATAGAGTAACAATGACATAACAAGGGCGATAAGTGGTCCCGAGATATACCAAGGCCACGGATTTAAAATATAGTTCATACCTATTGATTTAATGCAAATGTAAATAGAAGTTTTTTAAGAATTAAAAATGAATTATAAAATTAAAATAAATTTGGTGGTATTTTAATAAAATTATTATATTTGCACCCACTTTAAAAGGCCTCGTGGCGCAACTGAATAGCGCACTTGATTACGGCTCAAGAGGTTACTGGTTTGAATCCAGTCGAGGTCACGAATAAATAGCACAATAAGAAAAAACGCCAAGTTTACTTGAGCGTTTTTTTGTTTGTAATATTTTCAAAGCGGAGCTTTGTCTGACGACAATTATACGGATCAAGTAATAATATACCGCAACTTCTGAAAAAACAGTTAAGGATGCCTTAAATGATGATAATAGGTCAAAAGAATTGGCTGAATGGAGAAAAGCTAATCCTAATACTTCTATCAATGACTTTTATAAATCAAAAAAATTGCCTGTCATATACTGACACTTAGAATAGAATCCTTGTCATGGTCATGTTTTTTAGCCTTAAAAAATAGCGTTTTATCGAAAATTCCGCATTGACACTCTGTGAATTCTGACAAGCTGTCATTTTAAGATTTTTTTAAGAATTTGGCATAGTGATTGAAACTTTCCAAAAAGAAAAAGTCCTAACCTCTGACCGATAGGACTTTTTTAAAGTTGATAGAGCGGTTGCTTAAAAAGGAAAAACCGCTCTTATTTTGTGTGGTGCAAATATAGCAATTATTTCTTCCTAACAAAATTTCCTATTTTTTCCTTTTTCGGTTAACGTTAGCCCCGATAAATGCTGACTTTATTTAAATGATTAATAGCAAGATGAAAAATTATCATTTAGTCCATGAGGACGACAAGTACAAATTGAAAAAAGAAAATGCAGAAAGAGCTTCTAAAGTAATTGACGCAAACAAAGTTGATGCCATTAAGCAATCACGAGATTTTATTGAATCCCAAGGAGGAGGTTCTTTGAGAATCCATAAAAATAAAGGTGGATTTCAGGAAGAAAGAACATATCCAAAGTCTATTGACCCTAAAAAAAGTAAAGGATAAATTATGGAACTACTATACAAAGTTGAGATAAATAAAATTTTAGAGGAATTAGGGAAAGAACTTGATATTTCTAAGAAAGAATATGAATCAGCCGTAAAAAGCTATGAAGCCGTTGGCGACTGGTTATGCAGGGATACGTCGGATTTAAGATTTTATAATCCTAAAATTCTACCTCAAGGTTCATTTATGTTAGGCACTGTTGTAAAACCTATATGTGAAGAAGATGATATTGATGTTGATTTAGTGTGTAAACTTGAAAGGAAACCTGATTCATGGACTCAAAAGGATTTAAAGGACAAAGTTGGAGATAGACTTAAAGCGGATGGTAATTATGATAGGATGATAAAAAAACATAAAAATGGTGAAGATTATGAAGAAGGTGGGAGAAGATGCTGGACATTAAAATACTCAGATGGAGCAGGATATCATATGGATATATTGCCTTCGTTTGCAGATGAAAACTTAACCGTTTTAATGGAAAAAGCATTTGCCATCGGAAGTGACTTAAACACTGACGAGTTGGCAATTAAAATAACGGATAAAGAGATGGATAACTATTCAACTGATAATAATGTTGATAATTGGTTAAAAAGCAATCCTTTTGGATATGCGAAATGGTTTCTTGATAAAGCTACAATAGACGTTAGGAAGTTGATAATGTTAAGTGAATCAGTTGATCCGATAAGAGCATATGAAAAAGAAAAGTTGCCTTTACAAAGAGTAGTTCAACTTTTAAAAAGGCATAGAGATATAATGTTTTCATCTGACGAATATGATAGTGAAAATAAGCCTATCTCTATAATAATAACCACGTTGGCAAGCAGGGCATATGATAAAAGCGATAATATAATTGATGCCTACACCAACATTGTTAGAAGAATGAGAGCATTAATTGAAGAAAGAGTAAATCCATATACTGGGCAGATTGAAAAATGGGTGCCTAACCCAGTAAATAGTGAAGAAAATTTTGCCGATAAATGGGGTGAAGTAAAACAAAAAGAGGATTATTTTTATTTATGGCTTGATAAATTAGAAAATGATTTAGGCATATTGCGAGATAATCAAGGAAAAGGATTGCAGTTCTTAAATGAATCTATGTCTAATATTTATGGAGAATTTGTAACGAACAAGGCTTTCGCTAATTATGGCAATATTAGTACTGAATTAAGGGAAGATGGAAAAAGAAAGATGGCAAAAGGCACTGGGGTATTAGGAACAATAGGGACAAATATACCTAAGCATAATTTTGAAGGGTATAATGCGGAGTAAGTTCTTTCGAAAAAGTAAAAAACAATTAGGAATGCCTGCTTATTTGCAATTGTTGGCTATTAAGCAGGATTTTCCTGATGTCAAGGTATTAAGAAAAAATTGGAATAGTTTCGAGATTGTGCTTAAGCTGCAACCTACATTATTGAGCGAAACGTACAATGTTAAAATTGTTTATAAGGATAACATGTTCGTAAAAATATTTGTCATTGATAAAGTGCTCAAAATAGCACCAAATAGAACAAAATTACCCCACGTTTATAATACTAAGGCTCAACAAATCTGTTTATATTCTCCTTCAAAGAATGAATGGAAATCTATTAAGCTAATATCAAATACTATAATGCCTTGGGCAAGTGAATGGCTTTACTATTATGAGTTATGGCTTCCTGAAGGGAAATGGTATGGAGGTGGACATGACGAATATCCAAATGAAACATTGGATAAAATATTGAAAGATGAGTAAAGAAAAATTTAAAATATTATCAATAGATGGTGGGGGGATAAAAGGCGTATTTCCTGCCTATTATTTAGCTTTAGTTGAACAAGAGTTAGCAAATCGGGAGGATGGAAAAACCAAAATTAAAGACCATTTTCATTTAATAACAGGAACTTCTACTGGAGGTATAATAGCCTTAGCATTATCACTTGGTATTCCAGCTAAAGAAATATATGATTTATACATAGAAAATGCAGGTAGCATTTTTATGAATAAAAAATATTCAAGGCTTGGAAAGATTTTATCTTTTTTTAAGCAAATTATTTGGTCTACCCATGAAAGAGACACTTTAGAAGATTTAGTTAGAAATAAATTTAAAGAATCTTTTAATGGTGAAGATGACCCTCGATTAAATGATTGCTTAACTCATGTGGCGATACCTATTTACGATTTAATTAAAGGAAACCCAAGTGTACTTAAATCTCCTTATCATCCTAATTTTAAGAGAGATTTACATATACCAGCTTTTAAAGCTGCTATGGCAACTTCTGCTGCTCCAACTTATTTCGACCCTTATTCAACTGAATACATTGATATGGAGGGTATGACAAGACCGTTTAGCAATAAAGTAGATGGTGGCATAATGGCTAATAATCCAACACTTGTTGGAATAATAGAAGCCTTAAAAGCATTTAATAAAAATTTAGAGGATTTAGAAGTTTTATCTTTAGGAACAGGATATAAAAAATATACAGAAGGAGATTCAAACAGAAAAAAATGGGGTTTGTTTTACTGGATGGTTAAGAATGGAAGAAAAAGACTTATAGACCTATTTATGCAAAGCCAATCGCAATTAGTAGAAAACTATATTAGCTTATTGTACCAAGGTATTGATAAAACCGAAAGAGATAATCCGAATTTTATTTATGATAGGGTTAATGTCAATTTATGTGAAGACGATTTAATCGAAATGGATGAAAAAGACCCTAAAAGAATTAAAAACTTTGCGGAATTGGCTATGGCTGAATTTCATGAAAATAGAAGTCATATTTTAAAAAGCCATTTTTATTAATTTTTGCTCATTGAAATAATTTTAAAAATATTAAGACCTTGGGGTTAAAGGTCACTAAGTCTATTGATTTAGCGATGCTCATAGTTAGGATGTTTTGGACTCCTTTTTTAGAGTGTTTATTAATAATTACAAAACGGAATATTATGAAAAAAATAGATAGCATTAAGAAAATTAATTTAAAGAAGACTATTTTAAGTATAGTTATAGGAGCTGCATTCGTGGAGAAGATTGGTCCAAGCTTCCTGACTATAAGCATTAGATGAACAATATGTTTTTTTGACCTTCCAAGACTGAATGCAGAGGGGGTTCGATTCCCCCTTTCTCCACCATTTTTAAATTTTTTTCGCTGAAACTTTGGCAGTCGATCAAATATGGTTTGTTAGTTGATAATGTTTAATTATTATTTATTGAATTATTATACCAAATGAAAAAATGGGATGAAATACCTGAAATAAAACTCTATTCAGATGGTGGGGCAGAACCCAACCCTGGAAAGGGTGGATTTGGAGTAATCTTAACCTATAAAGGAAGAAAAAAGGAGTTTTTTAAGGGGTATAAGCTTACCACTAACAATCGGATGGAGTTAATGGGAGTGATTTTTGGACTTGAACAATTAAAGACTAAATCTAATGTAGAGGTGTTTTCCGATTCAAGATATGTAGTGAATGGCATTACTAAAGGATGGGTAGAAAAATGGAAGGCTAAAAACTGGATGCGAACCCAAAATAAAAAGGCTCTTAATAGTGATTTGTGGGATAGACTTTTAAATGCAATTTCTAATCATGATGTAAATTTTAATTGGGTTAAAGGTCATGCAGGACATAATGAAAATGAAAGATGCGATGAACTGGCTAATATGGGTATTAAATCCGAAACTTTACATGATGATGATGGTTATGAACCAATTGAAGAGGAAAGAAATGTTGTGATAAAAAGAGATTATCCTAATAACAAAAAAATAAAAATAAATAATGAAGGTGATGAGTGCAGAAAATGTGGGGATTTAGTAGTTAAAAAAACGCCTAAAAAGAAGAAAATAAAATCTAATCAGTCTTACTATTTTGAATATTATTTATACTGTCCTACATGTAAAACAATGTATATGGTAGATGAAGCAAAAATACAAATAGGTAGTGCTAATAATCTTTTCGGAAATGATAACGTGTAAAATCTTGAATAATAAATATAAAATTCTTAACCGCTCAATAGGGCGGTTTTTTTATGCCTTAAAAAAATTAACAATGAATTAACCTATTTAGCCAAACGAAAAAAAAGCTGGCTGGTATTATATATAAAATGAATGTTTAATTAAAAATCAGTAATAATGAAATCAAACGAAAAAGTATTATGTGAAAATTTGAGAAACTTTAAAGTGCATTATTTAAACACTTCCAGAAAATTAAAAAAAGACTTGTTAAGGCTTCAGGAAGAAAACGAACGGTTGAAGTCTTTAGATGAGCTTCTAACTATTAATGAAGTTGAAGTAGAGTTTAAGAAGAATAGAAAAACTATTGATAGATGGAGGATAAAAGGTTTGAAAGTTTACCAATCTGGACATGGCAAATCTATTCCAATAAAAATTGGAGAAAGAGACGCTACCTAAGAAAATCAAAAGGGCTTACTCAAACCCAGTTAGCTCAATTAGTAGGGAAAGACAGGCAATATTTGTACAAAAGACACTTAAGGTGCTATTTGTCAAATTGTTTGTCCCTTTTTAATTAATAATCATTTCTATTTTCTCCACCAACATTTTGAATCGTTCTTCACGAATGAATGGGTGGATATGCATGGCTATAATTTCATCAGCTTGCGGATGGTTTTTAATGGCTTTCAGTTCCTGTTTGATATACTGTTTTACGTTTTTTTGACTTGTTAGTATGTCTTTTACAATGGTTGTTCTGTTGTCCAATAAATAGATGATATCTTCGAAATCGTGACTGCCATAAAAATCATTTTTCCCTCTGTCTTTAAATGCTTCTATTTTGGTTGCTAGGAAATAGGGGGAAGGTAATATATTTATGGTTATGCCTTCGGGAAGTTCTATTTGTTGTATAAACTTGAAACCCGGTTTGTACCATGTGTTTGAAATGCCGATACTACTGTCTTCTGCCGGCATGATGTCTATAGCAATATCTTGAAATTTATAAGAACATATGGATTGCCCTTGTGGATCCGGATAAAATCTGAGTTCTGCCAATCTTTCTTGCATTTGTGACCATTCGGTATAATTTGCCAAATTGATGGTCATGTCAATGTCAGAAGTTGGACGAATTTCTTCAGCTGCTGGGTCATCTGTATATAAGCTGATTATGGCACCACCAATAAAGACCATTTTTTCGTTCAGCTCTTTTAGTCCTTTAGCCACTTGTGCTACTAAGGCGAGATTGATGACTTTGTTATGCATTTTGAATCCTTTTTTCCAGTTCTTTTTTTGCTATTTCTTTTTCTCTAGCCCTTCCTACTCTAATAGCATCGACCATTGTTAGTAACTCATACAACTCTTTATCCTTTAATGAAGCTTCTACTGCAGTGTGGTATAATGGTTCTATGGCTTGGCCTCTCTCTTGTCCCTTGGCATAGGGCCAAACGTATTTGTCACTGGAATTGATTATTTTATTTAATGGCTCTGCTGAATGTGCCGTTAGCACACCTCTTACTATGGGGCCTGGGTGTTGTGGAAAAGCATAAGCTACACCATGAATCAAAAATTCTGTAAATGCTAATTTGTTAACTTTTTTTCTTGCACCATCAATCAAGCCTGCATATTTGGAACGGTTTAAGGATTGACTTACTTCCGATTGGCTTATTCCCAATTCTTGAGCAATCGTATGATGAAACCATGATTGTTTACCTAAAGCTATTATTTTTAGGAGTATTACGATGTCTTGAGGTTTCAAATTATTTCTGGATTGTTGCATATATTTCATATTGCGATATGCAATATTACATGTTAAATTTATAAAAACCAAGGATTTAATTAATTGTATTGCATATTGCGATATGCGATATTGATTATTAAAACATACTTATCTAGTTTCAAATGGGGTCAATAATTGGGACAAAAATTATTTCGAAACGGTTCGCCAAACATTTTTATATCGTATGTATTAGTCCCACTTCCTGCCATTTTAAATTTCACAAGGTTTTTTAATCCACTTCCGAGCCATCACTGTCCCTTTTTTTTTTTTTGGCAGCAAAACAACAAGATTCATTCTTGGACGACGGCATAAAGCCAGACTCCCTTCGTCTACGCTCAGGCTAAACTCGCTCGCTCTTTTTTATACGTCTAACCAAGCCTGAATATTGGATCACAACAGGCATCAAAAAAAGATAACAGCTGACGGCTCTACGGGAAGTAAATCAAAATATTACAAGGGTTTTTTCGGAGTAAGAGGAACTACCCAAATTTTTATTTTTTTAGTATTTATGAGGTCTTCATGTAGGCTTCCCTAAAAATTTGGGTAAGGCTACAGCATCTATAAATTTTAGTGACACCGAATTAGTCCCTTTTTAACATTTTTTTAACCATTTTAAATTAGAAAGGGGCTGTAGCTTATAAATATGAAAATTAGTAAAATACTATTTATTGTTATTTCTTTTTATAACATTGGTTCAATCCACTGATTCATTTCGTACACAGCGTTAAATACTGGAAATTGTTATTCCTTTAAGCATTGAAACTTTCATTTTTTGTTAGCCTAATTCGTTCTCTCTAGGATTTTATTAAGTGAAAGCCTTATAAATATCAATAAAATTGGCAATAATTACAGATATAAATAGCATAACAATCCCCAAATTTATTATTATTCCAATGATCTTTTTAGATGTATTTGGTTCTTTTAATCCTTGCAATGATTTTACAAATCCTACAATGGCAAATATCCCAATAAAAAAAGCCAAAGCGCCTATTAATAAAGAATAAATATAAGATGAAAGGGTGTTCAGAACGAGAGTAAATGCTATTAAAAGTATAATCAAGATTAATCCGATCATACTAAACTTAAAGCCCTGATGGGAATATTTATTATTCATCGTAAATGTTTTTAAATAGTTTATTCAAACAATCTTCTTTTTTCTCTTTCAATTTTCATGTAATCAATGATTGCAAGCCACATAATAGCGCTTGATAATATTTGATAATCGTCATTGATAATATGTAGAATTCGAAGAACAGCCCCAGGATATGCAACAACTACCCATAATAGTTTTAAATAATCAAGCCTTTTTTTAATGGGCTTTTTAATAAAGCTAAAGCAATAAATCAGTACACACAAAACAAACCCAATAGTCAAGATGATGTTATTGTAGGGCACATGCATTATTTTAAACAATGCACCAATAATGATAATTGCTATAACACCTTTGAATATTCTAAAATATTTAGTTCGGATAAAAGTACCGTTACGAATTAGCATAATAAACCCAGCGAATTCACTTATTGTAAGCCCAATAAAAGTCCAATATTCGACATCAGGACTATATGTGAATTTTGAAGCTAAAAACCCTATTAATGCTATAGCAAGACCTATAATTATGATCGAAACATAATTGTAATTTTTGGTTCTCATAAGTTTTGTAATTTGACGCTAAGAGTTTAAGCTGTTTAAATATATTTGATTTGCATCAAAAAAGTCTTTAATATCATCTCTTGTTACATTGTAAATGTTTATTTTAATTAAGTGTGAATATATATAATCTACATTCACTTCGGTATATATTTCTTTACCTAACTGCTCAAATTCTTCTTGAATATCAATAATTATTTCGACTTCATCCTTTTTAACCCTTTCTATTGTTTTGCGAAGTAAATTATTCCATATATAATTCGTTTTATCATCATATTCGGTTTCATTCATTTCTTCAGTAAAATCTATTCCTCCAGATAAGTTAACATGAATAGCTTCTAAGGTATATTTTATAGATTTAAATCCTCCCCACCAACCAAATAACAATGAAATTGACGTGTACCATATCGATAATGAAACCAAGACAAAATTATTCTTAATTGTATAGACCTTTGTATTACTATAAAAGCGAAAGAAGAGAAAGCCTATTGATACTCTGAAAATCTTGTATTTTATCATGGTTTAATTTCCTTTTTAACTTCAACGTTTCGATTGTAAATATCAATAAGGTACTGTTTCATCCATATTGAATTCTCTTTGCTAGGATTAAGAAAGTACGAATCATTCAAAAATTCTTTTAAGTTTAAAAAATTAAATAAATCTTTTTCCATTTGTCTAAATCTTAATAATCCTCTTTATTAATTTTTCAACTCTAATAATATCGTTTAAAGAAATGAGTTTAAGTGTTTTTATGAATAGATTATTGTTGTCAATTTCGATTTCTAACCCTTTTTCTTTTTCGAAAATTTCCAAAATTCGTTTAATGTGTATAATACTATAGCTTTTTTTTAAGGTAAAACATTCATAATGGTCAGATTTAATTTCGTCGTCATTTCTAATGAGGTCAAATATTTTTTCAGAAGATGATTTCTCCCTAAAAAAGTAATGTCCAGATATATCGTTTATTTTAATCCAAAACATTAAATGAGACTCTTTGTAATAACCAGATAAATTTAATTCAACAGAAGGCAGAAAAACGATACCCGCTTCAAATTCAAATGGATCGGAATATGTCCAGTCATCATAATTGGTTAATGTCTTAGTCCCTTCTAAGATATTGAACTGTTCATCTGTTAATTTAGTTTTCTTATATTCCTTACTCCCCCTTAAATAGTTTAATGCTATTTCGGCTTGTTTCGCTTCTTCACTTGGTAATTTGTCTAATTCATCCTCTGGGATAGTATTAAACTCATTATCGTGAGCTATCCAATGACCAGACTCAGCTTGTTCTAAAGTTAATTTAACACCAGTTTCTGGATCAATTATAAATTCGTCTTTCAAGCTTTCTTTTAGTTTCTTGTCATATTCTCTTTCTGTAGGTGTTTTGCTGAAAACACATAAGACTACAACAAGAGTGGCTAAAAAAAATCCAACAAACAAAAAAACATCTTCTAAACTATCCAATTGTCCCTTTATTTAAGTTTACTATTAGTTTTTACTTCTATTACCATCTCTATTTTCTCATCTGATAATTTATGTGAACTTGATGGTTTGGAATATAGATAATGTGTTCTGCCTTCAAAATTCCCTAATCTAAGATATTCAGAAGCCAAACCGTTAGACTCATTAAATCTTAGATACGAGCAGCTATCTAGCCACTTTATTCTATTTGTAGTTTGAGAATCAAAAGTTTTAACAATTTCATAATCTTTATTGTTTTCATTATATCTTATTATTGTATCGTAGTTCTGCACTATAAATGTTCCATATTTTATTTTATGACATTCTTTAAAATCAACAGTAAACTCAATATTTTCTTTTTCTAAAATTGAATTATAATGGTCACTAGGGATATAAAAATAAAATTTATAAACACTCACAACTATAGGTATTATAAACCCAAATAAGAACCTCCCTATATTAAAACCAGCTAATCCTATTGCTAGATTTGTATTATTCTTTAACATTCCTATTACTATTCCATAAAGCCCTAAAACCCCTAAAGAAATTCCTAATATATTTAATATCTTACTTTGAGATATTAAGTTAGCATTAGCACCTAATGTTATGAATAAATAGAAAAACAATCCAAATATTGCAGGTAAAAATATATTTTTAGAGAGATTGCTTTTCAACTTCAGTTATTATTCTTTTAAAGATTTAGACATACATTTCTCTTCTATTAATTTAGCATTTTCACTTTCTTTAAATTCATCTTCCATAACTTCAGTAAGAGGAAATTTTCTATATTCTTTAACAACGCAGTCGCAGTATGTATTTACATCAATAATTTGTTCAAATTCTGTACCTTCAAATTGTTTTTTCATATTCTTTTTCATAGAATTTGCAAGATTATCAGTCCATTGCATTTCGATTGAAGTTATACAGCTTTCAATATCCAACTCAACTAATTTATCGTTATCATTCAATTCTTTAATAATTTTATCAAACTCACCCATTTCAAGGTCTTTTTCATACTTTTCCTTTGATTCTGGGTCATTAGTTATTTTTTCGGCCAAACAAATGCAATAATCCTCTCTTGCATTCTCTTTAGGTATCATTTTAACACTACCATTTATGCATTTACTAATTGGAATTTTAATACCATTTATAGTTTTAAAATTGGTTGGTATTATGTATGACATTAAACTAAAAAATGTAACAATGCTAAAAATCAAAAATGAGAGCCCAAAATACTTCAAGAATTTCAAAGATTTGAATTTAAGTTTGGTTTTAGAAAAACCGCTTCCTATTAGCCAAGTACATAGAAGCAAAATAAGTAGTATCGGAATAATAATTCCTATGATATAGCGAGAACCTAACTGTCTGCTAGCATCAACGTATTCCTTTCCCGCTCCATAAAGTAAAAGAAAACCAAATATTATTTTAAGTCTTTTCATATTGATAGTTAATTGTTTTTGCTCAATGATTTTCTTTTATTCAAATACATTAAAAGACCCAATATAATAATTGGAATTATCACGCAAATGACTACAGAAGCTTGAATATAATTAAGCCCTATTACATCAAACCAGTTTAAAAAATCAACTGACTTGTTAAATAATAAAGTTGAGAATTTTTCAAAATCGGAAACAATTAATATTGTCAAAAGAACTATAGCTCCAAATCCTATTTTAAGATAATTCGTTTTAGAAATCCTTTCAAGCATGTAAATAAATATTGACGGAACTATTATGAAATAAACAACTATATTAATTTCATGGTATGTTAGACCTGTAATTTTTGAAATCCATTTTAGAATATCGTATACTACTTTAAATATTTCGTTCATTTTTTATTAAACATGAGTAAAAAAATTATTAATAAAACAGGAACACAAAATATAAAAATAAGACCATAACTTTTTACTAAAGTTATTGCTGTTATAACCGTTATTAGAAAAGCTAAAATTTGAAGTACTCCTCTCTTAATGTTTTTTTCATAATATCCATCCACTAAAAAAATAAACAAAGGAATTATCGCTATAAATTCAAAGTAAATCATTTATATTTCACTAGGTTAGTTTTGTAGAATATATTAATCAACGTTATTTTTAGTGCCAATTTCATTGATGATTTCATCTCTCATTTTTGGTTTGAAATTATAGTAGATATTTGCTTTTCTAAGTAAAAAAGGAATACAAATTCCAGCTCCAATAACTAATAATGAATAGCCATCAAATGGTTCTGATACCAAATATTGAGGTATTAATGGATTAACTGGTCTTCCTATAAAGTTTAACATATAATATCCTATTTCTAAAACTACTAATGTAGAAATGACAATAATCACATTATCCATTATAAGTTCCTTTGTGCTAAAATTTCTTCTTTTTGAATTAAGAATTATAGCCGCAATTGGGATTGCTGATAGGAGTAAATAATCGAATGAATTAGTAGAAAACCCAATATAGTAATCAAACTCGCCAAATTTTCTTTTAAAAAATGTTTGTAATACAAAAGGATTCAAATTCATATATATGAATATTAAAATAGAAACTAGTGCGCTGAGAATTTTTATCTTTTTTGGAATTTTTTTCATTTGTATTTAATTGCGAACCCTTAAAAATATTGTCTAAAGAAACGAGTTTAGTGTTTTTGTATCAATTATAATTAGTTTTTAAATTGAACTAAAAGCTCTAATAATTAAAATTACTGGAAAAATAATAAGCCCAATATAAAATATATACATGCCCTGTTTTCTGTCTTTTTCTGTATACGAATAAACTTTTTGCCCATTAGGCAACGTCTTTTTTGAAGTCCAAAGAAAATAGCCAATTACCAAGCCTAAAAAACCTCCTAATAAAGAAAATAAGTATCCAGCAAAAATCCATGGCTTTTGATTGCCTTCAGGCTTAGCTAACTCTTTCAACCTTTCATTTTTTAAAGAGTTTAACAAATCTTTATCAACCGACTTTCCTCTTTTTTCAAGAATTTTTTGAGCAAGTGTATAATCAAACTTACTCCATTCGTCAGACTTTAAAAGGATTTCATATAACTCTTCGTTTGTAAACTCAAATAGATAATAGTCTTTATCCACTTCATCCATCAAAGTTTCGGCATTCTTTTCAAGAATTTCTTCTGCCTTTTCAAAATCTGATTGTTTAATTCTTATTTCAATTTCATTTCGAAGTGTATTGCCGGCGAATGTTACATCTACAGGAGGTACGTTATCATCAAGTATAAAATCAATTCCCTGTTTGCCTAATTCTATTGCAAGTTCATTTGCCTGCTCTAAAGTTGGGAATTTTCTAAATATCGAAAATTGTTCTTTCATATTAATCTACATATATAATTAGCGATTCTCAATTTGACTCATTATTGTTTTATCTTTAATCTTGTCATCATTCGCCAACATAAAAGCTTTACTTAATATGGTTGACAAGGTTGAATCCCCTTCAAACGGTAAAAATATGTCTTCATTTTTTTTCGACCTATCCGCAACGATACATAAATACTGATCATTGGGTTTCATTAAAATATTACCACTTCCCATATGAATTTTATAGGTTCGCAATTTTCCTTTAACAACTAAAAAATTTCCCTCAAAGCTGCACGCTTTTTTTATGTGAAGTTTAGGTATTAAGTTTTCGAGCAAAGCCTTTCGTTCGATACCGCTAACGGCAAGTTCCCCAAATGAGAAATTAGACCAATACCCATGAAATCTTTCTTCGCCTCTATCTCTCCAATTAGGGTCAGCTCCAATACTTGTGACACCTACAAACAGATCAACATCCCTCATAGATTCAGAAAACACAATTGCAGGCACATCAATCATGTTAATTTGATTACTTTCATCATAAAAACGAACTTGGTCGGTCTGCAAATAATTAAAAATTCCCATGTCATTTGCCGAATCATGAACCCCTTCGGTTTCAGTCCAAAACTCTACTTTATACTTCCATGAAGGAATGGTCAAAGTAGGTGTGTTATAGGAATCCCATTGACCTTGAAGTTGATATCGCCACCCTCGTTCTCTACATAAGGCATTGAAAATATGCTGTCTGATGACATGGGCCGCAAATCTGTTAGAATAAGAATTCGTGGTATTTTCTGCATCTGTGACAATATAGACTTCACGGTGCGCCTGTTTAAAGGGTTGTTTCACTTGGTTTTCAAATAACCAGTCTCGCCATAATTTTACTTCTTCAACACTGGAAATTACTGGATGCCATAATTCAACCATGGATTCTTCAAAATCAATATTTACAGAACCATGGGCATTCACAAATTTATTGTTGTGAAAAATGGCACTTGTAGTTTTTTCGTCTATGGTAAAGTTCCAAATAAGCTTTGTTCCA
Organism: Mariniflexile sp. HMF6888; assembly: GCF_044335535.1. Taxonomy (NCBI): domain Bacteria; kingdom Pseudomonadati; phylum Bacteroidota; class Flavobacteriia; order Flavobacteriales; family Flavobacteriaceae; genus Mariniflexile; species Mariniflexile sp. HMF6888. The sequence goes on along the minus strand of NZ_JBIQVZ010000001.1, from coordinate 119,890 downwards.
AAAAAAGCCAAGAGCTTATTATCTAAGTATAATTCTTTCCATTGTGAAAATTGCCACTCTCTTTTACTTAAAAATATTTTTTCTATTCTATTTCGCTGTGCGCTAAGATTTGATTGAATATCCTTAAGTTGTCTCTTTAATTCATTTAATTCCGTTGAAAAATTATCTTTAACATGTTTAGGAACAGTCCTGATTAATTTTCCGTTTTCATTCTCCCATAATAGGGTAACCGTATTACTATCTATAATTTTTATTATTCCTTTATAGGAATCAAACTCTCTAATTATTTGATAGTCATTATCTAAATTAAAGGCCTGAACAGCAAGCTCTTCAATCTCATCCATTGTTTTGCCTTCAGCCTCGGCAACTCTAACAATTGCTTTTGTAATTAATGATTGTACGGATGGATATTTAATCTTCATTCTAAATTTCGTAAGTCTAGAAACCCCATCTTTATATGGCAATTTTGAAAAAGCATAAATACAAGCATTACCTAGCTTGACACTAACAGCTCCATGACCTGGTAATTTTTTAAAACTCCATAAGCCTAAATCTTCAATCGTTTGATTTAAATCATCATCTTTCAGCAATGAACTTAACCATATAGTTGAACGTAATAGTTGGACGTTTTCGTCTGAAATAAAACTAAACTCATAAGATTTGTTCTTATGTATTTCTTTTAATAATTGTATTACAATATCAATCCAAGAAATACAGGTTGTAATCAACAGCATTTTGCCAATTAGTGCTATTTGGCTTTCTGAATCTTTGAGCCATGCTTGGGTAGGATTGCTTTTCTCTGTTCCTTTAGAAAAATGATTTAATAAAGCAATAAAAGCAGTTTGTTTCTCTCCTTTAAACTCCTTAGTCGTTTCAATAATTGTTTTACCCAATTTATCTTTGGAACTAACAGAAAATGCTTTAGGACCTTCTTTAATACTAGCTATTCTATTAATGATTTTAGCATCATCGGAATAAATATAATTCTGCCTCAAAAATCTATTTTCAATTAGAGTAAGGCTTTGGTTCAGTTTTGACGTTAGACCATTATCCTTAATTGCCTTTTCAATGGAACTTAAAAGCGGTGTAAAAGCCCATTCAGAAGTATTGATGTAACCTTTCTTTTTCAATACTATATCATTACTTAGTTCCAATAATTCATCTTGACTAAAGTTTATTTCTGAAGAACGCATCAATAAACTAAGTAATTTGGAAAATACATCATTAACAAAATATGATTCTTTAGCCCATATATTGTTGACCCCTCTGTAATTAATATTTTTATAATAAATCAATAAGCGAATGGTATCCTTTTTAAATGCCTCTGTCTGTGCTTTAAGAATTTTATAAGTTTCAAGTTTACTCAACTGTATTGAATAGCCTTTTTTTAGTCGAATAGATTCATTGACGAGTTCACTCAAAAATAAATGCACCTCATTATCAAATGATACTGGTTTTTGTGTTTCGCTATTATGGGAACCAAATATTCTATTAAAAAAATTCTTCATATACTTACCCTCCAACCAAAGGAGTCAACTTTAAAAAACTAATAGATGTTTCTGAATTAACAAGAATCTCTCTATCATAATCCGTGATTTGTTCATCATCAACTATTACAAAAAAACCATTATTCAAAAAAGCATCAAGAGCCACATAAACCTGTCGCTCACCATCGATAGGGGTTCTTTTTTTAACTCGAAATCCATTTAATGTTTTCTCAGCTTCACTTGGTTGGATCAATCCTTTGAAATACTCAGGTTTTGATTTGTTATAAACCTTAACTTCAGTTAAAATGCGAGTCGTGATTATTTCTTTCAATGTGGTTCTTTCATTTTCAACCATAACCCTAATTTCATTTAGGATGTCTCCAGAGGCAGTTTCGTCTTTTATTGTAAGTGTGGTCATAATTTATGGTTACTATATTAGAAGAAACTGTTTCGCTTATATTAAAAAAAAGCTTCTATTATTTAACTTGACTAATCTAATAAATTTATGCGAAATATAAGGCAATAATTAATTTAGTTACTTACACAGATTTCGTTTCTGTCATAGTAGTTAGATTTTTGTTTCCATAGATATAACAGAATCCATAACAATCTATCAGCACATTCCCACTACATTCCGTAAGCTCCATTTCGGGAAAAGCGCTTCATTAAAAAGGTCTTGGACACAAGCCCAAAGTTTAGAATTTCCATTCCGTCATTCTTGCTGAAAAACGCAAGATACTACATTCCTAATCCCAAATTTTGGGCTTAAGTCCGCTTAATAGGAATTCCATTATTCCATTGAGTCCCACTTCCTGCCATTTTAAATTTCACAAGGTTTTTTAATCCACTTCCGAGCCATCACTGTCCCTTCTTTTTTTTGGCAGCAAAACAACAAGATTCATTCTTGGACGACGGCATAAAGCCAGGCTCCCTTCGTCTACGCTCAGGCTAAACTCGCTCGCTCTTTTTTATACGTCTTACCAAGCCTGAATATTGGATCACATCAGGCATCAAAAAAAGATAACAGCTGACGGCTCTACGGGAAGTAAATCAAAATATCAGATTATGAAATCATATCAAAATATCCAAAAAGGAAGTGGCACTAAAAAAAAATCAAAAAAGAAAAACGCTTCTGGATACAATAATTAAATAACCCTTAAACAACATAATAATTATATCCTTTAAAATTTTATCCAGTTTACAGCTATCGCATTTGGGATGGAGATAAATTAAAAAAAAACAGTATTAAAAAAATTATAATCAAGAAAGTATTGGGTGATCATACGTAATTTCATGAAGAAACACTTTGCTTTATAGGTTCGGTTTTGCTTTTTAAGTTTTGCACATCCAGTGCATCCATTTATTTGTATATTTGTGCAAATGAAATTATTAGCATTTATATTATCAATCTATATCTTCGCGCTTAATTTAGCACCTTGTGAAGACAACGCTACATTTGATAATGAATCTAAAACAGAAGCTTCACAGGACATTGGTGACGACCATCAACATCAAGACGCAGACTTATGTTCCCCTTTCTGCCATTGCCACTGCTGCCCTATATATGTTACAGACTTTGCTATTACGGACTATACCATAGCAACAGTAACTATTTCTACAGAAGTATTTTTTCATTGTCACGGATTAGAGAAAGATTTTAATTCGTCTATTTTACAACCACCACAAGTTTAATAAATACCTGCGAAGGCAGGTATCTTATAAATTATTGTTGCCCATTTTAATTATGGACAAATTATCATTATTTATAATTCATTAAACTTTTTCTATGATTAACAAAATCATTGATTTTTCAATCAATAACAAATTCATCATTGGTTTGTTTACGCTTACCATTATTGTCGCTGGTATTTGGAGTATAACCAAAGTACCTATAGATGCCGTTCCAGATATTACAAACAACCAAGTACAGGTCATCACACAAGCACCCAATTTAGGGACTGAAGATATTGAGCAAATTGTAACCTACCCAGTAGAAGTAGCGATGAGCAATCTTCCTAATGTAATCGAAATTCGTTCCATTTCGCGTTTCGGTTTATCGGTAGTTACTATTGTTTTTGACGATGATATGGGTACCTATTTACCACGTCAATTAGTGGCTGAAAAACTAAACGAAGTCAAAGAGCAAATTCCTGCTGGTTTCGGCGTACCCACCATGGGACCTATTACTACTGGTTTAGGCGAAATTTATCAATACACACTAAAAGTACAACCCGAGTTTAAAGACACTTACTCAATCACCGAATTGCGTACCATACAAGATTGGATTGTACAACGCCAAATGGCCATGGTTGAAGGTGTGGTTGAGGTAAATGCAATAGGCGGAAAAATAAAACAATATGAAGTTGCCGTAGATCCCAATGAGTTAAAATCCATAGGGTTAACCATAACCGATGTGTTTGAAGCATTGGAAGCAAATAATCAGAATACAGGTGGTGCTTATATCGAAAAAAATCATCAAGCTAATTTTATTCGTGGCGAAGGTTTGGTGCGAAATCTGGATGATATTAAAAAGACGGTTGTAAAAACCATTAATAGTATTCCAATAACCATTGGCGATATTGCTAAAGTGCAGTATGGTTCAGCCATTCGTTATGGTGCACTAACCCAAGATGGCGAAGGCGAAGTTGTTGGTGGTTTGATAATGATGCTAAAAGGCGCAAATTCCAATAATGTTATAGAAAATGTAAAACAAAGAATAGCCGAAATCCAAAAATCCTTACCCGAAGGAGTAGTAATTGAGCCACTTTTAGATAGAAGTAAACTTATTAGCGAGACCACTTCTACCGTGGTGACTAATCTTATAGAAGGCGCACTAATAGTCATTTTTGTGCTTATATTTCTTTTAGGAAATTGGCGTGGTGGTTTAATTGTAGCATCTACGATTCCCTTGTCCTTATTATTCGCCTTTATTTTAATGAATGTTTTTGATGTTTGGGCAAACCTAATGAGTCTAGGTGCCATAGACTTTGGTATTATTGTAGATGGTGCGGTCATTATTGTAGAAAGCACCGTGTTTATAATTGCTTCACAAGTATTAAAAAAGAAAAAACTATCCTCAAAAGAACGTGATAAAGTGTCTTCTGAAGCATCCAAAAAAATGATGAATGCAGCATTTTTTGGTCAGTTAATCATATTGATAGTGTTTCTGCCTATTTTGGCATTACAAGGTATTGAAGGTAAAATGTTTAAACCTATGGCACTGACCTTTATTTTTGCCATGATTGGCGCCATGATTCTCTGCCTTACCTATGTGCCAATGATGTCGGCCTTGATATTAAGAGCCCCCAAAAATGATAAACAATCCTATGGTGATACAGTTGTGCATTGGGTAGAAGCTAAATATCGGCCATTATTGGAAAAAGCTTTACAAAAGGGAAAATGGATTATTGGCATTGCAGTGATTTTGTTTTCTATTACGGTTTTTATGTTCACCAAAATGGGAGGCGAATTTATACCACAACTCGATGAAGGCGATATTGCATTTCACGCCATTTTAAAACCAGGGAGCTCACTTACCGAAACCATTGAAACTACGACCAAAATAGAACAAATTGTAATAGCCAAATTTCCAGAAGTGGAAAAAGTTGTAAGTCGTATTGGCGTTGCCGAAATACCAACAGACCCCATGCCTATGGATCTTGCCGATGTTTTTGTAATTCTGAAACCAAAAAGCGAATGGACAACAGTCGATTCAAAAGATGAGTTGATAGAAAAAATAAAAGAAGCGGTTGAAATAATCCCAGGTGTTAATTATGAGTTTACTCAACCTATTGAAATGCGTTTTAATGAATTGCTTGAAGGCGTTAGAGAGGACATTGCCATAAAACTTTATGGAGAGGATATTGATGTGCTTTCGCAAAAAGCTGAAGAAATATCAAAAATAATCGCAGGTACAGAAGGTATTGGTGATATGAAAGCCGAAGCCACTACAGGCTTACCACAAATGACCATTACATACAATCGGAACAAACTGGCCCAATACGGTCTACAGATTAATACCTTAAATAAAACCGTGCAATCGGCTTTTGCTGGAGGCCATGCAGGAGTTATTTTTGAAGGTGAAAAACGCTTTGATTTAATGGTCCGCTTAAATGCGCAAAACCGTGAAGATATATCCGATGTTCAAAACCTATATATTAGTTTGCCCACTGGTGCTCAAATTCCGCTTCGCGAAATTGCAGACATATCCTATAAAGCAGGGCCGATGCAGATTAGTAGGGACAATACCAACCGTAGGACCTATGTTGGGATTAATGTAAGAGGTCGTGATGTAAAATCATTGGTCACCGAAATTAAATCAAAGTTAGATGCACAATTAGAGCTACCATCAGGGTATTTTATCCGTTATGGCGGTGCTTTTGAGAATTTAGAGCGTGCCAGCAATCGTCTTCAAACTGTTGTTCCATTGGCGTTATTGCTCATTTTTATACTCATTTATTTTGCACTAAAATCGTTGCCACAAACCCTTATGATTTACATAGCAATCCCTATGGCAACTATTGGTGGTGTTTTTGCCTTATGGCTTCGGGACATGCCTTTTAGTATTTCGGCTGGTGTTGGGTTTATTGTACTGTTTGGTGTGGCGGTTTTAAATGGTTTGGTTATGATTAGCGGTCTCAACGAATTAAAAGAAGAAGGTGTGACCAACCTTAAGGACCGTATTATAGAAGGGACGAAACGAAGAATCAGACCCATTATGCTTACCGCTTTAACCGATGTGTTAGGGTTTTTGCCAATGGCAGTTTCAGCATCGGCAGGCGCAGAAGTACAACGTCCTTTAGCAACTGTAGTCATTGGTGGTTTGTTGACTTCGACGTTGTTGACACTTTTTGTGTTGCCGATACTATACCATTGGGTAGAGCGCAAATCTTTTACTCTTAAAGTGAACAAAAAGATGGTGACAGCCACAACGATATTAGTATTAATGCTAGCTTTTCCTAAGTATAGCAACGCACAGCAAAAAACCGATACGCTCCCAGAGATAAGCTTACAAGAAGCTGTGTCACTCTCAAAAAATAAGTACCCATTGTTAAAACAAAAACAGTTGGAAATTGAAAAACAAGAGCGATTAAAAGCGACTGCTTATGACTTTGGCACTACTCAAATTTTCACAAGCGGCGAAGAAATCAATAATGAAACAGGTGTTTATACCACCATTGGTATGGGACAATCAAATATAAATATATTTGGGATTGGGGCTAAAAAACACTTACAGGAACGACGCATTCAATTAGCACAAAAAGCCTATCAACTGTCGGAATTAGAACTGGAATTGGAAGTTAAGAAGGCTTGGGCAAAATGCTATCAAATGAAACAACAATACAATTTGTATAAAGAATTGGATACTATTTATGCCAACTTTGAGCAAGCAGTCACGTTGAACTATGAAGTGGAAGCCATTTCCAAGTTAGAATATTCGGCAGCTAAAAATCAAGCATTTCAAATTCAGAATAAAAAAGCGCAAGCCTATAGTGATTATATGATTGCTTTACAGCAGCTGAATCTTTGGTTGGTTTCTGACGAATTTTATACCGTCTCAAATGAGTTTGAAGATTTAGAGGTCAACAAAAAGGAATTCAATATCGAAACACATCCATTATACAGTTTTTCACAGATTAGAGTAAATGAAGCCGAAGCCAATTATAAAGCGGCAAAAACAGATAATTTGCCCAAATTGAATCTGCAAGGAGGTTTGCAAAAAGTAGGGGGTAATTCAGGATTTTACAGTTATCAAGCAGGCATATCTATTCCATTTTTATCTGGTATAACTAAAGCAGAGATAAGAACGGCAAAAATCGATAAGGAAATTGCGGCATCCCAATTACAGTTTCAAAAGCAAGAAATACAATCACAATTTATACAGGCCAAAGAAAATTACAGTAAATGGAAAACCTCTTGGGAGTTTTATAAAAATGAGGTATTACCAGTAACCAAAGACCAAAAAGCAGGAGCTTTATTGGCATACAAAGAAGGTGAAATAGATTATGCCACCTTTACCCAACTGGTGAAAGAAGCGATTCAATCTGAATTGGAAGCTCAAGAAGCCTTAATGAATTATTTAGCCAGCACATTTTACTTACACTATTTTAATCAATAATAATGAAACATATAAACTATAAATTTTTAACGATATTTTACTTATCACTAATGGTTTTAGCTTGTGGAAATAAGGAGAACCATACTCATAGCGATGGATATTCCCATAATGAAGAAGTCAAAACAACTGAAAAAGAAGAAGTTGAGCACGAAGACGACGACGTAATGCTTACAAATCAACAGTTTGAAGCACTTAAAATAAAGATAGACACGCTTGCGTTACGCCATATGAGTGGTTATGTTGAAGCTAATGGCACGTTGGAAGTTCCTCCACAAAATGAAGCTGCCATCACGACCGTTGTTGGTGCAAATGTGGTATCTATTGCCGTTATTGAAGGGGATAAGGTTGCTAAAGGTCAGATAGTGGCTTATCTTTCGCATCCCAGTATTATACAAATGCAAACCGATTATTTAAATGCCTGTAGCCATAGTAATTTTTTAAAGAAAAATTATGAACGTCAACAAAAATTGTATGATGCAGGTGTGGGTTCTGGCGCCAATTTTCAAAAGGCAGAAGCAGAATATGATGCCTCAAAAGCTATGGTAAATGGACTGGAGGCGCAACTAAAAATACTAAATATCAATACAGCGTCTGTCCAAAATGGTGTTATAGCACAACGCATTGCTTTACGTACCCCTATAGAGGGCTTTGTACAAAAAGTTGAAGTAAAAACAGGGCAGTATGTTGAACCACAAACCGAGTTGTTTGAGATTGTAAATACACACCACGTTCACGCCGATGTTATGGTGTTTGAAAAAGATGTATATAAAGTAAAGGAAGGTCAAAAAGTAACGTTTACAGTACAGTCTGTGCCAAACACTGAACTTACAGCAGAAATCTATTCGGTTAGTAAAACCTTTGAAGACAATCCGAAAGCGGTTCATGTACACGCTGAAATTGAAAACAAAACAGGCCATTTAATTCCTGGGATGTATATTCAGGGTAGAATTCAAGTAGATAATATACAAACCTTAGCATTACCGGAAAGTGCCATTGTAAAAGATGGCGATCGGTTTTATGTGTTTTCAGCAGAAAAAGAAAATGACGATTGGTCGTTCTCGCCTGTTGAAGTTATTCTGGGTGCTAAAGATGGTAATTGGGTTGCGATTCAATTTTTAGAAGACCCAAAACCTCATACGGCATTTGCCTACAACAATGCCTATTACCTCATTGCAGAAATGAAGAAAGGCGAAGCAGAACACGAACATTAACATTAACTATGGAAACCATAGAACACCTATTAGAATCAAAAAACATTCGGGTTACCGCAATGCGCTTATTAATTTATAAGTTTTTGTCAAAAAAGCAGATCGCTGTAACCTTGACCGATATTGAAAATGCTTTCGCAAAAGCAGATAGGACGACCCTGTACAGAACTATGAAAACTTTTGAAGAAAATGCTATTGTGCATCAAATAGACGATGGCACAGGGATTATTAAATATGCGCTGTGTGAACATGATTGTAATTATGAGATTGAAACCGACCTGCACCTGCATTTCCACTGTAATAACTGCAATGAAACCATCTGCTTGACCGATCATAAAATCCCTCAAATAAAAGTCCCAGATGGCTTTATTTCAGAAAATATAAACTTGGTGGTAAAAGGCATTTGTGATAAATGTAGTGGGCAATAATGCACTTCCATTGCGTCCTTATTAATGGCATCTTTGTTATTTATAAAACAGAACAATGAAAAAAAAGAGCGTCAATCTAAGAGATATACAAAATAAAAAAGACGAACATGGTCAGGGCGGCGATTATGTCGATAGAGGCAAATCCAATAGGCTAAGAGCTTATATGCCTGCAATCATAAGTTTTACAATGCTTATGACGGGTATCGCTTTAGATTATTTTGATGTCTCGTTTTTTAAAGATTGGTCTCGCATCGTATGGTACATTTTTGCCTATTTGCCAGTTGGCTTACCTGTAGTAAAAGAAGGATGGGAAAGTATTAAAAAAGGCAATGTGTTTACAGAGTTCTTTTTAATGTCAATTGCTACCATAGGTGCTTTTGTAATTGGGGAATACCCAGAAGGTGTAGCGGTAATGTTATTCTATGCCGTAGGTGAATTGTTCCAAAATGCAGCAGTAAAAAAAGCCAAAGGAAATATTAAAGACTTACTCGATGTAAGACCAAAAGCAGCCAATGTGTTTCGAAATGATGATTATATAAGTATATCGCCAGAAGATGTGAACATTGGTGAAAAAATACAAATACGTGTGGGTGAAAAGGTGCCTTTAGATGGTGTCTTACTTTCTGAAAAAGGGTCTTTTAATACTGCAGCCTTAACAGGTGAAAGCAAACCCGATACCATTGCTAAGGGCGATAAGGTATTCGCAGGAAGCATTAACCTTGATGGTGTTATCGAAATAGAAACTACCAAAGCGTTTAAAGACAGTTCCATAGCCCGTATTCTCGAAATGGTACAGAACGCCATGGCTCGTAAATCGAAAACAGAATTATTCATAAGGCAGTTTGCACGTATTTATACACCCATTGTCGTGTTTTTAGCTGTTGGAGTCACACTGTTACCGTACTTTTTTGTAGAAGATTATGTCTTTAGGGATTGGCTGTATAGAGCCTTAATTTTCTTAGTAATCTCCTGTCCTTGTGCTTTGGTGATTTCCATTCCACTTGGGTATTTTGGAGGCTTGGGAGCTGCTTCAAAAAATGGGATTTTGTTTAAAGGAGCTTCTTTTCTTGATGCCATGACTAAAATAAATACCTTGGTAATGGACAAAACAGGAACTGTTACTAAAGGCGTTTTCAGAATAAAAGAAATCAAAACGTTTGGTTGGGAAGAAAAAGAATTCATGAATTACCTATTGGCTATGGAAGCACAATCTACCCATCCCATAGCACAAGCCATTTTGGAATATAAAGAAAAAGACAATGAATTTAAGGCCCAAAACGTTACTGAAATTGCAGGTAAAGGATTGAAAGGCAAAGTAAATGGCAGGTCAGTTTTAGTTGGAAATAAGGATTTAATGGTTTCAAACAATATAGAGGTGTCCAATGAAATAGAATCCATTGTAGAATCTATTGCTTTGGTGGCCATCGATACTAAATTTGCAGGCTATGTTGTTATTGCGGATGAGTTAAAAGAAGATGCAAAAGAAACGATTATGGCGCTTCATAAAGTAGGCATTAAAAACATTATGATGCTTTCTGGAGATAAAGATTCCATTACCCAACGAGTAGCTTCCCAATTAGGTATTGAAAAAGCAAAAGGTGGATTATTACCAGAAGACAAATTTAATGAAGTAGAAATCTTAAAACAAAATCCAGCAAATAAAATAGCTTTTATTGGTGATGGCATTAATGATGCGCCTGTTTTGGCAGCAAGCGATGTTGGTATTGCCATGGGAGGTTTAGGAAGTGATGTTGCTATTGAAGCCGCAGATGTGATTATTCAAACCGACCAACCTTCAAAAGTTATAAAAGCCATAAAAATAGGTCGTTCTACGCGTAAGATCGTTTGGCAAAATATTATATTGGCATTTGGAGTTAAAGTAATTGTATTGATTTTAGGAGCATGTGGTTTAGCCACCATGTGGGAAGCGGTTTTTGCAGATGTAGGTGTGGCATTGTTAGCCATATTGAATGCAGTTAGATTACAGCGGATGAATTGGGGTTAGTTAAAATATCACATTATAAAAGGATCATTTTGGAGCCAATTGAAAAAAGTTAAGATGAGTTCTATATAATAAAATCAATCCAATGCATTTTTTGTTACAAACCATCTCCACCCAATAATTGCCATTTGCAACTTGGTTGCTTTAGTTAAATCCAATTGTTTTTTAGAATAACTGGGTAGTATCAGTTTATTAACCTTTGCTAAAAATTTGAATACTTGCTTTTTCATTTTTAAAATACTTCAGAAAACAAAAATAGTAAAACTTATTCTAGACTAAGTTTTACGTTTGTTGTCTTATATAATCGAAAGTATAATAACGATTATAAGTTTGGCAAGTGTTATCATCATTTTAGGTTTTTTAAGGTTAGTAAATAGTTTAATAACATCAATGTTCATTGAAGGTACATTTTTACTAAAATATAAACCTGAAATTTTATAAAAATCTATGAATTTGCATACAAATATGTAAGTCTAAAAATGATATATCTATTAATATTTTATGACGTGTCTTGTATGATGTTATGAAATGTAATCATATATTATATTTTTAATTTCATTTTAAAACATTTATAGGCCTTTTTTGGAGCTTTTTTTGTTAAGCAAGGGGCTGTTTGTTATAAAAACGGCATGATTTATCAATTTGATCTTTTTATGTTTAATAATTTTATGAACTGTATATAGCTTAGTTAAAGTTTTACATAGAAACTTAAAAATAGTTTAAGAGCGATATATTTGTAAAAAAAAGTTTCTATGAAAGTAAGTCTCCTCTTATTTCTTATTTTTTTTATATCACGATTGGGTTTTAGCCAAATAGTAATAAATGAATTAGATTGCGACACACCCGGAATTGATGAAGTGGAGTTTGTGGAATTATTATCCGAAACCCCAAATTTTTCATTGGATGGATTTGTGCTGGTTTTTTTTAATGGCTCAACTAACGGGCAACATACAAGTTATTTGGCTTTAGACTTGGATGGTTACGAAACTGATGTTAATGGAGTGCTATTAATTGGTAGTACAAACCTGTCGCCGTTTCCCCAATATGTTATAGCACCAAATAGTATTCAAAATGGCGTAGATGCCGTAGCTATTTATAAGGCTGATGACTTAGATTTTGAAGAACCAGTAAAGGCTTATGTAGACGATACGCTTATTGACGTTTTAATCTATGGAACAACACAATCAGATGGAAATGAATTTGTTTCTATTTTTTCGGCATTTAAACCAAGCATCCAAATAATTAGCGAAGGTGCAACCAATAATACCAACTCAATCCAAAGGAATACCGATGGCACTTATACCGTAAAATCACCGACACCAAGGCAGTTAAATGATGGCAGTGGAGTGGTTTTAAATGGTATTTTAATGACGATAGCACAAACGAGTTATAATGAAGGTGAGACGTTTGATATTGTATTAACCTCAGAACAAGCCCTAACCTCAGATATGAATGTTACCATTACCTTAAATAATGGGACTTTTAATACCTCAGATTTTACAGGGAATACCTCTATAACCATTCTAAATGGTACGCGTACATCTTCAACAAGTATGACGTTAGTTGATGATGATTTTGACGAAGGAGACGAAGAAATGCTTGTTAAATTATCGGGTCTTGTATCGCCCAATTATTCATTAAATAATAATTTACGAATTCGGGTTGTTGATAATGATTTTCAAGTGGCACCTTTTGGAACGCCTATAAATCCCACTTATGGAATGGTGGCAAGTACACAGCCGGCAGGTTATTATAATCGTTTAGAAGGACAATTTGGTAGTGCTTTACATCAAGCCCTGCAAGATATTATAGCCGAAGAAGGCCTGGTAAAAGCACAAACTTATGCAGATGTTATTGATATTTTAAAAGAAGCCGACCAAAACCCGGCACATAGCAATCAGGTTTGGTTGGTATATAAAGAAATGGGGCGTGCTAAGCTGGATTACCAAACAACTTCCAATAGTATTGGTAAATGGAACAAAGAACATACATTTCCACGTTCGCGAGGCGGATTTAAGAGTATCGATTTAGATGATATTGCCGATGGTAAGAACGTATTTTGGAATACAACAGCCGATTCTTTACGTCATGGAAACTCCGATGCGCATGCATTACGAGCAGCCGATGGGCCAGAGAATAGCAGTAGGGGAAACCAGTTTTATGGCGAGTACAACGGCCCTTCAGGTACTTTAGGTAAGTTTAAAGGCGATGTGGCTCGAAGTGTCTTTTATATGGCAGTGCGATATAACGGATTGGAAATTGTAAATGGTTATCCCGAAGGTATTACAGGGCAATTTGGGGATTTAGAAACGCTTTTGGATTGGCATAGAAACGATCCGCCAGACGATTTTGAAATGAACAGAAACAACGTGGTTTATACTTGGCAGTACAATCGAAACCCGTTTATAGATCACCCCGATTTGGTTGAATATTTATGGGGAAATAGGGTTGGGCAAGTGTGGAGCCAGGCATTAAGCGTGCATGATGGCAAAGCATCTTCTATTAAAATATTCCCAAACCCTACAGCGGGCACTTTTTTTATTAATGGTATAAAAAATGAAAGTACTGTAGAAGTGTTATCTTTAGATGGTAGAAAATTGAAAAGCTTTAAAATTTATGCCAATTCTGAAATAGATTTGGATGTATCAAGCGGTATGTATTTGCTTCATGTAAATTATGAAGGCAACACCAAAACACATAAAATAGTGGTTAATTAGTGTTGTAAACCTATAAGACCTCACAGGTTTTTGAAACCTGTGAGGTCTTATATTCTAAAAGGAAATCACTTCTTTTTAGTCGTTATTTCAATAACGCCATTTTTTGCTTTTTCTCCGAATTTTTTAATGACTTCTTTTCCTTTGAGTACATTCATAGTTTCTATATTTTCTGGGGATAGCCGTTCTGCTTCTTTTAAAGTTTTTTCCTTACCATCAATAAATACTAAGGTTCCTTCGTCTTTTACTTTGAGAATGGCACTACCGTCATAAGAAGTTAGATTTCCTTCTTTCATTGAGGTTGCTTTGTTAACTACGCTACCGTTGTTCATTTCAATTTTGTATTCTTTTTTTGTTGTAAGTATAAAGACCCCATTTTTACCTCTGTCACCGTAAGTTTTAGTGGCACTTGTATCTGTTAAAAGAGTTATTGTCCCAATGTCATTTTGGTCTAACGCTTGAAATTCTTCTTTTGTTATTTCTTTGCCATCAACTATAAATAAAGGTTCTTTGTCTGCAGATGTAACAATCTTTACTTTAGACTTACTTTCAGTATGAACACGAACCTTTTTGTCTTCATCTGAAACCCAATTTAAACCAACTCTTTTTTTAGAAGGCTGAGAATTAGAAGGGTAAAAACTTGTAGTATCTGAAACGGCATTTTTTCCAACGGTTATCTTCCAAGTTTTTAAATCGTTACCTGTATTTTTATTGTATTTAATTGTATCTCCATTTTTTATTATAACTTCTTCTTTTATAATAGTATCATCGTCGTCGTCAGAGGAAATTACAATTACCCTTTTTTTATGTCTAGAATGAACAACTTTATCTTCATCATCTTCTTCGTCATCAGAAATAATAACCACATGTTTTTCTTTCATCATGTTGCCGTTACCAATGGAGATATCATTATTGTTCAAGCTTATTTTTATCGGACTTATTGGTTTATCTCCATCAATGCTATAATTGGCATTTGAAGATTTTGAAGTTACTTCAATTTTAATGGCAGTAATTTCATTTTTATTATTACGCTTTATGCCCTTAAATTTTGCGATATAACCTTCGTATTTTAGTTCTTTTTGTAGGTTTTCTAAATCGGCTTCAGTAAATTCCTTGAAAATAATAACTTCTACCACATCATTCTCCATTGAAGTTTCAGTAGAAGGTTTTTGCTGCTCAACATAAACTTCTTCCGTATTAAAACTCATGAGAAATACAGCAAGAAGCGGCATAACCAAAGCATACTTAAATTGATTGATTTTTTTTGATTTTGATTTGTGTAACATAACGATTCGTTTTTTGATTAATGATGTGTAAAAATTATTGGTTAAAGCCATTTGATGAGATGGCATGGTTGTTTTAAGTAAAGTATATTGATAGCTTTTTTTGCAGTCGGTTTTGGTTGCAGTAACCGCATCGGCTATAAATTCTAAATTTTGTTTTAAATCTTTGTTATATAGCCAGATAAATGGATTAAACCAAAGTACAGCACAACTTATATGCGCTATTAATATATCGAATGAATGGCTTTGTTTTGCGTGTACCTTTTCGTGGGTAATTATTTGTTCAAGCTCTGTTTTATTAAATTGTATTGGGTTATAGACTATCCAATTAAAAAACGAAAATGGCGATACAACATTAGTTGTTTTTATAAATCTATAACCATCAATTTTTTCACCTTTGTTTTTAATAAACACTAAAGCCAAAGATGTAAACTGAACAATAAACCGAATAGAAAAAGACACAACCCCTAAGCCATAAATTATTGGGAAATAATCTAATAAATTAAAGGGTTTTTCTGTGTTTTCGGGAGCAATAGGTGTTTCAAAAATATAACCGGAAAAGTCTAAAGGGGGCGCCTTTACATAAATGGGTATGACTATAAAAGGCAGTAAAAAGGCAGCAACTAATCCTATTAACAAAAACCATCTATTCAGATCAAAAAAGGTTTCGCGTTGTAATAAAATTTTATAAATTATATAAAATAAAGCTATAATAGCACTGGCTTTTATTAAATATTCCATAATTATTTGTCCTTTTCTATTAAAGCAATAATCTCTTTCAAGTCTTCAACGCTAATCTTTTCTTCTTTAGCAAAAAAGGATACCATATTTTTATACGAATTATTAAAATAGTTATCAATAGCCACCGTCATAAAACGCTTTTTATAGTCCTCTTTACTTACAATGGGGTAGTATTGGTGGGTCTTTCCGTAGGCATTATAACTAACATAGCCTTTGTCTTCTAAGTTTCTAATAATTGTTGAAAGGGTATTGTAATGCGGTTTGTCATCTTTAATTTCAGCTAAAACATCTTTTACAAAAGCATTTTCAAGCTTCCATAAAATATGCATGATTTCCTCTTCTTTATTTGTTAACTTTTCCATTGAATTGTGTTTTTAGGGCGTTACCACAAGGGTCGGGTTTTTCACTATATCTTTTTTGCTTTAATGGCAAAAAAGGATGCCGCTGCAACCCCTAACGCAATACAAACGTATAACTATTTTTATAGTTATACAACTATATATTTAGTTATTTAACTAAAATTTAAGTTTTCATTTGTTGTTTAACAGAGCTCAGAAGCCTAATTTTAGCTTAGGATAAAAACTTTTAACTTTTAACTTCAAACTTTTAACTTTCATTTATCTTCGCAAAAAAAATAATAGAATGAGTATAGTTTGGGTTGTTTTAGGATTTACATTATTAGTAGTAGGTGGGGAGTTCCTTGTTAGGTCGTCGGTAGCTTTATCATTTAAGTTTAATATATCTAAAATGGTAATAGGCATGACAGTGGTATCGTTTGCAACTTCAGCCCCCGAATTATTAGTAAGTCTACAAGCAGCTTTGTCGGGTTCGCCAGCTATCGCCATAACCAATGTGGTGGGTTCTAATATTGCGAATATAGGTTTGGTGTTAGGCGTTACGGCTATGGTAGGGACTATTGCTGTAGATAAAGCTTTTTACCGACTTAATTGGCCAGTTATGATGGTGTTCTCCATCGTGCTATACTATTTTCTTAAAAACGACAATGTGCTTTCGGCTTTTGAGGGTATTGTGCTTTTTTTAGGCTTGGTTCTATTTTTGATAATTTTGATAAGAAGTACAAAAAAAGATACTGTTGTAGAAGAAGTTGACGAAACATTGGCTGTGGTTTCCAATTTTAAAATAGGTACATGGTTGACCATTGGTGCGGTGTCGTTGTATTTTGGTAGTGAGTGGTTGGTAGAAGGAGCTAAAGCCATTGCTTTGTCTATAGGGGTTAGTGAAGCGGTAATAGGGGTGTCTTTAATAGCTATAGGTACAAGTGTTCCGGAATTAGCGGCATCTGTTATTGCAGCTGCTAAACAGGAAAAGGCCATTTCTTTGGGTAATTTAATAGGTTCCAATATTTTTAATATCGCTTCAGTTTTAGGTTTAACAGCTATTATTAAGCCCATACCTGTTACAGAACCATTAATACTTACAAGTGATATTTTTTGGATGTTAGGTTTTGCTTTTGTGTTGTTCCCGTTAGTGCTTTTGCCTAAGAAGTTTGAAATTAACCGAGCTAAAGGATTCTTTTTGGTCTTTGTTTATGGTATTTTTATGTTTTTACTGTTTACTTCTGGAAAGTGATTTACTAGCTATACTTAATTCGTAATACGAATCAAGGGTTGAAAAAGAGTCATCCCAATCAGGGTTTTAAACCCTGATTGGGCTAAATTTCCTTAAAGCTAGCAAACTCCAATTTTCCTAACTTCAATAGGACTCTTCTTAATTATAAAAAAACGATGTCGTACTATTTGGGTAATCTTTGTTTAAAGAATAAACCAACAAAAAAAGTAGGGATTATTAATTTCAGAAGTACACTTGTTGAATATTAACATTCTTTAAAATCCAACCCTTGATTCGCATTAGTAATAAGAAAGGGTTTGCAATTTGCAAACCCTTTCTTATTATGAACAAAATGTATTTAAAATTAAATCTTTGCAGATTTAACAGTTTTAACAATTCTAGCTGCAATTTTGTATGGATCACCATTAGAAGCAGGACGTCTATCTTCTAACCAACCTTTCCAACCTTTATTTACAGTAATTAAAGGGATACGAATCGATGCACCTCTATCAGAAATTCCATAAGAGAAATCAGTAATAGAAGCTGTTTCGTGTTTACCTGTTAAACGTTGGTCGTTAAACTCACCGTAAACTTCAATATGTTCTTTTACAACAGGACGGAACGCTTCACATATTTTCTCGTAAACTTCTTTAGAACCACAAGTTCTTAAAGTAGAATTAGAGAAGTTAGCGTGCATACCAGAACCATTCCAATCCATATCTTTTCCAAGTGGTTTTGGGTGGTATTCGATATAGAAACCGTATTTTTCAGTTAATCTGTCTAGTAAATATCTAGCAATCCATAATTCATCACCAGCTAATTTTGCGCCTTTAGCAAACAATTGGAATTCCCATTGTCCACAAGCAACTTCTTGGTTAATTCCTTCAAAATTTAAACCAGCTTGGATACATAAATCCGCATGCTCTTCAACTAAATCCCTACCGTGTGTATTTTTTCCACCAACAGAACAGTAATACATGCCTTGTGGAGCAGGATAACCACCAACAGGGAAACCAAGTGGTAACTGTGTTGCTGTATCCATTATAAAATATTCTTGCTCAAAACCAAACCAGAAATCATCATTGTCATCATCAATAGTAGATCTACCATTAGATTCGTGAGGTGTTCCATCGGCATTCATAACTTCAGTCATTACTAAATATCCATTCACACGCTCTGGATCTGGATAAATTGCTACAGGCACTAATAAACAGTCTGAAGATCCACCTTCTGCTTGTCTTGTAGAAGATCCGTCAAAAGACCAGTTTCCTATTTCTTCAAGAGTTCCTTTAAAGTTTTCATGCTCTTCTACTTTGGTTTTACTTCTCATGTTTTGAGTTGGGTAATAACCGTCTAACCAAATGTATTCTAATTTAATTTTTGCCATAATTTTTTAAAATGAGAAATTAATAATATTTCAACAAATATATATTTTTATTAAGATACTTTATATCCAAGGGGGTATTAAAGTAAAAACCTAAGTTATTTTTATTTATACCCTATTTTTTTAAGGCTTCTATTAAAAAAAGTATATTTTTTTATATAAATAATGAAAAATTCTTAACACAAAGAAAAACATATGTTTATGCTATATTTACGATATTATTACTTTTGTAAAAAAAATCAATAACTTAAATTAATAAGAGCCAATGTCTACTTTAAGATTTCATGCTGTAAAAGAATCGCTTGCTAATAAACCTGTTTTGGTTGAAGAGAAAGAGCGTCGTTCAGATTTGTTTGGAAAAAACGTTTTTAACGAGAATACCATGCGTCAATATTTAACCAAAGATGCTTTTGTTGGTGTTATGAATGCGATTCAATTTGGTAAAAAAATTGATAGAAATATTGCAGATCAAGTATCGTCTTCCATGAAAGATTGGGCATTATCAAAAGGAGTGACGCATTACACACATTGGTTTCAACCATTAACGGGAACAACTGCCGAAAAGCACGATGCCTTTTTTGAAACCATCGGTAATGGTATGGCTATTGAAAAATTTGGAGGCAGCCAATTGGTGCAACAAGAACCTGATGCTTCCAGTTTTCCAAGTGGCGGTATTAGAAATACATTTGAAGCTAGAGGCTACACCGCTTGGGATCCTACATCGCCTGCGTTTATTTATGGTACGACACTTTGTATTCCAACTATATTTGTGGCATATACAGGTGAAGCATTAGATTATAAAACGCCGCTATTAAGAGCCTTAAATGCGGTTGATAATGCAGCAACCGATGTCTGTAAATATTTCGACAAAAATGTAAAGAAGGTAACCTCGTCTTTAGGTTGGGAGCAGGAATATTTTTTAATCGATAAAATGTTAGCGGCCAGTAGACCAGATATTATATTAACAGGAAGAACCTTGTTAGGGCATTCTTCCGCAAAAGGGCAACAGTTAGACGACCATTATTTTGGGTCTATCCCAAACAGGGCATTAAATTTTATGCGTGAACTGGAAACCGAATGCATGCTATTAGGTATTCCTGTTAAAACACGTCATAATGAAGTAGCGCCCAACCAATTTGAATTAGCACCAATTTTTGAGGAAGCTAATTTGGCGGTAGATCATAATTCGTTATTGATGGATATTATGGGTAGGGTTGCTTCACGTCATAATTTTAAAGTGTTGTTGCACGAAAAACCATTTGCCGGCATTAATGGATCGGGTAAGCATAATAATTGGTCGCTTTCAACCGATACGGGTGTCAATTTATTAGCACCAGGAAAAACCCCGATGAGCAATCTCCAATTTTTAACCTTTTTTATTAATACTATAAAAGCGGTTCACGAAAACGAAGCATTGTTGAGAGCATCTATAGCATCGGCAAGTAATGATCATAGGTTGGGTGCAAACGAAGCGCCTCCTGCAATTATTTCAGTGTTTATTGGTCAGCAATTAACCAAGGTTTTGGAAGAACTGGAAGGGGTAACAAAAGGAAAGCTTTCGCCAGAAGAAAAAACAGAACTTAAACTAAACGTTGTTGGTAAAATACCAGATGTTTTACTAGATAATACTGATAGAAACCGAACATCGCCTTTTGCATTCACTGGTAATAAATTTGAGTTTAGAGCTGTTGGGTCTTTAGCAAATTGCGGCAATCCAATGACGGTTTTAAATACTATTGTAGCCAAACAGTTAATAGATTTTAAGAAAGAAGTAGATACTTTAATTGATAAAAAAGAATTAAAGAAAGATGAAGCCGTTTTTAATGTATTGAGAGAATATATAAAATCTACAAAAGCTATTTTGTTTGAAGGAAATGGCTATGGAAAAGAATGGGAAGATGAAGCTAAAAAACGTGGTTTAAGCAACAATAAAAATACACCAGAAGCTTTAAAAGCTAAAGTTTCAAAAAAATCAATCGCATTATTTGAAGACATGAATGTGATGAGTAAAATAGAATCTGAAGCACGTTATGAAATAGAAATGGAAGCCTACATCATGCACATTCAAATTGAAGGACGTGTGTTAGGTGACATTGCCCGCAATCATATCGTGCCAACCGCAGTTAAGTATCAAAATATTCTAATTGAGAATGTTAAAGGTTTAAAAGAGATTTTTGAAGACAACTACAAAAAGGTATCACAAGAACAAATTAATTTAATTCAAGTTATTTCAAGCCATATTGAGGCTATCAATGCGAACGTTACCAAAATGACCGATGAGCGCAGAAAAGCCAATACCATAGAAAATATAGAAGATAAAGCCTTGGCGTATTGCTACCAAGTAAGGCCTTTGTTCGATGATATCCGTAAACACTGTGACAAGTTGGAATTATTGGTGGACGATGAAATTTGGCCACTAACAAAATATCGTGAACTTTTATTTACCCGATAAAATGTAATTTTCAAAATCCCGTTGTAAAAAGCGGGATTTTTTAATTCAAAAAATTAACTTTGCACCTCAATATCATACTATGGGTCAAGAAGTTTCTAAACGCTATGCGCAACGTGGTGTTTCTGCATCAAAAGAGGATGTTCACAATGCCATAAAGAACATCGATAAAGGATTATTTCCTAAAGCATTCTGTAAAATAGTTCCAGATTATTTGACAAATGATGACGATTATTGTTTGATTATGCATGCAGATGGTGCGGGAACAAAGTCTTCTCTTGCTTATATGTATTGGAAAGAAACTGGAGATATTTCTGTCTGGAAAGGCATTGCGCAAGATGCTTTAATTATGAACATTGACGATTTATTGTGTGTTGGTGCGACCGATAATATCTTGCTTTCATCAACCATCGGGAGAAATAAAAATTTAATCCCAGGTGAGGTGCTTTCAGCAATAATAAATGGTACTGAAGAATTGATTTCTGAATTAAGGAATTTCGGTGTGACCATTCATTCCACAGGTGGTGAAACAGCTGATGTGGGCGATTTAGTGCGTACCATCATAGTCGATTCTACCGTAACCGCACGTATGAAACGCAGCGATGTCATTGATAACGCCAATATTAAAGCTGGAGATGTTATTGTAGGGTTAGAGAGTTATGGGCAAGCAACTTACGAAAAAGCCTATAATGGCGGTATGGGTAGCAACGGATTGACCTCTGCGCGTCATGATGTTTTTAATACCTATTTAGCACATAAATATCCTGAAAGTTTTGATGCATCGGTTCCAGAAGATTTGGTGTACTCAGGAAATGTGAGATTAACAGATGCTGTTAAGGATTCTCCAATAGATGCTGGTAAGCTTGTTTTGTCTCCAACACGTACCTATGCGCCAATCATCAAAAAAATAGTATCAGAATTTAAAAGTGATAAACTTCACGGTATGGTGCATTGCTCAGGTGGGGCGCAAACTAAAATTCTTCATTTTGTTGATGAATTTCATATTATTAAAGACAATATGTTTCCTGTTCCACCACTGTTTAAGTTAATACAGGAACAATCAAAAACAGATTGGAAGGAAATGTATCAAGTGTTTAACTGCGGACACAGAATGGAGTTGTATGTAGCACCAGAAATTGCAGAGAACATCATTACTATATCAAAAGCATTTAATGTGGCTGCTAAAATTATTGGTCGTGTTGAAGCATCAAAAACTAAAAAGCTTACAATAAAAAGTGAGTTTGGGGAGTTTACTTATTAGATTTTTGTCTTTTTCGTTAAAACGGAATGATTATTGATAAAAACGTAATTTATCAAAACCAACTTTACATTATGAAGCACGTTTTATTAGTAGCTGTTTGTCTCTTTTTTCAGCTTGTACAATCTCAACCAGACACTTTATTTTTAAGAACAAAAGCACCAAAGTATGATGGTCCAGTATGGATTCAAAAAAATAAAGCTTCCGTAAATTTAAGCGAAGTCGCTTTTGTTAATTGGAATTCCGGAGGTACTAATTCTATTTCTGGTCTTTTAGGAGTGGAATCTTCGGCCAATTATACCGATAAGTATTTTTCATGGCGAAACGATGTTGTAATTAATTATGGTGTTAATAAACAGCAAGACAGAGAGCTGAGAAAAACCGAGGATTTGTTTGAACTAAATTCAGATATTGGGTTTAAGCCAGATAGTATTTCAGATTGGTATTATTCAGCAAAACTTAATTTTAGAACCCAATTGGCAAACGGTTATCGGTATCCAGATAAAGACATGCCAATTTCAAGGTTGATGGCTCCGGGTTATTTGTTCTTTGGGGGTGGAATGGAATATGGTAAAAATATAGAGCAATTATCATTTTACTTTTCACCACTAACATTGAAAGCAACATTTGTATTAGATGAAAATTTAGCAAATGAAGGCAAGTTTGGTGTTGCGCCTGCTGTTTTAGATAGTGAGGGCAACGTTATTGTTCCGGGAGAACGTGTTAGGAAAGAAGTAGGTGTTTTGATAAATAATAGCTACGAAATGGAAGTTACCACAAATGTTAAGGTAAAGCAGCAGGTAAGTCTTTATTCCGATTACATAAATAACTTTGGAAATGTAGATGTTGATTGGAGACTTGATTTCGATTTTAAAGTAAATCATTTTATAAAAGCAACACTTGGCTCCCATTTAAGATATGACGACGATATTAAAACTACAATACCTTCAGAGATTGAAGGAGAGACCGATGAAGCTGGGGCTAGAGTGCAATGGAAACAGTTTTTAGGTATTGGTTTTGCAGTTGATTTTTAAATTGTTTGTTTAGTATTGATTTTGAAAATTTGTTAACTTTTTAATGTTAATAAATAATTAAATCACTGATAATCAATTATTTGGTATAAGTACTTTGTAAACTTTATGACATTTATCATGTTTTAAGTTTTATTTTTTTTGTTACTTTATGGCTATTATTAGTAATGATAATTAATCTCCATAAATAAAACAAAATGAATCAAGAAGTCGCCAAAACACCACCCAAAACGTATTCGCAAGATGAAGCTTTCAATGCTTCCTTGAACTATTTCAACCAAGATGACCTTGCTGCACGTGTATGGTTAAATAAATATGCCCTAAAAGATTCTGAAGGGAATATTTATGAATTAACCCCAAATGACATGCACCAGCGTATTGCTAGAGAATTAGCAAGAGTTGAAAAAAAATATGCAAACCCACTATCTGAAGAGGCCATTTTCGATTTAATTAAAGACTTTAAATACATCGTTCCCCAAGGTAGTCCCATGGCAGGAATTGGAAATCCATACCAAATCGCATCACTTTCAAATTGTTTTGTTATTGGAAATGCGGGGGATTCCGATTCTTATGGAGCCGTCATGAAAATTGACCAGGAGCAGGTGCAACTTATGAAACGTCGTGGAGGTGTTGGTCACGATTTGTCACATATACGCCCTAAAGGTTCCCCGGTAAACAACTCAGCGTTGACATCTACGGGCATTGTTCCTTTTATGGAACGCTACTCAAATTCAACCAGGGAAGTTGCGCAGGATGGTAGGCGAGGTGCGCTTATGTTGTCGGTTTCTATTAATCATCCAGATTCAGAAGATTTTATAAACGCCAAGTTAGAACAGGGTAAAGTTACGGGTGCCAATGTATCGGTTAGAATAGACGATGCTTTTATGGAAGCGGTTAAAAATGATACTGAATACACCCAAAAATACCCAATCTTTAGTAGTCAGCCAAAAGTATCAAGAACCATTGACGCTAATTCATTATGGAAAAAAATAGTACATAATGCTTGGAAATCTGCCGAACCCGGTATTTTGTTTTGGGACACTATAATTAATGAATCTGTACCCGATTGTTATGCCGATTTAGGTTATAAAACGGTCTCTACAAACCCATGTGGCGAAATCCCGTTGTGTCCTTATGATTCATGTAGATTGTTGGCTATTAACTTATTCTCTTATGTAGAAAATCCATTTACAAAAGAGGCTAGTTTTAATTTTGAATTATTCAAAAAACACATAGCGGCAGCGCAACGTATTATGGATGATATTATCGATTTGGAATTGGATAAAATTGATAATATTCTTCGTAAAATAGATGAAGATCCAGAGTCGGATGAGGTAAAAGCAATCGAGCGTAACCTATGGATTAACATAAAAAAGAAAGCCCAAGAAGGTAGAAGAACAGGTATTGGCATCACCGCCGAAGGTGATATGTTAGCCGCTTTAGGAATTAAGTACGGAAGTGAAGCAGGTAATGCGTTTTCGTTAGAAGTTCATAAAACTATTGCCATTGAAGCGTATAGAGGTTCGGTACATTTGGCGAAAGAGCGCGGTGCGTTTTTGGTTTTCGATGCAGAACGCGAAAAAAACAATCCGTTTATTCAACGTTTAAAAGATGCCGACAGTCAATTATATTATGAAATGTTGGAATATGGCAGACGCAATATAGCCTTATTAACCATTGCTCCAACCGGGACCACAAGTTTAATGACGCAAACCACTTCTGGTATCGAACCTGTGTTTTTGCCCGTTTATAAACGAAGAAGAAAAGTAAATCCAAACGATAAGGAAGCACGTATAGATTTTGTTGATGAAGTAGGTGATTCTTGGGAAGAATATGTGGTATTCCATCATCGCTTCAAGCAATGGATGGAAGTGAACGGTATGGATACTTCTAAAAATTATTCCCAAAAAGAGATTGATAAATTGATTAAAAAATCGCCTTACCATAAAGCAACGTCCAACGATGTGGATTGGTTAAGCAAGGTAAGTATGCAGGGCGCAATCCAAAAATGGGTAGATCATTCCATAAGTGTCACCATTAATTTGCCTAACGATGCAACTGAAGATTTAGTTGGCGCCTTGTATTTAAAAGCATGGGAAGTAGGTTGTAAAGGCGTAACCGTTTATAGGGATGGTTCGCGTTCGGGTGTGCTAATTGCTAATGATGAGAAAGAAGACAAGCAGCAAGAATCCTTAACGCCTTTTCCTGTAAAACGTCCGCAAATCTTAGAAGCCGATGTCGTTCGTTTTCAAAATAGCAAAGAAAAATGGATTGCCTTTATAGGGTTGATAGAAGGCAGGCCTTATGAGATTTTTACAGGTTTAGCCGATGATGAAGATGGTATTTTAATACCACGTTGGGTAAACGAAGGGTTAATCATTAAAAATAGAAATGAAGATGGTACGTCTCGTTACGATTTTCAGTATAAAAACATAAGAGGCTATAAAACCACTATAGAAGGCTTATCGCATAAGTTTAACCCAGAGTTTTGGAACTATGCCAAGCTTATTTCAAGTACACTGCGTCACGGGATGCCTATCGATAAAATTGTCGATTTAATTAATAGTTTACAACTAGATAGCGAATCTATTAACACGTGGAAAAATGGAGTGGTACGTGCTTTAAAACGTTATGTTGAAGATGGTACTCAAGTAAAAGGACAAACCTGCGATACTTGTAAATCGGAGAATTTAATATACCAAGAAGGCTGCTTAACCTGTAAGGATTGCGGATCTTCTAAATGTGGATAATATTTTTAATAATGATTTTTAAAAAAGGAAGTTGATTTTTTGATTGGCTTCCTTTTTGTTTTTGGTTTGGATGGGGCGCTACTTGCTTGACGTTTCGCCTCGATATGTGATCGTGATTAAGAAATGGATAAAAGCTGTTAACGGATGTTATTTGCTTCTATAGCTGAGGATTAAAAGCTAAAATTATACCCCAAGCAGTAATATTAAATCCAAAAACAGCCATCAATAATCCAATTATGAATTTTGAGTTTGATGAAGTTTCTTTTATTACTATTCCAACATTATTAACTGGTAGTTTATTTTGGAACATTTTTTTAGATAGTAACATTGATTCTTTAACTTCTAAATCTGCAATATTTTTAAACTCAAATTTATATTTTCCAATATTTTCAATCTCAAAATGATAAAATTCGGTTGCTAATTTACCTTTATGCCGGAATTTAAATTTGATTTGTTTTTTAAGCACATCTAATTGATTTCCATTGGTTGTTATATGTAAATCAAAATCTCCTTTATTATTTGCATAACCGCCCCCAACAATACAAACAGCATATGTTCCCGCTTTTTTAATATTTATTTCACTTGGATTTTCAGTGAGGTTTAATTCTGCAATAGTTTTACTCCTGTATTTTTTGATTAGAGTTTTAATTCCAAAAATGAACATTACTAATCCTAGTATGCCAATTAATAAAAATATTACCTGCATAATTATCTGTTTGTTTTTAATTTATTCTTTTATTTTTTTAAAATATCTGCGAACTTTTAAAATATAGATAGTTTTTCATGCCGTCACGAGCGAGACGCTCGCGATAGCGGGGGATAATATGAAATCATTTTAATAATTTCATATCACATGTCAAACAAACTTCGTTATTTTTTCCCACAACATCAAACTTAAAAAACAAAATGGCAAATTATTTATCCTTTAGTGGCATCCTTCAAAGTATAATAAATAATTTTAGTGCCTACTAATTTAGTGGTGTCTTAAGATAGAGAAGTCAATACTCAAGTTTCAACTATTGAAAATTCATAAATTATCGTATTTTTGCCCCACAATTTAAATAGGTAGATGTTAGACAAGTTACAAATAGTAAAGCAACGTTTTGATGAGGTGAGTGATTTAATCATTCAACCCGATATCATGACCGACCAAAAGCGTTACATTGCATTAAATAAAGAATATAAAGACCTTAAAGTGCTTATTGGCAAACGCGATGAATACATTGAGGTAACCAATAATTTAGCGGAAGCTGAAGCTATTATTTCTGAAGGTGGCGATCCCGAAATGGTCGACATGGCTAAAATGCAGTATGAAGAAGCAAAAGAACGCATTCCTAAATTGGAAGACGAAATTAAATTCCTTTTAATACCTAAAGACCCCGAAGACACTAAAAATGCTGTGGTAGAATTACGTGCCGGGACAGGTGGAGATGAAGCAAGTATTTTTGCAGGCGATTTATTTAGAATGTATACCAAATACTGTGAAAGTAAAGGCTGGAAAGTAGATACGGTAGATTTTAGTGAAGGTACCAACGGTGGTTTTAAAGAAATACAATTTGAAGTAACGGGCGAAGACGTTTACGGCACTTTAAAATTTGAAGCAGGCGTACACCGCGTACAGCGTGTGCCACAAACCGAGACCCAAGGGCGTGTACATACTAGTGCAGCAACCGTTATGGTATTTCCAGAAGCCGAAGAATTTGATGTGGAGATTAACCCAAAGGAAGTTAGGATTGATTTTTTCTGTTCATCGGGTCCCGGTGGTCAGTCTGTAAATACAACTTATTCGGCAGTGCGTTTAACACATTTACCAACCGGATTGGTGGCACAGTGTCAAGATCAAAAATCGCAACATAAAAATAAAGAGAAAGCATTTAGGGTATTACGTTCGCGTTTATATGAAATGGAGCTGGCTAAGAAAAACGAAGCAGATGCTGCAAAACGAGGTTCTATGGTGTCTTCGGGCGATAGAAGTGCTAAAATTAGAACTTATAATTACCCGCAAGGGCGTGTAACCGACCATAGAATTGGATTAACACTTTACGATTTATCGAATATCGTTAATGGCGACATCCAACGGATTATTGACGAATTGCAATTAGCTGAAAACACCGAAAAGTTAAAAGCCAATAGTGATGTGATTTAGGTCTTGGGTTCTGGATTTTAGGTCTTGGGTTTTGGGTACGTAATTTGGAATAAAAATGTGATACATGAGAAATTTTAAAGAATTGGATGTATGGAAAGATTCTATTATACTTGTAAAGGATGTTTATATGATAACAGAGTGTTTGCCCAATACTGAAAAATTTGGTTTAAAGTCTCAAATAGCTAGATGTGTGATCTCTATTCCAGCCAATATTGCTGAAGGTTGTGCAAAAGATTCCCAAAAAGATTTTGTTCGGTATCTCCAAATAAGCCTAGGGTCGGCATTTGAATTAGAAACGCACATAATAATTTGTAAAAGTCTTTCTTTTATAGTTGGAAAAGATTTTGAATTATTAAATGAAAAAATCACAATTCTTCAAAAAAGAATTAACTCATTAATTAAATATTCTAAAACGCAATACTAATACCCAACACCCAGTACCCAACACCTTATACCTAAAACCCAAAACCAATGACCCAACACCAACTAACGACCCAAATCAAAAAAAAGAAATCCTTTCTATGCATAGGTCTGGATGTTGATTTGGATAAAATCCCGCCACATTTATTACAGGAAGAAGACCCTATTTTTGCTTTCAATAAAGCGATTATAGATGCAACGCATCAGTTGTGTGTTGCCTATAAACCAAACACGGCATTTTACGAAGCCTATGGTTTAAAAGGATGGAAAGCCTTGGAAAGAACCATCAATTATATAAACGCAAACCATCCAGATATTTTTACCATTGCCGATGCTAAACGTGGCGATATTGGCAATACCAGTACCATGTACGCTAAAGCTTTTTTTGAAGATCTAGCATTCGATTCGGTTACGGTTGCTCCATATATGGGAAAAGATTCCGTGGAGCCTTTTTTAGCATTTGAAAACAAGCACACTATTTTATTGGCTTTAACCTCAAACGAAGGGGCGTTCGATTTTCAAACTAAAACGATTGATGGAAAGGAATTATACAAACAAGTTTTAGAAACCTCAAAAACTTGGAAAAATGCTGAAAACTTAATGTATGTGGTTGGTGCTACTAAGGCAGAATATTTAGCAGATATAAGAAACATTATTCCAGATAGTTTTTTATTAGTTCCAGGTGTAGGAGCGCAAGGAGGCAATTTACAAGATGTTTGTAAATATGGAATGAATACTCATGTTGGCTTGCTTATAAATTCTTCAAGAGGTATTATTTATGCTTCTAATGGAACAGATTTTGCGCTAGCTGCAGCAAATAAAGCGGAAGAACTTCAAAAAGAAATGGCATTGATTTTAAATAAATAGTCATAAATACTAGTAGTTCCCGGTGATTATATGAAACTACAGGATCAACTCAATAGAACCATTCATTTAAAAGAAACTCCTAAACGTATTATTTCTTTAGTTCCTAGTCAGACAGAATTGCTTTGCGATTTAGGTTTGAAATCAACCTTAGTTGGCGTTACTAAGTTCTGTGTGCATCCACATGATATTAAAAAAGATGTAGCTGTTGTTGGGGGAACAAAACAAATTGATTTAGAAAAGATTAAATCGTTGTCTCCAGATATTATTCTTTGTAATAAAGAAGAAAACACTAAAGAGATTGTGGTAGCTTGTGAGTTAATTTGTAATGTGCATATCTCCGATGTTTATACAATAGAGGATAGTTCGGAATTAATAAAACAATATGGGGATATTTTTGACAGAAATAAAGAAGCGGAAGAAATAATAAAGAAAATTGATATAGAGGTTGAAGACTTCAAGGTTTTTGTTAGAGATAAACCGATATTAAAAACGGCTTATTTTATTTGGAAAAAGCCTTATATGGTAGTAGGAAGTAATACGTTTATAAATTATTTACTTAAGCTTAATAAGTTTGAAAATGTTTATGAAGTGAGCGAACGTTATCCAAAAGTTAATCTTGATAAGAACCATATTAGCAAAACGGTAGAGGTCGTTCTTTTGTCTAGTGAGCCTTTCCCTTTTAAAGAAAAGCATAAGAATGTCTTTCAGGAAAATTATCCTTATGCTAAAATTATTTTAGCTGATGGAGAGATGTTTTCCTGGTATGGCTCTCGGTTATTAAAAGCCTTTGGTTATTTTAAACAGTTGCGTTTAAACCTTCACAATAATCAACTTTAATAACATCTTCAACAGAGTTTGGAATGATGTTTTCAGATTCCTTTAGGCTAATTAACTTGTTTAGATTGGGTTTAATTCTGCCAACTTTACAAAAATGTGGACTCATAACTTCTTTTTTATGAATTCACTTAAAGTTTTTGAATTTAAGCGAAAATTAGGGGATTTCAGTTCTGTTGAAGGCTTTTTTGAGTTGCATAGCAGCGCTACGGAAGGAAGAAAAGGCAAAAACAGAACTGAAATCAGCAATTTTTTAGCAAATTGAAAAACTTTAAATGAGTTTTATATAAAGTACGGAAGTTTATGGGTTTTAGATGTAACTAAAAAGTTAAAGAATTAATAAAAAAATGAAACTAAACAAATTTCTTGAAACGAACAATCCCCGAGGAATTCTTTAGATTAAGATTTTACTTGATTTCTTGAAAAATATCGAAGTGTATTTAACTTGTTAAGTAGTCGCATGGCGCGAAATTCGGCAAGATCGCTAAGTTCTGAATCTGTTTGACGGAAATTGTATGCCTGCTCCATCAGCTCTTTATATCGCTCATCGAGTTTTTTTTGACGATTTTTTATGATATCATTGATACTCATATATACGACTGAATAACAGTTGATTAAATATACATTTTTTTATTCATAAATAAGAAAAAATATTTAATTTATTTTTCAACCACTAGAAAAAAGTCAATAAAAAACGCTGTTTTTTATGCCTTTTAATCTTGCAGAGCAAACACTTTCTTTAATAAAGCGGTAGTCCTAGAGGATAGATTGTTGCGAATTTCTTTCTCTTCAACAGCAATCATGGTATAAACACCTTTTAAAGCTTCATTAGTTACATAATCTGTTAAATCCGGATTTACATCCGCAGTAAATGGAATGCTGTTATATTTATTTATAAGATTGGTCCAAATTTCATCGGCACCCACTTTACTAAACGAATTTTTTATTACAGGATTGAACTTTGCGTATAAAGCGGTTTGGGTTTTACTGTTTAAATATTGGGTCGCTGCATCGTCTTTACCTATTAATATGTTTTTGGCGTCGGCAAAAGTTATGCCTTTAACGGCGTCAACAAATATAGGGGTTGCTTCTTTAACGGCATCTTCGGCAGCTCTGTTTAGTGCTTTTAAGCCTTCATCGGCTAACTTGCTTAAACCAATATCTCTAAGGCCCTTATCAACTTTTTGTAATTCTTCGGGTAATAAAATTTTAACCAAGTCATTTTTATAAAACCCATCGGTTTGGGTCAGCTTTGTAACTTGTTTTTCAATACCAAAATCCAAGGCTTGTCTTAAGCCCGCAGCAATTTCATCATTTCCAATACCTACACCTTGTGGTAATTGATTAACAACTTGTTGTAATTCTGCACAGGCAGTAATGTTTAAAACTAAAAGAACTACTAAAATTTTACGAATCATGATTTCTAAATTTGGGGTTTTAAGAATGGTAAATATAGGTAATTAAGAGAAAATAACTGTTTTATTATTGTAAACCATGACTTTTCTGTTAGTGTGTAGTTTAACTGCGTTGGCCAATACTATTTTTTCCAAATCTCGCCCTTTGGCAATTAAGTCTTCAATAGAATGTGAATGCGACACACGGGTAACGCCTTGGTCTATAATAGGCCCCGCATCTAACTCTTCGGTCACATAATGGCTCGTGGCGCCAATAATTTTCACACCACGTTTAAATGCCGAATGGTATGGTTTTGCACCCACAAAAGCAGGCAAAAATGAATGGTGAATGTTAATTATTTTATTAGGATATTTAGCAATTATTTTTTCAGGAATAATTTGCATGTACCTCGCTAAAACAATAAAATCAATTTGATGTCTATCTAATATTTCCAATTGCTTTTGCTCTGCTTCTTCCTTTGTGTCTTTGGTAACAGGAACGTGGAAAAAAGGAATTTTAAAATTATCGGCAATCGGTTTTAAATCTAAATGATTACTAATTATAAAAGGGATTTCTAAATTTAGTTCTCCTGAATTATAACGTCCCAATAAATCATATAAACAGTGGTCGTATTTAGAAATAAATAAGGCCATTTTAGGTTTTCTTGCCGACGAATAAATACGCCATTTCATTCCAAAAGTATCGGCTAATGTACTTTTAAAAGCTTCTCTAAATCCATCAGCAGTAAAAGATTCATGAATAAATTCACTTTCTAAACGCATAAAAAAAATGTTTTGCTCCCTATCAACATGCTGGTCTATATAAACAATATTACCTTGTTTTTCGGCAATAAAATTAGTTACGGAAGCAATAATATTCGGGCGGTCTTTACAGTGAATTAAAATGGTAATCTTTTGCATTTAGTTTAAAATAATTTAAGTCCAAAATTAACCTAAAAATTAGATACGTATAATGAGTGATTATAATTTTATATAATCGTTTGAAAATGATGTGTTTTTTTGAATATTTCGTAAATTTGAACCATATATGTCAATATTTTTAAAAATGATGCAGATAGCACCTTATAAACCAAAGCATAAAATTAGAATTGTAACTGCGGCATCTTTATTTGATGGACACGATGCATCCATAAATATTATGCGTCGTATTATTCAGGCGACAGGTGTGGAAGTGATTCATTTAGGGCATGACAGAAGCGTGGAGGAAGTGGTGAATACGGCCATTCAAGAGGATGTTAATGCTATTTGCTTAACTTCGTATCAAGGCGGACACGACGAGTATTTTAAATACATGTTTGATTTGTTAAAGGAAAAGGGTGCAGAGCATATAAAAATTTTTGGAGGCGGTGGCGGTGTTATCTTGCCTTCCGAAATTAAAGAATTGATGACGTATGGAATAGCTCGAATTTATTCGCCAGACGATGGTCGTGAGTTGGGCTTGCAAGGCATGATTAACGATTTGGTAAAGCAATCGGATAATCCTATTCCAGCCCTAATCCTTCCTAAAGGGAAAGGAATTGAAACATCTTTAAAAAATAAAGAAATCAATACCATTGCTAGATTAATCAGTTTAGCTGAAAATAGACATCAAGAGTTTACGGAAATTTTTAAACCAACAGATTTCTCTTCTTCGGAGAAGTTAGGAGGAGTCGTATTAGGAATAACCGGAACCGGTGGTGCAGGAAAATCTAGTTTGGTAGACGAATTGGTAAGACGATTTTTAGTTGATTTCCCTGAGAAAACGGTTGGAATTGTTTCGGTAGACCCTTCAAAACGAAAGACAGGTGGAGCGCTTTTAGGCGATAGAATCCGTATGAATGCCATAAACCATCCACGCGTTTATATGCGTAGTTTGGCGACACGTCAATCTAATTTGGCGCTGTCAAAGTATGTACACGAGGCTATTGAAGTACTGAAAGCTGCCGAATACGATTTAATTATTTTAGAAACTTCTGGAATTGGACAATCGGACACCGAAATTATAGAGCATAGCGATGTGTCGTTATATGTTATGACACCAGAATTTGGTGCTGCAACCCAGTTGGAAAAAATAGATATGCTTGATTTTGCCGATTTAGTAGCTATAAATAAATTTGATAAGCGAGGAGCTTTAGATGCGTTGCGTGATGTAAAAAAGCAGTACATGCGTAATAATAATCTTTGGGATGTGCCTCAAGAACAATTACCGGTTTTTGGTACGATTGCTTCACAATTTAACGACCCAGGAATGAATACGCTTTACAAGGCGGTTATGGATAAGTTGGTTGAGAAAACTTCAGCAGATTTGCAATCAACCTTCACCATTTCAAATGAAATGAGTGAAAAGGTTTTTGTTATTCCACCGTCAAGAACACGTTATTTATCTGAAATCGCCGAGAACAATCGGGCGTATGATGCTAAAGCAAATGAACAAGTTGAAGTCGCACAAAGGCTTTACGGTATTTATAAAACTATTGAATCGGTTTCGGGTGTCTTGCTGAGCTTGTCGAAGCATGGCATTGATGATACAAGTTTTCGACAGGTTCAGACTGATAATGATAAAAACTTTTTAGATCTGTTGTTTAAGGAATTCAACCGAGTAAAACTAAACCTAGACCCTTATAATTGGGAAGTTATCACTGGCTGGGACGAAAAAGTAAATACATATAAACACCCTGTTTACACATTTAAAGTTCGTGAAAGAGACATAAAAATAGAAACCCATTCAGAGTCACTTTCGCATTTACAAATTCCCAAAGTAGCTCTGCCTAAATATCAAGCTTGGGGCGATATTTTAAAATGGGTATTGCAAGAAAATGTGCCGGGGGAATTCCCATATACTTCAGGATTATATTCTTTTAAAAGAATGGGAGAGGATCCTGCGCGCATGTTTGCAGGCGAAGGAAGTCCAGAGCGTACCAATAAACGTTTTCATTATGTAAGTGCGGGTTTGCCTGCAAAACGGTTGTCCACTGCTTTTGATAGTGTGACGCTTTATGGAAGTGACCCCGATTTACGTCCCGATATCTATGGAAAAATAGGTAATGCCGGTGTAAGTATTTGTTGTTTGGATGATGCTAAGAAATTGTATTCTGGTTTTAATTTGTTTGATGTTATGACTTCGGTTAGTATGACTATTAATGGACCTGCTCCGATGCTTTTAGGATATTTTATGAATGCAGCCATAGATCAACAATGTGAAGTTTATATTAGTGAAAATGGATTGGAAGCAGAGGTTGAAACCAAAATAGCGAAACTTTATAAAGGTAAGGTACGCCCTAAATATAATGGTGAATTGCCCTCAGGGAATAATGGTTTGGGCTTGATGCTTTTAGGTGTTACAGGAGACCAAGTGTTACCAAAAGAGGTTTACGAAAAGATAAAAACAAAAACCATTACGCAAGTTCGCGGTACGGTACAAGCGGACATTTTAAAAGAAGACCAAGCCCAAAATACCTGTATTTTCTCCACGGAGTTTGCACTGCGCTTAATGGGCGATGTGCAGGAGTATTTTATTAAAAATAATGTTCGTAATTTCTATTCGGTGTCTATTTCTGGGTACCACATTGCCGAAGCAGGTGCCAACCCTATAACACAACTGGCTTTAACCTTATCTAATGGCTTCACTTACGTGGAATATTATTTAAGTCGTGGCATGGATATTAATAAATTCGGTCCCAACTTATCGTTCTTTTTCTCAAATGGAATCGATCCCGAATATGCTGTAATAGGTCGTGTAGCCAGAAAAATTTGGGCCAAAGCCATGAAGCTTAAGTATGGTGCTAACGAACGTGCCCAAATGCTAAAATACCATATTCAAACCTCTGGTAGAAGTTTACATGCACAGGAAATCGATTTTAACGACATCCGAACCACATTACAAGCTTTGTATGCCATATACGATAATTGTAATTCGCTACATACCAATGCGTATGACGAAGCCATTACCACGCCAACTGAAGAATCGGTGCGTCGAGCTATGGCTATTCAGCTAATAATAAATAAAGAATTAGGATTAGCAAAAAACGAAAACCCCATTCAAGGCTCGTTTATTATTGAGGAATTAACCGATTTGGTAGAAGAAGCCGTTCTTTTGGAATTCGACAGAATTACCGAACGCGGCGGTGTTTTGGGTGCTATGGAAACCATGTACCAACGCAGTAAAATACAAGAAGAAAGCTTGTATTATGAAACCTTGAAGCACAACGGCGCGTTTCCAATAATTGGTGTGAATACCTTTTTAAGTAGTAAAGGGTCGCCAACGGTTTTACCTGTGGAAGTTATTCGTGCTACCGAAGAAGAAAAGCAGTTTCAAATAAAAACATTAGAAAATCTTCACGATGCTCATGATACTGAAGCTCTTTTGAAAGACCTTCAGCAAAAAGCAATTCATAACGAAAATGTTTTTGAAGCTTTAATGGAAGTTTGTAAAGTATGCTCATTAGGGCAAATCACAAATGCTTTATTTGAAGTAGGTGGACAGTATAGAAGGAATATGTAAAAAAACGCCAAATTTTTCAATTAAAGAAAAGAAAATTCTTTGTGAAAAATACATCTTTTAGAATAATGGATTATTAAGATTTTAAAGTGAATGATGCGGAGTATTTGGTTTGAGATATAAAGGATAAAAAGACCTGTAAAATATACCATTAATAACTTGAGCCCATCAAATAGAGTCCTATATATAGATTTTATAATTTAATATCAATAGCTAATTAATTGCAATGAACAAACTTTTTTAATAGCGTTTTTTATCGCCTTTTTTTGCAAATTAAAACCACTTATGGACGTATGTAACCCCTTGAACTAATATTTGTTAAGAAATTTTTTGATTATCGATTCCCAGTGTAATTTTATCATGTTTAAGTTAATTATTAAACACAATTTACCCAAATAATTAAAATTTACACCTATGGAAACGACACTTAAATACAATTTCAAGAGACAATCAAAAAATCACTTAGATTGGTTAATAAACATTATTAAATCTGAAAGATATTTTGAAACAGAAGCGACTTTAATAAGCAATAACAATACACTGTTTTTAGATTAAAAAAACAAGACTCTCAGTTGTTTTTTTAGAATCCTTGTATTAAAATAATACAGGGATTTTTTTTGTATTGTTACAAGGGGGGTGATTACAAAGTCAACATCCAACTGCGTTGCAACTGTTTGAACTTTTTTAATTCGTTACGTAAAATAGGCAAGAAGTCTTTTCCGTTGCTGTTAGAATGTTCCAAGCGATACGAATTTTTATAAAGCATGTTTGTAAGACGTCTTAAAGACGCAATATGTTTATGCTTTCTATCTGTATAGCGTTCCATTTCGGCATTAACAATTTCTGGAGCTAATGATACCGATTGCTGAACGATGTCACCAGAAAAATAAATGTTAATATCCTCTGTACCATCACTTTTTAAAGCGGACAAATCATGATTTAAATACATAGAAATACTTTGGGATAAGGTAAATATCTCAATAGCTTTTTTATATATCGGTAATTCCGATAGGTTTGATGGGGTATTAGATAGCATATTTCTTTTCTAAGCAACTTTATCAAAATTACTCACAAGAATCAACAAACAACTTTTTATTTTAAAGTAAAAACGTATATTTGCTTTAGATATTAATTTATTGTAGTTAAATTTCTTTCGAAATGAATTTAGATAATCTTAACTGGAAGATTTTAAGGTGTTTGCAGGAAAATGCGCGACAATCTAATGCCGAAATTGGCAGGCAAGTGGGCATTAGCTCGCCAGCGGTTTCAGAGCGTATAAAAAGAATGGAAGATTCAGGTATTATATTAGGATATAAAACCGTGGTGTCTCCATTAGATATGGGGTACCAGCTAAAAGCTATTATAACCCTACATGCGTTTATTGGTAAGTTAAAACCGTTTTTAGAGAAAGTTAAAACCTTCGACGAAGTTTTAAATTGCTACAGAATTACCGGTAACGAAAATATAGTTATGGAAGTGCTTTTAAAAAACCAAAAGCACTTGGAAACTTTTATAGATCAGCTTATTATTTATGGTGAAACAAAGACGCAAATAGTATTGTCTCATGTAACACGCTATAAAGAAGTGAAGCCTGTTAAATAGGTTTTTTATATGTTATTTTACACGCCAAGGAGGATTTTTTCTGTTGTTTCCAGCATGATAGATTATAATTTTGTTGCCATCTAAATCATTTAAATGCGCTTCCCGCCAAAGCCAAGGTTTATCTTCTGGTTCGCTTATAAAAATAATTCCCTTTTGTTTTAAAAGTAAAACAGTTTCATCAATATTTTCATTTTCAAAATAAATCGATATGCAATTACCTCTTGGTAGTTCGTCTGCTTTATGAATAGATAATGTACTATCTCCATCCGGACATTCAAACCTTACATACCTTGGAAGTGCATTAACGATGAGATGCAGTCCCAAAGTTTTATAAAATGTTGCAGCCTTTTCAACATCTAAAGAAGGAATGGTTATTTGGTTTAAATTCATTATAGTAATCGTTTTAAGTTTAAATTTCGGTTTAAAACAAATAAAATGATGGCACTAATAAGTGCAATTATAGATACTATATACCAAGTATTATCAAACCCAAGGGCAGCAGTCATTTGCAAACCAGCGTTATGCCCAAAAATATGTGCAATTGAAAACGATATGGAATACAGTGCCATGTATTCCCCTTGATTTCCTTTTTTAGCTCTTTCAACCGCAAAGGCATTAGAAAACGGGAAAGCAATCATTTCGCCAATGGTCATTAAAAGCATGCCAACGACTAAAACTCCAGACCAAGTAGTGAAATTTAATATAAGCAAACTTAAACCCGTTAAAATAGCACCAAAAGACATCAATCCTAATTTTGTGTAGTTAGTATTTTCTAACCACTTGATTAAAGGCATTTCAAATATAAAAATGAGAAAGCCGTTTAGCCCTAAAACAAGTCCAATTTGAAGTTCGCTTAGTGTATGGACATCTTTATAGTAAATAGTTATGGTTGAAAAATATTGCAAGAACACCATTCCAAATAATGCCATGGCTACAAGGAAAATTATAAACGCAGAATCGCCATATGCCGAAACGGGATTATTATTTTCAATAACATCTAAAACTTTTGCTTTTTTAGGGTGCAACACTTTAATCATCAAAAAGGTAGCAATAATACATGTAATGCCATCAACCCAAAACAAACCAGCATACCCAAGTCCTGTAATAATGAGTCCCCCAATAGCAGGCCCTGCCGAAAACCCTAAGTTTATAGCTAAACGTATAAGTGTTAGTGACCGTATTTTGTTTTCAGGTTTGCTATAAGCATTTAACGCCACAAACATAGCGGGTCTAAAAGCATCAGCAACAAGCATGACTATAAAAATACCAATGCAAATAGATGTAAACGTATTTAAATATTGCAAAGCGATAAATAAAACACCAGTCGATAGTAGGCTTCTAACCATTACTTTATAATATCCAATTTTATCGGTTAATTTACCTCCAATCCAAGAACCAGCTACCGAACCCAATCCGAAAGCACTCATAACCCAACCTACGTGGCTTACAGTAAAATGCAAGTCTTCCTTTAGGTATAATGACAAAAAGGGAATCACCATAGTGCCAGCCCGATTTATAAGTGTTATGAGGGCAAGCCACCATATTTCTTCCGATAAGCCTTTAAAGGTGTTTAGATAGTTATTAAAAAGTGTTTTCATTGGTTAGTTTTTTTATTATGTTTAAAAAGTCGATGATCGACTAAGGGATTGTCTAAAAATAAAAAGTCCGACTGTGAAGTCGGACTTTTATATATTGTAATAATTTATAATTATATCACCTAAATATATAAAAAGCCCGACCTCTTTTACGAGAAGTAGTTGATAGCATCTTACAAATGGTGACGTTGTTACGCATTTTATTTTTTTATGAGTTACAAACATATAGAAAATAATTGTAAGTTGTACTTTTGAATTTAAATTATTATTTCGAATGAAGCCACTAATAACCCTATTGGCATTTATAACTTTTTTTACAAGTTGTGCCCAAGAAAAAAAAATGATTAAAGGTGAAACTGAGTTTCAACGTGAACTAAATGCCGAATATAAGGACGCCACCACGTCGCCTTTAACAGATAAAGATAGAAAGCACTTTGAAGGCTTGGATTTTTTTAAGTTCGATGCCGCTTATGTCGTTAATGCTAAATTTGAAAGATTTCCAAATGAAAAACCTTTTGAAATGAAAACTTCTACGGAAAGACGCCCTTTTTATGTAAAGTATGGTGAACTTTCATTTGAATTAAAAGGAGAACATTACAAGTTAAATATCTATCAAAATTTAGGATTAATTGTAAAGGAAGGTTACGAAGATTATTTATTTCTGCCTTTTTTAGATGAAACCAACGGATTGGAAAGTTATGGTGGCGGTCGTTATATAGATGCCCGAATACCAAACGGAGACACCATGGAAATTGATTTTAATAAAGCTTATAATCCATATTGTGCTTATAACGACAAGTATTCTTGTCCCATTGTACCACGTGAGAATTATTTAAAAACCAGAATTGAAGCAGGGGTAAAGGCCTTTGGGAAACATTGATTAAATGCAAGAACCTTTAGACAGTCTTTTAGTTTAGCTTAAAATAGTGCGTTTTTATGCTTTGTTGGCTATGGCATTTATAATTCTCCATCCAAAATGGCATGTAAATAAGTTTCAGAATTTTTTTCTAATAATCTAAAAATCTGACCAAATACATCCCTAAAAAAACCGCTAAAAAACCAATAACAAAACTGGCAATAGTATAGATAGCAAAGCTTACAAAATCACCCGATTTTAAAAATACATGGTTTTCGTAAGCAAAGGTTGAAAAGGTTGTAAACCCACCACAAAAGCCCGTTGCAAG
Source organism: Mariniflexile sp. HMF6888 (assembly GCF_044335535.1). Classification (NCBI taxonomy): domain Bacteria; kingdom Pseudomonadati; phylum Bacteroidota; class Flavobacteriia; order Flavobacteriales; family Flavobacteriaceae; genus Mariniflexile; species Mariniflexile sp. HMF6888. The sequence goes on along the minus strand of NZ_JBIQVZ010000001.1, from coordinate 78,928 downwards.
AAGTAAGGTTTGGTTTTGTGAAAGCGTATTGCTTTTGGCTGCAAGACCTAAAATGACACCAATAAGTAAGCTTCCTAAAATATTCGCTAAAAAAGTTCCGTAAGGAATACCATTTTCAGCATTATTTAAATATTTCCCAATAATGTAACGTAATACACTACCAAAACCACCGCCTAAAAAAACAAGTAAGACACTTTTCACCAGATAAATATTATTTCTTTTTCATAGGACTGATGGTACATTTGTTTCAAGTTTTTATTTAAGTATAAATAATTCATCTATTCTTCAATATATTTATCTTTTATAGCAATGTAAATTTCGGTAATTAAGTCGGCAGGGTTTGGTGTACTTAAAGGGTCTGTTAAATAAGTTTCAATCATTGGGCCATTTTCGGACAATTCAAAACCGTTTTTTTGAATATATGCCATGGCGGTTTCCCAAGCTTCTCTTAAATGGCTGTAATTTCCTTTCAGTGTTGTTTTAACAGCTTTAAAACTATCAAATTTACCAGTAAGAATATCATCTCCTTCAGCAGTTATAACTTGTTCTGTAGTAGGAATACAACACGAAAATATAACAGCGTTGTTGTTATCGTCCCATTTTAAATAATCTATAAATGGTGCTCCAGCTAAAGGTATGCGGTTTTTTAAAGCATAGTTTTTAACTTTAGGAAGCATTTCTTGAATTTTGCTTTCTAACTCGCTTATTTTGCAAGAGGCAGTATTGTACAAATAATAGCCACCACTATGGTTTGTAATGCCATTTACGGTTATGCTGTACTTTTTCATTTCGGCAACAATAATGCTATCTAGCTTTTCTAGGCTTCGTTCGTAATGTGGGCCGATTTGTTTTTCCATCCCGCCTGTAAAAACGGTGTAGGCCTTAAAGCCAAAAGGTAAATCCTTGCCGGAAATTGTCCAAGTAACATTAGTGTTACCATTGGCATTTGGTTCAAAATCCCAAATAATTTCAGAAACAGGAAACCCTGCCATTTGCATTTGTTGTTTAATATATTTGTTAGCAACAGCGTCAATTGTTTTCATAGTTCCCATACCATCTTTGTCTTCCCAAGAATAGCTTCCTCCAACACCTTTGGTTTGCTTGGGTAGTATAATTTTCATGTCAGGGTCTGCTTCCACCCAAGATGACCAATCTTTCCAGTTTTTAAAATCAATGACATTGTTATAAATAACAGCTGCAGGTGCCTTTATGGTCCGTGTTCTGCTAACTTCAAAAGTGTTGGGTTGCACAGAAATGTATATGGAGGTACCTATAATGGCTATCAATAATAAAAATGCGATGTACTTAAAAGCCTTCATTTTACTTTTTTTGAAAAGATAAGAATCAAAGATAAACAATTTAAAATTCTCGTTAATAAATTATTACATTTGTACTTTAAAAAATAAATATTCAATAATTAAAAAGACTTAAATAAGTGTAATCAATAATAAAGACGGAATATTTATAATTTTTTTTATAAAAATAACAAATACAAACAAATGAAGTTAAAATCAATTCTAGGTTTTGTGCTCATGGGTGCACTGGTATTTTCTTGCGGAAATGAGAAATCCAAAGAAAATAAAGAAGAACTAAAAGTAAAAGACACTGCGTTTAATTATAATGTCGATCAGTTTGCCGATATTAAAGTGTTACGCTATCAAATTCCAGGTTGGGAAAATTTAACCTTGAAAGAACAAAAATTGGTGTATTATTTAACGCAGGCAGGTTTGTCTGGACGCGATATTATTTGGGACCAAAACTATAAGCACAATCTTAAAATTAGAAAGGCTCTAGAAAGCATTTATACTAATTATACAGGTGATAAAACCACTGAAAATTGGAATGCTTTTGAGGTTTATTTAAAGCGTGTTTGGTTTAGTAATGGCATTCATCACCACTATTCAAAAGATAAAATAAAGCCTGGGTTTTCATCAGACTATTTAAAACAATTACTTGCCGAAACCCATACGGTTTTAGAAGATGAAGCGTTTGAGATTATTTTTAATGATGTGGATGCTAAAAAAGTGAATCAAGCCAAAGGGGTTGATAATGTAGCACTTTCGGCAGTTAATTTTTATGGAGATGGTGTTACAAACAAAGATGTTGAAACCTTTTATGCTTCTAAAAAATCACCAGACCCAAGCAAGCCATTGTCTTTTGGCTTAAACTCGCAATTGGTAAAAGAAAATGGTGTGTTAAAAGAACGCATTTATAAATCGGGAGGTTTATATGGCTCTGCTATAGATGAAATAATTAAATGGCTAGAATTAGCCAAAGGTGTTTCAGAAAACGAGGGACAAGCTAATGCTTTAGGATTGTTAATCTCTTATTACAAAACAGGTGATTTACAAACTTGGGACGATTACAATGTAGCGTGGACAGCGGCTACTGATGGGAATATAGATTATATAAATAGTTTTATTGAAGTGTATAACGACCCATTAGGTTATAGAGGGTCGTATGAAACTATTGTGCAAATTAAGGATTTCGATATGTCAAATAAAATGGAAGTACTTTCTGAAAACGCCCAATGGTTTGAAGATAACTCGCCATTAATGGAGGTCCATAAAAAGAAAAATGTGGTAGGCGTCTCTTATAAAACCGTCAATGTGGCTGGTGAAGCAGGGGATGCATCACCAAGTACACCTATAGGTGTTAATTTACCCAATGCCAACTGGATTCGTGCCGAGGTTGGAAGTAAATCGGTGTCTTTAGGTAACATTGTAGATGCAAGCAATAATGCAGGTAATTCAGATAGATTGAAAGAATTTGTAAATGATGAAGAGGAACTAGAGTTAGAAGAAACCTATAGTAAATTAGCCAATAAATTGCATACGGCTTTACACGAAGTGGTAGGGCATGCATCGGGGCAATTAAATCCAGGTGTTGGTGAAACTAAAGAAACATTAAAGAATTATGCGTCAACCCTTGAAGAAGGTCGTGCTGATTTGGTAGCTCTCTATTATTTATATGATAGTAAAATTCAAGAATTAGGGTTGACAGACGACTGGGAGAAGACTGGTAAAGCAGCATACAACGATTATATTAGAAATGGTCTTTTAATGCAATTAATCCGTTTAAATTTAGGTGATGATGTTGAAGAAGCTCATATGAGAAACCGTCAATGGATTTCCGCTTGGGTTTTTGAAAAAGGAAAAGACGACAACGTTATTGAGAAAATTATTCGTAACGGAAAAACCTATTATAATATAAATGACTATGTGAAACTTCGTGAACTTTTTGGTGAGTTATTACGCGAAACACAACGTATAAAATCTGAAGGCGATTTTAAAGCTGCTGAAGCTTTAGTAGAAGGTTATGGTGTCAAAGTAGATCAAAAAATTCACGCAGAAGTATTAGACCGCAATAAGCAATTTAAGTCCGCACCATACACTGGTTATGTGAATCCTGTATTGGTTGCAAAAACAAACGAAGCAGGCGAAATAGTTGAAGTTGATGTAAAGCAACCGCAAACATTTGTAGAACAAATGCTTGATTATAGTAAAAAATATAATTTTTTACCAGAGGTAAACTAAGAACTCTTTTAAACTTTTTTGATTGAAGCGAAAATCAGTCATTTTGTGCTCGGTTGAAGGCTTTTATGAGTTGCATAGCAGGGCTACGGAAGGAAGAAAAGACAGGACAGAGCGTTAAGAAACAGTCCAGTGGACTGTTTTAGTGAATGGGCCAGGAGGCGCATGGATAAAAAGGACGATTTTTTAGCCAATTGTGAAAAGTTTAAAAGAGTTCTAAGACTAATTTTTTAGGATAGCTAATAAAATATAAACAGAATCTTGATCAAGGTTCTGTTTTTTTATTGACACTAAATACCAAAAGAATAAGATTTACAACTATAAGAACACTAATAATAAGAATAATATTCATGATTTTAGTTATGTTAGTTACTTTTTAGATGCACGATTTTAAAAAAGGTTGCGTCAAATTATTAAACTAATTATAAAACATGATAAAAGTGTTTTTTCCTAGTGCGGAATATGATTTTTTATAAAAAAAATCACTTAAAAATAAACTTAATAGCAGCAATCAATGCTATAAAACTTATAAAGGCAATTAATATCCAAATACTACCAGCATAAAAGCGTTTATGCAATTTTAAATCTTTTCGGTAAGTGTATCCAATAACAATGGCGAACACCATAAAAAATAAAACCCCAAAAATGATTTGACCTTTACTAAACATATGACTAATTTTATGCAAATTTAATCAATAATGATGAGATTCCTATCTTCGTAGGAATGACTTAATTAATATTTATATATTTATGAAAAATAAGATTGAAGCAGTAAAAGCATTCCATACGGCGTTTAAAATTGGGCACAGAGAAACTCCTAAAGCCGATTTAGGGTCTGATAAAAACAAATTGCGTTTTAATTTAATGAAAGAAGAAAACGAAGAGTATTTAGAAGCTGCCAATAATAACGATTTGGTTGAAGTTGCCGACGCTTTGGGCGATATGCTTTACATTTTATGCGGTACCATTATAGAACATGGTATGCAGTATAAGATTGAAGAAGTTTTTGAAGAAATACAGCGTAGTAACATGAGTAAGTTGGGTGAAGATGGACAGCCTATCTATAGAGAGGATGGCAAAGTGTTAAAGGGGCCTAATTACTTCAAACCTAACATTGCTTCTATTATAGATAAATAAAGACCGCTTTGTTAAAAGAAAATAGAGAAAAGACAATAGACAAATAGAATAAAGAAAATAGAGTAAAAAAAGCAAGATCGCCAATCGGTAATCTTTTTAAAAAGCCATTATCACTGTGTTTACTGTGAATTGTAAAAGTGTTATCTGATAATAATGAAATCAAATAGCCAACCTTTAGGATTATAAAAAAAAAGAGAAGCACTTGGCTTCTCTTTTTTTATTTATATTTTTAAGTTAAATGTTAATCAACTTTATAGCGCCATCCAAACGGGTCTTCAACTTTATTGGTTTGGATATCCGTAATGCGTTTCTTTAAATAACTGGCATAGGTTTCATCTAATTCTGGTAAATCGAAATCCTCGTTTTTATAACCAAATCCAGATATTGGAGAAATAACGGCTGCAGTACCTGCGCCAAACATTTCTTTTAAAGTGCCGTTTTTAGCCGCTTCAATAACTTCGTGCACCGATAGTTTTCTTACTTCAACAGCGATTCCTTCAGCTTTAGCAAGTTCAATAATACTCTTTCTGGTAATGCCATCTAAAATCCGATCACTTGTTGGGCCAGTAATAAGGGTATCGTTTATACGCACAAATATGTTCATAGCACCCGCTTCTTCAATATATTCATGGGTTGTATCATCGGTCCAAATAACCTGTTGGTAGCCTTTTTCAACGGCTAATTGCGTTGGGTAAAATTGTCCTGCGTAGTTACCACCGGCTTTAGCAAAACCAACACCTCCGTTAGCAGAACGAGAATAAGTTTGTTCAATTAAAACCTTTACTTTTCCAGAGAAATAAGCTCCAGAAGGTGCGGTACAAATCAAAAATTTATATTCGTTTGCAGGCGATGCATGAAACCCGTTTCCAGATGCAAAAATAAACGGACGTATGTACAAAGAACTTCCCTCTTTTGTTGGAATCCAATCTTTGTCAACCTCTAAAAGAGTTTTTAAGCCATCCATAAAATAGCTTTCTGGCAATTCTGGAATAGCTAAACGTTTAGACGAAATATTTAATCGTTTAAAATTTTCTAATGGACGAAATAACCAGACATCTCCATGAGCGTCTTTATATGCTTTCATACCTTCAAAAACCGATTGCCCATAGTGGAAAATCTTAGCAGAAGGGTCTAAAGTAATGGCTTGGTAGGGAACCACTTTTGGTGTCTGCCACTTACCATCTTTAAAATTACACTCAAGCATATGATCAGAAAAAACACTTCCAAAAGCCAAATTATCAAAATCTACCTCATTCAGTTTGGTAGTTTTGGCTTTTATAATCTCGATGTCATTGATTATAGAGTTCATAAATCTTGTTATTTTATGTTACAAATTTAAGTAAAAACGTTTTTAAAAAAGCGGTATATTTACAACAAATCATTTAAAAGTTAAATTTTATTATATAAAACACCCATGGAAATAGTATTCACGCACACTAGGATGATTGTTTAGGGTGTCCCATCTTACAATTAAAAAACAATAAATATCAGATGAAGTATTTATTATTCTCAATTTTTTGTTTGTTTTTGGTTTATTCATGTAAAAATAAAGATGCATACCAGTCGTTTGGTAAAAGAATCACCGTAGCAGAAACTATGGAGTTATCGGTCATGGCATCGCGTTATAAGTCTATGCAGGCTGGAGATAGCATACATGCTAAAATGAAAGCAAAAGTGATTGATGTTTGCCAAGTAAAAGGCTGTTGGATGACTTTAAGTTTAAAAAATGGTAATGAAGTGATGGTGAAATTTAAAGATTACGGATTTTTTGTACCAAAAGACATTGCTGGAAAAGAAGTTGTTGTAAATGGAAACGCTTTTGTTAACGAAGTTTCGGTAGAAGAACAACGCCATTATGCCGAAGATGCAGGAAAAACCGCTGACGATATAGCAAGTATAACCCAACCAAAACGAACATTTTCTTTTGAAGCCGATGGCGTTTTAATACAACAATAAGTGTGGAAAGAGAAGTAGTAATTACCGCCGATGGTTCATCAACCATTCATTTGCCAGAATGGGACGAACAGTACCATTCTAAACACGGTGCTATACAAGAGGCCTACCATGTGTTTATAAAACATGGCTTACGACACTTTTACAATGAAAAAAATATATCTAGTGAATTCACTTCGAACACAGTCGGGATTGTTTCGAAATTAAAAAGGGATGATCCCCATGAGTGCGGTCGAGAAGTCCATAATAAAATATCTATATTAGAAATAGGTTTCGGAACAGGTTTAAACGCTTTCATAACCCTTTTGGAAGCTGAAAAAATAGGTATTGAGGTTGATTATGTAGGTGTTGAAGGCTATCCGATTTTAACTGATGAAGTGATACAACTAAATTACCCCGTTCAGTTAGAAGCAGAAGATAAAGAGTCACTTTTTAAAATGATGCATGAGGTGTCTTGGGAAGAAAAGCATTTGTTTTCAAATAATTTTTCCCTAACGAAACAAAACCGCTTTTTTTCAGAAATAAAAGATAAAGGTTTATACAATCTTATTTATTTTGATGCCTTTGGTGCGCGTGTACAACCTGAATTGTGGACAGAAACCATTTTCAAAAAAATGTATGATGCCTTAAAAGAAAACGGTGTGTTAGTAACCTATGCCGCTAAAGGAAGCGTGCGTCGTGCCATGCAAGCCGTAGGTTTTAAAGTTGAAAAACTTCCCGGTCCACCCGGAAAACGTGAAATGCTCAGAGCCACAAAAAGGCTCTGAGCATTCGGCGAAAGTCAAATGCTTCGAGCAACGAAGCATTCAACGACTCCACTCAAATAGTTTTTGGAGTTAAATGCTCAGAGCCATAAAATAGTCGCAGTGAACAGTCGCAGTGAACGGTTGCAGTGAACAGTCGCAGTGAACAGTCGCAGTGAACAGTTGCAGTAAACAGTAGCAGTGTACGGTTGAACTTCCCTGATTAGAGCTGACCGATTCACTTTCTGCGCTTTGCGTCTCACGACCAAGGTCAAATTCAACCCCAGAACCCAAGACCCATTAACCACCAACCATTTTTGTTAAACCTAATACAAAACCATAGTCAATAGTCATTTCGTTTCGTAACTTTAATAAAAAATCGAAAATGCGAGTTTTAATTACAGGAGCGACAGGACTTATTGGGCAAGAGATTGTAAAACTTTGCCACGCTAACGATATTGCGGTAAATTACTTAACAACTAGTAAATCTAAAATAGATCAATCTGAGAAAACACAAGGTTTTTATTGGAACCCCAAACAACAAGAAATTAATTTGAATTGTTTTAAGGATGTTGATGCCATCATTCATTTAGCAGGAGCAACCGTATCAAAACGTTGGACATCCGCTTATAAAAAAGAAATTATTTCAAGCAGGAAAGAAACAACACAGCTGTTAGTTCATAGTTTAAAAACTATCAATCATACTGTAAAACAAGTAATTTCGGCAAGTGCCATTGGAATATATCCAGATTCATTGATTAATTATTATGATGAAACTTTTAAAGATTTTGATAATTCATTTTTAAGTCATGTGGTACAAGTTTGGGAACATGAAGTCGATGCTTTTTCAAGTTTAAATATTTTAGTGTCTAAAATTAGAATTGGTTTAGTGTTATCAAATAAAGGTGGCGCACTTATGGAAATGTCTAAGCCTATAAAATTTGGATTAGGAGCTGCTTTTGGTACAGGAGAACAATGGCAATCGTGGATACATGTTACCGATTTGGCACAGCTATTTTTATATGTGTTAAAATATCGATTAGAAGGTGTTTATAATGGCGTTGCACCAAGCCACGTAACCAACCAAGAACTCACCAAAACCATCGCTAATACGTTAGGGAAACCACTTTTTTTGCCCAACATTCCTAGGTTTTTCATGAAACTGATTCTAGGTGACATGCACACGTTGCTATTTGATAGCCAACGGGTAAGCTCAAAAAAAATAGAAGACAAAGGTTTTTATTTTGAATACCACCATTTGCAACCTGCTTTGGAGGATTTGTTGACTTGATAAAAGCTTATTCTTTTAACCCGTTGTGCATTATGATTTAAAATAAAAAAGTTGTTCATATTACTGGTAATCAGTAAATTGTTTTAATTATGAAACATTAACAATGAACAATTTTTAAATAATGTATAGCCAAGAATTGCCAGTATTGTTTTATAATCGACAGATTAACAGAAATAGTTTTTCTTAAGGGACATCTTTTGGCTTAAAAATTCAGATGCATTAAAATAAATTATATCCTATAGCAATTGATATTTTTTTGTAATTTGTTGAATAATAGCTGTTTGATATAACTTGTTGGTTTGATGATATTTTGGCTTCTAAGCTTATTTTACTATTATATTTATATCCTACTCCGATAATAAAATAATTTTTTCCTTTTAGTCCTAAGTCGGTAAGACTTGGTGTTTCGTAATCAAAATTAGATCCTAAGTCTACAGAATTAAAATTATACAAAATATTTATCTGGATTTTTGAAATATCATTTACTGGAAAATAATATTTTAATCCAAAAAGTAAATCAACCGCCTTATAATCAATAGATACATTTGTTGTTTTAGTGGTCGGCGGACCGTTTATATATGTATAATTCTCTAGATCAGATTTGAATCTTTGGTATGTAGGTTCAAATATCAATGCGGATCTTTCATTATTAAAAGGTAATACAAATTCTGTTTCTATGCTACACCCTAAGTTTGTATTACTTCCAAAATCTAATTTTTCTATTTCATCCCTGCTATTATCAGTTGTAAACGAAGAAAAATTAACACTTGGTTTTATATATAGTTTGAACTTTATTTTTTTGTGTTCATTTACAATTGTATTGACATAGTCTAAGTTTTCACACTTATTATAAGCTTCAAAAATTGATGATAAACTATTTTCATTATAATTTAATTCCGCAAAATTGTTAATAGGAAGATCATCGCAATTTAAATTTGTTTTAAGCTGTTGTTTATAGCGATTATTTTCTTTAGCATTCGTAGCAGATACAAGATATTTTTTATAAATCAACTGTTCTGCATTTAAATTGTCTTTGCTAAAGAAGAAAAGTTTAGCATTATTGTCTGTATAAGCAAATAAATTGACATTTCCTTTTACTAGATATTTTAAAAATAATGTTTTATCAATAAAATCAGGATCTTTTTTGTTACTTAGTTTATTAGTTTGAGTGCTAGAAACATCAATTTTTGTTGAAAATCTTTTATATACAATATTATGATATCCAAATTCAGCTATGTTTGTAATCAAGCCTTTTACAGGGAGAGCATCGTTGGTATTTTTATAAGTAATAGATTCTGGGTTTTTTCTCCAATCCTCATCTAATATTAAACAATTGACTTTATCACCATTGTTATTAATAATATAGCCTTCAATATAATTTTCATTTAATTTGTTTTGCGAGTAGCAATTAATTGTTAGAAGTGTAATTAAGAGTACTAGTGCCTTTTCTTTCATTCAAATATTTTTAAATATAGTCCAAGCGAATCTAAAACATTTTTTTTACAAGCTTAAGACCTAGTTAAATTATTTTTAATGACATTATGACATTTTTAGAATAATGGCAGTACTTTTGCCAAACAATTTAGGTATTTATATAAAAATTGAGATACAGCAATGAGTAAAAAGGAAAAATCAAACGATATAGAAAAAGAGCAGCTTGATGCTGTACAAAGTGAAGCGGTTGACGTTGAAGAGCAAGTTGTTGAAGAGCAAGTTGCTGAAGAACAAACGATAGAAGAGAAACTTCAGAGCGAATTAAAGCAAGAGAAAGATAAGTTTTTACGCTTATTTGCCGAGTTTGAAAATTATAAAAGACGTACCTCGAAAGAGCGTATCGAGTTATTTTTGACGGCCAGTGAAGATGTCATGAAAACTTTATTGCCAATTTTAGACGATTTTGAACGCGCATTAAGTCATATTGACGATGATAAAGAAGCAGAAGCGTTACGTAAAGGTGTGTTATTGATCTATAATAAATTGGTAAGTACTTTAGAACAAAAAGGACTTAAAGTGATTGCTGTAGAAAAAGGTGAAGCATTTAATGCCGACAACCATGAGGCTATTACGCAAATACCAGCTCCAACGGCCGATTTAAAAGGAAAAATTATAGACGTTGTAGAAAAAGGCTATAAGCTGGGCGACAAGGTAATTCGTTTCCCTAAAGTAGTAATAGGACAATAAAACAGAACCATGGCAAAAAGAGATTATTACGATATATTAGGTATTAGTAAAGGTGCTAGTGCTGCTGAAATAAAAAAAGCTTACCGAAAAAAGGCCATTGAATATCACCCCGATAAAAACCCCGACAACAAAGAAGCTGAAGCTAAATTTAAAGAAGCAGCCGAAGCTTACGAGGTTTTAAGTGACGAAAATAAAAAAGCCCGTTACGACCAATATGGTCACCAAGCCTTTGAAAATGGCGGAGGCTTTGGTGGAGGTGGCATGAATATGGATGACATATTCAGCCAGTTTGGAGATATTTTTGGCGGTGGCGGTTTTGGCGGCGGCTTTTCTGGTTTTGGCGGTGGCGGTGGCCAACGTCGTGTTAAAGGAAGCAATTTGCGTATTCGCGTAAAGCTTACTTTAGAAGAAATTGCTAATGGTGTAGAGAAAAAAATAAAAGTAAAGCGTAAAGTTCAAGCACCAGGAACTACATATAAAACTTGTTCTACCTGCCATGGTTCTGGACAAGTAACCCGTATTGCAAATACTATTCTAGGTAGAATGCAGACATCGGCACCATGTAATGTGTGTGGCGGTGCTGGTCAAATTATTGATAAAAAACCTGCCGATGCCGATGCGCAAGGGTTGAAAGTTTCGGAAGAAACCGTGTCTATCAAAATACCTGCGGGTGTGGTAGATGGGATGCAGCTTAAAGTATCTGGAAAAGGTAACGAAGCACCAGGAAATGGTATTTCGGGAGATATAATAGTGGTTATAGAAGAAGAAGAACACGAAAAACTACAACGTGAAGGTGATAATTTACATTACGATTTGTATGTAAGTTATCCAGATGCTGTTTTAGGAACTTCAAAAGAGATCGATACCGTAACAGGAAAAGTGCGTATAAAAGTTGAAGCCGGTGTTCAATCTGGTAAAATTTTACGCTTACGCGGAAAAGGAATCCCTAGCATTAATGGTTATGGCAAAGGTGATTTATTAGTGCATGTTAATGTTTGGACACCAAAAACCTTAAGCAAACAGCAACGTGAGTTTTTTGAAGCTATGCAGAATGATGAACATTTTGTGCCTAAACCAGATAGTACCGATAAATCTTTTTTTGAAAAAGTAAAAGATATGTTTTCATAATAGGAACTCGTTTAAACTTTTTTATTGATGCAAAGGGACCATTTTTCAGTCAATTGTGAAAAGTTTAAATGAGTTCTATAAGTGATAAAAAAATAATTCAAGCAATCGATTATCTTTTTTAAAGTTCTGGTATAGTTTTCATGATTTTTAGAAAAAAAAACATATATTTGGTTATCACTAATTTGTTTTAGTGATAATTTTTCTTTTTCATAGCAATTTTTTTCCCATCCTTAATCTTTTTTAAGGGTGGGTTTTGTTTTTGTAAGTACTTGTCATCTGGCGCGGAGTCGAAGGGTTTTAGTTATATCTATTTCAAAAAAATCACAAATTATAGCTAAAGCATTAAGCTCAATGCTTTAACATTTAATATCTTTACAAACTACAAGTCAATTTAAAATCACGAATGAGTAACTTATTAGAAGTTAACCAGGTTTCTAAAAACTTTGGAGACTTTAAAGCCCTTAACAATGTATCTATTTTAGTACCTAAAGGCAGTATTTTTGGGTTGTTAGGACCCAACGGTGCAGGAAAAACAACTTTAATACGCATTATTAATCAAATTACCATGCCAGATTCTGGTGCGGTACATCTAGATGGTGAATTGCTTAACGTAACTCATATAAAAGATATTGGATACTTGCCAGAAGAACGAGGTTTGTATAAAACCATGAAAGTGGGAGAGCAAGCCCTTTATTTGGCGCAATTAAAAGGATTGAGTAAAGCTGAAGCAAAAGAGCGCTTAAAATATTGGTTCGAGCGTTTGGAAATTGGTGATTGGTGGAACAAGAAAATCCAGGAGCTATCAAAAGGGATGGCACAAAAAATACAGTTTGTTGTAACAGTATTGCATCAGCCAAAACTATTGATTTTTGATGAGCCTTTTTCGGGTTTCGATCCTATTAACGCGAATTTGATTAAGGACGAAATTTTACGTTTGCGTGAAGACGGTGCGACAGTTATTTTTTCTACACATCGTATGGAATCGGTTGAGGAATTGTGCGACGATATTGCGCTCATTCACAAATCAAATAAAATACTCGACGGAAAATTGATTGATATTAAGCGTCAATATAAAATAAACACGTTTGAAGTAGGTGTAAACACAACTGATAATGACACTTTAAAAACCGAATTATCACAAAGATTTGATGTCTCTTTAGCCAATTTTAAAACCTTGGAAGATGATTTGAAACTTAATATCAAACTTAATACAGGTGATACCCCAAATGATTTATTGAGTTTTTTAACATCAAAAGGCGACGTATCCCATTTTGTGGAATTGATACCAAGTGTAAACGATATTTTTATTCAAACCGTAAAGAATAGTAAATAAAATGAACCATTTGCCACTTATAATTAAGCGTGAATACTTAACGAAAGTTAAAAACAAATCGTTTATAGTAATGACAGTTTTGAGTCCGCTTATAATCATAGCACTTATATCGGTAGTTACTTATTTATCACAGTTAAATAACGATAAAGTTCGTGTTATTACTGTTTTGGACGAATCGGGGTATGTTAAAAACATCTTTGAGGATACCGAACGAACAACCTATCATGTTTTAGAAAACATGTCGCTTACAGATGCTAAAAAATTGGCTGCAGAAACGGGATCGGTCGGTTTGTTGCATATAGATAAGCCAAGCTCATTTGACGATGTTTCAAATCATATTAAGTTTTACTCAGAAGAATCACCACCACTTTCTTTAATTTCAGATTTAGAAAGCAAATTAGAACATAAACTTACCGATATAAAGCTTCAAGAAAATGGTGTAGATGTGGCCATGATCAATGCTTCCAAAGTATATGTTAACATTGGCCAAGAAAGTTTTGCTGGTGAAAAAACATCTAAAATAGACAGTGTGATGAAACTCGCTTTTGGTGGCGCAGCGGGATATTTATTGTTTATGTTCATCATTATTTATGGCAATATGATTATGCGTAGTGTGATAGAAGAGAAAACCAGTAGAATCATTGAGGTTATTATTTCATCAGTAAAACCAATACAACTCATGTTAGGGAAGATTATAGGTACTTCGTTAGCAGGGATTACACAATTTGTTATATGGCTTGTTCTTGGCGGGGTATTGTTAAGTATTGTATCCTTTCTGTTTGGCGTAAACATACAAACACCACAGCAAGACATGATGCAGCAAGCGATGGCAAATCCAGAATTAAATATGCAGGTTCAAGATGTCATAAATGCGTTTTATAACCTCCCTTTAACTAATTTAATAATAGCGTTTATACTCTTCTTTATAAGTGGCTATTTATTATATAGCTCGTTATATGCCGCTATTGGTGCTGCGGTTGATAATGAAACCGATACCCAACAGTTTATGTTGCCCATAATTATGCCGTTAATTTTAGCGGTTTATATTGGCATTTTTACGGTTGTAGAAGATCCTCATGGAACAGTTTCGGTTGTGTTTTCGTTTATACCATTCACATCACCGGTCGTTATGCTTATGCGTATTCCGTTTGGAGTGCCTTTATGGCAGCAGTTGGTGTCGCTTTTGATATTAATTGCTACCTTTATGTTTACAGTTTGGTTTGCTGCAAAAATTTACCGAGTTGGTATTTTAATGTACGGTAAAAAGCCAACTTATAAAGAGTTGATAAAATGGATTAAATATTAAGAATGACTCAGGAATTAAAAAAGATAGAAGCCGTAGTTACCGAAAGTTCGTTTTGGAATGAAATAAAAACATTCCTTAATAAGCATTTTGATTTTAGCGAAAGTATCAGTATTTCAGTAAAAGATATTTTAATAATTATAACTGTTATTTTTATTACAACTTTTATTTTAAGAATTGTTTTAAGAATAATAACACGAAAATTGCCAGAGGACGACAAAGGCAAATTTAATGTGGTTTTTGGATATTTTAGATGGCTGATTTATTTGCTTATTTTACTTATGACCTTGCATGCTGTAGGTGTAGATGTTACGGCCATTTTTGCAGCATCTGCAGCACTAATGATAGGTATTGGTTTAGCATTACAAACGTTGTTTCAAGATATTATTTCTGGAGTATTCATTTTAGTAGACCAAACAGTGCATGTAGGTGATATTATTGAAATAGAAGGGAAAATAGGACGGGTTGAAGAGATAAAATTAAGAACGACAAGAGCCGTAACGATAGATAATAAAGTATTGATAATCCCTAACCATTTGTATCTAGAAAATAGTCTTTATAATTGGACACAGAATGGCTCCGATACTAGAGAGCATGTAGAAGTTGGGGTTGCTTATGGCAGCGATGTGCAATTGGTAAAGAAGTTGTTAATTGAAGCAGCAACTACAAACAAAGACGTTTTATATAAAGATGATATTGCTGTACGGTTTACTAATTTTGGTGATAGTTCTCTAGATTTTAAAGTTATTTTCACCATAAGTGATAGCTTTAATGCTAATGCCATAAGGAGTGACGTGAGGTTTGAAATAGACAGACTATTTAGAGAAAATAATGTTAGTATTCCATTTCCTCAACGTGATATTCATATCATTCAAAAACCCGATCAAAGCGTTAGTCTGAGATTAGACCAATCGGAATTTAATACCAATTTAAGTAAAGATTAAAATAGTTACAAAAATTAAAAATATACATGCGTAGATGTCTCTTATCTAAATTCTAATATCTAAAATCTAAAAAAGAAAAATGCCAAAAATATTAATTATAGAAGACGAAGCTGCCATAAGACGTGTGCTTGTTAAAATTCTTTCAGAAGAAAACGAATCGTACCAAGTTGAAGAAGCCGAAGATGGATTAGCAGGTTTAGAGAAAATTAAAAATGACGATTTCGATTTGATTCTTTGTGATATCAAAATGCCAAAAGTGGATGGTGTTGAGGTTTTAGAAGCTACAAAAAAAATAAAACCAGAAATACCTATTGTGATGATTTCCGGTCATGGCGATTTAGATACTGCTGTTAATACCATGCGCTTAGGCGCGTTTGATTATATATCAAAACCACCTGATTTAAACAGGTTACTTAACACCGTTAGAAATGCGTTGGATAGAAAAGAACTGGTTGTTGAAAATAAATTGCTTAAAAAGAAAGTTAGTAAAAATTTTGAAATGATTGGAGAAAGTGCCGCGATTTCCCATATAAAAGACATCATTGAAAAAGTAGCCCAAACCGATGCCCGTGTGCTTATTACGGGGCCTAATGGAACAGGGAAAGAGTTGGTAGCGCATTGGTTGCACCAAAAAAGTGAACGTGCCAATGGACCAATGATTGAGGTGAACTGTGCCGCCATACCAAGCGAACTTATTGAAAGCGAATTGTTTGGTCATGTAAAAGGCGCTTTTACAAGTGCTGTAAAGGATAGAGCGGGAAAATTTGAAGCAGCAAACGGTGGTACTATTTTTTTAGATGAAATAGGAGATATGAGCTTGTCTGCCCAAGCCAAAGTATTACGAGCGTTACAAGAAAGCCGTATACAACGCGTAGGTAGTGATAAGGATATAAAAGTGAATGTTCGAGTGGTTGCAGCTACTAATAAAGATTTAAAAAAGGAAATTTCCGAAGGCAGATTTCGTGAAGATTTATACCACCGACTAGCTGTCATTTTAATACAAGTACCGCCATTAAATGATAGGCGTGATGATATTCCATTGTTGGTGAATTATTTCGCAGAAAAAATTGCAGGAGAACAAGGTACGAGCAAAAAAGTGTTTTCAGATAAAGCTGTAAAGTTACTTCAAGATTACGATTGGACAGGTAATATCCGTGAACTTCGTAATGTCGTAGAGCGTTTAACTATTTTAGGCGGTGCCGAAGTAAGTGAAACCGATGTGAAATTATTTGCATCGAAATAATAAAGCTAAAAAGAAAGCTACGGTAAAAAAGATGCTAAAAAGTTTAGTTTTATATTAAACTTGTCGAAATATTTTAACTTATTGATAATCAATATCGGTTTCAACAAGCTGACAAATTAAATTCAAAGGACTTTTTAGGTTCTTGAAATTTTTACCGCAAATTCGCAGATTACCTAAAATGTTAAAAATTTGCGAATCTGCGGTAAAATTTCACGGATTAATTTAACAAACTAACCTTACAGATTAGTCTGCAAACAAAACTATGGACTTCAAGTCCATAGGAGAGTGGTTTATTTAGTTTATTTTGATAAGATTTAGTTTTTCTAAATAAGTCATATTTATATCTTTTGTAATATTTAAATAGTATGCTTTTATAGCTTCTATATTTTCAGAAAGTAAATCGGTATCATTTTTATCGTAAGAGGGTAATTCGGAAGTGCTACCATAAGTTTTCAAAACTTTATTACAGGTTGAAATATTTAGGTTGAGTGCTGCCTTATGTTCTTTTATGAGCATTTCTTTTTGCAATTGAAGTTCTTTGTTTTTTTGAGCATCCAGTTTTTTTAGTATTTCTTCCTCTTTTAATTTAAGTGCCAATCTTTGTTGCTCTAGCTTCTCTTTTTCTTGTTGCAAAGCATCCAAATCGTTGCCAACTTTTTCGGTAGTAGATGCAATGGATTCTACATGCTTAGGAATCGTGCATTTGTTCAATTCAGTAATCGAATTTTGAGTAATTTCTTTAGCTTTTTTTACAAAGTAACGACCATCTTCATAAGTAGTTGCCTTTTCAACTTTTTCAATAAGCTCCATGGCATTGAAAGCTAATTCGAATGCTGTATCACACCCGCATTTTTTTAAGTTAATTTTGGCATCTCCAAAAGATTTTAAAGACTTGTCTGCATAATATTTTAAATGTTGGATATTATTGGATTCGTAGGCATCTTTAACGTTTGAATAAGCATAAATGAGGTTGGAATCAGCATCGGTACACGCAGAACTTTGTCCTTGAAACTCAGAATAAATAATAAAAAGTAGGAAAAATAAGTAAATTTTTTTCATGGTAATTAGGTGAATTAATAAGTAGGTTCGACGAAAATAATAAATTTTACCGAATAGATGTATTTATTAAAGCATTTATTCTTTTAGTATATTTATAAAAATATTTAAAACGCCATCGATTTTATGAAAAATTTTTCACCCGAAGATTTCAAGGTAACTTCAAAAATATCCTTAAAAAATAGCCCAACAAAACTAGTAATTGATAAAGCAGATGACCAATTAGAAGACCTTAGAAAAGAGTTAGGGAAACTTCAGGATACGATGTATGCCCATAGTAAATATGCCGTATTGGTTTGTTTACAAGGTATGGATACTTCAGGTAAAGATAGTTTAATACGAGAGGTGTTTAAAGAGTTTAATGTAAGAGGTGTGGTGGTACATAGTTTTAAAGTACCTACAGAATTAGAGCTAAATCATGATTATTTATGGAGGCATTATATAGCGCTTCCTGCACGAGGAAAGTTTGGTGTTTTTAATAGAACGCACTACGAAAATGTGCTGGTAACTAGAGTACACCCTGAATATATTTTAGGTGAAAACATTCCCACTGTTAATACGGTACAAGATATTGATGATGCTTTTTGGGATGCCCGTTTTGAACAAATAAATAATTTTGAAAAGCACATAGCCAACAATGGTACAATTATTTTTAAGTTCTTTTTAAACCTTTCAAAAGACGAACAAAAGTACAGGTTACTTCGTCGCTTAGATAAACAAGAGAAAAACTGGAAATTTTCTCCAGATGATTTAAAAGAACGCAAACTGTGGAACAACTACCAAGCCTGTTATGAAGATGCCATTAACAGAACATCAAAACCGCATGCGCCTTGGTACACCATTCCTGCAGATGATAAAGATTCCGCACGCTATATGGTGGCTAAAATTATATATGACACCTTAAAAAAATATACCGATATACAAGAGCCTGAATTGGATGATAAAATAAAAGTAAATATGGCTTTATATAGAAAAGAATTAGAAAAAGAATAAATTCTACAAAGTGCATTAAATATTTTTTATGATTTTATTTAGACAAAACACTTTCAATAAATACTATTTTTAGCCTTAAATTAAATAACGTATGATAAGAACTTTTACAATGCTATGCTGTTTTTTTATTTTAATAGGAACTGCCCAAACTGATGAGGCCATTATAAAAAACATATATCAAACGTCTTTAACCAATGGTAAAAGTTACGATTGGTTAAACCATTTGTCAAATCAAATTGGGAGTCGTTTATCGGGCTCTTTAGGTGCCGAAAGAGCTGTGGCATACACAAAAGAGGAGCTTGAAAAATTAGGATTAAATAAAGTTTGGTTACAACCCGTTATGGTACCAAGATGGGTTCGTGGCGCCAAGGAATATGCCTATATAGAAACAGCACCGGGAAAAACAAACACGGTAAATATTTGTGCTTTAGGCGGTTCGGTCGCTACACCAGCACTTGGTATAAAAGCAAATGTTGTTGAAGTTAAAAATTTTGAAGAATTAGAAGCACTTGGGAAAACCAACATAGAAGGCAAAGTAGTATTTTATAATCGACCGATGCAGGCTAATTTAATTAGTGCCTTCGATGCGTACGGAGGTTGTGTAAACCAGCGTTACCAAGGAGCGGTAGAAGCAGCAAAATATGGCGCTATTGGCGTTATTGTAAGATCGATGAATTTACGTTTAGATAATTTACCCCATACAGGAAGCATGACTTACGACGATTTGCCTATTGAAAAAAGAATACCGGCAGCCGCAATAAGTACAAGCGATGCTGAAATATTAAGCACTATGCTGCAACTTGATAAAAACATCAAAATATATTTTAAACAAAATTGTAAGCAATTGACAGATGTGCAATCTTATAATGTCATTGGAGAAATAACAGGAAGCCAATTTCCAAACGAATATATAACAGTTGGAGGCCATTTAGATTCCTGGGATTTAGGCGATGGTTCGCACGATGATGGGGCGGGAGTCGTACAGTCTATGGACGTATTGCGTTTGCTAAAAGAAAGTGGCATTACACCAAAACGCAGTATTCGTGTCGTATTATTTATGAATGAAGAAAATGGACTTCGTGGTGCTAATAAATATGCCGAAGAAGCCAAACAAAAAGGTGAAAACCATGTATTTGCTTTAGAAAGTGATGCAGGAGGATTTACACCCCGGGGGTTTAGTTTCGATTGTAGCGATGCCAATTTCAATCAAGTATTGAGTTGGCAATACCTATTTAAACCCTATTTGATACATTATTTTGAAAAGGGTGGCAGTGACGCCGATGTGGGGCCTCTTAAAACCGAAAAAAATGTGTTGGCAGGACTACGACCCGATTCGCAACGTTATTTCGATCACCATCATGCTAGTAACGATACATTTGACGCCGTTAATAAACGTGAGTTGGAATTAGGTGCCGCCACTATGGCATCGTTAGTGTATTTGTTTGATAAATATGGCTTGAAATAATTAGCAATTAACAATTAGCAATTAACAATTAGCAATTAGCAATTAGCAATTCAAAAATGAACCCAAAACCCAGAAGTTAGAAAGTTAGACTGTTAGACAGCCCTTTTGCGATTAACGATTGATGATTGACCTTAAACCCAGAACCTTAAACCCGGAACTTTGAACCCGGAACTTTGAACCCAGAACCCATTAACAATGAAACAATTTATATTCATATTTATTTTAGCAAGTTCAGTGGTTATGATGGCTCAAACAGATGGGAAATTACCATATTATGAAATTCCCGAATGCAATGAAGCACCATACACAGCAAATTCAGTAGCTGCTAGAATGATAGACGGCTTAGGCTTTAGGTATTATTGGGCTACTGAAAGTTTAAGAGATGAAGATTTAAACTTTAAACCAAGTGAGACGGGACGAGCAACTATAGAAACCATCGCCCATATTTACGGGTTGTCTAAATTTATTAGAAATAGTGTTTTAAATGACAATAAAGACACTAATAAGTCAGAACTCGTTTTTGAAGATATGCGTAAACAAACATTGTTAAATTTAAAAGTGGTGTCTGAGGTTTTGTATAATACAGATGTGCCTTTTCAATTAGAAAATACCGAAGTACCATTTTGGAATATTATTAGCGGACCCATTTCAGATGCGTTGTGGCATTGTGGGCAGGTGGTACTATTGCGTCGTTCTTCAGGAAATCCGTTTAATTCTAAAGTCAACTTGTTTAGCGGTAGAGTTGATGAATGACTTTTTATAAATAACTTAACCACCACTTATCTTTATTAGTAGCTTTATAAACCATGTACTTTTTACTAGGAAAATAAAGAAGTATAATGACCCCAGCCCATACCATATAAACGACCATTAAGGAATATCCATAATTTATAAGGTTGGCATTTTGAAATGCTTCAGCGGTAAGAATCATGTCTTGCCAATTTCCATCAAAAATTAAAATTCCTATAATTGCTAATACGTGAATGACAAAAACATGTAGGAAGTAATAAAACAATGGCACGCGTCCAAATACTAAAAAGAAGTCTGTAAATTTATTTTTTACCGTTTCAATACCGTATAAAAATAATAGTGCGGGTCCTAAAGTTATGAGTAAATATGAAAGTGATGGTGGGTATTTGCTAACATTAAAGAATGATAAAATGGTTTTAGTGGAGGTATCCTGTATAGTCCACGGCACCAAATCGCCATATACATTACTGCCTCTAATAATAAAGAACAGAGTTATTGCAGTTAATCCCATGATTAGTAGCCATTTTTTTCTAATTGATGCACTGAAGTTTTTTACATAAAAAAGACCAAAACTATAGCCTAAAATTATGACTCCAACCCAAGGCAATATAGGATAGTATATCCCTATAAGTCTATTAGAATCGGTGGTGATTTGGCTTCCTTGGTGTAAAATGTACCATAGAACAGCCCCTATCCTTTCACCTTTAAGTAAAATAGTGTCTAATAAATTGTGGCCAAGTATTATGGTAAAACCAATAGCTATTAAAACTTGTTTTGGAAGAAAAATTAAGAAGGATAGAATGACCATGCTCAATCCAATAGCCCAAATAACTTGAAGTACCACAAAGCCATAGTTAATATCGAACCACCAGATAAAATTATTAACGGCTATTTCTAAAAATACAAGCCAAATACCACGGGTTAATAAAAATTTAAAGAGTTCTGGTTTCGTTTTTTTACTCCCATATAAAAATGCCGATGTACCTGCTAAAAACACAAAAACCGGCGCACAATAATGCGTAATAAACCTAGTAAAAAACAAGAAAGGTGTGGTGGTTTCTAAGTTTGTAGGATCGGAAAAAAACGAACCATAATGAAAATAATCCCTAACATGGTCTAATGCCATAATAACCATTACGATACCTCTTAAAATGTCTATAGATTCTATACGGTTGGTTTTTAATGGCATCGTGAATATTTGCTATTTTACAGCGTCATTAAGTTGTTTGGTGTCCACATATTGCTGAAATGCTGTTATTTTTCCATCTTTTAAAGTCCATAAATGAGCTGCTTGGGTGTTATACGGTTTTCCTGTTTTTTTTACCTTGCCATCATATCTTAAAGTTGCCAGCACCTGGTTATTGGACATGTCATGTAGTATAATATCTGTCAGTTTAAAATAGTTGTGATCTTCACCTATACGTGTAAAAATACCATTTAAAATGGCATCAGTTCCTATATAAGGGTTACCATCGGCATAGGCATTGCCTTCGGCTTCGTTCCAAACAATTTTTGCATCCATAAAACTTAAAACAGTTGGAATATCACCTGTGCCAAATGCTTTATAGAGATTATCAATAATGCCCATGTTTTCTGGATCTGATACGATGCCTAATTGTTGCATGAATACAGTGTTATCCATAAAATCTTGTTCTTGGGCAATTTTACCATCTTTCATTTTAACTAAAGTAACCCCGTCAATATTTACCACATTTCCGGTGGCTGGTATTCCAAAAAAATCGCCTGTATGTGTCCCTTTAAAGTTCCAATGTTTAACAATATTGTCATCTTGTCCAAATACATTGACCACGGTAAATTTAATATTAGAAAATCCAGTGACAAAATTTTGGTAATAGGCTTTAACCCCTTCTATACCAACAATATTTTCAGGACTCATGATGAGTGTAATGTTATCGGTAAAATTAGTATTGTTAATTTGGTCTAGGTCGCCATTGTTAATAACAGCATCCCAAGTACTGGTATACATTTTAATGTTTTTTTCAAGTTTGGAATTGTTACATGATAACAAGCCCAGTGCGATGATTAAAAGTAATAAAGAAACTGGATTTTTCATAACGGTTGGTTTTACGGGTTATTTTAAATTGTTGTATGCGAGTGTTTTGTTTGAAATTTTTAATAATGTGGAATGAGATTTGGGTAGAAAAATAAAATACATAGTACTATCTATAAGTGGTACTTTGATTTGTTTAAAGAACTGGAAAGACGGATTTTTCATAAAGCCTTTTTTTATGGTTTAATTCTGTAAAAAGACTTAGGGGAGTTTCTTATAATATTAAGTAAATTATTGGATATTAGCAAATTAATTTGAATGATATTTATGTTACATGTTTGGGACAAAAAAAAATGCTTAACACTTGTTAAACATTTTTTACAAAAAAAGGTATAGTTGGTAAAGTTTATTTAACCAATTGTTTTTCCTTTTTACTAGCAAAGTCTATTTCTACTTGATTGTTTAAAATATCTTCAAACGTTTCTCTTTTTCTTATTAGATGTGCTCTGTTGTTGTACCATAAAACTTCGGCAGGTCTAAATCTAGAGTTGTAGTTACTTGCCATAGAGAAGCAGTAAGCACCGGCATTTTTAAAGCATAGCACATCACCTTCATTAATCTCTGCAATGCGGCGGTTGTTGCCAAAAGTATCTGTTTCACAAATGTAACCTACAACGGTATAAAAACGCTCACGACCTTTTGGGTTTGAAATGTTTACAATATCATGGTGCGACCCATAGAACATAGGTCGTATTAAATGGTTAAAACCAGAATCAACTTGTGCAAAAACGGTTGAGGTTGTTTGTTTAATGGCGTTTACTTTAGTTAAAAAGCTTCCGGATTCGCTCACTAAAAATTTACCAGGTTCAAAAGCCAATGTTAAATCTTTGCCATATTCTTTACAGAAAGCATTGAATTTACTAGATAATTTTTCGCCTAATTCTTCAATATTGGTTTCGATATCACCCTGTTTGTATGGTACTTTAAACCCAGAACCAAAATCAATAAAATCTAAATTTTTGAATTGTTTTGCGGTTTCAAATAATATTTCACTAGCATATAAAAACACTTCAATATCTAAAATATCACTACCAGTATGCATATGAATACCATTAATGGTCATTTTAGTATTTTCAACAATACGCAATATGTGAGGTATTTGATGAATCGAGATACCAAATTTAGAATCGATATGTCCCACAGAAATATTAGCATTTCCTCCAGCCATAACGTGCGGATTTATACGAATGCAAACAGGTGTTTTTGGATGCTTCGTACCAAATTGTTCTAATATGGAAAGGTTGTCAATATTAATTTTAACACCAAGTTTTGCAGCCTCTTCAATTTCAGTTAGTGATACACCATTGGGCGTAAAAATTATTTGTTCTGGTAAAAAACCAGCAACTAAACCTAATTGAACTTCTTGTATAGAAACGGTGTCTATTCCAGAGCCTAGTGAGTTAAAAAGTTTGAGTATAGATATATTAGATAATGCTTTAACGGCATAATTTATTTTAAGATGTTTAACATTTTTAAAAGCATTAGTTAGTCTTTTGTATTGACTTTCGATCTTTTCGGCATCATAAACATAAACCGGACTCCCAAAATCTTGTGCAATTTTCAGCAATTGATTTTCTAACATAATTTAAAATTTTCGTCAAAGATATTTCTTTACGATAAATAAAAAAGAAATAAATAAAAAATTAAACAAATTAAACAAAATGTTAATTATATAACAACTTTAAAAAAATAATTTAAAATGGGTGTTTTGCCAATTAAATATTAGGGTAAGTTATCATGATTATTTACATTTGCGCTTCTTAAACTATTTAGCAAATTATGAATTTACACGAATATCAAGGTAAAGAAATATTAAACAGCTTTGGAGTACGTATTCAACGTGGTATTGTTGCTCAAAACGCACAAGAGGCAGTAGTAGCTGCAAAACAATTAACAGCAGAAACAGGTACAAGTTGGTATGTTATAAAAGCCCAAGTTCATGCAGGTGGACGTGGAAAAGGTGGAGGTGTTAAGCTTGCTAAAAACCTGAAGGAAGTAGAAGAAATTGCAGGAAACATAATTGGGATGAACCTAATTACACCTCAAACGTCTGCTGCTGGAAAAAAAGTACACCAAGTTTTAGTTGCAGAGGATGTTTATTATCCTGGCGAAAGTGAGACAAGTGAATTTTACATGTCGGTACTTTTAAATAGAGGTACTGGGCGTAACATGATTATGTATTCTACCGAAGGTGGTATGGATATTGAAACTGTGGCAGAAGAGACACCACATTTAATTTTTACGGAAGAAATAGACCCTACTGTTGGCATATTGCCATTTCAAGCAAGACGTATTGCTTTTAATTTGGGATTATCTGGTAACGCTTTTAAAGAAATGACAAAGTTTGTTACCAATCTTTATACAGCTTATGTGAAATCTGATTCTTCTTTATTTGAAATTAATCCGGTTTTAAAAACAAGTGATAATAAAATATTAGCTGTTGATGCTAAAGTTACAATTGATGATAATTCACTTTTCAGACATAAAAATTATGTTGATTTACGTGATGTACGTGAAGAAAGCGCCATTGAAGTAGAAGCTGGAGAACTAGGTTTAAATTATGTTGATTTGGATGGTAATGTTGGATGTATGGTTAACGGCGCAGGTTTAGCAATGGCAACTATGGATTTAATTAAGCATTCTGGTGGTGAGCCAGCAAACTTTTTAGATGTTGGTGGGACTGCAGATGCAGCACGTGTAGAAGCTGCTTTCAAAATCATTTTAAAAGATCCAGCTGTAAAAGCTATTTTAATTAATATTTTTGGTGGTATTGTACGTTGCGACCGTGTGGCACAAGGCGTTATCGATGCTTATAAAAATATGGGAACTATTAATGTGCCAATTATTGTACGTTTACAGGGAACCAATGCGGATATAGCTAAAGAATTAATAGATAATTCTGGTTTGGCAGTTTTAAGTGCTACCGAATTTCAAGAAGCTGCAGATAAAGTACAACAAGTATTAGCTTAATTACCCTGAAAGGTTTTAAATTACCCTGCAAAGTTTTAAAAACCTTGTAGGCATATATATAAAACAAAAAGAGCAACCGTCAATCGTTGCTCTTTTTTTGTGGCTTATCTTTATTGAAATTCTTTTTGGGAATAAATTTTTTAAGCGTTTCTTTTTTTTGATTTTCAGTTTTTGGAACCTTTGAAGCTTTTTCAGGCATCGGCCCTCGTAAATGAATAACCAAACCATTTAAAAAGTTTCGTAAAATCTGGTCACCACATTCCATATACTTTGGGTGGTCTTCACTTCTAAAAAAAGCACCAAGTTCACTTTTTGAAATTCTAAAGTCCACAAGCTCCAAAATCTTTACAATATCATCGTCCCGAAGCTTCAAGGCAACGCGTAATTTTTTTAATACATCATTATTTGTCATATCCATAATTTTTATACTCAAATATAGGTTACCGTTTATCGATAATGTATTTAAGGAGATACTTTTCTAGCGTTTTTGTAATTTCTGTAAAGATACCCTAAATATTTATTTTGTTTCATTTAATTTAAAATTATTTAATCACTCTTATTTAATTGATAATCAGTTATTTATACTGTTTGTTTTTGATTTAAGAACAAGGATTTATTATTGAAAAAGCATCAGGTTTTCAGCTTGAATATTTTTTTTACTGATGAAGTAAATAAAATTTACGACCAAATACTCTAGTGTTTTCGATAAGTTACATAATATCTACGATTATTAAATTACTGTTGTGCGTATCTTTATAATGTAATTAATTAATCCCTTGAGACATGATTAATAGAGTGGAAAAACTGAGTCTTCTATCAGAAATGATAGCTTTTGCTAAGTATGATAAAGACATAAAACATATAGAGTATAACTTTTTACTTGGTGTTGCTAAACAACTTGAAATTTCGCGAGAAGATTTCGATTATTTGATTGAGCACCCCATTAATTATATTCATTTAAAATCACATAGCGAGCGTATCGTCCAATTTCACCGATTGGTGTTATTAATGAACATTGATGGTTATAGTAGTGATAACAATTCTAAAAATGTAATTAAGTTATATAACTTTGGTTTACGTATGGGCTTAAGTCACGAGTCTATTACTAAGGTATTGTATTTAATGGAAAGTTTTCCTAATAAAATTGTACCACCAGACGTGTTAATAGATATTTTTAAAACACAATATAATTAAGTGTTCTCTGCTGAATTTTAATTTGTGTGTTTTATTTTTAACCTACTTATTGGTTAGAAAAGCTAAGAGTTTAAACTTTTAGCTTTTCCATTTTTGTTTGATATTCTTTAATCTGATCACGCAGTTTTGCAGCCGCAATAAAATCTAGGGCTTTTGCAGCTTCTTCCATAAGTTTGCGTTTATCACGAATTTTCTTTTCTAATTCGGGTTTTGTTAAATAGATGCTTTCAGGTTCGGCTGCTTTTAAGGCTTCCAATTCATAACTGTACGTGCTGATTGAATTTTTTGTTAAGGCATTATCTAAACTCTTATTTAATGCTTTTGGGCTGAGATTGTGTTTTGTATTGTAAGCTATTTGTTTTTCACGTCTGTAATTGGTTTCATCAATTGTCTTTTGCATGCTGTTGGTAATTTTATCGGCATACATGATGGCTTTACCATTGAGGTTTCTAGCGGCTCTACCAACGGTTTGGGTAAGTGAACGTGCCGAACGTAAAAAACCTTCTTTATCGGCATCTAAAATAGCAACTAAAGACACTTCGGGTAAATCCAATCCTTCACGTAATAAGTTGACGCCTACCAAGACATCAAACAACCCTTTTCGTAAATCCTGCATGATTTCTACACGCTCCAATGTATCTACATCACTATGAATGTAGCGACAACGAATTTGAATTCTATCAAGATATTTAGTCAATTCTTCCGCCATACGTTTGGTAAGTGTGGTAACCAACGTGCGTTCGTCCTTTTCAACTCGTTGCTGGATTTCTTCAATTAAATCATCAATCTGGTTCAAGCTTGGGCGTATTTCAATAATAGGATCCAGTAATCCTGTTGGTCGAATCACTTGCTCCACATAAATACCATCCGATTTCTTTAATTCGTAATCGGCTGGCGTTGCACTTACATAAATAACCTGATTTTGAATAGCTTCAAACTCTTCAAACTTTAAAGGTCTGTTGTCCATAGCAGCAGGCAGTCTAAAACCGTATTCTACTAAGTTTTCTTTTCTACTTCGATCACCACCATACATGGCATGTACTTGTGAAATGGTCACATGGCTTTCATCGACTACCATTAAATAATCGTCTGGAAAATAATCGAGCAAACAGAAGGGGCGTGTACCGGGCAAACGGCCATCTAAATAGCGTGAATAATTTTCAATGCCTGAACAGTAACCCAATTCACGAATCATTTCTAAATCGAATTCGGTGCGTTCTTTAAGGCGTTTAGCTTCTAAATGTTTGCCAATTTCTACAAAATAATCATGTTGTTTTACCAAATCGTCCTGAATTTCCTTTATGGCGCCCTGTAAAACATCGGGCGAGGTAACGAACATGTTTGCCGGATAAATAGTTAGCAAATCATATTTTTCAATGACTTGATTCGTTTGAATGTTGAAGGATTCCATGTCTTCAATTTCATCACCAAAAAAGTGGATTCTAAAGGCATCATCGGCATAACTTGGGAAAATATCTACGGTATCACCTTTTATTCTAAAGTTTCCATGATTGAATTCCCCTTCGGTACGCGAATACAAACTTTGTACTAATTGATGCAGTAATTTAGTTCTGGAAATAACTTGGTCCCTTTCTAAAGTGATGACGTTTTTTTGGAATTCGATAGGGTTTCCAATACCATAAATACATGACACCGAAGCGACCACTAGAACATCCCGACGGCCAGAAAGTAGTGAAGAAGTAGCACTTAAACGCATTTTTTCTATTTCTTCGTTTATAGATAAATCTTTTTCAATAAAAACACCTGAAACAGGAATGTAAGCTTCTGGTTGGTAATAATCGTAATACGATACGAAATACTCCACGGCGTTATTTGGAAAAAACTGTTTGAACTCAGAGTACAATTGAGCTGCCAACGTTTTGTTGTGTGCTAAAACCAAGGAAGGTTTCTGTACTTCTTGAATAACATTAGCTACCGTAAAGGTTTTTCCTGACCCTGTAACCCCAAGTAAGGTTTGGTGTTTTTCGTTGGAACGAATGCCTGAAACTAATTGTTTTATAGCTTCTGGTTGATCACCTGTAGGCTTAAATCCCGATTCAATTTTAAATTTCATTTGTAATTTTTATTGGCATTTATTTTTTACTACATGACAAAAATGAAGCGTGTCACATTGAGCGCAGTCGAAAGTCTCAGACTGACACGGTTCAATGTATTTTGATTTTGGTCATATACTAAACATTTATTTATCAGATGTCATTCGCATAGTGGTAGATATAAATAATATCAAATTTTTTCTATGCTGATTTCATTCTGAAGCTTAAATAACTTCTCTGTAAAATTAATGAAAATAAATGTGTTAGCGCTTTAATGCAAAGTGTCCTTTTACTTCGAAAGCATTTCCATCCTGAATAACTTTAGCAACAAACCAATAATCATCTGAAGGCATATTTTCACTATTATACGTACCATCCCATCCACTTGATGTTTGTGGCAAGGTTTTTAGTAATTTACCATATCTGTTATAAATATAAACAATGGTTCCAGGTAGTTGCTCGATGCCTATAATATGCCAAGTATCGAAAGCGCCATCGTTATTTGGTGTGAAAAATTTAGGAATGTCTATGACTACAACTTCGGTAGTGACGTCTTCGCAACCGTTTAAATCCCTTATGGTTACTAAATGAACGCCAAACGTAACGTTTTCAAATACATTGGATGTTTGGGGTTCGCCGTCATCTAAAATAAAAACATAATCGCCAACACCACTAACATCCACGGTAATACTATTTGGGTCTGCAAAATCTACCGTCGTGGTAAAGTTTATTGTGGCATCTTCCGATTCTATAACTGAAAAGAATTTGGGATATGAACAATCCTCTGAAACAACATGCGGAGTCGTAGCAACTACCCAATAATTGCCTATTTGGGAAGCGTCATTTAATACAATTTGAGGTGTTGTTTCCCCGGTTGACCATTCATAAGTGTCACTAGGGTTTCCTGTATAAGCATCAATAATCAATGGTAAGTTGTTGATGCACATAGGGACAATGTCATTTATAGGTATTACAGGAAGTGGGTTTACTATGGTTGTAAATTGTGTAATATCGTAGCAGCCGGTGTTGTTTTCTATTCTTGCGTAAATAACTTCCCCATTAAAAGCTGCATGTAAATTTCCTAATGAGTTAGCGCCTGCTTCGGCATTTGCTAAATCATCGTAATAGGTAATAGTATGTGCACTTGCATTTTGTGTTCCTAATATGTCATTTGCAGTTACCAATAAATCAAATTCGTAAAAGCCATCAAAACCATCATCACAAGAAATCAAACTAGGCGTTGTGTTGGCAACGGGGTTAGGGTTTATTTGCAAAATGAAGGATTGTACAATAAAACAGCCGGTTGTATTATTTGAAACCCTTGCATAAATGGTATGGCTGCTTGCGGTGTAACTATAAGGGTTCGGTAATGGGTTTATGTTAGTATCAGCATCGTTTGGAGTGTTATGATAGGAGATTGTAATACCATTTGAATCGTTTACAATCATGTTATTAACTAACGATAAATCATAAGTATCAGTATCATTATCACATATTTCAATAGTACCAATAGTATTGGTTGGAGGTGGTGTGTTTACTATAAGTTCTAAAGGAATAACACTGTAACAGCCTGTTAAGGTATTGGCAATTTTTATATATACGGTTTTTGAATTTGAATTATAACTTGAAGGATTTGGAATTTCATTTGAATTGTCTAAGCCATCATTAGGATTGATGTCGCTGAAATTTTCAAAATAGTTTATAATAAGGTTGCTTTGTACGCGGTCGTTTATTTCAAAATCGGCAGTTTCTAAATCAAAGGTTGTCATACCATCATAATCGGCGTCGCATTCAATTAAAGGCGCCGATACATTGGTGACATCGGGAGCAGCAATAATATTGATACCTAATTCTTCAACAACAAAACATAACGAATCGCTACTTTCAATTCTAACAAAAAGTGTTTGTGGGTTTGTAGCATTGGTGTATTGTGCTGGTAAAGGATTGGTGTTACTTTCAGCTTGCTGAAGTGTCAAATGGAACGAAATATTTAAATTATCGGTAGATCCTTGGGCAATCTCATTTCTTTTTTCATCTAAATTGAAAACATTTTTGCCATCGTTACTGGCATCGTCACAAACGCCATAATCCTCAAAATTGGCATTGTAAACGGGGTCGGGAGACACTAGTATGGTAAATGATGCCGTACCAAAACAGCTGGCATCGGTTATATTTTCGACTCTTACATAAATGGTTTGCGGACTTGTTTTATTTTCATAAGGGGTGTTTTTGTCAATCGGATTAGTTAATGCAGCGTCTTCAAAATAAAACACTTCTTTACCTGTTTGTCCGTTTAGTATTTCGGTGTCTTTTTCAGATAATAAGAAAAAGGCAAAACGATCGCCATCATCTTCGCAAACTTGATAGTCGTCTATATCAGGGAAAACGGGTTGTGTATTGACTATAACTTCAAAAGATTCAATAGCGTAACAGCCTACTGACGAAAGGGCGTCTTCAATTCGGATATGAATGGTTTGTGTATTGGAATTGTATGCCGTTAATTGAGCATTTGGAATGGGGTTTGAATTGGTATTAGCATCATCTAAAGATGTATGGATGCTAATGTTTAAATCTGTTCTATTGGCTACTGCTTCGTCAATCTTATCTTCTAAATTGATTATAGAAAACCCATCTTGATCATCATCACAAATAATAATATCCGTTGGTTGGTTGGATGCCGGAGCTACTAATACTTCAATGTCAAAGGAGTTTACAGTATGACATCCCGTATCTATATTTTCAATACGTGCATATAGTGTTTCTACAGGTTGTGTATTGGTGTAAAATGGTGGAAGCATATTGATATTGTCTTCGGCATCTTGTGATGTTGGGAAATAAGTAACGGTAAAATTGGTATTGCCATTTGTAACAATATCATCTAAAGAATGCAAATCGATATCTACAATGCCATCATCGTCGGTATCGCAATAGGGCAACGGACTTGCAGGGCTAAACAACAATATAGGGTTGACTAAAAGTGTAATCTCAGTCACATCAGAGCAGCCTGTATCGGTGTTTTCTATTCTAATATATAATACTTTTGGACTTATTGCACTGAATAAGTCGTCTTTAGGGATAGGGTTTGTATTAGAGTCTCTATCTGCTTCAGTATGAAAAAAAGTAACCTCGATAGGAAAGGGTAAATCATTTGCAATGTAGGATTCAACAGTATATAGATTAAAATCCATAGTATCTGTATTAATATCATTGTTGTCACACAATGCATAATCACCAGTATCTGTTGCTGTTAATAGTAAATTGGGATGAATTTCTAATGGCACGATAGACGCACATCCGGTATTGTCATCTTCAACCCTAACGTATATGGTCTGTTCTTCAAAGTTTGTGTTTTGGTAATTGTTAGGGTCTGTAATTGGGTTGGTGCCCATTTGGGCATCGTCTTCACTCTCATGAAAAGTTGTTGTAACATTGGGTAAACCACCTTCAATATCGCTAATAATTTGTGTTAAATCGAAATTGGCAAAACCATCATGGTCTGCATCACAAGCATCAAGATATCTGGTGTCTCTAGTTACAGTGGGGCTTATTGTGATATTTACATCCAGAGTCGTGGTATTGGCACATCCCGTCTGTGTATTTATAACGCGTACATAAACGGTGCTTGTGGGTGTGGCAGTATTTACATAAGGTGATGCTATAGGGTTAGCACCCGTATCGGCGTCGGCAGGCGTGTAGTGATAGGTTACGGCTAAATTACTTTGGCCATTTGTTATTTCATCATCCTTTTCGTTTAAATATATTGTAGTGTAACCATCAGGATTATCGTCGCTATCGCAAACTTCCAGTGGTGTGGGGTTTGTAATAATGGGCGCTTGATTAACAACCAAATCAAATGTTGTATATGAAAAGCAATTACTGTCTAAATCGTCTATCCTTACATAAATAGTTTGAGGATTTGAAATGTTTGGAATAGGGTTATTAATTGGGTTGAGATTGCTTCTGGCTTCTGAGTCGGAATAATGGTAACTAAATGTATAATTGGAAAAAGGAATATTGGCAGTAAGTTCGGTGCCTTTTGTTGATAGGTCGAATACCTCAATGTTATCGCCACTGGCATCATCACATTGTTGATAATTACTTATGGAAGCTATAGGTTCTTCGGTGTTAAGCACAACAACGATTTCATCTTCTTCAATACAATCATTGCCGTTTAATGATACCGTTACTTCTACTCTATAAGTGCCATTTTGAATGACATCTAAAGTTGGATTTACCGCTCCAACAATTAAGTTGTTATCTCTATACCATGCATACGACGCATTTGGGTTTTGTATATCAGCATTTAAGGTCGCTAAACTAGCACAGGTTGTAATATCGTCGCCTAAATCCAATATGTTAAAACTATCACCTTCTATAAAAACGGCAGAATCGGATTGAAAATCATTTTGATCGGCAATAATTAATTTAATATGGTATTGTACATAAGGGGTAATTGTTGCTGAGGCTGTTAGCACCGTAGTTCTACCATTGTAATTGGTATCGCCTATATTATATCCATCAAAATACTGTGCGTTTTGGGCTGAACAAATAGGACCATTACTTCCGTAAATTTCATCGTGAATGGTGTTCGTGTTTACAGGTGTTGTAGAGCCGGGTACTAAAGCAATGTTTTGATAGGGGTCTGTGCTACCTGTTTCTTTAATAAGAAATACAAAACCATCGGAAAATTGGCAAGGATTAATACCGAAATATTCTTCGGAAGCTAATAAATAATTAAATTGAAGCTGATTGGAAATAGAAACAATATCAAATTCTATGGAGGTTGCATTTAAGGTACTTGATATACCTAATGCAGTTTCTAAATCGGTGTCTGTTCCCCAACTAGATGACCCTTCGCTTAGTGTGGTGGTTGTTTCACTGTTACCACCAGAGGAGGCATTTCCGGTAGAAAGCATGATACCGTTTTGAAACGGAAAGTTAGAACTACCTCTTTCAAAATATGCATAACTTGAAAGACCACTTGAGCTTCCGTTTACCGATGATGTTATGTTCGTAATATCAACACAACTATTTTTAATCAAATTATCTTCTATAAGTTGTTGTAAACCAACCGTTCCATCAACTGTTATTTGTTGGGAAAGCAAGACATTACAGCTACAAATTAGTAGAAGTAAGGTAAGGTAGTTATATAGGTTTCTTTTCACTTTGCTTTATTTGGGTAATAAACTTGCTAGTGTTGAATTTATATATTGAACTCATCTTGACTTTTTTCAATTGGCTGCAAAATGATCTTTTTGTCCCATATTTCACCTATTTTTTTACTCCGTAGCGTTGCTATGAAGTGCTAAAAAGCCAAAATCTGGAACAAAAAATCTCTATTTTTCGCTTCAATCAAAAAAGTCAAGATGAGTTCATGGCGAAAAGTAGATAAATTTTAGATGAAACGCAAAAAAAACAGGACGAAATACACTTTTTAATTGTTTTTAGGTGAAAAGTTTATCGTTTTAAGGTAAAATGATTCTTAAATACCCTACCATCTTGAAGCTTAATGGAAAACCAATAGTCATCTACAGGTAATTCGTTTCCATTGAATAAGCCATCCCAACCCTTACCTAAAGGGTTTATTTCTTTAATTAATTTTCCAAATCTATCAAAAATAAGGATTTTAGTATGGGGTTGAAACATACTAGAAACCCCATATACTTGCCACGTGTCGTTAAAACCATCACCATTTGGAGTGAATACTTTAGGAAAACCTATTACCGACACATTGTCCTCACTAAAACCGCAATTGTTTTTCACATCTTTTACGTAAACAGTATAAAAGCCAGGACGTATATTTTCAAATAAATTACTGTCTTGGTACGGTGCTATTAGTTCTTTATTTTCGTTGAATAGGGCATATTGGTAAGTGCCTTCACCCGAAACAAAAACAGTAATGGTATTGTTTCGGGTGACATCTTTAACATCAATGTCTTCAATAGTTGCAATGTTTGAAGGTTTAACAGTAATTTTTCGGTCTTTACTGCAACCATTGGCATTTGTTACGGTTACTGTGTAGATTCCAGGGGTATTAATGTCAATTTCCGGAGTGTTTTCTCCAGTCGACCACTTGTATGCATAGTTGCTGGGAATATCGTTAATAATACCGGCATTTAAGGTAATAAGTTGTGGCGCATAGTTTAAGCAATACCATTTTTCTTCATCGGCTTCAATGGTTGGTAGCTTGTTTACAATCAAATTTACTTCGCTAATGCCATAACAGTTATTGTTATTTTCTACACGGGCAAAAATAGTTTGTAGATAAGGGTGTTTATTATTTTTAAAAAAGCTACCTAAGTTATTTTGCTCTAACAAAGCATCATCATAGGTTTCAAAATAAGTAATTGGAAAGGTAAAATTGTTTACTGTTTGTATTTCGTTTGTAATGGCATCCAAGTTAAAGGTGTTAATGCCATCTTCTGAACCTAATTCATCACATAATGGTTTGGGCGTGAAGGTATTTATCTGTGTTATGCTAACAGTTAAAGTTAGCTCGGAGAAATCGAAACAGCCCGTTTTGGTATTAATAACTTTTACATAAACAGGAAGTGGATTGTTTGCATCAAATCCATAAGTATTTGGGTTTGGTATTTCATCCATTCTAGCGACATCATAATAAAAGCTAGCAGAAAGTTCTGTGTCATTACCAGTTAAATAGGTCGAAGCTTCATTTAAATTGATTCTTGTAATACCACCAACAATACCATCTTCATCACATTGTGTTAATGTGTAATTGTATGCTACCGGATTTGGATGGAATGTTATGTCTACTAGGCCTTCGAGTGTTTTATCACATTCACCAGTGTTAGGATCTATAAAAACTTCATACAAACCAGTTTCTGTAACCTTTAATTCGAAGGGCTTTAATTCGAAGGTGTTATCAGGTAAAGTTACGCCGTTTTTTTTCCATATATAAGTGGCTCCAGATATTTCCGGCGATTTTAAGGTGTAACTATCGCCCTCACATAAAAACAGTTCAGTAGATTTTGAATCGTTCCCAATAATATCGATTTTCTCGGAAAAAAAGGATGTTATAAATGGAGGTAAGCCTTGTCGGGCATTATGGCTTAATTTAAGACTGCTATGTACATAATTACAAGCTGCACCAATATTGTTTGGTTCGTTAATAACGGATAAATACGGTAAGCCTACAATATAAGAGGTATTCATAGCTCGGTAAATTTTTCCATTAGGGCCTAATTGTAGGCCACCTCTATAGGTTTTCCTGTGGTCAATAACAAACTCGCTATCACTAATATTTGTGGCTGTGAGGTCATATTGAAGCAATGCGCCATATTGTGCATTAGGGTTATGGCCCTCATCTTCATTTGTTTCATAATATGTTGAAATGTATAATAATTCATTGCTTTGGGAAAATTCTACACCATAAGGGATCTGTGGTTTTTGTCCGTTAAGAGAAAAGTTGATGTGTATTGGTTTCTCATTACTTACTACCCCTGTTTCTTTATTAAAATCATAAATAAACAGTCCAGATGTAGCATTTGCGCTTACTAGTTTTGTACCAT
This sequence comes from Mariniflexile sp. HMF6888, assembly GCF_044335535.1. NCBI lineage: Bacteria > Pseudomonadati > Bacteroidota > Flavobacteriia > Flavobacteriales > Flavobacteriaceae > Mariniflexile > Mariniflexile sp. HMF6888. The sequence continues at coordinate 42,057 of NZ_JBIQVZ010000001.1, read as the reverse complement.
CGGGAGATAGTTTTAAATAGCCTCTCGGATCTACAATATTTGCTGCTTTAGAGGTAATAGGAATGGGGACTAATCCAATAGAGCTATTAACTTCATAAGCAAAAAAGGTATCATGAAAATCAGACGGTTTTGTGCTGTTTGGTGCAAGCGTAATAACCCAAATAGATTGGCTAACACAGTCTTTTACAACGGCAGTTACTTTTTCTGAACTAACTGGGAGTAGGTTGCTGTTTTTTGTAGTGACATTTCCTAAACCTCCATTTAACGTCATGTCAACTATCGAATAATTAAAACCAAAATCAGGATCGTTTTGACCAGCAGATGCATCAACAGTGAAAATGTAATATATATTAGGATTGTTTGGTTTTGGAACTACAATAGCAGACTGGGTACTTGAAGGATCTCCAAATAGACCGAACCCATTGGCCATAGCATCATGGTTTTTGTTCCAAACAGTTACGCCATCGGTATAAAATAATAAATTACCATTGGCGTCAGAAATAGTTGTACAACCTTCAGTAGTACTTAATTTTCCATCTGTTAATTCTGTAACGGTACCATTATTGTTAAAACGAATACCTGCATTATCTCCAAAATACCAATTAGCTGCTTCTTTTTGCGAAAAACAAATAATGGTACTGAATAAAGCGAATGTTAATAATGTTTTTTTATTTATTGATAGCATAGCTATCAAAGATATTATAAATCCCGATTTTTTAATAATCTGTACGACAAAAAGATAAATAAGGCTGTCCAACCCAGTACAATAGCAATTTCGTACCCATGCACCGCATAGTCGTAGGTTAAATTTGCTTTGTCTGGGAATTTGGTCATAACAACACGTTGGAAAGGTTGGTCGATGAGTTTGTACATGGATTTTAATGGAAAGAAATTTTGGATTTTTTCGGCGGTATCTGTATTTAATTTCCATGCCATGAGTCCGAATAGCAACCATTCTAAAATAAAGAGGATAAATAAAAATGCCAGAGCAAAAGCAGAACGTTTTACTAGCATACCAAAGAATAAACACAAACTAAAAAAGCCCATAAGTTTTACAAAGTAGGCCACTAAAAAATTAGTTTCCTTTATAATTATAGAAAATTCGTTATAACTAGAATAATACAAGCCGATACAAATTGAAATTAAAAAAATCAATACTGTTGAAACCAATGAAAAGAATATAATGGTGTAAAATTTAGAGAGTATAAATTCCCTCTTGCTTAACCCATCAATGAGGTTTTGTTTTAAGGTTTTATTGCTGTATTCATTACCAATCATACTTACGACTACAATGGCAAAAAAGAATTTGAATTGCGAAGCAAAAAAAGTTGTTAAATGCCAAATTATAGGAAAGTTGAAAATACCTAATTCTCCTAATTCTAATGTGAAAAATCCGAAAACATTAATTTTTAAAGAAGAAAGGAGTATAACGAAAAACGGTAAAATGAATGAAATGAATATAAGTGTTTTGCTTGTTCTATTAAGCAATAGTTTTTGTAATTCTAAATTTAGAAGTCGTAACATGTGGTTGGTTTTGCTGGTGTTAGTGCTTATCGGTTAATTGTAAGAATTGTTCTTCTAAGCTTTCTTTGCGCTGTACTAGATGGGTAAGAATAACGCCTTTTTCAATCAAGAACTTGTTGAGATCGTCCGATTTCATAGGTTCGTTTAAAAAAGCAGTCACTAAAGAATCTGTTACCTTAATTTTTCCGAAAGCAGGGTTATTTTCTACTAGTTTGATTAACTCATCTTGCTTGTTACTTTTAAGTTCGAAAAAGCCATGACTGGAAATCATTTCATCAACTCTACCGGAATATAATTTTTCGCCTTTGCGAAGCACCACTACATGCGAGCATACTTTTTCTACTTCATCCAGTAAATGTGATGCTAATAAAATAGTGGTCCCTTTTGAAGCTATTTGCTTAATTATTTCTCGTATTTGGTGGATGCCCTGGGGATCTAAACCATTGGTAGGTTCATCTAAAATTAAAATTTCGGGATCGTTAAGTAGGGCAGAGGCTATGGCTAAACGTTGTTTCATGCCTAACGAATAGGTGCTGAATTTGCTGTCTTTTCGTTCTAAAAGACCAACAATTTCCAGTTTTTCGTTGACTTTATCATAATCCACACCTTTAATTTTACAAACTAATTTTAGGTTTTGGGTAGCCGTCATGTATGGGTAAAAGTTGGGGCGCTCTATAATGGCGCCTACTTTTTTTAAAGCATTGTGGGTAGTTGTGTTGCCATCAAACCATTTAAAGTCACCACTGGTTTTATTTACCACGTTTAAAACAATGCCTAAAGTAGTCGATTTTCCGCTGCCATTAGGTCCCAAAATACCGTACACATTGCCTTTGTTTATAGTAAATGAAAGCGCTTTTACAGCTGTTAAATACCCGAATTTTTTTGTGAGATTGTTAATGGTTAATATTGGTTCCAAGATTCATTTTTTTTATTCAGAAGAAAATTCTGTTTGGTTAGCTTTAAAAGTATGACGATAGTTTGTTTATTTTGTTACATGTTTAAAAAAATCATTTATTATTTTACAGTAAATTCAAAGATTATGTTATTATAGTCCGCTCTCCGATAGCCATCAGGAGTGATAACAACCTAAAAAACGTTATTTTTGGTTAACTTTATATGTTATGGAAGATTTAATAATATCAAAAAAGAAGCCCTCTTACCCTATAATGCCTAAGTTGCACGGGTATCTTTCTGAATACAATAGAAACATAAAATTGCCCATTTTTTATGATGATTTGCTGCGTTTTCAAGGATCGATTGTGGTTTATGATAAAGAAGATAACGATACCCTTTGGATTCGGGTTTATTACAATGAATTTGAAAGACAGGAAATTGAATTGTCGTTAAAAAAGGTATATACCATTTTACATTCTGATGGTAATGAAAACACCTTGCCGTTTTTAAGCGTAGATGCGATTGATTATTGTACGTTTGGAAACTCGAAGCCTTTTAGAATTAAAATTCGAAATATTCTAAACGATAACTATACCTATTTTTATATTAAAACCGCCGATGCTTCTAGAGTTTATGGTTTAGAGTTGGAGCATATGCTATCGCCCTATAATTTAAATTTTTTGGTTTATAAAGATACATTGATAGAAGAGCATATTGCTGGAATTCCTGGGGATGAGTTTATTAAGAATTTTTTGCCTAAATGCGAAAAATATGAAAAATCGCAAATAGCTAAAGAGTTTGTTAAGTTTAACGAACGCTGTATGATTAGGCTTTTGGGCGATATGCGCTCGTATAATTATGTGATTGTGCCAACCCACGATTTTGATCATGTTGTTTATAAAATTAGAGCGATAGATTTTGACCAGCAGTCTTACGAAGGAAAATTTAATATTTACAGACCACAGTTTTTTAAAGAAAATTTAAAAATGGTGGAATTGGTATCTGAAACCTTCCAAAAATTATCGATAGACCAGTATAAGATAGAAGAACGTTCCATACTTGTAAAACGGTTAAAAAGTTTTCACGGACGTATTGATAAACTGTTGGATTGTATGGCTGAAGATATCATTTCCAAAGAAGAAAATATAGATTTATTAAAAAAGAAGATTTATGATTATACCTTGGATAAAGCTTTTTTAAAGTGTAAATCCATGGGTCAAATATTGAAAAAGTCTTTGGAATATTTAACCCATAATTATGAAAATGTAAATCCTGAAAAGCTTAAATGAAAAGGTTAATTCCAGTTCTCGTCAAAGTCTAAACCTTCGTAGTCTTCTATGTCCAAATCATCTTCAAATTCGTCGAAATCATCAAAGTCGTCATCGGTATCAAATATTTTTTCTGGTGCTTCATCGGGTATTTGTCCATGTACAAACATTAAGTTTGGATAATCTACGGTTTTTGCTTCTTCAACAATTTCTGCTAATTCAACAAAGAAGGTCCACATACTTAAAAAGTCGTACACATAAATAAGTCGGGGTTGAAGCTCGTGAACGACATCGTTAATAGTGGTTTCGTTCATTAAGCGTGCCGAAGCATCTTCACTTAAATCAAATAATGAAATCTCTTCACCTTGATTCCATTGGCTATCACTTAAATAAAAGGATGCCATTTCGTTACCATCAAACCCAAATGATTGAGTAATAATATTGTGTAAATCTTCAAGTGTATCGGTTTCTCGAATTTCTAAATCGCGAAACACATCATCATCAACGTCGTTATCAAGTATAACTCTAAATCTGTAAATCATGGGAATAAAATATTTTGCAAATGTATGCTTTTTTATATTATTTGCTAAACCTGTGTAGTGTAAAAGTCATGATGCTTAATAAAAAAAACGCACCTATTTGATGTGCTACACCTAACCAAACAGGAACTTGTAATATGATAGTAAATACACCTAACAAAAATTGGACACCAACCATGAGTAATAGTACATGTATGCTTTTCGTTTGTATTTTAGTAAGCGTTAATTTTTTGGATTTTAGCCAAATTACAACAATAAATAAAACCACAATATAGGCAAGTATTCTATGTGCAAACTGCACACCACTTTTGCCTTCAATAAAGTTTTTGTACAGTGGGGTTTGTTCTATATAAACCGTTTCGTGCATAAATTTGCCTTCGCTCATCATGGGCCAATGGTTGTGTATAAAGCCAGCATCTAGCCCTGCAACAAAGGCACCATAGATTATTTGAAGTAACAAAAGGGCAAGTCCCCAACGAATTAGGTTTCTAAATTTTATATTGATCTCTTTCTTGTTTGGAAACATCAAATCTAAAGCCACCCAAAATGTGTAGGCAAAGGTTACAAACGCCGTTGTTAAATGGGCTGCTAATCTATAATGACTAACATCTGGTATGTCTACCAAGCCACTTTTAACCATGTACCAACCCATAAAACCTTGAAAAGCACCAAGACTTAGCAGTATAATGGCCTTTTTAATGGTTGGTTTTGTAAGTTGTTTTGTAATTAGAAAATATAAAAATGGCAACAGAAACACAATCCCAATCATTCTGCCTATAAAACGGTGTAGCCATTCCCAAAAATAAATATCCTTAAAGTCTTGCAGATTAAAATGATTATTGAGTTTTTGGTATTCGGGATATTGCTTGTACAAATCGAAAGCTTCATGCCATTCAGCCTCATTCATTGGGGGGAGTGTACCAGAAATTAGTTTGTAATTTGAAATCGATAAACCAGAATGGGTGAGTCTGGTTATACCACCAACAATTACCATAATAAAAATAAGTAAGCATCCTATTAATAACCAATAGATGACTTTTTTGCTGTCTTTTTTCATTTTTTTAGAGTTTCTGGGTTTCTGAGTTTCAGAGTTTCAGAGTTTTTTAGTTAGTTACTTCTCGCTTTGTCACTTTGAAACTTTGCATCTTTGCCACTTTAAGACTCTGTCTTTTTTCATGTTAGCCACGAATACACGAATTTTGTTAATTGTTAATTGTTAATTGAAAGCCCCAATCGTTCACCTTCTTTCAGCATTAATTTATAAGCAGCTTCATAGTCGTTTGGAATATCGCCTTCAAGAATAGCCTCTTTAATGGTTTCTTTGATGATGCCAATTTCTTTTGAAGGTTTTAAATTGAAGGTTTCCATGATTTCTTCTCCCGAAATAGGTGGTTGGAAATTTCTAACATGGTCTCGCTCTTCAACTTCAATGATTTTTTCGCGAACAATTTTAAAGTTATTGTGATATTTATTGAATTTTTTAGGGTTTTTTGTGGTAATATCGGCTTCGCAAAGTGTCATTAAATCGTCTACAAAATCGCCAGCATCAAAGACTAATCTACGAACAGCAGAGTCTGTAACTTCATCATTTGCCAGTACAATAGGGCGTGAGCTCATCAAAACCATTTTTTGAACAAATTTCATTTTCTCATTTAAAGGCATTTTTAACCTTTTAAATAAGCAGTATACCATTTTAGAACCTTCAAATTCGTGTCCATGAAACGTCCAACCTACTTTTTTACTGAATTTTTTGGTTGGTGCTTTCCCAATGTCATGTAATAAGGCAGCCCAACGCAACCAAAGGTCATCGGTGTTTTTAGCAATATTGTCAACCACTTCTAGGGTATGGTAAAAATTGTCTTTATGGCGTTGGCCTTCAACTTCATCAATACCTTTTAAAGCGACAAGTTCAGGTAAAATAAATGGTAATAACCCTGTTTGTTCTAAAAGCAAAAAGCCAATGGATGGGGTTTCGCTTTCAAGAATTTTATTCAGTTCTACAACAATACGTTCATTGGTTATAATTTTAATTCTCTCAGAATTTCTAGTAATCGCATCTAAAGAACTTGGTTCTATGGTAAAATTTAATTGTGTTGCAAACCGAATAGCACGCATCATACGTAGCGGGTCGTCGCTATAGGTGATATCTGGATTTAAAGGGGTTCGAATGATTTTGTTTTCTAAATCTTGAATACCATTAAAAGGGTCGAGTAAATTACCAAAATGGTTTTCACTTAAATCTAAAGCCAAGGCATTTATGGTAAAATCACGACGGTTTTGGTCGTCTTGAAGTGTGCCGTTTTCAACCGCAGGGTTTCTGCTATCTTCGGTGTATGATTCTTTACGGGCGCCAACAAACTCAATTTCAATGTCATGATATAGAAGCATGGCGGTTCCATAGGTTTTAAAGATCTGTACTTTTGGTTTGTTGGGTAGGTTTTTAGCAACTTGTTTTGCTAATTCAATACCATCTCCAATAGCAACGACATCAATGTCTTTTGCGGAGCCACGTTTTAAAATAAAATCACGCACAAAACCACCAATGACATAACTGTCTAGATGTAATTCTTTGGCAGATTTGGAAATTATTTCAAAAATAGGATGATGTAAGGCTTCTTTGTAATTCATGTTGTTTTACCGCAAATTCGCAAATTATTTTTCCATTTAATGAAAAAATAATTTGCGAATTTGCGGTTATTTTATTTTCGTATTACTTTCACAACCCCATTATTACTTAATTTAATAATTGACGATGGTTTTGCGCATATTTTTTCGTGGTGCAAATTTACAACATAGTCTACACCTTTTAAAACCTCTTGAGTTATTTCTTTAAACGAATTTGGAGTAGGGTAGCCACTAATATTTGCCGATGTTGAAACAATAGCACCATTTAACCTTCTTGAAAGTTGAAAGCAAAATTCATCATCAGGAATTCTTATAGCAATGGTGCCGTCTTCTGTTATTAAATTAGAAGCTAAATTTTGCGCGTCATCATAAATAATAGTGGTTGGTTTGTCGGTAACATCAATAATATTTAAAGCAACTTCTGGCACTTTCTTTACATATTTTTTAAGCATTCTGTCATCAGCAACCAAACATATTAAAGCTTTACTGTCTTCACGTTGTTTTAGGGCGTATACTTTTTTTACAGCCTCGGGATTTGTAGCATCGCAACCAATGCCCCAAACGGTATCGGTTGGGTAGAGGATAATGCCACCATTTTTTAGAACTTCTAAGGCTTTATTTATTTCGGATTGCATGAAAAAGATAATGAATTAAATAGTCCGCTAAAATAGCAATACTTTTTTATGTTATGAAAACATCATAGAAAACTATATATTTGAATTTTTAATATTTTTATGAGGGTTTTACATGTATCTGGAGCAAGTGTTTGGGGAGGAAATGAACAACAGTTATTTGATTTGATGGATGGCTTGCAAAAATTGCAGATAGAGAATATACTCTTTTGTTTTAAAGATTCGCCAGTAGAGCTTAAAGCAAAGCAAAATAATATTAATTATTATAGTATTTATAAAGTAAAAAGCCATTCATTAAAATATGCTAAAAATTTAAGGGCGTGCATAAAAACGTATAAACCAGATGTAATACATCTACACACTAGTAATACGTTAACGGCTTTTGTTATAGCGGATGTTCTTTTTAAACTAAAAACTCCCACTGTTTTTTCTAAAAAAGCAATAAGCGCAGCGTCAAGTGGATTAAGCACTTTTAAATATAACTATAAAAACATAAATCAGATTATTTGTGTTTCTAAAGCAGTGGAGGATGCTTTTAAAAACGTTCTTAAATCAAAAAATCATCAAAAATTATGTGTGGTGTTTGATGGTATTAATATAATGGATAGAGAAAATAAGACCCCCATTTTATTAAAAGAGAAATATTCTATACCAACATCCCGTATTTTAATAGGAAATATAGCCAATCATACTAATGCTAAGGATTTGGTTACATTAGTTAAAACGGCAAATGAATTAATAAATAATTTAGAAGTTAAAAATGTGCATTTTCTTCAAATAGGAAAAGAAGGTAAACAGACGTCAAGTTTTATGCCTTTGATAAAAGAATATAATTTAGAATCCTATTTTACTGTTACAGGTTTTCTAGAAGATGCTATGGATTTACTACCTCAATTTGATGTTTTTTTAATGACCTCTGAACGCGAAGGAGGTCCCACTTCTATATTAGATGCTATGTATAGAAAAATTCCAGTGGTTACAACTAAAGTAGGACTAACAACTGAGGCTATAACTCATCAGAAAAATGGCATATTGTGTGATATTAAAGACTATAAAAGTTTAGCTTTTAATTTGAAAGAATTAATATTAGATAAAGACAAACAAACCCAATTTGCAGAATTATCATATGAAATTTTGATTAATAAATTTACCGCAAAGCAATTAGCTGAAAATACATTGTTGGTTTACAATAATGTCATTAAATAATTAATATCAATTTGTAGATAAGCGATACAAATGAATAATTACAATGAAAAAAAATAAAGAAGTACATCAGCTTTTTAAAGATGACGAAGCATTACTTAAAACGATTATAAAAAATTTTGATTCAAATGGAGAAGTTTTTGGGAATCAAGACCGTAATTCATTAAAACTATTTCAATTTAAGGATATGACAGTAAATGTCAAATCTTTTAAAATCCCCAATATTATTAATCAAGTAGCTTATAAATTTTTTAGAAAAAGTAAAGCACGACGCTCTTATGAATATGCCAATAAACTCATGGAATTAGGAGTTGGTACCCCACAACCAATAGCTTATTATGAGTTTACTACGCCTTTTTTATTTAAAAAGAGTTATTATATAAGTGAACATTTAGATTGTGATTTAACGTATAGGGAATTAACGACAGATTTAGACTATCCTAACCACGAAAATATATTACGTTGTTTTACCAGATTTACTTTTGAGTTACACGAGAAAGGGATTCATTTTTTAGACCATTCACCCGGTAACACTTTAATTAAAAAAAATGGAAACTCATACGCCTTTTATTTGGTAGATTTAAACCGCATGAATTTTGGTAAATTAGATTTTGAAACCAGAATAAAAAATTTTTCAAGGCTTACGATTCATAAATCGATGATAGAGGTAATGAGCGATGAATATGCAAAATGTTCAGGTGAAGATTACAGCAAAATATTCAATTTAATGTGGAGTGAAACAGAGGCTTTTCAGGAGAAATTCCACAGAAAAAAACGATTGAAAAAGAAATTAAAAATCAAGAAATAATCTTAGAGGCTGTCTAAAAATTTAGTTTCCAAAGCCTATAAAGCTTCACATACTTTAAAAATGTCACATTGTAGGTTTGTACGCAAATAACGAATCCGTTTAGACCATCTAAAAACCCCAATCTTAAAAAATATGATTTAAAAAAGGCCCATGCAGGTCTATAAATTATTTTCCAGATAGACGATTTTTTTCCTAGTTCATAATAAGATCTTGCGGCAATGGTCGAGAAGCGCTCTATTTTTAGATTGTGATCGGAATAATCGCGGTAAATCCAATGCAATAAATCCCCTTTTAGTTTGCCTGCTTTAAGCCCTTTTTTTAATTTATAGGAATCATGTGGGTTTATGCCTTTCCATTCACCACTTTCTTTTTTAAATAATCGCAATTTTTTATCAGGATACCAATCGGAATGTTTTATCCACTGTCCACAATAATTGTTTAATCGGTTGCAATAATAGCCATCAAACAGCCAATTGGATTTAATATTTAAAATATTGGTTTTTAATGTTTCAGAAAGAGCTTCATCACCATCAAGTGACAAAATATAATTATTATTGGCTAAAGAAACAGCATAATTTTTTTGTTCTATATAGCCTTCAAATGGATGTTGAATAAAAGTAACATTAAAAGATTTGCAGATTTCTGGTGTCCTATCGGTCGAGAATGAATCGACTACAATAATCTCATCTGCTATATGGGCTAGTGAGCTTAAACATTTTTCTAAATGTTCTTCTTCATTGTATGTTATTATAACAGCAGAAAGTTTAATCATTATAAGTTGTTTTTTTATTCACAGTTTGTGTCTTTTATTGACTTTTAATGGTGTAATGATTATTAAAACTTTTTAGTGTAAAATACCCCAAACGTTTTCTGATTTTATATTTACGGAGTAAGTTAAGCGGTTTATTTTTTAGGTAACTCTTATCTTTATGTAAAAATGAAATACAAGCCTCAACTACACGTTTGCTTGATTTACCATCAAAGTAAGGATGTAGGTTGTTGATATATGCTTCTATTTTTCCCAACAACTCTTTTGAAGGGTTTAAGGCTGTTTTAAAAGCAGGTTCAATAGCGTTTGCATCATCAATATCTATTAAAAAATCCTCATGTACTTTATGTTTGAAAGTAACAATAGGTTTTTTTAGAAGAACAAATTCTTGAATTGCCGAGGTCGTATCGGCAAAAAGAATATCGGCTTTAAAAAACAATGGAATCAAATCGACCGTATCAAAAAAAGTAAAATTCTCATTCGTTAACGATTGCCATTTTTTGATAATATCGATTGGCAATTTGGGATGTAGCACCATAATAAATTTATAGGTCTTTAAATTTGATAACCTTTTGATTTCATTAAAAACAGCATCGTTATATGCCAAACTCAAACGCTCAGTAAACGTTGAAGCAATCATTATGGTTGGAAGTTGGGGGGAGGTAGTTTGTGATACGTTGTCCATATCTTTTTTCAATAGAAACATAGGGTCTACCTTGCTCCACCCTGTTTCAACAACCTCAAAATGTTTTAATTTTTTTGAAAGTCGGGTAAATTGACCAGTAGTGCTTGGACCTTGTGTACAATACAAATCGAAGAACCCCCGAATTCTAAAATGATAGAACCCACCATTTTTTAAGGGTCTTTTTTTTGCAAAAAAACCATGGAATATCTGCACTTTTAAACCCGTTATAAAATCGGGAACATCGTCTGTAGCTGCTAAAACAATGTCTGGTTTATAGGTCACAACATCTTGAATAGTATCAAGTAAATTGGTTTTGTGTTTTAAAGCTTTTTTGCCATTGTCCAAATCACTAAACCATTTTACAGTATCCCCACGATTAACAATTTCTTGCTCCAAAGGATTCCCAATGGGCACTGCATAACTGTACGAGATGTAAATTAAAAATTTATAAGACATCATTTATGTATTTTAAAAAAGCAGTTAATTTAGGTTTTATATACTCGGGGTTGAATTTTAAATAATACGATTCAGGATGTTTTTTTGCAACTTTTAAGCTGTTTTTAGAAGACACTATATAATCATTTAGATGTACGGAAACATGAGTTTTTCCATCTTCAAACATATTCCAATTTTCTTTTTTCAGCCATGGAGAAAAAATAGTAAATGTAGGTATGTCTAAAGCCTTTGCCATGTTTATAGCTCCTCCTTCATTACCTATTAATGCGGTGCAATGTTTTGTGATTGCTAAAAACATTCTCAAATTTTCACCAAAAACATCAAAGTAAATATGATTTTGAGTAGTCTCTTTACAGAGGTTATAAACTGTTTTTGCTTCGTTAACCTGTGTAGGGATATAATTAAATAGAATCTGGCCTTGTGTTTGCAAAACAATAGCATCAATCAATTGTGCCATATAGGGCAAAGGATAGGTTTTATTACTGCCACTTCCCAAAACGCTAATCATAAATAGCGGTTTAGAAACATCTATTTGATGTTGTTGCAAAAATGTTTTAGAGGTTTCAATTTCTTGTTGTGTTAAATATATTTTGGGTTTAATTATTTTGTTCTCAATTCCTAAAGGTTGTAGTAACCTTAACCTATTTTCAATGGCTAAACTTGCATTAGTTTTAGGGATTTTAGCATATTTAATGGCGTAATTGTAGATAAAATAGGTGTAAGGTTTATACTTTGATATTTTAATTTTTGCTCCAGAAAAAAAAGTGATGATATTACTAGGTGTTTTAGAATACACATCGATAATGACATCATACTTTTCTTTACGAATATTTTTTACAAATTTAATAAAAGCGCTTAGGCTGGATTCAATTTTTGGAGTATAATATAAAAACTTGGAGATATTGGGATTTTGTTCAACAACAGAAAATGTATGCGAATTGATAACATAATGCAAACTAGCATCAGGATATTTGGCTTTCAATGCTTCAAACAGAATACTGCTTGTTAGCACATCGCCTATCATTTTCTGTTGTATGATTAGTATTTTCATTTTTAAACTGCCACATCATTTTCACGAAGCGCATTGTTTAGAGATGTTTTCTTATCGGTACTTTCTTTACGCTTTCCAATAATTAAAGCACAAGGCACCTGATATTCGCCCGCAGCAAATTTTTTGGTATAGCTTCCAGGAATTACTACCGAACGTGCTGGCACGCGGCCTTTCATTTCAATAGGGGTTTCACCTGTAACGTCAATTATTTTTGTACTCATGGTTAATACCACGTTAGCACCTAAAACAGCTTCAGTTTCAACACGCACGCCTTCAACAACGATGCATCTAGATCCAACAAACACATTATCTTCAATAATTACCGGAGCTGCTTGTAATGGTTCTAAAACACCACCAATGCCAACACCGCCTGATAAGTGTACATTTTTGCCAATTTGAGCACAACTTCCAACAGTAGCCCATGTATCAACCATAGTGCCTTCATCTACATAAGCACCAATATTTACGTAACTTGGCATTAAAATAGTACCAGCAGAAATGTAAGCACCATGTCTTGCAACAGCATGAGGCACTACACGAATACCTTTTTCGGCATAGCCTTTCTTTAATGGAATTTTATCGTGAAATTCTAATGGGCCACATTCAATGGTCTCCATTTTCTGAATAGGAAAATATAAAACAACGGCTTTTTTAACCCATTCATTCACTTGCCATCCGCCTTCAATAGGTTCGGCAACTCTTAATTCACCTTTATCTAATAAATCGATTACCTGTCTAATGGCAGATATTGTTTTGTCTTCTTTTAAAAGGTCTCTATGGTCCCAAGCTTGTTCTATGGTTTGTCTTAATTCGGTCATTTGTATTTTAATTTTTGGCAAATATAGTAGGTATCTACCAAAAAACAGGAACGAAATACTTTTTAATATGGATTTTGAAAGTCATTAAATGATGTCGTTAATCGACAGTTTTTAAAAAATCGCTAGCTTATTTTTCCTTTCAAAGAAAAAAATAATCCGATGAAATACATTTTAGGTGTATTTGGTCTTTCAAAACAAGCGTTTCATCTGTTTGTCGATAAAAAATAGTCACTCCACTACTAATCGAAAATACAGGCGCATATAACTAATTTATTGTGTACAGGCAATCATGTGCCTATATATTTGTCTCATCAAACAACAACAAACAACATGAAAACAAACGTTTACATATTATTAATTTTCTTATTAGCTTTTTCTTTTGGAAATGCACAAAGCATTACTGAGGTTGTAAAAGTTGAAACTAATAATACTGTTTCTGTCTCTGAAAATGATAAACAAGTTATTGTTGAAAACACAGTTAACATTGTAAACGAAAACGAAGTGATTTTAATTGATGCTTCTGAAGTAAAAGAATCGATCGCTCGTAGTAGCAGTGATATTAGACTTTACTTCAACCGTTTAAGAAACATAGATAATTTAAACTTGTTATTTCCTAAAATATATAAAGCAGCAAAGGCTTAACATCAAACAAAAGTTCATATTCAAAATATTACATAAGGTTAAATTATAAAAAGGCTTTCTTTAAAAGAGAGCCTTTTTGCTTTTATACCAATTTATTACGGTAAATTCAAATAGTAAATGGTATTATTACTTTATTTTTGCCTTAAAGAAATGATATGGCTCGCATTTTAGCAATCGATTATGGTATGAAACGCACCGGTTTAGCAGTAACCGATGCATTACAAATTATAGCTTCTGGACTTACCACAGTTAACACCAACGAGTTGTTTTCTTTTTTAAAGGATTATACAAGCAAAGAACCAGTTGAATTATTTATAGTTGGAGAACCTAAACAAATGGATAATACGGCATCAGAAAGCGAAACGTTAATTGTACCATTTTTGAAGAAATTAGAACAGCAATTTCCCAATATACCGATACAACGAGTTGATGAACGCTTTACATCTAAAATGGCGTTTCAAACGATGATAGATAGTGGCTTAAAAAAAAATCAACGAAAAAACAAAGCCTTGGTTGATGAAATTAGTGCCACACTTATTCTGCAAAGCTATTTGTATTCTAAGTAATTTGAATTTTCAAAAGAATTTATTACTTATTAATACAATCAATAAATTATAAGTATTGTATTTTTGCAAACAATAACAGAAATTACAACCATGATTTTACCCATTGTAGCCTATGGCGACCCTGTTTTGAAAAAGGTAGGAGTTGATATAAATAAAGAATATCCAAATTTGGATACTCTATTAGAAAATATGTTCGAAACCATGTACAATGCTAATGGCGTTGGTTTAGCGGCACCTCAGATAGGATTGTCCATTCGATTGTTTATTGTGGATACCACGCCATTTTCAGATGATGAAGAATTAACCCAAGAAGAACAAAAAGCACTAGACGGATTTAAACGCGTCTTTATTAATGCCAAAATTATAAAAGAAGAAGGTGATGAGTGGGCATTCAACGAAGGCTGTTTAAGCATTCCAGATGTTCGAGAAGATGTTTTTAGAAAACCAAAAATAACTATTGAATATCTTGATGAAAATTTTAAACCGCATACCAAAGTTTTTGATGGATTAATTGCAAGGGTAATTCAACACGAGTATGACCACATCGAAGGCGTGCTGTTTACAGATAAACTATCAAGTTTAAAAAAGCGTTTAATAAAAGGAAGACTTGTCAATATATCCAAAGGCAAGATAGATGTAGAATATCGCATGCGTTTTCCAGACCAAAAAAAGAAACGATAATATTTGCAAGACATCAATAAACAGTTGATATTTGCCTTTTTCAAAAAATAATTTATGAGTTTAGAAAAAGTTTTAGCTATAGCAGGGAAGCCCGGATTATACAAATTAATAGCACAAACTCGTGGTGGTTTTGTAGCAGAGTCTTTAATTGATAAAAAACGTTTGTCGGTTAATGTACAGCAAAATGTAAGCGTTTTAAGTGAAATAGCGATCTATACTTTAAGTGAAGAAGTGCCTTTGAAGGACGTGTTTAAAAACATTAAGAAAAAGGAAAATGGGGGGCAAACTTCGGTTAAAGCTAAAGACAGTAAAGATATATTAGAAGAGTACTTTTTTGAAGTTTTACCAGATTACGATGAAGACCGTGTATATGTTAGCGATATTAAAAAGGTAATCCAATGGTATAACTTATTACAGGAACACAATATGTTGGATTTAGAAGAAGATTCTAAAGCTAAAAAAGATACAGTTAAAGATGAAGAAGAATAAGAGACTGTTTAAATTTTGTTTTTGGAATGTTTTATAGAGTATTTTTTTGTCAGACAGGGACGAGCGTATAAAAAAGGTCTGGGGAGACCTTTTTAGCGAAGGAGGCAGGCTGCCGCGAGGGAGAGATATAGCCATAGCTATGGACCGAAGAATAGCTGAAGTATGGCGGAAAAAGGCACATAAAAGAGCTAAAGGATAAAACTTAAACAGTCTCTAAAAAACTTTCTTTGTTTTTTGTTAGATATCAGGCATAGTTTCGACATAGGAATTATGCCTTTTTTAATTGATATGATGAACTTGCCCAAACCAAAAATTAAGAACATTGTTTTTTTACTTGTTATAGCGATTTTAATTATACCCCAAACAAGAAAACCCATTCAGGTTTTGTTACATAAAGCCATCTCATTTATTAAACCAGTAAGTGTAAATGGAGAAAAACTAACTAAAATATCGGATTATAATTGGAAATTAATAGATAAAGACAAAGCAATTTTTAATTTTGAAAATACTAAAGGAAAGGTTGTTTTAATTAATTTTTGGGCAACTTGGTGTCCGCCATGTATTGCTGAAATGCCAAGTATGCAAACACTTTATAATGATTATAATGATAAGATAGTGTTCCTTTTTGTTACGAACGACTGGTTTAGCGAGGTTGATCCGTTTTTAGAAAAAAACAATTATACATTTAAAGTGTATAGACCAGCAGAAGCATATCCTGATTTTTTTAATATTTCAACCATTCCGAGAACATTTTTAATAGACAAGGAAGGGAATGTTGTAATTGATGAAAGTGGTGCTGCTAACTGGAACAGTAGTAAAATAAGAACCACGATTGATGGTTTATTAAAATAGAAGTGGTTTAAACTTTTTCGATTGAAGCAGGACGGAGCGTGAAAAAATAACCCAGTGGGTTATTTTAGCGAACGAGCCAGCCAGCGCAATGGCAATTTTGTCCAATCGAAGCCTTTTTAGAATTGTATAGCATTGCTACGGAAAGAAAAAAAGACATGACAGAACGTTAAGGAGGCTGTCTAAAAAGTCCTTTAAGTTTAATTTGTCAGGAGCTTGTCGAAATCGATATTGATTACCAGTAAGTTAAAATATTTCGACAAGTTCCAATATGACATAGAACTAGACTTTTTAGACAGCCTCTAGTCAATGGACTGGGAGGCGCCTAGAGAAAAAAGGGCGATTTTTTAGCCAATTGGAAAAAGTTTAAACCACTTCATAATCGCCACTATTTATTTTCAATAGATTTTACCACAAAAAGATTTAAAAGGATAAGTGTAAAAGCATATATTGTGTCTTCAATAGGAATGGTAAATAATCGGATATTCAAATTTTCGGAATTATTATACCAAACCACCTCATTTTCAATAAAACTTCCTGTTAAAATTCCATTCACAATAAAAAAGGGAATAAGCATTACTAAAAAAGTTATTAAGTAAGATTGTAGAAGCTCTGGTTTTTTGATAATTACAATAAGCGTTAAAATTGTAGCTAAAGAAAAGTTAGCAAATGTGTACCATTTGTTATAATTATAGAGTGAAATGATTAGAAAACCAAAAATCAATACATAGCTTATTAATTTAGTAATACCGTTTGATAGTTTTAAATTAGTGAAGTAATGTAATAATGCATAGTGTGTAAAAACACAGGCATAAGGAATACATATAAAAAACAGCCATTCTTCGATAGGCAAGTTAACTAATTTTATGCCTAAAAAATAATTTGGATTAAATCCCCAAATGCCATGCTGGGTGAAAAACATATCCCAAGGAATAAAAATGAGCATACTTATTAAAATACCGATTCCTAAAGCTTTCCAATGATTGTAGAATTTTAATTTAGGGTGAAAGCTATAAATAAAGGGAACAGATAAAGAACCTAAATTTAAAAAAAGATACAAATAAGTCATTCACTACTTTTTAAAGTATTTAAAAGGGACAAATAACATCCCAAAACATTCACCTTTTTCTTTGTTAATATGCTTGTGGTGTATTTTGTGCGCGCGTCTTACACCTTTGGCATACCAATTATTGACATTTCTAAATAGTTTAAAACGTTGGTGTATAAAAATATCGTGTACCAAAAAATAAGATAAACCATACGCAAAAATACCAGCACCAATAGGTAAACCAGCCCAGAAAATATGATACTTCCACAATAAAAAGCAACCAATACTCACAACAGCATAAAAAACAAAAAAGACATCGTTACGCTCAAACCAACTATCGTGGTCTTTTTTATGGTGATCTTTATGCAAACTCCATAAAAAACCATGCATCACATATTTATGGGTAAACCACGCCATAAATTCCATAAAGCAATAAGTTGCTAAAAAAATAAGAGTCCAAAGTACTGTTTGCATACTATAAATTTACATTAAGTTTAATTGATACTTGACATAGCTTCTCATTAAGAGCTCTACTTTTTTTGGATTTGAAACGCGTATTCTAGCATTTCTTATTTGTAGAGCGGGGGTTTTTTTTAGTTTTTTTAATAATTGCTTGTAGTATCTATAAGCCATAAAAACGCCAAATTTAGCTTCTATGGGTAGCTTTTTAATACCACTCAATCCTTTTTCAAAATCACTTACAATGTCATTAATAATGTATTGTTTTGAAGTTTCATCTAAATTATTTAAATCCACATTTGGAAAATAACTTCTGTTTAATCCATCAAAATCGGCTTTTAAATCCCTTAAAAAATTTACTTTTTGAAATGCAGACCCCAATGCCATGGCAGTATCTTTTAGGTCGTTGTATTTATCGTTGTCGCCTTTTACAAAGACTCTTAAGCACATAAGCCCAACGACATCGGCAGAACCGTAAATATAATTTTTGTATTCTTCGTTTGTTAAGTATGTGGTTTTGTGTAAATCTAAACGCATACTATGCATAAAGGCATCGACTAGTTTTTTGTCAATGTTATATTTATGAAATGTATATTGAAATGAATTTAAAATAGGATTTAAACTAATTTTATCTTTTAAAGCAAGTTCTAAATCTTCAGAAAATCTATTGAATAAAACTTCTTTGTTGTAATCGTGGAATGAATCAACAATTTCATCGGCAAGTCTTACAAAGCCATAAATGTTATAAATATCATTTCTTATAGATTTATATAACAGGTTGGTAGCTAAGGAAAACGATGTGCTATACGTTTTTGTTATGTTTTTACTACAATTATACGAAACGGTGTCAAAAAGTGATTTCATATGTAATAATTATTGTTTTTTAAAGGTCGTATGGTATCGTTTTATACGTATTTGTAGTTAAACGATTTTATGGTTAATGGTGTTTTATAACTAAATCTGCTACTAGTTTTCCTGAAATCAAGGATGGTGGAACACCTGGACCGGGAACGGTTAATTGCCCCGTAAAAAATAAATTCTTCACTTTTTTACTTTTTAATTTGGGTCTTAAAAACGCTGTTTGAGTAAGTGTGTTGGCCATTCCATAGGCATTTCCTTTGT
Source organism: Mariniflexile sp. HMF6888 (assembly GCF_044335535.1). Lineage (NCBI taxonomy): Bacteria > Pseudomonadati > Bacteroidota > Flavobacteriia > Flavobacteriales > Flavobacteriaceae > Mariniflexile > Mariniflexile sp. HMF6888. Next base: position 22,929 of record NZ_JBIQVZ010000001.1, on the reverse strand, counting down.
ATGAATTGTAATCTTTTGTAAAATCGTTAATACAAAAGCTTTCCTTAAATATCACTTGATTTTTTAAACTTTGAGACGTTAAATTTTCAAAGCGGGCTATAATTTTGTCGAAATAGATTTCACGTAACTCTGGAGTGTCTTCCAAACCTGGTGCAAGCGGAATTAAAAAGATACCTGCCTCTTTTCCTTTTGGAGCTACACTATCATCTGTTTTGCTTGGGAAACTGGCATAAAACAATGGGTTTTCTGGCCATTTTGGGTTATCGTAAATAGCCTCTGCATGTATATCAAAATCAACATCAAAAAATAAGGTATGATGATTTACATTGGTAAGTTTCTTATCAAAACCTACATAAAAAAGTAGAGAAGATGGCGCAAAGGTTTTTTTGCTCCAATAGGCTTCGGTGTATTGTCTGTATGGTTTATCCAGTAAGGTTTCTGTGTGGTGATAATCGGCACCGCTCACTATAATATCGCTTTTGTATGTTGTTCCGTTGGAAATAATTCCAATTGCTTTGCCATTATCTACGATGATTTTATCGACAGAACTTTCAGTTTTTATAGTAACACCAAGTTCCTTTGCCAACGTTTCAATGGCTAAAATAACTTGATACATGCCTTTTTTAGGGTGAAATGTGCCGAGACCAAAATCGGCATAATTCATAAAGCTATAAAATGAAGGGGTGTTGCTTGGTTTTGCACCTAAAAATAGTACTGGAAACTCAAGAATTTTAACTAACCTTTCATTTTTAAACTCTTTTCTAACATCTTTTTTTATAGTGCTGAAAAACTGATTTAACTTAGTAATGGTTTTAGGCGTAACCAATTCTAAAGGAGAAACGCCAGGGTTGTACACTAAATCTTTAATAGCTATGTCGTAATTGCTTTTTGCTTTTTGAATAAAGGTGTCCAGTTTTTTAGAGCTACCAGTTTCTTCTTTTTCAAAAGCAATTTTTATCTTTTCTAAAGTATCTTCAATGGTAATAAAATCATCCTTACCAAAATAGACGCTATAAGCAGGATTTAATTTTACTAATGAATAATAATCTGAAGGTTTTTTGTTGAAGTCTGAAAAAAAGCGCTCAAAAACATCGGGCATCCAATACCATGTTGGGCCTATATCAAAAACAAACCCCTCTTTTTTTAGTTGTCTTGCCCGACCACCAACAGTGTGGTTTTTTTCAAAAATGGTAACATCATAGCCAGCTTTAGCTAAGTAACATGATGCAGCTAAAGATGAAAACCCCGAACCTATTATAAAAACTGATTTTCTCATTTTTTGTTTAACAAATATAATAAAAAGTTAAACAAAAAATAATTGTTTATAAATCTTTAACTAAATTTTCAATAGTTTTATAGATTGTTATGTTTTTTGGAAGCTCGTTATTGCTATAATTATTTAGTTTATGACCTAGTAATAGCAACTTTGTGCTATTGTTGTTTAGGAGTAAATTGCTAAAATCTTTTAGATAAGCAGTAATATTTTCTTCTTCAGGATACACCGTAAAGTAAGATATAAAGCAGATGTCGTTGAAAAAATTAAATAACTCTTTTAAACTTTCCATAGGAACACTTTCTCCTAAAAAAATGGTATGGTAACCTTTACTTCTTAATTGATAATTAATAAATAATAAGCCAATGTCGTGTACTTCGTGTTGTGGTAAAAAAAGCACAAAGGTTTTGGTGTTTGGTTGAGGGTTTAAACTTTGTAGGTTTTCAATATTTAAAAGAATTTTTTGTTTTATAAGTACCGAGATAAAATGTTCTTGGGCAGGTGTAATGGTGTTAGTTTGCCATAATAAGCCTATCTCATTTAATAAGGGAAGAAATGTGTTATAGAATATATCTGAAAATGAATTGGTTGCAAGCTGGTTGTTGTATGTATTATAAAAAAGCACTTGATCAAAATTAATCATGGCAATTTTAAAGGCATTAAAGGCATAATCTTCTGCTTTTCCTTTTAAAGACAATTCTTTAACTTTGGCAGCTATTTCTTCTTCTTTTAGCTCAGCAATCCTTGAAATTTTTAAACCATTATTGTTTAAATATGAAACGTTAAGCAACTTTTTTAAACTTTCAAGGCTATAATTTCTAATATTGGTGTCAGACCTGTTTGGGGCAAGTAAGTTGTAGCGTTTTTCCCAAATCCGTATGGTATGGGCTTTAATGCCTGTAAGGTTTTCAAGATCTTTAATGCTGAAGTTAATCTTGATATTGTTCATTGATAACTATTTAAAGTTAAACAAAAATATATGTATCATTTGATTAAATCAACATAAAGAGAAGTTTTTAATATTTTAATGAAGAAAAGTGCGCACGAGAAGACTCGAACTTCCACATTCTAAGCGAATACCAGCCCCTCAAGCTGGCGCGTCTACCAATTCCGCCACGTGCGCAAAATAAACTTTAGTAAAAATAGAAAAAGTTAAGCAATTATGCTTAACTTTTTCTTGTGACCGGGCTGGGATTCGAACCCAGGACCCTTTCATTAAAAGTGAAATGCTCTACCAACTGAGCTACCAGGTCTTGTATTTTTGTTTCTCTGTAACGAGGGTGCAAATATAAAACCTATTTTTAATAAAACAAGACTTTTTTAAAAGAAATTTTTGTTTTTTTGCAGTACTAAAACGTATGTTTTTAATAATCAATTTATAGCGTAAAAATGATTGTAATTTTAATTGGATATATGGCTTCTGGAAAGTCTACTTTAGGTAGGATTTTGGCAAAAAAACTAGATTATGGGTTTTTGGATTTAGACGATTACATTGAAGAAAAAGAAAATTCAACCATCAGTGATATATTTAAATCAAAAGGAGAAATTCATTTCAGAAAACTAGAAACGCATTATTTAAAAGAATTATTGAGTTCTAAAAGCAAATTAGTTTTGTCTTTAGGCGGCGGTACGCCATGTTATAGTAACAATATGGATATAATTTTAAAAGCGAATAATGTAAAAAGTATTTATTTAAAAGCGTCTATCCCTACTTTAATTGCCCGATTGAAGAATGAAAAGAGCAAACGACCGTTAATAGCCCATATAGAAACAGACGATTTATTGGCTGAATTTATTGGGAAACATCTTTTTGAGCGGTCTCAATTTTACAGTTTAGCTCATGTTACTATAACTACAGATAACAAACCAGAAAACAATATCATAGAAGAAGTTGTGTTACAGCTATTCTAAAATAACTTCAAATTTTTTACCATCTAATACGACGTTTACATGTTCGTGTAAAGAAGTTGAGAGTGAAATGCCTTTAAAATCGGCTTTAACAGGATATTTTTTATGGTTTCTATTAACTAAAACAGCTGTTTTAAATTGTTTTAAGGGCACATTTAAAAAATGCTTCACACCATAAATTAAAGTAGTGCCTGAATTTAAAACATCATCAACCAATACCAACGATTTGTTTTCGTAATCTTCTGGCTGAATAGATGTTTTTATTGGTAGATGTGGATTTTTTTTGTCAATACTCACTTTACAAAGAATAGGGTTGATGTCCGATATTTTTTGAAGTATGGTTTTTAACTTTTTAGCAAAAATGTAGCCGTTACTATCTATACCAGCTAAAATAACCTCTTTTTCGTTTACATTGTTTTCATAAATTTGAAACGCAATACGTCTTATTTTATGATTAATTTCATCGTGGTTTAATATCACATTGTTTGTAACGTTCATATCAGTTGTCTTGTTTTTAAAGTATAAAATTACTCATTTTTACCTGTTTCTATTAATTTTTTTCAAGGGAAGTTGTCATCTACATTTACTCTTCAGAGTCATCAGCCTTCAAAGGTGTTACATCGGTAAAATCGTCAATGTCTCTTCTGTCTTTTTTAGTAGGTCTACCAACACCTTTTTTTCTGTAATAATCTTTTGAGTATTTTAAAAGTTCTTGAGCTTCAAATTGTTCCTTAGGCGTGGTATCGGTTCTATAAATGTCAACTAATTTAGCGCCAACTCTACTTTCAGGAATGTCGTTTACAGTAAGGCGGTAGTTTATTTGGTCTTTTCTTAATTCAATAACATCTTGAGGATAAACTTCTCTACTGGGTTTAACAATTTCTTGGTTTACACGAATATGTCCTTTTTTGCAAGCAGTAGTTGCAATAGTTCTTGTTTTGTAATATCTAACACACCATAAATACTTATCTATACGCATATAATTATTGTGAAATGAGCATGGATGAAAAATTCTTCACCATATGAATTATTAATTATGTGAATTGCATCTGACTATGTAAAAAAATAAAATATACAGATGAAAACTACGTTAATGTTGTTATGCAAAATTATATTTAAATTGTATCTTGCGGCTCAAAAATAAGGAATAATGGAAGATTCTTTTAAGATTTAATTAAATCAAGAAAAGAATTCACATATAGCCTTTGAAAAAAACAAAAAAAGCATGAATTTAAGAAAAGTAAGCCTATATCTATTATGTTTAACCATTGGAGTGTTATCATGTAAAAAAGATGACGAGCCAGATCCGATTGTTATTGAGATAAGAGATAGGACAGAACAACAGCTAGCGGATATGGATTCTCTTGTTAAATATTTAAGTAATCATTATTATAATTCTAGCGAAATTGCGGCAGCTTTACCAAATGCTGGCATTAATGATATAAAAATCACTAAATTAGTGAGTGGAGCATCTGTTCCCGATGGGCATACGTTATTGTTAGATGCCGTTGGAGCCCCTAAAGAGGTCGTTTATGCGGAAACCGATTACGAATATTATGTTTTAAAACTAAACCAAGGAGGGGGAGATTCACCTACATTTGCTGATAATGTTCAAATACTTTATGAAGGATTTACACTAAATAACATTGTTTTTGATTATAAATTTTACCCAAATAGTAATCTGTTTGATTTAACTAGTGTAATATCTGGATGGCAAAATGTTATACCTGATTTTAATACCTCAGAAAGTTTTACCGAGAATAGTGATGGAACTGTAAGCTATAACAATTCGGGGTTAGGGGTTATGTTCTTACCTTCTGGCTTAGCCTATTTTTCTAATGCTTCTGGTGGTATTCCAGCCTATTCACCATTAATTTTTAAGTTTGAATTATTACAAATGGCTGAAAACGATCATGATGGCGATGGTATCCCTTCATATTTGGAAGATGTAGATGGTAATGATGTTTTAACAGATAATACAGATGATGATACATATAGAGATAATTCAGGATTTATTCGTCCTCTATATAATTATATTGACAATGATGATGATGGTGACGGTATTTTAACTAAAAATGAAATCACAATAAGCACCATCAACAAACCTACAAAAGAAGAAGTTAAAGGGGTTACTTTAGAATATAATCAAGTGCTTTTAAATAAAATTAAAAAAGAACAAAATGGAAGTTACACCGGTACTATAATAACTTTTAAAGATACCGATGGTGTTGGGCCATTTGATTACTTAGATAAAAACTATTAATTTGAAGTAATTTAAAAAAAAAAATAAAACCTCGCTATTAGCGAGGTTTTATTTTTTTATGCAATTCATTTTTATGGTATCAAAGATAAACTTAAAATCAATTGGTCGGGTCTAGTATCTAATCGACTAGTTCCAATGCCATTGTTACCAATAAAAGTAGCTTCATTTTCGCTAAAACCACGTTCATACCTTAAATCGATGCCAACTTTATTAAAGTTAAGTCCAATACCAAAATTCAGCCCAACTGTTAAATCATTTTCAACATCATTTATAGAGATACCATCAAATTCGGAGTCTAATATATATTGTAGAGAGGGACCTCCAAAAACACTAATAGGCCCTATTACTTTTAAGCCAACTAATAAAGGGGCATCTAATTTTTGCATTTTAAAACTATCGTTGTTATAATCACTTTTTGTACTCGTATAAACCAGTTCTGGTTTAAAATAAATTTGGTTTCCAATTTTTCCAAACACACCAATATGGTAACCAATGTTTCTATCGGGGTTTTGTGCGTTATCACTAATAGATTCAAAGTAATCACCATTGGCATTATAATTTAATCCACCTTTTAGTCCAAAACCGGTAGCGGATTGTGCGTAGGTATATGATAACGTTGATACTAAAAATAATACTAGTAAAACTGTTTTTTTGCTAGCATTCAATTTACTTTTTAAATGTCTCATGATTTTCGTTTTTAATTTGACTTGGTTTTTTTTTTGTTTCTTTCAAAGATATATAATACTGAATCTTATTGTTTTATATGATTCTTTTAGTTTTTTATATAATTCAAATGAATTTAGATATACAATACTAATAGATTCAAATTTTATAGTAATTGAAATCAGATATTCACATACAATCAAAAACGCTGCCAAAAGCAAATTATTTTCTTTTCATAACAATCAATATCATTTTTCAGTTAATTATCTTTGCCAACTTAAGTGCTGTTTTATATTATTTATAGCCAAATTATAAAAGCGATAAAATCAATAGATGAAATTTGAATTAAAAGCGAAAGATACCCAAAGTAAAGCCAGAGCAGGCACAATAACCACCGACCACGGTGTCATTGAAACCCCTATTTTTATGCCTGTAGGAACGGTAGGAACTGTGAAAGGGGTGCATCAACGCGAGTTAAAAGAGGACATTAATCCAGATATTATTCTAGGGAACACCTATCACTTATATTTACGTCCGCAAACAGACATTATAGAAAAAGCGGGCGGTCTTCATAAATTTATGAATTGGGATCGGAACATTTTAACTGATTCGGGTGGATATCAAGTGTATTCACTTTCTGCAAACAGAAAAATTAAGGAAGAAGGGGTTAAATTTAAATCGCATATAGATGGGAGTTACCATACGTTTACACCCGAAAACGTTATGGAAATTCAACGCTCTATTGGTGCCGATATTATTATGGCGTTCGATGAATGCACCCCATACCCATGCGATTACAACTATGCAAAACGCTCGATGCACATGACGCACCGCTGGTTAGATAGATGCATCAATCATTTAGAAAAAACGCCTTTAAGATACGATTACGGTCAAGCCTTTTTTCCTATAGTACAAGGTAGTACATATAAAGATTTACGACAACAGTCAGCCGAGTATATCGCTAATGCAGGGGCTGTTGGAAATGCCATTGGAGGACTTTCGGTTGGCGAACCCGCCGAAGAAATGTATGCCATGACAGAAGTGGTAACCGAAATTTTGCCCGAAGACAAACCGCGTTATTTAATGGGAGTTGGTACACCCATCAATATTTTAGAAAATATAGCGTTAGGTATTGATATGTTTGATTGTGTGATGCCAACCCGAAATGCCAGAAACGGTATGTTGTTTACAACGCATGGAACTATAAATATCAAAAATAAAAAATGGGAATCCGATTTTTCGCCAGTAGATGACATGGGAATAACCTTTGTAGATACCGAATATACTAAAGCTTATTTAAGACATTTGTTTACGGTTAACGAATTGTTAGGAAAACAAATAGCGACTATTCACAATTTAGGGTTTTATTTGTGGTTGGTTCGTGAGGCAAGAAAGCATATATTAGCGGGAGATTTTAAAACTTGGAAAGACCAAATGGTAAAACAGATGGATAATAGATTGTAGAATTGTAAGTTAAAAGTTATGAGTTTAAAGTTTTTCAACCAACACCCAACACCTAAAACCCAATACCCAATTTGAAAATACTAGACTGGTACATATTAAAACGCTATTTGTTTACATTTTTTATGATGCTGCTATTGTTTATTCCCATCGGAATAACAGTGCATCTTGCTGAAAAAATAGGTAAAATCCTTGAAAGCGAAGTACCTATAGGTGAAGTGCTTGTCTATTTTTATAATTTTACAATATATTTTGCACACTTACTCTTTCCGCTATTTTTATTTTTATCTGTTATTTGGTTTACATCGAAATTAGCCAATAATACCGAGATTATAGCCTTTTTAAGTTCGGGTGTTTCATTTTCCCGATTTTTACGTCCCTACATGATTGGTGCAACCATGGTTGGGATATTAGCTATTTTACTAGGTTTGTTTTTAGCGCCAAAAGCCAGCGAGGGCTTTAATGATTTTTCCTATAAATATCTAAAAAAAGGCAAAACAGCTTTTGAAGAAACGGGTCAAAACGTTTTCAGGCAAATTAATGATAACGACATTATTTATGTAAGTAGTTTTGATGTGGCAAATAAAAATGGAAGTAATTTTACCTTAGAGCATTTTGAAAAGAATGAACTAAAGTATAAAATTACAGCTAAAAATATTAAATACATTGAAGAAGATACCACCTATAGATTAACCGATTATGTTAAGCGTAGTATAGGTGCAAATGAAGATGAATTAGAAATTAGTGCAACCAAAGACACACTTTTTACTTTCGATGTAGACGATTTAATTCCCGAAATTTATGCAGCAGAAACTAAAATGTATGGTGATTTAAAACAATTTATAGCCAAAGAAGAAGCCAGAGGATCTTCAAATGTAGGGCGTTTTAAATTAGTATTATACCGAAAATGGAGTTTGCCAGTTTCTGTGTTTATTTTAACCATTATTGCGGTAGCTGTATCTTCTATAAAACGACGTGGTGGTATGGGAGTTAATTTGGCAGTAGGGATATGTATTGCCATGGTTTTTGTGTTTTTCGATAAAATTTTTGGTGTTATGGCAGAACAATCCGATTTCTCACCACTAGTAGCTGCCTGGTTTCCAAATGTCGTTTTTGGCATTCTAGCCATTTTCCTGTTGCGCAATGCCAAACGTTAAGCTAAAAAATCATTTACATCTTCACTTCTTAGTTTTTATAGCTGGTTTCACAGCTATTTTAGGTGAATTAATTACCATTACAGCCATTCCTTTGGTTTGGTTTAGAATGGTAATGGCGTTTCTTTTAATGTTCACTTATATAAAAATAACAAAGATTAATGTAAAAATAAGTCTAAAGTCAATTGTTAGATTGTCTATTGCAGGCATTATTATAGCCTTGCATTGGATTACCTTTTTTGGAGCTATCGATGCATCAAATGTATCCATAACACTTGCCATGTTTTCTTGCGGTGCTTTTTTTGCATCGTTAATAGAACCTATAATTTATAAGCGACGTATTATTTGGTATGAAATTCTATTTGGAGTGATAGTAATAATAGGTGTTTTTATAATAACTAAAAGTGAAATAAAGTATATTAATGGTATTATTTTAGGAATTTCATCTGCGTTTTTGTCATCGCTTTTTGCAGTGTTAAATGGTAGTTTTTTAAAACAGCATACGGCTACAGTTATTTCATTTTACGAATTTTTAAGTGGTGTTTTATTTGTCTCTATTTATATTTTTATTTTTGGTGGGGGTTTTTCTGCTGAGTTTTTTAGTTTAAGTCATTCAGATTATGGGTACTTATTTATTTTAGCTTCTGTATGTACGGCTTATGCATTTATTGCTGCAGTGCATGTTATGAAGGTTATTAGCCCATATACCGTGGTTCTTAGCTACAATATGGAACCTATTTACGGTATTTTTATGGCGGTTATTTTGTTTCCCGAAAAAGAATATATGAGTCCGTCATTTTATTACGGAGCTATAGTAATTATTGTTACGGTACTGCTAAATGCCATTCTGAAGAACATAAGATTGTTAAAAAACAAGTATTCTCTTTAAGAATCCTTATTTTTGTAAAGAAGTTTAAGAGAACCAACATTTTTATATTTTTCTTAATTTAAAATGAAAAAATATGTAGGTTTGTACACTAACTTAAGATTAATAGCCAAAATAAAATTCTTATGGAATATTTAGAATTTGAACTACCTATAAAAGAACTTGAAGACCAATTGCAAAAATGTAGAGTTATTGGTGAAGAGAGTGAAGTAGATGTTACTGAAACATGTTCAAATATAGAAAAAAAATTAGCAGCCACCCAAAAAGACATTTATAAAAACCTAACACCTTGGCAACGCGTGCAAATGTCTCGTCATCCAGATAGACCTTACGTTTTAGACTATATTCGTGCTATTTGCGGTGAATCTTTCTTAGAATTACATGGAGACAGAGGCTTTAAAGATGATAAAGCCATGATTGGTGGACTAGGTAAAATTGGAGACCAAAGTTTTATGTTCATTGGCCAACAAAAAGGTTATAACACCAAAACACGCCAATACAGAAATTTTGGTATGGCAAACCCAGAAGGGTATAGAAAAGCATTACGTTTAATGAAATCTGCCGAAAAATTTGGTATACCTGTAGTGACTCTTATAGATACGCCAGGTGCATTTCCAGGCTTGGAAGCCGAAGAACGCGGACAAGGAGAAGCCATTGCCAGAAATATTTTAGAAATGACCCGTTTGAAAGTGCCAATTATTACCATTATAGTTGGTGAAGGTGCTTCTGGTGGTGCTTTAGGTATAGGTGTAGGCGATGTGGTTTTGATGCTTGAAAACACATGGTATTCTGTAATTTCCCCAGAATCTTGTTCGTCTATTTTATGGCGTAGTTGGGAGTTTAAAGAACAAGCAGCCGATGCCTTAAAATTAACGGCTACCGATATGAAGAAGCAAAAACTAGTTGATGAAATTATAAAAGAACCGCTAGGTGGTGCGCATAGAGATAGAGATAAAACATTTTCCACGGTTAGTAATGCCATTGTAAAATCGTTTGAAGAACTTAAAAACTTATCACCAAAAGATTTAGTTGCCAAACGTATGGATAAATATTCTCACATGGGAGTCTTTAAAGGCTAACACGTTTAATAACATAATACAAGAAAAATCTGAAGTATAAGGCTTCAGTTTTTTTTTGTGTTATTGACAATATTTATAAGTTGTTAACAGTTAAATTGTTAAAGACTGGTTAACAATCATAAGTCATTTTCTAATAGAAAACACGTTCTTTTTAGTTACTTTCGTAGTTATGAAACAACCCGACCAAATTAGAGGATTTAAAGTTGATAAAAGTACACTGATTAGCCTTGAGAAAGGAAAAATACCACCACAAGCACTTGATTTAGAGGAAGTTGTGCTTGGTGCGATGATGATTGATAAAAAAGGAGTCGATGAAGTTATCGATATTTTAAGTCCAGATGCTTTTTATAAAGAAGCGCATCAGCACATCTTTAACGCTATATTTCAGTTGTTTGAAAATAGTGAACCAATCGACTTATTAACCGTTTCAACACAATTAAAGAAAAACGCTAAGTTAGAGCTAGCCGGGGGCGATTTTTACCTTATTTCCTTAACCCAAAAAGTATCCTCTTCGGCACATATAGAGTTTCATGCACGCATTATTTTACAAAAATTCATTCAACGTAGTTTAATTAAAATTTCAAGTGAAATTATTGAAGATTCTTATGATGAAACCAAAGATGTTTTCGATTTATTAGACGCTGCTGAATCAAAATTATATGAAGTTACCCAAGGTAATATTAAAAAATCGAGCGAAACTGCACAAGAATTAGTAATTCAGGCTAAAAAGAAAATTGAAGAAATCTCTAATAAAGAAGGGCTAAGTGGTATTCCAACAGGCTTTACCAAATTAGATAAATTAACATCAGGTTGGCAACCGTCCGATTTAATTATTATTGCTGCACGTCCTGGTATGGGTAAAACAGCTTTAACCTTGTCTATGGCAAGAAATATTGCCGTAGACCAGAATATTCCCGTAGCATTTTTCTCTTTAGAGATGGCTTCGGTACAATTAATAACCCGTTTAATTTCTAGTGAAACGGGACTGTCATCAGAAAAATTAAGAACAGGAAAACTAGAAAAACACGAGTGGGAACAACTTAATGTAAAAGTTAAAGGTCTTGAAAAAGCCCCTTTGTTTATTGACGATACGCCATCGCTTTCTATTTTCGATCTAAGAGCAAAAGCACGGCGATTGTCTTCTCAACACGGTATTAAACTTATCATGATTGATTATTTGCAATTAATGACAGGTGGAAGTAACCATGGCGGAAACCGTGAACAAGAAATCTCGATGATTTCCAGAAACCTTAAAGCATTAGCAAAAGAATTGAATGTGCCCGTTATTGCACTGTCGCAATTATCGCGTGCGGTTGAAACCCGTGGTGGTAGTAAACGCCCGTTGCTTTCAGATTTACGTGAATCGGGTGCTATTGAGCAAGATGCCGATATTGTAAGTTTTATTTACAGACCGGAATATTATAAAATTGATGAATGGGATGATGAAGAACGTTCACCAACCGAAGGTCAAGGTGAGTTTATTGTAGCAAAGCACCGTAATGGTGGTTTGGAAAATATCCGTTTAAAGTTTATTGGACATTTAGGTAAGTTTGATAATTTAGACGATTTTGATTCACCTTTCGAGTTTCATTCTAAAATGAATGCAGCAGCAAATGATGATACGTTTAAATCCGATAATTTTAAAGCAAGCCCAGATCAAGCTTTTGGAAGTTCATTTAATGATGATGATAACGATGTGCCGTTTTAAATCCAATCTTCTGTTAAACTAATTTCAAGAAGAATAAAATTTAAGTATCTTTCAACATAAATTATGGATGTTTAGTCATTTCTAAGAAGGAGCGACTGAGAAATCACATTAAGTTTAGCCTCAATTTTGAAAAAGATATTTGTTACATTATTTTTATTGTTCATAGGTTTTCAAACCTATGCATCCTACATTCTAATCCCCATGGATGCCGAAAGTCAAAAAAATCACTTAAAAGCATACGGATTAACCTATTGGGTATTAAATAAAGAGCAGAAAGTAAAATGGTTGCTTAATTTCCGTGGCGGTTCTTTTTTATTGCCCGACACGCAAGAAATTCAACGTGAATGTCAAATTAGAGGCATTTCGTTTGAAGTCCTTTCAGATTCAAAAACCGAAAGTATTTTAGAAGACATAAGTAGCCCTAGCCAAAACATGGAAGCCGTTATTTTAGAAAAAGCTCCTAAAATTGCCGTTTATACCCCAAAGGGAAAATTGCCTTGGGACGATGCCGTAACTATGGTGTTGCAATATGCAGAAATACCTTATGAAACCGTTTATGATGAAGAAGTGCTAAACGATGGTCTTTTGGCTTTCGATTGGTTGCATTTACATCATGAAGATTTTACGGGGCAATACGGAAAATTTTATGGCGCTTACAAAGCGGCATCGTGGTATATTGAAGAAAAAAAGGAAGCAGAAGCCTTAGCTACAAAATTGGGTTACAATAAAGTATCGGAAGAAAAATTGGATGTGGCTTTAAAGATTAGAGATTATGTAATTGGAGGCGGTTTTATGTTTGCGATGTGTAGTGCTGCCGATAGTTTTGATATTGCTTTATCTGCCGAAGGTGTCGATATTTGTGAACCCATGTTTGATGGTGATGGTAGTGGTTCGGGGTATCAAAATAAAATTGATTATAATAAAACCTTCGCTTTTACAAATTATACTTTAGAACGCAACCCAAATGTTTATGAGTTTTCTTCTATTGATATGACTCAAAAGCGTATGGTTTCTAAAACATCCGATTATTTTTCTTTAATGGAATTTTCAGCTAAATGGGATCCTATTCCAACCATGTTATGCCAAAATCACACCGCTTTGGTAAAAGGTTTTATGGGGCAAACAACCGCTTTTACCAGAGATGAGATAAAATCGAATGTGTTGGTAATGGGAGAAACCAAGTCTAACGGAGAGGCTAAGTATATTCACGGTATAAAAGGAAAAGGTTTTTTTACCTTTTATGGCGGTCACGATCCTGAAGATTATCAGCATAGGGTAGGAGATTCTAAAACAGAACTTGATTTACATCCAACTTCACCTGGTTATAGACTCATTTTAAACAACGTATTGTTTCCAGCAGCCAGAAAAAAGAAACAGAAAACTTAAACGTTCTTAATCCAAATAATTCCCCGAAGGCTCAGCCTCGGGGTATCCAATTTACCTCTCTTTTGGAGAGGTCAGAACAGTCTTTTCGGATAGTTTTAGGTGAGGTAAAATACAAGATTTTGGTTTTTGACCCTGAGGTCAAAATGAAACAGAAGGAATACCTCAATGGATCTGCCTCGAGGATAGTCTATTTCAAGAAATTTTTTACTCCGCATTTTTAACAATATTTACACGGGTAAATGTATATATAAAACCATCTGCACCAGTTCCGCTTGTAGTCATATTTTGGTCTATTGTTAATTGGGTTTGGGTAACAACCACTTTGCCAAACTCATTGGAGTTTATTACAAGAAATTCGTCACTACCAACGGTTGTAACCGAAAAGTTGTAAACTCCAGAATCAAAACCATCTTCAATGGTATCATCGGTATTGGTATTTTTAATTGTTAGTTTATTAGTAGTGTTATTAAAATGCCAAACAATATCATTGAGATCAAAATCATTATCAACACCAGCCACGCCACCACTTACATTAGTTAAATGCCAATAAGTGGTTATTATTTGGTCTGGGATATCATCATTATTACCAATAGAGCAGTTCGTTAAAGTAATAAAGCTCAAAAAAGCAATTAAAATATAAGGTCTCATAGTATTTAAATTTAGGTTCTTTATTTTTTTATAGATGCTATTAAATTTAAAAGGTTGCGTTATTAAAACGAAAAATGCAGCGTGTAATTATATTTTAAAGCCTAAATTTAAGCATTGTTTTAAATAAAAGTTATATGAAATCCTTTCAAAAACAAATAAAATTAAAGTCTTACTCAAGAGGTTTTCATTTAATTACCGATACTGTTTTGGATGCAGTTCCAGAAATTAGTCAAATTAATATAGGGCAACTACAGGTGTTTATTAAACATACATCGGCAAGTTTAACCATAAATGAAAATGCCGATTTTACGGTTAGAACAGATTTTGAAAGTCACTTTAACAAGATGGTTCCTGAAAATGCACCTTTTTATAAACATACTTATGAAGGTTCTGATGACATGCCTGCGCATATTAAAGCCTCTTTATTAGGTGCTTCGGTACAAATACCAATTACCAATGGTAAGTTGAATTTAGGAATTTGGCAAGGAATTTATCTTTGTGAGCATAGAAATCATGGAGGATCAAGAACAATTGTTATTACTGCTTTTGGGATATAGAAGTGGTTTAAACTTTTTCCATTGGCTAAAAAATCGCCCTTTTTTGCCCACTCTACATCTTTTTTTCTATCCGTAGCTTTTCCAACGCGACAAGCTGGCTCCTTCTCTAAAAAGGTTTACTAAACCTTTTCTTTACGCTCGGCCCTAACTCGAAAAAGACTTCGATTTAATAAAATTGCTATTGCGCTGGCTGGCCCGTTCGCTAAATTAACCCACTGGGTTATTTTTCTACGCTCCGTCCTGCTTCAATCGAAAAAGTTTAAACCACTTCATAAAAAAATCCGATTCAATTAAGAACCGGATTTTTTTGTTTAACATGTCATGTTTTTTTATGAACCAGCGTCATATTTAAAATAAGTGGCCCAATTTTTTCCAGGGAATGGACAACCATCACCCCAAGCAGTCTCTTCACATTCTCCACATGGTGCAGGGATGGTAATAAAAATAGATTGCTTGTTGTCAGTAGGTATAAGAACAATTACAATATCGTCACCACAACCAGGCACAAAGTCATTGTGAGCTAGAGCCATTTCAACAAGCATATTTATTCTGTCATTGTTGTAAGGGCCAGTGAATTGGCATAGCGTACATACACTATCATCAACTAACTTCCAAACAGCTATTTGAATATCACCAAAAGTATAATTACCTAATTCAGGAGTTGCTTCAGTTCCTATAAATCCTTGATTCATAAGCCAATTAAGGGCTCCGAAATTTTCAGGTTTTTCAAATTTACCAGCAGGAAGAGTTTCGTAAGAAGAATAAACATCAGCAGTAAAACATTCATTATTGTTTAAAGTAGCATCTTGATCTAGACACCAAGCATCAAATAAACCAGATAAAGAATTTCCATCAGCAATTTGTATATCGAAATAGCTTTCAGGTACACCTTTAGCTGTCACGCAAACATCCACTTGTTCTGGTAAAGACTGTTCAAATGCTTCACTTGTAACATCAGACACACAATTTACAACTGCATGGGCTGCAATATAGGTTCCTTTTGAAGTAGGAACGTAATAAGTAGCACTTGTAACACAATCAAGCTCGTCATCACCATACTCAAAATGACCATTTGTAGGGTTGCCATTATTATTTGGGAATAAATCTGGCGATTCAACAACAGATAAATGTGTAGATGTTAAACAATAGCCATCAACAGTAATATCGTAGGTTATTTTGTAGTCCGAACCTACAACTTCTACTTTTACTTTTCCAACTAACATGGTTTGTCCAGCTAATAAGTCAACTTCAGTTGCTGTTGTGCTGCAGGACCAGTCAAGTATTACTGAACTTGTTTTAGAAGCACTACTACTTGTAGCACTTAAATTTTGGTCAGAATCTAAGGGTTCGGTTTGGCAGCTATACATACCAAAAAGCATTAACACGCCTACAAAAAAGGCAAAACTTGCATAAAATTTAATTTTCATAATGTTTAATTTTAAGTTAAAGTGTTGATTTATTTGCTATTAATCGAATCACCCTAGTAGGAAGGTTTAAAATTTGATACAAAATTATATAGAAGCGTCTAACATTAATTAAAATATTTGTTATGTTGCAATTAAATTCGATTAAAGTATAATTCAGTATTATTTATTCTCATTATTTAGAAGTTTTATTAAATTATATTGAATTTTTTGAGATGAAGGTTAAGAATATATTATATTTATCTATAAAAATAAAAAAATATTTAATGGCTATTTCAGTTTTAATTCCAGATGGCGATAGCCATTTATTAATTTATGTGGTAAATAGTTTGTCTCAAGTTAAGGATGTTGAAATTTATATTATGTCTAATCAAAGGCATATTCCAATGAGATATTCGAGACATATATTTCATTTTTCTTACTATCCTAAAACAAATGAAGAACTAGAGTGGATTAAAAACATTAATGAAGAGTCAAAAAAGCATAAGATTGACGTAATAATGGCAATTTATGAAAAGGGAATTGAAGCATTAATAAAATATAAAGATAAAATATTATTTAAAGATAAATTATGTTTACTACCTGCCTATAATGATTTTAAAATAGCGAAGAATAAATGGAAATTAGCAGAGCATTTATTGACTAATAACTTGCCGTTTCCAAAAAGTTATTTATATAATTCAAATAATTTAACTACAGATGACACCATAAAATTTCCAATAATAGTTAAACCGACAGAAGGGATAGGGGGCGGAACGGATGTGAATATTTTTAAGGACTTAGCGGGTTTACAAGAATATTTTGCAATTAACAAATTAAATGATCACGAATTTATTATTCAAGAATATATAGAGGGTTATGATATAGGTTGCAGTGTTTTATGTAAGTCTGGTTCTATTTTGGCATTTACAATTCAAAAAGCAACCATGAATGCCGATAATCCGTTCGCTCCTTTATTGGGAGTTAAATTTGTATATGAAGAACAGTTGTATGAGATTATTGTAAAGTTAATCAAATCACTTAATTGGTCTGGTGTAGCCCATGTAGATTGTAGGTTTGACATAAAAAGTAATACATTTAAGATTATTGAAGTTAATACCCGGTTCTGGGGATCTTTAGATGCATCATTAATTGCTGGCGTTAATTTCCCTTATTTATATTGTTTAACAGGTTTAAATAAGCAGTTTGAGTTGCCAAAGTATAAAAAGGTAAATTATTTAAACTTAAAAGGATTAGTTAAAAGTATAAGAAATAATGTTCTTTTCATGTTTCATTTCAAATTTATATTGAACAATACGTCTTTTAAATATGCTTTAAATGACCCAGTTCCGATGGTTTATAAATTTGTTATGAGAACTAAAAATATTATATTAGGAAAAATAAAGCATCATTTTAATCGGGTTTAGTATAATTATTCACTACTTTTTTTCTTTTTCCGGAAGCCAAAGGAGGAATCTCATCTACATATACTATTTTTACAATGGCATCTTTTCCGAAATCTTTTTTAATATCTTCAGTTAATTCTGTTTCAAAAGGAAACGTATTATGAATATTTAATTTAATGGTGTATTCTTTTTTGCTTTCTTGAATAAATTGATATTGTTTTAAATAGGTATAGTATTTGTAGAATTTAGTATAAATAACAAACGAAGAAATCAAACTCCCACTCGTATCATAAATTAAATCCATTTTTCTTCCTTCAATGTGTTTAAATTTTGTAATACCTTTTTCGGTTTCAATTAATTTAGCTACATCCCCTGTATCATATCTTATAATAGGCATACAATAATTAAATAGATCTGTAACAACAATTCTTCCTAATTGCCCTTTTTTTACTTGTACATCTTTTTCAATGTCTAAGACTTCTACAAAATAACTGGCATGGTTAATAATAAAATAATTTGGTGATTCTATTGTTTGTTGAGCAATAATGCCTATTTCTTCATTTGAATATCTTGACAGTACAGGAACCTTAAAAAACTGTTTTAATTTAGTTCTTGTGTAATCATTTAGATATTCAGAATTAGCTATAATTGATGTTAGCTTAAGATTGTTCCCTAGCGTTATGTTTTTTTTGTCCAGATATTGACAGATTGTTTCAAAAGAAGATGCAAATCCAAGAAGCGTTTTGTTTTGTTTATATTTCTTTAATTGATACAAAAAATGAGAAATTCTATCTTCGTCTAGTCTAGTTATATCAAATTGAATTACGTTTTGCAACCAAGATTTAAAAGGCTTTTTTCTATTATGTTCTCTCCAAACCTCAAGTTCAAATAAACGATTACCTATTATATAATTGGAAAGTTTAGAAAAGAATATAACATCCGCTGTATTTCTCAAGCGTTTATTTTTGTCTTGATATAAAAAAAAAGGCATTCCTGTAGAACCACTTGTAGATACTTTATGGTATGCATTATTTTTTAACCCTTTTGATTTAAAACTTTCAAAATGTTCTTGAATGACATTTTTTTTAATAACAGGAAAATCTTCTATTGACTTGAAATTAGAGTATGGTTTGTAATACGCGGTGGTTTTAGTAGCATGTTTTAAAACATTATCTAAATGTGAATTTCTTTGAATTAGAGATTCTTTTGAGGTTGGATTGTCTAAAATAGCTTCAATGTTTCGATAATGTTTTCTTATTTTACCTCCCTTAATAAAATCCAATCCCCAAAAACTTATATTTCTTATGCGGTTAGACAAATACATATACAGGTGTTATTAGGCTTATAAATTTAACATTTATTTTTTTGATTTAAACCAAAAATAAAAAATCCGATTCAAACGAACCGGATTTTTAATATATTAAGCGAATATAATATGTTTAACAATGGCGAAAACGCCTTATTTTACTTTCTCTATTACGGCTTTAAAAGCCTCTGGGTTATTCATAGCTAAATCTGCTAAAACCTTACGGTTTAATTCAATATCATTAGCTTTTAATTTTCCCATAAATTGAGAATAAGATAATCCATACTCCCTGGCACCTGCGTTTATACGCGCAATCCATAAAGCACGGAATGTTCTCTTTTTGTTTCTACGGTCTCTATACGAGTATTGCATCGCTTTATCAACCGCATTTTTTGCTACTGTCCAAACGTTTTTACGACGTCCAAAGTAACCTTTTGCTTGTTTTAGAACCTTTTTTCTTCGGGCTCTTTTTGCTACAGAATTTACTGATCTTGGCATAATTTTAATTGTTTTTTTGTAGTAGGCGATTCTTTAATTCTGAATTTTGAATTCTGAATTCTGAATTCTTTATGGCCTAACTCCAGGGTTTATAATTTATTTTAACCGGTTAAAAAGTGGTTACTTTAAACGTAACATCAATTTAACATTATTCTCATCCGCCTTATCTACTAATGTATCATGCGTCAAAGCGAGCTTACGTTTTTTAGACTTCTTTGTTAAGATGTGACTTTTAAAAGCGTGCTTTCTTTTAATCTTACCAGTACCAGTTAGCTTAAAGCGTTTTTTGGCACTCGATTTTGTTTTCATTTTAGGCATTTTCTTTTCCTAGGTTTTAATTATTTCGCTTAATTACGTTGTGCTGAATTTATTTCAGCATCTTATTTATATAAGATATACTTTTCTTTATTTTTTTGGAGCAATAAACATGGTCATACGTTTACCTTCCAATTGCGGCATTTGCTCTACTTTACCAAATTCTTCAAGATCTTGGGCCAATCTTAATAATAAAATCTGTCCTTGCTCTTTAAACACGATAGAACGTCCTTTAAAGAAAACAAATGCTTTAAGTTTAGCACCTTCTTTTAAGAATTTTTCGGCATGCTTCTTTTTAAAGTCGTAATCATGGTCGTCGGTTTGAGGTCCAAATCGAATTTCCTTAATTACAACCTTAGTAGCCTTGGCTTTAATAACTTTATCACGTTTCTTTTGTTCGTAAAGAAACTTTTTATAATCCATAACTTTACAAACAGGAGGATCTGCATTTGGAGAAATCTCTACTAGATCAAATCCTTGCTCGTCTGCTATTTTTAAAGCATCTCTGGTAGAATACACACCTATTTCGACGTTTTCGCCTACAAGACGAACGTTGGGTGCACTAATCTTAGAGTTAATTCTATGTTTATCCTCTTGTGAAACCCTTTTTGCGGGTTGCGATTTTCTTCTAATTGCTATGGCTTTATGTTTTTTAAGTTAAACTTATTTAAAACGGTTTTAACGTTTTGCTTATTTCTGTTTTAATAATTTTTGAGAAGTCTTCAATGGAAATCATTCCTAAATCTTCTCCTCCGTGCATACGCACAGTTATTTTGTTTTCTTTCGCCTCTTGTTCACCTATGATAATCATAAAAGGGTATTTTTGCATTTCTGCTTCCCTAATTTTCTTACCAATGGTTTCATTCCTATGGTCTACAAGGGCGCGAATTTCGTCATTTTCTAGCAAATTTAAAACTTTTTCAGCGTATTTTTCATATTTCTCACTAATTGACAGTATAATAGCCTGTGTTGGCATCAGCCAAAGTGGGAAATTACCAGCGGTATGTTCTAGTAAAATAGCAATAAAACGTTCCATACTTCCAAAAGGTGCTCGATGTATCATTACAGGTCTGTGTAATTCATTATCACTGCCTTTATACGTTAAATTGAAACGCTCAGGTAAGTTGTAATCGACTTGAATCGTACCTAACTGCCATTGACGACCAAGCGCATCTTTTACCATAAAATCCAGTTTAGGACCATAAAAAGCAGCTTCACCAGTTTTTACGGTATAATTCAAACCTTTATCTATGGTAGCACTCATAATAGCATTTTCAGCTTTCTCCCAGTTTTCTAAACTACCTATATATTTATCAGGAGTCTCAGGGTCTCTTAACGATACTTGGGCGGTAAAATTTTCAAATCCTAACGATCCAAATACATAAAGTACCAAATCAATCACATTTTTAAACTCAGCATCTAGTTGGTCTGGTGTACAAAATAAATGCGCATCATCTTGAGTAAACCCTCTTACACGTGTTAAACCATGTAATTCACCACTTTGTTCATATCTATATACAGTACCAAATTCAGCATAACGCTTAGGCAAATCTTTATAACTCCATTGGCTGTTGTTGTAAATTTCGCAGTGATGCGGACAGTTCATAGGCTTTAACAAAAATTCCTCACCTTCCTTTGGTGTGTGAATAGGCTGAAAACTATCGGCACCATATTTTGCATAATGACCAGAAGTAACATAAAGTTCTTTCTGTCCGATATGAGGTGTAACGACCATTTCGTAGCCAGCTTTTTTTTGTGCCGCTTTTAAGAAGTTTTCTAAACGTTCACGTAATGCAGCACCTTTTGGCAGCCACAAAGGAAGTCCTTGTCCCACTTTTTGGGAAAATGTAAACAATTCCAATTCTTTACCAAGCTTTCTATGGTCACGTTTTTTAGCTTCTTCAAGTAATTCCAAATATTCTGTAAGCTCTTTTTGCTTCGGAAACGAAATACCATAAACACGCGTAAGTTGCGGATTATTTTCATTACCTCTCCAATAAGCACCTGCAACACTTAAAATTTTAACAGCCTTTATTATACTTGTATTTGGTATATGGCCACCACGACACAAATCTGTAAAAGTAGAATGATCGCAAAAAGTAATGGTGCCATCTTCTAAGTTTTCAATCAACTCGGTTTTAAAGGTATTACCTTTATATAAATCTAAGGCTTCAGCTTTTGTAGCAGAGCGCATTTTAAAATCATGCTTTCCACGAGCAATTTCCAACATCTTGTCTTCAATCGCTTTAAAGTCTTTTTCAGAAACTATATGCTCACCAAAATCAACATCGTAATAAAAACCATTTTCAATCGCAGGACCAATGGTAAGTTTCGCACCTTTATATAGTTCTTCAATAGCCTGTGCCAACACGTGAGCAGACGAATGCCAAAAGGCTGTTTTTCCTTCGCTGTCGTTCCAAGTATATAAAACCAACGAGCCATCGGTGGTTAAAGGCGTTACAGTTTCCACGGTTGTGCCATTAAAATTTGCCGAAATCACGTTTCTAGCAAATCCTTCACTAATGCTTTTTGCAACATCCATAGGTGTAACGTTCGCTTCAAACGTTTTCACACTGCCATCGGGTAATGTAATATGTATCATTAAAATAAATTAAATTCAGTGTGCAAAGATAGTAGTATAAACAAATACATACAATATATATATAGGTATAATTTTTAATAGATAAATAATTAGGGCGTTCCCTTGCAAAAGGAGCAAGGTCGGGCTGTCCGTTACAAGTCCTCGCTCGTACCTCGCTGCGGGCTTTCCACTGCCATCCCTAACGCGCGCTACATGGTCACGGGGCAGGGTCCATCTCCCCGGTCAAGGCCCACTTTGGCAAATGCCCCTTATATATATGTGTAAAAACTATCGGTTATCCAAGGGCACAATATGTTCTTGGATCCGGGAAGGGGATTCCGCTGGGCTTTTTTCCATACATTTTTGCCCCAAAACGGGAGCCCGATGCCCATGTCCCACGGCCAAAGCCCCCGTCCCGAAAAAAAAAACTGCGG